>NZ_FNZN01000026.1 GCF_900109345.1 Maribacter orientalis
TGTCACGTCCTAAAATACGGCTACAGATTAATATTAGTTTTAAGCGGCATATTGATGCACGTAATTAGGTGTTCTATAATCTAAAGATAAATGCAATCTTTTAGAGTTGTATAATTTGATTGCGTTTTTGGCTGCTTTTTTAGCATGGGCCACGCTGGTAAAGGTTTGGTCAAGATAGAATTCATCTTTTAGAATACCGTTTACCCTTTCGGCTAAAGCGTTTTCATAGCAATGGTTTTCTTCTGTCATACTGATTTTAATTTTCTTTCTTTTCAATATTTGAGTATACACATTACTGCAATATTGAATACCCCTGTCGGAGTGATGAATAAGCCGTTCAATGTTCTTGGCATTGTAAATGGCTTTATTAAGAGCCCTTACACAGCCTTTTAGTTCTAAACTATCACTTAGGTCATACCCAACTATTTTGCGTGAGTACATGTCGGTAATCAAGGCTAGGTAACAGAATCCTTTAATAGTTCTGATATAGGTTATATCCGAGGCCCAAACTTGATTAGGTCTATTGATTTCAAGGTCTTTTATGATATTGTCATATTTATAAAACCTGTGGTATGAATTGGTGGTTCTAGAAGAGTATTTTTTTCTTCTAATGAGTAACCTGTTCTCTCTTAAGATACGGAATAGCTGGTCCCTGCCCACTTTGAGGTCGTACTTATGGAACTCATCTTTTAATGATCGCATGAGTTTTCTGGTACCTTCCCTAGGCAGTGTTCTTCTACTTTTTCGAACAAGTTCGATTACATCTTGTTCTATCTGTTTTTTGATAACAAAACGTTTTTGGTATTTGTAATAGGCGTCTCTTTCCAGATCAAATGCATTACAGATAGTACCAATGGAGAACAGCCTTTCATTCCGATGAATAGGAGCTACTTTCATTAAGGCTTTATGTTTAAGTTTTTTTTTAATTCCTCAACATCTCTATAGCCCAGGTTCTCGGCAGCCACCTCGAGATAGCTATCGGTCACCAGTTTGTCCAGGTCCTTTTT
>NZ_FNZN01000023.1 GCF_900109345.1 Maribacter orientalis
ATCGTTCAGCGTAGAGTTCCTTTATGTTCTGTCCTTTTGCAAAGGCACAGAGAAAAAATAATATGAACGGAATTTTTTTCATAATGTATGCTAACGGTTCGGCTCGTATGTTTGGTTCTAAGTTTGAAGATAAGATATTTAGTATAACAAAAGGGTTGATAAAGAAGAGTGATTTCGAGGTTCGGCTAGATACTTGATAAAGATATCGTTTCATAGGTTTCATACTCTTCCCAAGCTAATGCTTTAAAGCATTAGCTTGGATAATTAACAATAAGCTTAAATAGAAGGGATAGCGAGTTCTCGGCTAGATACACAAAAAGTGATATCGTTTCATAGAAATCCCGCCCTTCTATAATTTTCTTGGAATCTGAACAGTACCTAGGTCCTATAGCACAGAGATCGAATCAAATGCGAGCAAAGATGATAAAGAGAATTTCAGCTTTAAAAAATAGGATATGGAAAAGCGCTTAAAACAAAGTTTAGGTATTGATGTTTCAAAATTGAAGTTATCATTGTCTTTAGGTTTTCTTACAGGTAAACTAGAGAAAGAGTTTATCTCACATGAAGATGTTTCCAATGATTTGTCCGGCTACAAAACGCTTTTAAAATGGCTGAAGAAATCAGTTGATAGCAGTGTGGATTTTTTGATAGTGATGGAAGCTACGGGAGTTTACCACCAGGGTATTGCCCATTATTTACATTCTAAGGGCTATGCCGTTTGTGTGATGCAATCAGGAAGAGTAAAGCGCTATGCGCAAAGTCTGGATCAACGTTCAAAGACCGATGCTCTGGACAGTAGAATGCTGAGCATGCTTGGTTTGGAACGGACCATTCGTCTTTGGCATCCACCCAGTGAGGAGTTGCAGCAATTGAAAGGATTAAGCAGGGAGCGCAGTTCTTTGTTGAAAGATAGAACAACAGAAAACAATCGCCAAGGAGCAATCGATTCAGGAGTTCATAGAAATCCCAAAGCTTTGAAAAGGCATAAGAACAGATTAAAGCTTCTCAATGCTCAGATAGAATTAATAGAACAAGAAATGCAAGAATTGGTATCTAAAAACAAAGAGCTTAAACGGAAAATGGACTTCCTGATCAGTATACCCGGTATTTCATTTAAGTCAGCAGCTACGGTAGTAGGAGAGACCTTAGGATTTGAATCTATAGTTAATACAAAACAACTGGCCAGCTATGCAGGTTATGATATCATATTAAGGGAGTCCGGCAATTTTAAGGGCAAGACCAAGATCAGTAAAAGAGGGAACAGTCATATCAGAGCTGCTTTACACATGCCCTCAATGACTTGCGTACGTTGTAATCCAACATTGAAACAATTCTACAATAGACTTAAACCGAATAAAGCAAAGCCATTGGTGGCCTTGATAGCAGTTCAAAGAAAGTTGTTGATATTGATGTACACCTTGTGGAAAAATGAACAGGTTTACGATGCGAAGTTTGAAACAAAAAAGCAGCAAAAGCATGAAGCTCCTGCTGCGCGGGATAACAAATTGATCGCTCAATTTGTTTCCTAATATTTTAAAGAAAAAACTTGTTTTTTAACACAGTACCTAAGCGTAGTGCGGTGGTAAGGAAACTTTTCGTTTCCGTCTGCGCACGAAGCTAAAGCTTATTGTTTAGTTTTATTTTTTCTTGTCCAAAGCTAAATCCATAAGATTTAGCGACTTTATAAATATACACAGACCATTCGATTTATCCCTAAAGTCCGCATTACGTTTAGGTTGTGTTGTAGCAAGTATTTCTTATGCGCAAATTTGAGGATTTAAGAGTTAAACAGGATTATTTATTTGAATCCAATTTATCCACAATTTGAAATACTAGCGCAATATGTAATATTAAAAGACCAGCCGAAATCGGGTTAATTCCGAAGCTTCCAAATCCAACTTTGAAAGTTGAATAGTAAAAGTCCAGAAGCCCGAAAATCCCAACCAGAAGAGTTAGTCCATAAACAATATAGTAAGTCATTCTATTTTTAAAGTAGAAATAGATTGAAATCACCACGCATCCAATTCCGATGTAGTGTTTTAAGCTTAGAGCATAATTGGAGGTAGAAATTACTACTAATGAAACTAGAATGAGTATTATGGAAATTCCTAATGGTATAAAATCGAAATCTAGTTTTTTCATATGTCACGTCCTAAAATACGGCTACAGATTAATATTAGTTTTAAGCGGCATATTGATGCACGTAATTAGGTGTTCTATAATCTAAAGATAAATGC
>NZ_FNZN01000024.1 GCF_900109345.1 Maribacter orientalis
GGCATAGCATCTGAATGTTGGTTCCAAATGCAACTTAAAAAGTGTAAACGATGTTTCTATAACTTTGTAAAGGATGTTTGTATATCGTACCAAATTGTAGCTAACGGTTAGTATATGAAAAGTAGGCGATTTTGAAGCACCAAACTTTCGGTTAAGCACAAAGTTTGATACGAGCCAAAAGCCTTGATTTTATTACTATTTCGCCTATTTTTTATATACATTGTTACCTGCTGGCTTTATTCTTTTAGTTGTTTTAATCGGTCAATTGCGTTTTGATTTTCAGGGTTTAATTCCAAAGACTTTTTGTAATTCAAAATTGCATTTTGGTAGTCCTCATTATAAAAATATGCTTCGGCTAAACTATCATATAAATTTGCCGATTTTGGATTTAGATGTAATGCTAATAAAAGGACATTATATCCTTGCCCTTTCTTCTCAGAATTAAACGATAATCGCAGTCCTAAAGTGTTTAACATTCCTTCTTGAAGTTCAAGATTTGGATGATTGACCATTGTTTTCTCATATAGTGGAATTAAATCTTGATAGTCTTGTTTGAATGCTAAATCATTGAAATCTTTATATGTAAACTCTTTTTCGATAGCTTTTTTCGTTTGTTTAGAAATCAAACTGTCGGAAAATCCGTTTGCAACAGGCTTATTTTCAATGAAAGCAATCGCCATTTTCTCATTTTTTAGTGTCGCATTTAAGAACTGCAAAGTATGTTGACAAAGCAAATTGTAGGAAGCCATAATCTTATCATCACTTTTATCTTGCCTTTTATCTCTGTTAGCGAATAAGACACCGAAAGAACTAAAATAAGAATGCGTTAGGTCGTGAAATCTATACCTGTGAATGTTGCTGTATTCCAAAGAGTTGTATAATTGAAATTTGTAGTTCACCTCTTCAGAAATTTTCTCCGTGGTTAGAACTTCTTTCGGAATCTCTTTTTGAGCGAAATGGATATAAGGAATGGAAAACTTATCTAAATTGAAATAGGGTGATTTTTCCAAAACAGTATAATTGTACCTTTCGGTTCCATCCAAACTAACAATTGCTTTTATAGTCTTGTTTTTCATAACAGTTATAGCGTTTGACAACCCACCAAAACTAAATCCCATTAATGCCACTTTTTCCAAATCAATATTCTCATAGGTGCTAATTTCTTTTAGAAGAAATTCAACATCTCTCGACTGTGTTTCCATATCTCTTGTAGTTCCACCTTCTAACCAACGCGTATCTGTTCCTCTTGAAGGACTTGATATTATTATGAAGCCGTTACTGGCTAAATATTCGAATAACGCAAAGTTTTCAATCGAAGAGGCTTGATAGCTTGGTGCATAAACTACAACTGGAAAATTCCCATTTTGAGGTGCTGGATTAAAGAAAGCATTTACTTTTTCAGAAAGCTGAGCCTTATTTTCTGGTGTGTTCCATAAATAGGGAAACCAATCCAACAGAAAATAATTCGGTAAATTTTTCCATTCTTCCTCTTCTTTTAAAATCTCTAAATAGTTTAATACTGTTAATTGCTCAGAATTACTATGCTCTATTTTTGCAGGATACCAAATACTTATAGGAATTGGTCTCTCAATTAGTCGGTTGTTAAACTCATTATGAATTCGATAGGTTCTCGTGCTATCGATAACTGTATAGTGTTTAAAGCCAATTTTATATTTTCCGGCTTTAAGTCCAATTTCTTTTAATGATGTTTGGCCGTAAGATACGGCTGAAAGTACGACACCTATGATGAATATTATTAATCGTATTGTTTTTGAGTTGGTGTCCATATGAGAGATGTCTTGGTTTGATGATTGTTGCAGGTCTTTCTTCAGCTGTCACGTCCTAAAATACGGCTACAGATTAATATTAGTTTTAAGCGGCATATTGATGCACGTAATTAGGTGTTCTATAATCTAAAGATAAATGCA
>NZ_FNZN01000010.1 GCF_900109345.1 Maribacter orientalis
GAGAATTTTGTTCCTCAATTTTTCATCGGAAAGCTCTCTCTCCAGGCGTTTGATTTTTTGGGCAGGTGTTTCTTTTGATTTTGGCATTTGATGGCGTAAAGGTTTACTCCAATCTAATGTACCATGTTTTCTCAGCCAAACCAAAACGGTACTTCTGCCTTGAATACCATAAGACTTTTGCGCTTGTTTATAAGTCATCTCGCCTTTTTCAACCTGATGGACTACACTTAATTTAAAGCCCAAATTATAATCGCGTTGAGTACGCTTGTTTACCGTAATAATCGAATGTTTCATAAATAAGTCGATTTTGTGTCAACTTATTTCAGGACGGGACATTAAGATAAAAAAAGCCCGGTCTATTTGACCGGGCTTTTTTTATGCTCAAGAATTTACAATCTTCTCTTGGTGCCGAATAGACTCTTGGTGGATTGCTTTGAACATACGAAGAACGAATTCTTCACTTAGTCCTTTACTTTCTCCTTCAAGAATCATTGCTCCTAAAATTTCGTTCCAACGTGTGCTTTGCAATACTGCTACGTTTTTCTCTTTTTTAAGTTCACCGATAGCATCTGAAGTTTTCATACGCTTACCTAAAGTTTCGATCAATTGATTATCGAAAATATCAATATTCGCTCTTAGATTGTTCAATTTCGCATTGTATTCAGCCTCAGTGTTATCTTCTTTACGAATTTTCAAATCTCTCATAATCTGAACTAACTTGGCTGGCGTTACTTGTTGTGCAGCATCACTCCATGCATTATCTGGATCATGATGAGTTTCAATCATCAATCCGTCAAAATTAAGATCTAGAGCTGTTTGTGATACATCAAAAATCATTTCTCTATTTCCTGTAATGTGAGATGGATCATTGATTATAGGTAAATCTGGAAATTTAGTCTGCAAATCAATCGCCATTTGCCATTCTGGAATATTCCTATATTTAGTTTTCTCGTATGTTGAGAAACCTCTATGAATAACTCCTAAATTTTTAATATCTGCAGTAGCCAAACGTTCAACAGCTCCTAACCATAAAGCTAAATCTGGATTTACCGGATTCTTCACCAATACGATTTTATCGGTTCCTTTTAATGCATCTGCAATTTCTTGAACTATAAACGGACTAACTGTTGATCTTGCACCGATCCATAATAAATCGACATCATGCTCTAAAGCCAATTCTACGTGCGCACGATTTGCTACCTCAGTAGCAGTTTTCATACCTGTTTCAGCCTTAACTTTTTGAAGCCATTTAAGGCCCAATGCGCCTACACCTTCAAAATTTCCTGGGCGAGTACGGGGTTTCCAAATACCTGCTCTGTAATAATTTACATCGGTATCTTTTAGGGAGTGTGCTATTCCTAACACTTGTTCCTCTGTTTCCGCACTACATGGCCCTGCTATTACTAGTGGATGGTCTAGTTTTAAATCATCCAACCATGTTCTCATTTGTTTTGAATTTTCCATTTTAATTATTCTATTTCTTGTTTAACGGTATTCCTTTTAATATTCCTTTAATCTTATTGGTATTGTTCATTTCATTGTAAATACCTTCGTAATCGTCTTGCAGCAGTAATTCTTTAAATGCTGTAAGATTATGTATGTACTCGTCTAATGTTTCGACTACATTTTCTTTATTTTGCTTAAAAATAGGTGTCCACATGGCTGGTGAACTTTTTGCCAAACGCACCGTACTTTCAAATCCACTGCCCGCCATATCAAAAATATCTCGCTCGTTTTTCTCTTTCTCAATTACTGTCTTACCCAACATAAAAGCACTGATGTGCGATAAATGAGATACATAGGCGATATGCTTATCATGCGCTTCGGGGTTCATATAGCGAATACGCATACCTATAGCTTGAAAAAACTGCAATGCTTTTTCTTGTAGCTTAAAAGCAGTCAGCTCCACTTCACATATTATATTCGTCTTATCTCTGAACAAATCATTTATCGCTGCCGATGGACCAGAAAACTCTGTTCCTGATATTGGGTGGCAGGCTAAGAAATTTCTTCTCTTGGGATGGCTCTCCAACGTTTTACAAATTAATGATTTGGTAGAGCCCACGTCAAAAACAACACAATCTTCATGAACTGCATCCAATATTTTCGGAAGCTCTGTAACCATTACATCTACCGGAATACTTACAATCACCATATCTGCCAATTGCAAATCTTGATAGCTCGCTTTCTTATCGATAATTCCTAAATCTTCGGCCTCTGCCAAATGTGTGGCATTAGAATCAATGCCGTATACGGTAACCTCTTCTTGCGTAGACTTTATGTCTTTCGCTAAAGAACCTCCAATTAAACCTATACCGATTACAAATACATTCATTAAACTAAAATCTTGCGATTGCCTCTTTTATTTTATCCTCAGTAATACAAAGAGAAAACCTAATATAGCCCTCTCCATTACTCCCGAATATGGTTCCTGGTGTTATAAATAAATCTTTTTTATATAATATGTCATTTATAAAAGCTTCGGATGCCACACTACCTTCAGGTAATTTTGCCCAAACGAACATGCCAACAGCATCTCTATCATAAGAACAACCAAGTGTATCTGCCAATTGAAAAATCAACTCTCTACGCTTACCATACACCTTGTTCAATTCAACGAACCAATCATCACTACTTTCTAACGCTGCTATAGCTCCTTTCTGAATGCCGTAAAACATACCAGAATCCATATTACTCTTTACTTTTAAAATAGCATTGATATGTTCTTCACTACCCAGAACAAAACCTACGCGCCAACCAGCCATGTTAAAGGTTTTGCTTAAAGAATTCAGTTCTAAACACACCTCTTTTGCATTTGGGATACTTAAAATACTTGCTGGATCTGTATTCAACACAAAACTATATGGATTGTCATTTACCAAAAGAATATCATGCTTTTTGGCAAAGGCAACAATTTTAACAAATTGTTCTCTTGTTGCGGTAGCACCTGTTGGCATATGCGGATAACTCAACCACATAATTTTGACTTTCGACAAGTCTTGATCTTCTAATACCTTTAAATCTGGAAACCAGCCATTTTCTTCGATAAGGTCATAATATATTGGCACAGCCCCTACCAAATTCGTTACCGATGTATATGTCGGGTATCCTGGATTCGGAATCAACACCTCATCCCCAGCATTTAAAAAGGCTAAACTAATATGCATAATGCCCTCTTTAGACCCCATTAAGGGGAGAATTTCAGTGGCAGGATCTGCTGTTACATCAAATCTATTTTTATAAAAATTAGCTATAGACTCTCTTAATTGAGGTAAGCCTTGGTAACTTTGATACTGGTGCGCACCATTTTCGAACACTGCTTCCTGTATTGCATTTAGCACGTGTTCTGACGGCGCTAAATCTGGACTCCCGATCCCCATATTAATGATAGGTTTACCTTGTGCCATTAAGCCACGTACTTCTCTCAACTTTTTTGAGAAGTAGTATTCCTGTACGGTATTCAACCTATCGGCCGTTCGTATCATTGTCTCACATTTTTATATTCACCCAAAACCTTAAAATCTTCTGCCATGATGTTCAATAGCCTTTTTGCCTTTGTAAAATCTGCAAAATCGTTAAAAGTTACATCAACAAAAAAGGCATATTTCCAAGGTGTTTCTATAACTGGCAATGATTGTATTTTCGTTAAATTTAATCTGCAATCGCTCATAACATTAAGTACTGCTGCTAAACTGCCCCTTTTATGGTCGGTAATAAACCGTATAGAAGCCTTCGTAATTTCGGCCTCTGGCAACGCATCGTTTTTTGTTTGTACAATGATAAAACGGGTTGCATTATTTTTAATGGTCTGTATCTCTTTTGCTACGATGTCCAAACCATATAATTCTGCCGCAACGTTAGGTGCGATTGCTGCTACATGACCTAATTTTTGTTCTTGAATTCGCTTTGCAGTTTCAGCAGTATCAACATCTTCTACCAATTTAATATGCGGATACTGTCTAAAATACTCCTTGCATTGCAACAATGCCATAGGGTGTGAACTTACCTCAGAAATATCTGAAATTTTTTGCCCTTTCAGCACCATCAAATTATGATGAATGTTCAAGTAATATTCGCCTATAATATGCAAGTCGTTATGGTTGACAAGTGCATAATTTGGGATAATTGATCCGGCAATCGAATTCTCTATAGCCATCACTCCTTGATCCGCTTCTTTCGACAATAACTTATCTACCAACTCATCGAACGAAAGACATTCAACGAGCTCTATATCATCTCCATAACAATCTTTTGCTACTTGGTGATGATTGGAACCTTTAATTCCCTGTATCGCTATTTTTAAACTCACTTTTACTTAATTAATTTCAAAAAAAAAAGTTCCGATATATATCGGAACTTAATTCTATTTTATTTTTAAAATATGCTAGAACAGTCCCGTACCTCTCTTAAAAAAGAAGTAGAAATAAAAACCTGTCCAGAAATATTGTTTTGTCATTGCTCTTGTAAACTTCGGCTAATGTAGTAATTATATTTAAAAACTGATATCTATGAGAATATTTTTTTTAAATTAACATTTACCTTACCAAAACATATGGTTTTTGTGTAAATTATAACTCTATTGATTTGCGCTAGGCTGGTAATAAAATAGAATAGACCAATTATTTTCTTGAACATCTCCTAAGTTTTTGACAACTTCAATTGTATTTATCTTTCTGTGAAATTAATTCAGTAGTTTATGTCAGCTGAACCATTTGACTCATTTAATTTAAAATGTATACTATATTTCATGCCTCCATTTTTCACCTACTTCAAAAACAAAGTAATCATTACTCGTTTGGTAAATTGAAAAAACAATCAATAACAGCATCTAGCTCCGGTTGTATTATAGGGTTTGTACAATTAATTAAAATTGAAAATACGAGTTGCTCTTTTGGATAGACAAAGAAATTAGAATAGCCTCCTACTCCGTTACCTATATGGCCGTAAAATTTTCTTCCTTTAGCATCTTCACTTACCTGCCAACCCAAACCATAGTACGTTGGTTTACCATGAACTTCTCGAGAAGTTAAAAATTGATTAAGGATTTGTGCTTTAACCTCAATTCCCTTATTTAAATAGGCTTGTCCGAATTTGGCAATATCCGCTGATGTGGAAAGATAACCGCCTCCTGCTAGTTTGTAAAAATTATCTACAGGAATTGCCTTTCTAAAACCCGTTAAACACTTCGTGTAAAAATTAACTATATTTTCAGGTGCTTTAAATTCAGTACTCTCTTTCAGCTTAGTACCATCAATCTTTTTACTGTGTTCAAGATGACATTTTGGACAAAAGGTATTCTGCATCCCTAAGGGATTCAACACCTTTTCTTGAACATATTTCTCAAAGGGGATACCGCTTGCTTCTTGCATTGCCGCAGAAATCATTACCCAATCAAAACTATTATATAAATATTCAGTGTCAGGTTCAAAAACTAACGGGTCATTCTTAAATACCCCTAAACCTTCTTTGATTGAAAAAGGTTCGTTCAGCCCATATTCCTTTCCTTTATACACTCGTATACCTGCTGTGTGACTTGCCAATTGTCGGATGGTGAAATCCCATTTTTTCTTAGGATAATCTGGAAGATAGGTGTAGAAAGATTCATCTAAATCTAGTATCCCATCTTGTACCATATGTGCTAATGCCGTTGCAGCAATAGGTTTGGAAACACTAGCTATTCTAAAGATAGATTTTTGTGGATCTATAAACTGTTGTTGCGCTATATCGGCATAACCAAAACCTTTTTGAAAAATGGTCTCTCCTTCTTTTAGAACGGTAATTGCCAACCCCGGAATCTTATTTTTTGCATACATATCTTGTAAAAGCGAATCTGCTTTTACCATGCCCATCAATTCTAGATTTTCGGCTAAATCCCGTTTAGCAGCAAATACATTTTTCAGGTATCTAAGTAAGGGATTCATTCCACAAAAATAAGTCTGCCATTATACAATTCTTGAACGTCGATCTCAACAGGTCTGGTATAACTTAAAACATCGCCTGTTCCTCGAAGCACACCCGAAATTTTTAACTGGGGATCAATAAGTACATCGTTCGAGCCTCTATGATTAATATTTATATTTTGGGCAACCAACTCTTCTGCCTCTATTCTAGAATCTCCGGCTGCAATATTGATATTGAAATTTTCGACATTTCCCCTTAAATTGAAATAGGCAATTCCATTTACCGTAATTCTTAAAGATGAGACATCTAAATCTAGATTAAACTCCCCATCCGTAGTCTCCGCTTCAGGATTTGTAAAAC
Organism: Maribacter orientalis; assembly: GCF_900109345.1. Lineage (GTDB taxonomy): Bacteria > Bacteroidota > Bacteroidia > Flavobacteriales > Flavobacteriaceae > Maribacter > Maribacter orientalis. Next base: position 6,262 of record NZ_FNZN01000010.1, read on the forward strand.
TTTCAGAAAATAAGCTTAAACTCCCAAAGCTTAAAACACCATCACTACGAATAGGAAAACCTGTACTACTGCGTATTTCGGTTAAATTTGAAGTGGTAACATATACAACGGTAGCTCCATACTTACGCACATAATTACAGTCGTTCGTATCTGTCAAAATCAATCTTCCGTCTTCTACAACGGCTGCCACTTCATCTCGCAAATTTTCACCGGTTTCAATTTCTACCTTTTGTGTATCACCTTGCTTTATTACTAAGGTTACGTTTTCAAAAACAGTAATCTTTTCAAAATCCTGTACCTCAACTTCATTCCTTACAATTTCTCCGGTATCTTGAAAACAATCCGATGCATTTTCAGAGTCGCAGGAATTGAAGGATATACTTAAGAATAGAAAAGTAAACAAAACAAAATGGTCTCTACTGCGCCTGCCTTTATTAAAGGCTAACTCGATTTGTCTAAATACTATCATACGATTTCTAATTTTTGACATCTTATAATCTTATTCCTATACCAAGTTCAACGGCTTCTGCCTTTGCCCCGTGCGATTTCAAGGTTATTGCCCCATAAACCTTATCACCAAAATAACGCTTTAGTCCCATACGATTATACATACGCCCTTCAAAGTCAAAAGGATAATACACGTAATATCCTAATTGAGATATTATGGACATTTTATTAATGAACAGTTCATGACCTACAAAAACGCCTACCCTTTTATAATCGTCATCTGCTGCAACCTTATTTTCAGGAAACGAGATACTTTGATACCGAATCAATTCTTTTAAAAAATTTGAGAAAAAGACATCTGTTCCCATTTGAATAGCACTTTTTCTTCCAAGGCGCTTATCGGCATAAGCGGAAAATACAACAAAACCATATTGACCAGAATCAATAACATCACTTTCATTCAATCCGGTTCTAAGCGCAAAATTGTATCGCACAGGTTCTGTGACTTTTTCTTTTTCTCGATGTACATATTCAATTTCAGTTCCGCCATTAAGGTCATATACAAGACCTGCATTTAACGCCATGGTATTTGTAGATGTATTAGGTGCCCTAAAATTAGCATTAGAATAGTGAATTATTGAAATACCCGCTTTAAAACCTAATCCTTTAAAAATGTTTTCCTTATGGTAATTGAACATTAAATAGGTAGAACTCAAAAAATCGGACCCATAGGCATTGTTCCTAAAATTGGTTGTTTTATCATACGGATTACTTGTGTAAGCAATTCCTTGACCTACCCTTAGCTGTATATTTCGTTTAAAAAAATAGAAATTATAATGGGCATATAAGCTATAATTCTTTCCTAAGGTCTCATAATTCATGTCTTGATAAATGAAAGAAAAGCCCAAATCTGGATAATTATACAATTCCTCCCATTCTTCAGAACCGTAGGTTTTACGATTATAACTTAAAATTATACCACCAGGATGTGCATTTATTAAATGTGAAATATCTGGATTATGCAGAATTATAGATCCGTAAAATTGATTTGCATCTAGGGTATATTTCTTAAGCTCCGGACTTTCTTGTGAAAAGCAAAAGGTAATAGCAAAGAATAAGAAGAAAAGAAACTTAAAATTCATGAAATGCAAAACTAACTAATTAGTAATGAGTACAAAGTAAAGAGAAGGCATAAAAATGACCCTTTAACGTTGTACATTAAATGTAGTTCTTAACTTAAAAAAGCTCTTTTGCAATAGCCTTAATATTATCAGATTTACCCATAGAATAGTAATGTAATACAGGAACACCAGCTGCTTTCAACTCTTTCGATTGTTGAATGGCCCACTCTATGCCAACAGCACGCACATCTTTATTTGAAGTACAACTATCAACTGCATCAATTAAATCTTGTGGAAGATCAATTCGAAAAACTTGTGGTAACAACTGTAAATGACGTTTTACCGCAATAGGCTTTATTCCTGGAATAATCGGAACTGTTATCCCTATATTTTTTGCAGCTTCTACAAATTCAAAATATTTTTTATTATCAAAAAACATTTGAGTTACTACATAGTCGGCACCAGCATCTACCTTCTCCTTTAATCGTTTCAAATCTGATTGTAAGGAAGGTGATTCTAAGTGCTTTTCTGGGTAGCCCGCTACACCAATACAAAATTCACCTGTATGGTCGGTCTCTACCGTTTCATGTAAATATTTACCACTATTCAGATCATGAATCTGCTTCACCAAATCAATTGCAAATGGGTGACCGCCATCGGTAGGTTCAAAATATTTCTGTTCGCTCCGTGCATCGCCACGTAAGGCCATAACATTTTCTATACCCAAATAATGACAATCGACCAACATGTATTCGGTTTCCTCTTTGGTGAATCCACCACAAATTACATGTGGTACTGTATCTACATTATATTTATGCTGAATAGACGCGCAAATACCAACCGTACCCGGTCTCATACGTGTGGTATGCTTATCTAAAAGCCCCTCTTTCTGCACATAAATAGTCTCTTCCCTAGATGTGGTCACATCAATAAACGGAGGTTTAAACTCCATCAATGGGTCTATGTTATTATACAGTTCTTGTATATTTCGCCCTTTCACAGGTGGTACAATTTCGAAAGAAAATAAGGTCTTTCCTTGTGCGTTGTTGATATGGTCTGTTACTTTCATTCTAAATTAAGTTGGCCGTTTTATATGTAATCGACTTTACTTCTAAACTTTTATTTTATTCCTTTTTTTGGGCGTTACCAAATGGTCGGGCTTTACGCTATATTTTTTCTATTTCTAAATATTATTTTCATTTTAGCAAACATGAGTAAAAATAGAAAAAGATGCCACTTCAATCCCTAACGCAAATTAGGCATCTACAATATTTGGAGATAACCATCTCTCAGCTTTTTCGAAATCTATTCCCTTTCTCTCTGCAAAGTCTTTCACTTGGTCTTCCTTTATTTTACCTAAACCAAAATAACGTGCTTCAGGATTTCCAAAATAATACCCACTAACTGATGCCGCTGGCCACATCGCCAAACTATCCGTTAGTTCTACACCTATTGTTTCCTTAACTTTTAAAATATCCCAAATGGTCAATTTCTCCAAATGATCCGGACAAGCAGGATACCCCGGCGCCGGACGAATACCTTTGTACGATTCATGAATCAATTCTTCAGTACTCAAATCTTCATTGTCCGCATAGCCCCAATGTTTCATACGGACTTCTTTATGCAAGTATTCGGCGAAAGCCTCTGCCAATCGATCTGCCAATGCTTTTACTAAAATAGAATTGTAATCGTCCAAATCCTTTTCATATTGGCCAGCCAACTCAGCAGTACCAAAACCTGTGGACACACAAAAACACCCTATATAATCTTCCCTTCCAGATTCTTTTGGTGCGATAAAATCGGACAATGCATAATCAGCGACTCCTTCTCTTTTTTGTAATTGTTGACGTAGGGTGCGGAATATATAACCCTCTTCCTCTCGGCCTTTAACTGCGCTTAAGGAAACATTGATATCATCCTCATTTATGGTATTGGCAGGAAACAATCCAAAAATTCCTTTGGCCTTCAACTGCTTATTAGAAATAATTTGCTTCAACATTTTTTGTGCATCAGCAAATAATTCTGTGGCTTGGGCCCCTACTACATCATCAGTTAAAATTGCGGGATATTTACCATGCAATTCCCAGCTTCTAAAAAATGGAGTCCAATCGATATAAGGCACCAATAGATTTAAATCTAAATCTTCAATAACTTGAATTCCTAATTTGTTGGGCTTAAAAATTTCACTTTTGCTCCAATCTATCTTAAACTTATTTCTGCGCGCAGCAGCAATCGTTTTGTATGTTTTACTGGAAGATCGGTTTAAAAACTTGGTTCTAAATACATCATAATCTTCCTTAATTCTCTTTTTATACCCGAGAGACGTTTCTTTTTGAAGCAAATCGCCTACTACGGTAACTGCCCTTGAAGCATCGTTTACATGAACCACAGCTTCTTTATATTGCGTATCTATTTTTACTGCTGTATGCGCTTTACTGGTTGTTGCACCACCAATCAATAACGGAATTTTAAAATTCTTTCGCTCCATCTCCTTGGCCAAATGCACCATTTCATCCAAAGACGGTGTTATTAATCCACTTAAGCCAATAATATCTACATTATGCTCAATGGCTGCTGCGATTATTTTTTCTGGTGGCACCATAACCCCTAAATCAACAATCTCATAATTATTACACGCTAGAACAACACCAACGATATTCTTACCAATATCATGAACATCTCCTTTTACGGTTGCCATAAGAATTTTACCGGCATTATCAGAATCCCCTTCTTGCGGATTCAATAATTTCTCTTCTTCGATGTACGGCAACAAATACGCCACCGCTTTTTTCATGACCCGAGCAGACTTTACTACCTGTGGTAAAAACATCTTTCCGCTTCCAAACAAATCACCTACCACATTCATACCAGTCATTAAATTTCCTTCAATAACTTCAATTGGCTTATCGGCTTCTTGTCTCGCTTGCTCTACATCTTCAACTATATATTGGTCAATACCCTTTACTAAGGCACGTGTAATTCTATTTTGCAATGGCTCCTCTCGCCATGACAAATCAATCTTACTTTCTTTTGTTTTTCCAACCACCGATTCTGCAAAATCAAGTAATCTCTCGGTTGCATCATCCCTTCTGTTTAAGATAACATCTTCTACACGTTCCAGTAAATCCTTAGGAATATCATCATACACCTCCAACATACTCGGGTTTACGATACCCATGTTCATACCCGCTTTTATGGCATGATATAGAAATACTGAATGCATCGCCTCACGAACAGGGTTATTTCCCCTAAATGAGAAGGAAACATTACTTACCCCACCACTGACACTTGCATACGGTAAATTTTCGCGTACCCATTTAGTAGCTTTTATAAAATCTAGGGCATTGAGCTTATGCTCATCCATACCCGTAGCAACAGGGAAAATATTAAGGTCAAAAATGATATCCTCTGGTGCGAAACCAACCTTATCAACTAGCACATCATATGAACGCTTAGCAATTTCGATTCGACGTTCATAATTGTCGGCTTGGCCTACTTCATCAAAAGCCATAACTATTACAGCGGCACCATAGCGTTTAATCAATTTAGCCTGATGCATAAATTGTTCTTCACCCTCCTTTAAACTAATGGAATTCACGACACATTTTCCTTGCACAACCTGTAAACCAGCCTCAATGATTTCCCATTTAGAACTATCGATCATAATAGGAACTCGAGAAATATCAGGCTCGGCAATGACCAGGTTCAAAAACTTGACCATGGCCTCTTTCCCATCAATCAGACCATCATCCATGTTAATGTCGATAACCTGTGCACCATTTTCTACTTGCTCTCTAGCTACAACCAAAGCTTCTTCAAATTTTTCTTCTTTTATCAATCGAAGAAACATTTTTGAACCAGCCACATTGGTACGTTCACCAACATTAATAAAATTCGTTTCAGGGGTTACAATCAATGGCTCAAGGCCACTTAACTTTAGAAATCGTTGTTCGTTTTTTCCGCTCATAACTTCTAATGATCTTATTGTAAAACAGGAAATTGTCTAGGTTTGAAATCTTTTACCACCTTGGCAATCGCTGTAATATGCTCAGGTGTGGTGCCACAACAGCCTCCCACTATATTGACCAGTCCTTTTTCGACATATTCCCTAATTTGTTCTGCCATTTGATCCGGAGTTTCATCATACTCCCCAAAAGCATTAGGCAAACCGGCATTTGGATGTGCAGAAACTGCATGTTCACTTTTTGTAGCCAACACTTCTAAGTGCGGCACTAATTGACTGGCTCCTAAAGCACAGTTAAAGCCGACCGATAATATAGGAATATGGGAAATTGATATTAAAAATGCTTCTGCTGTTTGTCCTGATAATGTTCTACCCGATGCATCGGTAATCGTTCCACTAACCATGATAGGAACATCTATATTTCGTTCTTCTTTTACTTCTTCAATAGCGAATAAAGCTGCTTTTGCATTAAGGGTATCGAAAATTGTTTCTACCAGTAATAAGTCTGATCCACCATCTAATAATGCTTCAACTTGCAGTTTATAAGCTATTCTTAGTTCGTCAAAAGAAATGGCTCTGTAACCAGGATCATTTACATCTGGTGACATACTTGCCGTTTTGTTCGTCGGTCCAATACTCCCAGCTACAAAACGAGGTTTATTTGGTTCTTTTTTTGTGAATTCATCGGCAACCTTTTTAGCGATACGGGCAGATTCATAATTTAATTCATATACCAAATCTTCCATATGATAATCTGCCATGGCAATAGTAGTGCCTGAAAAGGTATTGGTTTCAACAATGTCTGCACCGGCCGCAAAATACTTGCGGTGAACATCGGCAATTGCTTCGGGTTGTGTTAAGGACAATAAATCATTGTTACCCTGTAAAGGGTGTTCCCATTCTTTAAAGCGTTCTCCCCTAAAATCTTCTTCTTGAAATTTATAGCGTTGTAGCATAGTGCCCATTGCACCATCTAACACTAAAATTCGTTCTTTTAAAATTTCCTTTATATCCTTCATTTTACGCTGTAAAAAGTTCTATGTTCATAAAAATTTAATATGATATCAAGGAAGTAAAGGATAGGAAAGTGTTCTTTCTTGAGTTATCTGTCCCCAAAAAAAGGGATAGAATGTAGCACCTTCTTATCCGTTCAGAAAAGGGTTGCCAAGGTTTCATAGGGTCTAGTCCCTCCGCCTTTCTTGATAACGTTTCAATCTATTTATGAACGAATTGCAAAGTAACGGCACTACCAGGTCAAATCCAAAAAAATCCATATACTTTTTGGCTTGAGGAATTTTGATTATACGTCATAAAAAAACCTCTAAAACATTAAAGAATCAGAGGTTTCTTTTATTGTACTAAAGCCTTAAGCGATACTTTGTACAACTTCTTTTTTAGCTTCTTTTTTAGAACCATCAAATCCTTCTACACCACCTACGGTAGTATATTTCATCACATAACGTTTTCCAGGATTAATTTGTTGATAAGCAAACTGACACATTACTGCTGCCTCATGGAAACCAGATAAAATCAATTTCAACTTACCCTCATATGTATTCACATCACCAATCGCATACACCCCAGGTATATTGGTCTGGTAATCTTTTGCATTGTTCACCTTAATCGCATTTTTCTCGATTTCTAATCCCCAATCACCTATTGGTCCTAACTTAGGAGAAAGTCCAAATAAGGGAATAAAATGATCTACTTCTAAATACGTGTCTTCCTTTTCTTTATCTGTATGTTTAAGAATCACAGCTTCAAGATGCTCCTTACCATGTAACTCCTTTACCTCTGCTTTAGTCACTAATTTAATTTTACCCAATTTGGCAAGTTCAGCTGCTTTTTCAACGGAATCCAATGCTCCCCTAAACTCATCCCTTCTGTGAATTAACGTCACTTCTGACGCTACATCGGTTAAGAAAATAGCCCAATCCAAAGCAGAATCGCCACCACCGGCAATGACCACTCGTTTATCCCTATATACCTCAGGATCCTTAATCATATAGGCAACACCAGTATCTTCAAAATTTACAATATTAGAAATGGGTGGTTTTCTTGGTTCAAAAGAACCTAATCCTCCAGCAATAACTACCACAGGTGCATTATGTTGCGTTCCCTTATTCGTAGTCACTACAAATGATCCATCATCTAATTTATCTAACGTTTCGGCTCTTTCTCCCAATGTGAAACCAGGCTCAAAAGGCTTAATCTGCTCCATAAGATTATCTACCAATTTACCTGCCAAAATTTCTGGAAATGCGGGTATATCATAAATGGGTTTTTTAGGATATATCTCTGAACACTGACCACCTGGTTGTGGTAATGCATCAATTAAATGTGTTTTCAATTTTAATAATCCCGCTTCAAACACCGTAAATAATCCGGTTGGACCCGCTCCTATGATGAGCATATCTGTTTTAATCATAATTTTCTTTTAGTACTGAGTAGCTGGCATAGAGTTTTCCAAAATTACCTCCTTACCGTTACACTTTATTTAACTTTCAACTTATAACTCTAAATTCTAACTCTTAACTACTTGCTGTTTCAACCATGCTGAACCCAACATTACCGCTTTCAACTAAATAGTTTTGTTTTGCTTCCAATAGGGCTTCACGATGTTTTACAACTTCACCTATGATTATAATTGCCGGATTGGATAATTTTTCCTTTTCCACAACCTCTACAATGTTTTCTATGGTGCCTATCCCTAATTTTTCATTTTCCCGAGTACCATTTTGAATGATAGCAATTGGTCTGTCGGATTTGCCTTCACTTTTAAATAATGCTACTATTTGAGATAGTTTAGACATTCCCATTAAAATCACTACGGTTGCACTGCTCTTTGCTGCCAAGGCAACATCTGTAGATAATATATGTTCTTTTGTCGTTCCGGTAATCACCCAAAAACTTTCTGATGCTCCTCTTTTTGTTACCGGTATATTTTGATAAGCCGGCACACTCAAACTTGATGAAATACCAGGTACCATGGCTACTTCTAAACCAAACGATGCTGCATACTCCATTTCTTCAGATCCACGACCAAAAACAAATGGATCCCCCCCTTTTAACCGTACCACATGTCCGTGTGATTTAGCCCTACTTACAATAAGTTCATTGATCTGCTCTTGCTGATAGGCATAACATCCTTTACGTTTACCAACGAAAATCAATTCTGCTTTTTTTGAATATTCAAGCAACTCTTCATTAACCAAAGCATCATACAACACCACATCTGCATTCTCTAAAACTTTGATGGCTTTTAAAGTGATGAGTTCTATATCGCCAGGCCCTGCACCTACAACAGTCAACCTCCCCGCCCTATGGAGGGGAGCGTCGACTATTGAACTGATTGTTTTTTGATTGGATAAATTATTGATATGCATATTACACCTCTGCTAATTCTTGTTGTCTGAATTTTGCAACAGTTTCTAAAAATAACCTTGCATCACTCAAATACGATTCTGCAAAGGCTTTTGTTGGTTCGTTTTTATTCAATTGAAGCACCATATTTTCAAATCCTCCAGCGACATCTATTCTACCATTGGCAACGAACTTCTCATCAAAGTCTTTGATAATACTCACATGCGTGTTGACTTTAGTGTTTTCTGAAGTCAACATCGCTTTTGCCGAATTCACCATAGATGAATATGCATGATAAATACTGGCCGACCATTTCTCGGCATCGAACATATCTTGGGCATTTTCAATTTTTTCTTCACTTTCAAAAAGTAAAGTCGCAATCAAATCAATCACCACACCGGCACATTCACCAACACCAATAGCCTTTTCGTATCGTTCTGAATTACCCCAGTCAATAAAATCATCTGCCGTTAAATCATCAACAGAAGATAATGGTGTTAGAAAATCATAGAAATACATTTGTCCTTTTTCTGCATAATAATCTGGGAACGATAAATTGCCACCATTAGCATCAAAATCATTTAGAATTAAACGTAATGCTTCCGGACCTCTTTTACTCGGTACTTTTACTACTTTATCAGCAAAACGCCCTTGACCATTTCCGTCGTTGCTACCTCCTAATAAAACCTGAAGTGCAGGTGCAACTAATTTATCTTTAGTACGAACGGACATACCTTGAAAACCAATATTGGCCATATTATGTTGACCACAAGCATTCATACATCCGCTGATTTTTATAACGACATCTTCATTATTTATGTAGTCTGGATATTCTGTTTTGATTACACGTTCCAATTCTTCTGCAATACCTGTACTACTTGCAATACCTAAATTACAGGTGTCTGTACCTGGGCAAGCTGTAATATCCAACGCTTTATTATAGCCTACCTCTGTAAAGCCTAACTTTTTCAATTCAGTATAGAAAAATTCAATATTTTCTTCTTTCACAAAAGGAATCAAAATGTTCTGACGCAACGATAATCGAATTTCTCCGGCAGCATATTTTTGAACTAAACCTGCCAATAATCTAGCTTTATCCGTATAAAAATCTCCTAATAAAACCTTGACACCTATAGCTACATAGCCTGATTGTTTCTGTGGCACCACATTTGTAGATTTCCACTGCTCAAATTCTTTAGCATCGACTATCTCTACATTTGGAACTTCCAAAGTAGAAACCTTGATTTTTGGATATGCATCTGCATCAATCGGAAATGAATCAAAAGGAACCGCTATTTTCTCCGCAGCCAATAATTCTTTGAATCCGTCTAATCCTAAATCTTTCAACAAGAATTTCATTCTAGCCTTAGCCCTACTCTTACGCTCACCATAACGGTCAAAAACACGTACTACCGTTTCCATTAAAGGAATAATTTGGTCAGCTGGCAAGAAACTGTATAATTCATCGGCATGTCTAGGTTGAGAACCTAAACCACCACCTAGCATTACTTTAAATCCTGGCTCTCCATTTTGAAGCTTCGCAATAAAACCCAAATCATGCATGTAAGAAAGTCCGGTATCGGCATCACTTGCAGAAAACGAAACCTTAAACTTACGACCCATTTCTTGACTCACAGGATTACGTAGAAAATATTGGAATAACGCATGTGCATAAGGAGAAACATCAAAAGGCTCATCAACGTCTATACCTGCCGTTTCACTAGCGGTTACATTACGAACCGTATTACCACAGGCTTCCCTAAGTGTAATATCATCCTTTTCCAATTGTGACCAAAGCTCAGGAGTTCTGTTCAAATCCACATAATGAATCTGAATATCTTGGCGCGTCGTAATATGAAGTCTTCCTGTAGAATACTCATCGGAAACATCACAAATACGCAATAACTGTTTAGAAGTAACCTTACCATAAGGTAATTTTATACGAATCATTTGAACCCCTTCTTGACGTTGACCGTAAACACCACGTGCCAAACGAAGACTTCTAAACTTTTCCTCATCTAATTTGCCGCCATGAAACTCATGAATCTTACGTTCTAATTCAAGAATATCTTTGGCAACTACCTGATTTTCTATTTCTGTTCTAAAACTCTGCATTCTTTTTCTAGTATTTGGTACTGAGTAATCTGTACTATTATCAAATTTCCATTTTACCTATAGACTAAATAGGTTAAAAGCCAATATTTTGGTTATTATAAACCCTTCAATACGTTTATTAACTAATAAAACCTGCTCCTACGGTACTATTTGATTTTGTATCTATTAAGATAAACGAACCGTTTGTTCTATGATTTTTAAATTGGTCATAAAAAATAGGTTTATTTAAACGGAAACTTACTTGGGCAATATCATTCATGCCCAACGATTCAGTTTCATTATCTATACCAGAATAATCTGGCGCTATCTTATGATGAACCTGTTCAACCTTTGCCAATACTTTATTAACACCATGCTGAACGATATATTTATTTCCAGCTGCTAAAGGCAATGAATCCATCCAAGAGATAGTGGCTGTAAATTGCTTGTCAACAGTAGGCAAGTCATCTACCTTCACTAACATATCACCACGACTCAAATTAATTTCATCCTCTAAAGTGATGGTTACCGACGACCTTCTTGAGGCAGTTTTATACTTCTTATCATAGAAGTATATATCCTTTATCTTAGAACGTGTTTGTGAGGGAAGCGCAACCACTTCATCACCTACACTTAATTCACCACCATATACTTTACCCGCAAATCCTCTAAAATCGTGATGTTCATCTGTTTTAGGTCGAATAACGTATTGCACCGGAAAACGTGGTGTACCTACATTGAAAATGTCTTTTCTATCCAACGCTTCAAAATGTTCTAAAAGCGACTGACCTTTATACCAAGCCATCTTTTCAGATTTATTTACCACATTATCACCTTTTAAAGCACTCACTGGTATAAAGGTTATCTTCTGATCTTGATAATCACGTTTTGCCATCAATTCTTCAAAATCGGCTTTAATCGCATTATACGTTTCTTCAGAATAATCGACCAAATCCATTTTATTGATCGCCACTACAACATCCTTAATGCGTAATAAATTATTAATAAAAAAGTGTCTGTTTGTTTGCTCTATAACGCCTTTACGCGCATCGATTAAAATAATCGCCGCTTGAGAAGTAGAAGCTCCCGTAACCATGTTACGCGTATATTCTACATGCCCAGGTGTATCTGCAATGATGTAACTTTTTGTTGCTGTAGAGAAATAGATATGGGCTACGTCAATAGTAATTCCCTGCTCCCGTTCTGCTACCAAACCATCTGTCGCTAAAGAGAAATCTAAATAATCATATCCCTTTTGCTTACTGGTCTTTTCAATCGCGGCTAATTTATCGCTAGTCAATGATTTTGTATCGTACAGTATTCTTCCAATCAAGGTACTTTTACCATCATCTACACTACCTGCCGTTGCTATTTTTAGTACTTCCATTTTTGTTTAGTTTTCGGTTGGCAGTTACAGTTGCCAGTTGAATCAAATTAAGACTGCTTACTGTTACTGAATACTGCCTTTTTCTAAAAGTATCCTTGTTGTTTTCTTTTTTCCATGGCTGCCTCAGAGCGCTTATCATCGATACGTGCCCCACGTTCCGATATTGAAGAATCTCTAATTTCTTCCACTACTTTATCAATACTTGCGGCATCGGATAAGACTGCAGCCGTACAAGACATATCACCTACCGTACGAAAACGAACCAAGCGTTCTTCTACAATCTCATCGTCTTCTCTAAAAACAATATCATCTTCTGCAGACCAAATCATTCCATCCCTAAAAAAAGTTTTACGTTTGTGAGCGAAGTAAATTGACGGAATTTCAAAGGCCTCATCTTTGATATAGGACCAAACATCTAATTCTGTCCAGTTAGATATTGGAAATACACGAACATTCTGACCTAGTTCAATTTGACCATTCAACATATCAAATAACTCTGGGCGCTGATTACGCTCATCCCATTGCCCGAAATCATCACGAACTGAAAATATTCGTTCCTTAGCCCTTGCTTTCTCCTCATCTCTACGTGCACCGCCAATACAAGCATCGAACTTAAACTCTTCGATAGCATCTAACAAAGTGGTTGTTTGTAGGCTATTTCTACTTGAATACCTACCTGATTCCTCTTTTACTTTACCTTGGTCAATAGAATCTTGCACATTACGTACAATTAACTCCAAGCCCAATTCTTTTACCAACCGGTCTCTAAATTCTATAGTTTCAGGAAAATTATGACCTGTATCAATATGCATTAAAGGGAAAGGAATTTTTGAAGGCCAAAAGGCCTTTTGTGCCAAACGAACCAATGTGATAGAATCTTTACCCCCAGAAAATAAAAGAACAGGCTTCTCAAACTGAGCAGCAACTTCCCTAATGATATAAATAGCTTCATTCTCAAGCGCATTTATATGGGATGTATCTTTTAAAAGTTTTTGGGATGGTGTTACTTCCATTTCCGTGCTTGTATTACTCATTATGCTTTTTTAGATAAATTATCTTTATTCTTCTCTTCCCGCTTATTAACTATGTAATCCACATTCCCTGTTCTCCAGCACCTTTGTAGGGTCAAAATAGTTATGCTCGTTAGGTAATTTATATTTTTTTAAATAGGAATCTAACTGTGTATCGTTCCAATGGTAAAACGGACTCACTTTTAAAACGCCGTCTTTACTCAAGCTTAAAATATCTAAACTATCACGCAAGGCAGTCTGTCCTTTTCTCAGATTGGTAAACCAAACATCTGGTTTAAAATCTGACATTGCTCTTTTAAAAGGTTCCAACTTCACTTGCTCTGTAAATTCGACATGTCGAGGGTCATCAATTTGTGGAATTCCCATTACCGCATCTCTATGTGCGGTTGTTTGCTTTGGGACATACAACTTGATATTCAAGCTCAATTTTTCTATCAATTCCTCAGCATGTTTATAAGTCTTAGGCGTATTGTAGCCTGTATCACACCAAACTACAGGAATATCGCCACTAACCTGAGATACCGCATGTAATATTGCAACTTCATAAGGTCTGAAATTGGTAGTCACTACCGGAGTTTTACCATGTTTCACTGCCCAAGAAATAATTTCTTCTGGTGGAATACCTTTAAACTGAACATTCAATTTTTGAACTTGTGACGCTGTTATTGCCATAGTATTATATCTTTATTATTTGCCCCACTTAATTAAATTCCAAAAACGCTCATGAAAAAAGTACAATATCATTTTTGTAACAAAATCTATCGATGCTATTGAGGCAGCAACCGAAAATTCACCAGTAAGTATATACGATATTATTAAGGTATCTATAGTACCTATTACTCTCCAACTAAAAGCTTTGGCGATACTCCGTATAGGTTTTTCAGATGTTTTATCGTCCTGATACGTTGTTTTGTTCTCTTTATTATTTAAAATAAGTTGATCTGCAATCATCTTTTACCTTAATTTTTATTACCCTACTAATTTAATAGAGTTTTCAAAAATAGAATTTATTTTCAAAGTAGGTCGCCTAAAACAGATATAAATTTAATTTACTCTATAGATTTAGTAGATTATTAATAAAATGACCTGAAAATTTAATAATTCGCAGAATTACATTTATCCAGATTGGTAAAATTTAATTAAAGTGAGATATCTAGGAGATAATATCTCTTAAGGTGTTTTTTCGATACACCTCTAAAGCACTATCACGTACTTGTAGCATTAGTTTGTGTACTGAACATGCTTGTTCATCAGGACAATCATCACAAGATTCGTAGAAATTTAAACTAACACAGGGCACCATTGCTATAGGGCCTTCTAATACCCGCATTACATCGGTCATCGAAATTTCTTCTGGCGTCTTCAAAAGATAATAACCTCCACCTTTACCTTTTTTTGATCCTAGAAATCCTGTTTTCCTGAGACTTAAAAGAATACTTTCTAAGAATTTTTGAGATATGTTCTCCTTCTCAGCAATCTCTGAAATCTGTACAGGCTTTTTATCTTTCTGTGAAGCTAAATAAGCAAGGGCCTTTAACCCGTATTTTGTCTTTTTGGAGAGCATGATGCTAAGATAGCCAAATAAAAAAATAATGCCGAAATACTTTAAGGCACAATTTCAACGTTTATAAGATTCAAACAAAAAAAAAAATTCATGAAAAAATTATTCTTATTATCTATTTTCACAGTATTTACCCTTGTATTCTCGTCATGTTCTAAAGATGAAGATGGTGTTTCTGATGCAAGTGAATCTAAAATTGCAGGTTCTTGGAATTTGACAGCACTAGAGACAACTGACGGAAGGTCTGACACGAATTTTGAAGGAACTTCGATTCCTACCACTTTCGATGCAATAGGAAAGGATTTTGACACCGTTGTAACGTTTTCAGAGGAACCTCAAATTGTAACAAGTGAAGGGTCATACACTACCGTATTAACTACCACCGTTATGGGTGAAACTACAACACAGGAAGAAGCAGGTGAAGATTTTTTTCAATCTGACGAATGGAGATTAGATGGTAGCACACTTTATTTTGGAACCGGTGTAGAAGAAGTTGGTTTCACGATAACCGAACTTACCGATTCTAAAATGTCACTTCGATATAAAATGGATGAGACTGTAGATTTCTTTGGAGTAACAACTAGCGTTAGTGCTACGTATAATATGACATTGACAAAATAAACTGCTACCAGTTTAGTATATAAAAAAAACCCGGTATGTACCGGGTTTTTTTATGATTAATTTTGAGTTTAACCCAATGCCTGTTCAATATCTCCAATAATATCATCTATATGTTCCAACCCGACCGATATACGCACCATTCCATCAGATATACCTACTGCTGCTCGTTCTTCAACACTTAATTTACTATGCGTTGTTGATGCCGGGTGGGTAACTATAGTTCTAGAATCGCCCAAGTTAGCAGAAAGGGACAATAGTTTAATGGAATCGAAAAACTCCCTACCCGCTTCTAAACCGCCTTTTACCTCAAATGCGACTACACAACCACCAGCCTTCATTTGCTTTTTAGCAATCTCATATTTAGGATGTGATTTTAGAAATGGATATTTGACCCAATTTACATTTTCGTTTCCTTCAAGATATTCCGCCAATTTTAATGCATTTTCACAGTGCCTATCTACCCGTACGGCCAAGGTTTCCAAACTTTTGGATAGCACCCATGCGTTAAACGGTGATAACGCCGGACCAGTAATTCGAGAAAAACGATATACTTTATCCATCAAATCCGCACTACCCACTGTAATACCCGCCAAAACTCTACCCTGACCATCCATCAACTTAGTACCAGAATGGATAACTAAATCGGCACCGAATTTTATTGGCTGCTGTAAATAAGGTGTAGCGAAACAATTATCTATAATTAGAATAAGATTGTTTCTTTTAGCAATCTTACCTAATTCTTCCAAATCCAATACATCCACTCCCGGGTTCGTAGGTGTTTCTGCATAAAGTATTTTAGTATTCGGAGTTATAAGACTCTCAATCGTCTCTAATTCATCAATCTTGAAATACGAATGATCAATATTCCATTTTGGAAAGAAATTGTTAAACAATGAATGCGTTGAACCGAATATACTTCTAGCAGATAAGATATGGTCTCCACTATCCAATAACGCAGCCAAGGTTGAAAAAACAGCGGCCATACCCGATGCAAATGCAAAGCCGTTTTCTGCACCTTCCATCTGACATACTTTCTCTATAAACTCAGATGAATTCGGATTAGAGTATCTCGAATAAATATTACGCTCTTTCTCCTCTGCAAATGATGCCCTCATATCTTCTGCATCCTCAAAAACAAAACTAGAGGTCAAATACAAAGGAACAGAATGCTCCAGATTCTCACTTCGTTTTAATTGCGTACGTATTGCGTTTGTTTCAAATTTATTATTGTTCTCTTTCATCTTTTAACTCTATTCTCAATTTACTTTTCCATTATTTAGCAGCTCGTACTCCTACCCTCTAACATTAAATCACCCTTTCTCCGCTATCCTCAATATATCACCAAATACACCCCTTGCCGTAACCGCTGCACCAGCACCAGCACCTTGAATTACAAGCGGATTTTCGCCGTACGATTCCGTATAAATTTCTATAATAGAATCTGAACCTTTCACCTGCCCCAAAGCACTTTCTTTTGGTACGGATATCAGTTTCACATCTAGAACCCCTTTTTCCTTTTGCAGGTTTCCATGCAAATCACCTACATAACGAAGTACATGATTTGGCTTTTGATTCTTTTTAATCTCATTGAACTTTGCATCCAACACCTCTAAATGTTCCATGAAGAAATCTACATTCCCATCTTGTAACTTTTTCGGGATAAGGTTATCAATATGAATATCTGAAAACTCATTATGTAAATCGAGTTCACGCGCTAAAATCAATAATTTACGACCAACATCGTTACCAGATAAATCCTCCCTTGGGTCAGGTTCTGTAAAACCTTGTTGCATGGCATCCTTTAATATGGACGAAAACGGTAAATCGATTTCAGAAAATGTATTAAAAATATAACTTAACGAACCTGAAAACACCCCTTTAATTCTGGTAATATTTTCACCGGATAAATGCAATAATTTTATCGTATCGATTAACGGAAGACCAGCACCTACATTGGTTTCATACAAATATTGCTTTTGGTTCTTCTGTAATTCTTCTCGTAATAATTGATAAAAATCATAACGCAATGTATTCGCAATTTTATTGGAAGACACGATATCAAAACCATGCTCTACAAAGTCAAAATAATTAGCTACAAAATCTTGACTTGCCGTATTATCTATAATAATTAAATTCTCTAAATGATGCCGCTTTGCAAAATCGAAAACATCTTGAATTTTATAGGATTTACCATTTTGATTAAGATTCGTTTTCCAATTTTTGGTCATGCCCTTTTCATTCAACAAAATCTTTTTGGAGTTCGCTATACCAAATACTCGAAGATCTAACTTCTTACGTTCCTTAATTGTTTTGGCAGATTTCAATATTTGATCTATCAATGTACCACCAACATTACCATGACCAAAAATGACCACATTGATTTTTTTGCTGATTCCAAAAACCTGACCGTGCATAACATTTACGGCCTTATATAAATCAGATTTCTTAACGACCAAACTTACATTCTTACCTGACACCGTATTATTGAATAATAAGGGAACAATTTGATTTTTTATCAGCGCATTGAATGGATTATGAAATGTACTTAAATCTTGCCCTACTATTGATATAATTGAAACATCATCCATCACCGTAATCATATTGATATCTTGCGACTCAAAATCGTGACTAAATTCATTCTCTAAGGCCAACTTTGCTCTCTTAGCTTTATCCTTTTTTACCACCAAGCCAATTCCTCTTTCCGAAGAACCTTGAGAAATAATGCTTACACTAATATTGCTAGCTTCTAAAGCTTTAAATATTCTCGCATCAACACCGACCTTGCCTAACAATCCACGGCCTTCGATATTGATCATGGCAACATCTTCAATCACAGAAAGTGACTTTATACCTTCTTTGCTCGATTTCGCACTAATTAAAGTCCCTTCATTATCATCATTATACGTATTCAAAATACGCAACGGAATATTCTTTTCTATTAACGGAATAATGGTCTTAGCGTGTAAAATTGTCGCTCCAAAATTTGCAAGCTCATTAGCTTCTGCATAAGAAAGGTTAGCTAGCTTTTTCGCCTCTGGCACATAATCAGGATTTGCCGTATAAATACCATCTACATGGGTATAGTTCTGTAATTCTTCGGCATCTAAAAAATTCGCCAATAACGCTGCGGAATAGTTACTTCCATTTCTTCCTAATGTGGTCGTCTCACCATCTAAGGTAGAAGAAATAAACCCGGTAATAACAGCCACGGTATCTTTCGGAATTTCTGCAAATTTCAACAAAACCCTTTCTTTCGACTCAGCCTCTAAAACTTTAGCATCACCAAACGTATTATCAGTTTTGATAACATCTCGGGTGTCTACCATTTTGGCTTTTATTCCTTTTCCTATCAATAATTTGGTCACTAGTTTCGCAGAAATAAGCTCCCCATACGCCAACACCTCATCCTTAATTTTGGCACTATAGTCTCCCAACAACGATACACCTTCATACAACTTCGCCAAACCTTTAAACTCCGCTGATAAACTAACATTAGTGTAAGTATGTTTTTGATACTTTTCTAGCGCTTCGAAATCAGTTTTATAATCTTTTCCTTTGGCAGCTTTTTCTAAAATAGATTCTAACTGGTCCGTTGCCTTTTCTCTTGCGGATAATACAATGGCAATGTTCTCATCATTATTTACTTTGTTCTTGACAATATCTAACACGCGCTCAAGTCCTTCACCATTGCTCAATGACTTACCTCCAAACTTCAAGATTTTAATTTTCTTGATGTTGCCATTGGTATTAAAAATACCCGTCAGCAATTTTTCCATTTGGTCGAACTCGATCAAAAATGCATCATGACCGTGTAACGATTGTACCTCACCATACGTAACATTGCTTTTCGCTTGCGCCAATTGCTTGAACGTATCTTTATTTTCTTGTGCAGTAAAGAACATATCAGAATCCACACCAATAATATGAATATTGGTATTACTATTCTGAAGTTTGATAAAATTCTGTTCTCCTCCCCTTGTAACATCAATGGTCTTCAATAGTTGGTTCATCAACTTATACGCAGATAACTGAAAACGCTCTTGAAGCTTATCGCCATGATGCATCAGCCAGCTTTCTACATTAAAAACCTTAAGCTCCTCATTAGTGCTTCTTTTGAAACGCTCTTTAAAGGATGCCGGCGTGCGGTAGCACAACATAGCATGCATACGCGCATCATGAACGGGTTGTTTCGAATTCACCAAAAACTGTTCTTGTATCTGGCAATTGGCAATCAACCAATCGGTAGATTTCCAATCGGACGCAACTGGTATTAAATGCTCAGCCAAGTTCGGATTCAAAGCTGCCATTTCCCAAGCAATTCCGCCACCTAATGACCCTCCGATGATGGCGAACAAACGCTCTACTTTTAGTAGTTCTAAACCTAATAAAAATATTCTTGCTACATCTCCCGCTACAAAATCCTTGTAGTTTTCAATGACAAACTTATCATGTCCGTTACCAGGAATGTTGAATGCTAATATGGTATACTTCTGAGTGTCGATACATTTCTCTTCTCCGATAAGGGCAGACCACCAACCCTCTTCACCAGTAACGTTAGAATTACCGGTCAAGGCATGATTCACTAAAATTATGGGCGCCGTATGTAATTTCTTCCCGAACAACTGATAAGACAATTGAATATCTTGGGTTGCACCGTTTAGGGTCTTATATTTTTTAATTTGTAATTGATGTAGCATCTATTTCGAAATCAATTTGTGGCTTCGGCTCCGCTCAGCCACCAAAATAAATAAAATTTTTCTGGCCAATCGGACACTGAGCGGAGCCAAAGTGACCGATTACTAATACTAAAGCTCCTATTTAAAGACTTGCAAATGCCTGCTCTAAATCGGCTTTTAAATCCTCTATATCCTCTAAACCAACTGACAAACGAATTAAATCTTGACCTACTCCAGCGTTTTCTTGCTGCTCTGCAGTCAATTGTTGATGCGTTGTACTTGCAGGGTGAATAATCAATGACTTGGTATCACCGATATTCGCTAACAACGAAAATATTTTGGTAGCATCGGTTACTTTTTTCGCAGCTTCAAAGCCCCCTTTTACACCAAAGGTAACTAATCCGCTTTGTCCTTTTGGTAAATATTCTTTCGCTAATGCATTGTACTTATTACTTTTAAGTCCTGGGTAATTTACCCATTCCACCTCTTCTCTACCTTCTAACCAGGTAGCCAGTTCCAGTGCATTTGCACTGTGTTGTTTTATACGAACCGGTAATGTTTCTAAACCTTGTATAATTTGAAAAGCGTTAAACGGACTCAATGCTCCACCAAAATCACGCAGACCTTCTAAAATCAATTTAAAGGTAAAAGCTGCTGCACCTAAAGCTTCACTATACACCAAACCGTGATATCCGGCAGATGGCTCTGTAAACTCAGGAAACTTTCCGTTGGTCCAATCAAAAGTACCGGCATCTACAATGGCACCTCCTAATGAAGTTCCTTGTCCGCCAATATATTTTGTCAAAGAGTGAATTACCAGGTTGGCACCGTGTTCAATCGGATTCAACAATGCTGGAGTAGCTACAGTGTTATCTACAATAAAAGGTACTTCAGCTGCTTTTGCTTCTTTTGAAATTGCTTTCAAATCCAATACATCTAATTTCGGATTCCCTAAAGATTCTACGAAAAATACTCTCGTATTATCTTGTACCGCATCCTTAAAGTTTTTGGCATCCGAAGCATCAACGAAAGTAGTTGTGATACCGAACCTTGGTAGGGTTACATTCAATAAATTAAACGTACCACCATATAAACTACTCGATGCCACGATGTGGTCACCTGCTTTTAACAAAGTCAATAATCCTGTTGAGATAGCTGCCGTACCCGACGCGAATACCACCGCACCGATACCACCTTCTACAGCAGCTAATCTGTCTTGCAAAATTTGATTGGTAGGATTGTTTAAACGGGTGTAAATAAAACCAAGTTCTTTTAACGAAAAAAGATTGGCGGCATGATCCGTATCCTTAAATACATAGGATGATGTTTGATAAATAGGCACTGCTCTTGTACCACCATTAGTAGTCGTGTCGTGCCCTGCGTGTAATGCGTTTGTTGCTAATTTGTGATTACTCATGATTTTGTTGTTTTTAAATATTATTTAAATAATTAAAAAGCTCATCCTCGACCGACATAAAATGTGGGTAGGTAAAATCAAAAAGTTATAAGAAAGTAATATCGAAAAAAAATCGATTACTGTTATCCTTCCCGTAAGGGTAGAATGTAGCACCTTCTTTGTATAGAACAAAGGGTTGCTAAGGTTTCAAAGGGTCTAATCCCTCCACCTTTCTTGATAACTATTCAATATGTGTTTGAACTTTGCCTTGCAAATATAAGGGCAGAGAATTTTAAAAACCTAATGATTTAGAAAAATTTATGTAAAATCACAAGTTGTTTAGTTTAAGGGGCTGTTTATAACTAATTGTGTAAATAATCGATCAATATCGCTAGTTTTTTGTTTATCCATTAGAAAAACTTCTTAACCACGAATATCACTTCGAATGTCTTTTGTAACCCTTTTGGGAAGGAAAAATTGTATTGAGAAACTTGCTTACTGTTAGGTTAATTATTTACTAACAATTGACCTACGTATCTGACCTATAATATTCTCGACACACTCCTGACCTAATTTTCAATTAGATCAAGAGCACTCGAACTGATATTTTTACAACAACCCACAACTGTCAACTGTAAATTTTCTATTTTATCATGCCCGCACTTTTATACTTATCAATATATTTTTGATCTTGCTCTGGGGAGTCTTTGTACTTTATACGTAATGCGATTAAATCTTTCTTCAATTTTTTAACGGTTCCGGCATAGGCTGGGTCGTTGTATACATTGTTCATTTCATTAGGGTCTTTTAACCTATCGTACAATTCCCATTCGTCAACATCATAGTAAAAATGAACTAACTTAAATTCCTTGTTTACAATGCCGTAGTGACGTTTTACCATATGTACCGATGGATATTCGTAGTACTGATAATACACTGCATCACGGGTCCAGTCTTTTTTGTTTCCTTTCAAAAGCGGAATCAAACTTTCTCCTTGCATATCATTTGGTGGTGTAATGCCCACAGCTTCTAACATGGTTTGTGCAAAGTCTAAATTCTGCACCATTTCATTTTCTACAGAACCTGGTTTCACCACATTTGGCCAACGTATTAACAATGGAGTTTTAAAAGATTCATCATAAATAAATCGCTTATCGAACCAACCATGTTCACCCAAGTAAAAACCTTGATCGGATGTATAAATAACAATCGTATTTTCTGCCAGTCCGCTTTCATCTAAATAATCTAAAAGTCTACCTACATTGTCATCCACCGAAGAAATACTGCCCAAATAATCTTGCATATAGCGTTGGTATTTCCATTTCATTTTCTCGGTATCGGTCATTTTAGGCCAGTTCTCATAGAAGAAATCATTAATGGAATCTAACACCGGGTCATACAATGCTTTTTGCTCTACCGTAGCACGATTATATGGGCCATAAAATCCGTTCGGATATTCTTCCACGACCGGAAAAACCTTGCCCTCCATTTTAGCCAAGGTCTCTGGTCTAATCTTGCTATCATGACTGTACATCATATGGGTCAACAAATTCATTTCAGCTGTTTTTGCCGCTGAACCTCTATTCTTGTAATCGTCAAAAAGCGTTTCTGGTTCAGGGAATGTTTTCTTGGTAAATTCCTTAAACTTATCGGCTCTTGGCCACCATGGGCGGTGCGGTGCTTTGTGCAAATACATCATCATAAATGGTTTGTGGTCTGCAGCTTCTTTCTTTAACCAATCGAGAGATACATCGGTAATGATATCGGTTACATAGCCTTGCTTGGTGATCGTATCGCCATTGGTTACGATAAAATCGGGGTTAATATAATTACCTTGACCCGGTAGGATCATAAACTCATCTACCCCTTTTGGATTATTGCCAAAATGAAGCTTCCCGAACATGGCGGTTTTATAGCCGTTCTCTTTAAATATTTGTGGAAAGGTGACTTGCGTAGTATCGAACGGAAAATAGTTATCTACTTTTCCATTGATATGCGTGTGCTTACCTGTTAGAATTGTAGCTCTAGATGGTGCACAAATAGAGTTGGTAACACTGGCATTCGTAAACAGCATACCCTCTTTTGCCAAACGATCTATATTTGGTGTCTGAATCAGCTTATCATCATAAGCGCTTATCGCCTGATAGGCATGATCATCTGACATAATGAAAATAATATTAGGCCGTTTGGTTTTGCTTTTTTGTGCTTCTGCGGTTATTGGCAAAAGAAATAAAACACCTACTATGGCTAAGATTAGTTTATTCATTTTTGTTGTTGATTTTCTTATTGATTGGTGAGTTTAATTTACACTTAATGTAATGGCATTTTTAAAGTACTTATCCAAAAGAAAATAATTAAGCTGTCAAGATTATTCAACTTAATTTTTTTTCGATTTTCTTCAATATGCCATAAACGCAATTAAAATAGTGAAATGAATGATTTTTAGCTAATTCAGATTTTGCAAGCCCTTGAAATTGAGGGATATCAGAAATACTACATTCCTTAAAATTTAACTTTTCTTCATCTATATCCCTGAAAGAACCCATCCAAAATGGCACTTTTATATCCTTAAAAATTTTTCTAGAATCTGAATGAGAAAAACCATTTCTTAAACGTTCTCTAAATTCGTGCAATATTTTCTTCTCTTCTTTTGAAATTAACCCTTTACTACAAGATCTATTGATAGTTCCACTCAAATCCAAACCATTGTATTTATCAAGTCCATCTTTATAAAAAGTATCCATGTCATTCAAATCATTTAAAAGCTTTACACCATATTCAGAATAAAGTAATCCCGTTTTCAACGTGTCTTCTAATAAATGGTTTGTTAAAGTAATAGCCGCTTGATTAAGCCCAAAGAAAATACAATAACATATTTCAGTTCTTACCTCTTTTAGGTTATCCAATACTGTTAGTTCGTCCTCAAAAAACGGCTTTATTCTAGCAACCTGAAGTAAGTCGAAATCTAACTTACTATTAACCATTTCAGTAATAAACTTTTCAATTACCTTATTTTGATTATCCAAATTGAATTAAGATTAAAATTTTATTTAGCACTCATTGCTCACTATGCTCACTACTCCAACACCGAAAACTCAATACTAGAATCTGTAAATACGGTATGGGTTTGAGTTTTAAAGTCCGCCTCATCTGCTTCAAAGATATTCTCCACATAGGTCTGTGGATTCAAATCTATGAGCGGGAACCAGGAACTCTGTACTTGCACCTGTAACTTGTGCCCCTTTTTAATGGTATGGAAAACATCTTGCAGTTTAATAGTAACATCGGTCTTTTGGTTCGGCACAAAAGGTTCAGGGTTGGAGAAGCTATTTCTAAAACGCCCACGTAATACTTCGCTGCGCACCATTAAATGGTAATTGCTCATTTTTAAATGGTCTTGCATGCCTTCATAAGCAGGTTCATCGGCTGGGTGCACATCTATTATTTTTACAATCCAATCTGCTGCAGTACCTGTCGTCGCTACTTTTAACTTGGCTAGAATATCTCCTGCTAAGGTTAGGTCATTTTCCATGACTTCGGTTTCAAACACCAATACATCACTACGGCGAGCGGCAAACCGCTGATCATCGGTCATATATTTTCTTGGGGTAAACACGGTCTTGATATCTTCTGAATACGGCACCGGTTTTTTAATATCACTTACAAATTGAATGCCTTCTACCTTTTTGGGTTCGGTAGTCAATTCTTGGTCTGCTGATAAGTACATGTCTTTTTTAACCATTCCTTTTGGTGGCCAAGTATCATATGTTTTCCAGTCTTTTCTTCCAGTATCAAATACATAGGCTTCTGGTAACCCACTATTCTTATCTCCTTTTCCTTTTAGAAAATGGTCGAAGAACTTGGTTTCAATCTTTTCTTGAAAAAACTCAGAAATGGAATCCCCGAAATAGTAGTTGCCAACGGTATTTTGACCTTTGCTACGTGCCCATCCGCCGTGATCCCATGGTCCGAAAACCAAGGTATTATAATTATCGGCGTTGTACTTCTCAATATTCTTATAGGTTTCTAACGGTCCATATAAATCTTCCGCATCAAACTCGCCTGCAACGACCATCGTAGCCACTGTAGGCTTTACATTTTTCAAATGCTGAATCAATCCCCTACTCTGCCAAAGTTCGTCGTAGTTAGGGTGCTCTTTTAACTCGTTCCAAAAATAATCATCGGTCACGCCTTCTTTTGCCATACGTGGTGTATCGGCAGTTTCATATTCAAAGAACTTATCCAAATTTTTTAACGGACCTTCATCCAAAAAGAATTGGTACTGATCTTCGGTCGGTAATTCTGGTAATACATACCAAGCAGTGTCTATAGGTTGGTCGTTATTGGGGCGTGGTGTTCCAAACAATGAAGTCGCCCTAAAATAGCTCAATAAATACGCTCCGTTGTGGTGAAAATCATCAAAAAAGAAATCAGCTATACTCGCTTGCGGAGAGGCTGCCTTCAACGCCGGGTGAGCATCTACCACCGCATAAGTGGAATAAAAACCGGGATAGGAAATTCCCCAAATACCCACATTCCCATTGTTGTTATCCACATTATTTACCAGCCAGTCTATCGTATCATAAGTATCGGAACTTTCGTCGATATCTTGATCTGATTTTTTATTGGGATGATATGCACGCATATTTTCATAGTGCCCTTCGCTTAACCAGCGACCACGAACATCTTGGTAGACCACTATATACCCATCTTGCATCATATGAATATTTGGAGCGATTTTCTCCTTGAATTTTCCCGCTCCGTATGGCTGCGAACTGTAAGGCGTTCGCTGCATGATAATAGGATATTTTTTTGAAGTATCCTTTGGGGAATATATTGTAGTGTGGAGTTTTATGCCGTCACGCATGACAATATCTACCTCCTTTTTAATGTAGTTATCCGCAACAAAGGTTTCGGAGATTTCAGCATCCGCTACTTTAGGTGTTTTTCTACAGGAAATAATCAGCGAAGAAATAAAAATAAGCGTAAAAAGGTGTTTGATGGTAAACTTTGGCATGTCTTAAGTGTTTGAAGTCTTAAATCTAAGAAAGTTTACTCGATTATTTAGATTTTAACATGACCGGAATTACGATATAAAAACTACCAAAAGCATTTCGACTGCCCTCAATGTAAATAACAAATTAAATGGCGTGTCTCTAAGAGAGAGATTGCTTCTCCATTTCTACTTGATGGTAGAATTGCTCGCAATGACGTTTATATTTAAATCATGAATAACTTCTTTGTCAATCTTAAAATTCCTGAAAAGAAATCGTTCCTGTATACTTGATTTTTAGAATCTTGGAGTATTTGATTTTTCATTTAAAGGGCTTTTAGGCAGGGTCGATATTTAGTCGAAAAAGGGAAATACACTCACTGTTTTACTAGCCATTTTAGATTTTTCAATTTCAAAATCTAGATTAAATTTCATTGAGCGATACTCGGTCTTTGCAGTATCTAAAACAACAAACTCAGAAATTAGGTCAGTTTCTTTTGAGCAAGATTGCAATAGAATGTATAGCAAAATAGCTAAGGGTACTTTGTAGGGTTTAAGCATGGCATTCGTAGGTTAAGTTATTTTCTAAATAGGTTTTTCAAAGATTCCACATATTTAAACAGTATTAAAATTTAGCTGACGTTTGGGGCTTCAACTTGAACTTATTTCTGTCTGTTTTTCGATTGTACTATTACTATATTTTTCATCTTTTTAGGTGGCGAGATTTGGGATTCACCATTAATTACAATTTAAATATATGTAATCTTTTTCCTACAAATATAATTTTGTGGTGTAGCTATTCAAAGTTGTTGTGTAAGTATCTTAAACTGTTTGTGTGTAAATTTTTGAACATATAAAAGCTTATTAATATAAATTCGATAATGAGATTTTGAAGAATGTTTATCTCGCAATTGACCTTGTATTTTGACTACACCTGCCATACGGCTGTCAGGATTCATGACGCAGCTGTAAATGCAATTGCGAAGTACGAAGCAAACCCTGAGTATCGTACCTCAGAAGTTAGGTTGCTTCGTACCTCGCAATATCAAATTATTTATAAAAGCCTTCTGCCCTGAGGCTAGAACACTATGAAGTTATAAACTAAATGCTTTTTTAATCTTGTCTACCATATCCAACTTTTCCCAAGTGAACAGTTCTACTTCGCGTTCTATACGACCATTGTATGGAGATTCGAAAACTTTTGTAATGGTTACGGGTTCTTTACCCATGTGTCCGTAAGCAGCGGTCTCCAAATAAATTGGATTCCGTAGTTTCAAGCGCTCCTCAATAGCAAAAGGTCGCATATCGAACAACTGAGCTACTTTTTTGGCAATATCACCATCACTCAACGTTACTTTTGAAGTTCCATAGGTATCAACAAAAATAGAGGTCGGCTCTACTACCCCAATTGCGTAACTCACTTGTACTAAAATTTCATCAGCAACACCGGCAGCAACTAAATTCTTTGCAGCATGCCTTGCAGCATACGCAGCACTGCGGTCTACCTTACTTGGGTCTTTACCACTAAAAGCTCCACCACCATGTGCTCCTTTTCCTCCATAAGTATCAACGATAATCTTACGACCAGTTAAACCAGTATCGCCATGAGGGCCACCAATTACAAACTTACCTGTTGGATTAATATGATATTTGATTTGATCATCAAACAACTTTTGAGTTTCCTTAGGTAATTGTGCTTTTACTCTTGGGATAAGAATAGAAATAATGTCTGACTTAATTTTAGCCAGCATTTTCTCATCGTCTTTATCAAAAGGATCATGCTGAGTCGAAACAACAATTGTATCGATACGTTGTGGTTCGTTGGTATCGGAATATTCAATAGTCACCTGTGACTTAGCATCAGGTCTTAAATAGGTGATTTCTTTATTTTCCCTTCTAATTTCCGCCAATGTGTGCAGAATTTTGTGGGAAATATCCAAGGCCAAAGGCATATAGTTTTCGGTTTCGCTTGTAGCATATCCGAACATCATACCTTGATCACCAGCACCCTGCTCTTCTTTTGAGCCACGATCAACACCTTGGTTGATGTCTTGAGACTGCTCATGAATCAATGAGATAACACCACAAGAATCGCCGCTAAACTGATATTCTCCTTTCGTATACCCAATTTTATTGATTACCTCACGGGCAATATTTTGAACGTCCAAATAGGTGTCACTCTTCACTTCCCCAGCCAATACTACTTGACCCGTAGTCACCAAGGTTTCGCAAGCAACTTTACTTTCTGGATCAAATGCCAGAAAATTATCTAATAACGCATCACTGATTTGATCCGCAACTTTGTCCGGATGTCCTTCACTAACAGATTCTGATGTAAATAAATAAGCCATTACAATTTTTTTTAACAGTAATGGATTTGGTGATTTTCAGGGAGAAGTTTACGAATCTCGAAATGAGAATCCAAATAAAATTTGGATTAAACTGCTTTAGCATTTTTACCCTTAAAACTAGCTTAAGGCCCCGAGGTTGCAATCAGACAAATCCTTCCTCTTTAATAACGACTCAAAAGTATGAAAATTGTTTGTATAAAAACCTAAAGAATAGTATTTATACTAATATTGACATAACTTTAGGTGTGTTTATTTATAGCTGCATTTCATCTACTATTTTTCTTAATGCTTAATTTACTTTGTATCTTGTGCGTTATAATTTTCATTAATCTAACCGTTAAATAGACTCAAAATGCATATTGCCGTGGCTGGAAATATTGGTGCAGGTAAAACAACCCTAACCAGATTACTTTCAAAACATTATAAGTGGGAAGCGCATTTTGAGGATGTTGTTGAGAATCCATATCTAGATGATTTTTATAATCAAATGGAACGATGGAGTTTTAATCTTCAAATCTACTTCTTGAACAGTAGGTACCGTCAAATATTACAGATCAAAGAAAGTGGTAAGGATGTTATACAGGATAGAACAATTTATGAGGATGCGCATATTTTCGCTCCTAACCTTCACGCTATGGGACTAATGACCAATCGTGACTTCCAAAACTATTCTAGTTTATTCGACCTTATGGAAAGTTTAGTTGAACCGCCAGATCTTCTTATTTATTTAAGAAGTTCTATACCGAACCTAGTGAAACAAATTCACAAGCGTGGGCGTGAATATGAAAACACTATTTCCATTGACTACCTAAGCCGATTGAATGAACGCTATGAGGCATGGGTTCACGGTTACCAAAAAGGAAACTTGCTTATCATCGATGTTGATGATTTGGATTTCGTTGACAACCCTGAAGATTTAGGAACTATCCTCAACAAAATAGACGCTGAAATTAACGGTTTGTTTTAAACTTCTCTCCTCTAAGCTCAATTTCATTGAAAGATTTTGAAAAGAACGTTACCGACTTTCTTCACGACGAACAACCATTTTTATTCATAATAGACTTCAATAAGTCTAAAAAACTGGTGTATTCATTTGAAGAAGCAGCCGAACAAAACATCTATTTTAATATTAAAGGAAAAGGCAACGATAATCACCTAGTTTCCAAACCACAAGACAAGAGGCCAATAGACTTACACCCTGAGCCAATATCAAAAGAAATTTATCAAAAAGCTTTTAACGAGGTTAAAAAGGAATTGAATACAGGCAATAGCTTTTTATTAAATCTTACGTTTCCAACTATATTAAATACACCAGCAAATTTAAAAGAGATTTATCATAAAGCGTCAGCGCCTTATAAGCTTTTATACAAAGATAAATTTGTGCTTTTTTCACCAGAGTGCTACTTAAAAATTAAGAACGATACTATTTTCTCGTACCCCATGAAAGGGACTATAAATAGCGCTATACCGAACGCAAAAGAATTACTGCTTTCTAATAAAAAGGAATTATACGAACATAATACTATTGTAGACCTCATTAGAAACGATCTTTCTATGATTGCAAAAAAAGTAAAGGTCAATAAATATAGATATATTGAAAAAATAAAAAAAGGCAATCAAGAACTCCTGCAGACAAGCACCGAGATACAAGGCGAACTGCCCAATAACTGGAAAGATAATTTTGCTAACTTACTACTAAAAACCTTACCGGCCGGATCTATAAGTGGAGCTCCAAAAAAGAAAACAATAGATATTATTGAGCGTGTAGAAATTATGCCACGCGGATTTTACACTGGTATTTTCGGAGTCTTCGATGGCAACCAAATGGATAGTGCAGTTAGTATTCGGTATATTGAACAAATTGACGGACAACTATATTACAAAAGTGGCGGCGGTATAACCCACTTAAGTAGTCTAGAAGAAGAATATCAGGAACTATTAGAAAAGATATATGTACCCATTATTTGAATCTGTATGTATTGCGAATGGTGAGATTCAAAATGGCACTTACCATGAGTCGAGGTTCAAATCGTCTTTTTATGCCCTTTTTGGTTTCGAAGCAAAATATTCTTTATTTGACAACCTAAATTTACCGCTGATTGACACATCTCTCAAATGTAAATTAAGAATCGAATACAATGAAATTGGTGTAAAATGGACAGTTTCTGAATACGTCAACAAGATTCCCACAAGCCTATTGTTATTAAAAAATGATGAAATAGACTACCGATTAAAATATACTGACCGAAAACAATTAAACCACTCTTATCTACAAAAAGGAGATTTTGAGGATGTTTTAATAATTAAGAACGGATTCATTACCGATGCGACCTACTCCAATATACTTTTTACTGATGGCCATAAAATAATAACACCTTCTACCTCCCTATTACAAGGTACTTGCAGAACAAGGCTTCTTACAGAAGAGATAATTACAGAAGCCCCTATTAAAGCAGATTCTATTCACTTATTCGAAAGCTTTCAATTAATTAATGCGTTAAACGATTTTGATGAAAACAGGTGGATATCTATTCAAAATATTGCAAACGGATAGTTTTTAGATAAATCCATTTTCTTTAGCATGCGCTATCGCCTCCTCTGTTTTATTTACCATTAAAAAAGGAATATCCTTGAAGTCTACAAATAGATTTTCAATCCTTTTCATACGTTTTGAATGGTTTACGCTACGCAGGTATATTGCTTTTATCCTTCCTGGAAACAAGCTGGAAATTTCTTGATAAATATCTCCATCTTTTTCTCCACTATCACCGATTAGTATAAATGGCAAATTTGGATACGCATTTAGTAGATTACTGATTTCTCTTTGCTTTTGCGGTTTTTCATCATTCTTTTTACGCATTCTAAAACTGGCCATACTTCGCAATAGTATAGGGCCTTTAGGAAAGTTATTCGTTTTTAAAAAGAGTTCAAGATATCGGTATAAATTCCAAGGGCTATGACTCACATAAAATAAAGGGTTTGCTTCACTTCCTGTTTTCCCATTATGGAGTTTCATGTAAAAGTCCGAAGCCCCTTCAAGTTGTCTGCGTTTGGTGGCCCGCTTAAACATGGTATTAATGATTACCTTCCATTTCAATGAAGAAACTACTCCAGTGTGCAAAATGGTATCGTCTATATCGCTAATGACTCCGAATTTAGCATGCTCACTGGGAATTAGCATTTCACCTGGAAATCGATTTTGTAATACTATCTCCCTTTTTAAATTCGTATCATTGAATGATAGTTCAAAGTTCAGCCAACCTTCATCATTCGCCAAGTTTTGAAGTCCCTCAATATTTTTATCAATTAAGTAATACCCATCATCATCAGTAGTCCCTTCTACCGTTTCACCGTTTGCAAAAGTAATTTTAAGAGCTGTATTTCTAACTTCATCCGTTTCAAACCGCTTCCAAGTATTCCCCATCAAATTGAAAATACCTTTTCGGTCTAAATCTATATTTTCATCCTCAATAGCGCGACCACGTACATACAGCCGGCTTGCACTGCCGTATGACTGAAAGTTGATAATTTGAAGTTTGTCTTTCTTAAAAATACCCATGGCGTTAAAATTACGGTCTTTCGACAACCTTTAAAATTTTTATTTGAACAAATACCACTTTTAAATCACTAGATAAACCGATTAGTATAGTACTAATAAAACTTAAAAGACATTTCCCTCAGTGAAAACCACCATTGACTCATTGCCAGTTTCACAACCTCTTTCTATAGAATAGCTTTATGAAAGAAAAAAGAATAATAACCCAACTTGTTTTTAACAAGTCTAAATTTCTAAATTATGGAACCAAAAAAAAATCCACAGCAAGATCTCAACAAAAAAAGTAGTTTGTATTTCGTATTCGGACTACTACTAGTATTGGCCATGGTATTTGTAGCCTTAGAATGGAAAACGTACGATAATGTTTATGACTTTGACATCGGCCTTAATAAGGTAGATAAAACTATTATCGAAGAAGCTCCCATTTTTGAGTTAGAAATAATTCAACCACCAAAACCTCCAATTTTGCCAACAGAGATAGAAATAGTCGAAGATAACGACCCAATTGTAGAAACAATAATAGAAACAACCGAAGCCACTACAGACACTGAAATCTTAGAAGCCTCAAACATTGAAGTTATTGATATACCTGATGATCTAGAAGTGATTTGGACTACCATAGAAGAGGTTCCTATTTTTCCTGGGTGTGAAAATGAAAAGGACAAGAGAGCTTGTTTTAATGACATGATGCAAAAGCATATTCGAACAAATTTCAGGTACCCAGAATTAGCTCAAGAAATGGGACAACAAGGTAGGGTGAATACGCAATTCATGATTAACAAAGACGGAAGCATCGGTACGATTAAAAAAAGAGGTCCTCATGAGTTATTAGAAAGTGAGGCTGTTAGAATTCTCTCAAAACTACCAAAAATGACTCCTGGTAAACAACGAGGCACCGCCGTAAAAGTATCATTTAGCATTCCTATCACTTTTAAATTACAATAAGTTAAAGCATAAAAAAACCATCAGCTGAATGCTGATGGTTTTTTTAAAAATTTAATAGCCACCTATTTATTAATTTCTACTTTTTCTATAGTCACCTCTGTTGCAGTTCCTTTTTTATCAAGGTTCACATTTTCAAAGGCTTTTAATTGAGATTCAACCTCTGCCTTAGTTCCGTTGTAAGTTTTCACTTCAGTGACCGTTTCACCATTAACTATAGTAGAATATGTTACGGTAGCTTCTGCCAAATCGTTATTTTCTACATTTAAATCAACAGTAATCTCTTTTGTATTAGTATTTACAGCTACACCTTCTTCAGCATGTCCGCCCAATATTGGAGCGATTACCAACCCAATTAAACAAGTTAATTTAATTAAGATGTTCATTGAAGGACCTGATGTATCTTTAAAAGGATCACCAACAGTATCACCAGTTACTGCAGCTTTATGAGCTTCAGAACCTTTATAAGTCATTTCACCATTAATCTCAACACCTGCTTCAAAAGATTTCTTAGCGTTGTCCCAGGCACCTCCAGCGTTATTCTGGAATATAGCCCATAATACACCTGAAACAGTAACACCAGCCATGTAACCACCTAACATCTCAGCGATAGCCAATTTATTCATTCCAAATAACAATGGTGCGAAAGCAATCAATAACGGGAACCCAATAGTCAATAGACCTGGCAACATCATTTCTCTAAGAGAAGCTTGCGTTGAAATAGCAACACATTTATCATATTCTGGCTTACCAGTACCTTCCATTATACCAGGAATTTCTTTAAACTGACGTCTAACTTCCTGAACCATTTCCATTGCAGCTTTACCAACAGCATTCATGGCTAAAGCAGAAAATACTACTGGCACCATACCACCAACGAATAACATCGCCAATACCGGAGCTTTAAATATATTAATACCATCAATACCAGTGAATGTTACATAAGCAGCAAACAATGCCAAAGAAGTCAATGCTGCAGAAGCAATTGCAAAACCTTTGCCAGTTGCAGCCGTAGTATTACCTACAGAATCTAAAATATCTGTTCTTTCTCTTACAATAGGTTCTTGCTCACTCATTTCTGCAATACCACCAGCGTTATCGGATATTGGTCCGAATGCATCAATAGCCAATTGCATAGCAGTAGTTGCCATCATTGCTGATGCCGCCAACGCCACACCATAAAAACCTGCAAATGCGTAAGACGACCAAATAGCAGCCGCAAATAACAATACAGATGGGAAAGTAGAAATCATACCTGTCGCCAAACCTGCAATTATATTCGTACCAGCTCCTGTAGAAGATTGTTGTACAATTTTTAAAATAGGAGCTTTTCCTAATCCTGTGTAATATTCAGTTACAGAAGAAATAACGGCTCCCACTACTAAACCAACCAAAGTGGCATAAAATACACGCATTGAAGATATTTCTAATATACCTTCACCGAAGAATTCCATTTGCATAGTTTCTGGCAGCATCCAAGTCACCAATCCAAAACAAGAAATAGCAACAAGAACAATTGATGTCCAGTTACCAATATTCAACGCACCCATAACTTGGGCTTCTTTAGCATCGTTACTTTTTATTTTCACCAACATGGTACCGATAATTGATATAATGATACCTGCACCGGCAATTGCCATTGGCAATAAAATAGGACCAATACCCCCGAAGGCATCAGAAATACTACCACCCATATCCTTTATTACATAATTGCCCAAAACCATAGCAGCTAAAACCGTAGCAACATATGACCCGAACAAATCTGCTCCCATACCTGCAACATCACCTACGTTGTCACCAACGTTATCTGCGATAGTAGCTGGATTACGAGGATCATCTTCTGGTATACCCGCTTCAACTTTTCCTACCAAATCCGCACCTACATCAGCAGCTTTCGTATAAATACCACCACCTACTCGTGCAAACAATGCAATAGATTCAGCACCTAATGAAAAACCTGCAAGAGTTTCAAGTACAATAGTCATATCCATAGTAGTAGTCCAAACACCTCCCATAAAAAATTGGAAGAATAGAATGAAAAATATGGTAAGACCAAGAACTGCTAAACCTGCAACGCCCAGACCCATAACGGTTCCACCACCAAATGAAATTTTCAATGCATTAGGCAAACTTGTACGGGCGGCTTGTGTAGTACGAACATTCGTTTTAGTAGCGATTTTCATACCTATGTTTCCAGCAAAGGCTGAAAAAATAGCTCCAAAAATGAACGCTACTACAATTAACCAATGTGTTGTTGGTACTACAAATGAAACTATAGTAAGTAAAATACTTACTATTACTACGAATATGGACAAAAGCTTATATTCTGCACTCAAGAAAGCTAATGCGCCTTCATAAATGTAATCTGATATTTCTTTCATTTTTCCATCTCCGGCATCTTGTTTCATTACCCAAGACCTCTTGATACCCATATAAATTAGGCCTAAAATAGCCATTACTATTGGCATATAAATCATTAGTGACTCCATTTAATCTGTTGTTTGTTTAGTTATAAAATTAGCGCGGCTAAAGTAGTAAATTAGAATAGAATAAAAAAAGCCACTTTTTAATACAAAAAGTGGCTTTAATATTAATTGAAATTATTTAAATCACAAAAGTACGCTTTGCTTTATGCTCACTTTCGTTATATCTCTTCACACATTGGTGGTATATTTCTATCGCTTCTTTAGCATCTCCCCAACCGCCAGTATCTACTTTTTTCTCTTCTAAATCTTTATATACTTGAAAGAAATGTTCAATTTCTTTCAATCTATGCGGATTTAAATCACTGATATCATTGTTGTTACTCCAAATTGGGTCAGAAACAGGCACACAGATAATTTTCTCATCTGGCCCTTTTTCATCGGTCATATGAAACACACCTATTGGCTTCACTTCCATCACTGTCATTGGGTAGGTTGGTTCCGTTCCCATTACCAAAACGTCAAGTGGATCCTTATCTAAGGCCAAAGTTTCTGGAACAAACCCATAATCACCAGGGTACATCATGGAAGAAAAAAGCATTCGATCAAATCGTATTTTATGTAATGCAAAATCGTATTCGTATTTATTTCTACTTCCTTTCGGAATCTCTATTAACACATCAAAGGTCAATCCTTTAGCTGCTGCCATATTTTAAGTTGTTTAATTTATAGTTGTCTATGAAACGGTACTTCTTTGTTATAATTGTAAAAAGTAAATGAATTAAAAGACAAATCCAAACGTTCCGGTAACTCCGAACGGCCTTGCATCTGGATTATCTAAATAATTACCTCTAAAATTAAAATCCAGTCTAAAGATCTTGAAAATATTACCTATTCCGAAAGAATATTCATAATATATCTTTTCTGATGGTGCACGCAATGGTGTATTTGCTGTAGCAGGTGCACTCAATGCTTTATTAGCATCAGATAAATCACCCCACACCCCACGTATTGCTACAATCTCTCTAAGATTATATTTTCGAAGAAATGGTATTCTTGAGAAAAATCGCCCATTAAAATTATGTTGTAAATGAACCGCAGCATATGTATCAGTCACAAATTCGTAAAAATCTAAATTTGGAAACGTCCCATAATTTGAGAAAAAAGTTTGATTCCCTGGCACTACACTTAAAAGCCCTAAAGGCACTACTCCGAAGGTTTTACCAAGTTCCACCGTACTTAACAACCGACCAAAACCACCTAACTGCCAAGGTTGGCTATACGAAAATTGCAATTTACTATAGTCAAAATCACTGTCAAGAACACCCTTTGTCCCTTTAGTAAAATTTAGCAATATGTTACTATAGGTATCATTAACATCACGGCGCTCAACACCATAACCAATGGTCTTCTTACCTGGAGTATATAGAATGTGTGCATTGAAATCGAATTGCCGTATTTCCGATGAAACCCCTGTAGGTGACTGTAGATCCACATAATCTAAACTAAAATCATTTGGCAAAGCAGAACTTAATGTTCTAAAGGTACCCCCTACTGAAAACTTAAAATTAGTTAGCGGTTCAATTTCGAATTTAAGAGCACTAAGGTTTATATTTGTCAATCTATTATTTGCACCGACCGTTAATAACGAGGATGAGGCGATACTACGTCCCAAAACATCATTTGTTGCCGTTAAACTAACACCAAGTTGCTCAATATCCCTCCTGTTTCCTCCTGATACAATTAATCTACTGTTTCTATCAACTAAAAATTTACCTGCAAGACCATGTTTAAATTTATGATCCTTAAATCCATAGGCCGTATAACCCTCAATTCGCCAAGGATCATTTTGCCCATAGTATGTTCTTGCTCCGACTCTTACCCGAGGACCTTCAGCACTGTTATATCCAAAAAAATCATAGACAGAACCTAAATCTAGATTCCATTTATCCATTTCAACATAACCAGACCCTAAAATACTTACGAAGTTATAATATGATTTAAATTTAGGCACCGTCTTTAACGTATCTAATAACTTGTAGATTCCTTTTTCATCTTTATTTAAGGTTTCTAGTCTATTTTTCTCCCAAAATGCATCATCCTTTACTATTTGGTTAACGTCTAATGGATTGCGTTCTTTTCTATAAGCCTCCCTTGGCTTAGGCTTATTAAATTCGTAATTATCGTAAACCGTAGTTCGTTTACCATACAGGCCTCTAGACTCCTCTTTTTTATTAAAGCTGAAATCACTCAACATATAATCTCGCTTCAACAGAAATACCGAATCATTCAATACTTCAAAATCTTGTTCTATGTAGATTTCTTTAACCCAATTTATATTCGCGCTTTTTGTAACCTGAAGATTAATATTTTTAATGGCGTACGTGGAATCATTGACCCAAAAATCTCCTTTAAAAGTCAATTCATTTTTACGTCGGGGATAGTATACTATATTATAACACCACTTGTTTTCTATAAATGCGCTATCGCGTAATGCATAATTATAAGTATCAACACCTGTTCTAGACAATGGACTTGTAAAACTCTTATCAAAAAATTTCAGGTAATTATTATAAACATCATATTCCTGATATAAATCCTTAACAAAGGCAATGATAGCTTGGTTGTTTTCAAAACCTGAATTCTTATTCCCTAAAATATCTTCCTTTTCCTCATTCAATTTATTATCACCGTAGACTTTAGAAAAGGTTTCATTCAAGAAAATAGGCAAATAGGTTTTCCCCGTAATCCTAGAAGTGTCCAAATCTTGAAATATAAATTCTAGTCCTTTAAATAATTTACTCTTTATTAAGGAACTGTCTATCGTATTTAAATCAAACTCAACCTTTTCATATTTGTCAAAAGCATATTGGTTAAATTGTCTAACCCCATTTTGTCTTTTCTTTGCCCAAATTTTACGAAGAATATCTACAGCCGGATTATTCTTTTTAGACTGTTTACCAGCTATTAATACTACCTCATTTAGTTGCTCGGCCGACTCAGCAAGTTTAATTTTTAAATCATACATTACTTTAGAAGTAAGTTCAAGCTCATATTCTGTATATCCTATAAATGATATGATTGCGGTGGAATAATCGTTTTCAGATTCTAAATAAAACCTACCATCATCATTGGTAATAGTACCCTCTGTAGAATTCTTAAAAAAAACATTGGCAAACGACACTGGTTCGCCTTGTTCATCTATTACAATACCCCCCACTTTGGTTTGAGCGTGAGTGATAAAAAAACTAAAACTAACTATTAAAAAGAATATATCTTTCATCAAAAATTTTGATTGTCTTGCATTTTTTAAATCAAATTACCTATCAATAAAAAAAGCTTCTCCAGACTTGGTCGGAGAAGCTAAGGTACTTTTACAAAATTGTATTTTATTTATATAACACTTTTTTAACAGCCGCAACGACATCCTTATAATTCGGCAACCACTCTTCAAATAAAACTGGCGAGTAGGGTGCGGGAGTATCAGCTGTATTAATTTTAACAACAGGCGCATCTAAATAATCGAAAGCATGGGCTTGAACATGATATGTAATTTCAGTGGCAACATTACCGAATGGCCATGCTTCTTCCAAAACCACTAAACGGTTTGTCTTTTTTACAGATTTAAGAACAGCCTCATAATCTAATGGCTTAACGGTTCGTAAATCTATTATTTCACAACTAATACCTTCTTTTTCTAGTTCATCGGCTGCTTTATCAGCTTCTTTAATAATCTTACCAAAAGAAACTATCGTAACATCTTTACCTTCACGACGAATATCAGCAACACCTAATGGAATGGTATATTCTCCTTCTGGAACTTCACCTTTATCACCATACATTTGCTCAGACTCCATGAAAATGACTGGGTCATTATCGCGGATAGCAGCTTTTAACAATCCTTTTGCATCAGCCGGATTAGATGGTACTACAACCTTTAAACCAGGACAGTTGGCATACCAACTCTCAAAGGCTTGGGAATGCGTTGCCGCTAATTGACCTGCTGAACCAGTTGGCCCTCTAAAGACTATAGGACAAGGAAACTGTCCGCCAGACATCTGTCTTATTTTAGCAGCGTTATTTATAATTTGATCTATCCCTACCAACGCAAAGTTGAAAGTCATGAATTCAATTATCGGCCTATTCCCTGTCATGGTAGAGCCAACTCCTATACCTGCAAAGCCAAGTTCTGAAATTGGTGTATCTATAACCCTTTTAGGTCCAAATTCATCCAACATACCCTTGGAAGCTTTATAGGCGCCGTTATATTCTGCTACCTCTTCACCCATCAAATAGATAGACTCGTCCCTTCTCATTTCTTCGGACATCGCCTCGGCTATCGCTTCTCTAAATTGTAGTGTTTTCATCTATCGAAAATATTAATCTTTGTTATATGCTAGAAAGCAAGCAAAAATAGGAAATATAATGTCAATTAATAGAACGCTGTATTTAAAAAAAGTTATAAAATTTACTATGCACGCATAGTAAATTTAGAATTAAATAGTTATCTTCGTCGTCATTGAATTAAAGTTTTTACACATGAAGATATTAGTTTGTATAAGTAATGTTCCAGATACCACCTCTAAAATAAATTTCACCGATGGTGATACTAAATTCGACACCAATGGCGTGCAATTTGTTATTAACCCAAATGATGAATTCGGATTAACAAGAGCCATGTGGTTTAAGGAAAAACAAGGAGCTACGGTACATATCGCAACCGTTGGCGGCCCAAGTGTTGAACCTACAATGCGTAAAGCATTAGCTATTGGCGCAGACGAGGCATTTAGAATAAACGCTGAACCTACCGATGGTTTTTATGTTGCGCAACAATTGGCCGAAGTTGTTAAAAACGGAGGTTATGACCTAGTAATAGGCGGTAAAGAATCCATTGACTATAATGGTGGTATGGTGCCTGGTATTTTGGCTTCACTATCTAACATGAATTTTATAAACTCTTGCATCAACCTAGAAATTGATGGAGACAAAGTTACGGCTGTAAGAGAAATTGATGGAGGTAAAGAGAAATTAAGTAGCTCACTACCTCTAGTTGTTGGAGGACAAAAAGGTTTAGTGGAAGAAAGTGATTTACGTATACCAAATATGCGTGGAATTATGATGGCTAGAAAAAAAACCTTGAGTGTTTTAGAACCTGTAGATGGTATTAAAGCAACTGAAGACAAAAAATTTGACAAACCAGCAGCAAAAGGCCAAGTTAAACTTGCCGACAGTGTAGACCAATTGATTGACCTACTACATAATGAGGCTAAAGTCATTTAATATCCCGCAAGTCGGCTACTAATTAAAAAGAAAGAAAAATGTCAGTTTTAGTTTATACAGAATCAGAAAAAGGAAAATTTAAAAAGAACGCACTTGAAGTTGCTTCTTACGCATCAGCTGTTGCAAAAATGATGGGAACCACTGTTACTGCAGTTGCCTTCAATAGCACCGATAATGAAATACTAGGTAATTATGGTGTTTCTAAGGTTTTAAATGTTAAAGATGAATCTTTAACTACATTTAACGCCGGCGCTTATGCTGCATCCATTGCACAAGCTGTTATAAGTACAGATACCAAGGTTGTTATTCTTAGCTCTAGCACTGATACCAAATATTTAGCTCCATTATTGGCCGCGAAATTATCTGCTGGGTACGCACCTAACGTGGTACAAGCCCCTGAAAGTACCTCCCCATTCATGGTAAAAAGAACCGCTTTCAGTAATAAAGGTTTTGCCCACACTCATATTGATACTGATATTAAAATTATTGGTGTATCCAACAATGCATTTGGTGCGCATGAAAGCAAGACCGATATCACGGTAGAAGAAATTAGTAGTACTTCGGATGAAAACACGAACAACACTAAATCAGTAGAAATCGACAAAGTTGTAGGTAAAGCTACAATTGCAGATGCCGATATTGTGGTATCTGCAGGAAGAGGATTGAAAGGTCCAGAAAATTGGGGAATGATTGAAGAACTTGCCGATATACTAGGTGCTGCTACAGCATGTTCTAAGCCAGTTTCTGACCTTGGTTGGAGACCACATGGCGAACATGTTGGTCAAACGGGTAAGCCCGTTGCAAGTAATCTTTACATCGCTATTGGTATTTCTGGAGCAATTCAGCATTTGGCAGGAGTAAGCGCTTCAAAAACAAAAGTTGTTATCAATAATGATCCAGAAGCACCATTTTTTAAGGCTGCAGATTACGGTATTGTCGGCGATGCCTTTGAAGTAGTTCCACAATTGATTGAAAAATTAAAGGTTTTTAAAGCTCAAAACAGTTAATTTTTTGTTATTTTGTGCCCCTTAAAGGGCTGTTCAGATAGTTGGAGCCCCAAGTATTTTGAACAGCCTTTTTTAGTTAAAGATATATGAGTCTAGTACGTTTAAAAATAAAAGGTATTTCCTATAGCCAAACTCAAAATGGTGCCTATGCACTTATTTTGAATGAGGTAGATGGTGATAGAAAATTACCAATAGTCATTGGTGCTTTCGAAGCTCAATCTATTGCAATCGCTTTAGAAAAAGAAATAAAGCCTCCAAGACCCTTAACACATGACCTTTTTAAGAATTTTTCTGATAGGTTCGATATTGTTATCAAACAAGTTATTATTCACAAATTAGTGGATGGCGTTTTTTATTCTAGCATCATTTGTGAAAGAGACGGTATCGAAGAAATTATAGATGCGAGAACAAGTGATGCCATAGCATTAGCTTTACGTTTTAATGCTCCTATCTTCACCTACAAGACTATATTGGATAAAGCTGGGATTTTTCTAAAATTCTCCTCAAAGGACAAAGAAAAAAAAGAAAGCGATGATAGTATAATGGTAGACGAAATTCTACAAGAAGGTGAAACTATAGAAATAGAATCTGGAGCTTCCGACGGATATACAGAACTAACGATAGATGAACTTGAGGCCGAATTAAAAAAGGCAGTCGCCAATGAAGACTACGAAAAAGCGGCGAAATTAAGAGATGAAATCTCTAAGCGCAACTAAATACTAAATTACAGTTTATGATAAAGGGCAAATGGTTGCTATTTTTTGCACTAGTACTTACCTCAATAACATTTGCTCAAGACTTAGAAGTGACACAAGTACTGGAAAACAGTATTGATACTACCTTGGTTGATGACGCCATAACAGCCAATGTAATGGAAATGGAACCAAATGACGGGTTCTCCCTTAATAGCCTAGGAAGAGGTGTTTTAGGCATGTTTGTTTTGCTACTTCTCGCTTTCTTATTCAGTTCTAACAGAAGAGCTATTAATTGGAAAACTGTCGGTATAGGATTAGCACTTCAATTAATAATTGCTATAGGTGTTCTAAAAGTTCCTTTTGTTCAATTAGTTTTTGAGCAGATTGGACGAATATTCGTTAGTATCTTAGAGTTTACCCGCGCAGGAAGCAAGTTTCTGTTTGAAGGTCTTGTTGTAGATACAGGTACCTTTGGCTATATATTCGCGTTTCAAGTGTTACCTACAATTATATTTTTCTCTGCTCTTACCTCTTTATTATTCTATTTAGGCGTAATTCAAAAAGTGGTTAAAAGCCTAGCTTGGTTATTGTCTAAAAGCTTAGGGATATCAGGACCAGAAAGTCTTTCTGTTGCTGGTAATATATTTCTAGGTCAGACTGAAGCACCTTTACTTATAAAGGCTTATTTGGAGAAAATGACGCGCTCAGAAATACTTCTTGTAATGATTGGAGGTATGGCCACCGTAGCAGGTGCGGTTTTGGCTGCATACATCGGTTTTTTAGGAGGTGAAGACGAGCTATTACAATTGGTTTTTGCTAAA
Organism: Maribacter orientalis; assembly: GCF_900109345.1. GTDB lineage: Bacteria > Bacteroidota > Bacteroidia > Flavobacteriales > Flavobacteriaceae > Maribacter > Maribacter orientalis. The sequence continues at coordinate 49,991 of NZ_FNZN01000010.1, forward strand.
CATCTATTAGCTGCTTCTGTAATGGCCGCACCTGGCGCTATTGTAATTTCAAAAATGCTATATCCTCAGACCGAAGAAGTAAATAGTGACATACATGTTTCATCAGAAAAAATTGGTTCTAATGTATTAGATGCCATTGCAAATGGAACAACCGAGGGTTTAAAATTAGCCGTTAATGTTGGTGCAATGCTTTTAGTTTTTGTCGCTATCATTGCCATGGTCAATGGTATACTAGAATGGACAGGAGACTTTACGAATTTAAATTCTTGGATAGCCGAGAATACCTCTTATGAAAAATTTTCTCTCGAAGCTATTTTAGGAACCATTTTCGCACCACTAATGTGGTTGATTGGTGTTGCCAATGAGGATATTATGCTAATGGGTCAGTTATTGGGCATCAAGTTGGTTGCTAGTGAATTTGTGGGCTATATTCAGCTGGCAGAATTAAAAGATTTAGCCACTCTACCGCATTTAAAATACAATAAATCAGTAATTATGGCCACCTATATGCTTTGTGGTTTTGCTAACTTTGCTTCCATAGGTATCCAAATAGGAGGTATTGGTTCACTTGCACCAGGACAACGAAAAACCTTATCAGAATTTGGAATGAAAGCTGTTTTAGGAGGTTCTTTGGCATCCTTACTTTCTGCCACCATTGCAGGTATGATTTTAGGATAAATACATAAAATAAATAATCATTATACTAATTATCAAAGACATATGCATTTTTAGCATTCTTTATATGTACTTAATCGATGTAAATGATTTACTTCATTATTATTAAATAACTTTCCATTCCCCTTATTAAATTTTAACTTTTCAGTACCTTAACAAAGGTATTTGAAGCAAAATCTTATAATTGGAATGAAGTATTATTTTATAATTTTCCTCTTGCTACCCCTAAGTGGAATAGCTCAAAACATAGGAGATTTCATTTCTGTTAATCCTGTATCCCAAAATTCCGATTTTGTAATTCCCTCTACTCATACGTTTCAGTCTATTATCAGCAGAGGTGATGCTTTAACACAAGGTGGAACATTACCTGGAAATACAGATTTTACTGGTTATGTTCCCATTGGAGGTAGCAGTGAGAATGGCTATTTAAGTATTAATGCGGAAAATGTTCCAGGTGCCGTTTCCATTTTGGATATTAACTTTAATTCAATCACCAAATTGTGGTCTACATCATTATCAGCAAGTGTAGATTTTAGTTCCGTAGCTCTAACTATTGCTAACTGCTCTGGAACGGTTACACCCTGGAATACCATAATTAGTTGTGAGGAATATACCTCAAAAGAAATTGCCAATCAATACGGTTTTCCTTTGGATAGCAATGCAGATGGTTATGATGATTTAGGTTGGGCCGTTGAAATAAATCCTGCAACCAAAACCGTAATCGATAAGCGATGGGCCTTAGGAAATTTTAAACATGAAAATTTAGTCATTCATAATAATAGAAGAACAGCTTACCAAGGCGCAGATGCTGCAGTAGGGTATCTTTATAAATTTGTTGCTGATGCCGAACAAGATTTAAGTAGCGGTAAACTTTATGTATATAAAGGATCTAAAAACGGACCAGGAAATTGGATTCTATTAAACAATACTACAAAAGAGGAACGAAACACGACTGTCAACCAAAGCACTGCAGTAGGAGCTACTGTTTTTAATGGTATAGAAGATGTAGAAATAGGACCAGACGGCTTCATTTATTTTGCCGTAAAAAGCGAAGACCAAGTATATCGATTTCAAGATTCTGATCCAATCAGCGGAACAACTGTAATCAATATGGAAACCTATGTTGGTAATACAACCTACAATATCACTCATACCAGTGGCACAACTAGTGTAAATTGGGGCTATGGTAATGATAATCTAGCTTTCGATAATGACGGTAATCTTTGGGTACTTAATGATGGTGAAAATAATTATATATGGGTCGTTAAAAACGGACATACCCAGACCAACCCAAAAGTTGAAGTTTTTGGGATAGTACCCGCAGGCGCAGAACCTACCGGCATAACCTTTTCTCCGGATTTTCGTTTCTTATTCATGTCAATTCAACATCCAAATGGCTCAAATAGTTCAACAACGCAAACCGATGCTTCAGGAACCGAAATTGCCTTTGATAAGGACACAAGTATCGTCATCGCATTGAATTCAAATTTAGGAACCACAACCGAATATACATGGTATTTAGATGCGGACGGTGATGGATATGCCATACCCCCTACTGTTATTAGCAGCAATAGCCCTGGACAAGGATATACGCAAAGCACACTTCCCCTAACGGACTGCAACGATAACGACCCAAATGTGTTTGAAGTAACCACTTGGTACTTGGATTCGGATGGCGACAACTATGCCGTTGCACCGACTGTAGAAAGCTGCAATTCCCCAGGAACGGGCTATACGCAAAACATTCTTCCCTTAACGGACTGTAATGACAACGACCCTAATGTATTTGAAGTTTCGACATGGTATTTGGATGCCGATGGCGACGGACATGCAACCGGAATCTCAGTACAAAGCTGTGCAAGCCCAGGAACCGGGTATGTTCAAACAATAATCTCAACAAACGATTGCAACGATAACAACCCAAATGTGTTTGAAGTAACCACTTGGTACTTGGATTCGGATGGTGATGGTTACGCTGTTGCACCAACAATGCAAAGCTGCAACTCACCAGGGCCTGGATACACGCAAAATGTACTCCCTTTAACGGATTGTGACGATAACGACCCTAACGTGTTCGAAGTTTCGACATGGTACTTGGATGCCGATGGTGACAACTATGCCGTTGCCCCAACAGTAGAAAGTTGTGACTCCCCAGGAACCGGATATACAAAAACCATTCTTCCCTTAACGGACTGTGACGATAACGACCCTAACGTGTTCGAAGTTTCGACATGGTACTTGGATGCAGATGGGGATGGACATGCGACCGGAATCTCTGTGCAAAGTTGTACAAGCCCAGGAACTGGATATGTCCAGATAGTGACCTCTCAAAACGATTGTGACGACACCAATCCTAATATATTTGAAGTTTCAACTTGGTACATGGATGCCGATGGTGACAACTATGCCGTTGCCCCAACAGTAGAAAGTTGTGACTCCCCAGGAACCGGATATACAAAAACCATACTCCCATTAACCGACTGTGACGATACCAATCCAAATGTATTTGAAGTATCGACATGGTACTTAGATGCAGATGGTGATGGTTTCGCTGTTGCACCAACGATACAAAGCTGTAATTCTCCCGGAATAGGATACAATCAAAATATACTGCCTTTAACGGACTGTGACGATAACGACCCTAACGTGTTCGAAGTTTCGACATGGTACTTGGATGCAGATGGGGATGGACATGCGACCGGAATCTCTGTACAAAGTTGTACAAGCCCAGGAACCGGATATGTCCAGATGGTGACCTCTCAAAACGATTGTGACGATACCAATCCTAATGTATTTGAAGTATTGACATGGTACTTGGATGCAGATGGTGATGGTTACGCTGTTGCACCAACAATGCAAAGCTGCAACTCACCAGGGCCTGGATACACGCAAAATGTACTCCCTTTAACGGACTGTGACGATACCAATCCAAATGTATTTGAAGTTTCTACTTGGTATCTTGATCAAGATGGTGATGGTTACGCTGTTGCACCAACAATACAAAGCTGTAATTCACCAGGGTCTGGATATACTCAAAATATACTTCCTTTAACGGACTGTGACGATACCAATCCAAATATATTTGAAGTTTCTACTTGGTATTTGGATGCCGATGGGGATGGACATGCGACCGGAATCTCTGCACAAAGTTGTGCAAGCCCAGGAACCGGATATGTCCAGATGGTGACCTTTCAAAACGATTGTGACGATACCAATCCAAATGTATTTGAAGTTTCTACTTGGTATCTTGATCAAGATGGTGATGGTTACGCTGTTGCACCAACAATACAAAGCTGTAATTCCCCAGGGTCTGGATATACTCAAAATATACTTCCTTTAACGGACTGTGACGATAACGACCCAAATGTATTTGAAGTATCGACATGGTACTTGGATGCAGATGGGGATGGACATGCAACTGGAATCTCTGTACAAAGTTGTGCAAGCCCAGGAACTGGATATGTCCAGATGGTGACCTCTCAAAACGATTGTGACGATACCAATCCAAATGTATTTGAGGTTTCTACTTGGTATCTTGATGAAGATGGTGATGGTTACGCTGTTGCACCAACAATACAAAGCTGTAATTCTCCCGGAATCGGATATACTCAAAATATACAGCCTTTAACGGACTGTGACGATAACGACCCAAATGTATTTGAAGTTTCTACTTGGTATTCGGATGCCGATGGTGACGGCTATACCACTTCCGAAACTATTGAAAGTTGCAAAAGTCCCGGTATTGACTATATCCTTACACCTTCTGATAAAATTGACTGCGATGACGAAAATGAACAAATAAACCCGGAAACAATTTGGCGATTAGATGCTGACGACGATGGTACAGCAGATAATGAAGAATTCATAGTTGATTGCATATCTCCTGGTGCTTTATTTACCAATAATATTCTTGTGCCCTATTCTATTTCCGATAAAATCATTGCATATCCTAATCCCACAACAGAAACTATAATAATTGACCTTGGAGAGATTAAATCCAGCATTGAATTAACATTGGTGAATTCTTCGAAAAAATTAGTGCTTACCAAAAACTTTCAAGGCCAGCGCTTTTTAACTATTGATTTATCAACTCTAGCTTCAGGCGTTTATTTTGTTGAAATTATTAGTCAGGAAGACGTAATTGGAACTCATAAAATAATTAAGCTATAAATCTTTATTCTTGATTTGGTTAATAAATTCTTATAACCCGTTCAATAATTCTTTTTCGAAAATTTACGTTAACTGTATTTTTGTGATATCGAAAATTCATTTTTGATGCTAATACAAACGATTATATGAAACAATACCACGACCTTTTAAAACATGTTCTTGAAGAAGGCAACCAAAAAGGTGACCGCACAGGAACTGGAACTAAAAGTGTATTTGGTTATCAAATGCGATTCGATTTAAGTGAAGGTTTCCCTATGGTTACTACCAAGAAATTACATTTAAAATCTATTGTATATGAATTGCTGTGGTTCTTAAAAGGGGATACTAATATAGAATACCTACAAGAGAATGGTGTACGAATTTGGAATGAATGGGCAGATGAAAATGGAAATCTCGGACCTGTATATGGACACCAATGGCGTAATTGGAACGATGATGAAATTGATCAAATAAAAGAAGTTGTTCATTCATTAAAAACAAACCCAAACAGCAGAAGAATGTTGGTTTCTGCTTGGAACCCTAGTGTACTGCCTGACACCTCAAAATCTTTTTCAGAAAATGTAGCGAATGGAAAAGCCGCCCTACCTCCATGTCATGCCTTTTTTCAATTCTATGTTTCAGACGGAAAACTCTCCTGTCAATTATATCAAAGAAGCGCAGATATTTTCCTAGGCGTGCCATTCAACATTGCTTCTTATGCCCTATTCACAATGATGATGGCTCAAGTTTGCGGACTTAAAGCGGGTGATTTCATACACACCTTTGGAGATGCTCATATTTATAATAATCATATGGAACAGGTTGAATTACAATTAAGCAGAGAACCTAGACCTTTACCAAAAATGAAAATAAACCCTGAAGTAAAAGATATTTTTGATTTCAAGTTTGAAGATTTCACATTAGTTGACTATAACCCACACCCTCATATAAAAGGGATTGTTGCTATATAAAAGATTAAATTATTGTTATACCTAATACCTCTTTCTGATTTTTTCAAAACGATATTTCTGTTTATTTTTTTACATTAACAGAATCTTATCTAAGATTGTTAAAAGCAAATCGATAATAGTTTACACTGAAAATCAGTCAATTATAAAAATAAAAAAAGGCGCACTACATGAAATAACGCGCCTTTTTGATTATATTTAGATAACCAATATACTATAATTCTAAAACAGCGTTCTCAGAACCTGCATAATCATTCCACTGATAACGATCAGCTTCAGTCTCGTTTATGAAGTTACCATCTACCAAGTATTTAAACTCAAAAGAATTTTCTTTAGGAAGATCAAAAGTTCCTTTAAAAGTTCCGTTTTTTAATTTTTTCAATGCACTAGCTTTTGGGCTCCAGTTATTAAAGTCACCGACTACGGCTACTTTTTTTGCTTCCTCTGCAGGAACTGTAAAAGTTACCTTACACACAGGTTTTGTTTTTAAATATTGTTTTGCAATTGCCATGATATTAATTTTAAAATTTACTGCAAAACTAGTACAATAAAATACTCATTTCCAACACTTAAGGCATTTTTATGAAATTGATAAAAAATGAGGCCTTTTTATAGTTGCTTTAGAATTAAACCCTACTAAAAATGATTTTTAAGAATAGCTATCTAGTTGTTTTTAAGATTTTTACAATAGAATCGATTTCATTTTCGGTATTGTAAAAATGGAAACTTAAACGTACACCTTGCCCTCTTTGCGCACAATAGACATCATTAGCCAATAAATGTTGAAAGATTGAATCATCCGCTCTAATATTAAAGATTGTGCTATGGGATTTTCTTTCTTTAAATTTCTCATCTAAAAGTCCTAATGCCTGAAATTCACTTTTTGCGTTTTCTGATAATTTTCGGTTTTGGTCCGTTATTTTGTCCATCCCTATTTTTGTTAAATGTTCCAATGAAAATTTCAAACTTCCAAAGTTCAAGGAGGACAAATGACCTGGTTCAAATAATTTAGCAAACCGTATTGAATTCCTTTTATCTAAATCTCCATTTGCAGCATTAAAGCCAATATTTTTAATAGAAATCTCCTCTTTAACACGGTCAGAAAAAAGCATAAATCCGTTACCATAACCAGCTAACAACCATTTATACGCACTTGCTCCTAACACATCGATACCTGAGTTATCAAAATCAAATTGCATACTACCACAAAACTGAGTGCCATCTGCAATAATCAATATATTTGGAAACTTACTTTTTAATCGCTTTAAGAACTCTAATTCAATAGAAAAACCATCTAACCATTGCACTAGACTTAGAGCTAGTACATCTATATGTTCCTTCTCAATTGTTTCTTGAATGCGGTCTTCTAAATCAGAGACCATTTTAAGATAATGAATATCAAAACCACGGTTCTCAAAACCCCAATTAAGAGAAGGGTAATCATTTTCAATAAGAAGTATTTTTTTCTTCGGATGTAAACCTTCTAACAAGACATTTAGCCCCGTAGAAAAATTATTGACCAATGCTACATTCTCACGTTTGCAGTGAAAAAACGCACCTATAACTGTTCTTGTATCAGACAACAATTTTAATGTTTTATCTCGCATATCGCTACCGTGAATCAGAAAGTCAAGATCGTGTTCTTGTCTCCAATCTAATAACGATTCATACAACAAACCGTAAACTGCTGTATTTGCATAAATACCTTTTCTTAAAACGGGAAATTCCTTTCTAAATTTTTCCATAGTTTATTGAGTAAAACACATTTCCTGTATCTTTGAATCAAAGATAGGAAGAGCGATGTTTTCCAAAAATAAAAATACCCCCAAATTAGATTTAGAGCAACATGAACTTTTAGAGAATGCTCAAAAAAGGATTCGGCAAAAAAAACGACTTTATACACATTTTGTGGTTTTTTTAGTCGGTAGTGTTTTTTTGGTGCTTATTAATAAAATTTTAAAATACGGTCAGGAATATAATTGGTTCATTTGGGCTATTACCTTCTGGGCTTTTCTTTTTGTTCTTCACATTTTTAATGTTTTCATTACCCATAAATTTATGGGTAAAGATTGGGAACGTTCTGAGCGTGAAAAATTAGTGCAAAAGCAAAAGCAACGAATAAATGAAATGAAGAAAGAAATCGAATTACCCACTATGATTGAATCGGAAACTAAAAAAAAACTGCTTTGAGGACGCTTATAATGATTGCCGCAGCGGCAGAAAATAATGCTCTTGGAAAAGACAATGAACTTCTATGGCACTTACCAGATGATTTTAAACGTTTTAAACAACTGACCACTGGCCATAAAATAATAATGGGAAGAAAAACCTATGAAAGTTTTCCAAAGCCCCTACCCAATAGAACCCATATAATAATAACCAGAGACAAGGATTACTTCGTAAGCTTTGAAGATGTTATTGTCGTTCATTCATTAGATGAAGCACTTGCTCTAGTGAAAAATGAAATTGCATTCATAATCGGTGGTGGGGAAATTTATAAACTAGCTGAAAAACAATCAGACAAAATAGAGCTTACACGAGTACACGCAAACTTTAATGATGCGGACACTTTCTTTCCTGAAATTGATGAAGATTGCTGGATGATGACGAAACAAGAATTCCACCCAACAGATGAGCGGCACAAATTTTCATTCACCTATATCACTTACGAAAGAAAAAACAATTCCCTTAAAAATCTTTAAAAGAAACGGTTAAGTTTAATTTACTGGAAGGCAATATATTAGATAATATTTTTTCGTTTTTATTAGTGAAAAATTGATGAGTTCCCCATACAGAAGAATTAGATAACAAATCTAATTTCTCTAAAACCGATTTAGTTTGTCGAGCAACCGCTTGGCCAGAATCAATGATTGTGACATTTTCTGGGAGTATTTTTTTTAATATCGGAATTAAATAAGGGTAATGTGTGCAACCCAATACCAAATAATCCATCCCCTTTTCAAGCATAGGTGAGATATAGCTTTCTAAAAGCGCATACAATTCATCACTTTGCAAATGTCCTTGTTCAATCAATTCAACCAAACCAGTACCGCGTTGTTCTAATACGGTAATACCCGCTGCATGATTTTTTGTGGTACTGTGAAACAAACTACTTGACAAGGTTCCTTTTGTAGCAAGTACTCCTACTATTTTTGACTTTGAGTTTATTGCAGCAGGTTTTAGTGCTGGTTCAATACCTATAAAAGGTACTTTATAATTCTCACGTAGATAATCGATGGCATTAGTTGTTGCCGTATTACAGGCAACTACAATGAGTTTACACTTAAGACCCAATAAAAATTCTGTATTCTTAATACTGAGCTCTAAAATTCGTTCTTCAGATTTCTCACCATATGGAGCATTCCTGCTATCGGCCAAATAAATAAAATCTTCATTGGGTAAAAGTTCTTGAAGTTCACCCCAAATGGATGTGCCTCCAATACCGGAATCAAAAATACCTATTGGCCTACTATCCATATTACTCTAATACAGCTGTTATAGGTTTACCATTTGTACCACTTGGAAAAGAAATTCCTAAAAGAGCTGATATGGTTGGAGCAATATCTGGTATTTCGGTTCGGTTAACGGTTGACCCAGGCTTTATGCCCTTTCCATAAAATAATAATGGGGCATGAGTGTCATAAATTTGTGGTGAACCATGTGTTGAACCTGTAGTACCGTATGAAATAAATCCTGGTTTTAAAACTACTAAAACATCGCCTGATCTTTTCTGATTGTACCCATTCTGTAAAATGTAAGGGATACCTGTGGTGTATTCATTGTTCCACATTTGATTTGCTGTATACACCCTATCTATACTATCATACCCTAAAAATTCTTGAGCGATTTCAACTTCAACATCGGTTAAATTAAGATCTAGATTCTTTACTATTTTATGGTCTAAAAATATTTGATTGTTAGAATAGTTTTTTACAATATCCTCTGTACCATAAGTGTATTTCAAAAATTCTGCAAGCCTTTTTTTATTAGATGCATTATCGATATAACCGGCAGGTATTTTTTGATCTTTTAAATAAGTAGGAACTTCAATCGCTGCGTGATCTGCCGTCAAGAACAATGTGTATTCACCTTCACCGACATTCTTGTCCAGTGCTTTAAATAATCTTGCTAAATCTTCATCCAATCTCAAATAGGTATCCTGAATTTCTTTAGAGTTAACCCCATACATGTGACCTACATAATCGGTACTGGAAAAACTTACCGCTAGGAAATCGGTTATTTCATCCTCACCCAAGCCTTCTTGTTTCAGGGCCTCTATTGCAAAATCAGCTGTAAGGGAATTTCCGAAAGGCGTTCCTTTTATAATATCAAAATCTTGAGTTTTATTTAAAAGTGCGGTTGTACTATGTGGAAAAGTAGGGGATGTTTCTCCCTCAAACAAGCCTTCATATGCGTTATCATCTGTTCCACTCTCCTTGTATTCCTTAATATCTTTTAGTGTATTCCATGCTTTTTTATAAGATTGGGCCTTACCTGACGAATTAAAATCCATCACCCATTTTGGAAGTTGTTCCATGTAATAAGAACTAGTAATCCATTTACCCTCATTTGCTCCGTGAAACCAATACGCAGCATTGGCGGTATGCCCACCAGGCAAAACAGCACCTCTATCTTTCAAAGCTATGGCTATTGTTTTACCTCGCATTTGATTATTTAACCTTAATTCATCTGTGATTGTGGTAACCGTCATTCTATGAGGAGACATTTGGCCGGCATTAGAAGTTGTACCTACAGATGTATATGAATCATCAGACGCGCAATACACATCAGCATCCAATTCTTTATCATACCAATTATTTCCTATAATCCCATGCACAGAAGGGGTTGATCCCGTATAAACAGATGTATGGCCAGGACCAGTGCTTGTAGGCGCATAATTGAAATGATTGTTCTTACAGTTAAATCCATGCTCGACCAATCTTTTAAAACCATCTTCACCAAAATGGTCATAAAAACGTGTTAAATAATCGTAACGCATTTGATCCACCACAATACCTACAACTAATTTCGGCTTAAACTTTAACAGCTCATCACTATTATTGTCTTTTCCCCTATTTTGAGCCGATAAATCTGCAGCAAATAGAAGTGTTCCAAAAAACAATGTAATAATAAAATAAAATCTCATTTTCATACTTATCCATTTGAAGTGTAAAAGTAAATAATTTACACCTTTAAAGATTAAACCGAGGTTAAATCAAGTCCTTTATTGTTATTTTTACGGTAAGAATTCTATTTTTAATCAATGAACTATTTAGCATCTGTAGGAAGCTATGCAATTATGATCCGTGAGGTTTTTAAAAAACCAACCAAATGGAGAATAATGAAATCCCTTATTTATAAAGAAATAGACGAATTGATTTTCAGCTCTCTGGGTATTATTATTTTCATTTCTTTCTTTATTGGTGCCGTTGTTGCTATACAAACTGCACTTAACTTAACGAACCCTTTAATTCCGCGTAATCTTATTGGTTTTGCCACTAGGCAATCTGTTATACTAGAGTTTGCACCTACCTTCGTATCTATTATTATGGCAGGTAAAGTAGGTTCTTATATAACGTCGAGTATTGGCACAATGCGGGTAACCGAGCAAATAGATGCGTTGGAGGTAATGGGGGTCAATTCATTAAATTATTTAGTATTCCCTAAGATAATCGCCATGCTTTTTTATCCCTTTGCTATAGCAATTTCTATGTATGTTGGAATTTTTGGTGGATGGATGGCCGGTGTATTCGGTGGATTCTTGACGAGTACCGATTTTATTACCGGACTACAAACAGATTTTGTACCTTTTCATATCGCATATGCTTTTGTAAAGACATTAATATTTGCTTTTGTTATTGCAACGATACCTTCTTTTCATGGATTTTACATGAAGGGTGGGGCCTTAGAAGTTGGCAAGGCCAGTACAACGTCGTTCGTTTGGACTAGTGTTGTAATCATCATATTGAATTATATTTTAACCCAACTTTTATTAGGATAATGATAGACGTTCAAGACATACACAAATCATTTGGTGACGCTCATATCCTTAAAGGCATATCAACCACCTTTGAAAAAGGAAAAACCAATTTAATCATTGGTCAAAGTGGCTCGGGTAAAACCGTATTTCTTAAATGCTTATTAGGTTTGTTTGTACCTGAACAAGGCAACATCGTTTACGATGGAAAAAAATATGCTGAACTTTCTGATGATGAAAAAAGAGATTTGAGGCAAGAAATGGGGATGGTTTTCCAAGGCAGTGCCTTGTTTGATAGTATGACTGTAGAGGGCAATGTAATGTTTCCATTAGAAATGTTTACCAAGCAATCTAAATCAGAAATGAAAGATCGCGTCGATGCGGTGCTTAAAAGAGTAAACCTTATTGATGCACATCACAAATTTCCTTCTGAAATTTCCGGCGGTATGCAGAAAAGAGTTGCTATTGCCCGTGCCATAGTAATGAATCCTAAATATCTGTTTTGCGATGAACCAAATTCTGGTCTTGACCCAAAAACTGCAATTTTAATAGATGACCTCATCAAAGAAATTACCGAAGAATATAACATTACAACGGTCATCAATACTCATGATATGAACTCTGTAATGCAAATTGGAGAAAAAATTATTTTCCTAAAAGATGGACTCCTAGAATGGGAAGGAACAAAAAATGAAATTTTTAAAACCGATAATGAAGCAGTGACCAATTTCGTATACTCATCTGACCTATTTAAGAAAGTACGCCAGATGTATATACAAGAACAAAATTAATCTTTGGGCATTTCCTTTATTTGAATACTTTTATTATTCAGCCTCAATCGCAACCAGTCCTGTAGTTTATTCATATCTTTTACAGTCTGAGCTCTATTAGCATCCTTTTTCCAGGTCACTTCAAATAATGGAATACTATCAGTTTTAGTAAAATCGGTAGATATTAAATATGCATATCCTAGTCGTTCTAAATTTTCGTAATTCGTTTTAGCTTCAAGGCTAATTTCCTTAAATGGAATTTGATTTGAAGAAATCTGATTTAACCGAGTTAGTTCACTCTCTAAAAGTTGAATCTTTTCATCCTTACTCGTTAAAATAGTTTTTTGTGATTCATAAAGTTCATTCACATACTTTAACTCATTCGCCTCATCGCTTCTTGAACCCTGAACAATACTTAATTCGCAATTTTTCAACTGCTTATAATCTAACATTTGATTTCTCCATGTCGCAATAACATTATCGGGTATCGCCTCATTACCCATAAAAAATAATTCAACTTTTGGATTTTGCCCATCATTAAACTCAATATCACTAAAATCTTTTAAAAATTTACCTTCACCCGAAAATTGGTAAGGTGCTATTTTTTCAACTATAAAATTATTTGCGTCTCTAGTAAATAGTGATTTTTGAAATACGTTATAGAAAGTAAATCCCGCAGGTATCATAACTAAAATAGCAAGTAAAGAAGCTAACCTACCAATTAATCTTCTTCTTTGAGAATTGACGTAACGCACCATTGGAAAACGCAACAACTTAATAACAAGAAATGTTGCTAATGCAATAAATATTGTATTAATCGTAAAAAGATATAACGCACCGGTAGCATATGACCAATTTCCTATTGCCAAACCAAAACCTACAGTACACAATGGTGGCATTAAAGCAGTAGCAATCGCAACACCAAAAATAACACTTGCGATAGTCCCTTTTTTAGCGCGAGCAATAACCAATGCCAATCCACCAAAAAATGCAATTAATACATCCCTAATATCTGGCTCAGTTCTGGCCAAAAGCTCAGAAGATTCATCACGTAAAGGGAAAAAATTAAAAAATAGATAGGCCGTAATTACACTAAGAATTACCATGACCGTAAAATTCTTCAAAGACCTTTTTAAGGTATCTATGTCATTAATTGCCACAGACATACCTATACCTAAAATAGGACCCATTAAAGGGGAAATTAACATCGCACCTATTACTACCGCAGTTGAATTCGCATTCAAACCGATAGAGGCAATAAAAATAGAACAAATTAAAATCCAAGATGTATGTCCCTTAAACGGTATATCGGCTATAATCGCTTCTTTTGTTGCCTGTTGATCTGTATTCGTACGAATATCCAACAACTCAGAAAGAAACTTTTTCACGCTACCTAAAAGGCCTTGAAAGTCTTTTTTTACTTCCTCACTACCATTCCCCTCATTATTAGTTGGGGTGATATTATCTTGATTCAAATTATTCTCCATACTTATTTATGCAAATTCATCACCAAAGGTATCTTTCACCTTATTAAGAACTTGTTTAATATCTTGTTCTTTTGCTTTAGGATAAATTAATAGCACCTCATCTTTATCTACTATAATATAGTCATTTAAACCATCTACTACAACTACTTTACCCGCCTTTGATCTAATCATATTACCACTTGCATCTTGAGTTAATACTCTAGCATTTACTATGGCATTATTATTTTCTTCTTTGTCAAGCTTGTCATACAAAGAGCCCCAGGTACCCAAATCGTTCCAATCAAAACTAGCTTCTAACACGAAGATTGAGCTTGAATTTTCTAAAATAGCATAATCAATAGAAATATTTTCAGCTTTAGGATAGTTCTCTGAAATAAATTTTCTTTCGTCTTCAGTATTGAAGCAAACTAGTCCATCTCTAAATAATTTGTACTGCTTTGGCTGATATTCCTGAAAAGCATTTACAATTGTTTTTGCACTCCACATAAAAATACCTGCATTCCATAGAAAATTACCTTGTGCAAGAAAATCCTTTGCAGTTTCATAATCAGGCTTTTCTCTAAACTGATTTACTTTTTTAATTTGTGCAGTATCTGCTTTATTATATTCTATGTACCCAAAACCTGTATTTGGAAAAGAAGGCTTAATGCCTAAGGTGCATAATACATCTTCAGTTTCACATTTTTTAAAACAAGCAATAACATCTTTGGCGAAAGCTTCTTCATCTTCGATCCAGTGATCACTAGGCGCTACTATCATAACTGCATCTTCATTCATTTTCTGAATTTTCATTGCAGCATATAATATACAAGGTGCCGTGTTTCTCATTGCAGGCTCAAGAACTACTTGCTCTTGTTTTACCATAGGCAATTGCTCTAAGACCAAATCATTATAGCGTTCATTTGTAAGAATTAAAATATTCTCGGCAGGTACAAACTTGTTCAATCTTTGAAATGTTTTCTGTATGAGTGTGCTACCCGTACCCAACATATCATGAAACTGCTTTGGATTTTCACTTGTACTTATTGGCCAAAATCTGGATCCTACTCCACCAGCCATTAAAACGGCATAATAATTTTTATTCATGTCAGCTTTTTATTAATTCTACTTCGGCGTTTGGTTGAAACAAAAACATCTTGCCAGTTGATATTTCTGCACACTCATAGCGCTTCGTTCGCTTGTTACCTTTTTTAAAAAGTTTACCATTATAAATACGAAAAACACTACCTATCGGTAATTCGTAAACGTAAGATTTTTCTGATTGTTGTTCGTCGTATTGTTTTAAAGCAATAGATAAGTGCGCATCGGTACTGCTACTTGCCTTTGGATTTTTGAAATGTCTTGCCAATAATGGAAGTAGTTGAGAAGGAAAAACCTCTGGCCGAATAAAAGGTAGCATTAAATATTGGAATGTTCTTTTCCACTCTAATCCGTGTGGTTTAATATTCCGCCCATACTTTTCAAATGCTACTAAATGTGCAATTTCATGAATTAGGGTAATTAAAAATCTATATTTATTGAGTGATGCGTTTACCGTAATTTGATGATTGCCATCTTGTCTTCTTCTATAATCTCCATGCCGTGTTACTCGTTCATTAACGATTTTCAAATGAACATGACTACTTCTAATAAGTTCAAAACAAGGCATGACTGCGGTTTCAGGAAGATATTTCGCTAAAGTTTGTTGCATTCTAAGGAGTACTACTACTGACTTGTAAAATTTTACCGTTATATAATTTTTGACCGTTCAAGGCGAAATCCATAATGTATTCAGCCATTTCGGTTGCTGATACTGGTGCTTTATACCCTGGAAATGCTTCTTCAAGCATTTCAGTCTGTACAGCTCCCAATGCCAAGGCATTAAAAGATGGTCCGGTCTCTTTAAATTCTTCCGCTAGCAATTCGGTTAATGTAAGCACCGCTCCTTTACTTGAGCTATATGCCGATAAACCAGGAAACTTGGCACTACCTTGAATACCACCCATAGAACTGATCGTTAATACGTGTCCCCTATTTGACATAAATGGAATAACTAATTTGGTTATGGCAACAACACCAAAAACATTGACCTCATATACCGATTTGAACTCTTCTTCAGTAGTTTCTAAAAATGGCTTGTTCAATAATCTTCCTGCATTGTTTATTAATGCCCTTACTTTTCCGTTATCTTTTAAATAGTTTGCCAATTTTTCACGGTCAGGAACTGAAGATACATCGAAGGAAAATGTTTGAATATTCTTGTGTTTAAGGTCTTTAATCGGTTTGTCATTTCTAGATAATGCCAAAACCTTATAGCCTGCGTCTGCCAACAATCTGCTTAATTCAAAGCCAATTCCTCTACTGGTGCCTGTAACAATAATGTATTCCATTAATTATACTTTACTTCTTTAATAGATGAATTTATAATACCTGTAAGCATTGGTATAGTTTCATTAATAATTGTTGCCATAAATATATAGTCCATTAATGAAGCTTCATCTCCCACTTTATGGTATTCTCCAAAATTAGTAAAATCAAAAGAGCTATAGGTTTGTGATGGAACATTAAATGCATCGTGAAAAGGAGCATTATCTGATCGTCTAAATAGATTAAATTCCTTTGCCTTGGGAAGAAAGCCCACTAGATTCTTTTTAGCGTATTTATTACTCACCTCTGCCAAATTAGACAATTCATAACCGGTTAAGTAAAGACTATGATTCTTATCGACCATTGGCACGCCAATCATTTCGAAATTCAACATTGTATACAAATCTATATTCTTATCTTTTAATTTATCGGCCAAATGCTTAGACCCCATCAATCCTTTTTCCTCAGCAGTGAACAATGCAAAAATGATTGTTCGCTTATTACCTTTTAGATTACCGAAATACTTGGCAAACTCCAAAACGGTGGTCGTACCAGATGCATTATCATTTGCCCCGTTGGCTATATTGTCGTCCACATTCCCACCTAATAAGCCTATATGGTCATAATGCGCACCAATTATTACAACCTCATTTTTAAGTAAAGGATCTTTTCCAGGCAAATAACCTACTACATTATATGCAACACCTTCACTATAATTATCTAGGGTATCTCTATATGACTCGAAATATGGTTTAATGTTGTTTTCTTCAAAGATATTCTGTATAAAATCGGCTGCCTTCGCTATCCCTTCACTACCGGTATCCCTTCCCTGTAATTCATCTGATGTTAAAAATGTCATCATAGATTCAATATCCTCTGGAGCACTGAATCCCTTAATTTTTGATTTTAAACCTGCTAGCTCACCAATATTCTCTTTTTCGCTTGTATTTATTAATGCTTCTCTCTTACCTCCTATCGGATTGGTAGGATTCAATACTGTTGATTGGTCAATATTGGCCCCTCCACAACTTAAAACCAAAAAGCAGAGCGTAATCATAATTACATATTTCATAGTAGTATCAAATTTAAAATCTAAAGATAAAAAAAGCATCCCGTTGAAAGGATGCTTTAGTAATTCTATTTATACAATCGGATTTCTATGCTAACATAGTAACCGGGTTTTCTACAAAATAACGTAATGTCTGAAGGAATTGGGCTCCTACAGCACCATCGACCGTTCTATGGTCACAGGCCAAGGTTAATTTCATGGTACTACCAACTACGATTTCACCATTCTTAACAACAGGTTTTTCTACTATTGCACCTACCGAAAGTATAGCCGAATTTGGCTGATTTATTATACTTGTAAATTCAAGTATACCGAACATACCTAAATTTGATACGGTAAAGGTACTACCTTCCATTTCTGAAGGTGATATTTTCTTGTTCCGAGCTTTTCCTGCTAAATCTTTTACTGCACTTCCAATTTGCATTAATCCCAACAAATCTGCATGTTTCACCACTGGCACTACTAAGCCTTCATCTACAGCTACTGCTACACCCATATGAATATGTTGATGATACTTAGTCGTATCGCCATTCCATGATGTATTTACTTGCGGATGCTTTCTAAGCGCCATTGCGCATGCTTTTAACACCATATCATTAAAGGACACTTTTGTATCAGGCAAACTATTTATTTGAGCACGAGATTCTTTCGCATTATCCATATCTACCTCAATGGTAAGATAAAAATGTGGTGCATTAAATTTAGAATTTCCAAGCGCTTTTGCTATTGCCTTACGCATGTTAGAATTCTTAACTTCTTCAGTACCTTCTTCACCCGAAGGTAAAACCATAGATACTGGTTGTGAAGCTACGCCACTCTCAGCCTTAACTACAGTACTTACAGCCGGTGCCGCAGTTGCGCTAGGTGTATAATTTTCAATATCCTTTTTCGTAATTCTACCATTATCTCCAGAACCGGAAACTTTTGCTAAATCGATACCCTTATCTTCTGCTATTTTTTTAGCTAAAGGAGATGCAAATATTCTTTCTCCATCAGATACTGATTTAGAAACCTCTTTCTTCTCAGTTGAACTTTCAGATTTCTTTTCAGCGTCTTTAGGCGTAGTAGTTGATTTCTTTTTACCGCCTCCCGTTACGCTACTTAAAACAGCATTTACATCTGTACCTTCTGGACCAATAATTGCCAAAACTTGATCTACAGGAGAAGATTCACCTTCTTGAAGACCAACATACAACAACTTACCAGAATAAAATGACTCAAATTCCATAGTAGCCTTATCTGTCTCAATCTCAGCTAAAATTTCACCTTCTTCAACATCATCACCGACCTTCTTTAACCAACTTGCCACAGTACCTTCTTCCATGGTATCACTTAATCGTGGCATTTTAATAACCTCTACTCCTTCAGGAATTTCAGCACCACCTTCAGAGTCGTCAGATGTTACTTCTATCGCATCCTCGCTTTCTGATGATTTAACTTCTGAAGCCACTGCATTACCTCCACTAATTAAACTGGAAATATCTTCACCTTCTTCACCAATAATAGCCAATAAGGTATCAACAGGAGCTGCCTCACCTTCTTCAATACCTATATATAATAAAGTACCTTCATTGAATGATTCGAATTCCATCGTCGCTTTGTCTGTTTCGATTTCAGCTAATATATCACCTTCTTCAACTTTATCGCCAACGCTTTTTAACCATTTAGCTACCGTACCTTCTTCCATGGTATCGCTTAAACGGGGCATATTTACTACTATAGCCATCTACTTAAAATTTATGTTGAACAAATGGAAAATCCTCTTGTTCGTAAACCATATCATACAATTGGTTCACTGGTGGATAATCTGATTCTTCTGCAAACTTCTCACACTCTTTAACCATTTCTTTGACATTTTTGTCAATTTCCTTGATTTCGGCATCAGTTGCGTATTTATTTTCTTTTATAACATCCAACACCTGAGTTATTGGATCTATTTTTTTATATTCTTCAACTTCATCCTTTGTTCTATAATGTTGTGCATCAGACATAGAATGACCTCTGTATCTATACGTCTTCATTTCTAGAAAAGTTGGTCCGCCTCCACTTCTAGCCCTATCAATTGCCTTGCTCATTTCTTGCGCAACAGTAACAGGATTCATACCATCAACTGGTCCACATGGCATTTCATAACCTAAGCCAAGTTTCCAAATTTCAGTTGAAAAAGAAGTTCTTGCTACAGAAGTTCCCATTGCATAACCATTATTCTCGCAAATGAATACAACAGGTAGTTGCCATAACATGGCTAAATTAAATGTTTCATGCAAAGAACCTTGTCTAACGGCACCATCACCCATATAACATAAAGTAACAGCTTCTCTACCATGGTACTTATCACCAAATGCCATACCTGCACCTAATGGTATCTGACCACCTACAATACCGTGGCCACCATGAAAGCGATGCTCTTTAGAAAAAATATGCATTGACCCTCCCATTCCTTTGGAAGTACCTGTTACCTTACCATAAAGCTCAGCCATTACTCTTTTAGGGTCTACACCCATTCCTATTGGCTGAACGTGATTTCTATAAGCCGTTATCATACGATCTTTAGTAAGATCCATTGCATGTAGAGCTCCGGCAAGAACTGCTTCTTGACCATTATACAAATGAAGAAATCCTCTTACCTTTTGCTGAATATAAACAGCGGCCAATTTGTCCTCAAATTTTCTCCAAAACAGCATGTCGGCATACCATTTTAAATACGTTTCCTTGGTGATTTTTTTCATCAATTTTAACTAAAGGTTTTAATTCTTTATAGATCCCAAAGGTTTGATTCACCTAGGTATCGCAGAAGAACAAAAATACACATATAAATGAATCGATAAAAATAATAGAAGCAAATCAATCAAGAAATTATATGCTTAACAAATAAACCCCATAACGTGTTTATTCCCAACCTTTCATTTCATAAAAATCAATTTAAATAACTACTATTAAAACCCAACGGAAGCAAATCTGCCAAAGAATCACATTCTATAACACTACCTGTCTCACCCATTAACAGTATCTTTATGGAATCTTTTTGCCTAAATTCATATTCTGAAATCGATTGTCTACAATTACCGCAGGGAGCAGCTGGCTCACTAACTTCGTGATTTAAAGATGCTGCAGAAATTGCAATCGCCTTTATTTTCATTCCCGGATATTTCGAGCCGGCATAAAAAACAGCAACCCTTTCAGCACAGAGTCCAGATGGATATGATGCATTTTCCTGATTATTACCCTCAACTATCTCACCATTATCCAACAATACAGAAGCACCTACATAAAATTCGGAATATGGGGCATAAGCCCTTTTTCGTGCACTCACTGCCGCATTCATTAATGCTCTATCTTCTTTCGGTAATTCTTCAAGGTTATTATGTATAGAAATATCAAAGCTTATACTCTTTTTAATAGCCATATGCATCATTTAAATGTTAATCTACAAATTTATCTTTGAGTTGAATTAAAAAAAATATGCCTGCTACATTAAGGCACAAAAAAACCTGCGATGATGCAGGTTTTTTTAAATAAAAATATTTTTTAACCCTTTAATCATTGTAAAACTCTTCTCCTAAATTAAAGGTTAGAGAAAACCGTAACGTATTCTCTAATGGATTTCTAACTTGAGAGGTTGAAAATAAGTAAGATAAATCTATTTGAGCTGCCTTAAATTTAAAACCAGCACCCAGGGTAAAGAATTTTCTAGAACCTTTATCCTCGCTTTCATTAAAATAACCAGTTCTAAGCATGAACGCATCTTGATAAGTATACTCTGCGCCTAATGCCCATGTAAATTCTTTTAACTCTTCGCTGAAACCATCTGGTGCATCAGTAAAAGAATTGAATATACCACTGAAACCACTTTCATTTTGATAAATATCATTATCCGCAGAATCAACATCACCATCATTATCAAAATCTTGTGGAGTAGGAACAAGGAGCTTATTGAATTCTGTTGTTAAACCTATAACATTATCCTGGTCTAAAATAAAATCGAAGCCACCTCCAAAACTAAGTTTACTAGGTAAGAAATTTTCTTGCCCACCAGCATCATATTGAATTTTACCGCCAATATTTGAAAGATTAAAACCTGCTCTCCATCGACCATCAAAATTATTGTAGGCTATCTCATCAGACCTATAATACCCTGCAACATCAACTGCGAAAGAACCTGCAGCTTGTGAATCTTCAGATCCATTTTGAGGTAATTTTAAATTTGACCTTATATATCTACCACCTACTGCCATTGAAAAAGTAGGGCTTAATTTAAGTGAATAAGAACCATCTAATGCCAATTCATTAGGCTTAGCTATGGTTCCTGGGTCGTTTGCAAATTGTCTTAATTCAATTTCACCTAAAGTAAAATACCTTAGACTCAATGCAAATGCACTCTGATCGTCTAGTTTATTATAGAAACTGGCATTTAACAATGATATATCTGTTATTATACTTTCTAAATAAGGAGTATAACTTATACCTATACCCATTTTACGTTCTGCAAAAGCAAATTTAGCAGGGTTCCATTGTTGAGAAAAAGCATCTGTTGATGTTGCAACACCCATATCACCCATACCAGCAGACCTTGCATCGGCAGCAATCGTTAAAAACGGCACAGCCGTTGTAATTACACGTTGATTATCTTGAGCGACAACCTTACCAATTACAAGTACAAAGAAAATTATTGAAATTTTTCTCATTATAGAATAGTTCTTTAAATTTTAAAAGGTGAAATATAGCGTTTACCTTATATCATCTTTAATATTTTACATGTAAACGTCCTTTTTCCCGTTATCTTGCATTAATAATAGGTTTTTTTATAAAAAATATTAGCTTAACCATAAGCCATTACCTTCCCATACATTTATTCGAATGAATGCCGAAGTTAAAATTTTCAACTTAAAAGAAATCTTCAAAACCATACTATTTAATTGTTTTAACCGTTAACCTATTTAAGTGGACCTAAATTTATTGCTGGTTCGATTAGAGATGATTAAAATTATTTTGAATTGTAAAATAATCTCGCAAAAACACCGTTCTAATGAGCGAAAGTGACAAACAAATTAAAAGAAAACATAGTATCATATTATTATAGCGACCAAACAACTATAGTATATGAAAATTGAACTCAAGTCCTAATTATGAAAAAACATTTAATAAAAGTTGTACTCTCATGCACTGTTATAGTAGGAGGTTTCACAGTCAATAGCTGTTCTAAATCTTCATCTTCAAAAAACACGTCTAGAGCTACAGGTTGGAAAATAAATGCCAAGGAAGGTGGTTTTCAATACAATACTGACTTTAAAGAGCAAGAGACTGCTCCAGGATTGGTGTTTGTTGAAGGCGGTACGTTTACCAAAGGTAAGGTACAAGATGATGTTATGCATGATTGGAACAACACACCTACCTCTCAACATGTTCAATCTTTTTACATGGACGAGACTGAGGTTACCAACGTAATGTACTTAGAATACTTAGATTATCTTAAGAGTGTTTATCCTCCAGAAAATCCAAAGTATACGAATATTTATGTAGGTGCATTACCTGACACTTTAGTATGGAGAAATAGGTTGGGCTTCAATGAAACCATGACAAATAACTATTTAAGACACCCAGCATATGCAGAATATCCTGTAGTTGGTGTAAATTGGATCCAAGCTAATCAATTTGCCAAATGGAGAACCGACCGTGTAAATGAAGTGATGTTAGAAAGAGAAGGTTATTTATCTGAAGACGCAAAATACCAAGCGGCAACCGGAGAAGTACAAGGAACTTTTAGCACTGAAGCATACTTAAACAGACCAGAATCGGTTTATAACGGACAAATTGATTCTCTTCAAGGGAAAATGAAGAAAGATAGCACTTCTGCTTTCGCAAAAAGAAGTAGTGGTATTATTATGCCAGAATACAGACTTCCTACCGAAACAGAATGGGAGTATGCTGCTCAGGCCCAAGTAGGCCAAAGAGAGTACAATAACTACCGCGGTAGAAAAAAATATCCATGGGAAGGTGATTACACCAGAAACGGACAACGTGTAGGTAGAGGTGATCAATTAGCAAACTTTAAACAAGCCAAAGGTGATTACGGTGGAATTGCAGGTTGGTCTGATGATGGTGCTGATATAACGGCTGAAGTTATGTCATATAAGCCAAATGATTTAGGTCTTTATGATATGGCTGGTAACGTTGCTGAATGGACGGCTGATGTTTACAGACCAATAGTTGATGACGAAATAAGTGATTTCAATTATTACAGAGGTAACATTTACATGAAAAGTGCCATTGGTGACGATGGAAAAGTTAAAATTCTTAGAGATTCTATAGTTTTTGACACCCTACCAAATGGAAAAGTTGTTGCCGTAAACTTACCAGGGGAAATTAAAATGGTTCCTGTAGATGAAGAAGAGACTTATTTAAGGACAAATTTCTCATCTAGCGATAATAGAGGCTATAGAGATGGTGATGCAGGTTCTTCTAGATTCTATGACAGATTCAGTGATGATGAAGAAGAAGATTCAAGTAAAAAGATGTACAATTCCCCTAAGCATTCAGTTGAACGGGATTCTTTAGGAACCCTTATTAAAGGATACGATATTTCAAACAACAGAACAACACTTATTAATGACGAAGTAAGAGTTTACAAAGGCGGTTCTTGGAGAGATAGAGCTTACTGGTTAGATCCAGCGCAAAGAAGATACCTACCACAGTACATGGCTACAGACTATATAGGCTTTAGATGTGCAATGTCTAGAGTTGGCTCAAAATCTAAAACTAAAAATAAAACGGTTAGAGGAAAAAAAGCTAAATAATTTTTCTACATACGAATTTAAAAAAGCCCTTTTCTTAAAGGGCTTTTTTTTATCTTCGATTTCATGAACGTTCAAGACTTACATTCAATTTTTTTAGAATTTCCATCTGTTAATATAGACACTAGAAAAATTAAGAAAAACGATATTTTCTTCGCATTAAAAGGTGATAATTTTAATGGAAATACTTACACGCAGCAAGCTCTTGATAATGGCGCTAGCTATGTTATTATCGACCAGGAAGAATACTACGTTAACGACAAAACTATTCTTGTCGAAGACACTTTGGTCATGCTACAAAAACTAGCAAATTACCATCGAAATTTCTGCAGTGCAAAAGTGATAAGCCTAACCGGAAGCAATGGCAAGACCACTACAAAAGAATTAATACATGCAGTACTCTCTAGAAAATATAAAACAATTGCCACTGTTGGCAATCTAAACAACCACATTGGAGTTCCTTTAACCCTTTTGTCCATTCTACCCAACACCGAAATTGCCATCGTTGAAATGGGTGCAAATCATCAAAAAGAAATACAGTTTTTATGCGAAATTGCAGAGCCCGACTTTGGTTATATAACCAACTTTGGAAAAGCACATTTAGAGGGTTTTGGAGGCGTTGATGGGGTTATAAAAGGCAAGAGCGAATTATATGAATATCTCATAAAAAACAAAAAGTCGATTTTTTTAAATGCAGATGATTCAATTCAATTAGACAAACTGAAAACCTATACCAAAAAATATGGTTTTAGCTCTGTCAACCCAAAGTATTATAAAATTGAGCTTGAAGAGGCTCAACCCTTTGTCATCATTAAAGTTGAAGATTCCATCATAAAATCTAATCTCATTGGTGCGTATAATTTTCATAATTGCTGCGCAGCAATTATGATAGGGAAATATTTCAACGTCGAATTACCAGAAATTAAAATGGCACTGGAAAAGTATACTCCCGAAAATAATAGATCACAGATTATTCAAAAAAATGATCATTATATTATTTTAGACGCATACAATGCCAACCCATCAAGCATGAAAGTAGCTTTAGAAAATTTCAATTCACTAGAAAAAACTAATAAAGTTTTAATTTTAGGGGATATGTTCGAATTGGGCAATTCAGCCGAAGAAGAGCATCAAGCCATTACAGATTTGACGGAAACACTACAGTTTAAAAATGTTCTGTTCATAGGTGAAAACTTTTACCGCACACAAACCAGCTCTATTAAGTTGAAAAACTTTGAAGAATTAAAAGCTTATTTATCGCAAAATAATTTACAAGCCAATTCAACTATACTTATAAAAGGCTCAAGAGGCATGGCTCTTGAAAGAGTTTTGGATTACCTATAAGCCCACTAAAACCTTTCATTTGTGGGATATACTGGATTCGAACCGGTGACCTCTGCCCTGTCAAGGCAGCGCTCTAAACCAACTGAGCTAATATCCCAATAAAACTAAGATAAGATAAAAGATGCTTTTTATCTATAACCAAAACATCTAAAAATTAAAAAAAGGCTCCCATTTACATGGAAGCCTTTTTACCTGTGGGCCCTACTGGATTCGAACCAGTGACCCCCTGCTTGTAAGCGCGAATATTTGTCTTTTCATTTATTTTCATTTTTCTTCAATCTCTGGAAACCCTTGTATTTATTGGGTTTTTATTTTTACTTGCTTTCATGCGTTTTCAAAAAAGGTGAGATTTGTTTCACCTATGTTTCACCCCTTAAGAAAAAAGCATGGTAAGTATTAAACTAAAACTTAAAACAAAAGTAAATTCTGAAGGTGAACATTCCATTGTTTTACAAGTACTGAAAGATAGGCAGAAAAAAATTATCGCTACTGGACTTTTGGTCAAAAAAATATTTTGGGATGAAAAAGAACACTGTTTCAAAACAAGACATCCGAATGCGATGCAGAACAATCGTTTGTTGGACACCATTAAAATAAAGGCGCGGAATATTATTTCAGAATTTGAAATCGATGATATCGATTTTACCCTTAACGAATTTGAAAACCGTTTTCGATTTGGTTCAAAAAGAAGTAGAATCGATTTGTTTGAATTTTGGAATTCCGTGGTCAGAGATTTAGAATTATCTGGAAGAATGGGTTATGCCCGTACAAATAGAGATACTATAAACTCTTTAAAAATCTTTCACAAAAGACCCACATTACATATGCGCGAAGTTAATGTGACATTCTTGGACAAGTATGAAGTCTTCCTAAGAAGCAGAGGTGGTTCAAACGGAGGTATCTCTGTACGCATGAGAAGCCTTCGTACGATTTTCAACTTGGCGATTCGTAGAGATTTAATTAAGCAAAACCTATACCCTTTCCATAAATATAAAATATCTAAACTCAAAGGTAAACGAATCAAGCATGCCCTTACAATGGCAGAAATTGAAACATTCAAGACTTTGGATTGTGGAGAGGATACTCAACTAATAAATGCCAAGAACTATTTTTTATTCAGCTTTTATACCAGAGGTATGAACTTTGCAGACATGATGCGACTAAAATGGTCTGATATTAACAAGAAACGAATCACCTACGCTAGGGCTAAAACACAAGGCAACTTTTCTATAAAGATTATGCCTCCTGTCAAGGAGATTTTGGATTATTACAATCAGAACAGGACAGATACAAACTACGTCTTCCCTATTTTGTTATATGATTATATGACACCTACGCAAATTGAGAATCGCAAACACAAAACACTTGGGCTTTACAATAAAAGCTTAAAAATACTGGCAGAGCAAGGAGGTATAACAAAAAATGTCACTAGCTATGTTGCAAGACATAGTTTTGCCATGTGCTTGCGCGAGAAAGGGGTTAGCATTGATATAATTGGAGAGACCCTTGGTCACCAAAGTGTATTAACTACTAAGGCGTATGTCCGTGAATTTGGTGTAGATGTTTTGGATGAGGCTGTAGAGGTTCTACTATGGTGATGGATGGAGTAAAATAATATTTCACTTTTTAAAGTGAAGGTTAAGTTCCTTATGGAATAAAGCATTGGTAACAAATACTAGTTGTACTTAAATCATATGAAGCTATTGGAGGAACAGATAATGTAACTGTTGAACTATTGGAATTAAAATAATTTTTTAGTGATCAATAGTTAGTTACCTATTAATTCTTTCTGATTTATCGTATCTCCTTTTACCATTTTCTATTGCAAGTCCACTTTTGCAAAGGGGTCTTAGTCATTGCCGACTTGATATAGGAACATAAGTTGTAGACCCAGGAGAGGTCCTTCGTGTTTTGGTAGGTGATATAGCCGCACTAATCATTTATGCCTTCAGATCAGCCAAAAATTCCTTGCCGTCATTGTCCGTTTTGAAAAAGTACTTAAATCCATAGCAATCCGTATATGCCAAAATTAAGAAGGCCTTATGTCTTTCTTATTTATTGCTCTACTTATGCCTTTTAAGAAAAGAACAGAGCTTTTTCATGAAGCAAAAATCACAAGGCCTTAATTGAGGGAATTGAAAATAATAGCATCATGCGTCAAGGGCTTCATGATGTAATCCCTGATTTGAAGATTTACTCTGGCTCTTTCTTGATCTGCAGGTTCGACTGAAGAAGATAATATATAAACTAATAGCCTTTCGCTAACTGCAGGTTCTTTTTGTTCAAGAACCTCCATAAATTGCCAACCCGTCATAGAAGGCATATTAATATCAAGTAGAAGTATAGCTTTACCCTCCTTCTGTTTCTTAAATAATGACAGTACGTATTCAAGCCCTTTCTCAGGCTCAGTGAATGATATTACTTCAGCCTGAGGGCTGTTTTCCATAATTACACTTTTAGTAATAAAATTACTAATGTCGTCATCATCCACAATAATAAAATGTAAGGTATTAGTTTCCATGTTTTTTATCGTTTGTAAATACAATTTTAAATTCTGTTCCCTTATCAACTTCGCTTTCTATAGATATTTTTCCTCCCAGGGCTTCAACTTGGGTCTTAACCATAAATAAGCCCATACCTTTGCCGTCAATTTCCCGGTGAAAGCGCTTGTATAAACCGAATACCTGGTCTACATTCTTTTTCAAATCAATCCCTCTTCCATTATCTTTAAATATCAATTCGATTTTATCATTTTTTAAATGGCTTTTTATGTCAATAACTGAATAAATATCCTGTTTTTTATACTTAATGCTGTTGCTGATAAGATTGTAAAAAATACTATACATATAGCTTTTTAACGTCACCATTTCAGGTACTTCGTCAAATTGAGTTATAATTTTGATGTCTTCCTGTAAGATCTTCGAAGAAATACTCTCTTTTATGCTATCGACCAATTCTGCAAACAAAACTCGTTCTTTAGCGCCACTGATACCATTTTTCAACTGAAGAATATGATTGAGGTCGATGATTACAGTATCAAGTTTATTGATGGATGAGGAAAGCCCATTCGCAACAATCTCCGCATCATCCTTGGATAATGAATCATCTTCCAGCCACTGCAAAAGCCCCTTAATGTTTGCCACAGGTGCACGAAGGTTGTGCGATATAATGTAGGTGAACTGCTCCAGCTCTTGGTTACGTTGTATAAGATCGTCAGTGATTTTTTCCCGCTCACGTTCAGCAAGTATTCGATCGGTGAGGTTGGTATGAGCCAAAAGAATCAAGGGTTCATCACCTTCAAATTTAGCAATCCGAAGACCGAACCATCTCTGCTCTGATGTGGAATGACATGGATATTCCAAATAGAAATTCTCTATTTTTTTATTTAAAACATTCTTCATTCCCTGCAATACCCGCCCGGCGATTTTATCACCTTCAATAAACGCTTTTTCACATACCTCAAAATAATTACTTCCTACGCCTGTTCTCTCCATGGAAGTTTCTCCATTCTGGAGAGCAAAATTAGTCCAGGATTCATTTATCGAGACAATGTCTCCCTTGTCATTCACTACTGCCAGGTGGGCGCTTAATGAGTTGACCACGCTGCGATTAAACACTTCGCTTTTTCTTATTTGGTTTTCCGCTTGTTTTATTTTTTCAATATCAGTGCATGTGCCATACCACTTAAGGATTTCCCCTTTTTCATTCATCTTTGGCACACCTCTTAATAAATACCAATGATAGGTTCCATCATACTTTCGCAGCCTGCATTCGATATTATATTCCACCTGATTTGCCACAGCATTATTCCATGCCTCCCAGGGAATTGGTTTATCATCCTCATGAAATGGAATTAACCATCCGTCATCATAGCTTACTTCCAGGCTAAGGCCGGTATAATCCACCCATTGTTGATTGAGATAAATGTTTTTGCCCTCTGCTGTGGTTGCCCAAACGATTTGAGGCATTGATTCAGCTATAGCTCTTACTTCCTGTTCACTTTCAATGAGGGCCGCTTCCGTAAGCTTTCTCTCAGAAATATCGCGAACAAAAGCGCAACTAAGTTCTCTATTTCCATATTTTATATAATTGGCCCTAATTTCTACCGGTATCAAAGAGCCGTCTTTTCTTAGATGCTTGGCTTCAATGGGGATGGTAAGCTTTTTACGCAGTTCCGGAAAAAAACCAGACCACGTTTCAACGTTGAAGTCCGGGTCAATATCTGGTACTGATAGCCTTAGCAATTCCTGACGAGTATACCCAAGTGAATGACAGGCTGCGTCATTAACATCAACAATTCGGGCATCAGAGGTCATCCAAAAAATGGCATCACTTGCATGGTCAAAAGTAAACTGGGTTAATTCCAACTTCTCCTTTGCCAAAGTACGTTCAGTAATATCCTGCAATACTCCATAAAGACGGATGGGGTTATCATTTTCATCCATTTCAAATCTCCATTCACTATAAACATATTTTAGAATACCATCTCTTGTGAATATCCTGGAATAGAAATGTGATGCTACGAACGTTTCAAAAGTTTTATGGATTGCTTCCTTTACGTAGGCAGCATCTTCCGGATGAATGAAGGATAAAAACCCTTCAGAAGAAATCTCTTTATCCCCGGGTTTAATTCCACAGATTTTATAAAACTCATCTGACCAAGTGTTTACTCCCGTAGTTAAATCTATTCCCCAGTTACCTATATGTGAAAGCGCCTGCGCTTCTTTTAACCTGGCTTCGCTTTCCTCTATCTTTTTTCGCGACAGCACTTGTTCTGATACATCCACCGCAAAGAAAAGAATGCCATCAGTTTTTCCGTCATTGTCTCTGTGGGGTTGGTACAAAACATTCAAATACCTATCAACAGGTTCTCCACTATTCTTTATATCTAATTTAATGATCATTTCAATAGCCGAAAACGTTTTACCCGTTCGATAAACGCTATCTAATATGTCAATAAATCCTTGCTCTGCAACTTCGGGCAATACGTCTTTTACAGATTTGCCAATAATATCCTTTTTGCCAATTAATTTTAAGTAAGGAGGGTTTGCCATTTCAAACCTGTGATCAGGTCCGCTTAATACGCCCATGCTGGTTGGAGCTTCAGAAAACAAATCGAAGAATTGCTGCCGCTCAATTTCAAAAGCTTTTTCCAATCTTTTTTTCTCGGTAATATCTCTTGCAATCCCATATCTTATCTGGTCTTTTACATCCCAGCGAGCAGTCCATTCAATCGGTACCAATGACCCATCTTTACGTACATACCGGTTTTCAAAATGGTTAAGGCTGTTACCTGTCATTACATGAGCGGCTGTTAACTGCGTTTTCTCATTGTCTTCGTGATAAACAAAATTGATAAGGGGTTTGCCAATAAGTTCCTCGGGCTTATAGCCCCAAACGGCTTCGCTTGCAGCACTTACCTTCAGAAAATTTCCGTTCGCATCAACCGCACAAATGACATCCAGTGATGAGTCCATTATTTTAGTAAGGTCCTTTAGGGCGCGTTGACGTTCATTGGAAGAAACAATCAGTTCAATTTTTTGAGAAAGCTGATTGATTATGGCTTTGAGCAGCTGTTTTTCTTCTTTTAAAAAGGAGACCCCTTCAATGGATTGACTAGTATCAACATAATGCACTGCAACCTGCAGCGCTTTTTTCCCAAAACGATCATCGCTTTCTGTTAATTTAATTTTTGAATTCCTGAACTTATCTGTTTTAAAGGCCTGCCCTTTCCAAATAATTTTTGCTTTCGCTATTTCAATGAATTGAAACCCAGGTGGAATTAGTTCTACAGCTTTGCGTAATAGTTCTTCTATACTAAGTTCATGTTCCTTTAGGATTGATATCTCATATAAGCAATTCTGCTCTTTAACTCTTTCTGTGAGGGAGGAATTGGATTTCTTTAATTGAAGCTCGATATTTTTTCTTATGGTAATATCCTGAAAAGTGCCGTGAACTTTAACTATTTTTCCATTTTGGTCCCTTACGGCTTCCCCATTAGTTCTTACCCATATCCGTTTCCCGGTAGCGGTAAGAATCTCCGTATCTTCATCATAAGAAATTCCTTTCTGCATGCAATTGGTGAAGACTTCCGTGATCTTATCACGCCATTCAGGTGCGTAAAATTCAATAGCATCCTCCACCAATGGAGCATAGCCGGCAGGCATTTCGTGAATTGCGGCAACTTCGTCTGACCAATACACACGATTTTCCTCTAAATTCACATTCCATCCACCTAATTTGGCCATTTTTCCTGCCATGCGCAACAGCGCAAAAGATTCTTTATGTTTTTCTTCTGATTCTTTTCTTGCAGAAATATCCCGTATTATCATTGATGTTCTTTCCTGCCCAAAGGAATCGGTAAACAGTACTGAACTGATCTCTCCCGCAAAAGTAGTTCTGTCTTTTCTTAGAAAAGTTAGCTCGCCTTGTGCTTTACCCGTTAGCTGGCGTTCCTTAATAAGATCTTCAACCCTTGGGTCAGAGAGATCAACCAGTCCGAATCTTCCGGCATCACATATTTCCTGCTCCGTCATATTGAATATCTTACAGGCCGCAGGATTGGCCGCTAAAATATTTCCATCGGTTACAGTTAGTAAAATGCCGTCCATACTGTTCTCAAAAAAAGCACGGTATTTGGCTTCACTTTCTTTTACTGCATTTTCTGCTTTTTTTCGTTCGGTAATATCCTGTGCAGTACCAAATAATCGAATGACTTCTCCTTTCGCATCCTTAACACCATAGCCATGCTCCTGTATCACCCGCTTTTCTGCTTTGTGCGTAGTGATAGCGTATTCTATTATAAACGCATCACCGGTTTCCTGGGTATGTTTGCTGGTCTTCTCTACATATTCCCTATCAGCTTCATCAATCAGGTGTAGAAATGAGCCATGTGTTTCATTAAATGTTTGTTTATCTGTATCAAATACATTGTACAATTGTTCTGACCAAGTAAGTTTATTATCAGCGAAATCATAATCCCAGCTACCAAGCTTTGCCAGGCTTTGTGCTTCGGCCAAATGGGCTGCGGTTTGTTTGAAGTCCTGTTCAATTTTATTTTTCTCTTTTCGTTCATTTGCTTCTTTTAATCCCCTTAGCAGTTTTGTAGTAAGAGTGAATATTTTATCTTTTAGCACAAAATCGGTTACGCCATTTTTGATCAGTTCAATAGAATACTCTTCGCCTATTGCTCCCGATACCAGGATAAAAGGAGTTTCCGGTGCTAATTGCTCCTTTATTTTAAAAGCAGTTGGTCCATCGAATGAGGGAAACTTATAATCACATAATATGATATCCGGAATAAAATTTTTGAGTGCCTTGCGATAGCCCGCCTCATTTTGAACAATTTCCGAAACAAAATCAGTCCCTCCCTTTTTAAGTTCGTTATCAATCATAGCCAGGTCATGTATATCATGTTCTGCTATTAATATCTTTATGGTAGTATTCTGTTTTTTCATTATTGAGGTTGTTGATTCACAATCATCCAGTATAAGCCCAGTTCAGTGATGGCTTTTTGAAACTCATCAAATCCCACCGGCTTCACAACATAGCTGTTTACCCCCAGGCCGTAACAGGTTTTAATATCCGGATCTTCCCTGGAGGAAGTAAGCATCACAACCGGAATATATTTAGTTCGTTCATCACTTCTTATTCTTTGCAGCACTTCTATCCCATTAACCTTTGGCATTTTAAGGTCGAGCAGGATTACTTTCGGTTTATTTTCTATATTCCTGCCGGCATATTCTCCTTCGGCAAAAAGGAAATCCAGTGCCGCAGCGCCATCTTTAACATGCAAAAGTTTATTGCCTAATCCGTTCTTTTTTAAAGCATCAATGGTCATTTCTGCGTCACTGGTATTGTCTTCTGCTAATAATATTTCAATCCCTGTGTTCATGCTATTATGATTTATTTAATGTAAAAAAGAATGTTGCACCTTCGTTTACTTTGGCCTCCGCCCATACCCGCCCTCCGTGTTTTGAAATGATGCGATGTACCAGTGCCAGCCCTACGCCGTTGCCTTCAAACTCATCATCTGAATGCAGGCGTTGAAATACACCAAAAAGTTTGCCGGCATACCGCATGTCGAAACCTGCACCATTATCTTTAATACAATAGATGATTTCATCTCCGTTTTCTTCAGAACTTATTTCAATGATGGGTGTATCCTTAAGCCTCGTGTATTTAACAGCATTGGATACCAGGTTCAGCCAAACCTGTTTAATGGCCATGTTATCAGCCAGGGCAGGTAACAATGTATTGATATGAAACACAATCTTACGATCACTTTGTTCAATTCCCAGTTCAGTGCATATATCGTTTACAATGGTAAGCATGGGGATATTCACTTTTACCAATTCCCTGCGCCCAATACGGGAAAAGGTTAGCAGATCTTCAATAAGCAGCCCCATTTTTTTTGCATTTGAAACAATATTGTTCATCAGGCGGTTAGCTTCAGGATCCAACTGTGTTTCAAAATTTGCCTTAAGCATTTTTGTATACCCGTCAATGGCACGGAGAGGGGCCCGTAAATCATGAGAAACAGAATAGGAAAACGCCTCCAGTTCCTGGTTCGCTTCTTTAACCTGGTCCTCTGATATTTTAAGTTCTTTGTTGGCAATGATCAACTCTGTTGCCCGTTTTTCCTTTTCGTCATTTTGATATGCCAGTTCCTTGTTGGCAACCATTAATTCAGCGGCCCGTTTTTCTTTCTCCTGGTTTTGGAAAACAAGTTCTTCGTTTGCAATGATCAGTTCTTCGGCCCGCTTTGCTTTTAGCTCCGTTTGAAATAAAAGTTCTTTGTTGGCAATGATTAATTCTGCTGCTCTTTTTTCTTTTTCCTTATTTTGAAAAGCAAGTTCTTTATTTGCAATTATTAACTCTTCTGCCCGTTTATCTTTTTCTTTATTTTGAAAAGCAAGTTCTTTGTTGGCTATCACCAACTCTGCCGCTCGTTTTTCTTTCTCTTTATTTTGAAAAGCAAGTTCTTTGTTGGCAAGGACAAATTTTGCAGCTCGTTTATCTATTGCCTCTTTTTGCAGCAACAATTCATTGACTGCAGACTGCAGTCTAAGCTCCATCGAAAGAGATTCTTTATTGCTATTTGATTTTTGTTTCATCTGATACAAAAAATAAGGTATTGTAAAAATCAGTAACCAATTTTCAGCGAGTAAATAGTACTGTTGAATTTAGAAATATTTCAATGCTTTTTTAACTTGCACGCTGCTACCAGGAAATACAATGGTAATGATGGGTGATTTGCGGTCTCAATCCGGTCGGATACTATATATTTTGCCTACTAAAAAAGTAGGAGAAATATCTTGATAAGAATTTTTAAAGTTAGTCATTTAATAGCAGCTATCCATCCGTTTTATCTTTTAATAAAAACAAATTACTTTCAGTTTTCGATTGGCCGAAATTTAAATTAGTTGTTCAAAATATTAGAATCTCCTTGATAAACGATGTTTCGGAAATGATGAAATATATCGAAAAAATGAAGGGTCAAAATGAACGGTTAAAAGAAATAGCATGGATTGAATCCCATATGGTAAGAGTTCCTTTAGCTAGGATTATGAGTTTCATAGACCTGATGTCCAATACCCAAGGAGATGTTAGCGAGAAAGAACAGCATTATATTTCTTGATTTCCTCCCATATTTAGGTACCGGTCATAACTAGAGAATCAGGCTATTGAACAGCATGGACCTTTAGGTACTCAATTAGCTTTACTTTGCCAATACGGATAGTTGCAACCAAAATTGTTCATTTTGTCGTATTGCCTCTAGAAACTCACTAATATTAAGTGATTTTTTTCAATGAAAGAATTTGCAAATAAACATTATGCATAGACTTTTTAGTATTTCACATACAAATTCAAGTAGTACACAACATTTTTCACCACTTAGTGCTGGAAACATTTACTTTCACTAGCAACCTACAAAATAACAAATCATGTACTCAAAAATCTATCTAATTGATGATGTTCAATTGGTGAACCTAATGCATCAGGTCCTTCTTAGGAAATTGGAATTGGAGGATAAAATAATCTCATTTACAAATCCAGAAAAGGCTTTGGACCATTTACGTTTTCAGGAAACAAATTCGGAACCTATTCTAATTCTCTTAGATATTAATATGCCGGAAATGACCGGTTTTGAGTTTCTAGAATTCATGGTGCTTGAAGAGTTTCCTACCAATATTGATGTAGTGATGGTAACTTCTTCCATTTATGACGAAGATAAAAGGCTGGCAAAAACTTTCCCACAGTTCGTAAAGGATTTCGTATCTAAACCATTAAAAACAGAAAAATTAAAAGAGATTGTTCAAAACCCTATGAAAATTGCGCTTTGATTTTTTAGTATACCCCTAAAAATAGGTCAGTAGAAAAGTAATTTTAAGTATAATAGTTTGTTTTTAGATTGTAAGTCATTTAAATAGAGTCAAAATAAATGGTAGCCATTCAATAAACTTTAAAAATGAAATCTTCTTAGATTTCGTACTAGTTTAGGTTTCTAATAAAAAGGCAGAATCCCTCTCGGATTTTAAAATAGGAAAATGGCGAAAAATATAAAACTATTTTACTTCTGATATTTGAACCCTTTTTAACGTTGGTACTCGGTATCAATTATGATTTACTTTAAAAAATTTTTAAACTAGTAAAGAGGTTATCTTGTGTTTCTAAGAATTGAAGTTAGTCAAATGAAATTTAAACTCGTCCCAAATACTTACCCCAAAACTTTGCGCATGGATTCTGTTTCGATTTTATAGCATTCCGGTAGATAAGCGTTAAGTAAAATCGAAATAGGGCGCATTCTGCTTATTCGGAACTAATTCTGTTTCGCTATTTCCAGTTTAGCTCACGCCGAATACGCTCCAATTCCGTTTCATCCATTTCCACTTTAAAATAGGGTTTGCCAAAGGTGGGTTCTACTTTGGCGATACTGTCCAGAACCTTCGAAAAAATACGTCTGTCCTTGCTCCTGGCCTTTATAACATCATGGTATTTCTCGAACGAAACTTTTCCGTCCTCCCTATCCCATTCCTCTTTGGTCATCCTTAGGTTCTTTTTGTCCACAAGCAAGGGTTGCTCCTTTTTCTTTAATGCCGTTCCTTCGAACAGGCTTTTGAGCATATCATGGGTGGGTCTTAGCTGTTCCCGTTCCATGGTCCGTAATAGTTCTTCCAAGTAATCGAACCGCCCCATCATGTAGTTTTGAAACCGGATAAAGCTGATCATCACCTGGCTCTTTGGTGATATCCGCGCTTTTTCAAAGAAATCGATCATCGTATCAATGGTTTCCGAATGTGATCTGGAAACAGTCTTGGAGTATGCCCGAAATCGTTCGGCCGTTATCCGATTGATGCTTATGGCCGAAAAAGTATTATTTCGTTTGGTTTTTGTTTCCATTACAGTAATTTTTTATAACGTTTAAAGGCAGTTGGAAGATTTTTCAATAGAATTTGCCACAATGGAAAATCCTCAATAATTCAAAATAATCTTCAACCTATTGAATTTCAACACTTTAATGAAGATAGCCTTCGTTTTACAGAAACCGGTTACTGTAAATTATCTCAACGTTATTAGGGGCTGCAAGTCCGTTTGACGCAAATTTAGCCGATGACTCGAAACAAAACTATTTTCAATACATTGATAATCAACAATCTAACCAAAGTAACATCGCTTTAGCGTGTTACCCTCTTGCTACTCCTTTTCTTCGTTTTACTTCGTGCAGGAATACCTTGTTCCGTTTTATAGGAAAAGGCTGAAATTCAAGGCTAATTCGATATTCCCTTTTCCTATTATTTTCTTCTACTTGGCCCATCCAATTTTAGCAGATTGAACATTTCAATAAAGCGGTCTGCTAACTGTTTACCGTAGCGTTCCTCTATCTGCTTTAGGCCAAGATTCGTGGTGATATGTGTTTTTGTCCCCAGTTTCTCAAAATTTCGATAGCGGTTCAACAGTATCCTTACGAACACGTCTTCCTTGCCATATTGGTAGATATTGTTTCCCGCTGTTTCTGAGCCAAGGTCATCGAACAGGAAGGTACCTTTAGAGAAATACCGTATAACATCTTCCTTATTTTTTTCCATATTAAACCTGTCGACTACCTCCTGTGTCGAAATGGAAGGAAACCAAAGTTCCTTGACTTGATACTGCTTGGCCAAATTTTGGATAATCCTGAAACTGGTTGTCTTTCCGGTTCCATAAGAACCGAATACCAATAGCCCTTTTCTCAAGGAGATGTTTTCCAAAACTTCAAAGGCCATGTCCCGGTTCCAATATTTGCAGAAGTGTTGCAAGAAACTTTTGTTTGAACCATCCACCTCAAAGTCCAGATTAGTATTGGCATAAAATTCTTGGGCCATTTTGAAAAAAACTTTTTTGAAAACATCGGGCTCGCAAAGCGGCCCCTTTATTTCTTTTTCTTCTTTCAATAGCCCTGATATTTCCTTTTTCATGTATCCTATTCTAATATTGGACTTCTATTTTCAATATTTTCTTTTAAAAAAGTAATTGATTTTATGTCTTGTTTTGTTACTTGTTTTATATGATGGTCATTTTTGACGTTGCTGACACGATAGAACTGTCCATGCTGCCTGGACACTTTTGTCATATCTCCTTTGCACGTTCGAAAGCTGAACTCCAATGTGCTTTTAAGGAACCGCCTTCTTCCGTCAAAAGAGACCTCGGCTATCCAGCCGACTGTCTTTAGTTCGCTAATGTATCTGGAGACCTGTCGTTCGGAGATTTTCAGAAATGAGGATATGTACTTGTTGGACATGTAGCATTCTTTTCCGTCTTCCGTAAAACTGTGGATCTCCAGAAATAGGATCTTGGCATACCAATTGACCTCTGTATTCAAATAGATCCGTTTGGGAATCCATATACCCTGAAAATTTCTATCGCTGGCTTTCATAGTGCTTTCTTATGGGTTACCCTGATGGTGTCTTTTCAAATGGGCATTCACTTTTTCTTCGAGTTCCGCTTCGCCATAGGAAGGATTTTGAAGCAGCCATTCCTCTATTTTCTCCCGTTCAAAGAACAGGGAACCATTGGTCGGCTTTGAAAAGGGGATCAACCTCGCCGATGTGAGCTTATAGATCTTGGAAAGGCTCCAACCGTTATACATCTGTAAGTTGGTGACATTAAATACCCTTTTCTTGACCAGGGCGGCTTCATCGAGATGGTCGATCTTTTCAAGGAGTAATCGTACAAGGGAGGAGTTCTGTTTGTTCATAATGCTTTCACTTTAAGTTTTCACTTGTTTTCCATGATTTGTACATGGAACTATTTGAAAGCAATTTGAAGGTAATCATTAATGAAATCAAGTAAAGGAAAGCCCTCCTCCCCTTTCCTTTAGTTTCATTTACATTTTATTCTTTACCCGTGGACAGAAGCTGGTTCTCGATATCGATTTTTAGGTCCATACGTCTTTTCGGGTTACAGTTCTTCCAGCTCGAATGGGACTTTTGAAGCTGTTTTACCGTCCATTCGCTATTCTTTGACCTGAACGTTGTTTTGATGTAGTTACAGAGCCTTAAAAGGTTCTCCCCGTAGTACCCTTCCAGGTTCTCTTCGGAGATATGGTTCAGAAACTCGAATAAAAGCCTGAAGTTGGGAAGTTTCCTATCGGTCAAAGTAAGCCAGATCAATTTTTCGGAGACTTGGTTTCCCGACAGGAGTTTTGAGAAGTCCTCCCGGTTCGTTTTTAAGTAGTCCTGAAAAAGGTCCGAGTTGTCATAATCGATCTTATGGACCAGCTGATCGAATCGTAAAGGTGCCCTATATCTCCTATCATCCTCCCTCGCGCCTGTTCTTTCCTTTCGAACTGAATAGGGGCTTTTATAGTTCAGGAGCTGCGAAACGTAGATTTTAGACAATACCAAAAACACTATGGTAAAAACCAGTAACAAGAAAAAACCAAAATAATTGAGGTAGGGTATTCCCTGAGCGGACAGGAACGGCCACAACAACCAAAGTACCAATAGATATAATACCAACCCTAAGACCAGTACGATCCAGTGCGGAACTTTCTTCGTTTTCCATGCCCTGCCTTTTCGATGCATATCGAAAACCGCTTTGTCGATGCGCCGGAAAAGCGAAATAATCGTATTTTTAGTAGAAGATTTCATAACCGCATGAGAGCCGTTTATGAAGATAAGAAGATATATGCAAAAAATATTTGTTTCACCCTTGTTTCACCCCTGCCAAAAAAGAAAGGCCCCGCATTTCTGCGAAGCCTTGTCTTTACTACGTGGGCCCTACTGGATTCGAACCAGTGACCCCCTGCTTGTAAGGCAGGTGCTCTGAACCAACTGAGCTAAGAGCCCCAAAAGGAGTGCAAATATATAATAGTTTTACAATCTGCAAAAGAAAAATCAATAAAAAATTAAAGAACTTCTGCCACCACAAAATTACTTCCACCAACATAAATGAAATCGTTTTTAGAAGCTTGTTTTTTCGCTGCTTTAAAAGCCTTATTAACAGACTTATATGTTTTACCATTCAGATTAAACTGAACACAACGGTCTAATAATATTTTTTCATCAAGACCTCTAGAAATTTTAGGCTTGCAAAAATAATAGGTAGCATTTGATGGAAATAAGGGCAAAATTGCACTGATATCTTTATCTTTTACAAAACCTATTACTACATGAAGCTTTTCATATTCTTGCTCTTGTAATTGATCCAATACTATTGCCAAACCTTCTTTATTATGTGCCGTATCACAAATTATAGTTGGTTTAGTTCCAATTTGCTGCCAACGACCCATTAAATGAGTGTTTTCAACCACTTTTTTTAATCCTTTAACAATATGTTTCTCTTCAATTTTAAAACTTACAAGCTCCCTTAAGGCAGCCAAAACCCCTTTGATGTTTTTTTGCTGATAAGATCCAAGCAATCCTATTTTATATGTAGAAAATGTTTTCTCTTGAGCAAAAACAATTTTAGCATTCAACGCGCTAGCGGTCTCCTTAAAAACAGGAGCTGTTTCCTCATTAAATTCACTAATCACTACAGGTATATTCCTTTTAATTATACCTGCCTTTTCATAAGCTATCTTCGCGAGGGTATCCCCTAACATATCGGTATGATCCAACCCTATATTCGTAATTAGACTTACTTCTGGTGTAATTATATTAGTAGAATCTAATCTACCCCCTAAACCTACCTCTATGACCGCTATATCAACATTTTCATTTGCAAAATATGAAAAAGCCATACCTACCGTCATTTCAAAAAAGGATAATTTATTTCCTTCGAAGAAGGATTTATTTTCATCAATAAAATCGACGACCCACTTTTTTTCTACTTTTTTTCCATTAACCCGAATACGCTCCCTAAAATCTTTTAAATGCGGTGAAGTATACAAACCAACCTTATAGCCGGCCTCTTGCAAAATAGAAGCTAACATATGACTGCTAGAACCTTTTCCATTGGTTCCTGCCACATGAATAGTCTTTATTTTTTTGTGTGGATTATTTAAATGGGCGGCTAACGAATTGATGCCATCCATTTTTGAATTAAAGGCGACTTTTCCTTTATTTTGATACATTGGAAGTTGTAAAAACATCCAATCTAG
Source organism: Maribacter orientalis (assembly GCF_900109345.1). Taxonomy (GTDB): domain Bacteria; phylum Bacteroidota; class Bacteroidia; order Flavobacteriales; family Flavobacteriaceae; genus Maribacter; species Maribacter orientalis. The sequence goes on from NZ_FNZN01000010.1 coordinate 91,150, forward strand.
CGTTTGCTTATAGGTCACTCTCCTAGTTTGAAGTTTACAACGACAAAACCAACTTGTTGACTTGGCGCATTACTATCTAAATTCCATTTATGCATAAATGCAGTTTTCTTTGCAGGCTCCAATAAACATGGATTATTATTGGTAGTACCTCTTACACCAGGAGTTGCACTGGTTACTCTCCCATTTCGATCTACCACAATTTTAACTACTACAATACCAGATTCATTACATTCTTGCTGTACTTTTCCTTTATTGACCAAAGATCTTCCGTTTAACCCGTAGCCTCCTGTGCCGCTTCCAGATCCTGGACTACCATAATAGCTTGTTGCATATGGGTCTCCATCTAGTTGACCTTTATCACCAACTTTATTATCATCACCTTCACTACCTGTAGCCGTTCCATCTGATTTATTAAGACCGCCCATCATTTCGTCTAAACGTTTCTTTTTCGCTTCTTGCTCTTGTCTTGCCTTATCCTCGGCATCTTTCTTTTGTTGAGCGATTTTAGCTGCTTCTACCTTTTTCTTATTTTCCGCTTCTTCAGCCTTTTTTTTAGCATCAGCAGCAGCTTCATCTGCTTTTCGTTTTACCTCTTTTGCCTGCTTAATTTTTATAGCCTCTTCGCTTTCCTTTGTCAAAAGTTTTTCAGCTGGTGCCTCTTTTTCCTCCGCAGCTTCCTCAATCTCTTCAGGTTCTTCAATAGCCTCGGCAACTTCTTGTTTTGTTGGTTCTACCGGTGGCGTATCCAAAGCCTCTGATTGAATTTTTTCTTTTGGTTGTACCTGACCACTTCCAAAATCAGTAGTGCCAAAATTAATAGAAATGCCATTTTCTTCAGGAGGGTCCATGTACGTAAGACCGATATAAAACAAGACCAACAAAAGAGCACTTAGCAACAGTGTTGTAAGTGTCAAAGAATTTTTCTTATGTTTAGTATCTAAAAATGCCATTTAATTGGGGCGTACTGCCAAAATAACTTTATAATTATTTTTATTAGCGATATCCATAACATTAACAGCTTCTTTAATCGCTACACTCTCTTCTGCTCTTAGAATAATGGTAGGATTATCTTGACCTGCTAAAGCTTTCTTTAATTCAATCTCAATATACTCCCCATTAATTCTTTGATCGTTAACAAAGTATTGAAGATTCTTATCGATACTTACCGATACATTTTGAGTATTCGTAGACTTACCTTTTGCCTTTGGCAACAATAAATCTAATGCATTGGGCGAGTTAGCCGTTAGCATGAAAAATACTAATAACAAGAATACAATATCTGTCATTGAAGACATGCTAAAGTCAGGACTGACTTTATTTCTTCCTTTTAATTTCATAATCTAAAATTAAAGAGGTTCGTTTAATAAATCTAGAAAATCAACTGCATTAGCCTCCATCTTATGAATAACCTTATCGGTACGATTCACTAAATGATTATAACCTACATACGCAATGATACCTACTATAAGTCCGGCCACTGTTGTTGTCATTGCAGTGTAAATACCTGATGCCAATGAACCCATTTCTGCTTGGCCACCACTACTTGCCATTTCATGAAAGGCAAGAATCATACCGATTACAGTTCCTAAGAACCCGATCATAGGCGCCGCACCAGCTACGGTCGCTAAAATACTTACGTTCTTCTCAAGCTTATATACCTCAAGAGTTCCTGCATTTTCGATAGCCGTGTTGATATCATCAAGTGGCTTTCCTATACGCGAAATACCTTTTTCGGTCAATCTAGCAACAGGAGAATCTGTCTGGGCGCAAAGTAATTTTGCCGCCTCTAATTTACCTGATGTTACATGATCCCGTATTTGGTTCATGAAATTCTTATCTATTTTAGATGCTGCATTAACTGCCAAAAGACGTTCAAAGTATATATACAATGCAACACCCAACATTATGAAGAGCACCGAAATTATAATTACACTACCTGTACCTCCATTAAAGATTAAGTCTATAACTGAAAGGGTTTTCTCTTCTGACAATATTTCATCGCTCGCATTTTGAGCCAAATCCTGGTATAATAACATAATGTTCTTTAAGTATTGAATTTGCCTTTATAACGATGAATAGTAAATTAAATTATACGTTAAGCACAAAATCTCTCAACAAAATAAAAACAACGGCACCACTAATAAAACCTGCAAATGCCAGCCATGCAATCTTCTTAAGATACCAGAAAAAATCTATTTTTTCCATACCCATTGCAACAACTCCCGCAGCAGAACCTATAATTAGCATACTACCACCTGTACCAGCAGAATAAGCGATAAAATGCCATAGCGGACTATCTAAAGGCTCACTGAACATACCCATACTAGCTGCTACCAATGGAACATTGTCTATAACCGCAGACCCTAAACCAAATAGCAATACAACAATATCGGTATTAGGTATAGCTTCATTAAGGGCTCCTGCAGCGTTAAACAGAATACCTAAAGACTCCATAGCGGCAACTGCCAATAAAATACCTAAGAAGAACAAAATACTTGGTAATTCAATTTTAGATAAAGAGTGATGAACAGGACTATGATACCCTTCGCTATCTTGCCCTTCCTGATCTATCGAAGAAATACTAAACTTCTTATTACTATAAATTTCAGCAAAAGTAGCTACAACTGCTAATGACAACATCATTCCTACATAAGGAGGTAAATGCGTTATGGTTTTGAAAATTGGAACGAATAATATAGCTCCAAGCCCTAAATATAGCATAACACCGCTATATTTAGATTTTGATTTTTCATCATCTAATTCCCCATCCACTAAACCTTTAAAAACTTTGAACCTACTTGCAATCATAACAGGAACAATCATACAAACCAATGAAGGTAGAAGTACATGGAGTACCAACTGACCAGCACTCACCCTATTTGCAATCCACAACATTGTTGTTGTAACATCCCCAATTGGCGACCAAGCTCCACCGGCATTTGCTGTAATTACTATTATACCTGCGAACCAAAGTTTTGTTTCTCTATCCTTTATAACCTTTTGAAGAATGGTTATCAACACAATAGTTGCCGTAAGGTTATCAATTATTGCCGAAAGCACGAAAGCCAATATTGAAAATAACCACAATAATTTTCCTTTTTGCTTAGTTTTAATAAAACCCTTTATAGTGGCAAAACCATCGAAATAATCAATGATTTCCACAATAGTCATAGCACCTAATAAGAAAAATAATATTTCGGCCGTCTTACCTAAATGATGTAAAAGCGATTCTTCCATCAAATGCATTCTACCCTCATGGTTCAACTTGTCAAAACCTTCCACTAGGCCTTGTTTGGCAGTATCGAACCAACTATTAAAACCATCAATATCTAATGCAATTAAAGCCCAAAGAATGGCCATCATGGCCAAAGCAGGAATAAGCTTATCTATTTTAAGGTTGTGTTCTAGGGTAATGGCGAGATATCCTGCCAAAAAAACAATAATAATAATGGTTTCCATGTTCGTTGGTTTATTTAATAACTACTAAAGTGTCAAATATAGGTTCAATTTCCAAAAAATTAAATCATCTAAAGATATTTAAAATTGTATGTGAATTCCTAATGATTTGACAATAATACCGAAGTTATCTGACATCCAAATACTTAAATCACCCAATTATATATTTAACAGGATTTTATTGACCCTATTTTAACGTTTAGCCAAACCTTAAATATTCATTTACTGTCACAACAACAATTAAACTTTCGTTCGAAATATAACAAAAGTGAATTTTAAAGTTTATAATTTCACTAGTATATCTCTATATTTGTTACCATAACCTTTTACACAAAGTACATGGATTTTTCATTAACTGAAGAACAAAAACTTATTCAACAAGCAGCACGTGATTTCGCACAAACAGAACTATTACCAGAGGTAATAGAACGTGATGACGCACAGCGTTTTCCAAAAGAACAAGTTGAAAAGCTTGGCGAATTAGGCTTTTTAGGCATGATGGTCGACCCAAAATATGGTGGCAGTGGATTAGATACTCTATCATATGTTTTGGCAATGGAAGAGCTTTCTAAAATAGACGCATCTACCTCGGTAGTCGTTTCAGTGAATAATTCATTGGTTTGTTGGGGAATGGAACAATATGGCAACGAAGAACAGAAAGAAAAATACTTGACAAAATTATCTACTGGTGAAATAATTGGCGCTTTTTGCCTTTCTGAACCTGAAGCCGGCAGCGACGCAACATCTCAAAAAACAACTGCGATTGATAAAGGTGACCATTATATTTTGAATGGAACTAAAAACTGGATAACCAATGGAAGTTCCGCAAGTGTTTACATAGTTATAGCGCAAACCGATAAAGAAAAAAAACACCGAGGCATAAACGCACTTATTGTAGAACGAGGTGCTGAAGGTTTTGAAATTGGCCCGAAAGAAAATAAATTAGGAATTCGCGGTAGTGATACCCACTCTTTGATGTTCAACGATGTTAAAGTGCCTAAAGAAAATAGAATTGGTGAAGACGGATTCGGATTCAAATTTGCCATGAAAACTTTAGCTGGAGGCCGAATAGGTATTGCCGCACAAGCTTTGGGAATAGCAGCAGGCGCATATGAATTAGCTTTGAAATATTCACAGGAAAGAAAAGCTTTCGGCACTCAAATCAGCAATCACCAAGCTATTGCCTTTAAATTAGCCGATATGCACACCGAAATACAAGCCGCACGATTGTTGGTATATCAAGCAGCTATGGATAAAGATAATGGGAAAGATTATGACCTATCCGGCGCAATGGCAAAATTATACGCCTCTAAAGTAGCAATGGAAACCACAGTTGAAGCTGTTCAAATACATGGCGGAAATGGATTCGTTAAAGATTACCATGTTGAAAGACTAATGCGTGATGCCAAAATAACTCAGATTTATGAAGGTACTTCAGAGATTCAAAAAATTGTTATTTCTAGAAGCATATTGAATTAATTACCATAATTTTACCAATCACCCCTATCCATTATAGGGGTGATATTAATTAATAGACGCTATTTTTTTGTTAAACACTTCATAAGTAAGGGTGAAATTGTTACAATCTTCAAATGAATCACCGGCACCCCCTATTTTACTCCTAAATTTAAAACATTTTAACCTAAATTTATCAATCTGATAAATTGAACCATTCAAAAATTCGGAATTAGTGATTTTTTAGCATTTTATTTAAATCGTTGAGTTTTTTATTTGAATTACTACAAATCATTGAATATAATTCAATAAAATTGATATTTTTGAAGAAATACCACAAAAGATGACACTGAAGAAGCAAGGATTATATCTACCGGAATTTGAACATGATAACTGTGGGGCTGGGTTTATTTGCAGTCTTAAAGGAAAAAAATCTAACGACATTATTCATAAGGCGTTAGAAATACTTGAACGCTTAGAACATAGAGGTGCTGTAAGTGCCGACGGTAAAACTGGGGATGGAGCAGGTATTTTAATAGATATTCCTCATGATTTCTTTCAAGCTGTTTGCAGTTTTGAATTGCCTAAAGTCGGCGATTATGCCGTGGGTAATATTTTCTTTCCTAGAAAATCCAATCAGCGTGATTTTTGTATCTCGGTATTTGAAGAAAACATAAAAAAACAAGGGTTAAAATTATTGGGTTGGAGAGATGTTCCCGTAAACCGCTCGGTTCCAGGTAGAATTGCTGCAGAAACCGAACCTTTTGTAAAACAAATATTCGTTGCCAAAGAAAATTCTGAGCAAGATTATTTTGAATTCAATCTAAAACTCTTTATCGCAAGAAAGGTTACTGAGCACACGATAATAAAATCAAAACTATCTGAAAGCAAATTTTTCTATGTACCTAGCTTATCTACAAAAATAATCATCTTCAAAGGCTTACTAATGCCTTTAGACATAAGCCTTTATTATTCAGATTTAATGGATTCTAGAGTTGTTACAAGATTGGCATTGGTACACCAACGATTCTCTACAAATACATTCCCTACTTGGGACTTGGCCCAACCTTTTAGATACATGTGTCATAATGGGGAAATAAATACATTGAGAGGAAATGTTTCGCGTATGTTCTCTAGAGAAGAATTGTTAGAGAACGATATGTTCGGTGATGAAATAAAAAACATATTACCAATTATACTACCTGGAAAATCAGATTCTGCAACAATGGATATGGTGGTAGAGTTATTATTAATGACAGGTAGATCTTTACCTGAAGTCATGATGATTTTGGTTCCTGAAGCTTGGGAAAAAAATGCAGAAATGTCAGAAGCTAAAAGAGCTTTCTACGAATATCATTCATGCATGATGGAACCATGGGACGGGCCAGCATCTATACCTTTCACAGACGGAAACTTTATTGGAGCTGTTTTGGATAGAAACGGACTTAGACCTTCAAGATATACAGTTACAAAAGATGATTACGTAGTTATGTCTTCAGAAACAGGCGTGGTTGATATTACCCCTGAGAATGTAGAATTTCACGGAAGATTACAACCAGGAAAAATGTTCTTGGTTAATATGGAAGAAGGTAGAATTATTAACGATGAAGAAATAAAGGAGAAAATTGCGAAACAGTACCCTTACAGTAAATGGTTAAAAGATAATCTGGTTCATTTAAAGGATATACCATATAATGACTGCCCGTTATTTCTTGGCGAGGAGACATTAGAAAAAAGAAAATCTGTTTTTGGATATACACTTGAGGATATAAACACCATTGTACTTCCAATGGCAAAAGCCGGAAAAGAACCAATTGGATCTATGGGGTCAGATACGCCTATTGCTGTATTATCACAAAGACCCCAATTAATTTATAATTACTTTAAGCAACTGTTTGCACAAGTAACCAACCCACCATTAGATGGTATTCGTGAAGAATTGATAACTGACATTAGTTTAACACTAGGTAGTGATCATAATATTTTTGAATTTTCAGAATTACATTGTAGAAAATTGAAAATCCAAAATCCGGTCATCTCAAAGGAAGATTTAGATAAAATTAAAAATTATGATGTAAGTCCAGATTATAAGGTAGTTTCTATTGCAATTTTATACTCCATCAAGCAAGGCCATAATGGATTAGAAGATGCATTGCAATCTGTTTTAGACCAAGCATCGAAAGCTGTTGATGAAGGTGCTAATATTATCATATTATCAGATAGAAGTATTAATGAAGAAATGGCGCCAATACCTGCACTTCTTGCATGCTCTTTTGTAAATAGTGGTTTACAAAAACTTGGGAAACGTTCAAAATTAAGTGTAATTATTGAATCTGCAGAACCAAGAGAGGTACATCATTTTGCTCTTCTATTTGGATTTGGAGCAAGTGCAATAAATCCATATTTGGTAAATGAAATAATTGCTGAACAGATTGAAGAACACGATATTACAGATATTACCTTTGATGAGGCTATTAAAAACTATAATAAGGCAGTTGGCAAGGGTATTTTAAAAGTGATGAATAAGATTGGTATTTCTACACTTAACTCTTACCGTGGATCTCAGCTTTTTGAATGTATTGGAATAAATACCAAAGTTGTAGAAAAATACTTCCCAAATACGCCTACACGTATACAAGGTATAGGACTATATCAAATAGAAAAGGAAATTGCACTTCGTCATCATAAGACATTTAGCAAAAAAGAAATAGCGGGTAATTTAGATTTAGAAATTGGTGGTGAATATAGATGGAGAAGGGATGGAGAAAAACATATGTTCAATCCTGTATCAATTGCAAAACTTCAAAAAGCGGTTCGAAATAACGAACCTGGTACATATAAGGAGTACTCAAAATTAGTTAATGAGCAGTCTCATAATTTAATGACCATAAGAGGCCTATTTGAATTCTCTAACTACGACCCAATACCATTAGAAGAAGTTGAACCATGGACAGAAATTGTAAAAAGGTTTAAAACCGGCGCAATGTCTTATGGATCTATTAGCAAAGAAGCACATGAAAACTTGGCTATAGCCATGAATAGAATTGGGGGAAAAAGTAATTCTGGCGAAGGTGGAGAAGATGAAAATCGATTCTATAAAAACTCAACTGGAGATTGGAGAAATAGCGCCATTAAACAAGTTGCCTCTGGTAGATTTGGTGTAACCTCAAATTATTTGACCAATGCAAAAGAAATACAAATAAAAATGGCCCAGGGAGCAAAACCAGGAGAAGGTGGCCAATTACCTGGACCAAAAGTAAACCCTGAAATTGCTAAGACCCGTAATTCCACTCCTTATGTTGGATTGATTTCCCCACCGCCACATCACGATATTTATTCTATTGAAGATTTATCTCAACTTATTTACGATTTAAAATCAGCAAATAGAAAAGCGAGAATAAATGTAAAATTAGTCTCAGAAGTTGGTGTTGGTACAGTAGCTGCAGGTGTAGCAAAAGCAAAAGCTGATGTTATCTTAGTTTCTGGTTTTGATGGAGGTACAGGTGCTTCACCTTTAACCTCATTAAAACATGCTGGTCTACCTTGGGAACTTGGTATTGCAGAAGCACAACAAACCTTGGTACTTAATGATTTAAGAAATAGAATAGTATTAGAATGTGACGGCCAATTAAAAACAGGAAGAGATGTTGCCATAGCTTGCCTTTTAGGTGCTGAAGAGTTTGGTTTTGCAACGGCACCATTAGTAGCTTCAGGCTGTATAATGATGCGAGTCTGTCATCTCAACACTTGCCCAGTAGGTATTGCAACTCAGAATCCAGAACTAAGAAAGAAATTTAAAGGAAAGCCAGAGCACGTTGTCAACTACATGTATTTTGTAGCTCAAGAATTACGTGAGATAATGGCTCAATTAGGATTTAGAACTATTAATGAAATGGTAGGTCAAGTTCAAAAATTAGATCGTAAAAAAGCTATTGACCATTACAAGTCTGCCGGTATTGACCTAACACCTATCCTGCATCAAGTTGATGTGCCAAAAGGAACAAAATTTTATAATACAGAAAACCAAAAGCATGATATTTATAAATCTATTGAGTTTGATATCATCGCGAAAGCTAATCCTTCGCTATTTAGAAAAGAAAAACTAACGTTAGATTACCCAATTTGTAACACTGATCGTGCTGTTGGCGCAATAATAAGTAATGAAATTTCAAAAACCTATGGTGCAGAAGGCTTACCTATAAATACGTTAAGACTTAATTTCACTGGATCAGCAGGTCAGAGTTTTGGTGCTTTCGCTACAAGAGGACTTACAATGGTCGTGAACGGAAATACAAATGATTATTTAGGAAAAGGTCTATCAGGAGCAAAACTTGTCATTAAAGTTCCAGAAAAATCGACTATTATTCCTGAGGAAAATGTTATTACAGGTAATGTAACCCTTTATGGCGCTACAGCGGGTAGAGCTTATATAAATGGAAAAGCTGGTGAACGATTCTGCGTGCGTAATTCAGGTGCAAAAGCTGTCGTGGAAGGAATTGGCGATCATGGCTGTGAGTATATGACCGGCGGTGTTGCTGTTATCTTAGGTGAAGTTGGAAGAAATTTTGGAGCAGGAATGAGTGGTGGTATCGCCTTTGTTCTTGACAACAATAACACTTTCAAAAAACGTTGCAGCCTTGAAGGTTTAAACCTATTAGAAGTTACCGAGGATAATGATATAAAGCAATTAAAAGATTTAATCGAAAGTCACTATAGCTCAACCTCAAGTCCCTTGGCACAACGAATTTTAGAGAATTGGGAATCTTATTTGCCAAAATTCATTAAAGTCTTACCTGAAGAATACAGGCAGGCTTTGATCAGATTAGAGGAAGAAAATTTACAAACTATTTAAAATCGGAATATGGGAAAGATAACAGGATTTTTGGAATTCGATAGAAAAATTGAAAATTACCAACCAGTTGAAGAACGATTAAAAAATTATAAAGAATTTACCGTACCGATACCTGAAAAAGAACTAAAGGACCAAGGCGCCCGTTGTATGGATTGTGGAATTCCATTTTGCCATAGTGGATGTCCATTAGGTAATTTAATTCCTGATTTTAATGACGCAGTTTATCGTGGTAAATGGGAAAAAGCAAGTGAAATATTACATTCTACAAATAATTTTCCAGAATTTACAGGAAGACTATGCCCTGCACCTTGCGAAGAGGCCTGTGTACTAGGCATAAACGAAGATCCGGTAAGTATTGAGAATATTGAAAAAAATATTGTTGAAACAGCTTTTAAAAATGGTTGGATAACTGCAGAGCCACCAATAATTAAAACTGGTAAGAGAATTGCCGTTGTAGGATCTGGACCTGCCGGACTAGCAGCTGCCCAACAATTAAATAGGGCAGGACATACTATAACCGTTTTTGAACGTGATGAAAAACCAGGTGGATTAATGCGCTATGGTATTCCAGACTTTAAAATGGAAAAAAGTGTAATTGATAGACGATTAGATGTACTTAAAGAAGAAGGAATTATCTTTTCTTGCGGAGTTCATATCGGAGTAGATATTAAGGCAGATGCTTTAAAAGCCGACTTTGATGCTATTGTTTTAACAGGAGGGGCGACTATAAGAAGAAATCTACCCATTGAAGGTTCTGACTTAAAAGGTGTGGTTCAAGCCATGGATTTTTTAGGTCAAAATAATAGACGTGTTGATGGTATAAAGGATTTAGGTGAAGAAATAAAAGCAACCGATAAAGATGTAATTGTTATAGGTGGCGGAGATACTGGCTCAGATTGTATTGGTACTTCTTTTAGACATGGAGCAAAATCAGTTTCAAATTTCGAAATAATGCCTATGGGTACTGTTGATAGACCTGAAGGTCAACCTTGGCCATTTTGGCCAATGAGATTGCGAACAAGTTCTTCACATAAAGAAGGAGCTGAACGGTTTTTTAGTATTTCAACTAAAAAATTTATTGGCGATGCTTCTGGAAATTTAAAAGGATTAATTACCTCAGAAGTAGAATGGATTAAAACCCCAGGGCAGCGTCCACAATTAAAAGAGGTAAAAGGGACTGAGAAAGAATGGAAATGTGATTTAGCATTATTAGCCTTAGGTTTTACCGGTTCGGAAGAAACAGTAGCACAACAACTTGGTTTAGAAATGGATACAAGAACTAACATAAAAGCTTCAGATGCCAATTACCAAACCAATATTCCTAGTGTATTTGTTGCTGGAGACCAAAGAAGAGGTCAATCATTAATTGTTTGGGCTATCTCAGAAGGAAGACAAGCTGCATATCATGTAGATAAGTATCTTATGGGAGAATCTGCTTTACCTTTAAAAGGGGATGGAGATTTGCCTCGAGTTTAACAATAATTCAATAAAGAGTAAAACACCCACATTGGGTGTTTTTTTGTTTATAAATTAACACTTCAACGAAAAATAAAAGCTATAAATTTTAAAATTTATAGCTTTGTTTAAAACAACCTACACCAACTATGCTGAAATATCTTTATTTTGCCCTAATTCCGTTTGTAATTATTTCTTGTTCCAGCGAGTCCCAAGACACTGAGGAATCAGAAATGGATACCATTTCACCGGAAGTTGAGTTTTCAATAGTTGGATTCCCAAAAACTTCGACATCCAATGAACCAATTGTTGTTAGTAATCAAATTGAAATAAAAATTGATGCAAGGGATAATGGTGGTATCGCAAAAATAGAAGCCTTTATTAATGATGAAAAAGTTGGTGAAGACAGTACTGCACCATATAATATAATTGTGGATGTTTCAGGATATAACTCTAAAATATCACAAACTTCTAAGTTTAAAGATTACATACTTAGAATTACTGTTACGGACATCAATGGAAATGAAACATCAGAAGAACAAGTAATTTATATAGACAATGAACTACCTTTAATTTCAGATGTTTCTCTGGAAAACACTTCTTTAATCAATGGTAGTGATAATATTATTACATTTAATGTAAGTGATAATGAAGGTCTTTTAAAAGTCAATGTTCATATAAATGAAATTCTGTATTCAGAAATTTTCGATGAAGTTTTTGAAACGAATCTTAATACACTGGAATTAGCCGATGGTGAAAACATACTCAAAATAGAGGCAGTAGACCTTGCTGAAAATATAGCGACTTTTGAGGTTCTATTTTTGATTGATAATGCAGGCCCAGAAATCAATATAGAATCCCTCATTGTAAATTCAATAATTGATGAAACCATAATTATTAAACCTGAAATTACAGATAATTATTCATCAATAAAAAATGTTACATTTTCCATTGATAACGAACAACAACTATCGTTTGAAAATGGCAATGATTATGAATGGAACTTTAATCCAGAAAATTTTGATACAGGGGATAAACTTATTAAAATTTCGGCTAAGGATTCCTTAGATAATGAGTCGATTTTAGAGTTACCTATTCAAATATTCCGCCGATTAGTTACAATTAATATACCGGAAAATAGAATTGATAATGGGATGAAAATTGCTGTGGCATTCGTTTCTAGAATGGATGGTACACTAATACAGTCAAAGGAGATATTAAGGGACGACAGACAAATTATTTTTAATACTAAGGAAGAGTTTGAGGATAACCAGGAATTTATGCTTTCTTTTTATTTAGAGGAGAACCCTTATAGCAATACGGCATATATATCAACACACCAAAACCTTACTCGGGTTAATCCAGGAATTTTGAACTTAGCAACGCCCAAATACTTACAGGATGACTATATATCTGAGATTCCTACAAGTAATTTTCTTTCGAATGATTATATAATTTCGAATGGAGGAAGATACATTAATGGTAAGACCTACAACACATCCAGGACTTCAGCCTATTATGGACACCTAAATTCGGAGAGAACAAAATTTGAAATTGCAACCTCTGAATGGAGTCCTCAATCACCTTTCGAAATATTTTATTTATATATGAATGATTCCGGTGTATACAAGTACAAAATGCTCGACAATCCCATATCGGAAGGTAGTTTTTTGGACAAAACAAGTTTTACAACCGAGAATATAGAACGTAATTATGTAAATGTTCCAAGTGGAAATTTTACATTTTATGATTTTATTTTAGAAATATTTGCAGCATCAACGCTACAAGATGATCTTATGAATAATTATCATCAAATATATAGCCCAAATCCGAATATTTTCAACTATGATCAAAACATACCTTATGATTTAAACACAACTTTTTTAAAGTATAAGCACACTTTTGCATGGGACAATTTTTACACGGAGAGAAGAGGAGTTCCAATAGAAACATATGAGATACCTTCTGTTTCAATAAATTATTCATTAGAAGGAAATAAAGTGTATATCAATACCCAATTTTCAGAATCTACATTAGGACGAATATATTGCCAAAGTACAGATCTTAACCCAAACTATACTTGGACAATTACTTATGATACAAAAAAATTGAACCAGGTAATAATACCGGAAATTCCGGATAATATATTCCATACAGTCACAGAAGCGCAAGATAATAATACTCTGAATATTTTTGCAGTTTCTTTATTTACATATGAAAACATTGCTGACTACAATACATACATACAAAAAGTATTGAAAGAGAATAACGAAATTCTTGATATTTCAGATTGGTTTAACTCTTTTACAAATTCATCAACACAAGGCCCACAATATAAGTTCTATGGAAGAAACCAGGACTTCCCATTTAATAATTACTAAATTTTCATCATTTAATCGTGAAGAGGTAATTTACAGTGGGAATTAATAAAATGATAAGGCCGTCTTGTAAGACGGCCTTATCATTTTATTTAACTCAATTAGCTTATCTTTTGTAGCCTTACTCTCCCACCAATCTTGGTTGGGCTCAAAATCTTCGACTTGCAACAAAAAAGTGGACAATTAGATAAGAGTCATGCTGCTATTTTTTGATTGTACATTTCTGTTTCAAATTCCTCTATAGTTTTATACCCCAAAGTGGAGTGCATTCTTCTTCTGTTGTACCAAGTTTCTATCCATTGAAAGACAGATAGCTCAGCTTCCGATCTAAGGCTATAGCTATGTTTGTAGACCCATTCTACCTTTAAACTCTTAAAAAATGATTCTGCCACCGCATTGTCCCAACAATTACCCTTTCTGCTCATACTTTGTTTTATAAGGGCCTTGTGATTTTTCAGGATATCGGTAAACCTATAACTGGCATATTGAGATCCCCTATCGGAATGGAATATGAGTTCTTTTGTGATTTCGTTTGATTTAACGGCCATGTTCCAAGCTGGGATTATAGTACCCTCTGTGCTTAGGGTTTGGCTCATGGACCATCCGATTACCTTTCTATGGAACAGATCTATGATTACCGTTAAATACATCCATCCCTGTTTAGTCTCTATATAGGTAATATCGGAAACCCAGACTTGGTTCTTTCTAAAGACCGTAAAGTTCTGGTTCAAAATATTACGGGCCAATGGATAGTTGTGTTCGCTGTCCGTTGTAACCTTGAACCTGCGCTTTCTTCTGGCAAACAGATTATTGGCCCTCATTATCCTGGCTACCCTAGGTCTAGAAACATTATATCCCTTTTTTGAGAGCTCCGCTTTGATCCTTGATGCCCCATAACTCTCAAAGCTATCTTTGAAAATATCATGGATGACCGAGGATATCGTTTGGTTTTCCGACCATCTTTTGGATGGCCCCCTGACCAACCAATCATAATAGCTACTTTTACTTAACTTGAACATTTTGCACATCTTCTCAACTGGAAATTTAAATTTGTAGTGTTTTATGAACCTATATTTTTCCTGTCGCCCTAGGAGAAGATGGCTATCGCCTTTTTTAGGATATCGCGTTCCAGTTCAGCATCCCTTAATCTTTTCTTCAACTCGGCAATCTCACGTTGCTCGTCCGTCAGTTTTGGATTTCCCTTGCCGGGAAAACTGTTCCTGCCATAAGTATCCGATTCTCTGCGCCAGCGGCTCAATACGGATGTAGGTATATCCAATTCCCTGCATATTTCCACAACGCTCCCACGTGCGTAGCTAAGTTCCACAGCTTTTTCTTTAAACTCTACGGTGTAATTTCTTTTTTCTCTTGACATTTTTCAAAGTTAATTTAAACGGCTAACACGCTCTTAACCTTATGTCCAGTTAAATATAGTAAGTCCAATAATTTGATGTTGTTCTTTACAACCAGATAGAACAAGAATGTGAAAACTTTTTCAGCATACTATTGATTTTCCTTAAATATACGAAAAAGGGTATTTGAAAATACGGCATAAAAAAACCCCTTACATTTCTGTAAGGGGCTTTCGAAAAAGGCGGCTACCTACTCTCCCACTTGGTATAGCAGTACCATCGGCGCAAACGGTCTTAACTTCCCTGTTCGGAATGGTAAGGGGTGGGCCCCGTCGCCATGGCCACCTAAGTTTTGGATCGGGACGTACCCGATCGCGGCCTCCGCCGCAATATCGTTGACATGAATGGAACAGGATCCTATAAAGGAAAAAAGCACGTATGGTATTAAATAACGTATCATAAAAAAGAAAGAAGTAAAGATCGTCGTCCGTCCCCTTCCGAAGAAGGGGACGGGCGTGTGCGCAAGCCTGACGGGCAATTAGTACTACTCGGCTACGGACATTACTGCCCTTCCACCTATAGCCTATCAACGTGGTCATCTCCCACGGCCCTTTAAAGAAATTTCATCTTGTGGCCGGTTTCGCGCTTATATGCTTTCAGCGCTTATCCGATCCCGACATAGCTACCCAGCGATGCTCCTGGCGGAACAACTGGTGCACCAGCGGTCAGTCCGACCCGGTCC
>NZ_FNZN01000009.1:0-26001 GCF_900109345.1 Maribacter orientalis
GAGAATTTTGTTCCTCAATTTTTCATCGGAAAGCTCTCTCTCCAGGCGTTTGATTTTTTGGGCAGGTGTTTCTTTTGATTTTGGCATTTGATGGCGTAAAGGTTTACTCCAATCTAATGTACCATGTTTTCTCAGCCAAACCAAAACGGTACTTCTGCCTTGAATACCATAAGACTTTTGCGCTTGTTTATAAGTCATCTCGCCTTTTTCAACCTGATGGACTACACTTAATTTAAAGCCCAAATTATAATCGCGTTGAGTACGCTTGTTTACCGTAATAATCGAATGTTTCATAAATAAGTCGATTTTGTGTCAACTTATTTCAGGACGGGACAAAGTGATAAAAAAAAGCCATCTTTAAAAAGATGGCTTTTTTTGGTTATATTAATCACTATGAATGCTTTAAAAATACTCATATTCCTTTTTATGTTTCAAGGTACCTCAATAACCGCTCAAAAATTATCAGACTATAAATGGAAAAATAGGGTTTTAATTCTTTCGGACAAAAATCTTGATTCTGATGAAATGAATACTGCTCTACGAACAATAAAGGGTAGTACGAAAGAATTAAAAGAAAGGGATATTATTTTATTTCTACATCAAGAGGGTACGTTCTACAACCTTGATAAAAAGGAAGTCAAGAGCGAAAGTTCCAATATCATATCTAAATATTTTAGTGGCTATGTATTAATCGGCAAGGATGGAGGTATTAAAGCGAAACACCCTTACCCATTAGAACTAGAAGATTTATTTAATCTTATCGATGGTATGCCGATGCGAAGATTAGAAATGAAATCGAATAATTAGTTACTAACACCAACCAAATTCAACATTATTTCCTCAACTTCTGCACTATCCCATTTCTCCGCAATATTCGGTATTTTCATCACTTGTTTCATAATACTCTCTTGCGCATCACCCGCAGCTAATGCTTCGGCATAAGGTCGTTCAGAAAAAGTAACCCTACTATATGCAGGAACCCACTTCTCAGGATGATTTGCTGAAAAATGTTTTTCTATTTTCTTTTGAAGTAAAAAATTAGCATCTGCCGTTTTACTACTCATTTCTACAAAGTTTCGATAACTCAGTTCAGCAATAGCATCTGCATTTGGCTTACGCCTCTGTTGGTATGTCTCAAAAATCTTTTCCCAATCATCTCCAAATTCCTGTATAATCTCGTCTAACACAAAAATATCTTCAAAACCAGCATTCATACCTTGACCATAAAAAGGTACCACTGCATGCGCCGAATCGCCCACAAGGGCAACTTTATCCCAATAAGTCCAAGGGTAACATTTCATAGTAACCATTGCACTGGTCGGATTCTTAAAAAAGTCTTCTGTTAAGTTCTCAATTTCATTCTTAACATTAGGAAAGTAGGTGTTAAAAAAGTCAACAGCATCTTTCTTTGTTTTTATGCTCTCAAAAGAAACTTCACCTTCAAATGGCATAAACAAAGTACATGTAAAACTACCATCTAAATTAGGCATGGCTATGAACATGAACTTCCCTCGTGGCCAAATATGAAATGAATTCTTGTCTAATTTATGCGTGCCGTCATTATTGGCCGGAATGGTCAATTCTTTATATCCAACATCAATAAAATCTTGAGAATAATCAAATCGACTACGACGTTGCATTTTATGACGTACCCTTGAAAATGCCCCGTCACAACCGAAAACTAAATCAAAAGGATACTCCGTCCATTCACCTTTCTCCGTTTCACCGGTGTAAACTTTAGCTTCAGGCAAATCAATATCCCATACCTTTTCTTCAAAACGAAATTCTACACCATTTTTCTCAGCTAAATCAATCATCCGTTTATTAAGCACACCACGAGAAATGGACCATATTGCCTCGCCATCTTTACCATACTTTTGATAATACTCTGGTTTACCCACCACATGCATTGCACGTTTATCTAGCGGTATGGCAATTTCTTTTATTTCATCTTCAATACCAACGGCTCTTAAGGCATTCCATCCCCTATTACTCATTGCAAGATTTATTGATCTACCTGAAAATTCAATATTACGAATGTCAGGTCGTCTATCAAAAACTGTAATTTGATGTCCGTACCTCTTCAAATAAATAGCAAGTAACGAACCTACCAATCCTGAGCCAATGATGGCTATGTTTTTTTTACTTTGGGTCATGCATTAAGCTTTACGCCAACATTAAGCGAGCGCTAAAAGTAGCAAATTATGCCTTATTTCTACTATTACAAGCACAAACTAAACAAATCATTTTTATGATCTTTTGTCAAAATTGTTTAAGATATTTGTATTTTTAATAAACAAAATAAAGGCTTTGAAATATTTAAACACAACAGACCTAGGTAATATGCCTAGTAGAAAAAGAGCTCATCTAATTAATAGTTGCACTGGTTATAAGTCTGCCAACCTACTGGGAACGAAATCAAAGAATGGCGAAACCAATTTAGCGATATTCAATTCGGTCATTCATATCGGTAGTAACCCGCCTATGTTAGGCTTTATTCTTAGACCATTAACCGTTAAAAGAGATACTTATAAAAACTTTAAAGAAACTGGTTTCTTCACCGTTAATCAAGTGAAAAAGGATATGATTAAAGATGCTCATCATACCGCTGCAAATTATGATGAGCAAATTTCTGAATTTTCTAAAACCAATTTAACCGAATCATATTTAGATGATTTTCATGCTCCTTATGTAAGTCAAAGTAGTATTAAACTTGGTTGTCGCTATATCAACGAATATGAAATTAAAGAAAACAACTGCCTATTAATTATTGGTGCTATTGAGCATATCTATTTATCTGACCACATACTCGAAGAAGATGGTTGGGTAAATTTAGATAAAGCTAATACCGTTGCTATAGTAGGCTTAGATGGTTATGCCTTACCTAAGCTTTTAAACCGGTTCAATTACTCAAAACCAGACGAACCAACTATACCGATAACATAATGGCTCACAATAAAGAAAATCTAGCGACCAAGATTTGTGCAACTTGTTCAAGACCTTTTACTTGGCGCAAAAAATGGGAAAAGAATTGGGAGGATGTAAAATATTGCAGCGAAAAATGTAGAAGAAATAAATAAAAGATATTGAAAGATATATGAATAATTTAATATGGTTCAAAAACGATTTAAGAGTACAAGATAATACCTCTCTCTTTAAAGCAATGGCTGGGGAAAAAGTAATTGGTTTTTTCTGTTTTGAATCTATATATTTTGAAGAAGATAATTTCGGATTTAAAAGAACTGAAAAATTCAGGGCAAAATTTTTAATTGAAACCGTGACTCAACTTCGACAGGAATTAAAAAAAATTAATATCCCGTTATTTATTTATGTGGGTAAATCTACCAACTACCTACCTCAATTCATTCTTGAGCAAAATATTGACACCGTCTATTTGCAGAAGGAATGGACAAGGGACGAGCAAAACATTTTAGCATCTGTTAAGAAGAAAGTTTCAACCACAACCGATTTTATTGAAACTTTTGACCAATTCCTATACCACCCAGACGATATCCCCTACAACCACTTTGATGCGTTACCAGAGGTGTTCACTAATTTTAGAAAAAAGTGTGAAAGTCAAGTTAATGTAAGACCACTTACCATCATTTCTAAAACAATGTCTAGCGATAATTTGGTTCTTAATGAAACACATATTCCAACATTAAAAGATTTGGGTTTAGATGATTTCATTGCTGATAAACGCACTGCTTTTCCTTTTTTTGGTGGTGAAGTTGCGGCCTTAGACAGAATTCAAAATTACTTTTGGGAAACCAAAAAATTAGCTTTTTATAAAAAAACTAGAAACGGATTAGTAGGTAAAGATTACAGCTCAAAATTATCGGCATGGTTGGCTAATGGCAGTATTTCTTCTCGAACGATATATTGGGAGGTGAAAAAATTTGAAAATGAAGTGACTAAAAACCAAGATACCTATTGGCTTATTTTTGAACTAATTTGGAGAGATTATTTTAAATATGTTTCTCTTAAACACAAGAACCGAATATTTCAAATCGGTGGTATCCTTCAGAAAAAGTATGAATGGAAAGAAACTATTCAACAAAGAAATAACTGGATAATCGGGGCTACCAAAGAACCTTTCGTGAATGCAAATATGAAAGAATTGTTACTAACCGGGTGGATGAGTAACCGAGGTAGGCAAAATGTGGCTAGTTTTTGGTCAAAAGAACTAGAGCAAGATTGGAGAATAGGTGCTGCTTATTTTGAGAGTATGTTAATAGACTATGATGTACATAGTAATTGGGGGAATTGGATGTACAATAGCGGTGTTGGCAATGACCCCAGAGATCGCAAATTCAATATAAAAAGTCAGGCCGAACGGTATGATGGCAGTGGTAAATTTCAAAGAATGTGGTTGCAAGAAACCTTGTTTTAATTAGCAAATATATTTTGTTTATTTCACTAGGTAATTAACCGCTTACCACTTAATAAAATTTTCAATAAAACAAAACGATACACAAAAATGAAAACAATACGCTTGATATTAGGCGACCAATTAAACCAAAATCATTCTTGGTTTAATGCCTTAGATAATGATGTTGTTTACCTAATGGCAGAAATGCGCCAAGAAACAGATTATGTAAAACATCATATTCAAAAAGTAGTCGCATTCTTTTTGGCGATGCGAAGCTTTAAAAAAGACCTTTCACATCAAGGTCATCATTTTATTTACTTAGAACTAAATGACCCTAATAATCTTCAATATTTAGAAAAAATAATTTCAAAGTGCATTAAAGACAATGATGCTGAAAAATTTGAGTATCAGTTACCAGATGAATATCGCTTAGACCAGCAATTACTGCAAATATGTGAATCATTAGAAATTAAATCAAGCAGTGTTGATACCGAACATTTTTACACCACAAGATTTGAATTAAAAGATTTTTACAAGGGCAAAAAGCAAATGGTCATGGAAAATTTTTATCGAATGATGCGAAAAAAGCATCACATTATGATGATAAAAGACCAGCCTGAAGGTGGTAAATGGAATTTTGACCAAAATAACCGTAAAAAATGGACAGGCCAGCCAGCCATTCCTTCTGAAAAAAATTTCAACCAAGATGTTCTTGAAATTATTCAAGAATTGAAAAAAGCTGACGTTGAAACTTTTGGTACTATAGAACTAGAATCTTTTAATTGGCCGATATCAAGAACAGAATGTCTTTCTAATTTAAATTATTTCTGCAAACATCTTTTACATCATTTTGGAGATTATCAAGATGCCATGCACGAGAATGAAAAATTCCTTTTTCATTCTCGTCTATCATTTGCGATGAACGCTAAAATAGTATCACCAAAAGAAGTAATTGATACTGTTTTAGCCCATTTCTATGAGTATTCGAAAGAGATTGACATATCTCAAGTTGAGGGTTTTGTTCGCCAAATATTAGGTTGGCGAGAATACATGAGAGGTATCTATTGGAAAGAAATGCCGAAATACAAACAACTAAATACTCTAAATAATACAAACAAATTACCAGATTTCTTCTGGACTGGTAAGACAAAAATGAACTGCTTGAACCATGCCATTGGTCAAAGCCTCGATACTGCCTATGCACATCATATTCAAAGACTAATGATTATTGGTAATTTTGCATTATTGACCCAAATAGACCCCGATGAAGTTGATAAATGGTATCTAGGAGTTTATATAGACGCTATTGAATGGGTCGAAATTACCAATACTAGAGGCATGAGTCAATTTGCAGATGGCGGTATTGTAGCTACGAAACCTTATGTTAGTAGCGCTAACTACATTAATAAAATGAGTAATTATTGCGGTAGCTGCCATTATACTCACACCAAAAAAACAGGCTCAGATGCTTGTCCCTTTAATGCACTATATTGGAACTTTTTAAATGATAAAAAAGAGCATTTCAAGCAAAATAATCGAATGAATATGATGATGAACTTATTAAATAAAATGGACAATGATAAACTTTTAGAATTACAAAAAAGAGCTACTTCAATTATTGAAAATTTAGACGCATATTAATAATTTTTCAATATAAATTGAACACAATAAAGTAGTCTAAAATAGACTTTAAAAAACGAATATATTCAGGATATTCCATGAGAGCGACCATGTAAAAAGAATATTTTTTCAAAATCACGTAAAGTTAGAGTTGAATAGAAGAACTGAGTTCCCAATACTTCAGATTAAAAAAAGAATAATCGCATCAAAGTAAACTACCTTGGGAAAAGCCCAAAAGTTGTTCATAGGAAACAACTTTAAAATTTCGAGACAAGCCTCAGAGCATTTAATTTCAATTATCGAGTAATTAACCATAAAAAAAGTCCTTTACTGAATTAGTAAAGGACTTTTTAATTTAGATGTGTTCAGGAATTTATTCCATTATTCCATCAACGATACCATATTTTAATGACTCTTCTGCATTCATCCAATAATCTCTATCAAAATCCCTTAAGACTTTTTCAAAATCTTGACCACAGTTATCTGCCAATAGATGGGCACTCAACTCTTTAGTTTTAATGATTTCTCTTGCCTGAATTTCTATATTTGAAGCTTGGCCTCTTGCACCACCACTTGGTTGGTGAATCATAACTTGAGCATGTGGCTGTATGAATCTTCTACCTTTTTTACCTACTGATAATAGAATAGAACCCATTGAGGCTGCCAAACCAGTGCAGATTGTAGAAACCGGACTTTTTAAAGATTTTATGGTGTCATACATGGCAAAACCAGAAGTAACATAACCACCAGGGCTATTAATATACAGTTGAATCTCTTTGTTATTCTGCATATCAAGATACAATAACCTATCAATTACATGTTTTGCAGAATCGTCATCAACCATACCCCATAGGAATACCTTTCTTTCCTGCAGCATTTTTTCATCTATGGCTTCCTGAATTTTTCCTTTTTTAGCACTCATATTTTAAGTTTAATTATCTATAACAAAATTAATGAATTAATTCATAAACAAATGTGGCATACAACAACCGAATTGCTATCCTATTTCATCAATTACAAATGAAAACGAAGTTAAGGCTTTACAATTGCCCTTCAACCTCAACGGTTTTCTCAACTACCTTTTTAATAGGTACTACAACTTTACCATTTTTAGTTTTAAGAATCATTGAAATACTATCTATACCAATAACTGTACCTACTAGTTTTCCTATTTTAACCTTATCCCCTATTACATAAATCTTTCTTGTATAAAATGTTCTTAATAAATCCCCTACGACTTCTCTTGCTCCTAAACCTAAAGCTAATGAAATTGCCAATAAGAACGCTCCAAGTATTATCGTAAAATTATTGGTGATAATTTGAGTATCAACACCTGCCTGGTTTAAGGCCGTGATACTTACAAATATAATTATTAAATAAAATAAGGCGTTACCTAAAACTTTACCACCACCCATGCCGATAGAATCAAACACCTTAACAATCATTTCCTTGATCATTTTAGCCAAATACAGACCAATCATAAAAATAATAAGTGCCGAGAGTAAAATGGGTAGGTATCGCAATAGGTTGGCTATTTCTGTCGATATAATAGTCAGACCCATAATATCAGACGCAACTATGATAAAAACAAGCCATAGCAATACCTTAATAAAAGTCACTATCACTTTTGGTAAATCTATTTTGATATCCGCCTCACCAAAAAGCTTTGCCTCATTAATTTTTTCAGAAAAACGGTCCAAGTGAATCGCCTTAAAAATTCGTTTTAAAACGAATTTTGTTATTTTAATGATAATCCATCCAAAAATAAGAACCACAAATGCACCAAAAATTCCTGGTAAGGCAGCCGCAATATCTTTGAATATGGCACTCAAAGATTCAAAGGCTAGGTTTTTCCACTTATCTACTGTTTCCATGAATATAGTTTTACTTTTAATTATAATTATTTGGTTTTCGTTTTCAGCATGCCCTCAATAATAGAGGCAAAATTACCAGTGAACAGATTGCTCAATTCCATAATCAATTTAGCTGCGGCTACATCATCCATAACTTTCTTACGTAGTTCAGGGGGAACATCTTTAAGATCTCCTTCCAAATTTTTAAATGGATTATTGTTCTGTTCTGTCATTAGGGTATGGTTTTATACATTTCCACAACTTTGGCTTTTGCGCGCTTAAGCCTCATTTTAATGGCACTTGATTTCATCTCTAAAACATCTTCTAATTCTTTAATTGAAGCCCCATCTTGATATTTTAATAACAAAAGTGTTTTATCTTCTGGCGCAATTAACTCTAAAGCTTTTTTAAGTTTATCTACTTGCATTTGCAGCAATAGATTATCAGTAACTTCTACTGGTACTTCTTCTTGTGAATCAAATTTTACTGAATTATCATTAATCTTTCTTTCCTTATTCCTATTCACGTAATTGACGCAAAAATTATAAGTAAAAGAATATAACCATGTCGAAAATTTCGATGTCCCTTTAAAAGAGCCTAGTTTAACGAAGAGCATCAAAAATATATCTTGGGTCAAATCTTCTGCCTCACTATTAGATTTTGCAAACCCTAAGCATTTGTTGTAAACTAATTTGGAATATCTATCATAAAGTTCTCCGAACAACAATGCATCCTTGTTCTTGACAATTTGCTCTATGAGTTCAGCGTCGGTATATTTATCATGTACCGTATTGGAAGAAGAACTCTTACTGAATTCGCTTCCAATTATTATAAAACATAGCTTCTTAAGAAATGTCACTCTAGTGTTTTGTTTTCAAAAAATAAAAGTAGGTTAAAGTTACTGTAATTGATATATTTGATTTAAAATGTGCTGAAAATGAAAAAATTAATTATCCTTTCTATAGTAGTATCGAGTATTATTACAAGTTGCAAAACCGACAACAATAAGACGAAAGTTGAAGTGGGCGAAGATACCGAACTGACAGTTCTTGAAAAAATTGCCAATGCGCACGGTTTTGAACACTGGAAAGATATTTCAAGTATAAAATTCACTTTTAATGTTGATCGCGATTCTTCACATTTTGAACGTACCTGGTTATGGAAAACAGATTCTAATGATGTTACCATGATGACACGTCAAGATACAATTACGTATAACAGAAAGGCTGTAGATAGTTCCATGGTAGGTACTGATGGCGGTTTCGTTAATGATAAATTCTGGCTATTAGCGCCTTATCAGTTAGTTTGGGACCAAAAAAGTTTTACCTACGAGCTTACTGAAAGTATAGAAGCACCTATTAGCAAAACCAAAATGCATAAGTTGACGACCGTTTATGCTAATAATGGCGGCTACACACCCGGCGATGCTTATGATTATTATTTTGGAGATGATTACATTATTAAAGAATGGGCATATAGAAAAGAAAATCAAGCAGAACCTAACATGGTTACAAGTTGGGAAGATTATAAAGAACTAAAAGGATTAAAAATTAGTATGATGCATAAAAGACCTGATGCAGATTTTTCACTTTTCTTTACAGGTGTTGAAGTGAAGTAATACGGTATAGTGTTTGATAATTTCAATAAACATCAAATACCCCATGAAACTTCAGTTTTTTATTATTTTCTTGTTTTCTACTCTTCTTTATTCTCAAAATGAATTAAGTGGAATAGTAGTAGATAATGCAGACAAATCTCCATTAGAATTTGTTGGTGTTTACAACCAAGCGGACCACACGATGACCAATGCTGACGGGCGTTTTCAGTTTTCTTCTACTTCTGATTCTATTATTATTTACCGCCCTGGTTATGATAAAATCACCTCTACTTTCAATAAGACCAATGATACTATTTATCTCAACAAAAGTGTTTTAGAATTAAATGAGGTCACCGTTACCAATGAAAAAACATTATGGCAAAAAGTAAAAGATTCCATTGATTCTAATTATCCTTTATATCCTTATAAGGAGAAATTCTTATTAAGAGGTGTTTTAAGGTATAATGGTGAAATTACCAGAATACAGGACCTACAAGGGAAACTGGAAAGAAGAACGCTACTGTATACTCAAGATATTGAGCCAGACAAAAAAGACTTTAAAGTAGAACTGACCAATATGCGTAAAGTTGGTTTGGTACTTGATGAAAATGACATATATTTTATTTTCGATTCATTTTACGGTTTATTCATGAACCTGATACCTGTAAATGCCACCGGAGATGCTTTTGATTTGACCGAATCTACATTTGAGAATGGTGAGAAAATAAATCTTAATTTTCAAACCAAACCCGAAATTGCAAATGAGAAAGTAAGGGGGTATTATATTATCAATACTAAAAACAACGCTATTGAGCAGTTTAAAATAGTTCTTGAATTTGAAAACAATCCATTTTCAGAAAATGAAGACAGCAGATACAGGACAATTTCTATTGATAAAGAAATATCACTTTCAAAATCTTCAAAAACAAAGAAGTACTATATAACTTCTGCCAAATATGATGTAAGAGTTGAGCAAACTGACAAGAATAATTCCTTTACCTCATACTACGATGTATCGTTTATTTTGACTACCTCAGATAACGAAGATGATTTTGTCGTTCAGAAAAATGTAAGTACATCTAAAGACTTATTCAAAATAAATTACCCTTACGACCAAAGTTATTGGAATGCTCAAAACCAATTATTGCTAACAGAAGAAATGTTAGATTTTATTGAAAAAGTGCAAGACCCAAACAACGAGTTTAAAGTAAGAAGTAACATCAAGAATTAAAATTGTGACTAATTACTTATGCCTTTTTTCTTTTTAATAAAAGTGTAAATAATAAAATTAAAAATCCACAGGCAAGAAGTACAACAAAACTTCGGGTAAGACTATAATTCTCTGCTAAAAACCCTAAAATTGGTGGGGCACATAAAAACCCCGCATATCCAGAACCAGCTATAAAAGCTATTCCCTTAGAGGAATCTACACCTTTCACATTTCCACCTATTCTAAAAACTTCGGGCACCATTACAGAAAAACCTAGTCCATTCAGAGCAAAACCTATAATGCTCAAATAAATATCTGTGGTCAATACCAATGCATAGCCAACAATTGCCAAAATAGCTCCAAAGGCTACAATTTTTATCGAGCCAATTTTTTCACTAATGCCATCACCTAAAAAACGACCTAAGGTCATTGTAACCTGAAATCCTAAAAAACCTAATCCCCATAAAGCTTCGGGCGCCAAGGCAATTTCTTTTAAATAAAGTCCACTCCAATCTACAATTGCCCCTTCACTACCCATAGCAACAAACGATATAAGTCCTAATAGTAATAGTGGTTTTAACAACCCAAAACTAAACGGTTCATTTTCTATTTCTTCGGCTATTTCAGAAATGTACTTACTCCTAAATATAAAATTAACAACTAGAACCAGTAAAACAGCAATTGACATATGAAGTACAGGATTCGCTAGCGGACCAATTAAAAAACTTCCTAACCCTGCCAAAACACCGCCTAGACTAAAAAAGCCATGGGATGCAGCCATAAACTTTACCTTATCTTTTTTCTCTATTTCTGTTACCAAGGTATTCATAGAAATATCGGTGATACCATTCGATGCACCAAAGAGAAATAGTGCTGCCATTAAAACATAATAGTTTGGTGCCAATAAAGGTAACATAGCAGTAGCACAGCTTAACAAAACGCTATAAAAAGTAGATTTACCAACCCCTACCCTATTTATTATTGAAGAGGCAAACGGAAATATAGTGAATACCCCTAATGCCAAAAAGAAAATAGCAATTCCCAATTCAGACTTACTAATATCTAAAGAGTCTTTTACTGTCGGTATATAGATTGCCCAAGTACCAAAAAGTATATTAATACTTGCAAAAACCCACGATGGCCCGAAATATCTTGCATTACCTAATATTAACTTTAACGATTTCATCTAATGCTGGTTGTTGGTTAAAAAATTAAATGAATTTAATTTGCCAGTACTCCTGCTTTTAAAATTTGCCCGAAACGATACATATCTTCAAATGAAGAATAAAAAGGCGCAGGTGCCAATCGTATAACATTAGGTTCGCGCCAATCGGTAACTACTCCGTTCTCCATCAAATAATTGAACAACGATTTTCCTTGTCCGTGTAAAAAAACAGATAATTGACAACCTCTATCTTTTGGTGTAATAATTTCAAAAGTACTATCGACCTCTTTATCAATTTCATGAAGAATAAATTCTAAATAGGCGACAATTTTATTTCTCTTTTCAATCAATTTGTCCATACCAACTTCCTCAAACATGGTCAACGATGCCAAATAAGGCGCAACAGACAGTATAGGAACATTACTTATTTGCCATGCATCGGCATTTTCCATGGGCTCAAATTCAGGTTTCATCAAAAATCGAGTTTCTTTTTTTGTTCCCCACCACCCTTCGAATCGTTGAATGTCTTTTTTATTCAGATGTCTTTTGTTTACAAAAACACCCGATGCGTTACCAGGGCCGCTATTCATATACTTGTAACTACACCATGATGCAAAATCGGCATCCCAATCATGTAGTTTCAATTCCACATTACCCACTGCATGAGCCAAATCCCAGCCTACATTGGCCCCTACTGCTTTCCCAGCTTTGGTAATGGCTTCCATATTCATCACTTGCCCATTATAATAATTTACACCGCCTATTAACACAAGTGCCAGTTCATCGCCCAATTCTTCTATTTTTTTAAGAATATCTTCTGTTCTCCAATGATGTTCCCCATCACGTTTTTTTAATTCAACGATTGTTTCAGCAGGATTCAAACCGTGAAACCGCACTTGACTTTGAAACATATATTGGTCACTAGGAAAAGCTTTTTCCTCACATAGAATTTTGAATCGTGTTTTAGTAGGTCTATAAAACGACACCATTAATAAGTGTAGATTAACCGTTAAAGTATTCATCACAGAAACTTCCTCTGGCAATGCACCCACAACCTTTGCTAACGGTTCTGCTAAACGCTCATGATAATCCCACCAAGGCTTTTCGGCATAAAAATGGCCTTCTACCGCCAGTTCTGCCCAATCTTTCATAACCTCATCCACAAAACTTTTTGTTCGTTTTGGTTGAAGGCCTAAAGAATTACCTGTAAAATATATTACCTCTTTCCCGTTTATTTTAGGAAAAATAAATTCGTCTCTATAGCTTCGTAAGTCATCTTGAGTATCTAATGTTTGAGCAAACTCAAGTGTATTTTTAAATTCCATAACTATTTTTATATAAAAGTAATCATAAGCTAATAATTTAATAAACCCTATTCAATAATAGCTTAAGGCAAATTAGTTCGAAGTCTCATTTCTACCATATGTTTTTTGAAGCCTACTTTTTCATAGGCACGAATGGCCGGCTCATTCTCGCTATAAACATGTAGTCTTATTTCTGTTAAACCCACAGAACTTGCCCATTCTTGTAAACCACTTATAATTTTACCGTTTATTCCCCTACCCCTATATTCAGGGTCAGTGTACATAAAACCTAAATAAGCAAAAGTCTCATGATCTAAATAATGCCTTGCAAACTTTTCTAAAGCATAACCCGTAGCTACTATCTTTTCCCCGTCACAAGCAACTAAAACCAATGCTCGTGAATTTGACATCAACGCATTTAGATCATAATACGTTACATCGCTATTTCTAATTGTAGGATCGAAAGGGCGCTCAGAGGTAACAACTCCCTGTTCATGCTGCAAAAGCACTGGCAAATCTTCAATTACAGCTTCTCGAATACTAATTTCTTGGTTTATCATGTGCTAAATTTGATCTCATGAAATTAAGGCTTAAAACCCTATTTTTGCAAAAAGAAACGTATGCATTTTATATCGCCACTTTTAGAAAGCTATTTGGCAGATAATTCGCAAGAAGAACCTAAATTATTACAAGACCTTACTCGCGAAACTCATTTAAAAGTGATACAACCCAGAATGCTTACAGGCCATTTTCAGGGCAGAGTTTTAAGTTTGTTGTCTAAAATAATTAATCCTACCTATATTCTTGAAATAGGAACTTACACTGGTTATTCAGCTTTATGCCTTGCCGAAGGATTACGAAAAAATGGGGAATTACATACTATTGACGTAAATGCAGAATTAGAACACATTCAACGAACTTTCTTTAACCGTAGTGATTATGGTAATCAGATTATTCAACATGTAGGAAATGCTTTGGATATCATACCCAAACTCGATATCACTTTTGACCTTATATTTATAGATGCCGAAAAAAAACAGTACGATAAGTATCTAGAAAAAGTTTTACCTAAAACAAAATCGGGCTCAATTATACTTTCTGATAATGTACTTTGGTCAGGCAAAGTAGTTGAACCATTAGACCCTAAGGACAAGGCAACTAAAGTATTATTAGATTACAATAAAAAGCTAAGTGAGCATCCGCTTTTAGAGACGGTCTTATTACCTATACGTGATGGTTTAACTTTAAGCAGGGTGAAATAAGTAAGCCATATAATTTATAAAACATCCACGCAGAAAATATTCCTACCGATGCACCAACCATTAAATCTATAGGAAAATGCACTCCAACATAAATTCTACTCATAGCAAATAAAATGGGCCATATATAAAATAGATAGATCCATTTGAAATGACGCCTTAGAAACAATACTACAAAAGTGATTACAGAAAAGGATGATGAAGCGTGACCAGAAAAGAAGCTAAACCCAGACGGACTCCTCAAAATACGAATTAAGGTATTTATTTCTTCATCATTATTTGGTCTTAGACGAGCTACTACGTTCTTGGTTAGATCTGTTAAAGTGCTAACAAAAAAGACCATCATCAAAAGTGTCAAAATCATGAATAATGCTTCACGTTTAGAGAATTTTATAAAAAAAAGGGAGATAATAAGTACAAAAAGAGGTATCCATGGTGGAAACTTGGTAACTGTTGACCAAAACATATCGTACTGCTCAATACCAAGACTGTTAAGATAGACAAAGGCCTCTCGATCCCATTGTAAAATCTTATCGAGCATAATAGACTACTTTCTCTTTATGCTGCCAGTTACGTCACTGATATTCTTGCCTACATCGCTAATTTGTTTCTTAACATCTTTAGCTAAGCCAGAATCAATATCACGCTTCATGTCATCGATATCTTTCTTGATATCCTTTACGAAACTTGTGTCAATGCCTTGCTTGTCAGCACTCTTTTGAATTTCTTGTTTAATGTCTTCGGTTGCATCCTTCAATTGGCGCATACCCTTACCCAACCCCTTGGCAATACCAGGAATTTTGTCGGCACCAAAAACCATCACTACGATAAACATAATGAAGAAAATTTCTGCGCCACTAATAAATAATGAATACATAGCAATCATACTACAAATATAAACAAGTTTAGTATTGAAATTAAAAAAGCCCCGTATAACTACAGGGCTTTTTAATAAATAATTTCAAGAATTATTTTCCTTTAATTTCCTCTTTCATTTTATCAAATTCACTCTCCTGCTCTTTCTTTGGCCAACTATTGTTAGTAGTATCAATATCGGCAGTTTCCATTTTAGGATCAATTACAACATTTGTAAGTTCTGTAGGAGATGAAATAACCATCATTACCTCTTTAGAATTCTTTCTCCAAATCTCTGGTGGATAGGTAATATTTTTAACTGAACCATCTGCATAGGTATATTCTACAATCAATGGCATTGGCAAGCCACCTGGACTATTATACGTTATCTCATAGAAATATTTTGGCTCTTTAACCGCAGCTCGTTCTGCTTCGGTCATATTGTCCATCATATATTCTTTTAAGGTTTTTGAAGTTTCAGAAGGATTTATCCCATCTAAAGCAGGATCGTAGCTTTCACTGTCAGAAGACACCAAAAATACTTTCGACATCAAATCACCCGTAACAGGTTTTTTTGCTACCTGATACTTTTTAATATTCTTCACCCCCATGTCAACAAAATCAGTCGTATAAAACCATCCTCTCCAATACCAATCTAAATCGACTGCTGAAGCATCTTCCATTGTTCTAAAGAAATCTTCTGGTGTAGGGTGCTTAAACATCCAACGGTGCGAATAGGTTTTAAAAGCATGATCAAAAACCTCACGGCCCATTACCGTCTCCCTTAAAATATTTAAGGCAGTTGCCGGTTTGCCGTATGCATTTGGTCCTAACTGAAATACATTCTCAGGATTTGACATAATTGGTGAAATCGTACTTTGATCACCGCTCATGTAAGGTACAATCTTCGAAGGATCACCTCTTCTAGAAGGGTATTTACCATTTGGTGCTATTGCCTCGGGAAAAGTTTCCCCAAACTCTTGTTCTGCCATGTACTGCATAAAAGTATCTAAACCTTCATCCATCCAACCCCATTGACGCTCGTCAGAGTTTACGATCATCGGGAAAAAGTTATGACCTACTTCGTGAATAATTACACTGATCATTCCGAATTTAGTTCTATCAGAGTAGCTACCATCTTCGTTTGGTCTACCATAATTCCAACAAATCATTGGATATTCCATCCCCTGATTTTTAGCATGTACAGAAATTGCCTTCGGATAAGGATAATCGAACGTATGAGATGAATACGACTTTAACGTATGTGCTACAGCCTTAGTTGAATACTCTTCCCATAATGGATTACCTTCTTTTGGATACATCGAAACTGCCATTATATCCTTACCGCCTAATTTGACAGCTTGCATATCCCAAATGAATTTTCTGGATGTTGCGAAACCGAAATCACGAACATTTTCAGCCTTAAGACTCCATGTTTTTGTTTTATCTGAAAAACCTTTTTCAGCCGCTTCCGCTTCTGCTTGGGTAACAATTATTACAGGTTTGTCGTATGACTTTTTAGCTTTCTCATAGCGACTCATCATCTCTTTAGTATATACTTCCTTTCTGTTTTGAAGTACACCGGTACCATCTAAAATATGATCTGCTGGTACTGTAATATTCACTTCATAGTTTCCGAAAGGCAGTGCAAATTCACCATTTCCCCAAAATTGATGATTCTGCCATCCTTCTACATCGCTATAAACTGCCATTCTTGGAAAAAACTGAGCAATTACATAAGCCCTATTTCCATCTTTAGGAAAAAATTCATAGCCAGATCTAGCCCTATCAACGGTATGATCAGGAATATTGTAATTCCACTTTATATCAAAAGAATATTTTTCACCACTTTTAAGCGGAGTAGGCAAATCAACACGCATCATGGTGAAATTAATGGTAAATGGCAATGCTTTACCAGAAGCATCTTTTACGTAATCTATATTAAAACCACCATCAAACGATTCTGTTATATACTTCTGTACAAAATCTGCAGTATCTTCTGATTCTTTTACAGCACTCCCATTTTTCAATAAAGCTTTTGAATCCTTTGTCCTTATATTCTGATCCAATTGTAACCACAAATATTCTAAGTCATCAGGAGAGTTATTGGTATAGGTAATCGTTTCTTGTCCAAAAATTTTGGCGTTCTTATCATCTAAGCGAATGTCCATCACATAGTCTGCCTGTTGTTGGTAGTAATCTGGCCCAGGCGCACCAGATGCAGACCTATATGTATTTGGTGTTGCGAATTCCTCGTAAAGTTGTTTAAACTTACTTTGATTATTATGCCCTGGTTCTTTTTCTTTGGTTACTTCTTCTTGCGCAAAACCAACTGCTACAAAAAGAAATAAAACAGAGGCAAACGCGTACTTTATTCTTATCATCATCTAATTATTTAGTGTGCGAAATTTAAAGTTTTTAAAGAGATTTCTTAATATATGTTACAAATTTAACATTCCTTTAGTATGTGATTTTACCAATACATGGCTTTTTTTATTCCCATTGATATTAAAATGAACCACATTTTGTTGATCATCATAGATATCGGTTAGCACTTCATTTTGAATACCGATTTGCTTCAAATTCTTTAGTGGAACATCTGGTACTTCTAAATAGTATATAACCATATCGGTATCATATTTTTTACCTATAAATTCGTACTTAACTGTTTCACCATTAATTTCTACCAAAAATTTAGTGCGAATGTATTTCTCTAAATACTCTCTATCGACAGCTGACTCACTATCGGTTCCTAACTTTGAAGGTATACCGTACCGCTCTTTTAATACCGCATTCATATCATCAATAAAAATTCGGGTAATTATCTGCACCGATTGGTCCTTTTTAGAATAATCAACGTTAGTGACACTGATATAGAACTTATGTGACCCCGAAAAAGCAAATAGCGGTATTATTAATATTAACAAAGCTTTTCTAAAAAATTTCATATGGTGTTGTTTTAATACTTCTCTACAAAGCATATGCCAAAAATAGGTGCTAGTCTAAAGAATTATTTTTTCTATAAATTAAACTTTTCTGAAGAAAATAGTCCCAAATTTTAATCTGGTCATGAGTATCAACTATCGCTTGAAATTTAGGGTCTACTTCACAGAAATACAGAAAATCATCAATTTTATCTAGCGGTATACCTAAATCTTTTTGGTACACACTATCTTCATAAAAATCACGAATACGTTCTGTTCGATCATATAGTCTATTTCTTTCTACCCGCTGCTTCAACATTTTAGTACGACCGGTAATAGCATTTATTAAAGGGTCAAAACTCATAATCGGGTTGGCTGTTGCGGCGGTAAGTTCTCGTTCTGCCTTTGTGGGTATTTTCACATAAGCATTCGGCAAGCCCAAAGTAGATGCCGTAACTATTGGATCTAATTCTAAAGTTGCTAAATCATTTATAAGGTCTCCACTAAGGTTATAAGGTGTTACCGTAACTTCATCCAATTCGGTTAAAGCCTCTTCTAAACCAATGGATACCAACTTGCTTTCTAAAATAGAAGTTGATACAATTACCATCTTCTTTTTGTATTGAATTGCAGAAAATTCTAAGGTATCCAATATATGAACGGCAATGGTAAAAAACCCATTTACATCGGTTATGGTCGCTCTCTTTGTCGTTAAATTTAAAACATGTGTAGCAGCGACATCGCCATCAGCGCTATATACTCTACCTTCTAAATTTCTAGGCTCACCGATTTGAGCTACAACCGCAACGCTACATAAAAAAAGTAAAATTAGGAGACTACTCCTCATCTACTCCCTTCAGAAACGATTTGCTGTTAGTAACCAAGGCATCAATGAGTTGAAACTCATTTTCTTTCCTAAGTAAAGATTGCGCTGGCATTCTTGTATCGCAGTATATTAAGAACTCATCTATTCTATCTTGAGGTATTGCTAGATCAACCACAAAAAATGAATCATCATATACCTGTCTTAGCACATCACTTACCTTTAATTTAGGTCCGGGTTCATCTGATTCGTTCTGAGACTTGAAAATAGCCCTGAAAATATTAACGAAATTCAAACCATCTTGCATTCCTCTTTCTGATTGAGATAACGAAATGTTCTCTACTTCTGTACTGCGATCAATTTCGTATTCATAGGTTTTAAACTCTTCATTCTTTAACTTTAAAAAACGCTCTTGTTGATCTGGGGTAATTACTACTTCATCTAACTCGGTCACTTTTTCATTTACCTCAACCACTAAGCGATTATTCGCCAATATTTCTTCGGTGATGGTAACCACTTTAATATTGTAGTTGACAGCAGTGAATACTAACTCATCGCCCAGCTTTACATTAATTTTAAAATGCCCTTGGTCATTTGTAATCGTTGCCCTTTCAGAGGTGGTGTTAATCACGTTTTCATTAGGTACGGCAACATTCATATAAATAACAGAACCCATTAATAGTCGTCTTTCATCATCTTGCGCAAAACCAGTTACTGTTGTAAACAATACTAGTAAGAAGAGTAATTTTTTGGTCATTATTTTATTTTGAGCTAAGAACACCCCTTTAATAAAGTATTCAGAATATAAAGTAAAGATATGTTAACATGATAAAAAAAAACGCGTCAATAAACTTTTGTTAATTTCTTAAATCAAACGTGATCGTTAGATTGGTACATTTATAATTTTTTTTTGGCTTGAATAATAGTTCCCTTCAACGAAGTTTCTTGTTATTTAACCTATTAGCATACTATTTCAACCCATAAATAAAGCTAGATAAGAAGATAATACTATTTTTGTTTTACACCATTTTAAGGTTATAAAACGCTTAGTATGAAAGCTATAATTTTCTTTATTTTACTTATAATGCTCACAATACCAACCGTATTTGGGCAAATAAAAATAGGTGATAATCCCCAAAATATAGACCCTGCATCTGTACTTGAACTAGAAAGCAGTTCAAAAGTATTGGTGATAACGCGTGTAAGCACACTAGAAATGGAAGCTATAACTCCGCAGCGAGGTGGTATAGTTTATAATACCGATACCGAGTGTATTCATTATTATGATGGCACACAATGGATTAACCTTTGCGATGCTGTTAATTTCACCATCACCAACGACCCTATAATTAACAATAGAGCTACTATTGAAATTACCCAAACTGCAGATGGTTATAATTTAGAGATTGCTAAAAACGGTATACTTGGCGATAATATAGTAGATGGTGGCATTGGGCCAGACGATATACAAGACAATTCCATTACCCAAGAGAAACTGGCTGCAGAATCTGTGGGTTCTAGTGAAATACGCCAGAATGCAGTAGGTTCAGATGAAATACGAGATGGCAGTATCGCGCCAAACGATATGGCCAACTTTATACCGGGCCAGGTATTAGTTACCGATGAAAATGGAATAGTTCAGTGGGGAGATGCAGGCGACCTAATGGGTGCGGTAGGTGACGAAATAACCATTACCGGAAGTGGCACACCAGCCAATCCGTTGCAAATTACCGAAGGCATACAATTGAATATTTCAAATAATACAGCATTAATTGCAGATCATATTATTGATGATCAAGATACCGATGACACTAATGAGCTTATTGATTTGGACTTCGACAAGACAACAAATACCTTAAGCATCAGCCAATCTGCAAACCCTATAGGTGCTTCCGTCAATCTTGAGGCATTAGTGGGTTCTGATGATCAACAATTGACTCTTGAAGATAATATCTTATCGCTAGAAGAAGGTGGTGATGACATCGACCTTACGACCTATTTAGACAATACCGATGAACAAAACCTAGGTGCAGCAACCTTGACCAATGAACAACTTACTATAACTATTGATAATGGTAACCCAACTACGGCAAATTTAAGTGCTTTTGCTACCGATGCTGTCGTAACTACAGGTTTGGCACTCAAAGAAAATATTGCAAATAAAAATCCTGATATAAATCTTGGCAATTCTAATGTTGATTACCCAACACAGAATGCTGTAAAAGTTTATGTAGATAATGTAGTTGGAGGTTCTGCGCAAACCATCGTTAGTACTGCCGCAAATAATTCTATTACACCAAATGCTATTGACGGTGGGGCATTTTATAATGACCTTGATGGTAATGCTACAAATGAAATACAAAATATAGAACAAGTTTTAGTTCAAGGCAATAATGCCGGATTAAACCCGATTTTAGGCTTAGATGTTTCTGCAGATCCAACTTCTGCAGCCACTAGAGGTTATGTCGATGCCAACCTTGGGGGAACACAAGATTTGACTGATGTACTAGGAAATGGAAGTAGTGCAGGAAATAGTCAAATTAATGATTTGCTAGACCCTGCATTACCACAGGATGCAGCAACGAAAGCTTATGTAGATACTAATGCCGGTATAAGTACCTTGAGCAATGGTTTTATTTTAGTAGGTAATGGCGGTAACGCACCTGCAGAAGTTGCTGTGGGTGGTGATGCTACTATGAATAATCTTGGTGAAGTAACAATTATACCTGAAGCAATTACACCTGCTAAAATAGAACCAGGAACAAATGGTCAGTTTTTAAGTACCGCAGCCGGGGCAGTTGCTTGGGCAGACCTACCTCCTACTGCTGTTGGCTCAACAGAAGAAGCTGATGGAATTACTATTACAGGTACTGGAACAAATGCAGATCCTTTTAAAATTGAACCAGGCGCTAATGGCCAATTTTTAAGTACCACAACGGGGGCTGTCACTTGGGAAAATTTACCGGCAGGTACCGGAGGCACAGTTATTGGTGACAATACAACAATTGAAGGAAATG
Organism: Maribacter orientalis; assembly: GCF_900109345.1. Lineage (GTDB taxonomy): Bacteria > Bacteroidota > Bacteroidia > Flavobacteriales > Flavobacteriaceae > Maribacter > Maribacter orientalis. Next base: position 22,000 of record NZ_FNZN01000009.1, read on the forward strand.
GAAGTGCTGCCACACCTTTACAGATTGTTGATGGTGGTGTTACTTCTACGCAAATTGCCAATGGTTCAATAGCGGCCATTGATTTAGCTCTTGGAGCCGTAGAAACCGATAATATTGCAGATAACAATGTGACCGTAGATAAAATAGCAGAAGGCACGGATGGACAAGTATTACTAACAAACGGTACCGACGTTGTATGGGGTACTTCACCTGCAGGTGCTTCCGTGACTGGAACAACAATCGATGGTGATGGAACTACTGGAAATGCACTAGAATTAGCCGACAATGCTGTTACCTCTCTTAAAATAGCAGCGGATGTTATTTTAGCGGAGGATATCAATACAGGCGCAGTTACATCAGATGAAATACTAGACCTTACCATCGGAACAGTTGATGTAGCTAACAACGCTATAACTGTTGCAAAAATAGCAGGTGGAACTGATGGTCAAATATTGACAACCACGATTACAGGGGTTCAATGGCAAGATGCCGCGGGCTCAGTAATCGTTAGTGCAGATACAGACAATTCTATCACAGAAAGTGCGACAGACGGTGGTGCATATTATGATGACAAGGTACTTACAACTGTAACTGCAGCTAATACTGCAGCAATAGTATTAAAAGAAGACGCCGCGAATAAATCTACCGACGGAACCTTAGCGGATAATTCTGATGATGATTTCCCTACCGAACAAGCCGTAAAAACATATGTAGATGGGCAAATTTCTGGATTAACTATTGGAGATAATTTAGCCAATGCCAATCTTGAACAAACAGAAGCTATTAGAACTTATGAAGTGGGAACTGGCGAATCTTTAGTTTTTACTGGCTTAGGTAACGTTGGTTTTGGAAATGGCGCTAATCCTCCATTAAGTAAATTTCATTTTGCAGGAGAAATAAGGGTAGAAGGAGTAAATTCTGCAGATGGGACAGTTGATAATCCCGCATACACTTTTTCAGGTGACACCAATAATGATACAGGCATATACAGACCTGCTGCCGATGAGATTGGTTTTTCAGTTGGTGGATATGAAGCTTTGAGAATAGATGAACCTACCACAGGTAATACCAATGTTATAATAAACCAAAGTCTTCAAATAAACAATTTATTATTAGATAAAGACGGCCAATCAGGAACCGCTGGTCAAATTTTATCCTCCACTGGTGGGCAAACGGATTGGATAAATGCGCCTACAGTAACTTATACAGCGGGTGCAGGTCTAGCTCTATCTGCCGCAAACGAGTTCTCGCTAAACGCGGGAACCATAGTAGCAGATTGGAACAACCTTACTGGAAAACCAGCAGGTTTCAACGACAATGTCGACAACGATACACAATATACCGCCGGGGCAGGTCTAACGCTCTCAGCCGCAAACGAGTTCGCGCTAAACGCGGGAACCATCATAGCAGATTGGAACAACCTTACTGGAAAACCAGCAGGTTTCAACGACAATGTCGACAACGATACACAATATACCGCCGGGGCAGGACTCGCTCTATCTGCCGCAAACGAGTTCTCGCTAAACGCGGGAACGATTGTTGCAGACTGGGGAAACCTGACCGGAATACCGGCTGACATTGCCGATGGCGATGCGGATACACAGTACACCGCAGGTGCAGGAATTGCCATTTCCGCTGCCAATGCAATTAGCTTGAATACTGGAAGTATTCCTGGAAGTGCAATAGAGAATAATCCAACTTTTGCGGGTAATGTAACAGCTACAAGCTTTACTACTGGAGCTAATTTTTATCCAGATTACGTATTCCAAAAATACTTTACAGGAAAATCTACACTAAACACTTCTTATGAATTTTCAACCCTAGAAACCATTGAGGCTTTTCTAAAAAAACACCACCACTTACCCGGTGTTGCATCCGTTGATGAGATAAAAACAAATGAAGGTAAGTGGAATCTAACAGAAGGGGCATTAATCAACCTCGAAAAAATAGAAGAACTTTTTCTGCACACCATTGAGCAAGAAAAGAAGATAAAGCAATTGGAGTCCACCAACAAAAACATGGCTAGCGAAGTAGAAACACTTAAAGCACAAATGGAGGAAATTAAAACCATGTTGTTAGAAAAGACGAAAGAATAATGAAAAAACAACTTTCACTTCTTTTCATTCTCTTAGCGGCAATAGCATCTGCCCAAACGGCCCTATACAATAATGGCAACTTACGTATACATGAGGGTGGTAGTATTGGTTTTCATACCAATCTCATCAATGTATCTCCATTAGATAACAACCTCGGTTTAGCAGGTTTTTATGGATCACAATTTTTAACCGTTTCTGGTACGTTGACCCCTCAATTCTATGATGTAGAAATTGCCTTAGAAAATGATTTACAGTTAGCATTAGGCATCGATAATAGCAACAATACCAATTTCATATTGGGTAACATTCGTACGCCCCTAACCCAACCTTCTATTTTTTATACTTTTTTAGATAATTCGTTTTATACAGGCGAATATGATTTTTCTAAAATTGAAGGGTATGCAGCCATAACCAATCAGCAAGATTTTGCCTTCCCTATTGGAGATAGTCAATTTTTAAGACCCTTAATTATTAACTCAGAAAGCGTTAACCTATTCGCAAAAAGTGCCTATTTCTTTGAAAATGCATCTAACCCAATTTCATTTACAAATTCTTATGACACCTTTGAAACAGATTTAGATGTTGAACGTGTTAACAGCAATGAGTTTTGGCGATTAGAAGGTACAATTCCATCTAACGTAACCCTTAGTTGGAACCAACGTAGCGCAATGGCAGATTTAACCGATGATGCTACCACTATTATACCTGTTGGTTGGAGCAAAAATTCGCAACGATGGATAAACCTTGTTGGCAGCATACCAGTAGGGTCATTAAACGAAGGCTTTATAACCACAACTTCATTCATACCAGATGATTATGAAATTATAACCCTTGGAGCTTCAAAAGCACCGTACGAGCCTTTATCAAAAGATGTAATTAACCTCGATAATTTCTTTGTTTCCGTAAATGGAGATGGTGTAAATGATTCTTTTTACGTTGCTGAATTAGAAGATTACGATAGCAATTTCGTCCAAATTTATGACCGTTACGGACTTAAAGTTTTTGAAATGGTTAATTACAGAGACGAATTTAATGGATTTTCGAATCTTAATAATGTTCCTTTCGGTGCAGAAAAAGGGTTACCCATTGGTGTTTATTTCTACACTATCGATTTACCTGGAGAAGATTTGAGCTTTCAGGGCTTTTTATATTTGGCGAGGTAAACAAACAGAAAATTATTTTCAATAATCACTCTAGTTAAATTAACTTCAACTCCCTTTTTTACTAACCATTAGACTCAATTACGAGACCTCCTCAAAAGGATGAAACGCAATAAACATCGCTCAATTGATGGGATACATAGATTTCCCAACAGGTTCTAGCGTCTACACAACATTTAATCGGATTCCTACAAATGCCATCTTACTTTTATGGGTACTAACATATTATGTTATCCCCATATGTCTATTAAAATAAAATTATTACTGTTCTTTATATTGACCTCCTTTTGCGTACATGCTCAGGTAAAAATAGGACAGAATCCAAATAGCATAAATGCCGCTTCTATTGTAGAGCTTGAAAGTACAGATAAGGCTTTTGTTCTGACAAGGCTAACTACTGCCCAAATGCAGGCCATTACCCCGCTTAGAGGAGCCCTTGTTTATAATACCGATACGAATTGTGTACACTATTTCAATGGTGCTGTTTGGAATAACCTCTGTACAATCACACAGGCAGGAACCTTTACATTCGTAGATAATAACAACGGAACTTTTACCATTAACTATAGTGACGGTACTTCCTTTACTTCTTCAGATTTAACAGGTCCACAAGGACCTCAGGGTGATGCCGGTCTTCAAGGTTTACCTGGTGCAATTGGTGACAAAGGTGAAACTGGAGATAAAGGACTTACTGGAGACAAAGGTGTAGCTGGAGATAAAGGTGAAACCGGTGATAAAGGACTAAC
>NZ_FNZN01000009.1:28179-138926 GCF_900109345.1 Maribacter orientalis
GGAGACAAAGGACTAATAGGAGATACTGGTGATAAAGGCGAAACCGGAGACAAAGGTATAGTTGGAGACAAGGGTGAAATCGGTGATAAAGGACTCACTGGAGATACGGGTGACAAGGGTGAAACCGGAGACAAAGGACTCACAGGTGACAAGGGTGAAACTGGTGACAAAGGACTAATAGGAGATACCGGAGAGAAGGGTGAAGTTGGAGACAAAGGTGAAACTGGAGACAAAGGTGAAACCGGAGATAAAGGATTAACAGGTGATACCGGTGACAAGGGTGAAGTTGGAGACAAAGGTGAAACTGGAGACAAAGGACTTACCGGTGATACGGGTGACAAGGGTGAAACCGGTGACAAAGGACTTACTGGTGATAGCGGAGACAAAGGACTAACTGGTGACAAGGGTGAAACCGGAGACAAAGGTGAAACAGGTGACAAGGGTATAGTTGGAGACAAAGGTGAAACTGGAGATAAGGGTGAAACCGGTGACAAAGGTGAAACTGGAGTTAAAGGTGAAACAGGTGACAAAGGTGATGCTGGAGATGTGATAGCAGCCGAAACTAACAACAACATAACTGCTGGTGCCAATGGTGGAGCATTCTACGAAAGTCCAATCAAAGCTTTTGGGAAAATATCAACAACCGGTTCAGTCACAAGAGCAACAACAGGTGTCTCAGCGACTAGAATAAGTACCGGTCGATATCGGGTGACATTGCCTTCGGGAGCGGTTTCTGATGCAAATTATATTATCCAATTGACCCAACCTGGAAGAGACGGCGTTGGCAATGATGACCCAGGTATCTCCTACTCTAATCAAACAGCAACGAGTTTTGAAGTTATTATAGGCGATAATGATAATGGAGGTACCGACAGAAGTCGTTTTGATTCTGAATTTATGTTCACTGTTTTAGATTTATAATAGATGGATTATAAAAAAATAATACTTACAAATTTATTCCTTTTGGTAACGATTGTTGGTTTTTCACAATTAGATGGCAGTCTATTTTTAGGGTTAACAAACGCAACAACATCAGAAATGAATTCCGCAGTCAATGTAGAAAAAGGCGCAATACTTTATAATACAGATGTTAATGAAATTTATGTTTATAATGGATCATCTTGGGTGTCAAATACCAAACCAAGTGTTTATATGGGTGTCTTAACCATAACATCAACTGGCAATTTATCAGTTACAGGATTGCCTTTTAAACCTTCGCAAATAAGTTTTGCGGCCCATGCAAATATTGAAAGCCTTAATTTGAATACAGATAATGGAACTAGGAATAATGATAATGGAATTGCAAATACCTATGGATCAATGAACGGATTCGCAAGAAATGACAATGGTAGTACTGTACAACAAGTAATTTATGTTGGAGGTAATGGTAATTCTATTAACGACATTTCTAGATTTTCATCAAACAGTTCATGTATTGGTATACGATATAGTAATCAAAATGGGGATAATCTTGGTGTTACCTCTGCATCATTGGCTAGTTTTAATTCTAACGGATTCACTATTAATGTTGGTAGTCACGCAGACAATCTAGTGGTTATCTATCAAGCTTATAAATAATGATTGTTCTTACAAGAATATACATATTATCTATAGTAATGTTGTTTGCTATGACCGGGTTTTCGCAAGACGCGGTTCATAATTATGGTAACATACAAATTCACGACGATGGTCTTGTAGGTTTTCATATGGATATCATTAACAACGGAGCCTTTAATCAAAATAAGGGGTTGGTAGGATTTTATTCCATGGATAAAGCTCTCACTATATCTGGAGGATCTAATCCAGTTTTCTATGATTTTGAAGTTGCCGTGGATAATCATCTTTATGTTGATAATACTGTAGGAATCTTAAATAATGCTAACTTAATTTCTGGTGATATTATCACATCTAGAGTAACATCCGAAGTAAATATTAATTTCCTAAACGACTCATTTTATATTGGAGAAGGTGATAATTCAAAAGTTGATGGATACGCTGCAATAAGTAAAAAAACTGAATTCACTTTTCCAATAGGACAAAATGGTAGTTTAAGGCCTCTGAGTATCCATTCTGTAAATTCTAACGATTATGCCAAATCTGCTTATTACTTTGAAGACCCTACTACACCAAGTATTTTTGGAACAAGTTTTGATACTAATAAAAAGGAAAATGAATTTTTATCTGTAAGCGAATATGAATTTTGGCATTTAGAAGGTAGTGTTACCTCTAAGGTTACCTTAACATGGGACGAACAAAGTAACGCTAATCTTTTGGGAGATTTTATTTCAGATTTAAAGGTTGTTGGCTGGAGTGTAGCAGATAAGGAATGGGTTAGTTTAGGTAGTACAAATGTTGAAGGTGACTTTAACAAAGGATCTATAACTTCAGAAGAATTTGTACCAAATGATTACGAAGTACTGACTATAGGTGGTAATTCTGATGTTTTAGAAACCTTAGATAATATAACCTTAGACAACTTTTACATGACGCCAAATGGCGATGGAGTTAATGATTATTTAGTGATTGATGGTATTGAAAATTCACCAAATAATACACTACAAATTTTTAATAGATATGGTATAATGGTTTTTTCAAAGAAAAATTACAATAATGAATTTGACGGTATATCTAATGTTGGTGGGGTGATTTCTAAAAATTCAGGTTTATCTTCTGGTATTTACTACTACATTATAACCTTAAATGAACTGAATATTAAACACCAGGGTTATTTATACCTCACTACGTATCAAGAAAATTGATTTAAATTCTTTTGAGACTAAGATTTATTACTTTTACTAGAGATAACATCATTTTCTAATTTCAATTTGATTTACATACCTGATTAAAAAGGTAATTTTATTATATTAAAAAATAGTTACTACAGTTATGCAAAGAAGAACGTTTATCAACAAAAGCAGTGCGGCAGCCTTAGCAATTGGCCTTGCCCCTTCAATATTTTTACAAGAAGACTATGAATATTCTATTTCAGAGCTCATGGGTAAAGAGGATATTGAATTATTCGGGAAAGGAATCAACTTAAGGAAGGAAGCTCACGATGCTTTCTTAGAGATGAAAAAGGCTGCATATAATGATGGTATAGATCTTAAGATTGTTTCTAGCTTTAGAGATTATGAGCGTCAAAAGGCAATTTTCGAGCGTAAGTTTTTAACTTATACTGAAGATGATGGAATAAACCCTCTTGATGCCATCGATAAAATTATAGAATATTCTACCATACCTGGAACAAGTAGACACCATTGGGGTACAGATATTGATGTCATTGATGGGTATAGAAAAGTTGAAGGTGATGTTTTAGTCCCTCACAAATATGAAAATGAAGGACCCTTTGTTGATTTTAAAAAATGGATGGATGAAAATTCTGAAACCTATGGTTTTTATTTAGTATACACAGATGAACCTAAAAGAAGAGGGTTTAAATATGAGCCTTGGCACTACAGCTATGCCCCACTTTCTATACCGATGTTAGAGCAATTTAGAGGTAAAAATATTGCATCGCTCTTACTTCGTGAAGATTATTATGGTGCAGAGAATTTTACAATGGGCTTTTTAAAATCTTATATTCAAAATAATATTTTAGATATTAATAGAGACCTGTTATAAGCTTTTTGCACTTTAAGGACCTGTATTAGCATACATTACCATGAGAAGAGGAAGTTGGAAAATTAGAATATTTATCGGTTTGGCTATTGTAGCCTTTGCATTTATCCAAAAATGCAGTAATACCGAAGAAAATCCATATACTGGTCGCTCGCAGCATATCACCATGACTTCAGACCAAGAAATTGCTATTGGTTTGCAAAGTGCTCCAGAAATGGCGCAACAACATGGCGGACTTTACCCTGATCAAAGACTACAATCATTTGTAGAATCGGTGGGTAATAAATTGGTGCAAAATAGTATCGCCAGAGAAACTCCTTATGAATATGATTTTCATTTACTTGCAGATGATCAAACTATAAACGCCTTTGCCTTACCTGGCGGACAGTGCTTTATTACATATGCATTATTTTCACAATTGACCGAGGCTCAATTAGCGGGCGTATTAGGTCATGAAATAGGACATGTGATTGGTAGACATTCTGCAGAACGAATTGCTGATAGTCAAACTTGGCAAACAGCGACAATGGGTGCAACCGTTGGTGCAGGAGATATGGGAAGCATTGTTGGCAGTATTGGCCAGAATACCTTGCTTAAAAATGGTCGTAGTGATGAATTGGAAAGTGACGAACTAGGGGTTCTTTTTATGATTCAGTCTGGGTATGACCCTTATGAGATGATTAAGGTAATGGAAATATTAAAAGCAGGTGGTGGTCCAAATCGCACTCCAGAATTTCAAAGTACCCATCCGGATCCCGAAAATAGAATTGAGAAAATTAAAGAAGCTATAGCAAAGTATAAAAATCAAGGTTAATCGGATTTTTTGGTCATTTAATCTATAGTACGTTTTACGACAACTATAATTTTGTAACTTTGGATAAGTCCCAAGCTTATTTTGCCATTTATTAATGCCTTTATAGCTATGATTTAATCATAGAAGAACACTATAATGGGAACAATTACACATTTTAGAAATATATACGTGCAGGCGTTCGAAAATTGTAAACCTGAAATATTGGTTATTATTTTAAAGGTCTACTCTATATTTTGTGCCTTAATGATATTTTCGGCACTATATGCTTTTGTTTATAGAGCATTAAATGGATTTGATTTTTAACGTTGTTTACTCTTTTACCTGAACACTATTTGGAGTAGAATTTTACAATTAAAAAAGCCTCATTGAAAATTTCAATGAGGCTTTTTTATATACTATTTATTAATTAAGAGTTTTTGTCGATTACGGCTAATACATCTGTTGCATTAGACATGGTTGCATATTCTTTTGCCGTATACCCTTTATCACTTTTAATATTAAGATTAGCTCCATTTAATAACAAAACTTTTAAGACCTCTGCCCTATTGTACCTCGCTGCATACATGGCAGGAGTTAGGCCTAGGGATTTTTTATTCAATTCTTCGCCCAGAGCAATAAGACTTCGAACCTTTTCTACATCACCTTGCATAGCAGCTTTACATAAAGAACTTATTTCCTCTTTGAAAGTAGAAGTAATTTGTTCAGAAGATATCGTTTTATTTGAAATATTTGCATAAGTGCCAACCACCACAAATAGGCTTAAAAAGAAGAAAATTTTAATTGAATTTTTCATAAAATTTATGTTTAAAAATATATAATTTTATATATTTCATAAAAATAGACATGTTTTAATAATAAAAATTAAATTTTAAGAAAGAAATAATAAACATTTAACATTTATAAAATCTTGACTAATATTTATTTTTAACTTAAACAAAAACTAGTATTAACAGACTAATCAATCGCGTATGTTTATATAGCTATTTGAATTAGTTCTAGCTACCCAATGCAGTTTCTATAACTACCACCGCTTCTTCCGCATTTGATAATTCAGCGTATTGTTTAACCGTAAAGCCTTGATTACTCTTCATGGTTAAATCTGCACCCTTTTTTATCAATAAGGACAACACTTCAACCTTATTATATCGAGCAGCAAACATTGCAGGGGTCATGCCTCCAGATTTTTGATTAACATCTTCTCCTAAATCTATTAGTCGTTTTACGTTTGATACATCTCCTTGTATAACAGCTTTACAAAACGAACTGATATCTACAATAATAATTAGTTCACTGCTTAAAGCGCTAAATGGTTGTGTAGTCGCATTGGCCATTAAATTTGACCCCATCGTAATCGCTACAATGGATAATGTTAGAATTGATTTTTTCATGATGAGTGATTTAATTGATGAATACACTATTGTATACATTAAAAGACCCAATCCATTTAAATTTGTTTCATCCATTAACAGTGTTATAACTAAACTTTAACAAACAAATACTATTCGAAACTGAAAATATGTTGTGATATGTTATCAAATTAAAAAAGGTACGTAATCTTATAGATTTACTAAGCAGAACATAGTATTTTTGATATCTAAAACCTTAGGAAAGATGAACAAAAAAGTAATCTTGATGATATTAGATGGTTGGGGAAAATCACCTGACCCAGAAGTATCTGCAGTTGACAAAGCCAATACGCCTTTTGTTGATAGTCTATATAAAAATTATGCAAACGCAAATTTACTGACCGACGGAATGAACGTTGGGCTACCCGAAGGCCAAATGGGTAATAGTGAGGTAGGTCATATGAATTTGGGTGCAGGTAGAATCGTATATCAAGATCTAGCTAAAATCAATAAAGCGGTTAAAGAGAATACGCTGAAGGATGAGCAAGTCTTAAAAGATGCTTTTGAATATGCTAAGAAAAATAACAAAAATGTTCATTTCCTAGGACTTCTTAGTGATGGTGGCGTACATAGTCACACAAACCATATTAAGGGACTCATTACCGCCGGAAAAGAATCTGGTGTTCAAAATATGTTTGTGCATGCATTTACCGATGGTAGAGATGTAGATCCTAAAAGTGGTAAAGGATTTTTAGAAGATTTAGTTCATTTCTGTGCTGACAAGAATACCAAATTAGCAACAGTTATTGGCAGATATTACGCAATGGATCGTGACAAACGATGGGAACGTGTTAAAGAAGCCTATGATGTTATCGTAAATGCAGAGGGCGAAAAATCAACCGACATAGGAAAAACTATTCAAAAAAGTTATGATAACGATATTACCGATGAGTTTGTAAAACCTATCGTTATGACGAATACCGATGGAACACCTATTGCATCTGTTAAAGAAGATGATGTAGTTATTTTCTTCAATTTCAGAACGGATCGTGGTAGAGAACTGACCCAGGTATTAAGTCAAGTAGATATGCATGAGCAAAATATGCATAAATTAAACTTGTATTATGTGACTTTGACGAATTATGATGAGTCATATAACAACGTACATGTGGTTTACAATAAAGACAATATCGTTGAAACCCTAGGAGAAGTACTATCTAAAGCAGGTAAAAAACAAATACGTATAGCTGAAACCGAAAAGTACCCTCACGTAACTTTCTTTTTCAATGGTGGTAGAGAAGTTCCTTTTGAAGGTGAATCTCGAATTTTATGTCCTTCACCAAAAGTGGCTACTTATGATTTACAACCCGAAATGAGTGCCTTTGAAATTAGGGATAAAATTATTCCAGAAATCAAAAAAGGGGATGTAGATTTTATTTGTTTAAACTTCGCTAATCCTGATATGGTAGGCCATACGGGGGTAATGGAGGCTGCTATAAAAGCTTGTGAAACTGTTGACGAATGTGCTAAAGATGTTATTACGGCTGCAATAGAAAAGGATTATTCTGTTATTGTTATTGCCGATCACGGTAATTGTGAAACAATGATAAATGAAGATGGGAGTCCGAATACAGCGCACACCACCAACCCAGTTCCATTAATTTTAGTGGATAAAGATATTCATCATATCAATGATGGCGTGTTAGGTGATATCGCACCGACAATTTTAAAAATGATGGGTGTGGAAAAATCTAAGTACATGACCCAAAATTCATTGGTATAAAATAAATAATCGGAAGCAACCGAAAGTCTAAACATCTATGATAAAAATTAAAACGGCAGAAGAGATTGAATTGATGAGAGAAAGTGCTCTCATTGTATCTAAAACTTTAGGGATGATAGCTAGCGAAGTGAAACCAGGAGTAACAACTCTTCAGTTAGATACTTTGGCTGAAACTTTTATTCGTGATCATGGTGCAGTACCCGGTTTTCTAGGTTTATACGATTTCCCCAATTCCCTTTGCATGAGTCCTAATGCTCAGGTAGTGCATGGTATACCCAACAATACCCCATTAGTAGAAGGTGATATTATTTCAATTGACTGTGGTGCATTAAAAAATGATTTTTATGGCGACCATGCCTATACTTTTGAAGTTGGTGAAGTAACCCCAGAAGTGAAAAAACTTTTAGATGTAACTAAAAAATCACTTTATGTAGGTATTCGTGAATTTAAAATTGGCAATAGAGTTGGTGATGTTGGTTATGCGATACAAAAATTTACTGAAGACCATGGATATGGTGTTGTTCGAGAGCTAGTAGGCCATGGTTTAGGTCGCAAAATGCATGAGGACCCAGAAATGCCAAATTATGGTAAACGTGGACGTGGCAAAAAATTCGTTGAAGGCATGACCGTTGCTATCGAGCCTATGACCAATATGGGCACAAAGAATATTAAGCAATTGAAAGATGGTTGGACAATACTTACCGCTGATGGCCAACCTAGTGCTCATTTCGAGCACAATATTGCGATTGTTAATGGCAAACCAGAATTGTTATCCACATTTAAATATATATATGACGCGTTAGGAATTGTTAGTGATGAAGAAGCTGAATTCACTTCTTCCTCCACTAACAACAACTAGGTAAAAAGTATGAAGAAAATATTTAAATTTTTTCTTAATCTGGTACCTAGACCTATTCTAATATCGCTTAGCTATGTAGTAAAACCTTTTTTTAAGATTTACTATAGCGGCAATACCTATGAGGACCCCATAGATGGGAATACATTTCGTAGCTTTTTACCCTATGGTTATGAAAATCCGCGTGAGAATGTACTCTCGCCTTCTACCTTATCTTTAGAAAGGCATCGTTTACTTTGGCTATTTTTAAAGGAAGAAACTAATTTTTTCACCACACCACTTAAAGTATTACATTTTGCTCCTGAGCAGGCCTTTTACAAGCGGTTTAGAAATTTAAAGAATTTAAACTATGTAACTACAGATTTAAATTCTCCCTTAGCAGATGTAAAAGCTGATATATGCAATTTACCCTTTGAAGACAATACTTTCGATGTAATTTTATGTAACCATGTGCTAGAACACATTCCTGATGATACTAAAGCTATGTCAGAATTATATCGTGTTTTAAAACCAGGAGGGTGGGGAATTTTCCAGATACCTCAAGATTTAAAAAGGGAAAAAACTTTTGAGGATAATTCCATTACCGATAAAGTAGAACGTGCGAAAATTTTTGGTCAATACGACCATGTTCGTATTTATGGAAAAGATTACTTTAATAAATTACGCACTATTGGGTTCACGGTCAATGAAGTAGATTTCACAAAAAAACTTACACCTGAAAAAATCAATCGATATCGATTGGCAACTGGAGAAATAATACCTCTAGTCAAGAAATAATTAGTTAACTACCAAATCTTTAAAGCCTTTGGTTAAATATTCTTGTGTATCTCCATTTTTATCTAGATAAATGATATATGCTTCTAGATCTTTATTCTCATTTATCAATTTGAAAGCTTCATCTAAATCCATGGCCATAAATGCTGTAGCATAAGCATCTGCAGTAGCGCAATCATCTGCCAAAATAGTAACTGCAAGTGTATTTGAAATTTGTGTGAAACCTGTTTTAGGATTTACAGTATGTACATATTTTTTACCGGTACTTTCGTCAATTCTAAATTTTCGATAATTACCAGAAGACGCTAATGCCCTATCATTCAAATGAATTAAGATTTTTGTTGTTCTATCAGTTTGCATTTGTGGATCATCAATGCCTACAACCCAAGATTTATCATTAATTATGTTTCTTCCTTTAGCGACTAGCTCACCACCAACTTCAATCAAATAATTCTTTACCCCTTTCGCATTGAGCATCGCAGCAATTCTATCTATTGCATAACCTTTAGCAATAGCATTAAAATCTAAATAGATATTTTTATTTCTTTTAACTAGCTGCTTTTCTGAATTAATACTTACCTTATCTAAACCTACATAATTTAATAAACTATCTACCTTAAGGCTATCTAATATTATCTGTTGCTCAGGACCAAATCCCCATGCGTTTACCAAAGTGCCAACGGTAGGGTCAAAATATCCATCAGTATCTTCATATATCATCTTAGATAACTCAAATACATCTTCAAACATCCTATCAACGACAACCGTACTATCACCATGGTTAATTCTAGAGATATCAGATTCGGGAATATAGGTAGATAATGAATGATTTATAGCTATAAAAACGGAATCAATATCTTTTTGAAAATCAATTTCATTTGCAGTAATGGAAATAACATTATAAGAAGTACCTAAAGCAGCACCTCTGTTTTCATTACGATGTGCATCAGCATCGTTTTGACTACAAGAATAAAACAGCCCAAAAACTACACCTAACACTAAAATTTTCTTCCTCATATCTCAACTAATCCATCAAAATCAACAATATACTCCTCATCTAAATAAACCGGTAAATTATGGTCAGCCGCATTTACCAGACCAACACCTGCATAAAAAGTACTTGCATCAAATTTTAATGCATGCTCCTTCATTTTATTCAAATCTGATTTAAAAAACTCTATATCTTTAGGATCACCGGGATATTCAATCGCCTTTACAACTACAAAGCGCATTTTCTTATCCTTGATGCAAACAAATTGAGGATTCTTACGTAATTCGCTATTCACGGCTAAAAACTCAAACCCAGCATCTTCCAATTGCTTACCAACAATGTTCATCGCTAAATTGTGAAGCTCTTGTTCTGTTAATACATGCATTTAAATAAATTTGATAAAAAAGCCGATACTTTAGGTATCGGCTATAATATTACTTATCAGTGTTTTATATATTATCCACCAAAATCATCAAAACGTATATGCTCATCTGGGATACCAAAATCTTCACCCATTTTCTGAACAGCTTTATTCATCAATGGAGGTCCACAGAAGTAAAGCTCTATATCCTCTGGAGATTCATGATGAACTAAATAATTGTCAATTACACAATTGTGTATGAAACCTACAAAACCGTCACCAGGCGCATCTATATTCTCTTTTACTTTCCAATTATCAACTTCCATTGGTTCTGATAAAGCCAAATAGAATTTGAAATTAGGAAACTCCTCTTCTAATTTATAAAAGTGATCTAAGTAAAATAACTCGCGTTTAGAACGACCACCATACCAATAACTAACTTTTCTTTTCGTTCTTAATGTTTTGAATAAATGATATAAATGCGAACGCATAGGCGCCATACCTGCACCACCACCTACATACAACATTTCTGAATCAGATTCATTTATGAAGAATTCTCCATAAGGTCCTGAAATTGTTACATTGTCACCTTTTTTAAGGTTAAAAATATACGATGAAGCAACACCAGGGTTAACATCCATCCAACCATTTTTAGCACGATCCCATGGCGGAGTAGCAATACGAACGTTCAACATAATCTCTCTTCCCTCAGCAGGGAAAGAAGCCATTGAATATGCTCTTTCTACTGTTTCTGGGTTCTTCATGACTAAAGGCCACAAATTAAACTTATCCCATTCTGCTTGAAACTTATCTGGAGTTTCATGCTCTTCCGGGTGAGCCGTAATATCCATGTCTGCAAATTTTACCTCACATTGTGGTATTTCAATTTGAATATAACCACCAGCTTTGTAATTCATATCTTCAGGAATCTCCACTACGAATTCCTTAATAAATGACGCTACGTTATAATTACGTACTACTTTTCCTGGCCATTTCTTAATACCAAAAACCTCTTCTGGAATAGTGATTTCCATATCTTGTTTCACCTTAACCTGACAGGCCAAACGTGCACCATGATTTAATTCTCTTTTTGAAAAATGAGGCGTTTCTGTAGGTAAAGCTTCACCTCCACCAGATAATACATGACATTCACATTGAATACACGTTCCACCACCACCACATGCAGATGGTAAGAATACTTTTTGATTTCCCAAGGTGGACAATAAAGACCCACCTGAAGCTACTTCAATTTTCTTTTCTCCATTTATTGTTATGGTCACAGGACCCGATGGAGATAGCTTTTGTTTGGTGAACAAAAGCAATGCTACCAATACCATTAATAATATTAGAAATGCGACAACGGTTATTAGTATAGTTCCGCCAGTACTTGCAGCTAAAATCATATTTATTTTTTTACGTTGTTATAAGAAATCTCCTTTTCGTCAATTTCAGTGTTCTTTTCTACTACTTCTTCTTTTGGCTCAACAACCTCAAGTTGTTGAATTTGAATAACTTGCTCAGTAGCTTCTTCAGTTTCATCGCCACCACCTGTAAGCATGCCTCCAAAACTCTGGAAACCAATACCCATTAAACCGGTAGTAATAAATGTAATTCCTAATCCTCTTAAAGGTGCAGGCACATTACTATATCTGATTTTTTCACGAATGGCGGCAATTGCTAAAATTGCTAAGAACCAACCAATACCAGAACTAACCCCGTAATTAAACGCCAACCCTAAGGTTTCAATTTCTCTAGCTTGCATAAACAATGAACCTCCTAAAATTGCACAGTTTACTGCTATCAATGGCAAGAAAATACCTAATGAATTATATAAAGAAGGTGAAAACTTCTCAACAACTATTTCTACTAATTGTACCATAGTTGCAATGGTTGCAATAAATAGGATAAATGATAAAAAGCTAAGATTGTAATCTGCATATTCTGGACCTAACCAAACCAAAGCACCATCTTGCAATAAATATTTATCTAACAACCAGTTCATTGGTACTGTTACTGCCAATACGAATATTACCGCGGCACCTAAACCTACTGCAGTAGCAACTTTTTTGGATACAGCCAAATAAGAACACATCCCCAAGAACACGGCAAATACCATGTTATCGATAAAGATGGACTTAAAAAATAATTCTACATGTTCTAACATAATCTCTTATTAAATGTCTATTTAATTCTCCTCTACCAATGCTGGATTCCTTGAGCGTTGCACCCAAATAATTATACCTACTACTATCAATGCAGCTGGCGGAATTATCATAAAACCGTTGTTCTCATAGCCCGTTGCATATAATCCAGTTTTTGTAATTGGATCTCCTAAAACCGGATAACCGAAAAGCGTACCTGATCCTAAAAGCTCTCTAAAGAAGCCTACAATAACCAAAATAATACCATAGCCTAGAGAATTCCCTATTCCGTCCAAAAATGAGCGCCATGGTCCGTTAGCCAAAGCGAATGCTTCAAATCGACCCATAATAATACAGTTCGTAATTATCAAACCAACAAATACCGCCAAGGTTTTGCTTAATTCATATTGATATGCCTTTAATACTTGGTCCACAATAATTACCAAGGTTGCCACAACAATCAACTGAACAATAATTCTAATTTTTGAAGGGATGATATTCCTCATCAATGATATGACGACGTTACCAGCACCTAATACAAACATTACAGAAACAGCCATCACCAAAGAAGCCTTTAATTCTGCAGTAATAGCTAATGCCGAACATATACCTAATACCTGAATGGTAATAGGATTATTATCCGCAAGCGGATCCGTTATAAGATTTGTATCTTTTTTTGAGAGTAGTGCCATATTACTTTGCTCTAATTGTTTCTAAATAAGGTTTATATAATTTAACGGTTTCCTTAATCATAGCCGAAACACCATTACCTGTGATAGTAGCACCTGCTAAGGCATCTACTTCATTATCATCTTTTGTTTTGTTCAATGGGTCATTGTTACCTTTTGCAACTGCTATACCCGCATACTGAGTCCCTTTTAATATAGATTCTCCTTTAAAATCGTCCATGAAATAACGCATTTTTATATTCGCACCTAAACCAGGAGTCTCCCCTTTATGATCAAAATACACCCCTTGAACCGTCATGGTGTCATCTAGAGCAATAAAACCCCAAATGGCATCCCAAAGACCTTTACCGTACATTGGTATGATATAAAACTTTTTTCCGTCCTTTTCACCAATAAAAACAGGCAATTTATACTCCTCACCTTTTTTCATGTTTGCCAGTTGCTTTTTCAAATCAATCAAATAAGCCTCATCATTCTGGGTGATTTTGTCTCCTTGAATAACTAATTGCTCTTTAATATAACTTGAAAATTCACCCTCAACTACATCCGTAGGAATAAAGTTCACACTACCAGCGTCATCGCCATTTTCATTTACGCCCATTGCATAAAGGATGTTCTGCTGCTTTTCGAAACGCTCGTTTTCTTTAATATTTGGTCGCAGTGCCGATGCCAAAAACGCAAGTATTGACCCAACTACCACAACCATAACAGCAGCAAAAACTACTGTATAAACGTTACTATCTGTTTTAATTGCCATAATTAAACTGTTTCAGCTTTAAGTTCTTCTGCCTTACCATCTGAATCTTTTGGATAGATAGTGGCATTCTTTAATCGTTTCATTCTATTCTTGATGTTACCTCTAATCACATAATGATCAATAGTAGGTGCAAATACGTTCATCAATAAGATAGCCAAGAATACACCTTCTGGATACGCCGGATTGAACACTCGTATCATTACAGAAATAAATCCTATAAAAAATCCATAAAACCATTTACCCTTGTTGGTCTGAGAACCTGTAACAGGATCCGTGGCCATATACACTATACCGAATGCCAGACCCCCAACGATTAGATGTTTCCAAAAATCAAAACTCATTAAACCGTAAAACTTACTAGATTCCGAAACCCAACCAAAATCGACAATTTGATTAAAAATCAATCCCATTACCAAAGAACCGATAACAGCACTCACCATAATTCTCCAACTAGCAATCTTGGTATAAATTAAAAACAGACCTCCTAAAAGAATCAAGAAGGCAGAAGTCTCACCTACAGATCCTGGTATAAAACCAAAAAACATATCTGATACGGAATATGTCATTTCAGCCCCTTTATTCTGAGCTAAATACCCTAATATCGTTTCACCTGAAATTGCATCTACATTTGCTCCAGCTAGTATTTCTTCGGAACGCTCACGTGCTCCGTAAACCCAAACTTTGTCACCACTCATCCATGTTGGGTAAGCGAAGAAAAGAAATGCTCTAATCGTTAATGCCGGATTAAGAATGTTCATTCCCGTTCCACCAAAAACTTCTTTACCTATTACTACACCGAAAACTACAGCAACGGCCAACATCCAAAGTGGAGTATCGACAGGTACAATTAAAGGCACTAACATACCGGTAACCAAATACCCTTCTTCAACTTCGTGACCTTTTATAACGGCAAAAATAAATTCTACCAAAAGACCCACTCCATAGGATACCACTACCAAAGGAAGAACCTTTATTATACCAATCCAAAAGTTATCCCAAGTAAGGAAATCGTTCATTACAGAAAAATCTGCCGGAAAACCGTTTATAGCAGAATAATGCTGATAACCCGCATTGAACATCGAAAACAACAACACTGGAATCAGTGCCATGATTACCGTATTCATCGTACGTTTTAAATCATCTGCAGCTTTAACATGCGTACCACCTGCATGGGTAGTTTCATCTGGCGAAAACAAAAAAGTATGAAAAGCATTGAAGGCAGGTGCCATCTTTTTACCCTGATACTTTAGTTTAAGTTCGTGTAATTTACTTTTTAAACTCATTTCTTATCCTATTTCTTTTTGCAATAAATCTAACCCCTCACGAATAATCTTCTGATGTGGTTGTTTGGAAATACATATAAACTCAGTCAATGAAAAATCTTCCGGAGCTACTTCGTACAAGCCTAGTTGTTCCATTTCATCTAGATCCTTCACCATACAAGCTTTTAAAAGTTGCATTGGAAAAATATCCATAGGAAAAACCTCTTCATACTGACCCGTTACAACGAAAGCTCTGTGTTCTCCATTTGTATTGGTATCTAACTCATATTTCTTATTCGGCTGCATCCATGAGAACGTTAATGCCCTAGTTGCCGAGATTTTATTAAAGACAGGCTTGTTCCATCCGAACAACTCATAGTCGTCACCTTCTGGAATAACCGTGACTGTATTATTATAGAACCCTAAGAAACCATCTGGTTTACTTTTTGTTCCAGTAAGAACATCACCATTTATAACCCTAAAATTCTCTTCATTAACACCACTGGCATATAGAAAAGTAGAAATTTCAGCGCCTATTTTAGTACTGTAATATTTCGGTGCCTTAACAGATGACCCAGCAAGTGCAACTACTCGATCAGCATTGAATTTACCCGTAAGCAAATACTCACCAATAATAACCAAATCTTGAGGTGATACCGACCAAACTGTTTCACCTTTATTAATAGGATCCAACTTGCTTATATGAGTACCTACTAAACCAGCAGGATGTGGACCAGAAACTTTATGTAATTCAATACCATTTAAAGTAGCTAATGGCGAATTACCCGAACTACCAACAGTTACATGAACTTTACCAGGCGTTAACTTACCTAGCGCAGTAATTGCTGCTTGCAATTCTTTTTCCTTACCCTGTAAAACATAATCCAAATCGGCCTGTAATGGCGCACTTGAATACCCAGAAATAAATATTGATTTTGGCGTAGCATCAGGATTAGCAACTACATCATATGGTCGTTGCTTTATGAATGGCCAACAACCACTCTTTAACAAAGCAGCCTTCAATTCTTCCTTAGAAGCCTTTTCAACATCTAAAGCCGCTCCCGCAAATGCTTCTTGAGTTTTATCAGCTAGTATCTTTAAGGTCAAAATACGTCTTCTATCCCCTCTTTCAATTTCTACCAACTCACCACTTACTGGCGACACAAAGAGCATATTCTCTATGTTTTTGTTGTAGAACAAAGGCTCTCCAGCTTTCACCTCAGCGCCTTGTTTCACTATCATCTTAGGGGTAATTCCGTGAAAATCACTTAATTGTATAGCATATACATTACTCAAAACAGCTTTCGAAGTCGTCTGTTCTGCGGCACCCACAAGGTTAATGTTGAGCCCTTTTTTAATTCGTATGTCTTTGGACATGTGTGTGTAGACCTTTAGGTTAACAAAATTTGAGCAAATTTAAGTACAAAAACTTCGTTTTCATAATTATTACCGCATAATTTAGACATTACATCGAGGTATATTTTTTAGGCATCGTTTTTGTTTACCTTTACTCAAAAAAAAGCCTTCCAATGCGAATTTTTATTAAACATTTTATATGTCTTTTTTTCTTACAAAACATAGTCGCTCAGGTTCAAGAAGAAGTAAATCCGCCAGATAATATAAAATCGATTATCTTCAAAGGACCAACAGAAGATCAGTTTCCAATAATAAAGATCGGCGAGCCTATTTACTTAGAATTCGATGATATTTTAGCCAATGAGCAAGACTATTACTATAAGGTAACGCATTGCGATTATGATTGGAATAAATCAACTCTATTAAAATCGCAATATTTAGATGGTGTAGACAACCAAAGAATTACTGACTACGAAAATAGCTACACCACCCTTGAAACATACTCCAATTACCAATTAACCATACCTAACGATAATGTTCGCCTAAAAGTTAGCGGCAACTATCTTTTAGAAGTTTACAACAGTAATTACGAACTTCAGTTTTCACGTAGATTTTTAGTTTATAAAGACCTAGTAAGCGTAGCTGCCACCATAAAACGTTCTAGAGATTTTAATTTCATAAACGAAAAGCAAGTAGTTCAATTTAATATTCAATCATCAGGCTTCAAGCTGGTTAATCCAAAAAAAGAAGTAAAAGTCACTATTTTACAAAATTATTATTGGCCAACCGCCATACAGGATATTGCACCGCAATACACCATAGGGAATGAACTTGTATATAAATACGATCAAGAGACCGCATTTTACGGAGGAAACGAATATTTACTTTTCGATACGAGCGACCTTAGAGCCCCAAGCTCTCAGATTTCTAGAATTGACCTAACCGACCTATATAATCACTATTTGTTTTCTGATGCTTTCAGGAACGACAAGCCATACAGTTACTTTCCTGATATTAACGGAGATTTCGTAATTAGAACCTTGCAGGGTGACAATGCTTCTCGTGAAGCGGAATATACTAATGTACATTTTAGCCTACCCTACAACGAATTCATAGCCTTAGACGATGTATACATATTTGGCAAATACAACAATTACGCACTTACCGATGAAAACAAAATGACCTATAATGAAACTAACGGTATGTTAGAGGCTACACTAAAAATGAAGCAAGGTTTTTACAACTATAAATATGTACTGAAAAACGGTCAAGAAATTAAAGCTAATGTAGTTGGAGGTAATTTTCATTTTACTGAAAACAATTACCTTATACTCGTCTATTACCGAAACTTTGGCGACATGTATGACAGCTTAATTGGTATCGGATCTGCCAATTCAAGAAATATCACGAACTAACTGTATCTTTATGTTTTTCATCGATCATGAAAAACCAATCAATCATAAAAACTCCGGGCCGATTTAAGCTTCAATATAGAGGGGTTGACTGCTTAAACTGCGGCCACCCTCTTGATTTAAGCGATAAATATTGCCCCAATTGCTCTCAAGCCAACAGCACCAAGAAGCTAACACTATTAGATTTTTTTGAGGAATTTTTCTCAAACTATTTCTCATATGATTCTAAACTATGGCAAACACTTGCGGCACTATTACTTAAGCCTGGTAAAATTACAAGAGAATATATTTCTGGCAAACGCTTGTCATACACAAATCCTTTCCGTTTTTTATTAAGCTTATCAATTGTATACTTTTTAATCATAAGTTTTAATAGTGAATTTGAATCCTTAAATAAATATGGTAGCGGCAATAGAATGCCAACGTTCGATATAACAAAGCAACTAAACACTTATGAATTTGAAAATGAAGACGAAAAAAAAGCAGCTTTGGCGGCTATTGATTCCATAAAACTAGAAAAGATTATCGGAAATATAAAAAGCGCAAAAGATTCTAGCATACTTTCAAATCCCAAAAAATATTTCAAAGAAATTAAAGACAATGGATTTTTCAATCGATATGGCACTAAAATAGAATTCTTTACCACCGTTATTAAGAGGGATACTATCTATAGCTTGGATGAAAGTATTATCAAATATGATATTAGCTCTAATCTAGAAAATGAAATAACCTTTAACCTTGCGCAAAGTTTGGTGGAAATCGAAAAACGTCCTGGAACTTTTTTCAACAGTCTCATATCTAAATTACCAATTGCTACATTTTTCTTTCTCCCATTCTTTTCTTTTTTCGTTTGGATGGTCTATATCAGAAAAAAATACACTTATACCGATCATTTAATCTTTAGCTTTCACAATCAATCGTTATTATTTATCTTGCTCATTGTTAGCAATTTGATTAACGCAGTTTTCAATATTGGCAGCGAAGGAGTATTTTTCCTGATATTTGCAATCTACCTTTATAAAGCAATGCGGAATTTCTATCAACAAGGAAGAGTTAAAACGATTATAAAATATATTTTCCTAACCTCATTATTTTTTACCTTAGGAGGTATAGCAATTACAATATTAATAGCTGCAAGCGTTTTTACATATTAAACATGATGATAACACAGGTAACCAAAGGCATTAAAATATCGGTACAGACTAGTTTTGAAGGCACATTCTTCAAAAACTATAAAATGCACTATGCGTTCGGTTATACTATTACCATTGAGAATCAAAGTAAAGATGCCGTTCAATTGACTTCTCGTCATTGGAAAATCTATGATTCTTTAAATGAAATGGAAACCTTAGATGGTGAAGGGGTAATTGGCAAAAAACCAGTAATTCAACCTGGAGATTCTCATACCTATAACTCTGGATGTTTGCTAACCTCTCCTATTGGTGCTATGAAAGGTCATTACAATATGACTCATCTTAGCAACTCTGAAAAATTCAGAGTATATATTCCTACGTTTAAATTTAGCGCCCCTTTTGCTCTAAACTAAATCCTTTTAACCTTATATTAGTTTTAAGTCCAACTCCCTTTTAGTACCTTTGGTCAACTTTTTAATTTAAAAATATTGACAATGGGTAAAGGTTTTTTCCAAGTTCCTACAGCTATTAATGAACCAATTAAAAGCTATGCACCTGGCTCTTCAGAAAGAGAAGCTGTTTTGGAACAATACAAAACATATTTTAACGGCAATGTAGATGTTCCTATGTACATAGGTTCAAAAGAGGTTCGAACAGGCAATACAAAACCTATGTCGCCACCTCACGACCACAAACACATTGTTGGTACTTACCATACTGCCGATAAAAAAAACGTACAAGCCGCAATAGATAATTGTTTAGAATCAAGAAACGCTTGGGCGAATTTAGCATGGGAGCAACGCGCTGCCATATTCTTAAAAGCTGCAGAATTAATTGCTGGGCCTTATCGGGCTAAAATTAATGCGTCTACCATGATAGCTCAATCAAAAAATATTCACCAAGCGGAAATTGACGCTGCTTGTGAATTGATTGACTTTTTACGTTTTAACGTAGAATATATGTCACAGATATATGCTGAACAACCTGATTCTGCAGAAGGTATTTGGAACCGTGTCGAATACAGACCTTTAGAAGGATTTGTTTATGCAATTACTCCATTTAACTTTACAGCAATAGCAGGTAACCTTCCTGCAAGTGCTGCGATGATGGGCAATGTCGTTGTTTGGAAACCTAGCGATAGTCAAATATTTTCGGCAAAAGTTATTGTTGACATTTTTAAAGAAGCAGGTTTACCTGACGGAGTTATCAATGTTGTTTATGGCGACCCAGTGATGATTACAAACACTATTTTGGCTAGTCCTGATTTTGCAGGAATCCATTTCACAGGTTCAACACATGTTTTCAAAGAATTATGGAAACAAATTGGAAATAATATTCACACTTATAAAACCTACCCAAAAATAGTTGGTGAAACTGGTGGTAAAGATTTTATACTTGCACACCCGACCGCAAACACAAAGCAGGTTGCTACCGCTATTTCCAGAGGTGCCTTTGAATTTCAGGGTCAAAAATGTAGTGCAGCATCAAGAGTATACTTACCAAAATCCACATCTAAAGAGATATTAGAATATGTAAAAGCAGATATCGAATCGTTTAACAAACCTGGATCGCCAGAAGATATGAGCAATTTTATCACCGCGGTAATTCATGAAGGTTCTTTTGATAAATTAGTGAAATATATAAACCAAGCGAAAGAAGATGAAAATGCCGAGATATATGCCGGTGGTAGTTTTGATAAATCTATAGGATATTTTATAGAGCCAACAGTTATTGTTACTACCGATCCAAAATACACAACAATGGAAACCGAACTTTTCGGACCCGTGGTTACGATTTATGTATATGATGATAAAGATTGGAAAGAAACCTTGCAATTAATCGACGGAACTTCAGAATATGCTTTAACAGGCGCTGTACTTTCAAATGACAGATATGCTATTGAAGAGGCTACAAAAGCATTACAAAATTGTGCTGGCAATTTCTATATCAATGATAAACCAACCGGCGCTGTTGTTGGCCAACAACCTTTTGGCGGTGCAAGAGCATCTGGAACAAATGATAAGGCTGGATCAGCTCAAAACTTATTAAGATGGGTATCTCCTAGATTAATAAAGGAAACATTTGTAACCCCAGTAGATTATAGATATCCATTTTTGGGATAATCAAACTTAAAAGGCTGAATTTAAATTCAGCCTTTTTTTTTTGATATTTTATTTAAATAAGGGTAATATCACACTAATATAATTTTTACTTTATCAATCTTAACACACTAATTATGAAAAAGTTACTATTAATTGCTGTTCTTTTCTCTGGCGCATTTTCTAACGCTCAAGAAGGGTTAGCGCAGACTACCATTAAAGCTGTTTTAACCAGCAATCAATCACAGGTAATTCAATTAGCAGAAGCATTTACTGAAGATAAATACGACTGGAGACCCGCAGAAGGAGTTAATTCTGTTGGAGAAGCACTTTTACATGTTGCATCCGGAAATTATTTTCTAGCATCTAAATTAGGATTTGCTCCACCAGAAGATGTTGATATGATGACTTTAGGGAAAATTACCGGGAAAGACAACATCATCGCAACCTTAAAAAAATCTAATGAATTTGTTTTAGAAAAAATTACCATGGTAGAAGATGGTGATTTGAACGAAGATGTTGATTTTGGCTTTATGAAAGCTAATAAATTAGGCGGACTTCTAGCAATTATGGAACATAATGGCGAACATAAAGGTCAATTAATTGCCTATGCGAGATCCAATGGGGTTGTTCCACCTTGGAGCGAGTAAAAATTCAGTTAAAAAAATATTAGCCTTCAACCATTTAAATGGTTGAAGGCTTTTTTTATACCCAATCCTTCTCCAGCATTATTAAACTAGGAATTACAACTATTGAATTGCCTTAGCATAGCAGGTTTCATTTCCAAACCAACCAATATTTAATTTCTCAAAAATTTAGGTATTTCTACCCAATTTGAGGTATTTCCTATGCCGAAATATAATTTCAATGTAAATTTAACGTTAATTAATTGTAAATTAAATGCTATTTACGGAACTTCATACGTCATTTAAAGTTAAATTCTTATGAAAACTCAAAAAGAAAAGATACCAATTAGCAGTTTCAAATTTCTAAGTTGGAAATCCATTAAACTATTTGTTCAAAAATACAGAAGAGCTTATTACCAAGCATTTAGTCTTTAAATCTAAGATAAGTACAGTAAAATCACCCTTTAAATTTCAAAGGCAGATAGACCATTTTTTTTGTTTCAAAAAAATCTTCTTTGAAATAATCCGTTAATTTATAGACTTCAGCCGTTTTATAGTCCTTTAGTTCTTCAAGCAAATCACCCCCTTTTAAGTACAATATTCCGTTACGAATAGAATGGGTCGATTCCTTTTTAATTTTTCCTTTTACCCAATGCACAAAGGTTGGCATCGCAGCAACAGCCCTACTGACAATAAAATCGAACTGACCCGGTATCTCCTCTACTCTGGCATTAATAGTTTTTACATTAGCTAACTGCAATCCTTCAACTACCTCATCAACTACTTTTATTTTCTTTCCGATAGAATCAACCAATGTAAAATGTGCCTCAGGAAATAATATAGCTAGTGGAATTCCGGGGAAGCCTCCTCCTGTGCCAACATCTAGAATTTTTGAACCTTCATTAAAAGTGATAAATTTGGCTATTCCGAGAGAATGTAAAACATGCCTTAAATAGAGTTCATCTATGTCTTTTCGAGAAACCACATTTATCTTTTGGTTCCAATCCTTATAAAGTTCCTCTAATCTTTCAAATTGTTCTTTCTGATTTATTGATAAATTGGGAAAATATTCAAATATGGTTTCAGCAGTCATCCTTATCTTTGTAAATAGATATTATTAGTATATTCACTATTGCAAAGATTTAGCTTTTAATTAAGCTATCAAACTATTATAGATTCAATTACATATAATTAAGTAAAAGATTACCCAATTATGGAACAAAATACCATACGATTTCCCCGAACAGATTCTGCAAAGTTTTTTAAGACTTTGAATAGTAGAGTCAATGATTATTTTAAAACGAATAAATTAAAAAAAACAGGTAATTGGAGACTTCACATTAAAACTTTTGTGATGTTCTCATTATTTCTCGCACCTTATTTTCTAATCTTAACTTTAGGATTGCCAAACTGGGCTAATTTTCTTTTGACAATTGTCATGGGCGTAGGTATGGCAGGTGTTGGCATGAACGTTATGCATGATGGCAATCATGGAGCTTACTCTAATAAAAAATGGGTGAACAAATTAATGGGCAGTAGTATTTATATACTCGCCGGAAATGTTTACAACTGGCAGGTTCAACACAATGTTCTTCACCATACCTATACCAATATTCATGAACATGATGAAGATATGGAAGCAGGTAGAATATTACGTTTTTCTAAACATGCCGAATGGAAAAAACATCATAAATTTCAACATTTTTATTCTGTCTTATTGTACGGTCTACTTACCTTCAATTGGGCCATTACCACCGATTTTCAACAAATGTATAGGTACATGAAGCGTAAATTATCATATGGTAAATTACCAAGTGCCACCATGAATTGGAGCACTCTAATCATCACAAAATTGCTATACATAACAATTTGGATTGTTCTACCTATGTTAATTTTGGACATTGCATGGTGGAAAATTCTAATTGGTTTCTTTTTAATGCATTATGTTGCAGGCGTTATATTAAGTGTAGTTTTCCAACTTGCCCATATCGTTGATGATGCCGATACGCCATTGCCAGACGAATCTGGTACAATGAAAAATACTTGGGCTATTCACCAACTATTCACTACCGTAAATTTTGGTACAAAAAATAAATTAGTGAATTGGTTTACAGGCGGATTAAATCATCAAGTTGAGCACCATATATTTCCTAACATAAGCCATGTTCATTACACAAAAATTTCGAAAATTGTGAAACAAACAGCGCAAGAATTTAATTTGCCATATCACGAGTATAAAACTACCAGAAAAGCTATAATTTCGCACTTCAAACATTTAAAAGAATTAGGCAAGGAGCCTACATTGCAATACTAGAAATTTATAGCACCCATGAGCAATCAACTTTCGGATAGAATAAACAGCGTTACACCGTCAGCTACTTTGGAAATGGCCGCAAAGGCCCGTGAATTAAGAGCATCAGGAAAAGACATCATAGGTTTAAGCTTAGGCGAACCAGATTTTGAAACTCCAGATTACATAAAAGACGCAGCAATTCAAGCAATTAATGATAACTACAATTCCTATTCTCCGGTAGATGGATATGTAGATTTGAAAAAGGCAATTATAACAAAATTTAAAAGGGATAACAACCTAAGTTATGAGCTTCCTCAAATCGTTGTTTCCACTGGTGCAAAACAGTCATTATACAATGTTGCCCAGGTTATTTTAAATCCTGGTGATGAAGTTATTTTACCTTGCCCTTATTGGGTAAGTTATAGTGACATTGTTAAATTGGCAGATGGTATTCCTGTAGAAGTGCCAACTTCTTTGGAAAATGATTTTAAAATGACTCCAGAGCAATTGGAAGCAGCTATAACACCAAAAACTAAAATGTTATGGTATAGCTCACCTTGCAACCCAAGTGGATCTATATACAGCAAAAAAGAATTGCGTGCACTTGCTGATGTTTTAATAAAACACCCACAAATCATTGTTGTTAGTGATGAAATTTACGAGCATATTAATTATGGAGTAACCAAACATGCCTCAATGGCTGAATTTGATGATATGTTCGATCGTACAGTTACGGTTAATGGTGTAGCAAAAGCATTTGCTATGACTGGATGGCGTATTGGATATATCGGCGCACCTGCTTACATTGCCCGTGCAACGAACAAACTTCAAGGTCAAGTTACCAGTGGTGCGAATTGTATTGCTCAACGTGCAGTTATAACAGCTTTAGAAGAATCACCTGACCGTATTCAATTCATGGTCGATGAATTTAAAGAACGTCGCAAGTTAATTTTAGGATTGTTAAATGAAATAGATGGTTTTAAATGTAATGAGCCTGAGGGTGCATTTTACGTATATCCAGATGTAACTGCCTTTTTTGGTAAAACATTAAACGGCACTAAAATCAATAATGCATCAGATTTCTCTATGTATATTCTAGAAGCAGCTAATGTAGCAACAGTTACTGGTGATGCATTTGGTAATGGAAATTGTATTCGTATATCTTACGCTGCATCAGTTAAAGATATTAAAGAAGCGATTTCAAGAATAAAAGAAGCACTGAAATAATATTCAACACATTATAGAATAAAAAAGTCCCTTTGATCAAAGGGACTTTTTTATTTTCAATTATCTATCTCCTTATGTTCGTTTCCAGAAATAAGGCGTTAACAATATTAATACTGTAAAGAGTTCTAGTCTACCTGCCAACATTAAAAAGCCACACCACCATTTCGCCAATACCGGCAAACTATTAAAATTACTTACCGGGTTTAGACTACCCAATGCCGGACCAACATTACCTAACGATGATGCCGCGCCACCAATAGCCGATTCAAAATCTAAACCTAAAAAACCTAATACAAGCGCACCAATAATAAAGAGTAACATATATAGCACAAAGAAGCCTATAATGTTATAAACGATTTTCTCCTTTACCGTTTTATTGTTGTACCGTACTGGTATAATGGCATTAGTATGTAATGTTCTTTTAAATTCTAACACACCGTTTTTAATAATCAATATGTGACGCATTACTTTAATACCGCCAGCCGTAGAACCCGCAGAACCACCTAAGAAAAACAACCCAAAAAAGAATATGGTTAAAAAGGGGGTCCATTGCGTAAAATCTGCACTTACAAAGCCAGTTGTAGTGATTACTGAAACTATTTGAAACAATGCATGCCTAAACGAGCTTTCTGCCTTACCCAAAACCATAGGGTAACCAGGTGTCATATCTGTTATGTTTGCTTTAAAATAGATAACCAAGGCTACTATAATCGTAAACACAATTACGAATCCAGCATAATATCGAAACTCTTCATCTTTAAACACCTTCTGTACTTTGCCTTTAAAAGCAAAATAGCTTAACACAAAATTACTACCTGCCAAAAACATGAAAAAGATAATAATGTATTGAATTAAGGGTTGATCATTCCAATAAGCAACACTTGCATTTTTAGTAGAAAAACCACCGGTAGACAATGTCGCCATTGCATGATTTATAGCATCAAAAAATGACATTCCGGCTGTTTGCAATAGAATTGTTTCCGCAATGGTATATCCAAAATAAATAAGCCAAAGTCGCTTTGCCGTATCGGTAATTCGAGGGTGTAATTTATCTGCACTTGGCCCAGGAGCTTCTGCAGAAAAAAGCTGCATACCCCCTATTCCTAATAATGGCAAAATAGCTATAGCCAATACGATGATACCCATTCCCCCAATCCAGTGAGTAAGGCTTCTCCAAAAAAGAATACCTTCTGGCATTACCTCTATATCATCCATAATAGAGGCTCCTGTGGTGGTATAACCCGATACCGTTTCAAAAAAAGCATTCGTAACATCAGGTACCGCTCCAGAAAATAGATAAGGCAACATACCTGAAATAGACATAATTATCCAACCAAAAGTAACAATAATGTAGCCCTCTTTTTGCTTTACTTCTTTCTTATGCCCTCGGGTATAATACATTGAAAAAACCCCAACAAACATGGTCGTTAACGATGCTAACGTGATACTAAGAGTAGCACCATCTTGATAAATACCACTTACTACCGCCGCCAAAAGCATAAAGCCTCCGTTACAAAGCAACAGCAACCCCATTAAATGAAATATGATTCTTAAGTTGAGCCGCATTTTAAAGGAACATTCGTTCAATTTTTGATATCTCAGAAGGCAAACAACAAACCACTACTCGATCACCCTCTTGGATTTTGAATCCACCTAGAGCAATATGACCAACACCATCTCTTACTACACCACCAATAGTTGCTGCTTTAGGAAAATTTAATTCCCTTATTGTCGCCCCAGTCACCTTAGAATTCTTTTTAACTATAAACTCTAGAATTTCGGCATTTAAATTATTCAAACGCATTAAGGCTACTACTTCGCCTTTACGAATATGTCTAAAAATATTATTAGCAGCTAACAGTTTTTTATTGATCAAGGTATCAATCCCGATAGAATGAGAAAGTTGAAAATAATCCATATTTTCAACCAAGGCGATGGTCTTCTTTATGTTCTTAGATTTTGCAACTAAGCATGACATTATATTGGTTTCTGAATTACCTGTCACCGCAATAAAGGCATCCATGGACTCTATGCTTTCCTCATCTAACAATTCAACATTTCTGCCATCACCATTAATTATTAAGGCATTAGGCAATTCATCTGCTAGATCAAAAGCTTTTTCCTTGTTCTTTTCTATCAACTTAACATTGAACTTATTGGCACAAAGGTCTCTGGCTGTTTTATAACCTACCTTACTACCTCCCAAAATCATAACATTTTTGATTTCAGCCTTTTTCTTACCCGTTAGCTTATAAAGTTCATCAACCCCTTTTTTTACAGTAATGAAATATACTTGATCCCCTTCTTTAAATAAGGTATCTCCTCTCGGTATAACTGTATATTGAGTACCTGTTCGCTGAAGTGCAATAGGCATAAAGTGTAGTTCTGGAAATATATTAGCAGCTTCTTTCACCATTTTACCAACAAAAGGAGCAGATTTTATTAAGGAAACACCTACCATAATTAGCTCACCATCCTCAAACTCGAAAGTATCATTAAAGGCCGACTTATTAAGCAGCATTTGAATTTCAGTAGCAGCTAAAGCTTCAGGAGAAATCAATTCATCGATTCCCAATTCAGAAAATCGCAATAATTCCTTATTGCTTATAAACTCGGTATTGGAAATTCTTGCGATAGTTCGCTTACAACCTAACTGTTTTGCCAGCATACACAATGTAATGTTGGTAGTTTCAGAAGAAGTTACCGCAATAACCAATTCAGAATCTTGCACTTGCGCATCTCTAAGCACTGCTATAGAGGTTGCATCACCCTTTAATACACGTATATCTAAATGATTATCTGCATAAGCAAGACTTTCTTTATCGCTATCAATTAAGGTAATATCCTGTGATTCATAGGAAAGTAACTTAGCCAAATGAAAGCCAACTTCCCCAGCACCAGCAATTATAATCTTCATTTAATTTATTAGACCGCTAACTATCAAGAATTCTTTAAAAATTCCACACTTATCTATATTACGTACTCAGAAGTATCTTGAAAACCGTAGCATTTATTATAGCACAAAATTACATAAATTAATTAGTTTAAAACTTATTTCCAGTTCTTTAACCATTTAAGAAATAACCACTCTCATTAAAAATAAAATTAGCCTTTCCTAAATCGTATCTTTGCAAAAAAAAGCGTACAATGTCTAAAAAAGTCACCCCTTATAAAGATTCTGATTTAGGAAAAAAGGAACAGGTAACTAAAATGTTTGATACTATTTCCAAAAATTATGATGGTTTAAATCGTGTAATTTCATTTGGAATAGACATTAAATGGCGCAAAAAGGTTGTTGAAATATTAAAAAAAGAACATCCAAAATCTATATTGGACATCGCTACAGGAACAGGTGATTTAGCAATTGCTCTTGTTAAAACGGGTGCTAAAAAAATTATCGGTCTTGATATCTCACCTGGCATGTTAGCCGTTGGTAAGGATAAAGTAAAAGATAAAAAGCTCGACAATACTATTGAAATGGTTGTTGGCGATAGTGAGAACCTAGTATTCGATGACAATTCTTTCGATGCTGTAACGGTGTCTTTTGGTGTTCGAAATTTCGAAACTCTTGAAACAGGCATGGCCGAAATACTAAGAGTTTTAAAACCTAACGGGTCTCTTGTCATTTTAGAAACCTCAGTACCAACCAAAACTCCTTACAAACAAGGTTATACATTCTACACTAAAAATATTCTTCCGCTTATTGGTAGAATGTTTTCTAAAGATAATTCTGCATATGGGTATTTAAGCGAATCAGCTTCTGTTTTTCCGCATGGGGAAAACTTCAACAATATTTTACGCGAAATTGGGTTTATAGATGTAACGAACAAACCTCAAACATTTGGGGTGGCATCAATTTATATTGCGAAAAAGGCAAGTACTACGCTTTAGATAGTCCGCTTTATTAATTTGATGACATACAATCGTAAACCTGGATATATGAAGAAATGGTTTTTTATAAGCCTAGCAATATTGTCTATGACTACTTCGTTGAGTGCTCAATTCAACGAAAGCCCCATATTAAATAAGCAAAACGAAGACAAGAAATTGTTGAACTGGGGTTATTTCTTAGGTTTAAATCAATATGATTTTAAGATAGAGTACAAAGAAAATGCTCCCGATATTTTGGTTAGCAAAAGTTTCGGATTCAATGTGGGCCTTATTGGAGAATTGCGTATTAATGAGTTTTTAGACTTACGATTTGAACCCGGACTGCATTATGGCTCAAGATTAATGGGTTTTACTGGTTTTGAGGAAGAGCGCGATGCTATTAGAGAAGTAAAATCTACCTATATAAACTTCCCTATTTTACTTAAAGCCAGCATGAAAAGATTTGGGAACTTCAAACCTTTTGTAATTGGTGGCGGATCAAGAAGTCTTAACCTAGGTAGTAACGAAGAAAGCCTTGACGACAATAGCTCCGGTACGTTTAGAATGAAAAAATGGGTGTACAACTACGAACTTGGCTTCGGTATTGATTTTTACTTAGAATACTTCAAGTTTACTCCTTCCATACGTGGTGTTTTCGCCATCACAGATGAACTTGTACCAGATCAAGACCCAAATAGTCCATGGACAGGCAATATTGAGTCGTTAAAAACAAGAGGTCTCTTTATCAATTTTACTTTTGAATAAATTTTAGCAATTAGCTCAATTTAAAATGCTATCATTTAAAAAGTTAGGCTCCGCTATTTTCTAATTTCGTGTAGTAAAATAGCTGTTGCAGATGCCACATTTAAACTTTCTGTTGTAATACCACCAAATTGAGGTATGGCCAACTTATCAGTGCATAATTGAGCAACAGAATCAGAAATTCCCTTTCCTTCGTTTCCCATTATTAGAATTCCTTTTTCTGGCAATTTTAAATCGTTGACACTAACACCGTCCATAAATGCTCCATAAATAGGAAGTTCGCTAGAACTCAGAAACGCTTTTAACTCTGTATATCGCATATGAACTCGCGTAATCGAACCCATAGTCGCTTGAAGCACCTTTGGGTTATAGCAATCTACAGTTTGAGGAGAACAAACGATATCTACCACGCCGAACCAGTCACACAGCCTAATGATTGTACCTAAATTTCCTGGATCCTGCACTCCATCAAGTACTAAAATCCAGTCTGACAGTACTTTTTGTTCCTGTTTAGGAATATAGAATACTCCAAGATATCCATTCGGATTTTTAAGACTACTTATTTGGCTAAGTTCCTTATTTGAAATTCGATTGACTTCTACTCCTTCTGTATTAAAATCATCAAAATCTACCGCAAATAATTTATACAGTTGCATATCAGACTTCAAAACCTCTTCTATAGTTTTTTTTCCTTCAACAACAAAAAGACCGTGTTCATTTCGGCATTTTTTTTGTTGTAGACTTTTGATAAGTTTCAATTCACTTTTGACAACCATTCAAATAATGTATTTTTGATTTATATGAGGATGGCACTTTGCTCCAAAAACAACATGGCTAAATTAAGCTTATTATCCCTATTGGCAATAGTCTTGCTATCCTGCAACTCACTTAAAAAAGTTGAGGATGATGAATATTTGGTGGTAAAAAATTCCATTTATACAGATTCCATAAAAATTAACAACGAAGAACTTCAAAGTCTTATATATCAAAAACCAAATTCAACTGTACTTGGTTACCCTTTAAGACTTAATTTATACAATTTAGCAAAAGAAAATCCTGATTCATCGTTCAACGCATGGTTGTATAAAAAGGAGAACAGAAAAAAGAGATTAACAAAATTGCTATCGGCTAAACAAGTTGAACGTTTAGGAGAATCGTTTTTAGTGTCAGGCCTGAGCTATTGGTTAGAAGATATAGGCGAGGCACCCACTGTTTTAGATACGACTAGAACGCGTCTTAGCTTAGCAAGGCTTAGCGCATATTATCGAAGCAAGGGCTATTTCACCAATAGTACTACTTATGAAATTGATACGACCAAACAGAACAAAAAAGCCAAAATTAATTACCATATAGAACTTGGGAACCCTTATATCATAGATTCTCTTGGTAATGATATTTTATCAACAGCTATTGATTCCTTATATTTTCTAAATTCAGCCAACTCCATAATTAAGGAAGGGCAACAGTTCGACTTATCTAATTTTAATAAGGAGCGTGAACGACTTACCGGTATTTTTAGAAATAATGGTATTCGAAATTTTCAGGAGAGTTCAATTACTTTTGATATTCTTAGAGACACCACAAAAACAGCTGATGATCAGAAAATGAACATCACATTAAATATTGGAGATTTAAAAACCAGGGGTGAGAATGAAGTCACCACCTCGGCCTATAAGGTGGAGAAAATCAATAAAATCAATATATATACAGACTATCTTTCAACAAACACAAAAGATTCACTGTATACAATAGATTATAGGGACTATACAATTCACTATTCGAAGAATTTCGACATAAAGCCAAAGACATTGGCCAATGCTATATTTTTTAAGAAAGACAGTATTTACAGGGATGTCGACAAAATAAGAACAAGTAGACAGCTTAACGCACTGAACATTTTTAAATATCCGAATATTATTTTCGAAGCAGATAGTATAGGTAATCAGGTAAACACCAATATTTACTTGGCACCAAAATCAAAATATTCATTAGGAACAAATTTCGAAGTTAGCCGTTCTAACCTCCGTAGACTAGGAGTTGGCCTAGGCACTACCCTACTTATTAGAAATATTTTTAAAGGTGCTGAAAATTTAAGTATTTCTGCCGATGGCACTTATGGACTTTTAAGCAGCAATACTTTTCAGGCCAATTACTTTTCAGAGTTTGGCGGTGACATTACCCTTGATTTTCCTCGTATCTGGTTTCCCTTTATTAATACAACTAAAATAATACCTAACTACACATTACCCAAAACTAGAATCGCGATAGGTACAAGTTTTCAAAATAATATTGGCCTAGATAAGCAGACCTTTAATACTGTTTTGGGTTATAATTGGGTTCCGAGCGATTTTGTTAACCATAACGTGGAGCTATTAAACATTCAATATGTGCGTAATGTTAATAGTAGCCGCTTTTTTAATGTGTACAACAACACCTATGAAAGACTCGATGCTATTGCAGATAATTACCAAACCGAACCCGTATTGTCAGAGTTTTTTGAAATAGAATCGGACTCGACCGACCCAAAGTTAATCATCCCTTCTGGCACCACAGGCTTTATCAATGCTATTGAAGATAGAAGAGTAACCTCTACGACAGAGGATTACAACAATATAAGTCTTATTGAAGAGCGAAGAAAACGTTTAACAGAGAATAATCTAATTTTCGCCACTAACTACACCTTCAACAAGACGAATAGAACAGGTATCATCGATAACAGTTTTTATCAGTTTAGATGGAAGCTCGAAAGTGCTGGGAATCTTCTATCGGCTTTTTCATCGTTCGTTCCTTTTAACAAAAATGAACAAGAGCAATTATTAGTTTTTGGTGTACCATTTTCTCAATATATAAAAAACGAATTTGAGTATGTAAAATATTGGGATCTATCACGGTCAAATGTTTTAGCAGCACGAGCATTTTTTGGAATTGCAATACCATATGGCAACTCTGACAACATCCCTTTTGTT
Organism: Maribacter orientalis; assembly: GCF_900109345.1. Classification (GTDB taxonomy): domain Bacteria; phylum Bacteroidota; class Bacteroidia; order Flavobacteriales; family Flavobacteriaceae; genus Maribacter; species Maribacter orientalis. The sequence continues at coordinate 61,316 of NZ_FNZN01000009.1, forward strand.
CGAAGTTATTTTGCAGGTGGGTCAAATGACAACCGTGCGTGGTTCCCATATTCCTTAGGCCCTGGTAGTGTTTCCGCAGTTAATGATTTCAATGAAGCAAATCTAAAACTCGCATTAAACCTTGAATATAGATTCCCCATTGTAGGTGATATAAACGGTGCTATTTTTGCTGATGCCGGTAACATATGGAATGTTTTAGATAACGTTGAAGATCCAGACGCGACTTTTGACGGGGTTGCTTCTTTAAAAGATATCGCACTAGGCACAGGCATTGGCTTACGGTACGATTTTACATACTTTCTATTTCGATTAGATTTGGGTTTCAAAACCTACAACCCTGCTGAAATTCAGTCAGAAAGATGGTTTAAAGATTATAATTTCGCCAACTCTGTTTTGCAAATAGGTATCAACTATCCGTTTTAAATATAATTGTTTTATTACTTTTGTTTTTCATTTTTTCAGAAACTAAAAGACCACTAAATTATGGCTCACAATATTAAGCCGGGCGTTGCTACCGGAGACGAAGTTCAAGCAATATTCAACTACGCTAAAGAAAAAGGGTTTGCAATACCCGCTGTAAACGTTATAGGTTCTGACACCATTAATGGCGTTTTAGAAACAGCCGCAACTTTAAATTCTCCCGTAATCATTCAATTTTCTAACGGTGGCGCACAGTTTAACGCTGGTAAAGGACTTTCAAATGAAGGGCAAAATGCAGCAATACAAGGAGCTATAGCAGGAGCAAAACACGTTCATCAATTGGCTGAGGCATACGGTGCTGTTGTTATTTTACATACAGATCACTGTGCTAAAAAATTATTACCATGGATCGACGGGTTATTAGATGCAAGTGAAAAACATTTTGCTGAAACTGGTAAGTCTCTTTTCAGCTCACATATGATCGACCTTTCTGAAGAGCCTTTAGAAGAGAATATAGAAATCTGTAAAAATTACCTTGAGCGCATGAGCAAAATGGGAATGACTTTGGAGATTGAATTAGGAATCACTGGTGGTGAAGAAGATGGTGTAGACAACTCAGATGTTGATGATTCTAAGCTATATACGCAACCGGAAGAAGTAGCTTATGCATATGAAGAACTTTCTAAAGTAAGTCCAAGATTCACCATTGCTGCTGCATTTGGTAATGTACACGGTGTTTATAAGCCAGGTAATGTGAAATTAACCCCAAAAATTCTCAAGAATTCTCAAGAATACATTACAAAGAAATATGGTGTTGAACATAATCACATTGATTTTGTATTTCATGGTGGTTCTGGTTCTACGGTTGAAGAAATTAGAGAAGGTATCAGCTACGGTGTTATAAAAATGAACATCGATACAGATTTACAGTATGCATTTCTAGCGGGTGTTCGTGATTATATACAAGACAATAAAGACTATTTACAATCACAAATTGGAAACCCTAAAGGAGCTGACGAGCCTAACAAGAAATACTACGACCCAAGAGTTTGGCTAAGAAAAGGTGAAGTAACCTTCATAGAACGTTTGAAAAAAGCATTTGAAGATTTAAATAACGTTAATACGCTATAATAGATTTTAGGATAACTAAAAAATGGACGATATGACGGCTTGGTTTAAAAGAAAAGAAAAAGGGATACAGACTTCAACTGAAGAAAAAAAAGACACCCCAAAAGGCCTGTGGTATAAATCGCCCACAGGCAAAATTGTCGAGTCTGATGATCTTGCAAAAAACTTTTATGTTAGCCCTGAAGATGATTATCATGTAAGAATAGGTAGCAAGGAGTATTTTGAAATTTTGTTCGACAACAACAAGTTTACCGAACTTGATGAAAAGCTTACATCAAAAGATCCCTTAAAATTTGAGGACACCAAAAAATATAGTGAACGGTTGAAAGCGGTACAGAAAAAAACCGGACTTAAAGATGCTGTTAGAACAGGATACGGAAAGTCTTTCGGTAAAGACATCGTAATTTGCTGTATGGATTTTAAATTCATTGGTGGTTCAATGGGAAGTGTCGTTGGTGAGAAAATCGCTCGTGGTATCGACTATGCCATTAAAAAGAAAACACCATTCATGATGATTTCAAAATCTGGCGGTGCACGTATGATGGAAGCTGCACTTTCGTTGATGCAACTTGCAAAAACATCTGCTAAGTTAGCTCAGTTATCAGAAGCTGGATTACCATATATTTCGCTTTGTACCGACCCTACTACTGGCGGTACAACAGCATCATATGCTATGCTTGGCGATATTAATATTGCAGAGCCGGGAGCATTGATTGGTTTTGCAGGTCCTCGTATTGTTAAAGATACCACAGGTAAAGAATTGCCTGAAGGCTTTCAATCATCTGAATTTTTATTGGAACATGGTTTCTTGGATTTCATTTCACATAGAAAAGATTTGAAGAAAAAGGTTAACCTGTATATTGATTTAATACAGAACAATCCTGTTAGGTCGTAATAAAGGTCTATTTTTTCTTGAATTGAAGTAGTTTCTTATTTCAAAAAAAGAGTATCTTTGCGCCCTGATTGAAAATCAATCACGTACATAAAAATCATTTAAAATAATATTGGAATGTATTTAACAAAAGAAGTAAAAGCCGAGATTTTTAAAAAATACGGCGGTAAAGAAGGCAATACAGGTTCTACAGAAGGCCAAATTGCTTTATTCACACACCGTATCAATCACCTGACCGGTCACTTGAAAAGAAATCATAAAGACTACAATACTGAGCGTTCACTTGTGAAGCTAGTAGGTAAAAGAAGAAGTCTTCTTGATTACATGATTAAAAATGATATTGTAAAATACAGAGAGCTAATTGTAGAGCTTGGTATTAGAAAATAATATTGCAAAAAAAGGGGATAGTTAACTATCCCCTTTTTTTTAAATTACTCCGAGCCTTGGGAGATTTAGCCAATCATTGGTAAAGGTGAACACAAAAAGCTACACACGGTTTTTCATTGGTCAACACAACAACACAACAACTCCGACCAGAGAAAATTTAGTCGGAAAGACCATTGTTTAACAAATCTGCAATACGCAGATTTTAATCAAATTTTATGATTCCAAAAGTATTTAAAGAGGTCATAGACCTTGGCGACGGTAGGGAAATTTCTATCGAAACCGGTAAATTGGCAAAACAGGCTCACGGCTCTGTTGTTGTTCAATCAGGAAAATGTATGTTATTATGTACAGTTGTTTCCAATTACAAACAAAGTGATGTGGACTTTCTTCCACTTACGGTAGATTACCGTGAAAAATTTGCTGCCGCAGGCCGTTACCCAGGTGGTTTCTTCAAAAGAGAAGCTAGACCAAGTGATGGTGAGGTGTTAACCATGCGTTTAGTGGATCGTGTATTACGCCCATTATTCCCAAAAGATTACCATGCAGAAACACAAGTGATGATTCAGTTAATGTCTCATGACGAAAACGTTATGCCAGAAGCTATGGCTGGTTTAGCTGCATCTGCTGCTATACAATTATCAGATTTTCCTTTTGAATGCCCAATCTCTGAAGCTAGAGTTGGTCGTGTAAATGGAGAATTTATCATCAACCCAACTAGGGCACAATTAGCCGAGTCTGACATCGATATGATGATTGGAGCATCAGCTGATTCTGTAATGATGGTTGAAGGTGAAATGGATGAGATTTCTGAAGAAGAAATGGCAGAAGCTATAAAATTTGCTCATGAAGCCATTAAAGTACAATGTGCTGCACAAGTAAAATTAGCTGAAGCATTCGGTAAAAAAGAAGTACGTGAGTACGCAGAAGAAAGAGAAGATGAAGATTTAGCGAAGAAGATTCATGATATGGCATATGATAAAGTTTATGCTATAGCAAAAGCTGGCTCTGCTAAACACGAACGAAGTGCTGCCTTTTCTGAAATCAAAGAAGAAATTAAAGCAACATTTTCTGAAGAAGAGTTAGCCGATTTTGGTGATTTAGTTTCTAAATACTATTCAAAAGCTGAAAAAGCTGCGATTAGAAATTTAACTTTAGATGAAGGTTTACGTTTAGATGGTCGTAAGACAGATGAAATTAGACCAATCTGGTGTGAAATCGACTATTTACCATCAACTCACGGTTCAGCAATTTTCACAAGAGGTGAAACTCAAGCATTGGCAACTGTAACTTTAGGAACTTCTAGAGATGCAAACAAAATAGATATGCCATCTCACGAAGGTGAAGAAAATTTCTATTTACATTATAACTTCCCTCCTTTTTGTACAGGTGAAGCAAGACCGTTAAGAGGAACTTCTAGAAGAGAAGTTGGTCACGGTAACTTGGCGCAACGTGGTTTAAAAGGAATGATTCCTGCTGATTGCCCTTATACCGTGCGTGTAGTGTCTGAAGTATTAGAGTCTAATGGCTCTTCTTCAATGGCTACTGTTTGTGCAGGTACAATGGCATTGATGGATGCCGGTGTTCAAATGATAAGACCTGTTTCTGGTATTGCCATGGGGTTAATCTCTGATGCAAAAACTGGAAAATATGCTGTTCTTTCTGATATTTTAGGTGATGAAGATCACTTAGGTGATATGGACTTTAAAGTTACTGGTACTTCTGAAGGTATTACTGCTTGTCAAATGGACATTAAAGTAAAAGGATTGTCTTACGAGATTTTAGTAAATGCACTAAAACAAGCAAGAGAAGGTCGTTTGCATATCTTAGGTAAAATAACGGACACTATTTCTACACCAAATGCAGATGTTAAGGAACATGCGCCTACTATGGTTACGCGTAGAATTCCTAACGAATTTATTGGTGCTTTAATCGGACCTGGTGGAAAAGTGATACAAGAGATGCAAAAAGAAACTGAGACCACTATCGTTATAAACGAGGATCCGGTAACTGAAGAAGGTATCGTTGAAATTTTAGGTGTAGGTCAAGCTGGTATTAATGCTGTTATGGCAAAAATCGATGCTATATTGTTCAAACCTACCGTAGGTAGTGTTTACGAAGTAAAGGTAATCAAAATGTTAGATTTTGGTGCTGTTGTTGAGTATATGGATGCACCAGGAAACGAAGTTCTACTTCACGTTTCTGAATTGGCATGGGAAAGAACTGAAAATGTAACCGATGTGGTAAATATGGGTGATGTATTTGATGTGAAATATTTCGGCCTTGATCCAAGAACAAGAAAAGAGAAAGTTTCTCGTAAAGCTCTTTTACCAAAACCAGAAGGTTTTGTAGAAAGACCACCACGTGATGACAAACGAAGAGATGACCGTCGTGGAAACGATCGTAATCGTGATCGTGACCGTGATAGAAAACCAAGAAGAGATTAACTCTTTGTAAGTTTAAAAAGTAAGCCTCGACATATATGTTGGGGCTTTTTTTATGCATTTCAACAGAAAAACAAAGTTTTTTACCTTCAATTGTAACATTCGGAAGTTTTTTACGTATAAGTATATGCAGTCTATGCAAATTGAACTTAATTTATTTTAATGAGACAGCTTAAGATTACAAAACAGGTCACCAATAGGGAGACCGCATCTTTGGACAAGTACTTACAAGAAATTGGAAAAGTTGACTTGATTACCGCTGATGAAGAAGTAGAGTTGGCACAACGCATCAAGGCAGGCGACCAGATCGCTCTTGAAAAACTTACAAAAGCCAACCTCAGATTCGTGGTATCAGTTGCAAAGCAGTACCAAAACCAAGGCCTTACTTTACCAGATTTAATTAATGAGGGAAACCTTGGGTTAATTAAAGCTGCACAGCGTTTTGACGAAACGCGGGGATTCAAATTCATCTCCTACGCCGTATGGTGGATCCGTCAATCTATATTACAAGCTTTGGCAGAGCAATCTCGTATTGTTCGTTTGCCATTGAACAAAATTGGTTCTATCAATAAAATCAACAAAACTTTTGCTTTTCTTGAGCAAGCGCATGAAAGAATGCCTTCTCCTGAAGAAATCGCAAAAGAATTGGATATGACCGTTGAAGATGTTAAACAATCTTTGAAAAACTCAGGTAGACACGTATCTATGGATGCGCCTCTTATCGATGGTGAAGATTCTAACCTTTACGATGTACTTCGTAGTGGCGAATCTCCAAATCCAGATAGAGAACTTTTACATGAGTCTTTACGTACCGAAATTGAGCGTGCATTAGAAACATTGACTCCGCGTGAGGCAGATGTTATTCGTTTGTACTTTGGCCTTGCAGGTCAACATTCTATGACCCTTGAAGAAATTGGTGAAACTTTTGACCTAACAAGAGAAAGAGTGCGTCAAATTAAGGAGAAAGCGATTAGAAGATTAAAGCACACTTCTAGAAGTAAAATATTAAAAACGTATTTGGGTTAAAAATCCTTAGCGTTCAAGCTATAGAAATTACACGTTAAATATATCCTAAATTGGTTTTATGGCATATTAATTGTAATTTTAACGATAACAACAGTTATCATGACTGTTCGTTTTTTGATTGATGAATAAACTCCGGCTGATTACCGGAGTTTTTTCATTTATAATAGTTAGTAAAAGAATTCGACCAATAATAGCAGCCAACAATTGCCCTCAAATTAATCTTCCTTATATTAGAACATTATCGCCAAGTATCAATGAAACAATTCTTTGTATTTATAATGAGTATCACGCTTTTAGGTTCTTGTAAAAAACAAAACGCAGATTTTCTCAGTTACCCAACGCCTGTAAATGAAAACCTTTGGACCAATTATTCCAAAGAATCAACCTTATTTAAATTATGGTCCCCTACTGCTGAAGAAGTTACCCTCCGATTATTTAAAACCGGCAATGATTCTAATTCTTTCGAAACATTTTCTCTTGAATCTGCTAAAAGTGGTATTTGGCAAAAAAACCTAACCAAAGATCTTGATGGAATCTATTACACGTATCAGGTGAAAATAAATGGGAGATGGTTAGAAGAAACACCCGGCATGTATGCCAAAGCAGTTGGGGTAAATGGCAATAGAGCTATGGTTCTTGATTTGAACGCTACAAATCCTGATAAATGGGAAAAAGATAAAGGTCCAGTAATAAGCCATTTAAACAAAGCTATTATTTACGAGCTCCAAATAAGAGATTTGACCATCCATCCTGAATCAGGTTCATCCTTACCAGGCTCATATTTAGGATTGGTCGAGGAAGGCACAAAAGGGACTGGTAATATTTCTACAGGTATAGACCATTTGAAGGAATTGGGAATAACCCATGTGCATTTATTACCCACTTTTGACCATTATTCGATTGATGAGACAAATTTAGATACGCCTCAATATAATTGGGGCTATGATCCACAAAACTACAATGTGCCTGAAGGCTCGTTTTCATCAGACCCTTTTAATGCTGCAGTTAGGATTAAGGAATTTAAGCAAATGGTGAAAGCCTTTCATGATAATGACATCGGTGTTATACTAGATGTGGCCTACAACCATACCGGCAAGACCGAAGAAGCCAACTTCAACCAAGAAGCGCCAGGCTATTACTATCGACATTGGAAAGATGGCTCTTATGCCGATGCGGCAGCTTGTGGTAACGAGACAGCTTCTGAACGTGCTATGATGCAAAAATTCATTATAGAATCTGTAATGTATTGGACTAAGGAATATCATGTTGATGGTTTCCGAATCGACCTTATGGGAATTCATGACATCACGACAATGAATAAAATATCTGATGCGGTCAAAAAAATAAATCCCGATGCATTATTATATGGTGAAGGATGGACAGCAAAAGACTCACCCTTACCAGAAGAAAAACGTGCACTTAAAAAACACATGAAGCAATTACCCCAAATTGCTGCATTTAGTGATGATATTCGTGACGGTATTAAGGGCTCTGTTTTTGAAGATGAAAGTACCGGTTTTGTAAGTGGTGCAAAAAACACCGAAGAATCTATAAAATTTGGAGTTGTAGGTGCCATTCAACATCCTCAACTCGATTATGAAAAAGTTAACTATTCAAATGCTCCATGGGCATTAGAACCCTGGCAGTCTATCAATTATGTTTCTTGTCATGACAACCATACCTTATTCGATAAATTAAAAATCTCAAAACCTAAAGCAGATTCCGAAGAACTTATTGCAATGGATAAATTGGCAAATGCAATCGTCTTAACCTCTCAAGGAACTCCATTTCTCCATGCAGGCGTTGAAATGCTTCGAACTAAAAATGGGGAACACAATTCCTATAACCTCCCAGATAGCATCAACCAAATTAATTGGAATTGGAAAACTGAACATAAAGAGGTATTCGAGTATTACAAAAATCTAATCTCACTTCGTAAAGCCCATCCAGCATTCTATATGAAAAATGCCGCTGATGTAGTAAATAATTTAAATTTTCAGACTGTTAAAGATGGAATTGTTTCATATATTATTAAGGATAATGCCAATAATGATGATTGGAAGAATATTTTAGTTATTTATAACGCGAAAAATAAAACAATCTTTCATGAAATAAAAGGAACATGGCAAGAGGGTGTTTCAGGCGACAACTTTGATTTAGAAGGTAAAAGAACCTTAAAAAATAAAATAAAAGTTCCCGCCTTATCCATGTACATTGCATTCCAGAAATAACCCAATTACATAATCATACTAATATTACATTGATGAATTCTGAAACCCAACCTAATAATCCGCTTCATGGTGTTAAACTAGTCACTATGCTAGAAAAACTTACTGAAAAATATACATGGGAAGATTTGGCAGGACAAATAAATATCAACTGTTTTAAAAGTAATCCATCAATTAAGTCCAGTTTAAAATTTCTTAGAAGAACACCGTGGGCACGAGAAAAAGTGGAGCATTTATATTTACAATCCTTTAAAAAATAATGAGTTTTAATATTGTATTAATAGAACCCGAAATACCTAATAACACAGGTAATATTGGCAGATTGGCACTTGCCACAGGATCTACACTTCATCTAATTAAGCCATTTGGTTTCGAACTTAGTGATAAACGCCTAAAACGGGCCGGTCTAGACTATTGGCAGCACCTAAACGTAATCATTTACGAAAATGCGGAATCGTTCTTTGAGCAACATCATGATAGAGAAATGATTTTCTTTACGGCTACCGCCAAACGTAACCATTGGCAGGTAGATTATAAAGATGAAATGTTTTTAGTTTTTGGGAAAGAATCTGTCGGGCTATCTAAAGCAATCTTAACACAACATCAAGACAAAACAGCTAAAATACCCTTATACAGCGAACATATTAGGAGTTTAAACTTAGCAAATGCTGTAGCCATTTCAATTTATGAAGGATTACGTCAATTAGACTGATAATTGCACTAAGTTACTTTGTATCTTTAAGTAACCAATTATCAGAAATCATGACCAATACCACCAACCGATTCATAATCCTTATCATTACGTGTTTACTATTCTCCTGCAATGAGAAAAAAAAAGAAATAGTCGAGGAAACTAGTATCGAATTTAACACTCCAAAAGATTTTGCACTCGAAGAAATTTATCATCCTAGCAATAATGAGCAAGGTTCTTGGGTAGCATTGGCACAGGGCAATGACAATACAATGTTTGCTTGTGACCAGTATGGTAAATTATATCAATTTAAAACTCCTAAAATTGGAGAAATTCTCAATACAAGCGATGTAATTCCTTTAGATTTAGAAATTGGGGAAGCACATGGCTTACTGTGGGCATTTAATAGTTTGTATGTTGCTGTTAATAAAAATTGGGATGACGAAATTTCAGACGACCAAGAGAATGGCAGCGGTATTTACCGAATAACGGATGCAAATAATGACGGAAAATTAGATACCGTAAAAATGCTTCTTAGATTAGAAGGTAGTGGAGAACATGGCCCACATAGTTTTACATTATCACCGGATGGAAAAGAGATTTATTTCATTGCCGGCAACCATACTTTAATACCTGAAAGGGTAAAACAAAACAGTCGTATTCCGACTAATTGGGGAGAAGATAATTTGTTCACTCCGTATTTAGATGCAAGAGGCCATGCAAATGACATAAAGGCACCAGGTGGATGGATAACAAAATTTAATCCTGATGGGTCATCTTTTGAACTAATTTCTGCAGGTTTTAGAAATCCTTTTGATATTGCTTTTAATGCTGACGGTGAACTTTTCACCTATGATGCAGACATGGAATGGGATATTGGTATGCCTTGGTATAGACCTACAAGAATTTGCCATGTTACTAGTGGTAGCGAATACGGCTGGCGAACAGGATCTGGAAAATGGCCTGCCTATTATCCAGACAATTTACCTGCCGTGCATAATTTAGAACAAGGATCACCAACCGCAGTTTTATCAACCTCTTCATTAAATTTTCCTCAGAGATACAAAAACGGACTACTGGTAATGGATTGGAGTTTTGGTACCGTTTATTTTATTGATTTAATTGAGAAAGAAAGTTCGTACGAAGCCAAAAGGGAAGAATTCTTATCAGGAACGCCCCTACCCTTAACAGATATGATTGCTGGTAATGATGGTAATTTATATTTTGCAACCGGCGGTCGTCGACTGGATTCTCGCCTTTACCGTCTGCGATATACAGGTGAAGATACAACCGTTACCTCTCAGGTAAATTTAAATAATACACAAGAACGAAATCTGCGTAAACAAATAGAAGAGTACCATGTAACAGTTTCTCCAGAAGGCACAGAATTGGCATGGGAACATTTAGCCGATAAGGACCGATTTATGCGATACGCCTCTAGAATTGCCTTAGAACATCAACCTATTACCTCTTGGTTAGACGATTATAAAAAGGAAGCCGACTATAGAAAAATTATTGAAAGTAGTATTGCTCTAAATCATCAGGGCGATAAGGAACTTCAATCATTGATTTTAAAAAAATTAATGACGATACCCATTACCACTTTAGATGCTGAATTGCAGATGGATTTACTTCGCACCTATTCTCTAAATTTTATTAGAATGGGAATGCCAAATATGAGCGAGAAACAAAAACTTATAAAGATTTTAAGCCCTTTATTTCCTGCAACGGAAAGTGCAATAAGCAAAGAATTGGCTCAAATACTTTTATATCTAGAAGCTGACGGTATAGTTAAAAAACTTGTAGAGAGACTCGAATATCATACAGAGCAAAAAACAGTGACTGAGGGTGTTAAAATGCTATCTAATGAAGCCACCATGCGTAGCGAAGAATACGGACCATTAATTAGAGATGTTATCGCTAAAATGCCGCCAAGTGAAGCTATTTATTACGGTATGCTATTAAGCAATGCCAAAAATGGATGGAACAAAGATTTAAGAACGCGTTATTTTTCTTGGTATTTTGATGTGTTAGGTTCTAAGGGTGGTATGAGCTTTAAAGCCTATATGGAGAATGTAAGGCAACGGGCCCTGTCTCATGTTCCAGAAAAAGAAAGAGATTATTTTCAAGAAATTTCCGGAGTATACTCTCCAACTAGCGCAGTGGCAGATTTACCGCAACCTTTTGGACCTGGTAAAAATTACACCGGCGAAAATATGGGCGATGTCGTTTGGGGCGGCTTAGATAACTACATAGGCAATATAAAAGCTGGTAAAAGAGCATTTGCTTCGGCAAACTGTGTATTGTGTCACAGAATGCGTGGTGAAGGTGGTGCTGCAGGTCCTGATCTTACTCAAGCACATACAAAATTCAGTACCTATGATTTGATGTTCGCTATTTATAGTCCGAACGATGAAATTTCAGACCAATATGCAAATACTCTTTTTCATTTAAAAGACGACGCAAAACTAGCTGGGCGAATAAAATCTGAAGCTGGCGATTCTATCGTGATAATGCCAAATCCGTTCAACGAAAGCTACACCGTTAGCATTGCCAAGAGTGCCATTCTAAAAAAAGAGCTATCACCGGTATCACCAATGCCACCAGCTTTATTGAATAGATTAAATGAGCAAGAGGTCGCAGATTTATTCGCATACATCATTGCCGGTGGAGATGAAAATCATAAGATATATACTGGAAAAGAATAGTTTAAAATTTCATGAAATACAAAATTCCTGATCAAACAAGAATAGGTCATGTACACTTAAAAGTATCTGACCTAAATCAATCCATTTATTTCTATTGCGAGATACTAGGTTTTGAAATTACCACGAAATATGGTGACCAAGCTGCCTTTATTTCAGCTGGCGGCTACCATCATCATATTGGTCTAAATACATGGGAAAGTAAGAATGCACCACGTGCTTCAAAACATGGCGTCGGACTTTACCATACAGCAATTCTATACCCCACAAAAAAGGTTTGGGGCGAATCTTAAAAAGACTCAATGATTTTGAATATCAACTTACAGGCGCTGCAGATCATGGTGTTTCAGAAGCACTTTACCTTGATGATCCAGACGGCAACGGAGTAGAACTTTATTGGGATCGCCCAAAAGAAGAATGGCCGCTTAATAATTTAGGTGAGATTGACATGTTTACCAAGCCGTTAAATTTGAACAATCTCTTAGCATTAGCAGATTAAATTATTATTTTCAAACTAGATTTATTTATTTTCCAACTTTTAGTATACCAACCAAATTTCAATTTTATGACTATGAAGCTACGCTATCTCTTTCTTGTATTTGTGTTATCCATTTTTAGCACAAGTTTTGCTCAAAAAAAATCAGACAAAACGAATTCTTCAGTTCCCCTAGCTAAAGAATTTTATGAAAATTTATCATGGAGAAATATTGGACCCGTTCGTGGCGGTCGTTCACTAGGTTCGGCTGGTAGCCCTGGCAGACCCAATGAATATTATTTTGGAGCTACAGGTGGCGGACTTTGGAAAACTACCGATGGTGGTAATGAATGGGCACCAGTTACAGACGGCCAAATTACAAGTTCTTCTGTTGGTGCAGTAGCCATCGCAGAAACAAATCCTGATATTGTGTATATCGGCATGGGTGAAGTACAATTACGCGGTAGTATAACACAAGGTGATGGTGTTTATAAAACTAAAGATGGCGGTAAAACATGGAGGCATTTAGGACTTGAAGAAACCCAAGCGGTATCTCGAATTAGAATTCATCCAACAAATCCTGATATTGTTTATGTTGCTGCTCTTGGTCACCCCTATGGTGATAATGAACAACGTGGGGTTTTTAAAAGTATAGATGGTGGAAATACATGGAAGAAAACACTTTATGTTAGCGATAAAGCCGGTGCAGTAGATTTAATCATCGACCGAAATAATCCTAAAGTTCTGTATGCAAGCACATGGCAGGTTCAACGAAAAGCCTGGAAAATGTGGGGCGGCGGACCAGATTGTAAATTATGGAAATCTACAGATGCTGGCGAGACCTGGACAGATTTAACAGAAAATCCTGGTATGCCAGAAGGCCCGATAGGAAAAATTGGAGTGACCGTTTCTCCGGCAGATTCAAACCGTGTTTGGGCAATTGTCGAAGCTAATGAAGGTGGTGTATTTCGTTCTGACGATGCAGGTAAAACTTGGGAAAGAACGAATGACGAAAGAAAACTGCGACAACGTGCCTTTTACTATTCTAGAATTTATGCTGATCCCTTCGATAAAGATATTGTCTACGGACTGAATGTTGATTTCTGGAAATCAACAGATGGGGGTAAAACTTTTGATACCGAAATAAAAGTTCCGCACGGCGATAACCATGATTTATGGATTGACCCTAATAATCCGGAGCGTATGATTTCTTCCAATGATGGTGGAGGTATCGTCAGCATCAACGGTGGAAAAACTTGGACAGAAGAAGATTATATTACTACCCAATTATATCATGTAATGGCAACTAACGATATTCCGTATCATGTTGCAGGTGCACAACAAGACAATAGTACTATAGCTATGCCAAGTGATGATTGGGAGCATATGCTAGCACGCGGTCTTGGTGATGGCTGGGCTTATGCTGTCGGTGGAGGTGAAAGTGGTTGGATTACCCAACACCCAGAGAATTTAGATATTTTCTATGCAGGTAGTCAAGGTGCTCTTTTAACGCGATATGATAGAAGCAACGGACAATCAAGAGACATTCAAGTATATCCACGGTTTTTCTCAGGAGAACCTGCCAGTGCATTACCAGAACGCTGGCAATGGACCTTCCCTATTATGTTCGCTCCACAAGATTCTAAGGTAATGTATACCTGCTCGCAACACGTATGGAAAACAACCGATGACGGACAATCATGGGAAAAAATTAGTCCGGATCTCACCTATGCAGACCCTTCTACATTAGGAAAAACCGGTGGAATTATTACCATGGATATGAACGGACCTGAAATTTACGCGACAGTATTTGCACTTGCTCCATCTAATCATGACATCAATACGATTTGGGCAGGCTCAGATGACGGAAAAATACATATCACTAGAGATGGCGGCAAAAATTGGTCAGACATCACCCCTAAAGATTTACCTAAATTTTCAAGAGTCAGCATTATTGACGAATCTATCCACAACCCGGGTACACTATACGTAGCTGCCAACCGATATCAAGTAGATGATAGACAACCTTATGTTTTTAAAACCCATGATTATGGTAAAACTTGGACAAAGATTACCAATGGAATCAAAGATGGTCATTTTGCACGAGCTGTTCGCGAGGATCCGGTCAAAGAAGGTCTTCTATTCTTAGCCACAGAGCATGGCGTTTATTTTTCCATGAATGATGGTGAATTATGGCAGAGTCTACAATTAAAATTACCTGACACACCCGTACGAGATTTAGTAATAAAAGATAATGATGTTGTTTTAGGAACCCACGGTAGAGGTTTTTGGATTTTAGATGACATTCAACCACTAAGACAGTTCACTCCAGAAATGGCCAAACAAGAAGCAGTACTATTTCAACCTAGCAATACTTATAGAGGGTTAACCGATGCATCTATTCAATACTATCTAAAAGACCAAAAAGATACGATCACTTTTGAAATTTATGATGCCAACGACAACTTAATAAACACCTTTACAGGTAGTAAACCTAAATATGAAGTTGACCCAAATTTACCGTATTGGTTACGTGGCGGTTCATCTAAACCAACAACCGCAAAAGGCATCAACACATTTACTTGGGACCTTAGGTATCCTGGAGCGACAACATTTGATGGTATGATCATTTGGAGTGCAAGGCCTGCAAGAGGCCCAAAAGCACCTTTAGGTACTTATAAAGTAAAAATGAAGTCGGGAGATTATGAAAAAACATACTCATTTGACTTAGAAATAAATCCAAACCTTAAAGGAATCACTAAAGAAGATTTAGATGAGCAGTTCGAATTGTCAAATAAAATAATGGGTAAAACTACTGCTGCCAATGAAGCGGTTATTAAAATTCGAAAAATCAAAAAAACATTCAGTGATTCAAAAGATAAAATTGATCAAAACGATTACAACAAAACCGTAACTCCATTTTTAAATGAATTATCAGAAGTTGAAGAAGCGCTTTATCAGGTTAAAAATCAGTCTGGACAAGATCCATTGAACTTTCCGATAAAACTGAACAACAGATTAGCTTCGTTGAGAAGAAGTGTTGAATCTGGTGATGCCAAACCTACAAATGGCGCATACAAAGTATTTGAAGAATTATCTGCAGAGCTAGATGTAGAATTAGGAAGATTAAACAATGTTGTGGAAAAGTATAAGACAAAGGTAAATCCTATCTTAAATAAGAATGGTTTAACACTCTTAGAATAAAATAGAATAAATATAAGAGAAAGGATTCTGTTAAACCTTACCTTGAAGGTTTAACAGAATCCTTATTTTTGTAAACAATTTCAAGGGAATATAACATGAAAAAGCCAAGTATAGCACCATCACTTTTAGCTGCAGATTTTGGAAACCTTCAGCGTGATGTAGAAATGGTGAACGCAAGTGAAGCAGAGTATCATCATATCGATGTTATGGACGGCGTTTTTGTTCCAAACATTTCATACGGTATGCCTGTGGTAAAGGCAATTCAAAAAAGTGCCACGAAGCCACTAGATGTGCATTTAATGATTGTAGACCCCGACCGTTACATTGAAGAATTTGCCAATTTAGGAGCCAGCATATTAACGGTGCACTATGAAGCATGTACTCATTTACATAGAACATTGCAGGCCATTAAAGCTCATGGTATGAAAGCTGGTGTCGCCTTAAATCCGCATACCAATATAATGCTGTTAGAAGACACCATTCAAGACATTGATGTCGTATTGATTATGAGTGTTAATCCTGGTTTTGGCGGACAATCATTTATTGAACATACGTATGAAAAGGTTAAAGCTTTAAAAGCTTTAATCCAAAGAAAAAATTCATCTGCTTTAATAGAAATTGATGGAGGTGTAACCACAGCGAATTCACAAAAATTAGTTGATGCAGGTGCCGATATATTAGTTGCAGGTAGCTTTGTTTTTAAAAGTACAGATCCAATAAAAACAATAAAAGAATTAAAGGGATGAAAACTGGATTTGATGTCGTTATCATAGGTGGAGGACCTATAGGGATAGCATGTGGCTTAGAAGCAAAGAAAAATGGCCTTAGCTACCTTATCTTAGAAAAGGGGCCTATTGTAAATTCCCTTTTCCACTACCCAACTAACATGCAGTTTTTCTCATCTTCAGAAAAACTGGAAATCGATGAAATTCCCTTTATTAGTAAAGAAGCTAAACCGAAAAGAGACGAGGCTTTAGAATACTATAGACGTATAGTAACGTCTAACAAGTTGAATATTCATTTGTTTGAAAAAGTTGAGGACGTTAAAAAAAATGATGAAACCTTTATCATAACTTCTGAAAAAAACACGTATACCGCTCAACAAATTGTAGTTGCTACAGGCTTTTACGACATTCCTAACTTATTGAATGTACCCGGCGAAAATTTGGATAAAGTGGTTCATTATTATGACAATCCACATTACTACTCAGGTCAAAAAGTAGCCGTTATAGGTGCTAGTAATTCAGCTATTGATGCTGCGTTAGAGTGTTGGCGAAAAGGTGCTGAAGTTTCATTGATTATTCGCGGCCCTGAAGTTGGGCAACGCGTAAAGTATTGGGTTCGACCAGATATTGTTAATAGAATTGAAGAAGGTAGTATTAAAGCCTATTACAATACTACCGTTAAGGCCATAACAAAAAACACTATACTTTTAGCTACACAAGACCAAGATGTTGAAATTGACAATGATTTTGTTCTAGCGCTTACGGGGTACAAACCTAATTTTAGTTTTTTAAAAATGTTGGGGGTCAATATTAGTAATGACGAGAAAAAATTGCCAGAGTACGATCCAGAAACGATGGAAACCAATGTAAAAGGTCTTTACTTGGCCGGAGTTATTTGCGGCGGAATGGAAACCCACAAATGGTTTATTGAAAACTCTCGAATTCATGCTAAAATAATCATTAAGAATATAATCTCAAAATCCGTTACCCCTTAGATAGTCAATATCACAATTTATAAAATCAACTATAATATTAAAAGCCACATCTTTTACATGTGTGGCTTTTGTACTAGTGACCTCAAATGGATCACGATATCTTTATTTAGTTTTTCTTAATTTAATCTAACTTTATTTGGGACAATAGCATAAATCCCTTATTTATACTAAATAACAAACCCATATCTTTAGTTATGTCGATATTTGACCTACTAAGAAATCTGTTGTTCCGAAGTAATAAAGAGAGAATAGAAAGGGTTCAGGATTTACTATTTGGATTAGCTAATATTTATTTAATTTCTTTGATATTTTAATATGGACATTTTTGATACGGATAATTGGTCTGGATTCTCATTATATTGGATTATGGCTTGTATAATAGCCATTCTTTTACCTTGGTTAGCTCACCGATTCAGACATAACTATATATTGGATATGGATGGAATGTATGCGAGACGTAAATTTTATCTCGGTCTTTGGACCTTTGTAATGATCGCAGCATGGTTTATTGAATACCTATTGGGTAAATACTAAAGCTTATAACATCAAACAAACCCTACTCTATAGCCTTTTTGCAAAACAATCACAATTTTGATTTTACTTCATAGATTACGAATGAAAAATGATTCAAAAAGTGACACACTAAAAAAAAACGCAATAACCCTTATATCAGATTAATGCGTTTTTATGTTGTGACCTCGAAGGGATTCAAACCCCCAACCCTCAGAGCCGAAATCTGATGCGCTATTCAGTTGCGCCACGAGGCCATTTTACTTCAGTATTTAAATTAAATACTAAGACTTAAGATAATTTCTTTTTAACAATGGTAGATATTAATTTACCATCGGCTTGACCGGCTAATTCTTTAGATACAATACCCATTACCTTACCCATATCCTTCATACCTGAAGCACCTATTGAATCAATAGTTTGTACCACTACTTTTTCCACTTCCTCCTCTGTAAGTTGTTCAGGTAAAAATTGTTCGATAACCGCAATTTGCGCCAATTCAGGATCGGCAAGATCTTGTCTGCCTTGCTCTATAAATATTGCAGCACTATCTTTTCTTTGTTTTACTAATTTCTGTACCAATTGTATCTCGTCATCTTCTGTTATTTCACCAGCACCGCTAGTACTTGCCATTAAGAGCGCAGATTTTATAGCTCTAAGTGATTCTAATGCAACCGTATCTTTGGCTTTCATAGCCAATTTTAATTGCTCCATTACTTTTTGCTGTAAACTCATAGCTTCCTTATTTTGGTCTGCGAAGATAAAAAATAAACCCGAAAACTAAGATAGTTTTCGGGTTTAAAAATAGTAGTTGTATGCTATTCCTAATCTACATTATCATGTAAAAATGAGTTATTTGAACGTAACTTAATATCATCGTTACTATCACCACTAAGTGATGTTCTAGAAATTTTACTTTCTCTAGGGTTTTCATTTAAATTCACCCCTTGTCTTTGGTATGCAGGTTTCTTTTCATCATAACTGCTTGGTGCGCTAGTTTTGAACTTGTAGTTGAAATCTTTAAGTTTTCTTCTACGCTCATCAGCTCTTTCACGCAATAACTCTTCTATAGGAGTTTCCATTGGATCTAATTGCTCTTCTGGGCGCACTTCTCTTTTTGGAGCTACAGTTCTTTTTTCAAATATCAATTCATCTTCAATAATCTTTGGCTCGAATTCTTCCGCTTTTGATTTTGCACCGGTCAATTTACTTTCCAACTGCATGTAATCATCTAAACTATAGCGTTTCTCACCATTTTTATTGTATTCTAAAACAGGTATGATTTCAATACTATCGTTTACATCTAAATCCTTTACTTCTTCATGTAAGTCAAAAGTGATTACGTTTTCCTTTTCTTCATCCTTCAAAGGCATATCGAAATCTATTGAAAAATCATCATCTTTTACTTTTTTAGCTTTTAATACTACTGGATCAACAACTTCAATATCCATAGCTGCTGAATCTACAATTACAAAATCATCTTCAGAAACGTTATGCGCTACTACTTCTTCATAAAAAACGTTGAAATTCTTGATGTAATTTGTAGTCGGTATCAAATCGAAATCTGCCTCATCAACAAACTCATATTTTTGTACGGGCTTAACTTCTTTAACTTCCTCCTCTTCTTCATCCATTTCCAAAGTGTGTACAGTTTTGGAATTGGACAGCAACATGGCCTCGGCACGTTGACCGTCTTCTAAGGTATGAATGATTTTTTTGGACTCCGTATTTACAATATCATCCTGTTGCTCTATATTAAAACCCGTGGCAATTACGGTTACGGCAATAGCCTCTCCTAAGCTTTCATCCTCGCCAACACCCATAATGATGTTTGCTCCATAACCCGCTTCGATTTGAATATGATCATTGATTTCTCCTATTTCATCAATAGTGATTTCTTGTGCTCCTGAAACAATCAATAACAATACGTTTTTAGCTCCTTGAATCTTATTGTCATTCAATAATGGAGAATCCAAAGCTTTCATAATTGCCTCATTGGCTCTTGCCGAACCAGATGAAATAGCAGAACCCATTATTGCAGTACCACTATTAGACAGTACTGTTTTAGCGTCACGTAAATCTATGTTTTGTGTGTAGTGATGTGTTATAACTTCTGCAATACCTCTAGCTGCGGTTGCCAATACTTCATCAGCTTTTGAGAAACCAGCCTTAAAACCAAGGTTACCGTATACTTCTCGTAATTTATTGTTATTAATGACGATCAGCGAATCGACATTTTTTCGCAATTTTTCAATACCACGTTGTGCCTGTTCAACTCGCATTTTACCTTCGAATTGAAACGGCATGGTAACGATACCTACAGTTAGAACATCCATTTCCTTTGCAAACTTGGCAATTACGGGAGCAGCACCAGTTCCTGTTCCCCCACCCATACCAGCAGTAATGAAAATCATCTTTGTTGTTGAATCCAACATCGATTTAATCTCTTCCATACTTTCCATGGCAGCTTGTTCGCCAACTTCAGGATTGGCACCAGCACCCAAACCTTCTGTTAATGATACACCTAATTGTATTTTGTTTGGCACAGGACTATTGTCCAAAGCCTGTGAATCTGTATTACAGATTACAAAATCAACTCCGTTTATTCCTGCCTGGAACATGTGATTTATGGCATTGCTACCACCACCACCTACACCGATGACCTTTATAACGTTGCTTTGATTCTTTGGAAGATCAAAAGAGATATTATCGAATTCGCTGTTCTTACTCATAATCTAAATTATTACTGGTTATGTATATTCTTACTATATGCTTTTTACTCTGCGTTGTCTAAAAACTCTTTCAACTTTTCAGACCATTTATCAAAAACAGATTTTCTTTCCTTGTACATTCTGTTCTTATTTTCGAACTCATCTTCTTCAACACCGGCAAATGCTTCTACTTCTTCTTGTTCTGTTTGCAAAAACTCTTCAGATACTTGAGATTTCTTCTTAATATTTTGAAGCTTCTTCTCGTTCTTAATTGCATTCATTAAAAGTCCGACAGCTGTAGCGTATAAAGGACTAGCAACTTCTTCGTCTGAATCACCTGCTAAATGCTCGTTCGGATAACCTATTCGGGTATCCATACCTGTTATATATTCCACTAATTGCTTTAAATGTTTTAGTTGACTACCGCCACCTGTTAAAACAATACCCGCAATTAATTTTTTCTTTTGCTCTTCATGACCGTAATTTTTAATCTCCACATAGACTTGTTCTATGATTTCAACAACACGTGCATGAATTATTTTAGACAAATTCTTTAAAGAGATTTCTTTTGGCTCTCTACCTCGTAAACCCGGAATAGAAACAATTTCATTATCCCTATTCTCACCTGGCCAAGCCGAACCAAATCTTGTTTTCAATAACTCAGCCTGCTTCTCAATAATAGAACAGCCTTCTTTGATATCTTCGGTTATTACACCTCCACCAAAAGGAATAACCGCAGTATGCCTGATAATACCATCTTTAAAAATGGCCAAATCAGTAGTACCACCTCCTATATCGATTAATGCTACACCTGCTTCTTTCTCTTCTTGACTCAATACCGCATCAGATGATGCCAATGGTTCTAGCGTAATATTTCCTAAATCTAGGCCTGCACTCTTAATACAACGACCTACATTTTTTATAGAAACTACTTGCCCTACAACAACATGAAAATTCGCTTCTAATCGGCCACCATACATACCGATAGGCTCCCGAATTTCTCCTTGGCCATCAACCTTATATTCTTGTGGTAATACGTGAATTATCTCCTCACCAGGAAGCATAATCAATTTGTGCACTTGATTAATAAGGATATCTAAATCTTCCTCATTGATTACTTCTTCAGAATCTTTTCGAGTAATGTAATCGCTGTGTTGTAAACTTCTAATGTGCTGACCAGCGATACCTACCACTACCGAACCAATTTTAAGCCCAGAATTAGCCTCAGCTTCTTCTACCGCTTGTTGTATCGATTTAATAGTTTGGGTGATGTTATTTACAACACCTCTATGTACACCTAAACTTTTGGATTTACCGATACCCAAAATCTCAATCTTACCGTATTCATTTTCCTTACCGATAATGGCAACGATTTTCGTTGTCCCAATGTCTAGACCGACTGAATATTTAGTTTGTTCCATTTTTATTAAATTTTAGTGCACACCACCTGGTTATTGAATTCTAAACTTACTACCGCATAATCCTCCAAGGTCTCATCCTTGTTCGCTTTGGCATAAAACGCCTTAAAATTGCTGAACTTCGTATCCAAATCTTCAACACCACCTAAGTTCACTACAAAATTGTTAAGCCTTAATCGCAATTGATACTCATTTTCACCTTTTATGTGAATACCGATTATCGTTTTACGAAAAAAATCGTCTTTGTTAATATGCTCCAATATGACATAGACATCCTCAAGGCTTTTACCACTGATATTGCCTGTTATTATGGGAACTCTTGCTGAGTGATTATTAGAAAGTGGCATTCTCTTTCCTTCATCATCCAGATAATACTTTTTGTCCCCTTCTATGCGTCCGATTGGTTTCCGTTGAACAATTTTCGACGTAAGCTCACCATCTATTGTTAGATAGACTTGGGCACTTTTCACCATTTCATTAGCCTCAATGGCTTTTTCTATAGTATTCAAAACTATATTTTCTTTAGGGACATTTTTGAGGCTACCGTATTTTTGTATTAACAATTTATTAACCGTCCCTTCGGTCAGGTATAAATTCTCATCACCTATGAACTCCACCTTCATACCGGCAACGTTCTTAGCGCTATTTCGACCATTCGAAAAAGCATATAACCCCGTGATTACCAGAATCAAAGCGGTCAACTTTAAAAAATTCCAATTAATCTGCATACGATAGTTCATTTTTAATTTTCATTACTTCTAAACCAATATCTCCAGCTCCCATGGTCACTAAAACTTCCGGATTCTGTATTTTAATTTCAGAAATGATTTGTTCCTTTAAAATTAATTTTTTATTAGTGCTTGTTATTTTTTCTAGCAACCATTGTGAATCTATTCCTACAATTGGTTCTTCCCGTGCAGGATAGATATCTAACAACAAAATATTTTCGAATTGAGATAAGCTTTTTGCAAAATCATCGGCAAAATCCCGTGTTCTTGAAAATAGATGTGGTTGAAAAATGGCCAATACTTTTTTATTCGGATGCATTTCTGAAATCGCTTCAAAAACTGCATTGATCTCTGTTGGATGATGGGCGTAGTCATCTATAAAAATAAAATCATCATTTTTAATTTTATAGGAAAAACGTCTTTGCACACCTTTAAATGTTGCTAGTGCTTTAGCAAGGCGATGCGGTGGGGAACCTGCTTGCATCGCCATCGCAAAAGCTACCAAACCATTAAGCAAATTATGCCTTCCTGGTTTGTTGAATTCAACCCCTTCTAGTTTGAGGTCAGGGGTCTCCAAATCGAATATGTAGGTGCCATGTTCTATTTTTATGTTCCGGATGCAATAATCCGAATCGTCTTCAATACCATAGGTTAGCCCTTCTAAAGGCAAACCATTACGAACGAATAATTTTCCGCCCGGTTTCAATCGTTTTGTAAAATCAACAAACGTTCGCTCCAATTCTTGTGCATCACCATAAATGTCTAAATGATCGGCATCCATAGAGGTTACACATGCGACATTGGGTGTTAACTGCATAAACGAACGATCAAACTCGTCTGCTTCTACCACAGAATAGTCGGTGCCTTCCAACAGAAAATTGCTATTGAAATCTTCCGAAATCCCTCCTAAAAAAGCCGTCAGTTTAACACCGGTTTCTTTTAGCAGATGCGCTAGTATACTTGATGTGGTGGTTTTACCATGCGTACCTGCCACAGCAAAACAGAACGAATCTTTTGTAATTAAGCCCAAGACCTCTGAACGTTTCTTAATCACAAATCCCTTCGCTAAAAAATACCGATACTCCGAATGACTTGATGGTACTGCCGGAGTGTATACGATCAGTGTATTTTCAGGATTTTTAAACTCATTAGGTATTTGCTCTACATCATCACTATAATGAATGGCAATGCCAGAATTTGATAATTCTTTTGTTAATGGGCTTTCTGTTTTATCATACCCAGCAACCGTTTTATTTATGAAAGCAAAATAGCGAGCTAGGGCAGACATACCAATGCCTCCTATACCTATAAAATACACTCTATGTATTTGCTCTAAATTCATTTTACTTTAATAATTTTTCAATTTCATCACAAATATCTGCGGTTGCATTCGGTAATGCCAACGCTTTACTGTTCTTTGATAATTCTGCCTGCTTTTCAGGTGAATTAAATACTGCTTCAAACGCTGACTTAAACTGCTTGTCTAAATCGTTCTCACGTATCATAATTGCCGCATTATGACCTACCAGCGACAAGGCGTTTTTTGTCTGGTGATCTTCAGCAACAACTGGTGAGGGAATAAAAAATGTAGGCTTCCCTACCAAACATAATTCTGACACCGCTCCTGCTCCTGCACGAGAAATGATGAAATCGGCAGCTACATAGGCCTTATCCATAGAATTCAAAAATGCATGCACTTTTATCGTTTCAGACTGATTTGATTTATACGTTTCATAATACCCTTTTCCACATTGCCATATTACTTGCAATCCTAATTCTTCAAAATATGCTAAATGGTCTGCTACGAGTTGATTAATGCGTCTAGCGCCTAAACTACCACCCAATACCAACAGTGTTTTCTTTTTTGGGCTTAGATCAAAATATTCTAATGATTCACTTTTGGTTACTTTAAGCTCCACCAAATCTGAACGCACAGGATTTCCTGTCTTTACAATTTTATCTTTCGGGAAAAACTGTTCCATGCCATCATATGCCACACAGATTTTCTCCACTTTATCCTTTAATAGTTTATTGGTTATACCAGCAAAAGAATTTTGTTCTTGCAGCACACATGGTATCCCTTTTACGGTAGCCATTTTTAACAACGGGCCGCTCGCAAAACCACCAGTACCAATTACGACATGGGGTTTAAACTTCGATACGATGCTGTTTGCTCTCATTAAACTACTTATCAATTTTATCGGAAACAGTAAATTTTTAAGGGTCAGTTTCCGTTGTATCCCCGTAATCCACAATCCTTCGATTTTATACCCGGCTTGTGGCACTTTTTCCATCTCCATTCTATCCTTAGCGCCTACGAACAAAAATTCGGCATCAGGATGTCTTCTTTTCAATTCATTTGCTATGGCTATCGCCGGATAAATATGTCCACCGGTTCCGCCACCCGATAAGATGAACCTATAACTGCCCACTTAAAATCTCTAAAGGGTTCGTTTCATCTATATCATGTGCAGAAGTACCCTCCTGCGCTATACTCTTATTACTTGCACTCAATATAATCCCTATAGCCAAACAGGTCATCCAACTAGATGTACCACCACTACTGATCAAGGGTAAATTCTGTCCTGTTACCGGGAACAACTCTACAGCCACTGCCATATTGATCAATGCCTGAAACACAATCGGCAAGCCCACACCCAATACCAATAACTTACTAAATATAGAAGTAGCGCCATTGGCGACCACCACTATACGGAAGAGTAAAAACAGATAAAAGAACATTAAAGCAAAACCACCTATCAATCCATATTCTTCAACAATAATGGCATAAATAAAATCTGATGAACTCTGTGGTAGAAAATTCTTTTGTATGCTTTTGCCAGCGCCTTTACCAACAATACCACCTGTTGCTATCGCTATTTTCGCTTTTTCTATTTGATAATTGGCTTCTGTATCTTCAGGGTTCGAGAAACTATCGATACGGCTCATCCAAGTATCCACCCTATTCGGAAATAAAT
The DNA here is from genome assembly GCF_900109345.1 of Maribacter orientalis. Classification (GTDB taxonomy): domain Bacteria; phylum Bacteroidota; class Bacteroidia; order Flavobacteriales; family Flavobacteriaceae; genus Maribacter; species Maribacter orientalis. The sequence continues at coordinate 86,978 of NZ_FNZN01000009.1, forward strand.
CTGGAAACGCCTTTGCCGTCAAAATGAAAATAGTGAGACAAAGAACTCCTGTACCAACAATTCCAAATAAGTATTTCATAGGATATCCTCCCAAAAAACACAAGATCAACACCATAGAGAAAATGATGGCAGCAGTGGAAAAGTTAGCGGGCAAAATGAGTACGACCACCAAGAAAACGGGTAGCCATAACGGCACTATGCTCTCTTTAAACGTAATGGCAACATCCCTAACCTTAGAAAAATAACGCGCCACATAAATCATTAAAACAACAGCGGCCAAATTTGAGGGTTGAAACCCGAACCCCACAAACGGAAGGCGGATCCATCGACTATCATTGGTTCCTCCGTCAGAAGTTCCTTGTGCCAAAACAAAGACCAGCAGAACCAAAACAATCGGTAGGGCGATCATAGAAAGCCCCTTGAAAAAGTGAGTTGGGATTTTATGTACACCGTAAATAATACCAAAACCTAAAAACAATAGAATAGCATGTTTCACTAAATACCCTACAGTAGTGCCACTGCCCACCACGTACACCAAGTTACTACTAGCACTGTACACTGGTAAAAATGAGAATAAGGCCAGAAGCGCCGCAATGGCCCAAATAGCTTTATCTCCTTTTATATTTTGCAGTATATTCAACACCTTATAGGTTCTTTACACAGTTCTTAAATTGATCTCCACGATCTTCATAATTTTTAAACAAATCGAAACTTGCACAAGCTGGCGACAACAAAACGGTATCTCCACGTTCGGCAATTTTATAAGCCACTTTCACAGCCTCTTCCATTGCAAATGTTTCTACTAAAAGATCCACTGCGTTACCGAATACATGTTTAATTTTCTCATTATCCTCACCCAAGCAAATTATCGCTTTTACTTTCTCACGTACCAAAGGCATCAATTCCATATATTCATTGCCTTTATCTACTCCACCTACGATCCAAACCGTTGGTGTTTTCATACTATCTAAAGCATAATAGGCCGCATTTACATTAGTTGCCTTTGAGTCGTTTATATACTCTACATGATGTATTTTCAAGACCTTTTCCAAACGGTGGGGAGCCCCTTGAAAATTTGACACACAAGCTCTTATCGTTTCTTTACGGATACCAACCAATTTTGCAATAGTGGCCGCTGCCATGGTGTTCTTTACATTGTGTTGACCTTCTAAGGCCAATTCGTCTTTAATCATGCTAATAGTGTCTGTGGTTGTTTTTATTATTATCTTATTTTGTTCTATAAATGCACCTTTTTCAAATACTTTGTTCAATGAAAAAGGCATTAATTTTGATTTAACTGGGTGCTCTTTGAGCCATTTTACCAAAACCGTATCATCTGCATCATATATCAAATAATCGTTTTCGTCTTGGTTCTCCGCTATCCTGAATTTTGAAGCGATGTAGTTCTCAAATGAATACTCGTACCGATCTAAATGATCTGGCGATATATTCGTAATCACGGCGATATGTGGTTTAAAATCCACAATACCATCCAATTGAAAACTGCTTATCTCGAGCACGTAATACTCAAAATCATTTTCTGCGACCATCTTCGCATAACTATCACCAATATTACCTGCCATACCCACCTTTAGTCCGCCATTTGCGAGTATGTGGTTCGTAAGCATGGTAGTGGTCGTTTTACCATTACTTCCTGTAATACCAATGATTTTAGCATCGGTATACTTTGACGCAAATTCAATCTCTGATATTACGGGAATGCCTTTCTCAACCAACTGCTTCACCAAGGGTACCTTATCGGGTATTCCCGGACTCTTCATTACTAAGTCGGCTTTTAAAATGCGGTCTTCAGAATGCTTCTCTTCTTCCCAATCAATTCCAAAATGTTCAAGAACGTTTTTATACTTCTCTTTAATTTTTCCTTTATCGGATACAAAAACCTCATATCCTTTTTTTAATCCTAAAATGGCTGTTCCTACTCCACTTTCTCCTCCTCCTAGAACTACCAACAATGCCATTTATCTAATTTTTAGAGTCACTATACTAACAATGGCCAATAGAATACCTACAATCCAAAATCGTGTTACGATCTTACTTTCGTGATAACCCTTTTTCTGATAGTGGTGATGTAATGGTGACATTAAAAATATGCGTCTACCTTCTCCATATTTATTTCGAGTGTACTTGAAATAGCCTACTTGCAACATCACTGAAAGTGACTCGGCAAAGAATATTCCGCACAAAACCGGAATCAATAATTCTTTACGTACGATAATAGCAATCACGGCTATAACACCACCAATAGTTAAACTTCCGGTATCACCCATAAATACCTGGGCTGGGAAGGCATTGTACCATAAAAATCCTATTAAGGCTCCAACAAACGCAGTAATGAAAATCAATAACTCACCTACTCTTGGTATGTACATGATATCTAAATAATCCGAGAAAATAATATTACCCGAAACCAAAGCAAATATGCCTAGTGTAAATACAATAATTGCCGATGTACCTGCGGCAAGCCCATCGATACCGTCTGTCAAATTCGCCCCGTTAGATACCGCTGTTACGATTAAAATGACAATTGGAATAAACAGTAACCAAGCATATTCCTGCGCTCCTTCTCCCATCCAACCAATAAAATCACCATAGTCAAATTCGTTGTTCTTCATAAAAGGAACGGTAGTCATGGTCGACTTAATTTCTGCGCCTTTTACTTGTTCTACCGTATAATCTTTGGTGATAACCGATTTATCATGGTCACGCATGGTCACCTCTGGATGAAAATAAAGTACCGCCCCTACGATCAAACCCAATACAACCTGCCCAAGAACTTTAAACCTTCCTTTTAATCCGTCTTTATTCTTTTTGAATACTTTGATATAATCATCTAAGAAACCGATAACCCCCATCCATAACATGGTAAAAATCAACAGTATGATGTAAATATTATCTAATCGTGCAAATAATATTACAGGAATCAAAGTGGCCAAAATTATAATGATACCACCCATTGTAGGGGTACCCGCTTTTTGCTTTTGACCATCCAAACCTAAGTCACGAATACTTTCACCTACTTGCTGCTTTTGTAGAAAAAGAATGATGCGTTTACCGAAAGCTGTCGCAATTATCAAAGAAAACAAGATAGCCATAGCCGCACGGAACGTACTAAACTGAAACAGCGTAGCCCCGGGAAACTGGTATTGTTTTTCTAAATATTCGAACAGGTAGGTTAACATAGTTTTTTCATTAAAGCGTTTTCAAGCCAATGTTACTTATCTAGACTAATTAATAGCTCTTTTACAATTTTAAAATCATCGAAATCTATTCGTACTCCGTTGGTTTCTTGGTAGGTCTCATGCCCTTTACCTGCAACCAAAATAATATCATTATCGGCTGCTAATTGGCAAGCTGTTTTAATGGCCTGCTCTCTATTTTCAATCAATAGTATCTTTTTTACATTCTGCGGCTCAACCCCTGCTTCCATTTCTGCAATAATTTCAGAAGGGGACTCTGTACGAGGGTTATCTGAAGTAAAAATGACTTTATTACTCATTTCAGAAGCGATATTGCCCATTACCGGACGCTTTGATCTGTCTCTATCGCCACCACACCCCACAACGGTGATGACGTTTTCATTTCCAGTTCTCAACGTGTTGATTGTCTCAAGCACATTTTTAAGGGCGTCCGGCGTATGGGCATAATCAACTATAGCCGTAATTTTATTTTTTGATATATAATATTGAAACCTTCCATCTACACTATCCAACTCACTCAACAAGCGAAGGATTTCTAATTTCTCTAATCCTAATAACTCTGCAGTGGCATAAATAGCCAACATATTATAGGCATTGAATTGACCTATTAATTTAATCCACAGTTCGTTATCATTGATTTTCAATAACTGACCATCGAACTGGTTTTCTAAAACCTGTGCACGATAATCTGCATAATTCTTTAACGCGTACGTATATTTTCTTGCCTTGGTATTTTGCAACATCACCAAGCCATTTTTATCATCGATATTGGTCAATGCAAATGCTTTTTTCGACAACTGATCGAACAATATTTTCTTTGTATCGCGATACTCAGCAAATGTTTTATGATAGTCTAAATGATCATGAGATAGATTCGTAAAAATCGCGCCCTCAAATACCAAACCTTCTGTTCTTTTCTGATGAATACCATGCGAACTCACTTCCATAAAGCAAAATTCAACACCGGCATCGTTCATTAACTTTAAATGCTGATTGATGACCAATGCATCGGGAGTGGTATGTTTTGTTGGGTATTCCGTATCGTCTACCATTATTTTTATGGTGGACAACAACCCTACTTTGTAGCCAGCATTTTTAAATAACTGATATAATAAACTCGATACGGTGGTTTTACCATTGGTACCGGTTACGCCTACTAATTTTAAATTTTTTGAAGGCGTATCGTAGTAATTCGAAGCCATTAAAGCCAGGGCCTGATTGCCGTTTTCTACCTCAACATAGGTAACACCTTCTACCATATTCGTAGGTAGCTGCTCGCATATAATAGCTCGCGCACCGGTTGCCACTACGGCATCGATATAGTTATGACCATCGGTCAAGGTTCCTTTTATAGCTACAAAGGCATCCCCCGCTTTCACTTCTCTAGAATCGAAACGTACTGAAGCGATATCACAAGAGGTCGTACCACTAACTGCGGTAAGATGCACTCCATATAATATGTCCTTTAACTGCTTCATATTAATTCTAATACTATTTTCTTCACGGTTTTAATATCGGTTCCTTTAGAGATGGACTGGTGTTTTACCGTTCCATTCCCCTTCACCTCTACTTCTATTCCTAAATTTTCTAAAATTGCAATGGCATCCATACCGCTCATACCTTTTACATTTGGCACTTGCGCATATACCTGCTGGGCATTCTTGTAATAATTTTGGTAAGACGCATCAGTACTCGCAATCAATACATTTTTTACATCTACCTCACTTGTTAATGGTGATGTGGCATATACTTTTTGTGCTACGGATTTAAATACCGGACCTGATACATCGGCACCATAATACCCCACACTCTTGTCTGGCTTATGAATGACTACGATACAGGAGTACTTCGGATTGTCTGCTGGAAAATAACCTGCAAACGAAGAAATATATTCGTATTTATTCTTATCCTTAGAAACATAATTGGTTTGTGTGGTACCTGTTTTACCGGCCATAGAAAAGTTTTTCGAATACATGCCGTGGCCTGTACCATGCTTACTCTCTACTACATCCTTTAAAATCTTCTGTACTTTCTTAACCGTTTCTTGAGAACAGATTGCCGGATTCAATACTTTCTTATCGAACTTTTCAATAGTCTTGTCCCACTCCTTAACTTCTTTCAATAACCTTGGCTTCACCATTTCCCCATTATTCGCAATGGCATTATAGAATGACAATGTTTGCAATGGTGTCATAGACACCTCATAACCGTAAGCCATTTGTGCCAATGACAATCCTGACCAACCTTTGTCTCCAGGATACCTAAGTACCGGCTTGCCCTCTCCGCGAACCGGCAATCCTAATTCTTTATGGATGCCCATACTCATTAAGCGGTTCACATATTTCTCTGGATCGTTCTTGTAGCCATTGTTAATCATTTTGGCAAACGCCACATTAGACGATACTTCAAAAGCTTTGGCTACAGATATTTTACCATGTCCGCCACGCTTGGTATCTTTTACCCAGTGTCTATATATTTTCCAACTTCCCTTTTCAGTATCAATTACGGTACTGGTATCGACCACCTTGTCTTCTAGGGCCGCCACTAAATTCATTAACTTAAATGTAGAACCTGGTTCATGAGATTCGCCAATTGCGTAGTTCAGACGTTCGTAGTATTTACCTTCGGGTGTTTGACCCAAATTGGCGATTGCTTTTACTTCACCGGTCTTCACCTCCATTACGATTACTGTACCGTGGTCTGCTTTATACAGTTCCAATTGCTTTAATAAAGCATGGTGCGCAATATCTTGTATATTAATATCGATGGTAGAATACACATCATACCCATCTTTTGGCTCAATAATATTATCGTTACCGATAGGCTTCCAAAGTCCTTTTGCGATTTTTTGCTTGGCACGCTTTCCTTCTATCCCCCTTAAGTATTCACCAAAAGCACCCTCCATACCCACACGGGTACGGTAGCCATTTTCATCTACACGCTCATACCCAACACTACGTTCGGCAATTTTACCCAACGGATGCTCTCTTTTCGTTTTTTGCTCTATGATCAATCCACCTCTATAAGCTCCTTTATTAAATAGTGGGAAGGATTTCACAGCCATGTAATCGGAGTAGTCTAGATTTCGAACAATTAGCGCGTACCTATTTTTATTTTCCTTGGCTTTTCTAAGAATTTGTTGGTAATGAGAAGACGTATTACCGAATTGCTTCGCCAAGGCATCTGACAAGGGCTTTATATTTTGCTTAAAATCAATATCATTTACCGTAACGGCATCAAAACGAATGGTGTATTTAGAAACCGATGTTGCCAAAAGACTACCATCATCAGAATATAGATTACCCCTATTCGGTTCGATAGTAAAAATATGAGAGGTACGTGTTTCCGCTAAAGCTTTGTATTTTTCGCCATCTACAACTTGTATGGACACCAACTTAAAAAGTACGGCACCAGCGAACAGCACGAGAAATGCTGCTACAATATATAGTCGTTTAAGTATACTTTTTTCTGTTGCGGCCATTTATTCTTTCTCATTTAAAGATTTGACCCTAATTTTTTGTGGTGGCGTTTCTGAAGGATACAATCCTTTGTCAGATATCTTACCTGTAATGTTCGATTCTAGTTTCAACTGCTGCACATCTGACCGCATGTCTACAAACTCGTTTCTAAGCTCTTTTACTTCTTCGTTCAATAAAGCGATTTGGTGTACTTTCTGATCTGCACTATGCGAGCTACTGATCATTACCGTTGCCAAAAAAGAAATGAAAATGATGAACAGCCAATTCTTGGGCGAGTCTCCGCTCACCAAAAATTTGCCTTTCAACAGGTCTAAGACCCCAGTTTTCACTTTATTTTTCGTCATTACGCTCTGCTATTCTCAGTTTGGCACTACGCGCCCTGTTATTTAATTTTATTTCTTCTCGAGACGGAACTATCAATCCGCCAACTTTCTTTAAGGGTACTTCTATGTTTCCATAAAAGTCTTTCTCTGGCTCACCTTCAAACTGTCCGGCTCGTATATATCGTTTTACCAACCTATCTTCTAAAGAGTGATAACTAATTACACTCAGTCGCCCTTTCGGATTCAATAAATCTGGCACCTGCTCTAAAAACTCCTTGATCACTTCGATCTCTTGATTCACTTCTATACGAATCGCCTGATAGATCTGCGCCAAAATCTTATGCTGCTTATGCTCTGGCAAAAACTGCTTCAAGGCTTGTTTTAAAGCATCGGTCGTTCTTATCTCCTCAACTTCCCTATTTGCTACTAGTACTTTTGCCATGGCATTGGCGTTTCTAATATCACCATACTCGAACAATACCTTACGTAAATCATCATACGTGTATTTGTTCACCACTTCAAAAGCCGATAGCGTATTACGCTTGCTCATTCGCATATCCAAATCTGCATCGAATCGGGTAGAAAACCCTCTTTCGGCCTGATCGAACTGATGCGATGAAACTCCGAAATCCGCCAAGATTCCATCTACTTTCCGAATGCCATAGAACTTTAAAAACTGGGTGATGTACCTAAAATTTTCCGCTATTAGTGTAAATCGTGGGTCACCTAAGGTATTTGCCTGCGCATCTTCATCTTGATCAAAAGCGAACAATTTACCGCCTGCACCCAATCGTTTCAATATTTCTTTAGAGTGACCGCCTCCACCAAATGTCACATCTACATAAACTCCATTCTCTTTGATGTCCAAGCCATCTACCGATTCTTTCAGCAATACAGGATTATGATACATCTCCTTCAGATTTTTCACCCAACATTACGCGCTTGGCCAACTTCACTTTTTCCTCTTTCGTTGCACTGATCGATTTATCATATGCCTTCTTGTCCCAAATCTCTAAACGCTTTCCTATTGGCGCTATAACCACTTCTTTAGAAATGCCCGCCAATGAAATAATATCTTTCGGTATCAATAATCTACCGGTGGCATCTACCTCTACTTGTCGTAGGCCTGCCGTATACATTCTTATAAATTGTAGGTTCTCTTCATCGAACCTGCTCTTTTCGTTCAATTCTGCCATCACTCTGTGCCATTCGTATGCTGGGTACAGCTCTAAACATTCGCTCAGATATGATTTTTTAATAAAAAAACCGTCTTTCAGTATCGGAGCCACTTGATTACGCAAGGCAATAGGCAACATAATGCGCCCTTTAGCGTCTGCCTTGCAATTAAATGTCCCAAAGAAATAAATGTCCAAAATGGTCGGTTTTATTTATATAACTCAAATATATAAATATTATTACCACATTTTACCACTAAAATCCACTTTGTTAATAAATTAACCCACTTTTGAACACCTTTTAACACCTGAGTCTTCTTTTGAAGTTAATTTTCCCACTCGACCCATAAAATCAGAAAAAAGGAAATCATAGAAGATTTGCAGACACGCCTAATTAAAAGAGTTGTTTGCTATTCTCCGTAATTACCTATATTTGGGCAAATATGATGCGCAGAGTACATGGAAAACGATTTGATCAACGACGGTACGTTTAATTACATTGAAGTAGGTGAAGGCAAACCCATTATAATTCTTCACGGTCTTATGGGTGGACTTAGTAATTTTGAGGGCGTAACGACCCATTTTCCTCCTAAAGGGTATAAGGTGCTCATTCCTGAATTGCCCTTGTATTCGATGCCGATGCTCAAAACAACGGTGAAGAATTTCGCCAAATACCTCAAAAAATTTATTGACCATAAAGAATTGGACGATGTTATTCTTTTGGGTAACTCGTTAGGTGGCCATATCGGACTCTTATACACTAAAATGTATCCAGAAAAAGTAAAGGCCTTGGTCATTACCGGTAGCTCTGGCCTATACGAAAGTGCTATGGGCGATGGCTACCCTAAGCGTGGTGATTATGAGTTCATTAAGAAGAAAGCACAAGATGTCTTTTACGACCCAGAAATTGCGACTAAAGAGATTGTTGACGAAGTATTCGCTACGGTGAATGATCGTATAAAATTGGTGAAGACCTTGGCAATCGCAAAAAGTGCGATACGTCATAATATGGCACAAGATTTACCTGCTATGAAAACGCCTACCTGTATTATTTGGGGAAAGAATGATAGCGTAACTCCGCCAGATGTGGCAGAACTGTTTGATGAACTGCTACCGAATTCAGATTTATTTTGGATGGATAAATGTGGACACGCACCTATGATGGAGCACCCAAACGAATTCAACGCCATTCTTGATGCTTGGTTAGAGAAAAATAAATATTAAAATTTTCTACGGATGAAAATAAAGTCGGCCGACTTTGTAATTAGCAACTCTGATGTTGCTCGATGCCCTAATGAGCCTATACCTGAGTATGCCTTTATCGGTCGCTCTAATGTGGGGAAATCTTCCTTAATCAATATGTTGACCGAGCGTAAAAGCTTGGCAAAAACATCGGGTAGACCTGGCAAGACCCAACTCATTAACCACTTTAAGATCAATGAAAATTGGTTCTTGGTCGATTTACCGGGGTATGGTTATGCACGTGTCTCCAAACGCGATAAAAAGACCTTTCAGAAATACATTACCAATTACTTTCTGCAACGCGAGCAGCTCGTCTGTTCTTTTGTATTGGTAGATATACGTCACGAGCCACAACCCATAGATATGGAGTTTATGCAGTGGATGGGTGAAAACGGAATACCCTTTGCCATTATTTTCACCAAGGCCGATAAGCTTAAACCCAAGGCGATAGAACGCGATGTTAAAACCTATTTAGATACGCTAACTGCCGATATGTGGGAAGAAGCACCGCAACATTTCGTCACTAGCGCCAGCCAACGCAGCGGCCGCGACGAGCTATTAAACTTCATAGACGATATCAACGAGAAATTTTTCGAAGCAACGAAGAAGTAGTTGTTTTTCAAGAATTCAGTTGGCAGTATCAGTAGGCAAATTTTCCCTTTCTTATTTTCGGCGAATAATTTCAGACGATAAACTTCGTACTATAAAATACGTAACAGGTTTACTTTAAATTCAAAAGTGCACCATAGCCAGTGCGATAGCAGTCGTGAACAGGATTGGAACCCAAAAGGATCTCGATACCCCTTTCTGGTATCTCGAATGCCACACGAACTGACATATTACAATACTGAAAACTGACACTGCTAACTGTTACTGAAAACTGCCAACTGAACCCTCAACCGCAGCAACCAACTCCTCCACCGTCTCAAAGTCATTCAATTTCTCTATCGTTACCAACACTTCTAAATCATGTGGGGGTTTCTGCTACGATAATAGGATAGGTAAAGGCATGCCCAAATTTGCTTTTATAGCTTTTTTGAAATTCATCTTCATGTAAGAATTGAAGTTTATAGCCTTTGGCCAATAGGCTTTCTCTAAAGGCTTTCCACTGTTTGTTCTCGATAAAACTACCGAAGGTTAATGAACATAGTGCGCAGTCGTTTATTGAAAGACTGATTATTTTATGGGCAAAATCGAATAGTTTACTGCCGGTATCACTATTGGCATTATAACTAAAGAGGATTCCCATTTTGTTGGAAAACTACCAGATACCATACATTATTTGTGGCATTTTATAGAACCCCGTAAGTATAGTTGAACTACACTTACTCAGTTTTTTCTTAACTTGTAAAATGGTAAACGCTTTACAAACTAACATCAGAAATATACGTATTGGCAATTATATCAGCACGTTAAACACCCTAAGAACTACAAGCGTATGAACCAACAAAAGAAACTTCTTGCTATAAAGTTTATCCATACTTTAATCTGGGCTTTTTTTGTTTTTGTAATATTTTACATTTTATATTCAGGAATCACAAATCGCATTAATACTTTCACTTGGATTGGAATTGGATTAATAATCGGAGAAGGATTCGTTTTATTAGTCTTTAAATTATTTTGCCCTCTGACTTTACTTGCGCGCAAATACTCGGATTCTCAAAAGGAAAATTTTGATATATTCCTTCCTAATTGGTTAGCAAAACACAACAAACTTATTTTTACTTCCATTTTTATTGTAGGTCTAATACTAGTTGTGACGAAAGTTATCCAAAACCAGTAAATCAAAAATCAAAAAATCGCGTTTAACAAAGACCTGAAGTGAAAATTAAGCAAATTCCCCTACGCTAAAAATCCTTTCGAATTTTTTGTTTGGTTTGCATTTGCTGAACTAGTTGTTTGCCTCGCAATTAACCATAAACAAAACCTTTTTCACCATATGAGTTATGATCGTATAGATCAAGCTAACATACTTATGACAATTAAAGCTGATCCATACGATACTATCGGCTTTTTTTACTATGCTACATTTTATATAGGAATCATATTGTTTTGGTTACCTAAATCGGAAGTTGGTTAATAATCGGAGAAGAATTTCTAGAACTCTTCTTTTGAATTAGACTCTCAAGAGAACTAATGGAGTCCATTACCCAAGCGCTGAGGAAGCAGCACGGCAATTGCCCCATACTACGTTGATAGTACCGTGGCATACCGAAAATTTTTAACAAGATTTCTTAATGGCAAATGCCGAATGGAACGAAGTCTCCCAAATTACTTTGAGACGATTAAAATAAAAATAACGGTAAAATTGTAAATTTGGCTATAAGATGTAGCGGTTAAATCGAACTATAAAAAATTGGCGCTGTGACCACATCGAAATGTAGTCCCTTTTTACACGCTAGGGTTCATTAAAAAGCCCATGGTGGTAATTCATAAAAAAGAAAAATGTCCAGATTAAAAGCGTTCAGAGAACAACAAAATTTAACTCAAGAAGAGCTATCAAAAAAATCAGGTATTTCAGCACGAACCATACAACGAATTGAAACAGGTAAAGAACCCAAAGGCCACACACGGCGAGTTTTAGCACAGGCATTAGAAATAGAGGAAAATGAATTGCTACAAAAAGAGCCTAAGCAAGAACAACCGGAAATTTCACCTGGCAAAGAAGAAACCAAAGAAGTGGCTTTGATCAACTATTCTTTACTAAAATTGATAAACCTTTCTTCAATTCCATTTATAATTATTCCTCCTTTAAATATCATCGTTCCTTTTGTTTTAATGCTCACCCTAAAACAAAAAAACAGGTTTACCAAACAGCTTATTTCATTACAAATACTTTGGACCATTATAGCACCTATAGTTTTTATGCTCGGTATCTTTTTAAAACTCGGAAATGAGTTTACCATGATCTTTATTATTCTGATTGTATCATCCAACGTATTTATAATTCTACGCAATGCTATAGAAATAGACAGGAACAAAAAACTGTATTACCATCTGAATTTCAATATGATATAAAAACTGTCGGGGTATTGTCGGGGTATTGTCGAGTCGTTTTTCAGCAAAATGAAAATGAGTTTTTAACCTTTGTTCAAAAACAATCATTCACCGCAAAACGAAATTCATGATGTCCAAAAAAATCATCCTTTACTTTACTATCGCTATCATTTTTAGCGCAAAAAGCAGTGCACAACTTAACAAAAATTCAGAACTATACAACACCATCCTATCCAAAGACAGCTTACTATTCAATGTAGGCTTTAATCAGTGTGAGATTGCACAATTTGAGCACCTGTTAAGTGAAAATTTGAAATTTTATCACGATAAGGACGGAATCTCCGACAAAGCCAAATTTCTTTACGACCTAAAAAACGGATTATGTAAAAGTCCCGAAACGCGTCAGGTAAAACGGTATTTAGTTAAAGAGAAAACAGAAATTTTTCCACTTTATAAAAATGGGGTTTTGTATGGCGCCATTCATAATGGTGAACATTTATTTTACGAAAGCAAAGAAAGCCAACCCGGTATTGCTAAGTTCTCAAATGTATGGGTGCTAGAAAATGACCAATGGAAATTAGGAACTTCTTTAAGTTATGGTCATGAAGCCTACGAAATGCAACCCACAGAAAATTCGATTTTTGAAAATGACACAGAAATTGAAGCATGGCTAAAAGAAAACAACGTACCCACCCTAGGCCTTGGCATAATTGAAAATGGCAACCTTAAACACATAAAAGTTTTTGGTGAACTTAAAAGTGGTGTTACCGCACCCTATAACACCATTTTTAATGTAGCCTCTTTAACAAAACCGGTAACCGCAATGGTTACCTTAAAATTAGTAAGCGCAGGAAAGTGGGACTTAGATGAGCCCGTTTACACCTATTTTACCGACCCAGACGTTGCAACCGACCCACGAAGCAAAAAACTTACGACACGACATATTTTAAGTCATCAATCAGGATTTCCCAATTGGAGGTATTTAAATACATCGAACAAATTAAATTTTCAATTTGAGCCCGGCACCCAATATCAATATTCGGGTGAAGGCCTTGAATATTTACGAAAAGCCTTGGAACATAAATTCAATACTTCTTTAGACCAATTGGCCAATGAACTCATCTTCGGGCCTTTAAACATGAGCGATACGCACTTTACCTGGAGCGATACGCTAGACGAATCACGTTTTGCAATTGGGTATGATGCTAAAGGAAATAGTTATGAAAACACTAAACATAAAACGCCCAGTGCTGCAGATGATTTAATGACAACTATTGAAGATTATGGTAATTTTTTAGTGAGTGTAATGAATGGTGGCGCACTTTCTGAAGCAGTTTTTAACGATATGGTTACGCACCAAGTGGCCACTAAAAATGGAAAACATTTCGGACTCGGATTTGAAATTTATGATTTTAAAAATGGAGATTATGCATTATCCCACGGCGGAGCGGACAAAGGTGTACAAACCATCGTTTTTATATTTCCGAAAACAAAAAAAGGAGTACTCATCTTTACCAATGTAGATGATGGGTATAAAGTGTACGAGAAAATAATAGCACATTACTTGGGTGCGCAAGGCAAAGAAATAATCGAGATTGAAACAGCAAATTAAAAGCAAACTGCGCGCTGACACTTCATACTGAAACTGCCTACTGAATACTGAATACTGAATACTGAAACATAACAACGAACAATTAAAATGCCGGGCATGTTCATTCGCTCTTTAGGATAAAGTTATACCTTCATTGAAAATTTAGACATCATCTACATTTCGTAAGATCATGATGAAAAAAATTTCAATAGTATTTCTTCAGGCGGTCATCGTGCTTATCGGTATTGTAGCGCTTGTTATTTTGATTTGGACTCCATTAACCGAAGGTAGAGCCACAAATTTAGATGCGTTCAGTATTTACTCTGACCCGTTCATTTGGTATGTATACGTTGCATCGATCACTTTTTTTATTATCCTCTACAAAGCGTTCAAGTTGCTCAGTTACATCGGGCAGCATAGGGTATGCTCATCAAGCTCTATTAAAATATTAAAGAGTATAAAATATTGTGCAATCGTACTCAGCATTTTAATTGCAATGGCAGGGGTATATATCAAATTATTCCACAATCTAGAAGACGATCCTGCGGGTTTTCTTGCTATTTGTGCTTTAAGTGTCTTTGTTTCTATTGTAATCGCAGCCACTGCGAATGTATTTGAAATGGTCGTACAGCATGTCATAGCTATGAAAGCTGAAAATGAACCTGCTAACTGAAGACCAAACCCTGAACCGCAGCTACCAACTCCTCCACCGTCTCAAAGCCATTCAATTTCTCGGTCGTGACCAACACCTCTAAATCATGTGGGGTTTCTGCTACTATAATAGGAAAGGTAAAGGCATGACCAAATTTGCTTTTGTAGCTTTTTTGAAATTCGTCTTTATACAAGAATTCAAGTTCGTAGCCTTTGGCTAGCAGACTTTCTCTAAAAACTTTCCACTGCTTGTTCTCGGTAAAGCTACCAAAGGTTAAACTACAGAGTGCGCAGTCGTACGTTGCAGGGCTTATTAGTTTATGGGCAAAATCGAATAGTTTACTACCGGTATCGCTATTGGCGTTATAAATAAACAGAAATTTCTTTGACATGGTCTTTTGGTCGTAAAAATACGCCAAACCATACATGATTTTTAACCGATTACGGGTTTCCGTACGTATAGTAAGACTACAATTTGTAGGTTTATTCTTTAGTGGTAACTTAGGTGGTACGTTTTACGTGCTACATTGAGCAATACACCTACCATGGCACGTTTATACGTATGTTGCCCACAATTTAAGAAACATCGAGAATGACAGAAAAAGAATTGCTAAAATTGGGATATTTCCCGAAAGAACTTCCGCCACCATTTGAAAGCAAAACTTTTTCAGATAAAATAAACGTCATTAAAACACAATGGAATTCTGTATCGAGTCCTTTTCAAAAACCAGAACGTTTAAAATATGCGGATTCAAAATGGGTTGTTTTTTCAATTCCTAAAGTGCAACTATCAAGAAGAATAATAAATATTCCTAATCCGCTTCATCAATCAAAATTAACTTCAACAATTGCTGATAGATGGACAGAAATTGATAACATCTTCAAGAAATCAACTATTTCTTCAAGTTCACCAATTAAAGACACTAAAAATAATCGAGCTTTAATTTCTAAACACAACTTTAGTGAATTTAAAAGAAGACGTTCAAATGAATCCTTTGCTAATTTATATGAAGTTAAAACTGATGTTTCAAGATTCTACGGAACAATCTATACACATTCAATCCCTTGGTTAGTTCATACCAAACCAGTCGCAAAAGCAAATAGGAATGATATGACTATGCTTGGAAACGCTTTAGATAAAGATTTAAGAAATCTTAACTCTGGTCAGACTGTAGGAATTCCAATTGGTCCAGATACTTCTTTGGTTATAGCTGAAATAATTACCTGTTTAATGGACGAACAGATTCAAACGAAATTGAAAAATGTTAAATCCTACAGGTTTATAGATGATTATTATCTTTATTGTGATAGTTACGCAGATGCTGAAAAAGCATTCAAATTCATTCAATCTCTTCTTACAGAATATCAACTTGACATTAACGAAGAAAAAACTAAAATATCCAAAGCACCTTTTGCTTTCGATAGTAAATGGTCAATAGATTTAGGTTCATTTACATTCAGAAAAAGAGCAAACTCTCAATTAACCGATATTGAAAGATTTGTAAGTCTTTCTCTTATTCACACAAATGAAAACCCAAAAGATTCTGTTTTACTTTTTTCGATTCAAGTTCTTAAATATTTGCAATTATTCGATGAAAACTGGGATACTTACGAATCCCTCATATTAAAAATCGGAATTACAGAGCCAAGAACTTTACCTGTTGTAACTGAAATTTTAGCATCTAACATTAGTCGAATTTCAAAAAGAAAAGTCAAGAGTATTATTGAGAAATTAATTGAAATTCATTTACCTAAAGGTCATAATTACGAAGTGTCTTGGGCACTTTGGATGTGTGTTGAGTTTAATATCAAACTCAAGAACAAAATGGCAGAACGCATTTTTGCTTCGAATGATTATGTATCAATGTTAATAGCAATGGATTTAAAAAGTAGAGGTCTAATTAATTCAACTGTTAGTACGGACGGACTTTTAACCGAATTGACCGAGGAATCTTTAATGAACGAAAATTGGTTGTTTACCTACGAATCAATAAAAAAAGGTTGGTTAACACCGACCGACAACCCTATTGATGAAAATAAATATTTTGAAATACTATTAGCAAATGGAATATATTTTTACCGAGAAGATGCCAAAGTGAAAACATTTACTGTAAAGAAACCAACTGAACAAATAAGCGAGACCACTAAGAAACCTGAAACCGAAGAAGCTACAACAATCATTTCTGGCGGTGGTGGCGGAGGAAGTTCGTATTAAAAACTGTGGGCAACAATGTATAAAAAAATAGGGCAAAAAGTGCTTAATCGAAAGGTCTGTGTGTATTTGCCAAGTCGCCAAATTTTTAAATTTGGTATAATTAATAAGAGAAAAGATAATTAACAAAATTTAAAAATTCGGCTTTAGTTTAATCCGAAAAGTATCGCTTACAACTGCCCTACTTTTCTTATACTAGACCGTTACCTGTAATGCTAAAAAAACATCTGAACTATAAATAACCAAAAGAATTAAAATGGGAGAATGGTCAAAAAAAATCGGAGAACAAGGAGAGAATATTGTAAAATATTTCTTCGAAGAGTTAATCGGCTTTAAGGATGTTTATCGCACAGGCGTTTCTATTCCTTGTAGTTATAGTGACCAACACAAAAAAGAAAAAGCAAAACAAAGGTTGACGCACGGAATAGATGGTTTAGTTTCATATTCCTGTCCATTAATTGAAGAACTTTTAGAAATAGGAGTAATCTCAGTAAAATATACAGCCGACAAATATCCATCTGATTTGAAAGGTAAGTTTAAAGACTGGTTCGTAGAATTAGCTTACACAATGAAATGCTTTTCTAATTCGGAAGAATATCAAAACATCAATTCTACAGTTTCAGATGTTTCAGACACTACAGTTTCTGGTCTTTTGTTTTGGCTATCCAATAATGACGAACATAAAGAATTCAACATTTTACCTGAAATTTCCAATTCCACATTTTCAGGTAACGAATTGGTATACGATAAAATTATTGTTGTTGATAATGCGAGAATGAACTTTCTTTTCAATCTTATTCAACCAATAAAAAACATCTTTGGAGAAGAAAACTTTGATTTTGTTTATCATAAAACAGGAATGAACAATGCTATTACTCAAAGATTAAGTTTCGGAAAAAAACTTCCGATGCAATATATAAGCTCCGATGTAATTCCCATTCGTTTAACAAATGGCGACGATGTTATTTTAGTAATTGGCACAAGAGATAGTTTTGATAAAAATGATTTACTGAGACTAATCGCACTCTCAAAAGAGTTTAACCATTTAGAGGCGACATCAAAAACTTTGATAATTTTTCCAGACTACAACAAACTTGAACATCAAGATATAGTAAAAAGTGTTTTAGCTCAAATTGAAAATCTATCGTATAAAAACCAAATTGAAGTTGTTAAGCACGATTTTGATTTCAGAAACTTATAAATATGGCAGTAGAAAAAGAACAGATTAAGGAAGTTTTACCAATAGGCGACCAATTAAGGGCTATGATTTCTCAATCCTTTTTGACTGGAAAGCAACTAAGAGATTTGCTTAGTAGTAAAGGAGTATTTATAGACGAGAACGATAAAAATAAGTCGGTTCCATTATTAATGAATACAATTCTAAGTCCAAAAGAATTTTTACAGTTAGTAGAAAATCAACAAACAAAAGAGGAAAAATTTAAAGTCAATACTTTAACTCTACCTTGTAAAACTGACAAGCCTTTACTGGACATAATTCCATCTAATTTTTCTATAAATAAAATAATTAAAGAAAATATAGTATATAAGCCAAACTACAAAGTGAAAGCAAATCCACAATTCACTTATACAGGTAAGGATAAAAAGGGTATCCAACTTGAATATGAAATTGAGCGAGAAAATCGAACAAAGGATTGGGTAAATACTAAAACCACGCACAAAGCACTTATCACGATTGAGAAAAAAGCAAACAATGAAATTAGTTTGGTTCTAACAAAAAGTTATACTTCAAAAGAAACCAACGAAATAAATGAAATGGTTTTAAGAAACCTCAAAGACCATTTTAAAAATGCCAATATTGTAAAAGAAGAGGTTGATTTTGTTAGAATATTATTTCGAGATTTTACCAACCAAAATCGAATACAATTTCTATACAGTTTTACTTCGCCAGCTCTAAGCAGGCATTTAGAATTTATAGAAATTACAGACTTAAATGTTCATATTGACCCAAACGTAGATGCACCTCAAGAAATAAAGGAATTTATATCAGGAATAGAAAAGCTCAAAATAAACGGTAAGGAATTACAGGAACACATTTTCATAACCAAAAATGATTATCACGAGAAAATTATTTTCTCATCAATTTCTCTCAAGTACAAATTCAATTTCAATGGTATCGAAGGAAATTGTATAATTGAATACTCATTCCCCGCTTACCTTTTCAAACAAAGTACTAACGCTGAATTTCAATTTGACATATCAATTAACGTCAATAGGAAAGTGAAAGAATTTGCAAACGTTAATGAATTGCATAAGAATATTTCTAAGATAATTGAAAACCAAAAACTGGAGCAATTTGAGAAATATAAGAAACTGGTGGAGTAAGCACTACAGTTAAAAATGTATATAAAAAATAGCGCAAGTCTTTGCTAATACAATGGTTTAGGCATTTTTGGAAAGTCGCCAAATTTTTAAATTTTACTCATTGAACAAGCACTTAAACAAAATTAGAAAGCCATATTTGTTTACCTCTCGTTATTGAAAATTTTCATACTAATTTTTACATATTATTTGTTTAACTAAATCAAAATTCAACCAAACCATATTTATGAAATTAAATTACATTCTAATTTTTGCACTTTTCACAATAACAATCTCCTGCGGAGAAAGTAAAAAAGAAATAGAGCAAAAAAAAGCAGAAATTGAAAATGCAAAAAACGCTATTGCTGAAGCCAAGGAAAAAGAAAGAATTCACCTAGAAAAAATTGAAGTTGGCAAGTCAAAATTGAAAATAAATTTAGATAATGAAATAGACAGACTTAATCAAAAGTTGACAGCTGCAAAAGAAAAGTACAATGAAATAAACAAATTTCAATTTGGTAGATTAAACTCTACAAAACAAAATCAACTTATCGAACAAAGTAGAGTTGTAAATAAAATAACAAGTTATATTAGAAAACTAGAAAAAGAAGTCTCCCTTATAAATCTAAGAGAAACCTTTGACTTTCAAAATTCACCTTTGACAGTTGTAGAATATCTTTTTGAAGTAGCGCAAACGAAAGATTTCAAAAAAATGAGATACTTATGTGATCCCTATGGTGAAAATGACCAAGACGTACGCGCATTTTGTTTAATGGAAATGGCTCCTGAAGATGTTCAAGATGAGTTTACAACTCAATTCAAAAATGGACGAATTATGAGCCCTATAATTGAAAATGACAGAGCCGTTATTGAAATTGCTTTTGGTCCTAGTTCAAACAAACTTGAAAAATTGAATCTAATTAAGAGAATGGACAAATGGTATTTAAGCAGTCTTTAATTTTAAAAAGCTTTTGTTTTTAATAATTCCGATTGATATATTTTTTTACGCTTTTTAAATAAAAACCGATAATGAATAACGAAAAATGGAATGAAATATGTTTTTATCTGTCAGAAAACGTTCAAGTTGACATTAGTGAAAGTGACTTCGAGCTAAATGTTATTCAGGCATTAAGAGTTTTAGATTGGAAAGAATTTTTAGGAGATATACAAATTCGCCCATCATTTCAAATTGGTGCTTCAAATAGAATAATGCCAGATTTTGTCATCAATTCAGCCGAAAAGAAAAATCTGTTTGTTATCGAAATTAAACAACCTAGCATACCTTTAAACACCAATTTTCAGAGACAATTATTTTCCTACATGCGTCAATTAAGACTGCAATACGGGGTGTTAATCGGTGAAGTCATTCAGCTATTTTACGATGGTGATTTAACAGATCACGATGATCCTGTATTATTAGAAACAATTGAGTTTAATAAAGACAACGCAAAAGGTTTAAGATTTGTAGAACTATTTTCTAAAGAGAGCTTTAGCGTTGAAGTACTAAGATTATTTACTTTGAGTTCACTTAAAAAAATTAACCGCAAGGCGGATCAA
Organism: Maribacter orientalis; assembly: GCF_900109345.1. Classification (GTDB taxonomy): domain Bacteria; phylum Bacteroidota; class Bacteroidia; order Flavobacteriales; family Flavobacteriaceae; genus Maribacter; species Maribacter orientalis. The sequence continues at coordinate 107,742 of NZ_FNZN01000009.1, forward strand.
AAAAAATTACAGAATAAAATATTATCTACAGAGTACATATCAAAAATTTCTGAATTAATTAAGCAAGACTTTTTAAATAAGTATGATGCTGAGCTAATAGATAAAGTTCTAACTGATTTATCAATAAATATCACCTTGAAAAATCAGATTAAAATTGCATCGCCTACACTACAAACTATAATTCGAGAAAAAGCTAATAAAACAAACACTAGAGATAAAACAAAATATATTATCAACGGAATTGGCTCACGACTTGCCAAAAATAGATTTGTCTTAGAAGTGGTCAAACAATCTTTACAAAGTCAACCAAGAGATTTCAATAGCTTAAAAAATTTATTCAAAGATGAACTTCAAGGTTCTACTGGAGTAATAAACAGATTAGATTACATTGAAACTAAGTACGCTAACAAGTCAAATAAAAGGCACTTTATAGGTAACGACGAAGTTTTAACAAGCAGTGATAACATTAAATTTGTTGTATCCACAGAATGGGGCCGTGATAATATTAAAAACATAGTTGACTTAGCAAGAAAACAAGGTTTTAATATAGAAGAAGTCTAAACCAAAACCCCATGCTACACCTCATTGTTGGAAATACAGGATCCGGTAAAACTACTTATTCTAACGAATTGAAAAGTAAAACCAAAGGGGTACTTTTTTCAATCGATACGTGGAACAAGACACTTTTTCTACCAGACAAATCCCCAACCGACGGGCGAGAGTGGTTTTTAGAGCACATAGAACGGTCGGAGAATATTATCTAAAATATTTGAAACCTTTAAGGCATCTAAATATCAAGAATTTCCACACGTTTTATTTCGCGATATTGTCATTAATGAAGAGCGGATCATAAAGGCCTTATCAAAATAAATTTTAATTAGTTATTGCTAACACCTTTTATACTTAACTGATGGGTCACCACCGGCACACTAAAATTCCCCTAGAATTTTCTGTCTGTAATTTGTTTGCTAAATTAGTTGACTAACTATACACAAAACCATTAGCAACTAGTAGTAGGTTTAAAACACAAGAAAAAGTATCATGGAAAATTATTTTATGTCACCCGTCAAATCAATTACATTCAAGTTCCTTGCGATTATTTCAGTTCCGATATTATTCTGTGCCTGCAATGAATCTAAAAAAACTAAAAAAGAAGAGATTATTACAGCTGAAAAAAAATGGGAAATATTGTTCGATGGCTCATCTACTGATGCATTTCGAGGATATGGAATAAAAGAGTTCCCTAAGGGCGTTTGGAATGTGGAAAATGGCATATTGATGACCAATCCAGATACCGCGAACAGGGATTTGATCACCAAAAAAAGATACAAAGATTTTGAATTAGAATATGAATGGGCGGTAGATACAGCAGCGAATTCTGGTGTTTTCTTTCATATGCAGGAAAACCTATCCATGGAGTCAAATAACGGAAATAGCCCCAATTGGATGGATAATTTTGAAATACAGATTTTAGATGACAAATATTTTAATGATACGACGGCCATACGATCAGCAGGTTCGTTGTATGATTTAATCAGTCCGAAAAACAAAAAGCTTAATCCAATCGGGGAATTCAATCAGGCAATTCTCTATCACGAATCAGGTCATGTTGAGCATTGGCTCAACGGTATAAAGGTGTTGGACTTTGAAATTGGTAGTCCGGCAATGAATACCATATTGTTGGAAAGTAAATTTAAGGAGAACCCAGCGTTCCACTCAGACCAGGAAGGCCATATAATGTTTCAACACCATGGGCAAAAAGTTTATTTTAGGAATATACGTGTAAGGGAACTTTAGCATTTTAAATCCGTAATTTTTGTTTTCAGGACCTCTTCGTTAATGTATTGAATTTTCATAATTCACGTAGCATTCCGAGAAATCAAAGGACAGAACAGTGAATTCAAAATTATCGTTACAACTTTTATAATGTTCATTGGTATACTACCAAAAACAATTGCTTGAAGTTTAGAATTTTCACCAAACCTGTGCTTTACTTTCTTGGATCTACAACACGTACATTTTTTGACTTGTTGGAAAAGGGATAATGGAAACAATTAAAACATTCGCTTGCCACATCTATAATTAGTTGCGGTCGAATTTTCCCTTCGGAAAATACACGTTTATTTAGTAAATTTAGTATGTGATCCTAAATTCTGTCGGATCTTAAACCGTAACTAAAAACAGAAAAAATGAAAACCAATTTTACTAATTTTTATCTGATTTTGATGGTTCTTTTTTTAGCTATCGGCTGTAAGAACGAAACAAAAAAAATGGAAGAAGTTTCAACACCAAAAGCTGCCGAAGAGTTAAATGTTTTAGGCGACTACGTTTCTGAAGATTATTCGAAAAGAAGCGAAGGCTATGATTGGGTAGCCGTGTCGGTTACGGAAACAGAAAATAATCAACTGAATATTTCAGTCCGCTCACGAGCAGACAAGAAAGAACCTACATGTACATTTGATGCAGTTGCTGAAAAAGTGGATGACAAAGCCTACCAAACTCAAATTAATGGGAAAACCATATTGTTTGAATTTACTAATGGGAAAATCAACATCACTACAAAAAAAGAAGAAGACGAAGGCTTACTGCATTTTTATTGCTCTGGTGGTGCAAGTATTAGCGGAACCTACTTGAAAATAAATGAAGCACTTGATCAAACTCAAATTGACTTAACAAAATTCAACAGGGTATTAAATTTACAGGACGTTGGGTTTAATATCTCTTCAATAGAAAAAGACGGCAAAAACACCTTAACGATTTTCACATTCGGCCTGAAAGAACGTGAATACAACGAAACATTCAACATTGACGGTGAAGAAGTTATCAATGCGGAAGTTGAAGATCTAAATTCTGATGGCTCGCCTGAACTTTTCATTTATACACGGTCAGTTGGTAGCGGTAGTTATGGAAATGTATACGCATTTTCCGTTAACAATAAGAAATCAATGAGTGAGGTTTATTTTCAACCTACAGCAGAAAACCGCAAGATAAACAAAGGATATATGGGCCATGATGAATTTTCGCTCGTTGAAAATACTTTGGGTCAGCGCTTTCCAATTTATAAAGAAGGTGATACAAATGCCGAACCCTCTGGAGGAACTAGACAAGTTTCATATAGACTAGTTGAAGGAGAGGCCATGAGAAAACTTGAAGTTGATAAAATCACTGAATATTAAAAACTACCACCAATAATGGTAGTATGTAATTGCTTGTTCTTACCTATTTTGGAAATACCAGCTTAATTTACAACGTGTTGTATACTTTTATGTTACGTGCTAAACAACGTAACTAATCATACACAAAGACTCTAAAAAAAATTAAAAAAGCCTTGTTATACCTCATCGTTAGAAATACGGGCTCAGATAAAACCACGTATTCCAATGCATTGTAAATCACGACCAAGGATACTTAATAGTCCTGTATTAAAGATAGCAGCACATAAAAATATCTCAAAAAACAGCAAGACCTACCTTATTTAAAACACGGGTATTTAGAAATTTCCTGTACATTGTACGTATTATTTTAACCAAAATCATACTCGTATGGAAACTGTAAAAAAAGTATCTAAAGGCGTTATGTGGACTTCTTATATGCTACAAGGCATCGTTGTTCTACTATTCTTAATGGGAGCTTTCAATAATTTGTTACAAACGGAAATGGCCGTGGAAGGTGCCGTGGAATTTGGCTATCCTGAAGATTCAGTGCTATATCTTGGCATTATTTTATTTGTCTCTACCGTTCTGTACGCTATTCCTAAAACGACCTTTATTGGCGGACTCTTACTTACTGCTTGGCTTGGTGGAGCAGTCGCTACGCACATAATACATAACGACCCGGTAACCGGCATTCTTTTCCCTGTTATTTTCGGGATACTCGTGTGGGTTAGTATTTGGTTGCGGAATGAAAAATTACGCGCATTGTGTTAGTATAAAGTTGAAATTTGGGAGTTTCGACCGTTTGTAGTCCAATACTATGAGAAGTATCATAGTTTGACGCCATGCTTCTTCTTACCATTGCCAAAATACTAGTATGAACTCAACATCCTTTACCGAAAACCTAGATTTTAACGACACTAAAATTGTAACCCAAGTGCTCTTGGAAACTTCCTTCTCTAAAGAAATTCGCATTCTATTTAAAAAAGGACAAGTGATGAAAGAGCACAACGCGCCCTTTCCTATTATTGTACATATCTTAGAGGGTGAAATCGCATTTGGCGTGGAAGGCAAAATACACGATTTAAAAAAAGGAGCTATACTAACATTAGAAGGAAATATTCCCCATGATCTAACTGCAAAAGCAGATAGCATCGTACGATTAACACTTTCAAAACAAGATACTGCCGACCGTGTAAAAGACGTTGTTGCTGAATCTTAAATTAACCTTATGAACGATATCACCAATAGAGAAGATGTAGGCGTATTGGTACATGCTTTTTACGGCAAAATACGAGAAAACGAAATGTTGGGTCCTATTTTCAATGGGCACATTACCGACGAGCAATGGCCAGCCCACCTGAGCAAACTCACCGATTTTTGGGAATCGAACCTTTTTGGCGTCCGCACCTTTAGAGGGAGCCCTTCAGCCAAACATGTTAATGTCGATAAAAACCTCAACTATACCATCTCGCAAAACCATTTTGCACAATGGTTACAATTATGGTTTGAAACGATTGACGAACTGTACGAAGGGGAATTGGCCACTAGCGCAAAAGATATGGCACGCAGAATGTCTACAGGACAGTATATTCATATCTGGCAAAATCGACCTGAGGAATACAGAAAAGGGTAGTTCTCAGTTGACCGAAACAGTACTCAGTAGGCGGCAGATTTTAAACTTGTATTTGTATCATATGGTTTACTTTTGACAACGAACAACCAACACCCAAAGGCTTTTTGTAGTGTATTAGTTTGTTAGTATTTTAGTGAATCAATTAGCAGTATATAATAGCGACTAGCGAACGACAATGAAACAACTTTATATAAAATTCATCATACTTTTTTCAATCGCACTTTTTTGCTCGTGTAATCAGGAATTTATGGCTACCGAACCTTTTAACTCAGAAAATATGATGATCCGCATTGCGGTGTTAGAAATAGAGGAGGAATATCTTGATGAATACTTGGCTATTTTAAAGGAGGAGTCAGAAGCCTCGATACGGTTAGAACCAGGAGTGATCTGTATTTACCCGATGTTCGAAAAAGAACGCCCAACCGAAATTCGTCTTCTTGAAGTATATGCAAGTAAAGCCGCCTATGAAATGCATTTAAAGAGTCCGCATTTTATTGAATACAAAACAAGAACCGCAAACATGGTGAAATCATTAGATTTAATAGACATGTCGGCAATAGACGAAGCCAGTATGCCGAAACTATTCAGAAAATTGAATGCAAACTAATTCCCCCAAATCTTAGCACTATGGATTACCTATCTCCCACCTATTTCTTTGATTACGAGACCGAAGAGATTCAAAATCTGGTCGCCGATTTTACCCAAGATTCTATATCTGAACAAGAAAAAGCCATACAGCTTTATTTAAAAGTTCGAGATTCATGGCGGTATAACCCGTACACTTTAAGTTTTACAAAAGAAAATTACAGGGCAAGTAATATTGCCAAACGCTCTGAAGGGCATTGCATTGATAAATCGATTGTATTGATTGCCTGCTTGCGCGCTGTTGGTATACCTTCTAGAATTCACTTGGCCAAAGTTAAAAACCATATTGGTGTTGAACGATTAATAGAAAAATTCGGATCAAACGAACTGACCCCTCATGGTATGGTCGATGCCTATATCAATAACAAATGGCTTAAACTTTCACCGACTTTCAATACATCGCTATGTTCTATGCTAAAGGTGGCACCTTTAGATTTCGATGGAGAAAACGATGCCGTATTACAAGAATTCAATGCGGAAGGAAACTTGTTTATGGAATATCTTGAGGATTATGGCCATTTTGAAGATGTGCCCATTGAATTTATGGTTAAAAATGCACGTGAACATTACCCTCATATTTTTGATGAAAATCCCACCCAAACTGAATTTAAGTTGTAGGTTTTGATACGCCTGCATTGCTAAAAAAAATAATAATCCCTACAATGGAAATCTCAAATTTCGTAACTTGAGAATCCTCAACTTAAAAAATACTGTGCATGAAACGCATCACCAACCCAGATTCTGGTAGCCATCGTAGAATAGGCAACAACTACATTATCAATGAAAAAGAAATTGAGCAGTTTAATGAGCTCGGCTATGTCGTTTTGAACGATGTATTGACTGAAGAAGAGATGCAGTTTTTAGATCCGTGGTTCGACCATTTTGTATTGGGCAAAGAAGCAGAATACATGAAGAAAGATTTCTGTGATATGTCGCAACCCTATGGTACACCCATGGAAGATTTTCAATTGGTTAACGCAATGTTGCCTAGTACCTACCGCAAAGAATTAGAAAATAACATCTACCATAAAATTACCCAACGTATAGCAGACCAATTATATAAAAATGGAAAATCGGCGATGGATTATGAACAATTCTTAGCCAAAAAACCAAGTAAAAAAGGTGCTGAATTTGCCATGCACCAAGATTTAGGATACTGGCCAAAAACAGAAAACACGTGGACAGCTACCTTTTCTCTAGCGCTTACAGATTCTGACCTGATCAACGGATGTCTACAAGTGTTACCAGGCACAAATAAAGAGCCTGAATTGCGTAAGCATTTCCCAAAATCATTTAGTAACGAAAGAAAAGATGGTAAGGTATCACGAGATGAAAGCCACACCTTAGTAATCGAGGAACGTGAAGATGATAAAATTGTATACCTACCCGTAAAAAGAGGCAGCATTACCATACACGACGAACGTATTGTGCATGGATCGGCAGGAAATGAATCGAAAGAATGGCGCAAGACCTATGTTGCCGCATATAGAGATATTGACACCATTGCAAAAGAACGTGCCATAGGCTTTACACACTCACATAACGATGTGGTGAATTGGGATAATATTATCATTTAGGAATTCACTTTTTCTGTATTTTCGATACCTATTTAAATCCTACATTACTTGAAAAAATACACTTTATTATTATGCTTTTTATGTGCTACTGTGTTCCTTTTCGGCCAAGAACCGATGGAATGGAATCCAGATTACGAACTTCAACTAAGTGATTACCAGTCACCCGAATCGGAGATTGATTCATCGCTTACCTCCTATTCTATCTATTCTGGCTCTAAAATCGATTTCAGTTTTAATATGAACTCGGTGTCTTTTATGTTCACCAAAAATTTCAATAGCAAGGTTAGAGCCATTTTTCAAAAAAATCTAGCGGTGTTGATCGCTCCAGATTCGGTAACCGCAAATCAGTTATTGCTCTTTGGCAGGTATGATTTTGATTTGGTAGAGCTGTATGCCAGAAAAATACGCAAGAAGATTTATGAAGAAAAAGGTGCTTTTAGCGACTCCAAATTATTTCAACCTATTTTCAACGAACTACAAGAAGAAATGAATACGGTAAGCGCACAAGTTTTTAAAGCTACCAATTTCGGTAAAGATGCTGTGATGCTACAAAAAGAACACAATAAGGTAAAACAAGAGATAAACACCCTATCTGATTTTTGTCTTAGTTGTAAACCTAAAAAATCAAAAGACTAAATAGTATTAGTAAACTTCCTTTGAATTAAGCCATTTTAGGTTTGTTAGCCTTAGTACTGAAATTCAATTCCTTTTTAATTTTAGAATTTTTAAACTTGTATAAACGTGCTACTTCCGTTTTAGCCTCAAGGTTTAACTCGTACGTTGTTTCAGTAACGATAGTCATTTCAACAATTTCAGCTTTTACATCGGTATCAGCAGTTTGTGCTTGAGCAGTGATTCCTAAGAAGATGATAAAAATGATGGTTACTATTGTTTTCATGACTGGCTTTGTTACACTTATAGAACGCAGTAGACCTTCATGCACTCGGTAGTGAATCGCCCAAAAACACTTTTTACTCGTTACGCTGCACACACCTAGATAAAGTGCAAAATCTTGTCGTTAAACGACATCGTGCCTAAAAACACCTCAGCGATAAAAGGTGTCGTTAACCGATGCGAACAAGAAGTTTTCTAATCATAGTGGGGATTCTTAGAAGAATTTATTAGCAAAAACAATTGTCAGTTCGAGTGAATTTTGGAGGTACGAGAAAATTTGTATCGAGAACCATGCGTGTTCCAAACCTGTTTTGGATACCTGCCTGCCTGCGGGCAGGTAATTTTTCCTTTACGTTTCACTTCAAGGAAAACCAATCTAACTGACATCTCAACATTACAATACTTAATTATCAATTGCTAAATTCCAATTCAGTTACCAAAATCAACAGTTCGGTTTTTTAGATTTGAAGGATATGCACTATATCTACATCTTTGAATAAGAATCAACCAACCTAACATGGAGAACACTATTAAACTATTCATTTACATACATGCCTTTTTTGGCGGATTAGGACTTATTACCGGAATAGGTAGTATTGTAGTAAGAAAAGGGAATCTAAATCACAAACGTTTAGGCAAATGGTTTACCTGGTCGATGATTATGAGTTCTGCCATATCTTTGGTAGTCGCAAGAATGCCTAATCACATGAACAACTTTTTATTTTTAATCGGTATTTTCACCATCTACATGGTATTGGCAGGTAACAGGGCACTCACTTTTAAATCGGTAAAAAAGACAGAAGCCAATATAATAGATAAATTAGTTTCGGGCATTATGGCCGCAAGCGCATTATTGATGATTGGTTTTGGCATCAACGGACTCATTCATGGGTTTTCGCATAGCATACTGTTCCTTTTCTTCGGATTGATAGGCGTGTTTCTACCTTATGGAGACTATACGTTATTCAAGAAAACTTTAGAAAACAGAAAGCTATGGCTAATTAATCACCTTAGTAGAATGCTTGGTGCCTTAATCGCTTCTATTACAGCTTTCATAGTCGCTGGAATGAAATACGACAATCTATGGGCATGGATAATCCCGACCGTTTTAGGAACCGTCTATATCATCTACTGGATTAAAAAAGTAAAAGGAACACTAAAGCCAAAAACAGCGTAATACTACCCGTTCTTATTCCTTCAGGTTTAAGTTCTCTGCGAAGTATTCACAGAAATCTTTCATGGTGGCCGTCATTTTTTCATCTTGGGTAGCCTTCAAAAAAGTGTCGGATAAAGAAACCAACGTCTGATGGAAAAAAGTTTTCATTTCATCAACAGGCATATCCTTCGTCCACAGGTCAATTTTCAAAGATTCTTGATTTTTACTGTCCCACACAGATAAAAGCATTGCTTTTGCCTCCTGATTTTCTATACCACCGTCTTGAGCAGACCAGTTCAATGTTTCAGGAATTCTATTTTCATCTAATCCTACTCGTAATGTAATTTCTGAAGTATGTAAATCTGCCATTTAATTTCTCGGTTTGTAATTTGATTTCTTAAATATTTCTTCCTCTGGCATGGTCAATAATTGCTTCAAGCTCACGTCATTATTTTCCATAAACGCTTTAACAATTTGCCAACCAACATATCGCCCTAATCTTCCAGGAGATTCATTATCAAGCTCCAATCCGAATTTAGAAAACGGAGCAGGCTCTAAAAACCGTTGATTCAATTTATTATCGGTACTATATAAATATTCGTTTTCAATGAAATTTCGCCACATAGGCTCTTCATTGGCAATTGCCCACGTTAAATCTTCCTCAGAATAACCTATTCTTTTGCGCTCTTCTACATTAGGCATCAGCTTATCTTTCAAGTATAATTCTTTACCGAAATAAATCATTCGGGCAAGAAAAGTTCGGTCTCTTGGTCGTGGCACTACTTGTTTAGCAAAAGCACTGGCAACATCACTCACCAAATAACTACGGTCTAAAGATTGGGCTATATACCGCTGAAAACCCCCATAATACTTATGCTCAGGACCTAGGTAATTATCAAGGCTTACAAACAAAATACTATCTGTCAATATAATTCTGTTATTGTAATCGACATCATTCGTTACCGTAATAACCTTTGGTATCGTATACTCTGGAAAATAATATTTGATATGCTTAAATAGCTGTACCAAACCTTCTTGCTCATCTTCAAAACTCTGAAAAGCATTACCCACTTCTTGAAAAAGTTCTACTTGAAGTGAATCTTCCATTTTGGCAATCCACACACTATCTGGCGCCGGAAATAGATAAGGGTACATTTTGCGTAATGCCGGTAAGCCTTTTTCACCAGCCGATGCAAACTCACGATCAAATCTTGCGATTTTAAGATCTATCGGCACAGCCTCTATTTCTTGCGCTACCTTATCACTATCATTACAGCTAAAAAGAATTAAAAAAACTGATAATAACATAAAAATAGGTTTGACCCTAGCAAGTATTTTGCAATACATTTTATTATTCACGGTGTTCAACTTATTTTTAAGGCAAAGTTAATTGATTTTAATAAATAATCGGAACGGTATGCAGACTGAAAAGGTAATTGACCACATTGTACAATGGTTAAAGGATTATGCAACCAATGCAAAACAAAAAGGTTTTGTTATCGGTATATCTGGAGGTATAGACTCTGCAGTTACTTCAACACTTTGCGCCAAAACAGGATTAGACCTATTATGTTTGGAAATGCCGATACACCAAGCAGCAAACCAATCTGACAGAGCATCAAGACATATTGAATGGTTGCAGAAGAATTTTAAGAACGTTAGTAGACGTGAGGTAAACCTTACTCCAGTATTCGATAGCCTTGTTGATGCATTCCCTTCTGTTGAAAACGAAGAAGAACGTTTTATGTCTTTGGCCAACACGAGGGCCAGACTTCGTATGACAAGCTTATATTATTTTGCCGCATTAGAGCGTTATTTAGTTGCAGGAACAGGAAATAAAGTAGAAGATTTCGGGGTAGGTTTCTATACAAAATATGGCGATGGCGGTGTAGATCTAAGTCCGATAGCCGATTTAATGAAGACTGAAGTATACAACATTGCCGAAGTTTTAGGCATAAATGAAGAAATTATTAAAGCTGCACCTACTGATGGCCTTTGGGGTGACGACAGAACAGATGAAGACCAAATCGGCGCCTCGTACCCCGAACTAGAATGGGCGATGAACATGAAAGATGAAGGCAAAACAATCGATGATTTTGAAGGTAGAAAACAAGAAGTTTTCGCTATCTTCATGAGATTGAACACCATGAACAAACATAAAATGTTGCCAATACCGGTTTGTGAGATCCCTAAACACCTTAAATAACAACTCAACTAAGAATCAGGTTATTAAGTCGAATAAAAAGCGTTAAATTATTCGTTAGCAACAAAAAAGTGCAACTTTGACTTCTAATTTAGAATTTTAAACCTTACATTGCATGTAGTCTTTTAAGACAATATGGGTTTAAAAAAATCTATAAAATAAATAATTAATGATCAAAGTTTTAATAGCGGACAACCACCCTATAGTAAGAATGGGAGTAAGGAAGGTTCTAGAAGCCGCTGAGGGTTTTGAACTGATCGATGAGGTAGCAACTACCGAAGAACTTTTCGAAAAACTTAAAGACACAACCCCCGATGTAGTCATGCTAGAAATGGATATTCCTGAAATAAACGGAATAGCAGCATTACGAAAAATTAAAAAAGATTACGCTGACGTAAAAGTACTTATGTATAGCGGTCAATCTGAAGATGTATATGCCCTTAGCGCCATTAGAGCAGGTGCTTTCGGTTATTTATCAAAATCATCTAGTGTAGAATATATTACGGCAGCAGTAACGAAAGTAAGTGAAGGCAGCATGTTCATCACCAATGAATTGGCACAACGTCTTGCTTTTGATGAAGGCACTAAAAAACCTAGAAGATTCTTTAGAAAACTGTCTACCAGAGAAATAGAAGTATTAAAACTTTTAGCTAGTGGTAAAAGAAATAAAGAAGTTGCTTTAGGCTTAAACCTAAACGAAAAAACAGTTAGTACCTATAAAGCACGTTTAATGAAAAAATTAAATGTTGATAATATGGTAGATTTATTACAGCAGGCAAAAGCGCTTGAATTGTACTAAATTCTTACAACTGTCATAAAATAAAAAAGACCCACCATTGGTGGGTCTTTTTTAATTACAGCCTTTTTTATATTATGACAATACTCTATTTAGTTTCTGATTTAGAAGCTTGTTCAATTGAATGTAGTTCATAATCTCTTCTAAAGCTTCCCGATTATCTTCATTAGACTGTTCAGTTGTTTTCTGCAACGCGCCCATTCGTTTTTTAATAAGAAAACAGCGTAAGGTTAAAATAGTTTCACTAACCAATTGGGCCACACCGATTTCCTTTTTCTTCGGATAAATCTCCTTACTCTCCCAATTATCTAATTTATAACGCTCCTCTTCCATTAAAATAGAAGATATTTGATTTGCCATATCTTGATCAAGACCATTTACAAAAGTAGTAATCGAAAATTCTTCTTCTTCGTTCAATGCCTCTATGAGCTTAATATACATTTTTCGAAAATCTTCATTTGCCAACTCAATCTCGTCTTCTTGCAGGTCTAAATAAATTTTCTCGTATACCTTTATTTCCATTGATTCAGGTTCTAATATTAAATCACCCGACTCATTCTCTTTAAGCACCAAATCTTCAAATTCTTCTTTGTGGGTTCCATAAAGCATAAGCGATTCTATAATCTTACGCTCTAACACATATTGAACATCTACCTTCTCTTGCTTTTCTTCATTACGAACAACATCAAAAGCTTTCTGCTCTTCCTTTTGTTGCTTTTGAACATCGGCGGTCTCTTTCTTGCCTATTTGTGCCAAAGTATTGAACAAAACAGCTTCCGAAATATTCATGATCTGGGCACACTCTTGTATGTAGATTTCCTTTTGAATACGATCGGGAATCTTGGCTATACTATTGACAATATCCCTAACCGTGTCTGCACGTTTTATAGGGTCGTTATTTGCTTCCTTTACTAATAGCGATGCCTTAAACTGAATAAAATCTTTTGAATTGTTTTCTAAATACGCCGTAACCTCATCGAGTTCATTGTTCTTGGCAAAACTATCTGGATCTTCCCCTTCAGGAAATGTACAGACACGAACGTTCATACCTTGTTCCAAAATCAAATCGATTCCTCGTAATGATGCTCTTAATCCTGCTGCATCACCATCGAACAAGACCGTTATATTTTTGGTCAATCTATTGATTAGCCGAATTTGCTCTGATGTTAAAGCCGTACCACTTGATGATACCACATTATGGATTCCTCTTTGTGCAAACTGAATCACATCGGTGTACCCTTCTACCAAAAAGCAATTGTCTTCTTTTGCTATTGCCTGCTTTGCATAATAAATACCATACAAGACCTTACTCTTGTGGTAAATATCACTTTCGGGTGAATTGAGGTACTTGGCTGCCTTTTTATCATTTGTTAAAATACGGCCGCCAAAACCTAACACCCGGCCGCTCATGGAATGAATAGGAAACATTACCCTACCCTTAAAACGGTCGAACTTTCGCGAACTATTTGGATTGTTAGGGTCATCCTTAACAATGGTTAATCCGGTTTTTTCTAAATAATTTAGCTTATATCCTTTGTCTAAAGCAGCTGTAGTAAAACCATCCCACTGATCTAAACAGTATCCTAATTCAAATTTTTTGATAGTTTCATCAGTAAAACCACGTTCCTTAAAATAGCTTAAGCCGATAGCCTTTCCCAACTCGGTATCCCATAATATTTCTTTAAAATAGCTTTGGGCGAACTCTGACACCAAATACATGCTTTCGCGCTCATTGGCCTGTTCTTTATCTTCGTTAGACTGCTCTGTCTCCTCTACTTCTATATTGTATTTTTTAGCTAGGTATTTTATAGCCTCAGGATAGGTGAAATGCTCATGCTCCATTAAAAAAGCCACCACATTTCCGCCTTTTCCGCTACTAAAATCTTTCCAAATCTGTTTCACCGGTGACACCATAAAACTAGGCGAACGCTCATCAGTAAACGGACTAAGTCCTTTAAAGTTAGAACCTGATTTCTTTAGCTGTACAAAATCACCGATCACCTCCTCTAAGCGGGCAGTTTCATAAACTTGATCTATGGTGTTTTTTGAAATCATAAAGTGCTTTCTAAAATAGCGTTTAACGAAATCTTTTATGCTTAATTTAGAACATCAAAAGTACTAATTATGATTCTATTCTTTGGCACAAGACCAGGTAAACCGGAAAGTATAAAGCTTTTTAATGCTACTTGTCCTTATTGCCAACAAAGAGGTACCCTAACAGCGATTACACTGAAAAACTATTTCCATATATTTTGGATAAAACTCTTTAAAATTTCTAGCAACACCACTATTGAATGTAGTCATTGTAAGCGTGGGTATTATGAAAATGAGTTTACCGATGAGATGAATCGTGAACTATCGAGAATAAAAAAATAGCTGTAGTAACCGGTTTTTAAACACGGTACCACAGCTAAATTGATTGTTGAATATATTTAACTTATAAATCGAAACGCAATCCTAAAGAAATATTTCGCTGTTCAACGGCAGCATCTTTAAAAATAGGGTTCAGATCGTACTTCACATATAATAGAACACCTTCAACACCAGCATACGCACTTAAACCATAGACCAAATCATTGGTGTTATACCCACGCTTTAATTTATCCTTGACATTATCTCCATTACGATCATACTTCAATTTTTGGCGGGTACCCATATTAAAACCAGCATAGCCACCTAATCCTAATCTAAACTGATTTCGTAACGAATAGCGCATGGTTTCTTCAGTAGTTTTCAACTTTGAAGGTCCAAATTCAAGATGCATTGGAAATACTAAATTATCCATACGGAATTTTGATTTGCTTAAATCATATTCGAATTCTTGTAGCTCGGTCTGACCATTGTCAAGCGCAACAAAATATTGATTATCCTTAGGTTTCAATCCGTTAAATTGGAATGAAAAACCATAATTCAACCTCACAAAATTTGAATTTTTGAATACACGCGTACGCCATTGCCAACCCATTTCAAAAAATCGACTTCCTCCTATTTTATAAGGTGAATCATTTAAAGACTGGCCTTCGACGATTGCATTATTGAGACCGATAGCCATTACAAAATCTGAATAGGTTCTTCGATCATATTTAATTTCTCTTCTATTTGGGTTTTCATTCAGGCGAAAACCAAAGAGTTTAGCATTCTGACCATCATCTTTTCCAAACCCGATTTGAACGGCGAACTTGTAATTCAAAGTATCTAATTCTTGAACATGACCACTATTCCGCTCTAAAAGAGAAATTTTATTCTCTATAATCGAAATTCTTTCTTCAATGTTCAAAGCTCTTTTCTCAGCAGCCTTAATTTTCAATGCATTAGCTTCTTCCTCTGTAATTTCGTCGTTTTTTAATTGTGTGCCAATTGCCTCTATTTCCAATTTTAAAGCTTTCTTTTCTTGTTGGGTTATTTTAGCTTTTTGTTCCTTTAAAATTTCAATTTTCTTTTCATATTCCTCTTGGGCAGATAAATTTTGAATCATTAATAGGGTTACTAAACCAACTAAATACATTGTAATTGTTCTCATTTCGATTTTGATTTTTTTTGATGAATAAAACTCCGCTTCCTGTCCCCGTAGTATTTTACAGAGATGAAGAATAAAACGATTTGTACTAGATTAATTATTGCGGTCAGCGACAGCCGTTCGCACTTTAATAAAACTGGCTTTTAAAGAATTGAATATTTGGTCTCGGAAGGATTGATCAAGTTCACCCTCAACCTCTGTCAACAAAGCCATTGCATCGACAGATTTATCTGTATTAAAAATTTTATCCCGTAAAATTTCATCTTGTGCCCGTTTCAATAACGAATCTACTTCTGCATCAGTTACAGCACTATACTGTTCCAAGACATCAAGTTGTGCAACTATACCCGCCACTTTGGTGTTTATAATAGCATCAGAAATTTCTAATTTACCACCTTTCTTTTCAGGCACAACACGCTCCACTGAAGCAACTTCAATCTCATCTTCAATACTGATGATTTCTTTCTTTTTTATTGATTCTTGCTTCTTGTTTACAACACTATTAATTTTCTCTAAATCATCATTTTTAGCTACAACTTCTGGTTCTTTCTTTAAAAATGGTACGGACTCAGTCTTTATCTTCTCTTCTAATGCTTCTTTATTATCGATGTCAACAACTTCAAACTTTATCTCATTTATATCATCACCACCTTTGAAGTAGAATAGTGCAATACCTACCAAAACCATAACACTAGCTGCAATACCCACCCATAGATACAGAGGTTTCCTTTTTCTATCATCAGTATTCAATTCTGATGAAATTTTTTCCCAAGCATTTTCCGACGGATGTATCTCCCGCTCCTGAAGCTTAGTTTTTATATGTTTTTCAAATTTATCGGTTTCCATACCCTATACTATTTTGTTTTCTTAATTGCCCTTGAAGCAATTTTCGAGCTTTTAATAATTGTGTTTTTGAAGTGCTCTCGGTTATAGAAAGCATTTCTGCGATTTCTTTATGCTTATAACCCTCTACGGTATACAGTACAAATACCATTTTATACCCTTGCGGTAACGCATCTATAAGCTGTTGAATATGTTCTGTGTCTAAATCTGTACTTTGAGAAATTTCTTCTGACTGATTTTTTTCATACACCTCGTCATCATAAACCACAAACTGTTGTTTTCTTAAATAGGAAATACTTTCCCTGATCATTATTCTTCTTAACCAGCCTTCAAAACTTCCTTCGAATTTGAAAGTATCCAACTTATTGAACATTTTTAGAAAACCTTGCACCATTACATCCTCAGCAAAATGAATATCCTTTATGTATTGCCTACAGACACTCAACATTTTTGGAGCATGTTTTTTATACAAACGCTCTTGTGCATCTCGGTTACCCGATATGGCTCTTTTAATGAGCTGCCTTTCGTTTTTATAAAATGGTATAATTTTCAAAATAATGGTTTGGTCTTCTATTCTACTAGACGCAATAGTAGATATAATAGTTGCCTGAAGATAAATAAATTTTAAAATTTATTTTCAAATCTCTGTATTACAGATACTTAAATTGGAATATTTTTTAAATAAGAATTACTTTTTACGGTCCACCACGTAATTCACCATTAACTCTAAAGCAGCTTTATAGTCAGATTCTGGATATATACTCAACAGTTCTAGTGCCTCATCTCTGTATTCGAGCATTTTACTAACGGCATAATCTAATCCGCCCTTTTCCTTAACAAAAGAAATAACTTCTTTTACCCGCTGTTTGTCCTTGTTGTGATTCTTAATGGAATTGATAACCCAGTTTTTCTCTTTCTTTGTACAATGGTTAAGGGCGTAAATTAAAGGCAACGTCATTTTTTGCTCCTTAATATCAATTCCTGTAGGTTTCCCTATTTTTTTAGCTCCATAATCAAAAAGATCATCTTTGATTTGAAAAGCCATACCACATAATTCACCAAATTTTCTAAATATTTCTACATCAGCACTTTCCGGTTTAACCGAACAAGCCCCTAATGAACAACATGCAGCAATAAGTGTAGCTGTTTTTTGGCGGATAATTTCGTAGTAGACGTCTTCGGTAATATCTAACCTTCGTGCTTTTTCTATCTGAAGCAATTCACCCTCACTCATTTCACGTACGGCTACGGATATGATTTTTAGTAAATCAAAATCATTATTATCAATCGATAACAAAAGTCCTTTAGACAACAAATAATCACCCACTAAAACGGCAATCTTATTTTTCCAAAGTGCATTTATTGAAAAGAAACCTCTACGCTTATTGCTTTCATCGACAACATCATCATGAACTAAAGTAGCGGTATGGATTAATTCAATAACTGAAGCTCCTCGATACGTTCGTTCATTTACCACGCCCTTATTCAATAATTTGGCAGTGAGAAATACAAACATGGGCCGCATTTGCTTCCCTTTTCTGTTTACAATATAATGGGTAATTCTATTCAGTAACGCCACCTTAGATGACATTGAATCCCTAAACTTGGACTCAAACAACTCCATTTCCTGGTAGACAGGTTCCTTTATTTGTGATACTATTTTCAGGTGTTATTTCTTAGAACCTCAAAATTAGCGAAAAGCACGCAGTTAACCGTACTCAGACCGCAGTTATCGTTTATTGGTCGATTACTTCGGCTACGCTCAGTAAAGGGTTTGATTGCAATTAAGAAAAGTGTGATTTTAAAAAAATCAATTATACTTGCTTACTTCTATTTAAGATTTATTCGCCAACTGACCACAGGCAGCATCGATATCCTTACCACGAGAACGGCGGACGGTGACCACAATATTGTTTTTTTCTAAGGTACTAACGTAGCGATCTATAGCTGCAGTTGATGCTTGCTTAAACTCCCCATCATCTATTGGGTTATACTCTATCAAATTCACCTTAGAAGGTGCAAATCTGCAGAAAGCAACCAATGCATCAACATCTTTTTGAGCATCATTGATTCCTTCCCAAACAACATACTCATAGGTAATTCTACTTTTCGTCTTTTCATACCAGTACTGCAAAGATTCTCGTAAATCACTTAAAGTAAACTTGGCATTAAAGGGCATTATAGAGGTACGTATTTCATCTATTGCAGAGTGAAGTGAAACAGCCAGCTTAAACTTAACTTCATCATCGGCCATTTTCTTTATCAACTTTGGCACACCAGATGTTGATACCGTAATACGCTTTGGAGACATGCCTAAACCATCTGTAGAAGTTATCTTCTCTATCGCCTTTAAAACATTGTTATAGTTCATTAAAGGTTCTCCCATGCCCATAAATACAATATTGCTCAACGGTCTATCAAAATAAAGTCGGCTTTCATTATCAATGGCAACTACTTGATCATATATTTCATCAGGATTTAGATTCCGCATTCGTTTTAATCGAGAAGTAGCACAGAATCTACAATCTAAACTACAACCCACCTGACTAGATACACAAGCAGTGGTTCTTGATTTTGTTGGAATTAAAACCGATTCTACAATTAAATCATCATGCAAGCGTACAGCATTCTTTATGGTGCCATCTGAACTACGCTGCATTAAATCAACCTTAATATGGTTGATAACAAAATTAGCCTCTAGCATCTCTCTAGTTTCTTTCGATAGGGATGTCATCACATCAAAAGAATAGGCTGCTTTTTGCCATAGCCACTCATAAACCTGGTTTCCACGAAAGGCCTTATCACCATTGGAAACGAAAAAATCCCTAAGCTGCTCACGTGTTAGTGCCCGGATATCTTTTTTCTTTATCTCTTCCATAGTATTAAAGGTAGGTATTAAAATAAATCCCGCTTTCTAAATAGTTAGATAAAGCGGGATTGGATATAAGTTCCTTAAGTATAAGGATTGATTCGTAATTATATAATTAACATGGCATCACCATAAGAATAAAACTTATAGTTTTCCAAAATAGCTTCTTTATATGCTCTAGTCATTAAATCATGACCCATAAATGCAGATACCATCATCAATAAGGTTGATTTAGGTAAATGGAAATTGGTGATCATAGCATTTGCAAGGCTAAAATCATAAGGAGGGAAAATGAATTTATTCGTCCATCCTTCAAACGTATTCAGGGTATGTTTTGAAGAAACTGCACTTTCTAAACCACGCATGGCAGTAGTACCTACAGCACAAATACGACGTTTTTTCAACTTTGCATTGTTTACAATTTGTGTAGCTTTCTCATCAATAAACAATTCTTCACTGTCCATTTTATGTTTAGAAAGATCTTCAACTTCTACCGGATTAAAAGTACCAAGACCAACATGCAATGTTAATTCTGCAAAGTCGATTCCCTTAATTTCCAATCTCTTTAATAAATGTTTAGAAAAGTGTAAACCAGCAGTAGGGGCAGCAACCGCACCTTCATGCTTAGCATAAATAGTTTGGTAACGTAATTCATCTTCAGCTTCAACTTCTCTTTTTATATACTTTGGCAAAGGTGTTTCACCCAATTCCCTAAGTTTTCTTCTAAAATCTACATATGCACCATCATATAAAAAACGTAAAGTTCTTCCTCTTGATGTGGTGTTATCAATAACCTCAGCAACTAGAGTTTCATCATCGCCAAAATATAGCTTATTACCAATACGTATTTTACGTGCTGGATCTACAAGAACGTCCCATAAGCGTTGCTCTTCGTTTAATTCACGCAAAAGAAAAACTTCGATACGTGCACCAGTTTTTTCTTTGTTACCATATAAACGGGCTGGGAATACTTTTGTATTGTTCAGAACCATGACATCACCTTCATCAAAATAATCGATCATGTCTTTGAACATCTTATGCTCAATCTTTCCAGTATCTCTATGGATTACCATTAATTTGGACTCATCCCTATTTTCTGAAGGATGTTCGGCCAATAATTCCTTAGGAAGCTCAAAACTAAAGTTTGATAATTTCATGTAACTATTATTTTAGTGTATCAAATTGCGGCTGCAAAGATACAATCTGCAGATAGGCCTTGTCAAGTAAAACGCTAATTATAATTCTATTATGGTAAAATGAAGCTGTTTAAGGTCGTTCCAAAAATCTGGATATGACTTAGAAACCACCTCTGAATCATTTACAAACAGAGTGGTGCACATTGCCAACGGAGCGAATGCCATGGCCATTCTATGATCATTATACGTGTCAATAGCAACATCTGCAACAATAGCTTTAGTCGGTAAAAGAGTAAGTGCTTTATCGGTTACTGAAATAGATGCCCCTAATTTTGAAAGTTCGGTATGTAATGCCTCTAAACGGTCGGTTTCCTTAATTTTTAAAGTATGTAATCCTGTTAAATGACAACCAACACCTAAACCAAAACAGGTTACTGCAATGGTTTGGGCAATATCTGGCGCATTGGCCAGATCGAACTCATTTTCTGTGGAAACTTTTTTATCTGTCTTCTTTAAAGTGATTCTATTTTGTCCGAAAGTAGTTTCAACACCAAAAGAGGTGTAAATTTTGGCTAACACACTATCACCTTGAAGGCTTTCTTTTTTATATGCGGATAAAGTTATTTCTGTTCCCGGTTCTGAAAGTGCGCATATACTATAGAAATAGGAGGCTGAACTCCAATCAGATTCTACAACAAGTTTGGTAGGCGTTACCGTTGTTTGAGGCGAAACTTTGATGATATTACCTTCAAACGAAGTTTGTACGCCAATTTCTTCAAGTAACCCTAATGTCATATTGATGTAGGGTACAGAAGTTATTTTACCTACCAATTCTAATTCCAATCCGTTTGCCAGACTTGGAGCAATCAATAACAAAGAAGAGATATATTGACTACTTACATTTGCCGGAAGACTTACTTTATCCTTTACAATTCGCTGTCCCTTAATTTTTATAGGTGGATACCCTTCATCTTTTACATACGAGATATCTGCACCTAACGATTTTAAAGCATCGACTAAAATCTCAATAGGCCTTTCGGTCATTCTTTTTGACCCTGTAAGTGTTACTTCTTTACCTTCCTGTGAAGCAAAATATCCGGTTAAGAAACGCATGGCAGTACCCGCATGATGAATATCTACGGTGCCTTCCGTAATTTTCAACCCTTGCTCCATCACCTGTGCATCGTCAGAATTCGATAGGTTTTCAATGCTAATCGCTGGATACAAAGCAGCCAATAGCAAACTACGGTTAGATTCACTTTTAGAACCTGTTATCGTAATAATTTCATTTAGATGTTTATCTGATGGACCTGTAAGGTGAAGTTTCAAAGCGTATAGAATTAAAAATAGAACGCCAAATATACGGCTATTTCAACTTTTTATTAGTGTGGTGACGGTCATGATCACGCTTTGTTTTTAAATCTAACTTTTTATCAAAAGCTTGTTGTAAATCGATACCTGTTTGGTTCGCCAAACACAACACTACGAATAGTACATCGGCCAATTCTTCACCTAAATCTTTATTCTTATCCGATTCTTTTTCACTTTGCTCTCCGTAGCGTCTAGCAATAATACGGGCAACCTCGCCCACCTCTTCGGTCAATTGTGCCATATTCGTTAATTCGTTGAAATAACGAACGCCATGTTCCTTTATCCAATCATCTACGGCTACTTGTGCGTTTTCAATGTTCATCTATTTATTCTATAATTTTTGAATTCTTAAAATAGCATTATATCTTTTCTAAAACTATTAAAGACTGGTTTTGGCCATTTACAGCCTCGTTAAAAAGTTGCTTAATTCCTGAATAATATTCGTTACTATAATGGGCGGAATTCAAATCAAAAGTAAAAAATAAATTAAGGGTACCGCTTTCATTATCAATTACACTTAATTTTAACAAACCACCACTATTTGGTAATGTAAAATTTTTACCCTCAGGTAAGGATTTTAATTTATACCCTTCAGGTATTTTCATATTAAGTATATATTGATACTTCATGGGATACCCAAAATCTATAGGATAATTTCGCTCTGTAGAAACAAAAGGGTTCTTTTCAAAAAACTTGATCACAAACGGATTTAAATAAATATTATCGCCTTGAAATAGGTTCTCAATTTCAAAATTAAACCGCTCTGTTATCTTTTTATCATCTGAATATTTTAGGTTTTTTTCGTGAGAGATTATATGAAAATCATCAGAAATTTCCTCCTCTAATTTTTCTAGATACTCTTCTTCTTTTGTTGTTTCTAATATTTCATCCTGAGAAACTTTCTTGTATCCTGTATTAATAAAATCAAAAATGCCCGAAAGTTTCTTATTAAAAGGGTCCAATGTCATTTGAGCCCTTATCATTATTGCATTTGAACTTTCTGGTAAAATATCATACCAGTAACTTTCATTATCAAAATCCATTACTCTACCGTAGTAATTTAGGCAACGAAAAGGTAGCATACCAAATGGCATGTACTTATCCGTGGCATCGAGTAAATAGGTTTCTCCATCAATATCTACTTTTGCTATAAGGTAATTAAAATCATTCATTACAGGATGTGTCTTCTTTGGCAAGCCTCTTTTTCTTGTTGCCATAAGCATCATATCAGACTTAAGATCTGCTGCATTCAGCAAATTAATTAATGCGATATTAATTTCGGCTACATTGCCTGTTTTATCATCGAATGCAGTTTTGACCTTATTATTATGCCATATACCAAACTCCTCATTCCAAGTGAAATGGTTTTTAACAAATTGATAAATATTCTTGGCTCGAGTTAAATCATCGCCTTCGGTCAGTAGCTTTTGGTCAACATTTTTTTCAAAAAAGTTTTTCTTCCGAAGTTGACTACCTATATCTTGATCTGTTTTAAATTCCTTATCCACATCTTCCCAAGATTTGGTATATTTTTCTGTACCTCCATAGAAGCTTTTATACTCAGATAGTTCGAATTCTATTTTAGACCTATAATTATTGGATGAAAGCATATATTCTTCAGAATCCTTAAAAGCAGGTATATCTTTTATTACATATTTAAGTGCCTCGCAATCACTATCCCTTTTTGTGCCAGGAAACTTAAAACACCCCTTTACTATTTCAGCTTCATTAACATCTAAGCTCAATCCTCCTTTTAGACTTCTATTATATAACCAGTTACCTGGTATTTTAGCGTTAAATTCAGAATATATTTTAGGAATTTCAGATTGAAAATTCCATCCCGTAAAATTGAAATAAAATGGAGACTGCATTTCGTATTCATACTCTACAATAGAACCTTCTTGTACATTCGGAAAAGTGAATTTAATAAGTGATCCTTTTTCACTGACTACTTCCTCAAAAACCTCAGATTTGTTTACATATATTTTTGCCTGATTATTATGGGTTATCGCTTTAACATTCACTAATTTTTCCTTTCTATCTTTTGTGCGATATAATGGAATTTCAATATTTGCATGTTCAAAACCCTCTTTTTTTAAAATTTTAATTTTAGCGTGGTATTTAGTTATTAGCCATATATAATCATCTCGAATTTCAAAATAATTATCACCATATTCATAAAGATAAACCGCTGATGCGGTTGTATCTTTTTCATATAAGGCAAATGATTTTTCTGATTCTGTGAGTGTACCAAGTTCCATTTTCTCTTGAGCAACCGCATTCGAACCACATATTAAAAAAAGTAACAGGTATATAAACTGATTAGTTTTATGCATTTTTATTGAATTTTATATTCGTCGTACACTAGACCATGCAAGACAATTAACTTTAAAACTTATTTGCATTTAGATATCTATATTCTTGATAAGACTACCTTTTCATTCTGTTTTTGAACCATTTTATTATAAAATTCCTTCAAAGCTGAATAGTAATATGCAGGTATTATAGCCTCATTAATTTCAGAAGTACATACAACCTGTAAAGAATTACCATTTTGTTGCATTACAAAATTAAATACCCCTAGTTCATCTGGCAATCCTAATCTTAGGTTATCTGGTATAGATTCTATTTTATAGCCATCTGGAATAACATAGTTTATGATAAGTTTTTTAGAAAAAGGATAATTAAAATCTACTGGATATTCTCTAGCATCTAATTTGAAAGGGTTTTCCTTTAAGGCAAAAAATATCAGAGGATTAAAATATAATGTAGAGCCAATTATCTCTACTTGATTCTCTTTAATAAACGTAATAGAATGCTCAAGTGGCTCCACAGGTTCCATTTGATTTTTAAGCTCAAAATCATTAATTTCTATACTTGAATGCCTACTAGATTCAACTTCTAAAATTTCCTCTTTTGTTCTACTTATATTATCAACCCTATAATCAAAAGCTAAATTATTGGTTAAACGAGTTTTCATTTCACCTTCTAAACTACCATCTTCCAAAATACGCGCATTCATAAAAACAAGCT
The DNA here is from genome assembly GCF_900109345.1 of Maribacter orientalis. Lineage (GTDB taxonomy): Bacteria > Bacteroidota > Bacteroidia > Flavobacteriales > Flavobacteriaceae > Maribacter > Maribacter orientalis. The sequence goes on from NZ_FNZN01000009.1 coordinate 132,570, forward strand.
TACTTGAAATGGCTTTCGGAACTAGCGGAATTTGCTTCGAAGTTCCATCTTCTCTTACCAACCTACCAGTCCAATTCATAGCACGATTAGGCAAATCGTTTTCAGCTAACATTTTTTCGGTAGCATCAAATAATATATAATCATCTCCATTTTCTATGGCGGCCACAACATAATTAAATCCGTTTGTTGTCGGAAATAAAGGAATACCGTTGGCTTTTGTACTTACTAGGACAGGATTAGCATTTAAACCTGCATACCGAAACATTGAGGTGAGCATAAGATTTATATCTGCAACATTTCCACTTTTCTGATCATATGCTTTTTTAATTCCATTCTTACACCCTACACCATTATAATCGTCCCAAGTCATTCTATCTTGAACAAATTTGTATATGGTGGATGCTAATTTTCGAGTATCCTTATTCTCCTTAATTAGCAAATCTAAGTCGTCTTTAAAATTTCGATTTTTACCAATTTCACCCCCAAAATCGTCGTACTTATATATAGTATTAGCAACATCTTCCCAAGATTGACTGTATATTTTAAAGCCAGAGTTTGGAAATTTTGTAGATTCTAATTCAAAAATTAATGCACTTCTATAATTTTCAATATTGTCTGTAAAATCTACCTCTTTTAATGCAGGAATATTTTTAGCCGATACTTCATAACGTTTTTCAGAAAAATCAAGACTACCATTGCGAGTTGTAGAATTAGAGCCAACTGACGCTAACCCCTGTCTATTTTGAACCTTATAGCTGTATGGCACACTTCTATTGTTTGTAGATTCTTGCAGAGATATTGGATAAAAACCTCTAGTAAATCGTTTAAAATTGAAATATTCTGGCACATCAATATTCAATTCCACAAAATCTAATGGAATTCCATACTGCAACCGATAATCATCCATATAACCCACTAAATCAGAAGAAATCTCGTATTCCAAATCTATTACACTTCCCACTTTTACATTGGGCATAGTAATTGAAATTTGATTTCTGTAAGCACTTATATTTTCTGAAAATATACTTTCTTTTTTTAGCTTGCTTTCTACAATCTTATTGCCCTCAAGATTAAAAGTATACCCTTTTATACCATCTGCTTTTTGCTTTCCAGAATTTGAGGTATACAATGAAATTTTTTTAGTTGCCCAATCTAAACCAGACTTATTGTATATTTTGATTCGTAAATGAACTTTTCTCCTGTTCATAAACCCTTTTTCTGAATGATAATCATAAACTAAGCGCTCTTTCTTATATAAAATGGCAGCCTCAGCTTCATTATCAATCGAATGTGTCTTTTGAGCAACTTCCTCCATTGAGACTTTACCAAATTTTATTTCACTTTTTTGTGCATTTATAGTGAATAATACAGAAGTGAAAATGATTGTAAAATGTAATTTCATTAATTTTTATTTTTTGATAAATACAATTTTAGAAGCGTCTACTCTTGAAATGGTTTTTCTGAAATTTCTATAGTCGTCGTAAGACGTCTTAGGAAAAATTCCTGGCTTAATTAACAACCTTCGTTTATAATTTAATTTAGAATCTGAAAGTTGCTCAACGCTAACTTCAAATTCACCAAATTCATTATTAAGTTTTGTTGGCTTTAAGTTAGCCTCTACCTTATAACCATTTGGTAGCTCTATTATAAAATCATCTTCATCTAAATACCCTCTTTTAATAACAATATCTCGGTTTCTATCCTTATTTCTTTTTGGTACATACTCATTTCTATTTAACATATTTGGAGCAAATAGAATGCGCTCTCCTGCCTTTGACAGATAACCTGATGTATTAAAATCTACCTTTTCAGTGGTTACAATACTATCCTTATCATTAATAAGTTCATGATTTAGAATATGAACATCATTAACATAGTCCCAATAGTGTTTATAATATTTTTCAATATCTTCTTTACTATCATTTGCCAAACCATATTTTTGATTGTATTGAATGCCTGTACTCTTAATTTCAATATGAGCATCGATTATATCCTCTCCAATATTTATTTCGGCCATAGTTTGCTGTTTACTTTGTTCTGGCAGATATTGTCTTGATTTAACCAATTCACCTCCATTTGGCCCAACTTTCAATACATATCTATTATCTGTAAATGTCCCTAAAAAGTTTGCTGGCACTACTTGACTAGTACACTCTAGCCAAATTTCTTCATCTTTTAACGGAACATTCAAAAAAGCATGATTTCCTTGCAGAGAAGGAAAATCAAAATCTAAGCTTTTCATCTGTGCGTCTGCCGATACTATGGTATAGTATGATTCTATACCAACAGCTTTTAATAGCGACATTGTATAATTGGTAAGCCCTTTACAATCGCCGTATTTAACCCTATCTACTTCTTTAGCACTAATCGGCATCCAACCGCCAATACCCATTTGAACACTTATATATCGTGTATTATCTTGAACAAACTGATATACTTTTTTAATTTTTTCTTTTGGATCTTCTATCCCTTTTACTAAACCCTGTATTCTTTGTATCGTTGAACTATCTAGTTCGCCCCTTTCTGCTAAAAGCGAATTATAAACCCAACTACCAAATTCCTTCCAATTAGTTGCATGCCCACTTACCCCTTTTAAATTATAATCTTCTAGAGCTAATTGTACGTTAGGTGCAAAATCTCTAAATTCTGGGTCAAAATCTTCTGATTCAATCGCTTTTAAATTAGCAGCATTATATTTTAACCCATTTTCATTTGCAGTTCGTTGTACTTCAAAGGTATCTAGGTTATTATCTTTAAACCTGTACTTTATACCTGAAGGTAAATTTAAATTGAATTCACTTTTTTCAACACTAATTTTATATCCATCTAAAAAATACCAGCGTGGCATAAATGCGGTATCAGAAGTCGTATATTTTTTATTTAATACAATTGTATAGGGATAATTTACGGGAGTGTATCTAAGAAATTTTACTCTAGAATCTGAATACAGTGTACCTTCGCCAGTGGCGGTTTGGTCAATAAAATCTTTTTCTTTGATTTTGTCTATTTCCTCGCCATTCTCATTATAAATTATAGCTTCAAGGTCCCTTATAGTAGTTTCTTTATCATAAAAAGCCGTTGCATTTACGTGTTTCGATCCACTTTCATTTAAAACCGTCACCACTCTTGTTGACGTTATCTCCATATAATCAGAAGATTTAACTAAAATGCTCATCTCGTCTAAACGCACTACGGCATCGGCATTGTTTAAAAGGATAGGATTTATTTTGGAAAAGCTATAATCTTGTGCAAATACAGCATGAGTTGCCGTAAACAATAAAAAAAATGATAATAAGCGCATATAATTTAGTAGGTTGGTTTTTATCCAAACGATAAAAACAGTAGTTTTCTTACAAAATGTAGGAAAAATTTACAGAATACTAAACTTTATTCTTTGAATCCATCAAAATAGTCACCGGACCATCATTCAACAGCTCAACCTTCATATCTGCACCGAATATTCCAGTACCTACCTTTTTTCCAAGTTTTAATTCTAAAGCATCTACAAAAGCTTCATAGATTGACACAGCTATTTCTGGTCTAGCAGCTTTAATATACGAGGGTCTATTACCTTTCTTTGTTGCAGCGTGCAATGTAAATTGACTCACCACAATTGCGTCGCCTTTATTCTCGAGAAGTGAATTATTCATCACCCCTTGATCATCATTAAAAATACGAAGATTCACTATTTTATTTGACAACCAGTCAATATCTTCTTGTGTATCTAATTTTTCAATACCAACAAGAATAAGCAACCCTGATTCTATAGCACTAATTTCCTTATTATCTATCGTAACACTAGCCTTGGTAACACGTTGTATAACTACCCTCATTTTTTCTCATCATGTATATCGACTCTATAATTCTCATCTTCACCTTTTACCATTTGCAGATAACTTTGATATCTGCTCCAAGCAATATCACCAGCTTCTAAGGCATCTTTTACCGCGCATTTAGGTTCATCTATATGTATGCAGTTATTGAACTTGCAGTGTTGTTTTAATTTAAAGAATTCTGGGAAATAATTACCTATTTCCTCTTTCTCCATATCTACAATACCAAAACCTTTTATACCTGGGGTATCTATAATGCGGGCATCGAAGTTTAAATCGAACATTTCGGCAAAGGTGGTAGTATGTTGGCCTTGTAGATGCTGTTCTGATATTTTTTTAGTCTTAATATCTAAAGTAGGTTCTATTGCATTAACCAATGTCGATTTGCCTACGCCTGAATGACCAGAAAACATAGAAGTTTTCCCTATCATCATCTCCTTTACCGTATCTACATTTTTTCCTGTAACCGCAGAAATACCGATACAGGTATACCCAATATTTCGATATAGCGCTGCTAAAAATTTAATTTCGTCAGTTTCCTCGGGAGAATACGTATCTACTTTATTAAAAAGAAGTACTGCGCGAATTTCATAAGCTTCTGCCGTAATTAAAAATCGGTCAATAAAAACAGGATAAGTTGGTGGATTATTCAATGTAACCAGCAAAAAAACCTGATCAAGATTAGCCGCTATAATATGCGTCTGTTTTGAAAGATTTACGGACTTACGTATAATATAATTTTTTCGGTTTTCAATTTTATGAATTATCCCAATGGTATCATCTCCTATAGTCTCCACCTCAAAATGAACCCGATCACCCACCGCCACAGGGTTCGTACTTTTTATACCTTTTATTCTAAATTTTCCTTTAATCTTACAATTGTAAAAAACACTATTTTCTGATTTAACAGTGTACCAACTCCCTGTAGATTTGTATACAATTCCTACCATTTATGCAAAATACTTTCCATTAGTACAAAGTAACTGCTTTATATATAAAAATTAATAGAAATTTAAATTTCTATTTAAATCACTAAATATCAATCAAAACCTTGAAAATGAATCTCCTTAAAAAAGCAACTCCTTTTATTGGCATTATACCTTTTTCTTTAGGTCTGCTCAAGAAACTATTGCCAATAAGTCTAAAGTGCAAATACTCGAATTAGGTTTCACCGATTATAGGATCATTGATAAAACGAATACATCGGATTTAAAATTCGATGCCTATATACCAGTTTTAAGTTCACTTAAAACTGCGGGGTTGTCTTATGAAATCCTCTCCTTTATCCTGAAAATATAAAATAGAGCACAAAATCAAAAACAGGCATTTAGTATTTAGATGCTAGGGGCGTATCCAAATTGGTTTAGCCAATTGCTTTTTCCGGAGCAAATTCAAATGCCATAGCACAGAAATCAGTTTCTGGTTTAATAATTCTAAACAAGTAGGAACAACGTCTAAAGACGAGACCAAACTATGTTAGAACCAGATAAATGTTGCCTTATTCATGAAGGTTCTGTACCACAAGCAAGAGTCTGGCAATCGGCATTCTATTTCTTCATTCAATAAAAGAAAGGCTTTAAACCATTAAAACCCGATATAGATACAGCGGGTTTTTTTATGCACAATTTTTCTTCTCAACGCAAAAAACTGATATACTACAAATTTCAGTATGTTTTACACAATTAATCATGATTTACCCTGTTAATACTTCATAATCATCAAAAAGATGGCCAATTTTTAAAAAAACCAAAATCATGAAAAAAAGTATTCTTAGTGTTTTATTAGTTATCTGTGGCGCCTTAAGCTTGAGCGCACAAGAGTTTAAAGTGATTACCAGTGTAGAATCTATAGTATCTAGCGGATTAGGACGTTCTAGAATTATTGATGGTAATGAGGAAAAGGACTATGCAGAATTCACCTCTACCCAAACCGAAGATGACAATACCCGTAACAAATCTAAAAGAGATGAGATAAGGGTAAAAGACTTTGATGAAACTAAATTATTGAACTTTTTTAATATTGCCGGTATCCGTTTTCAAAATATTGCCGCTAATGATGCCATAATCACCTCAAAAATCAACGCAATGGTAGCGGATGGTTGGGAACTAGCCTTTGTAACCAGTGCAGTAGAAAGTGATAGCGGCAAAGGAGATTCATCAGGTATTTTCATTACCCGATATATTTTCAAAAGATAAAAATTATGAGTCGTCCTAAAATAGGTTGACAGTTTTTAAATAATTAATATTAAACCAGAGAAGCTAGCTTCTCTGGTTTTTTGTTGTGTATAAAGTTAGGTGTTTTATATTTTAGACTCAAGTGTGGTCTTTTGTTATTATATGTTCTTATTGATTCTGCTATGAGCTTTTTTAACTCTTTGCCACTGTTACATTTATAGATTAAGAATTCCCCTTTCAATATGCCGTTCATTCGTTCTGCCAATGCATTTTGGTAGCAGTCATACCCGTCTGTCATTGACGGGACCATATTACTTAGCCTTAGTTCTTTTTGGTATATGGCCGAGCAA
>NZ_FNZN01000018.1 GCF_900109345.1 Maribacter orientalis
TGTGCGCAAGCCTGACGGGCAATTAGTACTACTCGGCTACGGACATTACTGCCCTTCCACCTATAGCCTATCAACGTGGTCATCTCCCACGGCCCTTTAAAGAAATTTCATCTTGTGGCCGGTTTCGCGCTTATATGCTTTCAGCGCTTATCCGATCCCGACATAGCTACCCAGCGATGCTCCTGGCGGAACAACTGGTGCACCAGCGGTCAGTCCGACCCGGTCCTCTCGTACTAGGGTCAGCTCCACTCAAATTTCTAACGCCCGCAGTAGATAGAGACCGAACTGTCTCACGACGTTCTGAACCCAGCTCGCGTGCCACTTTAATGGGCGAACAGCCCAACCCTTGGGACCTTCTCCAGCCCCAGGATGTGACGAGCCGACATCGAGGTGCCAAACCCCCCCGTCGATATGAGCTCTTGGGGGAGATCAGCCTGTTATCCCCGGCGTACCTTTTATCCTTTGAGCGATGGCCCTTCCATGCGGAACCACCGGATCACTATGCTCTTGTTTCCAACCTGATCGACCTGTATGTCTCTCAGTCAAGCGCCCTTGTGCCATTGCACTCTACACACGATTGCCAACCGTATTGAGGGCACCTTTAGAAGCCTCCGTTACTCTTTTGGAGGCGACCACCCCAGTCAAACTACCCACCACGCACTGTTCCCTCATTGAGGGTTAGGCCCCGGACAAGCAAAGGCTGGTATTTCAACAATGACTCCACCACACCTGGCGATGCAGCTTCAAAGTCTCCCAGCTATCCTACACATTGCTTGACCAAGGTCAATACGAAGCTATAGTAAAGGTGCACGGGGTCTTTTCGTCCCACTGCGGGTAACCGGCATCTTCACCGATACTACAATTTCACCGAGCTCATGGCCGAGACAGTGTCCAGATCGTTGCACCATTCGTGCAGGTCGGAACTTACCCGACAAGGAATTTCGCTACCTTAGGACCGTTATAGTTACGGCCGCCGTTTACTGGGGCTTCAATTCAATGCTTCTCCCCGAAGGAATGACATCTCCTCTTAACCTTCCAGCACCGGGCAGGTGTCAGGCCCTATACTTCATCTTTCGATTTTGCAGAGCCCTGTGTTTTTGATAAACAGTCGCCTGGACCTCTTCACTGCGGCCCCCCCATAAGGGGGGCGACCCTTCTCCCGAAGTTACGGGTCTATTTTGCCTAGTTCCTTAGCCATGAATCTCTCGAGCGCCTTAGAATACTCATCCCAACCACCTGTGTCGGTTTACGGTACGGGCTGCTTCACTCGCTTTTCTTGGAAGTCGATATGCTGGATTATCACCTTGACCGTGGTCTCGGTGTACTATCGCGGTGTTACCACTCGCTTCAACGTACAATTCCGTCTGTACGCACCAACTTCTCGCCTCCGTCACTTTTAGCGTGAGCAGGTACAGAAATATTAATCTGTTGTCCATCCACTATCCCCTTCGGGTTCGCGTTAGGTCCCGACTGACCCCCAGCTGATTAGCATAGCTGGGGAAACCTTGGTCTTTCGGCGTGCGGGTTTCTCGCCCGCATTATCGTTACTTATGCCTACATTTTCGTTTGTAACCGCTCCAGCATCCCTCGCAGGTACACCTTCGACGCAATTACAATGCTCCCCTACCCCTCATATAAATATGAAGTCACAGCTTCGGTGATATACTTATGCCCGATTATTATCCATGCGGAACCGCTCGACCAGTGAGCTGTTACGCACTCTTTAAATGAATGGCTGCTTCCAAGCCAACATCCTGGCTGTCAATGCAGTTCCACCGCGTTATATCAACTTAGTATATACTTTGGGACCTTAGCCGGTGATCTGGGTTCTTTCCCTCTCGGACATGGACCTTAGCACCCATGCCCTCACTGCGCAGAAACATTTTATAGCATTCGGAGTTTGTCAGGAATTGGTAGGCGGTGAAGCCCCCGCATCCAATCAGTAGCTCTACCTCTATAAAACTATCTACACGCTGCACCTAAATGCATTTCGGGGAGTACGAGCTATTTCCGAGCTTGATTGGCCTTTCACCCCTACCCACAGGTCATCCCAAGACTTTTCAACGTCAACGGGTTCGGTCCTCCACTATGTGTTACCACAGCTTCAACCTGCCCATGGGTAGATCGCACGGTTTCGCGTCTACTACTACTAACTATGGTCGCCCTATTCAGACTCGCTTTCGCTACGGCTCCGGACCTGAAGTCCTTAACCTTGCTAGTAAAAGTAACTCGTAGGCTCATTATGCAAAAGGCACGCCGTCACCCATATGGGCTCCGACCGCTTGTAAGCGTATGGTTTCAGGATCTATTTCACTCCGTTATTCACGGTTCTTTTCACCTTTCCCTCACGGTACTGGTTCACTATCGGTCTCTCAGGAGTATTTAGTCTTGGCGGATGGTCCCGCCGGATTCATACAGGGTTTCACGTGCCCCGCACTACTCAGGATACCACTATCTAAATGCTCTTTACCTATACGGGACTATCACCCTCTATGGTCGCCATTTCCAAAGCGTTCTAGTTCATTACATGTCGAATATCGTGGTCCTACAACCCCGCACATGCCGGAACATGTACGGTTTGGACTAATCCGATTTCGCTCGCCGCTACTATCGGAATCACTTTTGTTTTCTCCTCCTCCGGGTACTTAGATGTTTCAGTTCCCCGGGTTTGCTTGCATTACTGCATGACATATCTTCAATATGCCGGGTTGCCCCATTCGGATATCTACGGATCATATCGTGTGTGCCGATCCCCGTAGCTTTTCGCAGCTTATCACGTCCTTCTTCGCCTCTGAGAGCCTAGGCATTCCCCATACGCCCTTTTCCAGCTTGTCGCCAGATCTTTAATCTATTCTATTCTTATTCGTACTCTTTACTTAATAAAGATTCGTGTTTCTTTCTTTTTTAGGTCGGTAAGATAAAATCTTACCTCCTGTTCCAATATGTCAATGAACTTTGTCGTGAGCCACGACAGGCATTTAAAAACCTATCTATCTCATCCACGATACTTCGAGAATAAAATTAATTATCTCTAGGCATCGCCTAGTGGAGAATATCGGAGTCGAACCGATGACCTCCTGCGTGCAAGGCAGGCGCTCTAGCCAGCTGAGCTAATCCCCCGTTCTCGGTCGTCGGCTATCAGTTAACAGTTATCAGTTAATCGATGACCATACGCCAACTTGGGATACCCAACTTCCAGAATTTCCTTCAATCTTTAATGAACGTAACATCCCCGAAGGAACATCTTTTTGTTTGTAGTCCCAGGCAGACTCGAACTGCCGACCTCTACATTATCAGTGTAGCGCTCTAACCAGCTGAGCTATGGGACTGTCCCTACTCTCTCTTTTCAGTACAAATACCTTTTCGAAAAAGCAATTACTTATATATTATTAATTATGGAGATCTTTTTTTTTAGAACAGTACTATATAAAGGACAACGAATATTAAATCAAAAGACCGGGACCGTAGTTCCATCTTCTCTTCGTCAGGGACCGTCCTTAAAAGGACAATCTCTAGAAAGGAGGTGTTCCAGCCGCACCTTCCGGTACGGCTACCTTGTTACGACTTAGCCCTAGTTACCGATCTTGCCCTAGGCCGCTCCTTACGGTGACGGACTTCAGGCACTCCCGGCTTCCATGGCTTGACGGGCGGTGTGTACAAGGCCCGGGAACGTATTCACCGGATCATGGCTGATATCCGATTACTAGCGATTCCAGCTTCACGGGGTCGAGTTGCAGACCCCGATCCGAACTGTGACAGGTTTTATAGATTCGCTCTGCCTTGCGACATGGCTGCTCTCTGTACCTGCCATTGTAGCACGTGTGTGGCCCAGGACGTAAGGGCCGTGATGATTTGACGTCATCCCCACCTTCCTCACGGTTTGCACCGGCAGTCCCGTTAGAGTCCCCATCATGACATGCTGGCAACTAACGGTAGGGGTTGCGCTCGTTATAGGACTTAACCTGACACCTCACGGCACGAGCTGACGACAACCATGCAGCACCTTGCAAATTGCCCGAAGGAAAAGGTATCTCTACCCCTGTCAAAATGCATTTAAGCCCTGGTAAGGTTCCTCGCGTATCATCGAATTAAACCACATGCTCCACCGCTTGTGCGGGCCCCCGTCAATTCCTTTGAGTTTCATTCTTGCGAACGTACTCCCCAGGTGGGATACTTATCACTTTCGCTTGGCCGCCCAGAACTCAAGGTCCCGGACAGCTAGTATCCATCGTTTACGGCGTGGACTACCAGGGTATCTAATCCTGTTCGCTCCCCACGCTTTCGTCCATCAGCGTCAGTATATAGTTAGTCACCTGCCTTCGCAATCGGTGTTCTATGTAATATCTATGCATTTCACCGCTACACTACATATTCCGGCAACTTCACTATAACTCAAGACGATCAGTATCAAAGGCAATTCTATAGTTGAGCTACAGACTTTCACCACTGACTTAATCGCCCGCCTACGGACCCTTTAAACCCAATAATTCCGGATAACGCTCGGACCCTCCGTATTACCGCGGCTGCTGGCACGGAGTTAGCCGGTCCTTATTCTTACGGTACCGTCAGTAGGGCACACGTGCCCCTTTTTCTTCCCGTATAAAAGCAGTTTACTACCCATAGGGCATTCTTCCTGCACGCGGCATGGCTGGATCAGAGTCTCCTCCATTGTCCAATATTCCTCACTGCTGCCTCCCGTAGGAGTCTGGTCCGTGTCTCAGTACCAGTGTGGGGGATCCCCCTCTCAGGGCCCCTACCCATCGTAGCCTTGGTAAGCCGTTACCTTACCAACAAGCTAATGGGACGCATGGCCATCTTATACCGCCCGAAGGCTTTAACCACATCCCGATGCCGGGTCGTGGTACCACGGGGCATTAATCCAAGTTTCCCTGGGCTATTCCCCTGTACAAGGTAGGTTCCATACGCGGTGCGCACCCGTGCGCCGGTCGTCAGCGGAGCAAGCTCCCTGTTACCCCTCGACTTGCATGTGTTAGGCCTGCCGCTAGCGTTCATCCTGAGCCAGGATCAAACTCTTCATCGTTGTTTTGTAAATATTCGTCCCAACGAAGTCTTGATTTCTCCCGGCCCCGACTCTCGATTCAATTCCTTATATATGTAACCGAAAACTAATCCGGTCACACAGTAAATTCTATGTTTCCTTAATTCTTGTTCCTCTCGAACAGGTCCTCACCCATTCTCGATTCTTATCTCCACAATATTTCAATGAACTTCCAACAAAGGACCTATGTCCTGCGACCTTCGCCCCTTCGTTCCCCCTAGGTCTTTCCCTAAGCGGCTGCAAATATACAACTGTTTTTTAACCCGGCAACTACTTTGAGAAAAAAATAAATTCTTTTTTTATCGCCCGGTAAACCAACATCTATATGAACTTG
>NZ_FNZN01000008.1 GCF_900109345.1 Maribacter orientalis
TACCACTTGTTATATTGGCACTTGCAACCGCTACCGGTAATTCGTTGGCACTGTTGCCTATTATTTCTATCGCCGAAAGCTTAGGCTCGTTCACACCGTCAGATCCCTGTGCATCAAAGTTCATGTTCAATACACCATCGGTGATGGTCACAGGGAACGTTCTTGTCGTTACCGTCTGTGTACCTACCGTTGCGTTTATATCAAAATCGTCAAGCACGGTCGCCCCTTCTATAACAACGTCGAATACACGTCTGTTGGCCCCACCAAGGGTACTGCCGCCAGTGGCGCCCCAATAGATCTCGGCAAAATGTAACGTTATCTCATAATTACCGTTGGCCAATGGAATAGTATAACCAAAGGTCGGTGGAGATGCACTGCGCTCCGTCCTATATAAAGGCGGTACCTGAGCAGACGCGTTCGTGAACGACTTACCGCCGACCGAATACTGGTCAGCAACATAGTCCTCGCCCTGGTACACCAAGGCAGGTCCACCCGCATTGATACGTAGAGCGAAATTATTGACAATTGGTTCCTTAGCCTCTATTTCACTTGATACACTATTCGTTAAACTTTCTGAATCAGTAACGGTTAATTTTACGGTAAAGAAACCAGGTGCATCATAAGTGTGATTTACAATCTCCTCCGTTGATGTTGTACCATCTCCAAAATCCCACAAATAGCTAATACTACCTTCCAAATCACTTGAATCACTGGCGCTAAAGTTAAACTCCAATGAATTAACACCGGCAACAGGCGTAATTGTAGCCGATGCAATTGGTGCTGTATTTAGTGGCGCCGATACCGTAATGGTTTTCGTAGCACTATCGAATAAACCTTCAGTGTCTGTAACTGTTAATACAACAGTATATTGACCTGCCGAAGTGAAAGTATAACTTGGGTTAATTTCTGTTGATGTTCCTAATCCGTCACCGAAATTCCAATTATAATTTAGACTTCCCGGATTCTCATCACTAGAATTAGCTCCAGTAAATTCAACGAACAATGCTGCCTGACCTGATTCTATAGTAGACTCTAAAACTGCAACTGGTGCTTGATTTTCTGCCGCAATCGTTAAACTAACAGTAGCTGTTGCGGTTAATCCTGATTCGTCTTCTATAATATACATAAAACTATCGGCACCTACATAATCTAAATTTGGTGTATATAGTACCGCCAAACCACCTTCTTGAATTACAGCTTGCCCATTTAAAGGAGTGTCTATTGAAGTAATTGTAAAGGCTTGATCGTTTGGTTCAGAATCATTAGTTAACAATTCATCCAATAGTGTCTCCACATTTTGAAAAAGTGTTACTTCATCATCTTGTGCAACTGGAGGTAAATTGATAAGTATATTCAAAGATGTAGTGGTCTGTAAACCATTTAAATCTATTGCAGAAACAACAACCTCAACGCTTACAGGTGCATCTATAGCTGGTGTTCCAGAAAGAATTCCGCTCAGGGCATCAATTTTCACCCAACTAGGCAAGTTACCTTGTGCGTTAGACACTGAGTATGTTAAAATGTTACCTGGATAACCAGAATCAAAAGATTCAGAAATATCGAGTGAAAATTCTTCACCTACATTAACAAATAGATTTTCTATTGGCAATGAAGTAGGCACACCTTCAGGACGGATATTTATGAAATAGAACGTATTATCATTCCAATCACAATTTGCGGAGCCAGCTCCGCAACCATCTGCTATAAAGTCCATTACGGCTATATATTCATTAGGTATAACATCTCCGTTCTTATCAATCACCTTGTATAACCTAAGACCCAATAATTCTTGACCTGTAGAACTGGTTCTTCCAGATGTATTTTGACCTGAAACATCGATTCTAAAAGGCGTATCAATTAAGGTCGCAGTATCAAAATTAATAGTATTTCCTTTTTTAGGTAGTAAGGTTTGATACCAATTAGCATCGTGTGAGAAATTAATTCCTCCTACAACATTTCCATCATTCTCGCCAATAAACTTTGCCCCATTAGAACCAGGACCTCCATGTAAAGCGGATAACTGAATTCCAATTACCGGTTTAGTAGGATCTGCCTGAACAAAATTACTGGACAAAATCATATCACCCTCATAACCTGCATCAATATTCTCAGGATTTGGAAAATTCGAACTTGGATTTGTTGTGGGACTAGGTACTACATTACCATCGTCATTTACAAAACTCAACATACTAGTTTGAAAACCAAAGGCATCAAAAACTTGTTGCGCATTAATCTCATCACCCCCTTCTGGTTGAGGTGAATAGGCACCATGTAACGTAGCCATATTTTCTATGGCATTATCGGCATTGGAGACAATTTCAATATTCTCAACGAAAATTCCATTATTAGTAGTACTTGTACCTCCAATAAAAGTAACATCAACATCAACATAACTATCAACTGGTATTGAAAAATCAGGCCCAGCTATTTGCATACCGGTAGCATCAAACAATTCAAAGGAATAATCATTATCATCAGAGACGATAACTTCATCCACTATAAGTACACCTGTACCTGTATTGTTTAATCGCATGACATTTGAGTCATGAACCAATGCCGCACCAGGATTTCCTAGTCGATGAAAGGTATAATAATCATCTGCAGGGAATCCTCTGTCCGTTCCTGGTACTTTGGTCATATTTTCAATGGCCAACAATGCTCCCGTTGCAGGATCTATTGTAAATTCATAAGTTTTATCGGAGCTATTGGCGTTATTATCAATGGCCGTTACCAGTAACGTATGAACACCTTCACCAACTACGTTAATCGGTGTGGTATAATTTACCAGAGTGTTGCCATCTAAACTATATTCCAAGCTTGCAATACCACCACTGCCACTCTCGTCGGTTGCAGATAAAGAAACCTCAACAGACCCACGATATGTATTCGGCGCACTTGAATTACCTTCAAAGCTGGCTACAATTGTTGGTGGAAGAATAGAAATATCCACTGGTGCCAATCTTATATAGCTCACCTTGGCGTTATCCCCATTTGGATTGAGCCCTAAACGTAAGATGCCGTCGGTTACTTCAACCAGTGAAGTGGACTCAAAAGGTTGATAATCAACTTGAGCAATCACACCTTCATTATAGTCTACTAAAGTGATACCATTTACATCTAAAACATGATTACTATCTGTATAATCAGGATCACCCGCAACCATTATATTCACAGAATATGTTCCGTTCGGAATATTTAAAAGCCAATCACGAGTTGGGAAACTTGCCGGAGTGTTATGTCCAATTATAGTAAAGGTTTTTACTAATACATCATCATTTGCCCCTGTATTCCTGTTTCTTGCATTCGCACCTGCATCAGCCGGTGTTGAAGTACCCGGTAGTACCCAACCATAGGTTAGATCGCCCAAGCTTGTATTTTGAATACCGTACGATAACCCAATATCGTCTATATACCCTATCGGAGAAACCTCTAAATCATCTGGATCCTGAAAGTTAAATTGATAGGTATAAACCAATTCATTGGTAATATTCAAATTGATCAGTATACTAGCCTCTTCATAATTTGGAGCAGTCGCCGTAATCGTTGCTTGGTAAGTACCTCTACTTAAATTAGAGATATCAACGCCTATATCAAATGGTGAATTTATATCGAACGAATTTGGTAATACAACCCAATTTTCACTGCTAAGCATTGTTATTTCTTGTGCAGTAATACCTCCATTTCTTGAAATTGAAAGTTGTTGGGATTGAACATCCAATTGATTTAGTGAAGCTACAAAGTCAAGATTTGATTTGTTAAAATTCAATGCCAATATACCATCTTCATAAGGAATCACATTATCTATTATAAACATATAATCTTGATAATCGCCATTTGATGCATCTTCAAATGCAACTAGGTAACTGTTCTCAATTATAGCACCCGATCTATCTTTATTAGGATAAATTCTTGTTCTATGGGCAACTTCTGTATTTATTGCATCTTCCGTATAATTGGTTCTATTGAACACATTAGATTCTACATATATTCCAAATACTGATCCTAAAGGATCAAAAACTGAGGCGCCATCTGAAATATCAGGATACAAGGTTTGGGCCTCTGGTAGCGTTCCATCCAAAATTCCGACTTCATTGGTAAGGATGCTACCATCATTTGTATACCAGCCAAAGGGGATTGTCTCTGCTGGCGAATAACGGCCAACTGGAATTATATTAACAGGTGCATCAGATGCCTTTACCCATCTTTCCACCTCAACTTCATCACCAACCGGATTTGGGTTAGTTCCATTCGAAAGGTTTGTCCATCCTACGTTGATTCCAATACCCAACGCATTAACGACATCTTGTAGAGGTGGTTCGTTTCCTCCTTCAAATCCTGATTTCTTTAATCCAAAAAGACCAATAGAGAAACTAGGGTTGGTACTATCATCACTTTGTACAACTAAACTTGCATCTTGATACCCAAGATTATTTCCATTGATATCCGGTGCGTAAGTAACCGTATAGGTTATACTTTCCCCTACTTCAATGCTCGCTACACCAGATGGTTGTACCTCATTAAATTGATCGGCAAAAGCACCCTCAATAGCAACCGATGAAATATTAAGAACTTCTGTTCCCGTATTACTTACCACTACCGATTTAGTTTCAGTTGTTGGACTTTGACCATTAGTAGTTATCTCAAAGACCAATTCATTGGGATCGGCCGCAATTTTTGGTAAACCACCAAAGGGTCTAATATTTCTAGCTATAACAACAACATCTTGATAGTCAAAACCAGAAATATGTTCTTCGGTTGCGATAATATAGGCGTTACTTTCACCAGGTAATTCATATACCCTTACATGATGTGGTATGGCTCCAGTAAATGTATTAAGTACATCTTCGCTGTACAATTGTCTATTATTAAAAGCCGGCCATCTACTGTAGAAGCCAAAAGTTCCAAGACCAGGGTCAAATTCAGTTGATCCTGTTATAGGTGCATTTAACGTTTGCCCATTGCTAGTTGGTGAATTGGAAATTGTAAATAGCTCATTGGTATTTATAGCATTTCCGCTTTCGTAATATCCAAAGGCAACTACAGGGTTACTGGTAGTAGGACCGTACACACTTAATAACTCTAAAGTTATTGGCGCATCTGTAGCTCTTTCAAATTTCTGAGACGAAATCTCGTCTCCCAACAAATCGTTATAGGCAGTCCCATTTGGCAGATCAAGTACATTTGTTGCTGGGTTGGTATCACCTACATTAATGACTCCATTACCTAGTTGGGTATCTAATACCCATTGTAAAGAAGGTTCATTTGCTCCTCCTGTTCCAGCTTTTCCTAAACCGGTCAATGCAATAACTACAGCCTCTGCACCTGTCCCTGAAATAGTCAACTCCGCATACTTAGGACCATTAGATGTTGGAGTAAATAAGACATTGAAAGATCCCGAAGATTGGGTATCAATACTTGAGGGCAGACCTGTAAATGAAAACTGATTACTGTTTACTCCTGTTATTTCAGCGGTAATACCGGATAATACGGCATTTCCTAAATTTGATATGATGATTTCTTCATTATAGTTACTTGAATTTGAAATCGCATCTCCAATTATTTCCTCCGTATTCAATACAATCAATGGTGTAGGAATGGCTTGATTACTTGGTTTCAATAGCACAATTTCATTACGAGCAAAGTCAGACACATAAATATTTCCGTTAGTAACATCCTCAACTAAATCTAAAGGGTCAGAAAAGCCACTAAAGCCAGGTATTCCTGTTTTAGCAGTTAGAATATCACCATTAGGCCCGTCTGGAACCAAGGCAATGATATCACTACCTCCACTGTACCGTACAACCAATATTGCTCCTTTTAAATTACCATTTTCTGCATTACTCTTATACTCAATAACACCATTTGGTGATTTGTTCAATTCAAAATCGAATGCTGCACCACGATAATTAATATCTGCTTGAACTCCATCATATACACCATTGTTAACATCAGCATCTCCACGGTTCAATACAAATTGACCAAGTAAAGGGTTGGGATGTCCATAAAAACCTAAATCTGTATTAGGGTCTATTCGGAACAACCAATCTTTTTGAACATTATTACTGTTTGAAGCCTGTATTACAGGAAATAATGATGGATTACTATGATCGTAAAAAGTACCGTCGGGTCTTCTAGTTCCATTAATCGATGCTGGGGCATTACTACCACCTGCTGTACCGTTGGTTGGAATATATAACTGTCCATTACTATGCCATACCAAATCATATGCATTACGAATACCTGTGGCAAATAAAGTTAATGGGGCATTTACATAAAAAGGATTATAGGTTCCATCGTCTGTGAATGTTTGACCATCTTCAATATACGTACCTACAGTAGAAGTTAAAGTCGGCGAATTTAAATTCACTGAATTTATTGCCGCTGGATCCATTGTTGTTTTCACATTCAATGGCCAATTTTGTTCTGGCAATTTGTCTAAATCAAGTCTAAGGTTGGCCGCTGATAAAAGTCTTTCCCTTCTATTTCCCCAAGCATTATCTGGTGCTCCTGCAGCACTATTACTTCCTTGGTTAAAATAGATTACTCTTGGCTCACCTGGCTTGAACGCCATACTATTGGTTAAATGATCCTTTTTAGATCTTGGCAATTGGGTCAATATCAAATCATGATTTTCAAGATTAGGACCTGTAAGCCTAGATAGATTACCGTCCCATGCAGGTGCTCCATTCAAGCCACCCGAATCATGGGTTAGGTACGCTATTAAATTAGATGCGGTAGCATTAGGGTCAAAAACTAGCCCAACCGAGGTTCTATTTGCATAATTACCTTGAGACGGACTCTTCCAATTATTCAGCGTTTCCTTGTTACTTAAAGTACCGTCTGTTTCAATGGTCCACCTATGGATATCACCACTGATGACCAAGCCATATAATTTATTATCTGGACCTATTGTAAGTGTAGAGTATTGAGCCCCATTGGCAACAGCACCCGAATTGGTAAAGGATACATTGTCCAAATCCGTAGTTGGACCGCCCCCACCAGAACTGCCGGTTGTAAATGTAGATTCGTAATAGTCAAAAGCTACCCCGGTATTATCTAAAACTCCATCAATAATGAACGTATAGATTGTATTTGGCTCCAAGGGTAAATTTGGGTCCAAATTAATGGCATCACCCCCTCCTGTTCCGTTTACGCCGGCCGCCAATGGGGTTGAACTTCCATTTTTGATTAATTTTACCGTAGTATTTGTAATAGTAGCATTATCCACACCAGAATTACCTATACCGTCAAAGTTTGGAAGGAATAAATTATTGGCAGAAATGTTCACGCCGGTTGAAACATTAATTGACCCATTAGTTGGGGTTGAACTAACCACTCTTGGTATTTGACTGCCACCATTAGCAGAAACAATTCGAATAGAATTAATTTTTGTATTGAAACCTCCTGTTGCATCAACGGTTAATTTACCATCAGAAACCAAGACTGTCGCAAACCCAGAAGTAAATCTTGTTGAAGCGCCAGCAACCCCAGTTGGGACGTAATTACTTACAAGACTAGTTCCTTCAACGTTAATGGTATGCAAAGGCGTTGTACCTGGACTATCAACGTCAGGATCACCTACACCTACAGTAACATTATATTGGCCATTGGGCACTTCTATTTCCCAAATACCTTCTTCAGACTCACCATTTGCACCACCTACATCACCATATTGCATATGCATTAAAGTGAATACTCGTAAATCATCATCATTATTTACGATATAATTTCTAATTCTACCATTTCGGGTTAGGTCTAATTCTACTGTACCATCCGTATTCATCCAGCCATAAATAAGGCCATTTCCTTTATCCCCATAGCCTAGACCATAGTCACGAACATAACCCGTTGGAGGTGCCGTGGCCCCATCAGAGAAATTAACATTTACCGCAAAGTCATTGTTTTCTTCAGTTATCTCTAACGAAATAACCAACTCGCCGTTTATATATCCCGCATCTGGCTGGTCTATAGCATATAAAGTAGTACTATAAGAACCTATCGGTAAATTAGCAGCTATACCTATTTCTAATGAACCTAAAGTAGGGTTTGAAGGTAAGACTAACCAATTGGCATCAGGGTCAGGAGATAAAATAACTACAGGGTTTCCTGTATTGGTAGATAATGTCACTGTTTTTGAAGTAATTAGACTTCCCACTGCTCCATTAAAGTTCAAAGAACTAACATCAAAACTTAATTGAGGTAATTCAGGTTCTGCCGTTATTTCAAATCGTTTGAAAATAGTACTGTAAGATTGATCTTCAGCAGCATTTCTATGTGAAGCAAAAATACCTGCAAAACCTAACAATGCATTGGAATCTGCTAGATTATACGAAGTGCCTGAAAAATAATTTGTCGGCACAGCTAGCGAACTACCTCCACCATCTGAAACTAACACCTCGGTTGCATCATTAATGGCATAATATGCACTTACCGTATTACTTAATGGGTCTAGTTCTAAGCGCAGACTCAATTCATCACCTGGATTAGATGGAATATTTGCTGTGTTAATTTCCAAATAGGCCGTAGCTGCCGTGGTATTATCCATATTCTCTACCTGCAACTGAATCTTTCTAGAGGCATCACCGGTTTTGAATACAACAAGTTTAATGATATGGTCCTCATCCAGTCCATACCATAATCCCGATTGTTGAGCACTATTACCGGCGCTTAACGAAAAATCTGGAATTAATAAGGATGTTGAAATATTAAAAATTACCCCAGGTACGTCAATACCTATCCCTAATGCATTCATTTGAGAGTTTGTGTTGGCACTGTTTGGGGTACCCTGACTAGAAAGCTGACTATAAAATAATCCTTTTGTACTTGTTACAGTAAGGCCATCAATACTTTGAGAAATTAAACTAGCTGCATAACCAGGTACATTGACATCTGCAATAGCATCGTCACCAGCAAGTCTTGCACTAGGCTCCAAAACCATGGTGAAACCTGACTTTGAAAGATTACCGTTATCCGAAGAGAAATCAATAGCCAATGGAATGCTTTGCTCAATCTGATCACAGTCTAAAGTACTTAAAGGACTACAGAATAACTCTGTTTCATTAATTTCTTCTGTTACTACCTGAGTATAATCTGTACTTAAACGAACAGGACCAATCTTACCGTTATTCGCCGTACTGGTAGAGCTGATAAATATTCTTGCCAACTTTGGTGTACCTGATGCCGTTTGAGAAGCGGAAGCATCTATCCAAGTATTATCTCCTTCGGCTAAAGTTGGTGTAATAGTGTACTGATAACTAATAGTGCTGGCACCATCCCATACCCCTTTTACAACAAATTGCAATAATTGGTCGGGGGCTATGGCTGTTTGTCCCATATTGGACCCTGAACCTGCGAGGCCTAAACGTGCAACAAAACCACCGTAATTCCCAATAATTTGTCGAACCCATCCGGCGCCGGCTACTCCCCCGTCATCATCAACACGAATAGCTACCCGAATTCTATTTCCATCACTTGCACCTAATTGTGTTACTTTAAAATAAGTCCCATAATAAAACGGCACATTAGCTTCTAAAGAAACAGGAGCGTCTATTAGTTTTTGGAAATCATGTACTGCAATAGCACTCGCACTGTTTATTTCCAAAGAATGTGTTGTATTTGGAGTAAGTCCTTCTTCAAGTACTGGTATTCCTGCCAATCCCTCATCTCCAGATTGCTTAAGCCAGTCTCCATTTGATAGGGCAACTAAGTCTCCTGTGGAAGGAGTAAAGACATCAAAGTCTTCGATAAAGGCGAAATCTACTATAGGCGGAACAACTATATCTTCTTCCACGTTTATCGTCATATCCGCACTGGTCGCATCTATCCCGTCGCTTACCTCTACCGTAAGCGTATATTGTGGCGTTACCGCATAATCTAGTAAGCTCACTGTGGTAATCTCTCCGGAATCCGGATCAATCGCGAAGTCCCCGTTCCCTGCGGTAATGGCATAGGTAAGGTCGGCTACATCCGTATCCGCATCCGTAGCTACAACCGTACCTACTGCATCCCCGATCGCAGCTAACTCTGAAACCTCAAAAGTTTGCGCCGATACTACCGGGGGTTGTGCGACAGTCGAAGCTGCTTCTACACTAAAGTCTTCAAAGGTTGCGGTAAACTGGCTACCTGCTCTATGTGTTGCAAAAATACCTGCAAAGGAAACATTGTCCTGACCCCCAGCCACATTGATATCACGTCCGATAAAATAATTAGCTGGAAGCGATAAAGTTCCTAAAGAAGTTCTGGCTCCAGTTCCTATAGTATAAAAAGCCTCTACCGTAAAGGCTGTTGGATCGATCACCATCTCCAAAACAACATCCGCTCCAGAGGCGCCTACATTGGCATCTTGAAGCTGATCCGTTGTATTGTTTTCCGAAATACCGGCTCGTTCCGCACGGAGTTCTACATTATCGTTGTTGACATTTAGCTTGACAAAGTTATCCTCATCAAAACCATACCAGATACCGGCTTGAGCAGAATTTGCACCGGTAGTTATACCTAAGAGGGTAGTTTTTATGGTAATAGTCTCCGATAAATTATCCAAACCAACTCCTAGTGTATTGATTTGATTGTTATTGTTATTACTAGCCGGAGGATTTAAATATGCAATCCCTCCTTGTGATAAAATTGCCAATGTTCCTCCACCTAAAGTAAGTAAGGATGGCTCATACCCATTTAGTCGTGCATCAGAAATAGCAATATCTCCAGCTCTTCTCGCCTCCGAATTTTCTAAAACCGCCGTGAAGCCTGTCCCGGAAGTGTTCGTATCAAATATCGTATTGGGTACCGCTGTAGAAAAATCTAAGTTTACCGGTAAAGTCACCACTACTTCTTCACATGGAAGAATACTTAAAGGATTACATACATCGGTAAGATCTATGGTCATATCCGCACTGGTCGCATCTATCCCGTCGCTTACCTCTACCGTAAGCGTATATTGTGGCGTTACCGCATAATCTAGTAAGCTCACTGTGGTAATCTCTCCGGAATCCGGATCAATCGCGAAGTCCCCGTTCCCTGAGGTAATAGCATAGGTAAGGTCGGCCACATCCGTATCCGCATCCGTAGCCACAACCGTACCTACTACATCCCCGATCGCAGCTAACTCTGAAACCTCAAAAGTTTGCGCCAATACTACTGGGGGTTGTGCGGCTATAACTTCTTCCGTAATGGTTACAGTCCATTCTTGTTCTGTAGTTTCATCTTCTGCCGTTACCGTGTAGGTAGCCAATCCATCGTCTAAATCAGCATTAGTCCCAGAAACTGGATCTATGGTTGCACCATCGGATAGGTTAATCGTGGGAGATAGCGTGGTTAAAACAGTGCCATTGGCTACTTCTATGCTTATTTCATGGTTTGTGGCATCGATAATCGCGTCACCTGTTTGTTCTACCAATACAAAAGACAGTATGTCCGTTTGATCACTCTGAGCAACTTGAAGTATCTCAATAGCCTGTACTATACCATTGTTTATAGATGCTAAAAAGTCGATATTAAGTTCCTCATCGGTAACTTCCACATCAAAACTCAATATGGCCAGTCCACCTTTTCCATAAGTAGCAAACAAATCCAAATTATCAATTAAAACATCGCCTTCAAAGGAAACGTCAAATATTCTGGTGTTTGCCGCTGTTTGGAAATTCTCTACCATATGTACGGCCACCGTATAGGTGCCATTGGCGATAGGAAAATTATAACTAAACTCGGGACCATATCTTCTAGGATAATACAAATCCTCATGTCCTCCCGGAACAGTATATGGCATATAAGATGTATTAGATACCGTTGTAGGCTGTGTTTCTACCAAGTAAGAAACATCTTCTGCCTGATACAAGTCTGCATCCTTTGTATATTCTGCACCAGCCACGTTCATTCGGAAAGGAGATGCTATAGGTACAATTGGCGCTTCTATCACCGTAAGATCGGCATCCAGGATAGCAGGAGTAAATCCTGCTGCTGTGGCTATTATTCTGGTATTTCTGGTATCTGCTGCAGCTAAGGTACTGGCATCAATCCCAAAGTTAAATTCTCCAGGAATATTTGTCGCTGGAAGACTTAACCAGTCGTTGAAGTTATCGGCAGTCGTGTTAACCGGATCATCTTCTATATTTAAAGCAATTGCCGTGGCTCCATCTCCAGAAAGGTTACTTAAAAAAGTAGCTGCTTCTCCGGCTGCTAAACTAGGACTGGCAGAATTGGGTGTAAAAGCCAATACCCCGTTTACGGGAGTTCCTGTACTTTCTGTTACTTCTATATGCGTGATCTTTGAATTAAAACCTCCTAAACCATTCATGGTTAAAGTACCATCGGTAACCTGTACAATCATAGTGGCTACTCTGGTCTCTGTACTATTGGGACGGAAGGCTGGTATAATTGTATAGCCTTCCAAGGTAGCGGTATGACGACTGTCTACATTCCCAGACCCCTTATCTCCCAAGCCTAAAGTAACCTCATAAATACCATTAGGAATTTCCAATTCCCAAAACAATTCGTTCTTTCTAGGTTGAGTATCTCCCCATCCAGCAATATTATCTCCTTGAAAATGCACCAGGGTACCTTCCAGTTTTTCTTGATTGGAAGCGGCGGCATATCCACCCCCTAAACGGTTTCTTCCAACTCCCCCATCACCCGAAACGTCTATCGGAGTTCCGTTGGATAATAATTTCCAGCCATAGCTCCCTTCCACAGGAGAAGCTGGAAAAGCCAGACCATAATCTACCAGATAACCCGCCGGTGCTTCTGTGCTGGCATCCTGGAAGTTTACATGCGCTTCAAAACCAATGGTAGGTACTACACTTTCTGCTATCCCAAAACTATCATAGGCAATTACCATAGAACCGCCTGTAGCCCTTCTTGTAGAAGTCATGATCCCAGCATAGGTTAATTCATCCGTTGCTCCATTAGCATCATGATCCACTCCTACTAAGAATTTAGCCGGCGCCGTAAGGAAATCTGTTGCGCCAGTTACCTGTATTTCTGCAGCTCCATCTAGAGAATAATACCCTGTAACGGAATTATCCGAAGGGTCTACGGAAATTCTAAAACTAATTGAAGTCACGCCACTAGTATTAAAATTGCTCGTATTAAGTTCGGCAATAGATAAATTAGTCGTGTTCCCTGTACCATCCCCTTGCTCTATGGCTAGCTGTATTTTTTGTTGGGTTGCATTACTTTTAACCAATACCAACTTAGCAAAATTATTCTCATTCAGACCAAACCAAATCCCCGTTTGCTGCGAACCACTATCAGGTGTCGTACCTGCAAAATTAGGTTGTGCTATAGTCGCTGTAATATCAATAACATTGGTGGAGGTGACAAAACCTACTCCTAAGGCATTCATTTGTGAATTAGTAAATGTACTTTGAGGTGATCCCGAAAGCTGACTAAAATTAATTCCATTGGTTGCTGTTACATTTAAAGCACCCCCAGAGAAATCCAAATTCGCGCTAATAAGTCCTAGAACATTGTCATCGTTTATTGCCTCGTCTGCCGTTAAAGGGGATGAAGGTGGATCTACCATGGTAAATCCCGTATTTAGTATGCCGCCATCCGTTCCATTAAAATTTAGCTGAATTGGAAGTGAGGTTACTATTTCATCGCAATCTACAGAACTAATTGGTGAACAAGGTGATTGGCCAATGCTAGTTAGATAGGAAAAAGCAAAAACAATCAGTAGGGTAATTTTTCTCATAGTACTTTAAATTTATGGATTGGTAGATAAGCTTTTATTTGGTTTTTGTTTGAAACAAGAAAACCTTGAAAATAGCAAAATCGCCTACTTTCAAGGTTTAGATATAAGTGATAAAAATGAACTACAGGTAAAAAAAATAATTTAAAAACCTGAGCCTTATATTGGTAAATTTTAATCATTCAGTAATATGGTTTTTACAAACCATAACTTACATAGGTTAATTTAAATTCGTAAGTGGGGTACGAAATAAATAACATCTTTGAAGGGGGAAATTTTAAACTTGAAAATCTAAAATCACAAAAAATATATTAATGACAAGGGTATGCATATAAGTTCGAAAAAAGGTGTCATGGTTTTTTATTACGGTAAAACGATTTTATTGATCGACAAAGGGTAGAATTTTATTGATCGATTAATTAAATCTTAATTGTAAACGATTAAATAGTATAATTCCAGTAAGAATTAAAATATTAAACTTGCCTTATTGTATTAGAAAAAAAGATGGAATTCCAAAATTATAAACAACCGATAAACCTTTGTTTTAAAATCAATAAAAAAATTAAATCGATCATCTTAACCTATTAATTAAATGACTTTGTATTTCCTCTTTATGAGAGGATGTTCTAGGTTTTATTTTTAATGATAAACAAAAAGTACTTCTAATCGATATAAAAAAAATTAATACTATAAAGGTAGAGACAAAGTAAACCTAATAAAGTTGAGGATTTTATTATTCAAGCAGCATTTATAAGTGCTTCCCTTCTACCCCTTCGTAAAAATCATGGTATTTTTTAAAATCTGCTTCTTGATCACCTGTAGGAATTAAAGGTTCAGAAATCTTTACTTCTTTTTTTCCATAATCAAATGCCACAAGCACAATAGGAACATTTGCCGTTTTCGCAATAAAATAAAAACCAGTCTTCCATCGCTCTACTTTTTTTCTTGTGCCTTCGGGAGATAATGCCAATCTAAACTTTTTCCGTTCGTTAAAAATTTGAGCTGTTGCCTTTACCGTATCATTGGTTTTTGTGCGATCTATGGGCGCACCACCTGTCCACCTAAAGAACCAACCGAAGGGTGAATCAAATAAACTTTTCTTACCGATATAGTTTATTTCTTCATTCCATACTTCTCGTACTAACAATCCTAAAAGAAAATCCCACCAACTCGTATGTGGCACTACTATAGCCACAAATTTATTCAAATGTGAAGGAAATTCTCCATTAAGTTTCCAACCAAGGATTTTGAAATAAATAAATTTTGCTATTTTCTGCATGATATGAATGTTCCGAATATATAGTAAGCTAATTGGGTAAATCTATTTAAGCTAGACTAAATTAAATCTTTTGATAAATAGCTTTTAGCTTTTTGACCGTTACTAACGACTTCCAATTTTTTCCTAAGGCATTTTCCCATAATGGTTCCATACCCATGGCGACAGATATCATTGTATCCATTTCAGATTCTGACAATTTAGTACAAACGCCTGTTGGTAATACAATTTGATGCTTTGAAAGCATTTTATTAAATAATACAACACCCTGAGGATAAAACTCTTCGAGATATTGAAAAACAAGGCAATTACCCAAACCGTGCTTAATTCCTAATACATATCCTAAACCATAACTCATTGCATGGGCCACACCTACTTGAGAATAGGCTATACTCATACCGCCATGCCAAGATGCCATCATAAGTTTTTCTCTACTATCAGACTCTGATATATCCTCAAGAAATACTTCTTTACAGAGCTCTAAAGATTTCTCCCCATAACTTTTACTGAAGGCATTTAAAAATGTTCCATTAAGTGATTCAATACAATGAATAAAACAATCCATACCTGTATAAAACCACTGTTCTTTTGGCACTCCTTTTGTTAATTCTGGGTCTAAAACAACTTGGTCAAATGTGGTAAAATCTGAATTTATACCTAATTTTTTTTCTGGACCCAAAAGCACCGTTGTTCTAGAAACTTCAGCACCCGTGCCACTAATTGTAGGTATACCGACATGGTAAATTGATTGCTTATGTACCAAGTCCCAACCTTGATATTCTGAAGCACTCCCCTTATTAGTTAACATGATAGCAACCGCTTTGGACAAGTCTAATAAAGTACCGCCCCCTATACCAATAATACCTGAAGGCAATTCAGTAAACTTCTCTCGGATCATACTGACCAAAGCATCTACTTGATTTGTTTTTGGCTCTTCCTCCGCTGAAATTAAAATGATTTGATCACAGAATATACTTGGAATTCGATTAATAAGCTCATTTCCTTCAAAAACATCATCTACCAAATATATCATGGGAGCTTCTGAATGCTTCCGTTTTGGCATTAAAATATCTCCGAGGGTATTGAAACTACCCTTACCATAGACCACTCTAGGTACCATCGGAAAATTTCGATATTCCTGCGAAGCTTTAGTTGGTATATTCTTCAATGCTATTTCTTTTTTTACTTCCATTAGTATTAAACATATTCCAGAATATCGGTCAAGGTAGAAATTGTCATGTAACCGTTATTCTCAATTGGTTCTTTTACTTCTTCATGTTCCCAAGTAGTATGAAAAGGTACATGTATGGCACGTGCTCCTATTTCTACCAAAGGCAACACATCAGATTTTAAAGAATTACCAATCATTAAAAACTCACTTGGCGATATCTGCAAATGCTCAAGTAAATCACTATAATTTTTCTCCTTTTTATCACTCAACACTTCAACATGATGAAAATACTCAGAAAGTCCGGATCTTTCTAATTTACGTTCTTGATCTAACAGGTCTCCTTTGGTTAAAACTATTAGTCGATATTTATCTTTCAAACTCTTCAAAACCTCTTCAACGCCATTTAATAACTCTACAGGCTTTGAAATCATCTCCTTTCCTAAATCTAACAAAGCGCCTATTGTTTTAGAAGAAACCTCATTATTTGATAGATCTAGGGCACATTCTATCATAGATAACATAAAACCCTTTATTCCATAGCCATACAAATCAAGATTTTTTATCTCTGTCCTAAATAACTCTTGGTCAATTTTATTCTTGGTCTCGTATTTTTCCAATAAATCTGCAAACTTATTCTCGGTGTCCCGAAAATAAGTTTCATTCACCCATAACGTATCATCGGCATCGAAACCAATAACATGTATTCCTTCAAAATTTATTTCCATGCGGCCTGTGCTTTTTTTAAATCTTCTGGTGTATCTATTTCAATTCCTTGAACATTAGTTTCTACCATTTTAATCTTCTTCCCATATTCTAAATAACGTATGGCTTCAATTTTTTCGGTTGCTTCTAATTGTAGCATTGGTAATCGTTGAAAATCCATCAAAGCACTTTTTCTAAATGCATATATTCCTTTATGCTTAAAATAGGTTGTGTTTGCGTTTTTGGCTCTGGGATAAGGTATTGGTGACCTCGAAAAATATAACGCGAAATTTCTATTATCAACTATAACTTTTACCGTATTTGGATTATTAATCTCTTCTTCATCGGTAATCTTAACCATTAGAGAGGCTAAATCGATTTCTTTATGAACATCACTTTCGAA
This sequence comes from Maribacter orientalis, assembly GCF_900109345.1. Taxonomy (GTDB): domain Bacteria; phylum Bacteroidota; class Bacteroidia; order Flavobacteriales; family Flavobacteriaceae; genus Maribacter; species Maribacter orientalis. The sequence goes on from NZ_FNZN01000008.1 coordinate 17,237, forward strand.
TACCTTTAATACACCTTCTAAACTTTCACGATCTGTAAAAGGTTCATCACCCTGTACATTTACAATAATATCAACATCCATTTGAATTACCGCCTCGGCAATACGATCACTACCACAATCATGTTCTGTTTTACTCATTATGGCCAAACCACCTTCTTTAACTATAGTATCATATATGATTTCACTATCGGTTACTACATAAACCTCATCGAATAATTTGGTTTGTATTGCAGCTTGATAGGTTCGTAAAATGACCGGTTTACCAGCCAAATCTTGCATTAATTTTGCAGGAAATCTCGACGCCGCATATCGGGCAGGAATCATTGCTATTATTTTCAACTAAATCTATTTTATGTTTTTGTTCTTGGACGAATGCTTCTATAAATCCTGAAAATTATTACCAAGATAATGATGACCAGTATCGCAGCCAATATCGGCGCAAAAATAGATGCTGCTGTTACTACCATCGCTGTACCTGTTTCGATAGTTGCATAGACAGGATTTGCCAAACCACCGGTTGTAGCGGTTGACGCCAATCTACCGGTTGCTCCTGCTCCTTTTATTGCGGTTGCCGTTCCACCACCAGCAATTATTGCTAATGACCATGTTATTACGGGATCTAAATCGGCAACAGTTGATACCATTACAGCAGTACCTGCTATGGCAGCTAAGGGTACTGCAATACTGTCTAATAAATTATCGAACCAAGGAATAAAATAAGCGAATATTTCTAATAAAGTGGCTAGACCTAAAGTTAGTACTGCCACCAAACTTCCTATCCACTGCCAATTTTCGTTTAAGTCCCAAACTCCAAAATAGGATGCTAAGCTCAATGCAAATAAGGGTAAAAAAACCCTAAATCCTACTGAAGCGGCTAATCCTATTCCTAAAAAAATACTTAAAATTGTTTCGGTTGCCATGCTATGATCTAAGTATAGATACAATAATTTCTTATATCCATAATCACTAAAATAATCTTTTATTAATCAACAAAAAAATCGTCTTTAAAGCCGATAAGATACAATTTGTTCTTTGCTCTGGTTACAGCTGTATATAACCATCGCAAATATTCTTTATCAATACCATTTGGCAGGTAGGGCTGTTCAACGAAAACCGTATTCCATTGACCTCCTTGCGATTTATGACAGGTGATAGCATATGAAAATTTAACTTGAAGTCCGTTAAAATATTTATTGTTCTTTACACCTAAGAATTTTTTATACTTAGAACTCTCATGAGCAAAGTCTTTCATAACTTCTTGGTAAAGCCTATTACCATCTTCATAAGATAATGAAGGTGACTCTGCCGCAATAGTATCTAATAATAAAACAGTTTCGAAAGGAGCCATATTTGGATAATCTACCATTTTAACTTTTACCTCTGCGAATTTAAAAGTGTAGATTTCTTTAATATCAAAAATTTCTAAAACTTCAATAATATCCCCATTGGCAATAAAGCCAGCTTCAGAACTTGGCTTAAGCCAATAATAATTATTCTTGACAACCATCATGAAATCGCCTACAGCTATATCATTTTCCAAGAATAATATTCTTTCTCGTATGTTCTGATTATATAGATTCGCTCTTTTATTAGACCTTACTATAAAAGCTGTTTCTTCTTTACCGTTCTCTGAATAAGAACTATCGATGGCTTCCTGTATCTCATTTCCATCAATTAATCTAACAATGTCTGTAAATGGGCTTACATCAAACTTAAAGTCATCGAAGAAATCTCCTTGCAATTGTTCTCTTAATAAAGTTGCATTGGCTAAAATCCCTGAATCGCCAGCTTGCCTTACTACCTCATTTAATTCTAATTGAATTACTTCCTTATTATAATTCAATGAAAGCTTATCAGCATCTAATGCCGGACTCAATACTAAATGTACAGGTGGTAATTGTGCTGTATCACCTATCAATAACAACTTACATTTATGGCCAGAATAAACGAACATCATTAAATCATCTAATAATGACCCATTTTCAAACAGTTTGGAATCGGCTGCTGTATCTGGTATCATTGATGCTTCATCTACAATAAACAAAGTATCTCTATGTTTGTTCGGCGCTAATACGAATTGTACTCCGCCTCCACTTTGCTTTTTTGGAAAATATATTTTTCGGTGGATGGTAAATGCTTGGGTATTTGAGTAATTAGACATTACTTTAGCTGCTCTACCAGTAGGAGCCATTAACACAGCTTTCTTCTGAACTTTCCAAAGACTATTCACCAAAGTACCTATTAATGTAGTCTTTCCTGTACCAGCATAACCTTTTAACAAAAAAACTTCATCTTTTATTGAAGACAATGTAAACTCTGCTAATTTTTGCAAAGCGACTGATTGTGTGGCAGTTGGCGTATGTGGAAATTTAGTTTCCAGTAAACTATAAAATGATGCGGGAGTTGTTGATTTCATGAGCCCTCAAAGATAAAGATGATTTTTAGGTCAAAAACTTTTACGATTAAAAAAAAATTGTAGATTTGTGAAGACCACTAAATTAAAATAACACATACAAAATGAAGACCATTATACAAATTGTACTTTGGGTTGGGTGTATCGCTTTAGGATACCTAATTTATAACTCCATCACTGGACCAATTAAGTTTAAAGAAGTAAAACAAGAGCGTTATTCTCAAGTAATAGCTAAATTAAAAGACATTCGAAATTCTCAAGATGCCTACAAAACTGTGAATGGCAAATACGCAAATGACTTTAATAGTCTTATTCGTTTTATCGATACCGGTAAATATGTAATTACCCAACAAAGAGATTCTTCTTTCATGGAATTCGATAAAGCATATGGTATCGATTTATTAAAAGAAGTAAAAATCATTGACACATTAGGATTCGTTTCTGTAAAAGATTCTCTATTCAAAAAAGATTCTAGATATAAAACTCTAATGGATGTACCTACTGCTCCAAATGGCGAAAAGTTCGAAATGAAAGCTGCTTTTGTTGATAAAAGTGGTTATAGAGCTCCTGTATTTGAAGCTAAGGTTGATAAAAATGTAATACTTTATGATCAGCCAAAAGATTTATTGGCACGTGAAAACGCAGCTTTAAGTGTTGAAGAAGTTAATGGACCATCGATTAGAGTTGGTTCTTTAGACGAAGTAAGTACCAGTGGTAACTGGCCTCCTATCTATGACAAGAAAAACGATCAATAACGCTTTAGATATAGCGGATAAAAATTTTAAGAAATTGTCCATTCAGGTTAGCTTGAATGGACTTTCTTTTTGTGTAACAGATACTGTTTTACAAAAATTACTATTTTCCGATAGTGTCGATTTCATAGAAGAAAAAAATCCCATGGTGGTTTTAGATGAATTGAAAAAAAAATTTCAAGAACATCAGCTTAACACAATGAAATTTGATGAAGTAGTTATTGTTCATCGAAATACTCTATTTGGTTTAGTGCCAAAATCATTATTCAACGCAGATCATCTTTTAGAATATCTTAAATTCAATGCTAAGGTTTTAGCTACAGATGTACTTTCTTACGATATTGTTGAAAACCATGAATTGGTTAATGTCTATGTACCTTACATGAACATTAATAATTATATCTATGAGCTTTTTGGAGAGTTTACCTATATGCACAACGGCACAGTTCTTTTGCAGTCATTAATGAATAACCAGACGCAAAATAATGAAACTATATGTTATGTTTACGTAAATAAGAATCAGTTAGATATTACTGTTCTTGACCAACGTAAATTACTACTTTACAATAGCTTTCTCTATGACACAAAGGAAGACTTTGCTTATTATCTTCTATTTGTTTTGGAACAGCTTGAATTAGACCCAAAAACCGCAGTGGTTAAACTTTTTGGATCTATTGAAGAAGATGACCCTATATTTCAATTATGTTTTTCCTATATTAAGAATATTAGCATCTTCGCGCCGTCTTCACCTCAACTAATAAAATTAGGTGAACCTGAATCGAAATCGATAGATTTCACCTTAATCAATACCATATAATGCGCATCATTTCAGGAAAACATAAAGGACGTAATTTACAAGCTCCAAAGAAATTACCCGTTAGGCCCACAAAAGATATGGCCAAAGAAAGCTTATTTAACATATTGAATAACAGTTATTATTTCCCAGATTTAAAAGTGTTAGACCTTTTTGCAGGCACGGGTAATATCAGTTATGAATTCGCATCCAGAGGCGTAAATGATATTCTAGCTATTGATGCTCACGCAGGCTGTATCGAGTTCATCGATAAGACAGTTTCGCTTTTAGATATGAACATTCGTACTTTAAAAAGCGATGTTTTCACCTTTTTGGAACGTAATAAAGAACAATTCGATATCATATTCGCTGACCCATTCTATGATATGGAACTTTCGGATTTTAAAATAATACCGCAATTAGTTTTTGAAAACGGAGTCTTATCAGAAGACGGAGTATTAATTATTGAGCATTCTAATCGTACTAGTTTGGCCGACTTACCTCATTACAAAAATTCTCGAAAATACGGTGGTAGTGTATTTAGCTTTTTTGAAAAATAATTTCAAATCAAAATTATAAAAAAGCAGGCCATAAGCCGGATTCTGTATACTGAAAAAATTCAGAATTCCTTATCATTTATCTAGGCCAGGGGTTACCCCAAGGCTCTAACCGCCTACCCTTCGGCTTGAGCGTGCAGCCCTTAAACACCGATTTACATGACGTTTCACCGTATAGAGTTTACCTGATTTCACTACAGCCGAACTGTACTTGCTTTCTGTTGCACTTGTCCTCACTTTTCAGCGGACGGGCGTTACCCGCTATACTGCACTATGGTGTCCGGACTTTCCTCGTTTTCTACTCGAAGCTTCGAGAGAATCCGCGATAAGGTGGCCTGCTTTGCGCAAAAGTACTATAATTGTTGATAACTAAGGATGATCTCTATTCTTAATTCACTTTAGAATTCACTGCTATATTTATATTTGTAAAAGCTTAAAACGTAGTAGTATTTTGGAACCATTTATCGTATCGGCACGTAAGTATAGACCACAGACCTTTAAGGATGTTGTGGGACAACAAGCGATAACCAATACGCTACAAAATGCAATTGACCAAAATCATTTGGCACAAGCACTACTTTTCTGCGGCCCAAGAGGTGTTGGTAAAACTACTTGTGCCCGTATTTTGGCAAAACAGATAAATTCTGATGGTACCGAACGTGAAGATGAAGATTTTGCATTCAATATTTTTGAATTGGATGCCGCATCAAATAACTCTGTTGACGACATACGAAATCTTATAGATCAAGTACGTATACCACCACAAGTAGGTAAATACAAAGTTTACATAATAGATGAGGTACATATGCTATCTCAATCTGCATTTAACGCTTTTCTTAAAACATTAGAAGAACCACCTAAACATGCCATTTTTATTCTTGCTACTACAGAAAAGCATAAGATAATACCAACCATACTTTCTAGATGTCAAATATTTGATTTCAAGAGAATTACCGTTAAAGACGCTGCTGAATATCTAAAGTATATAGCAGAAAATCAAGGTATTAACGCTGAAGAAGATGCTTTACACATTATAGCCCAAAAGGCCGATGGAGCAATGCGAGATGCTTTATCTATTTTCGATAGAGTAGTTAGCTTTTCTGGTGCTGAACTTACACGAAAAGCAGTTACCGAAAATCTTAATGTTCTAGATTATGATACATATTTTGAAGCTACAGATTTAATACTGGAACATAATATTCCAAATTTGCTTTTGCTTTTCAATAAGACTTTATCGCTGGGGTTTGACGGACACCATTTCATATCTGGACTTGCCTCGCATTTTAGGGATTTAATGGTATGCCAACATCCAGACACTATAATTTTACTAGAAGTAGGTGAAGCGGCTCAACAATTATATAGAGACCAAAGTAAAAGAACGTCTCCTTCCTTTTTACTTCAAGGTCTGGAAATTGCTAATGACTGTGATTTAAAATACAAAACAAGTAAAAATCAACGCTTGTTAGTTGAACTAACTCTTATGAAACTTGCCTCTATCGATTTTGATGGAGAAAAAAAAAATCCTGAATCAGTAGCGCTTCATAATAAAACCATAGATTTTATTGCCCCCGCTTCCTTTTACAAGCAGTTACCGAAACCATTACAAAAAGAACCGGCAGCAAAAACTGCTATTCAGAGCCCTACACCTATTGAGAAAACGAGTTCAGAAATTTCTAAACCCGTCTCAACTCCAGTCATTGAATCTTCTGTAAATAAAACTAAGACTGAAGAAATTCCTCTGGTTGTAGAAAAAACAAAAGAAATCACCGAAGAACCTGCACAGAATAAAATTAAAATAAATTTACCCCATAAACGTGTTTCAGGTCTATCCATTTCAAGTCTTAATGCGAAAAAACAGCATGAGCTAAACAAAATCGAAGTTGTTATTGACGAAAACAACTTACCAAAAGACGCTTTCACACAAGAAGAATTACGTAAACATTGGGCCGAATTTGTTGAAAGCATAGACCAAAAAGGACAAAAAATTCTAGCTTCGAACTTAAATACCGACATTCCTAAGTTAAAAGAAGATTTTAAGATTCATATTGAGCTTCCTAACGGAACTATGAAAAAGGAAATTGAGCGCGAACAGTTTGAGCTTATGGAGTATTTACGCGCTAAACTGAACAATCATTTTATTCAATTAGATATTAGCGTAAATGAAGCAACTGCCAAAAAATTTGCTTTTACCCCCGAAGAAAAATATGAAAAACTTAGAGAGAAAAATCCAGTAATCGATTTGCTTAGAACAGAATTCGATTTAGATTTATAACTTTCTTTTTATACGAAAACCAAAGACGAGCATCACTATTGAAATTATCAATAGACCGAATGCTTCCCTGCCCAATTCCACTATTTCTATATCCCCATCATTTAAATCAAATCCTTGAAAGTCTGAAGGGTATAGATATAAAAACCCAATTAAAGCTAGAACTCCTAGCACTAAAGGAAGTATATATCCTATTTTGTTTAATGCAAACAAGAAAGAAATAGTAGCGGCAATTCCGTAGATAATAATCCAATATAAAGAATCTGGATCATTGTATTGCAAAGCCGCACCCACGGTAAAAAGAATGGCAAATAAGTACCCCAGTATCTTAAATAATAGATTCATTAGAATTTAGTTTAACAAGTGATCTTCAATAAGATCACGTACCTGAATAGCAGTAATCGTGTTCTCATTAATCGCATCTGTATAGTTGCTAATAAAAATAGGATAATCCTCCTTATCCTCTGTCAAACGACCATGCGAGCCTTTTATTAATGAGGCATCAATAGGAATTATATTCATCACTGTTCTAAAGCCAAGTTTCTTCTTCAACAGCTTACCAACCACCTTAGCCATCACTAATTTATCTTTTGGGTCAGTCAACATTTCAACAGGATCATAACCCGGTTTCTTATGTATGTCTACCATTCTAGCATAATCAGGCGCTTTGGCATCGTCTAACCAGAAATAATATGTGAACCAAGAATCTTTATCAGCCATCACCACAATATCACCACATCTCTCATGGTTAATATGGTGCTTTTTCAAGTCTTCACCAAAAAGTACTTTTTCCACACCTTCAATAGGTTTAAGCAACCTTACAAGTTTTTTAATAGTACCGGAATCTTTGCAATATATATGAGCGATTTGATGGTCTGCTACTGCAAAAGCATCACTTTCACCAGCATCTAAAAGCTCTAGACCACGTTCTTCCCGTATGGCGATATACCCTTCTTTTCGTAATATTCTATTCAGATGAATAGGCTTATTTACATTTGTAATTCCGTATTCAGAAAGCAGTATTATCCGAGCATCTAAAGCTTCATAATGGTTTACCAAACCTTTTACAACATTATCTATCTCTAACAGATCTTTAGAAATAATGGTAAAATCAAGACCATACCGTTGCAAATTATAATCTAAATGCGGTAAATAAATAAGCGTAAGATCCGGATTATGTTTTTTATCAGTCAAAAGTGCAGCATCTGCAATCCATTTTGAAGAATTTATGGTTGTTTTAGGACCCCAAAATTCAAATAATGGAAAAGTACCTAAGGCATCTTGCATTTCGTCTCGTAAATTGGCAGGATACGAATAGACATCAGGAATCTTTCTTCCATCGGCTAAATAGTTTGGTCTTGGGGTAATACTGTAATCAACATTAGAATACATATTGTACCACCAAAAATGATTTGCACACGTAAAATTCGGATGTTTCTCTTTTAAATCATCCCAAAGTTTTGGCTGTTGCACCAATTTGTTAGATTGCCGCCAAAATTTAACTTCGCATTCATCTTTAAAATACCACCCATTACCAACAATACCATGTTCTGAAGGCCACTTACCTGTTACATAAGTAGACTGAACAGCACATGTGACAGCTGGCAAAATAGGCTCTATATATGACGTTTTGCCTTTCTCTAAAAATGATTTTATAAACGGAGTATGCTCTCCTATTAATCGTTTGGTCAACCCCACAACATTAATAACAACTGTCTTTTTCATATTACAAGCGTGATTTTAACCATTCAATTTCGCGGATAATAGATACAGATAAATCTTGTTTTAAATCTGCTGGAAGCACATCCCACGTATATGTTTCAATCTCTAAGTGTTCAGAGACAGGATTTGATTTTATATACTTAATCGTTTTTAAAATATGGTCTTGGGTAGAAAATAAAGCCCCATACTTTTCTAAAAAAATGGGTACATGATAATGAGCGCGAAGTTCTTGACGAGCTGCCTTACCCTCTAAAACTATAGGTAAATCACTAAACGTTTTAACCACTCCGTTTATCTTTTCAGTAACCTGATGTAGATATGTTGGTTCATTAAATTTAGACAGCTCGTTCCATATAAGTTCATCATCTTTACCTTTGAATACAATCTTCAATGCTGCGCTAACTTGAATTTTACCTACTCGAATATTTTGCTCTTTAAACTTTACAAACGTATCATTAGGTTCTTCAAAGGCCAGTGAAAAATGGCAAATATCATAACAAACGGTTATATATTTTTTGATAAGTGCTTCAGCTTCTAAAGCACCCAAGCCCAATCTACTCTCAAAAAAATTAATTCCTAATGGCACTAAGTATTTTGAAAAAAAATGTAAAACCTCATCACTATTCTCTAAAAGCCCATCTGGTTCCGGTTCAATATCCAAATGCATGTATTTTCCGGTAGTATTCTCTAATTCAAACAAATGTTCAGCAACTTGAAGCATATGCTTTGCACCTACTTCAAATGCTTTTTTAACTTCCTCTTCTGTTTTATGCCAATGTTTATATGTTATAGGGGATGTTGAAATACCGCCATTTAATCCTTTTGGCAACAATTCTGAAAGTTGCTGAAATAAACGTTTGGTATATGTAAGCCTATCATTAGTAGTCCAATCTGGCGCATGCACCATATCTTTAACTCGTTCATCATGAAAATTTCCATAAGGAAATCCGTTCATGGTAAACACATAAAGATTATTATCTGCCAACCAGCATTTAAAATCGGACATATTTGAGCCTTGTTCCAATTCTTCGCTTGCTTTATTGGACAAGCGAAGACCAAGACCAAAAGACTGATTCGATGAGACCTCTTTTTTTATACCCGGAACGTGTTTTTGAATACTTTCGAACGTACTTTTCCAATCTTGACCAGGATGAATATTGGTACAATATGTTAAGTGTAACTTCTCTTTTAATTGCATCGACTTTAGTTTAACGCAAATTGATGATTCAACTTACCAATAGCCTCAGCCATAACCTTCATATCAATTGTATGTACGTCATGTTTGACTCCTAGTCCAGAAATAAGGGTAATTGTCAATTGACCACCCAAATGCTCTCTAAACTCCTCTATTCCATTCATTAAAGTCTCAATTTCACTACTAGTGTTTACAGGAAGCGAAAGATCAAAACCAATTTCAACCATTACATTTAATATATGATGCAAATCGCTTTCTGTAATTAAACCAATTAATTGAGCATAGGTTACATCAAGAGCAATACCTTTCGCTACCGCTTCACCATGTCTTAATTCATAATTAGTCATGAACTCCATTTTATGGGCTGCCCAATGGCCAAAATCTAAAGGTCTAGAAGAACCTGACTCGAAAGGGTCTCCACCTTGAGCGATATGGTGCATATGCATTTCCGCACACTTATAAATCACATATTGCATTGGCTCCATTTCCCTATTCTTCAAGGCACTGGCATGATTCGCTATATATTGAAAAAACTCTTCATCCTTTATCAAGGCTACTTTAATCGCTTCTGAAATACCAGAAATCCAATCGCGTTGCTCTAACGTTTCTAAGAAATCACTATCGTTAATTATAGCATATGGAGGAGCAAAAGTTCCTAAGAAATTCTTTTTCTTAAACGCATTAACACTATTCTTGACCCCAACTGCTGAATCATTTTGTGATAAAACCGTCGTTGGAATTCGTATTAACTTAACCCCTCTATGTGCAATAGCGGCAGCATAACCAACCATATCAATTACTGCACCACCACCAATGACCACAACAAATGAATGTCTACAAATTTTATTCTCATTTATGGCTTTCAAAACAGTTTCAATAGCCGTATCACTATTTTTAACTTGCTCACCGCCCTGAACTACTATAGTATCTGTATACTTTAAGTTATCCTTATTGCTATCACAATATGACTTTATTTGATGAATTAATTTCGGATGATGATTTTTTACACCATCATCTAAAACAAACAGTAGTTTTACTGGTTCGAATTCTTTATAGTCGGAAATTAATTTTGCGAATAGCGGATTCTCTAAAGCAAAAAGCCCAGAAGTAAAATACAATTGATAATCATATTGAACTTTAAATGATTGTTTTATAGGTTGTAATTGCATATAAATTTAGGTTACGGCAAATAATTTAGACAACAGTATAGATAAGGGTAATAACAAAAGTACTGCCAATGCTAAGTACCAACTAGAAAAGCCAGCTACCCAACACGCGTTCATAACCACAAGTGATAATACACCAGAAATAACAGCCTTCTTTATATTTTTCGGCGAATTATCTTTGTAGGCTTTAAACAAGGGTGAAAAAATTAAAAAGCCAAACAAAAGTAAAAATGGAGTTAACAATAAAATTTTATCTGTCTGTTGCATTACTATAAACGTAATTGTTGTGATAACTATTGCATATAAAACACTAGCCCAAACAATATGTTTTTTATTGTCACCATGTACTTCTCCCCTGCTAATTAATGTAATTGCAAAAATGTAGATTACAGGCACAAGTGCTATATACCAATTTGAAAGTTCTGAGACTATCGACATTCCTAAAAGAAGATTCAAACCCCTGCAGATGCCCATATTCAAAGGCCCCGAAAATGCGAATTGTTTAAAATAAGCGTCATAAGTCAAAATCGTTATAGTTAGTATAATGGAAATTATACCTGCTAACCAATTACAATTAAATGCCAAGCTAATTCCTAGCACCATCAAAATGATTCCAAAATATACCGCTTCACGTTTGGGAACCAAACCACTTGGTATAGCTCTTTCTGGACGTTCAATAGCATCCAACTCTGCATCAAAGACATCATTAAATACAACTCCGCCAGCGTATAAGGCTATTGATGAAAAAACCAATAATACTACACTAATCGAATTTTCCCTTAAAAAACTAATAACCTCAATATTCTCAAGAAAAAGAGTAATTGCAACGCCAGCCAAAATATCTGAAGCAGCAGTTGGCAAATTTGCGGGTCTTGCCAAACGAGCAAAACCCATTAACTTTTCTTTCATTTTAAGTAATTTGATCCTCGTCGATTCTTGGAGTCTGCCCTCTTAAAACACTATTATCATTAAATAGCTGTGATTGATTTATACTATCTGGCTGTAACCAATGCGCCTCTTTCATCTTACCATTCTTACTAAATGCATCTAAAGCGTTTTGGTAGCAAGTCTTTCTAACATCTTCCATAGAAATACCTCTTTTCAACATTAAAGAAGCAGTTTTAGGAACTGCCAATGGATCACTTACACCCCAGTCTGCAGAACTATCAACTATGATATTTGAGCTACCAAATTTTCTAACAACCTCTACCATACGTTCATTACCCATTTTTGTTTTAGGGTAAATTGTAAATGCTGCAATGAAACCACGATCAAGAACATCCTTTACGGTTTCTTCATTGTTATGATCAATAATTACATTAGCTGGATCTAAACCATGCTCCAAACAAACCTCCATGCTTTTAATCGTACCTGCTCTCTTATCGCGGTGCGGCGTGTGAACTTGTACGGTCATATCTAACGCTTTAGCCATTTCCAATTGTATTCTAAAGAACTTGTCTTCAGCTGGCGTTTGATCGTCATATCCTATCTCCCCAATGGCAACAACATTCTCTTTATGAACATACAAAGGCAATAATTCAATTACTTGTTCTGCAAGTGCTTCATTATTTGCCTCTTTTGAATTAAGACCGATTGTACAATAATGTTTAATGCCGAATTGACTAGCTCTAAATGGCTCCCAACCAACAAGGCTACTGTAATAATCTTGAAAAGAACCTACCTGGGTTCTAGGTTGGCCTAACCAAAAAGAAGGCTCTATAATAGCCACTACACCCGCAGCAGCCATTGCTTCATAATCATCTGTTGTTCTTGACGACATGTGTACATGCGGGTCAATAATCATCATTTTTTCATCCATACTATTATTGTTTAAGCGTATTCCAATTTATTTGCCCATCAGCAATCTTGTGTCGTAATTCTGGGAAGCTATTCAAAAGGGCATTTGCTTTTTCATTACCTGAGTGATAACAACACAATGCACCTGCTTTATTTTCAATTGAATCTTCACTAGTCAGTAGCCTATTCATATCCTTCAAAAGTTCTTCGTTAAGAAACTTTGATACGGGCCTCCAAAAAACAGGATCTATTTTTCTTGATGCCGCCCATCGTTCATGGGCATAATCTGAAATAATTCTCGTTAAGTCTGCATTGGCTCGTTCATCTACAGATTCTATTAGTGTAAGATTACGCTCCATAAATGCCGCCTTTAAATACATTTGATTCCACTGTTGATCATTAAAATATCTTGCAGGATAAGGATTATTTAACGATATGGCATCAAAAATAATTGCAATATTAGTACGTAGGGCTTCAACAGCAGTTTGCTTATATGCCTCAGGGTTAGGTAATAAAACTAAATATTTTAAAAAAGTTTCTAGCTCACCAGTATCGGCCACTTGAATAATATTGGCAACCTTAGGTGTATAGAATTCTTCATCTTGTCCAAGAATTTCGGACAAAAGATATATTCTTGCTACTTGAAGCAAATTTGCCCTATGAGCCTTGAAATAGATGGAACAATCATCAACTACATTTTCAAACGAAATAGGCTTCAAAGAATCAAATTTCATATTCAAGAGACTGTAGGTCATAAACAAATCTTTAGAAGATTTGTTTTCTGCCATCTTACTGATTTTATCTCTTAACCAAGCCACACTTTCTGGAGCTCCATATTTGAGTAGGATATTTTGAATTTGTTCTTGATTGTTCATTTTATGATCTAAGATTGACTTTACTTCAAAAATAATTATTATTAATTAGTTAGTTGTCAAAGCTGGTTGTTAATAATTGGTGAAGTCTATAAAATCTTTCTAATTTTGAATAAAAGATTATTATGTTAGGCTTAAAACTTCCTACTGACCCAAGATGGGTAAATATTGTAGAAAAGAATATTGATGAAATATTAACTGATCATGCGTATTGTGAGCAAAAAGCTGCAAGTACTGCAATATCACTAATTGTATCTTTTCCAGAATATACCGAATTAATAGAAGAAATGGTCGCTTTGTCTAGGGAAGAAATGGGCCACTTTAAAATGGTGCATGACCTTATTTTAAAAAGGGGTAATACCTTAGGTAGAGATAGGAAAGATGAATATGTAGTTGAACTATTGAAGTTCTTCCCAAAAGGAGGTAGCCGAACCACTCAACTAGTTCATAGGTTGTTATATGCCGCACTTATAGAAGCTCGTAGCTGTGAGCGTTTTAGACTTTTATCTGAAGAATTGGAAGATAAAAAATTAGCCGACTTCTATCATAAATTAATGATTAGTGAAGCCGGCCATTATACCATGTTTTTAAAATTCGCCCGTAAATATGGAGAACTAGAAGAAGTCAACGAAAAATGGAATAACCTGTTGGAATATGAAGCTAAAATCATGAAAGACCTTAGTAAAAAAGAGTCAATCCACGGGTAATAGCTAAGTTATTTTTTCTTTACATCTTTTGCATAATATTCATAAGTGGCAAATTGTGACCTTATTCTAGGCACAGTAGTTTTTCTGTAAGCATTATCTTGTTTTTCATTAAAAACACGAGCCTTCATATTATCTTTCCAGCATATTTCGAAGGTATCCATTAATTCTTTTTTAATATCCTCATCATAGATAGGACATCCTACTTCGACCCTATAATCTAAATTTCGAGTCATCCAATCTGCAGAGGATATATATATTTTAGGATTGCCCCCATTAGCGAACGCAAATAACCTAGTATGCTCCAAAAATTTGTCTACAATGCTTATCGCTTCAATGTTTTCGCTCATGCCCTTAATTCCTGGAACTAAGCAACATATCCCTCTTATGATCAACTGGATCTTCACCCCTGCTCTGCTCGCTTCATAAAGTTTATCAACCATCTTATACGATGTGAAACTGTTCATCTTTATCTTAATATAAGCTTCTTTCCCTAAAATGGCATTTGCTATCTCTACATCTATTAATTTCATAAATGCATTCTTGGTATAATGCGGTGAAACGATAAGATGTTTGTATTTATTTATTTTATATGTAGTTTCAAAAAAGTCGAACACCTTGTTCAACTCCTTTAAAATTGGATCATATGCTGTAAATAAAGTATAATCCGTATAAATTCTTGCTGTAGATTCATTGAAGTTGCCTGTGCTAATGAATCCGTAGCGTTTTATTTCATGACCTTCTTCTCTTTCTATCAAACAAATTTTACTGTGTACCTTAAGACCAGGTACACCAAAAATTAACTTAACACCTTCTGCTTGAAGTTGTTCTGCATACTCAATATTCGCCTGTTCATCAAACCGAGCTTGGAGCTCTATCTGTACGGTAACTTGTTTACCATTCTTAACCGCATTAATCAGTGATGCTGCCACTTGAGAATTACTTGCTAGTCTATATACCGTTATTTTGATGGTACGTACTTTAGGGTCAAGAGCTGCTTCTCGTAAAAACTTTAATATATAAGTGAAGGTATGGTAAGGGGTATATTGCATGTAATCTTTTTTTGCAATACTTTCTAATATACTACCTTCTACACTAAGACCTTTTACTGGTAAGGGGGTTATTTTATCATATAATAAATCTTTTCTGCCAAGACTAGGAAAGCCCATGTAATCTCTACGATTATGATACCTACCGCCAGGTATAACACTATCGGTATCTTCGATGTTCATTTTTTCCTTAAGAAAAGCCAAGGTATCTCTACCTATACTTTTATCATACACAAAACGAACTGGATCACCAATTTTTCGGTGCTCTACACTCGAAGATATCTTCTCGATAAAACTCTTACTTAAATCATTATCCATGTCAAGCTCTGCATCTCTTGTAATCTTGATCATATGAGCCGAAATCGATTCATACTCGAACATAGTAAAAATGTTATCTAAACAATATCTTATTAAATCATCTAGAATGATTATAAAACTTTTATCACCTTCATCTGGCAACACTACAAAACGATCAATACCTTTAGGAATTTCAATTAATGCATATCGTTTTTCCTTTTTGCTATGGTCACTTTTAATAACCATTTTAACTGCTAAATAGGCTGCGGTATCTTTTAAGGTTGGAAAACGAGTAAGCTCATTTAGGATTATTGTCATTAGCTGCGGACTTACCTCATTTAAGAAATAATCTTTCGCAAATTCTTTCTGACTATCGTTTAATTCAGTTTCCTTTAAAATAAAAATATTCTTGCCCTCTAGTTCATGCTCTATTTTCTTAAGAATAGCTAAACTCTTTGTTTGTTGCTCAATTACAATATTTGTGATTTCCTCTAGTAAATCTTTAGCTTTCTCTCCACCTAAAACACTCTTACCATTTCGACCGGCTTCAACAATACGTTTTACAGTAGCATATCGAACTTTAAAGAATTCATCTAAATTATTAGAGAAAATCCCTAAAAAACGAAGTCTTTCAATTAACGGTACGTTCTTATCAGCGCTTTCTTGCAATACGCGTTCGTTGAACCAAAGCCAACTAATTTCTCTATTTACGTACTGGTTATTATTTTTTACCATGCTTTTAATTCCTTTGGAAAAATGGTTAGTATTGTTGAGCCCTGTGTAATACTGGACCATGAATTTTCTTTAAACTGTAATTGCACGAAACCACTAGTAGGTACATTGTCAATATGCTTGTTTCCTAATGCGTTCGCAATATATGTGAAAGCATGATTATGCCCAAAAATGAGGGCATTATCTAAAGAATCATCTAAGCTCTTTATAAAATCGACAACCTTATCGCCTGAAAAATCATATAAATCTGAATCCACAGAAAAGCGTTTCAATGGATAGTTTAATGTCCTTAAAAAAATCATACTCGTATGAAATGCTCTATTTGCAGGACTTGAAAATACATAATCTATTTTCAAATTTTTACTAGCAAATTCGGTAGCTACTAATTGGGCATCAGTAATGCCTCTCTGCAACAAAGCTCTATCTTGATCACTAACATTTAGTTCCCAAGAGGATTTACCATGGCGCATTAAAAATAAATTCTTCATATAGACTTTATAAAATTAAGGTGCCAAACGCTCCATTTTCCAATCAAAATCATCTGTTAACGTATACCGTATTCGATCATGCAACCTATTAGGTCTTCCTTGCCAAAACTCTATAGACACGGGTCTAACAAGGTAACCACCCCAATGATTTGGTCGTTCTATCTCCTTACCTCTATATTCCTTCTCTAGCTGAGCTAGTTTAGATTCTAATACTGTTCTACTCTCAATTACAGAACTTTGGTCAGACACCAATGCTCCCAATTTGCTACCGTCTGGGCGTGATTCGAAATAGCCATCAGAAAGGTTTTTGGCTAATTTCTCTGCTGTACCTTTTATAATAATTTGTCGCTCTAAATTCGACCAAAAAAAGGAAATACATATTTTAGGATTTTCTGCAATTGCCAAACCCTTCTCACTATTATAATTTGTATAAAAAATAAAACCTTCGTGAGTATATTTTTTAAGAAGTACCACTCTACTTTTCGGAAAACCATCTAGACCCACTGTGGAAACTGTCATAGCATTAGGTTCATCAACACTATCCGACTTTTCAACTTCATAAAACCAAGTTTGAAAGAGCTGTAGAGGATTGTCAGAAATACTATCTTCCATCAAAGCACTTTTCTCGTACGATTTTCTATAATTACTTAAATCTTTCTGCATCATTTTCACGTTAAAAACAAGATAAACAAAGTTCTAAAAAGAAAGGAAAATATGTTCCATTAAATCAGATTAAAAAGCACTAAAAATCAAATGCACGACCATCGTCAGCAAGCAAAACGTTAGAAAAAATAGTGGTGGCTTCTTCCTTGAAAAGCTCAATAGATTTATAGCGAGTAGAATAATGCCCTAACACTAAGGTTTTTACATTTGCAGCTTTAGCTGTTTTAGCAGCTTGTAATGCAGTAGAATGTTTTGTTTTCGTAGCCAATTCTGATTCTGATTCTAAAAAAGTAGATTCATGATAAAGAACATCTACTCCTTTTAATTGTTCTGATAAATTGGTGTCATATACCGTATCACTACAAAATGCATATGATTTTGGTTTAGGAGGATCAAAAGTCAATTCTTTGTTCCGTATCGTTTCACCGTTATCTAAAGTAATATCCTTTCCATTTTTAATATTCTGATAATAGGCTTTATCAATTCCGTAGTTCTGAGCAGCATCAATATTCAGTTTTCTTTTACCCTCTTTCTCCTTGAACAAAAAACCATTTGTATAAATTCGATGATTTAAAGGAATAGTAGTTACAGAAATTTTTTTGTCCTCAAATACTAGTTCTGGTTCTTTACTTATTAGTTCATGAAATAATAAAGGATAATTGGTCCAAGAATCTCCTAATTTCAAAAGAAGGGTTATCACTTCTTTAATTCCTTTTGGCCCGTAAACATGTAATTCTTTTTCCCGCCCTAACAAGCGCATGGTTGATATTAACCCTGGTAGTCCGAAAAAATGATCTCCGTGAAGGTGGGAAATAAAAATATAATTTATTCTTGAAAATTTTACTTTACGCCTTCGCAACTCTACTTGAGTACCTTCACCACAATCGATAAGAATAATATGATTATTAATTTCTAATACTTGGGCCGTTGGGTTAGTTAAGGTTCTTGGAGTTGCCGCGTAACAGCCTAGTATGGTAAGGCGCATAAATCAGTATGATAATAAATTCTATTAAATATTTAAGCTAGTTATATTACAATCCTAAATCACGTTCTATTTCTTCCATTTCAACAATATCTCTTGCTTCTTGTATAGAAGGAACTATATTAATTTCATCTGGAACATCGTCATATGAAACTTTGTCGGAAACTATAACAAATGATTTCCCGTTTTTTTTATGCCTTTTAGCTAATTCTAAGAACGAAATAACATTATATGGAGACAGTTTTGAAAAGCCTAATAAATCTAAGACCAAATTATCATTCTTCAATTTAGCATACTCCTTTTCTAAATTTTCCAAAAACAATTCAATAGAAATTTTCTCCTGAGAGATTACAATCAACGATTCTTCTGTATTAAAAATCATATCACTTTATTTTAGATGCCAATAAATATATAACCGCCATTCGAATGGCCACACCATTTTCAACTTGATTCAAAATTATGGATTGTTTTGAATCTGCAACATCACTAGTAATTTCCACACCCCTATTAATTGGGCCTGGGTGCATAATTACAATTTCTTTATCTAGACTATCCAGCAATTTTTTGTTTACTCCAAACTGTTGAGTATACTCTCGTGTTGTTGGAAAATAGCTGATATCGAGCCTCTCGTTCTGTATGCGTAACATATTAGCTACGTCGCACCACTCCAGGGCTTTTCTTAAATTAGTTTCTACACCTACACCTAAAGAATCTATATACTTCGGCAATAGGGTTTTAGGACCACACACTTTAACATTTGCTCCTTGTAACTTCAAGGCGAAAATATTTGAAAGTGCAACTCTAGAATGAAGAATATCACCCACGATAACTACATTTTTACCAGCAACATCTCCTAATTTTTCTCGAATTGAATATGAATCCAATAAGGCTTGAGTTGGATGCTCATGTGCACCATCACCAGCATTTACAATGGAAGCTTTAACATGTTTTGATAGAAATATACCGGCTCCAGGATTGGGATGTCGCATTACTACCATATCTACTTTCATAGATAGAATATTGTTAACGGTATCAATTAGTGTTTCCCCTTTCGTTACCGAAGATTGACTTGCAGAAAAATTTAGCACATCTGCTGACAATCTCTTCTCAGCAAGTTCAAATGATAACTTTGTTCTAGTACTATTCTCAAAAAAAATGTTAGCTATAGTAATATCGCGAAGTGAAGGAACCTTTTTAATTGACCGATTAATAACTTCTTTAAAATGATCGGCTGTCTCAAAAATAAGTTGAATATCAGCTTCCTTTAGATATTTGATTCCTAGTAAGTGTTTGACACTCAGTTCGCTCATTTTCTTATCTATTTACTAAATATATGATATCTTCTCCATCATTTTCTTTCCACATTACCTTTACCTTTTCGTCATTAATAGCATCTACCTGGCGACCTCTATAGTTGGGCTGAATAGGTAAATGTCTACTAAACCTTCGGTCAATTAAGCATAATAACTCAACATCTTTAGGTCTACCAAATGACTGCAGAGCAGTTAAAGCAGCATTAATACTTCTACCAGTATAAAGTACATCGTCAATTAGTACTACATTTTTATCCTCAACCAAAAAATCTATATTGGTTTTGGTCGCTTCAAGAGTTTTATCCCCTCTTCTAAAATCATCGCGATAAAAGGTAATATCTAAAAAACCTAAGTCGATATGTTTTACCTTATACTCTTCCTTTAAAATCTTCGTTAACCGCTCTGCCAAAAATTTACCTCTAGGTTGAATACCTATAAGTACTGTGTTTTCAAATGTTAAATGGTTTTCAAGAAGCTGACAAGCCAATCGATGCAGGATAATATTGATTTCTTTTGAAGAGAGTAAAACTTTTTGACTCATAATAGGTATCCGTGCATTTAGCTAAACAAAAATAGATAATTCTATTTGAAAATCAATTATAGAATTATGGCATTAAAGAAAGTGCTAGCAAAAAAAATAATTAAAGCAAAATCAGCATAGAATCAAGAATATTTATGTTCTAAATTTTATTAAAAGAAAAAAACTATATGTTTTAAATATAATCACCTTCTCTTGATTGTCAATAAAAAATGGATGGAATGATAAAAATTTAAAAAAAAAGCCCGGATTTGTATCCGGGCTTTTACTTATAATCCTTTTTCAGGATTTATATTATGAAATTACTTCTTCTTTTTAGAATCAGCAGCTTCCATTTTATCCTTCAACGCTTGTAAAGCATCGTTAGCATCACCTAAAGTAGGCTTAGCCTCATCTGCGCTAGCCGCTTGTCTTTTGACAGCTGCTTTCACATTACGTTGCTCTTCTTCACGGAAAATAGCAGTATGACTAGCTACTACACGTTTGAAGTCTTTATTGAACTCAATAATCTTGAATTCTGCTTCATCGCCTTTACCTAGTTTTTTACCATCTTCTTTTTCTAAGTGACGTTGTGGTATAAATGCAGTAATATCCTCGTTAAATTCAATTGTTGCACCTTTATCAACGACATCAGATATTGTTGCTTTATGAACAGTACCTAACGCAAACTCAGTTTCGTATTTATCCCAAGGGTTTTCAGTAGTCTGTTTATGACCTAAGCTCAACTTACGACCATCAACATCTAATTCTAACACCTCAACCTCTAAAGTATCACCTACATTAGTAAATTCAGATGGATGTTTGATTTTCTTAGTCCATGAAAGATCAGAGATATAAATTAAACCGTCAATACCTTCTTCTAGTTCAACGAAAACACCAAAGTTTGTAAAGTTTCTTACGATACCTTTATGTTTAGAACCTACAGGGTATTTAGTGGTAATATCAGTCCAAGGATCTGGAGTCAATTGCTTGATACCAAGAGACATTTTACGATCTTCACGATCCAATGTCAATACAATAGCTTCAACCTCATCACCTACTTTTACGAAATCCTGAGCGGAACGTAAATGTGTAGACCATGACATTTCAGATACGTGAATAAGACCTTCAACACCTTCAACAACTTCGATAAATGCACCGTAATCAGCTATAACGACTACTTTACCTTTTACTTTGTCTCCAATTTTAATCTCATCACTTAAAGCTTCCCAAGGATGCTTCTCTAATTGCTTAAGACCTAATTGAATTCTAGATTTGTTTTCATCAAAATCAAGAATTACAACATTTAATTTTTGATCTAGCTCAACAACCTCGTTCGGGTGATTGATTCTACTCCAAGAAAGGTCAGTAATGTGAACTAAACCATCAACACCACCAAGATCAATAAAGACACCGTAAGAAGTAATGTTTTTAACAACACCTTCTAATACTTGTCCTTTTTCAAGTTGGCTTATGATTTCTTTTTTCTGCTCTTCAATATCCGCTTCAATAAGCGCTTTATGAGAAACAACAACGTTTTTAAATTCGTGGTTGATTTTCACAACTTTGAATTCCATTGTTTTGTTTACATACTGATCGTAATCACGAATAGGCTTTACATCGATTTGTGAACCTGGTAAGAATGCCTCAATTCCAAAAACATCAACGATCATACCACCTTTAGTTCTGCATTTAACAAAACCACTAACGATTTCTTCTTTGTCATGAGCCGCGTTAACACGATCCCAAGCCATAATAGTTCTTGCTTTTCTGTGAGACAATACTAATTGACCACTTTTATCCTCACGGATATCAATCAAGACCTCTACCTTGTCACCAACTTTTAAACCTGGGTTATAACGAAATTCGTTTAACGAAATAACACCTTCAGATTTTGCGTTGATATCAATAATAGCTTCTCTATCTGTAATATAAACTACCTTTCCCTCAACCACTTCTGCATCTGCAGTGTCAACGAAATTTTCAGCCACTAATTTTTCAAATTCTTTCAATTTAGAATCATCAACACGCTCAATTCCTTGTTCGTATTTTTCCCAATTGAAATTCTCTAAAAATTCTTGTGGATCTTGCTGTGGAGTTTGTACAGCAGCTTGTTGTGTTGCTTCCGTAGTTTCAGCTACCTCTGCGTTTGTTTTTTCTTCAGCCATTTGCTGATTATTAATTTGTATTCCATAACCTTATCAAGACTTAGGCAACGACTATGAAAGTAGTTATATTGATTTTTTTTATTCCTTTTTCTCTTGACTTCCTTGCAAAAAAGGTGTGCAAAAATAATCATTTTATTTAAAATAGACAAGACAACCTCTTATGTTTCATTCATTAATCGATTATGGAACGATTTTAAAAAAAAATATTATAAATATGCGTATATTGGAAACATTAAATTAACCATTAAAAAGTAGAATTATGAGTGTTAAAGCGAAGTACCAAGGTGTTTTAGATCTTGGTGAGCAATTAGGTATTAAGGACGGTAATGTAACCGTTGAAGGCGATGTTCTAAAAGTAAAAGGACAAGCAAAAACTCCTTATGAAAAAGACCTGATTTGGGATAAAATTAAGCAACTCGGTGGAGAAAGTCCAACTGATATAAAAGCAAATATTACAGTTGAAGATGATTCAGTATATCACAGACATGTAGTACAAAGTGGTGAGTCTTTAAGTAAAATAGCAAAACACTATTATGGTGACGCTATGAAATATAAAGCAATTTTTGAGGCCAATACTAATATTTTGAAAAACCCGGATGTAATTCATCCTGATCAAGTTTTGGTCATACCGAACAAATAGAAATTATATTGAAGTAAAAAGGGGTTAGCAATGCTAACCCCTTTTTTTATACTTACTTATTTATAATGCGAAGCGCATGCTCATAAATTCTTTGAAACTGATCTTCTAAGCCCAAATCGCTATTATCGAATTCAATAGCATCTTCTGCCTTTTTTAAAGGTGAAATTACTCGATTACTATCAATATAATCTCGCTTTTGAACATTCTCTAAAATATCATCATATTTCACGTCTTCTCCTCTATCTAACAATTCTTTATAACGCCTAACCGCTCTTTTCTCTGGAGAAGCTGTCATAAAAATTTTGAGCTCAGCATCAGGAAATACAACGGTACCAATATCTCTACCATCCATAACCACAGCCTTATCAGCTCCCATTATCTGTTGCATGGCCACCAGCTTTTTCCGAACTAATTCTAGCTCTGCAATCTGACTTACATTCTTTGAAACGGGCATTGTTCTAATTTCCTTCTCAACATTTTCTCCATTCAAATACATTTCAGCATATCCTAAATCAGCATTAAAAACAAATTTCAAATCAATAGTATCCAAAGACTCAAATAAAGGATTCTTATCAATTTTGCCATTCCTAATAAAACCTACTCTCATAGCATATAAGGTTACTGCACGGTACATAGCACCTGTGTCTACATATATATAATGTAACTTTTGCGCCAATTGCTTGGCCAAAGTACTCTTACCTGTGGAAGAATATCCATCAATAGCTATGGTGATCTTTTTCATTATTCCAAAAGTATAAATAAAAGGATGGCTAAAGCTCTTTTGCGTTTTTTACTTTTTCGTCCGTTAGCGCAATATCAATTACTTCAGACATTTCTTTTACGTAATGAAATGTCAATCCTTTTAAATAAGATTCTTTTATTTCTTTAATATCTCGTTCATTATCTGCACATAGAATGATTTCTTTTATACGTGCTCTTTTAGCTGCAAGAATCTTCTCTTTAATTCCACCCACAGGTAATACTTTTCCTCGCAAAGTAATTTCACCTGTCATGGCCAAACTCTTCTTGATTCGCTTTTGGGTGAACAATGATACTAATGATGTCAACATTGTAATTCCTGCACTTGGGCCATCTTTGGGTGTTGCACCTTCAGGAACATGAATATGTACATTGTACTTTTCAAAGATTTCTGGATCAATACCAAACCTATCTGCATTCGATTTAATATACTCCATCGCAATAGTTGCAGACTCCTTCATTACCTTACCAAGATTACCAGTAATAGTCATTGCCCCTTTACCTTTTGAAAGTATAGACTCTATAAATAGAATATCCCCGCCAACACTTGTCCATGCTAAACCAGTAACAACACCTGCAACTTCATTATTCTCATATTTATCACGCTCCATTTTGGGTGCACCTAATACTTTTATAATATCTTCATTACTAACTTTAATGTCGTATTCTTCTTCAATTGCAATAGATTTCGCCGCATAGCGAACCATTTTAGCAATTTGCTTCTCTAAAGAACGTACTCCAGATTCTCGAGTATATCCTTCAACTATTCTCTCTAACTGGGGTTTTCCGATTTTCAAATGGCTTGCGTTTAAACCGTGTTCTGTCAATTGTTTTGGCAACAAGTGTTTTTTGGCTATTTCTACCTTTTCCTCAATGGTATAACCACTAACATGTATGATTTCCATACGGTCCCTTAGCGCAGGTTGAATATCACCCAGATTATTGGCAGTTGCGACAAACATAACCTTGGATAAGTCATATCCCATTTCCAAAAAGTTATCATGAAAATCGCTGTTCTGTTCTGGATCTAAGACCTCCAACATTGCAGATGATGGATCTCCCTGATTACTGTTCGACAATTTGTCTATTTCGTCCAAAATAAAAACTGGATTGGACGTACCCGCTTTCTTAAGACTTTGAATAATTCTACCCGGCATGGCACCAATGTAAGTTTTGCGATGCCCTCTAATCTCAGCTTCATCACGAAGCCCGCCAAGTGACATTCTTACATATTCCCTTCCTAATGCCTCTGCTACAGATTTACCTAATGAAGTTTTACCAACACCCGGTGGACCATACAGACATAAAATTGGCGACTTCATGTCTTTCCTTAATTTTAAAACTGCCAAATATTCAATAATACGGCGTTTTACATCTTCAAGCCCATAATGATCACGATCCAAAATACGTTGGGCACGTTTCAAATCAAATTTATCTTTGGAGTATTCATTCCATGGCAAATCCAATATCAGATCCAAATAGTTGCGTTGTATGGAATACTCAGCTACTTGCGGATTCATACGTTGCATTTTAGACAACTCTTTAGTAAAATGTTCTTTTACCTTTTTTCCCCATTTTTTCTTTTTGGCCCTGATTTTCATCTCCTCCAACTCCTCATCATAGGAAACTCCACCCAATTCTTCTTGAATGGTTTTCATCTGCTGGTGTAAAAAATATTCACGTTGTTGTTGATCTAAGTCATTTCTAACTTTCGACTGTATATCGTTTTTAAGCTCCAATTTCTGCATCTCAACATTCATATATTTTAATGTTGCCAATGCTCTTTTTTGTAAGCTTCCAATCTCCAATAATTCTTGTTTAGCCTTTACATCCAAATTCAGATTAGAGGATACAAAATTTATAAGGAAAGAATCGCTTTGAATGTTTTTTATAGCAAATGAAGCTTCACTAGGAATATTCGGATTATCCCTAATTATCTTTAACGCCAATTCCTTTATAGATTCTATTATTGCTATAAACTCCTTATCATTTTTCTTTGGTCTTATTTCTTTAGTTTCTCTTACAGTAGCCGTTATATAAGGTTTCTTCGTTAAAACTTCAGCAATCTCGAATCGTTTTTTACCTTGAATAATAACTGTAGTATTACCATCTGGCATTTGAAGAACACGCAATATTCTCGCAACCGTACCCAAGGTATTTATATCTTGGACATCAGGATTTTCAGTTTCTTCATCCTTCTGTGATACAACGCCTATTACTTTAGAACCATTATTAGCATCTTTAATTAATCGGATGCTCTTATCTCTTCCAGCGGTTATAGGTATGACTACCCCTGGAAACAATACTGTATTACGTAGAGGTAAAATAGGCAATGTCTCTGGTAATGTCTCACCATTCATCTGCTCTTCATCTTCAGGGGTCAATAATGGTATTAACTCAGAATCCTGATCGATCCCCTGTAAGGACATATTGTCAAAATTTGAAAATTTAGAATCTTTCATACTTATATATCGGTCATTCTGTCATTAAACCAACAGAATTTTATTTTTATAATTAATACAATAATGCTGTGAAGCTAATAAATACATGTAAACCACTACTATTTATGCTCCATATTATAAGGACTAATTCAATTCTTGTGCCAACCGAAACAATTACTGTTAAAATTATAACCACCAACTTAGATAGAAAACTTCAAGAATTAATTCATGGAACTGTAACAAATAGTAAATTGATACATCATTACATAAACCAATCACTTTTTGAGCCAACAAAGAGAACATATTGATGAGCTTTTGCAATGTTGCATGGCCGGTAAACAAAGTGCACAGCTAGAAGTGTACAATAGGTATTACAAGGCCATGTTCAATACAGCATTAAGAATCGTAAAAGACACTGCCCAAGCAGAAGACATTATGCAAGAATCGTTTTTAAGCGCTTTTACAAAACTGCATACGTTTAAAGGGGAAGTAACTTTTGGATCTTGGCTGAAACGCATTGTAATCAATAACAGCATTCATCAATACAGAAAGCAACAAAAAAAGAATGAAGTTGCTTTAGATGATGTATTGTACAAGGTCGAAGATAATGACGGAATTGCATCTGACCATGTGTTTACAGAACTAAAGGCTCAAAAAGTGATGGAAACCATGAAAGATTTGAAAGACAATTACAGAATTTCTTTGACCTTACATTTAATAGAAGGGTTTGATTATGAAGAAATAAGTGAAATAATGAATATAAGCTACGCAAATTGTAGAACTACAGTTTCACGAGCAAAAGAAAGTCTTAGAAAAAAATTAATACTCGCAGTCTAATGAAGAAAGATAATTTACAAGTGCTTTTTGATAAGCTACAGAACGATTTGGATTTCGCGGAACCAGCCAATGGTCATCAACAACGCTTCTTGGATATATTGAACAAATCTAAAGGAGTTGCATCCATTGCGCCTGAAAAGAAGCAATCTTGGCTACGTATATTATCCATAGCCGCCACCATAGCTATTCTGTTATCAATAGGTATAGCACAATTCAATACCTCAAGTAGTATTAAGGAAAAGGTTGCACAAATTTCTCCGGAAGCTTCTAAAACCCAATTTTATTTCACCAGTTTAATTGAAGAACAAGTCAAAGAATTAAATTCTGAGAAATCTCCTGAGAATGAAAGAATTATTAACGATGCTATGATTCAATTGAAAAAACTTGAAACGAATTACAGCGAAATGGAACAAGACCTTTTAAATGGCGGTAATAGTAAATTAATACTAAGTGCGATGATTACAAATTTTCAAACTAGAATAGAACTTCTAAATGAAGTAATGACACAAATAGAGAATATTAAAAACATAAAAAATACAAATGATGCGAACTATACTATTTAAATATACCTGGTTACTGGTTTTCGCCTTTACTACAGTTGTCAATGCTCATGATAAAAGTTTTGACGGCAAACACACCAAAGAAAAAACCATAAAAAAAGAATTTAACGTAAGTTCTAACGCACTTTTAAAAGTTAGCAATTCTTATGGAAATCTAAATATTACGTCTTGGAACGAGAACCGTGTTGTAATAGAGGTACATATAAAGACCAACGGCAACAATGAAGAAAAAGTTCAAAAAAAATTAGATGAAATATCAGTTGATTTTGAAGCAAGTAACGATAGGGTTTCGGCTGAAACTATTTTTAAAAAAAATAGTAATGGCTGGGGATGGAGTTGGGGCAATAACAATAATGTTAACATGCAAATCAATTACACCATTAAGGTTCCTGTTAAAAATAATGTAGATTTAAATAACGACTATGGTAATATCATTTTAGATAGAATCGATGGTCATGCCAAAATAAATTGTGACTATGGCAGACTCGAGATAGGAGAACTAAGAGGTAGAAATAATAGTTTAAATTTTGACTATACTTCTAAGTCTACCATTGAATATATTAATAGTGGCGAAATTAGAGCAGATTATTCTGGCTTCACTATAGAAAAAGCAGGTAATCTTAGCATAAATGCCGACTATACAAATGCTAATATTGGTATAATGGAAAATTTGGAATATACCAGTGACTACGGTAACATGGATATAAAAGAATTGAAAAGTATTGACGGTAATGGCGATTATATAACAGTTAAACTAGGTGTTGTTCATGGTGATGTTTCTATTGTTGCAGATTATGGATCAATAAGAATAGATGAACTCGCTGCTGATGCAGGCAATGTAAATATTAGAACAGATTATACAGGAATTAAAATTGGTTACAATAATGACTACCATTTTGATTTTGATATTTCAACAAGTTATGCAGGTGTGATTGGAAAAGATGATTTCACCATTAATATCAGTACAGAAAAATCTTCCGATAAACACTATGAAGGTTTTTATGGCTCTAAAGCAAGTGGAAACAAAGTAACAATATCAAGTGATTACGGCGGAATAAGTTTTACTAAAAAATAATCAATCAAATTAAAACGAAAAACATGAAAAATTTAAGCGTATTACTATTAACAGGTTTAATCACCCTATCCTGTTCTGCTCAATGGGGAAAAACCATTAAAGGAAATGGAAACAATGTTACCATAGAAAGAAGTACTGGAGATTATGACGGAATTGCAGTATCAGGTTGGTTCGATGTAGATTTAGTTTCTGGAAACGAAGGTGAAATTACGCTACAGGGCGAAGAAAACCTTTTGGAGTATATTATCACGGAGGTTAAAGATGGGAAATTGGTCATTAAAACGGAAAAGGGTGTTAACCTCAAAAGCAGCAATTGGAAATCTGAAATACGAATAACAGTTCCGGTTGAATCAATAAGCTCAGTCTCTATGTCTGGCTCGGGAGACATCGTTGGCAAAACAAAAATTAAATCTGATAAATTTAGCACGGCAATGTCGGGTTCTGGAGATATCACTTTAGACATTGACTCAAATTTGATATCCGCTAGCATGTCTGGTTCTGGTGACATAACCTTAAGTGGCAAAACTACCGATTTTGACGCCACTGTTTCTGGTAGTGGTGATATTGAAGCATATAATCTTGAAGCAGACAATGTAAGTGCCACTGTATCTGGATCTGCAGATATTCAAGTAACTGCCAAAAAATCAATTAAGGCAAGAGTTTCTGGCTCAGGCGATATTTCATATAGAGGCAATCCTGAGAAAGTAGACACTAAAACTTCTGGTTCCGGTGATATTTCTAGAGGATAATTTATAAAATCAAAATAACGAATGATCAATTAAAAAAAGCCCCTTTTAAAGGGGTTTTTTTGATTCCTTTACTCGCAACAGTAAAAACATCCCAATTAAAAAGAAAAGCCCTAAAAATATAATTGAACTTCTCATACTACCAGTCAATTGAGCTACAACACCATAAAGTAAAGTACCGATAATGATTCCTATTTTTTCAGCAACATCATAAAAACTAAAAAAGGAGGTCGTATCCTTAGTCTGTGGCAGAAATTTGGAATAGGTTGATCTAGACAATGCCTGAATACCCCCCATTACTAAACCAACACAACCTGCTGCAATATAAAAATCTATTGGTGTGATAACGAAATATGCATAAATACATATACAAACCCAAAGTGCATTAACCACAATCAATGTTTTTATATTACCATATTTCTCTGAGGCTTTTGCAGTAACGGTAGCACCTAAAATTGCAACTAACTGTATAACTAAAATACTAACAATAAGCCCGGTTGTGCGTTCCGAGTCTGTACCCCATGCTATTTCTTCTTCCCCGAAATATGTAGCTATCAACATTACGGTTTGTACCGCCATGCTATAAACGAAAAATGCTCCTAGATATCTTTTGAGCTTTACTTGCTCCCCAAGTTGATGCCATACCAATTTAAGCTCCTTAAATCCGTTTAAAACTATATTGGTTCTTTCCCCTTCCTTCTTGTAGCCTTGTGGTAAATAGTAAAAACTATATTGCGCAAAAAGTATCCACCAAATACCTACGGTCACGAATGAATATTTCATTGCTTTTATTTCCGCTGCACCGGCTTCATCAGTAGTTATACCAAAGAAGTCTGGTTTCATGACCATTGCCAAATTAAATATTAAAAGAATTACACTACCGACATATCCCAAAGAAAATCCCTTTGCACTTATCGCGTCTTGTTGTTTTGGAAACGCAACATCTGGCAAATAAGAATTATTGATCGCAAAACTTACCCAAAAGCCTACTAATCCAAAGAAATAACATGCTAATCCTACGTAAATATTTTCCAAGGAAAACCAATAAAGCCCTATACATGAAATTCCGCCTAAATAGCAGAAAAACTTCATGAACACTTTTTTGTTTCCTAAATAATCTGCTATCCCAGAAACTAATGGGGTTACTATAGCGATAAAAACAAATGCTAATGAGGTGACATAACTAATTAATGGTGCTCTTGCTATCTCACCTCCAAAAACTATAACCTTCTGGATTCCTGCAACCCTAAATAAAGCGCCATAAAATATAGGGAATACTGCTGATGAAATTACTAAGCTATATACCGAATTGGCCCAATCATAAAAGGCCCATGCGTTCAATAATTTTTTACTTCCTTTTAAAATTAGTGTTTTCCCCATACATAAAAATAAAAGCCGCTCATTTCTGAACGGCTTCAATATACAATAATGCTTTAAGTTTTATTTAAATTTGGTCACTCCAAATTTTGCAGCTTCGGCGGCAGCATCTGGTGCCCAAGCAGTAAGGTTATTTATTCTTGTATCGTTAGATGGATGGGTACTCATAAATACTGGTGGTGCTGTTCCTCCACTATTTGCTTTCATTCGCTTCCAAAGTTCTGCAGCTTCGTAAGGGTCATAACCAGCTATCGCCATAATCTGCAAACCAATAAGATCCGCTTCCGTTTCATGACCTCTACTAAAGGGTAACATTACCCCAACTTGAGACCCTATACCGTATGCTTGGTTAAATATATTACGTTTCTGCTCATCTTGAATTGCAATGTTGCCTGCAACTGCCCCTAATTGTTGAAGTGTACCTGCACTCATTCTTTGCGCTCCATGATCCGCCAATGCATGAGCTACTTCGTGACCCATTACTACAGCCACACCTGTTTCTGACTGGGTAATTGGTAAAATACCTGTATAAAATACAATTTTACCACCTGGCATACACCAAGCATTTACAGTTTCATCATTCACTAAATTATATTCCCACTTATAGTCCTTTAAATAACCTGGGTGACCATTGGCAGTTAACCAACGTTCTGCGGCAGAGGAAATTCGTTGTCCTACTCTAGTTATCATTTGAGCATCGGCGGTACCGGTGACAACCTTATTCTCTGTTAAAAATTGGTCATACTGCGCAAATGCAGAAGGAAACACTTGACTATTTGGGTAAAAATTCAAAGTTTTCTGCCCCGTAAATGGATTTACCTTACAAGCAGATACCCCTACAAATACTAGGGCTATTAATACTATTTTTTTCATATTTAGTTTTTAAGTTAATGGTAATAAAATGCAAAGTTATTCTTTTCCTGACAGATGTAATGACGTAAAGTTTTTGTCAATCCGTAAAATGTTACCTCCACTAAGAATTAAGCTCTCTAATTCTATTTCTTCATTATCTACCATTACGCTTTCAATTTGAAAGGGTAAACCATGAAGATTAAGTTTAATGGTTTCATATTCCGTTTCAAAACTTCCATCTTTAAATAATTGTATTGTCAACGAATTTTCTTTCCCTGTTAATTTATAATTACTTAAAGCATATCTTCCCTTTTTATAATCATACCCATTATTCGCATCTTCATATACTTCTGATGCTTCTACACCCATTTTGTAATAAACCTCTAACAACAGTTCTTCAATTTTCTTTTCACCTACATATTGTTGAATTGGATATTTAGGAATTATAGCTCCTGCCTTTATAAAAATCGGTAATTTATCTAAGCCCGCTGCAACCCATTTTTCTTTACCTCCTATTACCGACTCGTGAGTCCAAAAATCATACCATTCTCCTTTAGGGATATACATTCTACGTCCTTGAGCATTTGGTTCTTGTATCGGACATACTAATATTTTCTCACCAAAAATAAATTCATCTGTTCTAAAGTGTGTTTGGGTATCTTCTTGATCATAATATACCAATGACTGAATCATTGGCCTATTTTCTTTGGTATACTTATAAAACATAGTATACAAATAAGGTAAAAGTTGATATCTTAATTCTATAAACTTTCGAACAATATCTGTAATTTCTACACCAAAAGACCAAGGTTCTTGGTCACCGTGATCCCCACTTGAATGAACTCTACAAAATGGATGAAAAATTCCTAATTGAATCCATCTCACAAACAATTCACCGTCTGGTTGTTCTGCAAATCCACCAATATCAGAACCTACAAAAGAGTATCCGCTTAAACACATTCGCTGCATTTGTACATTTGCAATCCATAAATGCTCCCAAGTGGCAACATTATCGCCTGTCCATGTAGACGCGTATCTTTGTGTACCTGCAAATGCCGCCCTTGTTATCACAAAAGGCCTTTTTGGATATACGTATTTTTTAACACCTTCATAAGTTGCCCTAACCATTTGCATCCCATAAACATTATGGGCTTTTCTATGCGTGCATGGGTAACCATCATAATTATGCCTAGTATCCAATGGTGCTGTTTTAGTAGGTACTTCCATTACAGCTGGCTCGTTCATATCGTTCCACACTGCATGAACACCTAATTCAGACATAAATTCTTTATACAATTCGGCCCACCATTCTCGTACTGCAGGATTTGTAAAATCAGGGAAATTACATTCTCCTGGCCATACCTTACCATGCATTAAAGGACCATCACCCCTTTTACAGAAATAGTCATTTTCTAAGGCTTCATTATATACCCAATAATCACGATCCACCTTTATACCTGGATCAATCATTATCACAGTTTTAAATCCGTCTTGCTCAAGTTCCTGTATCATTCTCTTTGGATCAGGAAAATGATTCTTGTCCCAAGTAAAACACCTAAAACCATCCATATAATCTATATCGAGATATATGGCATCACAAGGTATTTTACGATTTCGAAATTCGCTCGCAACTTCTTTTACATTACTCTCTGGGTAATAGCTCCATTTAGATTGATGAAAACCTAGGGCCCACATTGGTGGCAATTCTGGTGTACCGGTCAGATTAGAATAAGAACTAACAACCCTCGACATATCTGGGCCAAAAATAAAATAGTAATTTAGTTCACCCCCGTCAGCCCAAAAACTAGTAATATTTCTACGTTCTTGTGAAAAATCAAAACTCGTTTTAAAACTATTATCAAAAAAGATACCATAAGCTTTACCCTTATTCAACCCAATATAAAAAGGTATCGCCTTATATAATGGATCTTGCTCTTTTGCAAATGCAAATTGGTCGGTCACCCAATTCTCTACTTTTTTACCTTTAAGATTACTGTGCATGGCTTTATCACCCATGCCGAAAAAGCTTTCCCCTATTTGAGAAATCTTACTCATTTTAACAGTATTTCCCCCGTACTCATAGTTCTCTTCCCAATGAAAACCTAGCTCATCTTCATTTATTATATTCCCTTCTATATCTGAAATTTGAGTTCTAAGGGTTTTCTTATCAACTAAAATACTTAACCTCGCAGTAGATATAATATACTCTGAATTGTTCTCTACAACATCTAACTTGCTATAACCCATTGTACTATCGGGATCAATGGCATAAGAGAAATCCGGCTCGAAATTGTAGTTTGTAGCATATCTAAAACGAACTAAACTACCTCTAAGAATTGTTATTTGTAGAACGACACCGTTCTCTGTTGTGAAATACAACTTATCGGTGTCTTGTGTAAACTCGACTATATGGTTAGGGTATAAATTACCTTTATATTCAAGCTCTGTATTTGTTATCATGAAAATGTTATTAAATGGATGTCAAATAAACACCAAAAAGTAATCATAAAATGTTTACGGTGAACTGTATAGATTAAAATTACTACCCTAAAATTATAATACCTAAAGGTGGAATTGTAATTTCTATTGATTTTTTGTATCCATGAGAGGCCTTAGTTGAAACTTTGATAACCTTATTCAAATTACCGCCACCACCATATTTAACATCATCACTATTTAAAATCTCTTTAATCTTACCTTTTTTAGGCATGCCTATTCGATAATTTTCACGTGGAATTGGTGTGAAATTGCAAACTACTATTAAATCATTTTCTTCATTATGACCTTTACGTATATATGTTAAAACTGAATTATCATGATCGCTGTAGTCTATCCATTGAAAACCTTCAGGGCTAAATTGCTTTTCATACATCGCAGGAGAACTTTTGTACAGATGATTCAAATCTTTAACAAAATCCTGAATTCCAGCATGACCTTCATATTGTAACAAATGCCAATCTAAACTTTGTTCAAAATTCCATTCTGAGGTTTGCCCAAACTCACCCCCCATAAATGTAAGTTTTGTACCTGGGTGTGTAAACATGTACCCAAAAAGAAGCCTTAAGTTAGCAAAGCGCTGCCATTCATCGCCTGGCATTCTATATACCAGTGATTGCTTACCATAAACTACCTCATCATGTGAAAATGGCAGCATAAAACGTTCTGTAAAAGCATAGGTCATACTAAAGGTAAGATCAT
This sequence comes from Maribacter orientalis, assembly GCF_900109345.1. GTDB lineage: Bacteria > Bacteroidota > Bacteroidia > Flavobacteriales > Flavobacteriaceae > Maribacter > Maribacter orientalis. The sequence goes on from NZ_FNZN01000008.1 coordinate 52,171, forward strand.
TTTGATGATGTCTTCTGTATATAGTTTCTTTTTGAAAAAACTGTAATGTATCATGCATCCAACCCATCATCCATTTCATTCCAAAGCCTAAACCGCCATGTTCTACCGATTTTGTGACACCCGAAAATGCAGTAGATTCTTCGGCTATTGTCTGTACACCATCAAAATTCGAATATACCGCTTCATTAAATTCACGTATAAATGATATGGCATCTAAATTTTCGTTATTGCCATATATATTTGGTTCCCATTCCCCATCTTCCCTAGAATAGTCAAGGTATAGCATAGAGGCAACAGCATCTACACGTAATCCATCTACATGGTATTGATCCAACCAAAATAGGGCATTACTAATAAGAAAGGCCCTTACCTCGTTTCTGCCATAATTAAAAATCAAACTCTTCCAATCTGTGTGATATCCTTTTCGCCTATCTGGATGCTCATATAAATTCGAACCATCAAAGAAACCAAGGCCATGCGCATCTTCGGGAAAATGAGAAGGAACCCAATCTAAAATCACTCCAATATCGTTTTGATGAAAGGTATCTACCAACATTTTAAACTCTTCTGGTGTTCCAAATCTTGAAGTAGGCGCAAAATAACCTGTTAATTGATATCCCCATGATGGATCATAAGGGTACTCCATTATCGGCATAAACTCTATATGGGTATACCCCATTTCTTTAACATAAGAAACAAGATCTTCAGCCAACTCTTTGTAGGTTAAAAACTTATTATCCGCATTCTTTTTCCAAGAGCCTAAATGAACCTCATAAACAGAATAAGGCTTATCTAAACCGTTTTTCTCTTTTCTATAGCTCATCCAATCCTTATCATTCCACTTATGATCAGCGGTCCATATTATCGAAGCGGTATTAGGTGGATGCTCGCAAAATCTTGCAAAAGGATCTGCCTTTTCTGTCCAAATATCATTATTATTAGATTGAATCTTATATTTATAAACTTCTCCCTTTCCTACATTTGGAATAAACCCTTCCCATATACCACTAGCGTCCCAACGAACATTTAACTTATGCTCATCTGCATTCCAAGCATTAAAATTTCCGATAACAGATACAGATTTGGCACTAGGTGCCCAAACTGAAAAATATGTACCTTTTACACCATCTATCTCAATTAAGTGAGAACCAAGCTTTTCATAAAGGCGAAAATGTTTGCCGCTTTTAAAAAGGTTAATATCAAATTCAGTAAATAATGAGTGAACTTTTACGTTAGGCATATTATCGTTTAATTATTTGAGTAAAGCTAATCATCTAAGAAAGATGGTCAACAATGAATGTTTTTCGTTAAAATTAATGCAGTTAATATCCGATTTATATATTGATTTACCAAAAATGGAACACTTTTTGAAATAACAATAAAACAATTATATAAAATCTGAATAATAAAAGTATTATGAAAAAACTGAACTTATTTTTAGGAGCACTCGTTACTATATTTTTTATTTCATGCGAAGGACCACAAGGACCTCCAGGTTATGATGGTTTCGACGGGATTGATGGTGCAGATGGGCAGGATGGAATTAACATCTTGGGAAAAGTGATGGATATTGAAGGCTCTTTTACACTAGAAAATGATTATTCAATTTTTTATGAATTCCCCCAAACTGTGGAAGTTTTTGAGACTGATGTAGTTTTGGTGTATTTGTTATGGGATGAAACCGTTGATGGTAATGGCGACTTAGTTGATATTTGGAGATTAATGCCGCAAACAAGAATACTAGACCAAGGTTTATTACAATACAACTTTGATTATACTTTCTTTGATGTAAATATTTTCTTAGAATCCGATTTTGATTTAAGAACTTTACCGGCAGGAGACACCGATAATCAAGTATTTCGAATTGCGGTTTTGCCTGCAAAATCAACAACAGGCAAATTAGATACCTCAGATATTAATTCGGTAATGGCACATTTGGGAGTGAAAGAAGAGAATATTCAAAAAATAAAACTATATTAAGTCTAGAAACTAAGTATACAGCATCTAAAGTCTTTAGGTTTACCCAAAGACTTTTTTATTTCTATATATTTTTTTAAAAACCTTTACTTAATAGATTACGTAAATACAATAACTTGAAAGGAATATAAAAGAATAACGACAGAATAATAAAATTGAAAATGAAAATGAGAATTGGAGTAGCGCTTTTAGTACTTTTTGCTAGCTGTAAGGGTACATCGCAAGAAAAAGAAATGGCCACAGATACAAATGTGGAAAACACAAAAGAATTTTCAGTTCAGAAAACAAATGCTGAATGGAAAAAAGAATTGACTGATGCTGAATACTACGTTCTACGTGAATCTGCCACGGAAAACCCATTTTCCAGTGAATTATTGAAGATTAAAAAGAAAGGTACTTATGTTTGCGCCGCCTGTGCTACTCCCCTTTTTAAAAGTCAAACCAAATTTGATTCTGGTACGGGTTGGCCAAGTTTTTATCAAGAAATTGAAGGTAATGTAGGCTACGAAATTGATAACACTTACGGCGTAAGGACAGAGGAACACTGCGCTACCTGTGGCGGACATTTAGGCCATGTTTTTGAAGATGGCCCAGAACCTACGGGTTTACGCCATTGCATTAACGGGGTTGCATTAAAATTTGTACCTGCTGAATAATCCACGCTTAAATAAAGAGGCCCAAAAAGGCCTCTTTATCGTTTATTAAGTAATTACGATACCTCGTTATTAGAAAATTGAATTTTTAAAAAATCACAATAAGAAATTAAAGGTCATATTTTAAAATCCTATTCTCAATTTCGATTTGGTTTTGTACTTTTGCACCTCATTTAAAACATCAAAAAAAACAAAATATGAGCAGTTTCGACATTATTGTTTTAGGTAGTGGTCCAGGAGGATATGTAACCGCTATCAGGGCTTCACAATTAGGTTTTAAGACCGCTATTATTGAAAAAGAAAGTCTTGGAGGCGTTTGTTTAAATTGGGGCTGTATCCCAACTAAAGCTTTGTTAAAATCTGCGCAAGTATTTGAATACCTCAAACATGCAGATGATTATGGAATAAAGGTTGAAGGTGTTGACAAAGATTTTGATGCTGTTGTAAAAAGAAGCCGTGGTGTTGCAGACGGTATGAGCAAAGGTGTTCAGTTCTTGATGAAGAAGAACAAAATCGAAGTAATAAAAGGCTATGGTATACTAAAAACTGACAAGAAAGTTTCGGTTAAGGCTGAAGATGGTACTGTTACAGAATATAGCGCTAACAATATTATTATTGCAACTGGTGCTCGAAGTCGTGAATTACCAAGTTTACCACAAGATGGCAAGAAAATTATAGGATACCGTGAAGCAATGACCTTAGACAAGCAACCTAAGAGCATGATTGTTGTAGGTAGTGGAGCTATCGGCATTGAATTCGCTTACTTTTATAATTCTATGGGTACTGATGTAACTGTAGTTGAGTATTTACCGAATATAGTGCCTGTTGAAGATGAAGATGTTTCTAAACAATTAGAGAGAAGCTTTAAAAAAGCAGGAGTTAAAATTATGACCTCCGCAGAGGTTACTTCTGTTGATACATCTGGTGATGGAGTTAAAGCAACCGTAAAAACTGCTAAAGGAGAACAAGTTCTAGAAGCTGATATAGTATTATCTGCAGTTGGTATAAAGACCAACATTGAAAATATAGGTTTAGAAGATGTAGGTATTGCTACTGATCGTGACAAAATTTTGGTAAATGATTTTTACCAAACAAATATACCGGGCTATTATGCTATTGGTGATGTAACACCTGGGCAAGCTCTTGCTCATGTAGCTTCAGCAGAAGGTATTCTTTGTGTTGAAAAATTAGCAGGTATGCATGTAGAGCCCTTAGATTATGGTAATATACCTGGTTGTACATATTGCTCTCCTGAAATTGCCTCTGTTGGATTAACAGAAAAGCAAGCAAGAGATAAAGGTATTGACATTAAGGTTGGTAAATTCCCATTCTCTGCAAGCGGTAAAGCAAAAGCATCTGGAGCTTCTGATGGGTTCGTTAAAGTTATATTCGATGCAAAATATGGCGAATGGTTAGGTTGCCATATGATAGGCGCTGGTGTAACTGATATGATTGCTGAGGCAGTTTTAGGACGTAAACTAGAAACTACAGGCCATGAAGTACTGAAAGCAGTTCATCCGCACCCAACCATGAGTGAGGCAGTTATGGAAGCGGTTGCAGCGGCATACGACGAAGTGATTCATTTATAAACCATTTTCAATAAGCATCAGTATGTTAAAATTATTTCGAGCAACGGCAATTTTAGAAGGAATCTCCTATTTGGCGTTGTTCGGAGTAACTATGCCATTAAAATATTGGGCAGAGATACCCGGACCGAATAAATTAGTCGGCTATGCTCATGGCGCACTATTTATTGCTTTTATAGCACTTACGATTTTGGTTGGCTATCAGAAAAAATGGGGCATCAAGAAATTTCTTATTTTTGGGGCAGCTTCTCTTCTACCCTTTGCCACTTTCTATGTTGAGGAAAAATATTTAAGGTCAGAAAAAGTAGATTAATCTTAATCTATCGTAGTGAGCTTATAAATTTTACCGTCAAAACTACAGAGGTATAACTCATTATTTTCATCTATTCCGAAAGAAGATATACTTAAGCCAGTTTCTAATAGTAATTTATTATTTCCGGCTTGATCTAAAGCCCAAATTCTACCTGAAATAAAATCACCATAGATGTAATACCCTTTTAAAGTAGGTAATTCATTTCCGCGGTAAACATATCCACCAGTAACCGATTTATCATTATTGCTATGGCCATAATCATAAAAAGGAGCTACTAAATCTGTTACATCACATTCTGTTGCTTGGTAGCAAGAAGTACCTTCAAGAATACTCCACGCATAATTACCACCTTTTACTATAAGGTCTATTTCCTCTAACTCATCTTGACCTACATCGGCCGCCCATATCGTATTGGTTTGAACGTCAAAACTAAATCGCCATGGATTTCTTAGTCCGTACGCATAAATTTCACCTCTAGCATTTTCATTCTCCACAAACGGATTGTCAGAAGGTATGGCATAATTTAAACCTACATCTTGATTGTTTACATCAATCCGTAAAATTTTACCTAAAAGTGTTTCTAGATTTTGGGCATTCCCGTCAGGGTCACCCGCACCGCCCCCATCACCTGAAGCTATGTATAAATATCCATCAGGACCAAAAGCCAATTGACCTCCATTATGGTTTGTATTGGGTTGGGCTATTTCTAATAAAATAGTTTCGGTTGATTCATCTACCAAATTAGCATCCGTTTCGGATACTTTAAAGCGAGAAATAACCGCCAAGCTCTCACTCGGTGTATAGGTAACATAAAGAAAACCATTGATATTGAAATCTGGATGAAAGGCAAAACCTAATAATCCCAATTCACTTGCCGTAGCTGTTTTATTTGAAATATCTAAAAATGTAGAAACCACCTCTGCAGAGTCTATATTTTCAAAAAACTTTATAACACCTCCTTTTTCTGCAACGAATATTCTATTAGTTCCGTCTTTCGGGGACTGTAGATCTAATGGTTTTGAAAAAGTTAAATTAGGAAAAGCATTGCTAAGAGAAATTGAATCATCAACTATAGGCGTGAGAGCTAAATCTTCTTTATCACTACACGAAGTAATTATAAATGAAGATATACTCAAAAGTACGAGACCAATTCTTTTCATAGTTATAGATTTTACAACTATTTACGAATTAAGTTAGTCAATCAGATGTTAAAGGTATCTTGTATTTATAATAAAAAACTTTCAATGGCTAAATCGTAACTTTTAAGTCCGAAGCCAAGAATAACTCCACTTGCAGCAGCAGAAATATAAGAAACATGCCTAAATTCTTCGCGTTTATGGGTATTTGAAATATGAACCTCCACTACAGGTGTCTTTACTGCCTTTACCGCATCGCCAATACCAACCGAGGTATGCGTGTATGCCGCGGCATTTAAAACTATACCGTCATAGGTAAAACCTGTTTCTTGAATTTTTGAAATTAGTTCTCCTTCGATATTAGATTGAAAGTACTCTAACTCAACATCTTTAAATTTGAATTGAAGTTTTGAAAAGTAATCTTCAAATGTTTCAGCTCCATATACATCGGGCTCCCTTTTCCCTAACAGATTTAAATTGGGACCATTAATTATGATAATCTTCATGTATCAAAAGTAACAAATGTTGATTAACAAATTGATAAGAAATTGTAGAAGTACATTTACTTCATGTACTATTCGACCTTATCTCCGAGTTCTATATTTCGGCTCAAAATTATACACTATACCAAGAGTTAAAGTAGACCAAGTAGCCTCGTCTAATTCAATACCTGTATAGGAAAAATTAATTTCTACACTAGAGCTCATTAAATAGGCAATTGTAGGTCTGTAATACAAACCCCCATCATTACCTTCACTAACACCTAACGCCCAACCTACATTACCACCGAATGAGAAATCGTTTGATGTCCAAATACGTATACCTGCTGATAAAGGGGCAAACTGAACTGGTTTTAAATCAGCGCGTACAATATTAGATTGAAATGTTTCTGCAAAACCATGGATAAAACCTACTGCAGGCCCTATGTCTACTACTTCACCTAAAGGATACATGTATGAAACATCAGCACCAACAACTACGCTAAGTGCCTCATTAAAATCATTAAAAGGTAGACCTGCTTGAATACCCATCTTAAACCCTTCTTGAGCGAAAATCTGGCTCGTAAAAATGGCCATAACTAGTAATAACAAGGTTTTTTTCATGTTTAGTGGTATAATTTTCATTAACATAGAACGAATTGAAACAGCAAATAGTATACAACAAAAGCGTATAAAAAAGGGGAACTATGTTCCCCTTTTAAATTCAAATGACTTTAACACTTATTCAATTACATATCTAATACCTATAGCGAAAGCCCCAACTTCATTACCTAAATACTCCCCAAGACCAATAAAAGGTCTCCAATCGAAAGAAAAAGCTAAAGGAACATTGTTTATTTTATAATCAAGACCTGCTGCAGGTCTAAGAGCTACCTTTATACCAAAACCATCACCTATTAATAAAATTGATTTGGAATTAATTAGAGTAAATATAAAAACCAACAATAAATCTTCATATACCAGAAAACCAATATTTAATACCAAGTATACTTTAATTGTAATTAATGTAATATCTATCTTTAAACCATGAATTGGCATCATGCTCTTAAAGATTTTACCATGTATCTTAAGTTAGAACGTGGGTTATCAAAAAATTCTATACAAAGCTATACTCGAGATATTGAGAAACTAATGTCTTTCTTAGATTCACATTCGATCACTGTCAACCCTATTCAAATAGAAAAAGATATCGTTCAGCGATTTATATATGAAATAGCCAAAGTGGTCAACCCCAGATCACAAGCACGAATCATATCAGGCCTTAAAAGTTTTTTCAACTATCTAATTTTTGAGGATTTTAGAAAAGACAATCCGTTAGATTTAATTGAGTCCCCAAAAATAGGGCGAAAATTACCGGACACTCTTTCTGAAAACGAAATAGATAAATTAATTCAGGCTATTGATTTAGGATCTAATGAAGGGGAACGCAATCGTGCGATGCTTGAAACTTTGTATGGTTGTGGTTTACGGGTTTCTGAACTTATTGACTTGAAAATATCTGACCTATTTTTTGAGGAAGATTTTATTAAAGTTACCGGTAAAGGCGATAAACAACGTTTTGTTCCAATTAGCACCGTGAACAAAAAGTATATTAATATTTATAGAAATGAAATACGAGTACACGTTAATATTCAAGAAGGATTTCAAGATATACTTTTTCTTAACCGACGAGGAAAACAACTTACAAGAGCTATGATTTTCACCATTGTAAAAAATTTAGCGGTTACTATTGGGTTGCATAAAAATATAAGTCCGCATACTTTTAGACATTCCTTTGCCACTCATTTACTTGAAAATGGTGCCGATTTACGTGCCATTCAGCAAATGCTTGGTCACGAAAGTATTACTACGACAGAAATTTATATGCATGTGGATCGGTCACATTTGGCAGAGGTCATGAATACCTATCACCCAAGAAAAAGTAATTAAAATCTTATCTAACTACCTATAGTTTAAACTGCTGGCATTTCAATTAAACTTTCACCAAAAACACCAATTCTAGAATTATTCAGCTCAACATTACTTTTTACCTCTATCATAAAATTTTCGCTAATATCATAACCCGTACCAGCTATAAAACCAAGCCGATATGGACCTGGAACATTGATATAACTACCGGTTTCAGCTTCCAATTCCATTCCAGAGAATAAATAGAATTTATCATTTAAGAAGACTTTGCTCACCAAATTTGTTCTAAAGCTTTCTGTTAACAAATACGTATCATAAAACCCTTGAAGTTCAATTTGTGTAGATTTAGATATTCCATATTTTACCATGAACGATTTATGCACATCACCAATAGCAGAAACGGGATATGCATGCCCAGAAATTGATAATCCAGTTAATGATGAAAGACTATTCGTTGGAGATGTTTCTTCCGTAGTCTGACCAATAGCAATAATTACAAACAAAAATAAATAACCACACACCAATACTTTCAAATCACAGTTTTTTAAAGTGATGTTGATTTCCTGTAGTAGGTATTCTAAAAATAACGGTAAAAGAACTACTTATCAAAACTAACCTCCAAACTTCTAGGTATTAAAGCACTTTGACCTATAATCCTTAATGATTATATACTTTATGAATTGCCTTAATCCTTAAACTGACTGTAGTCTCTTCTAAAAGGTCTTATAATCAAACGAGCTTCACGATCAAACCTAATATAGTTATATACCCAGTTTATGAATACAACCATTTTATTTCTAAATCCGATTAGGAAAAACAAGTGTACGAACATCCAAACAAACCAGGCAAAGACGCCTTGAAAACGATATCCTTTTATATCACAAACAGCTTTATTTCGACCAATTGTCGCCATACTACCTTTGTCAATATATTCAAATGGTTTCATCGATTTCTGTGTCAGCAACCGCTCTAAGTTCTCCCCTAATAATTTACCTTGCTGTATAGCAGGTTGTGCAACCATAGGATGCCCACGAGGATAATCTTCAGTTACCATACAAGCAATATCACCAATGGCAAAAATATCAGGATGGCCTTTAACTTGATTAAATTCATTAACATTGATTCTATTACCACCTGCTATTAAATCTACTGCATCCAAACCTTTAATTCCTGCGCCTTTTACCCCTGCAGCCCATACTACAGTAGCAGTTTCGAAAACCAAATCAGTTTTTGTCGTTACTGTTTTACCATTATAACCAGTTACCCTAACTCCTTTCCAAACTTGAACTCCCAATTCCTCTAAAAAATCTTCCGCTTTTTTTGAAGCCTGAGCACTAAAACCTGGCAAAAGACAATCACCACCTTGTACTATGTTAATTTGCGCCCTTCTGGTATCTAAATCTGGATAATCTTTAGGCAGAATACCCTTCTTAATCTCTGCCAATGCACCAGAAAGCTCAACTCCTGTTGGACCACCACCAACGATAACAAAATTCATTAAAGCATCTCGCTCATGATAGTCGTCGGTTAAAAGAGCTTGCTCAAAATTTTCAAGAATTAAACTTCTAAGATTAAGCGATTGCGGTACAGACTTCATCGACATGGCATTTTTTTCAATCTCTTCATTTCCAAAGAAATTGGTTTCAGAGCCAGTAGCTACAACCAAATAATCATATGAAAGGTCACCTATATTTGTATTAATTTTCTTTTTAAGCGGGTCAACATTATCGACCTCAGCTAAACGAAAATAAAAATTATCATATCCGATTAAAACCTTTCGTAAGGGATAAGCAATAGAACCTGGTTCAAGACCACCTGTAGAAACTTGGTATAATAAGGGTTGAAAAGTATGGTAATTATTCTTATCTAAAAGCACGACTTGTACTTCTTTTTTACTTAGTTTTTTGGCTAAGGAAACTCCGCCAAACCCACCACCTATAATAACAATTCTAGGATAGCTCGAAAGTGGTATGTTCATAATGTATTACTTAAATGCAAAACTAAACAAATCCACTTCTACTTTAAAATAATATTCTGTTTTTAGTATATTTAAGGTCTAACTACAAACAATTACAAAAATGCAAAAAACCTTAGTTTTATTGGCGGTACTTAGTACTTCCTTTTTTACAATACAAGCTCAAAAGAGCGAAAAAGAAATTCTTAAAAATTTAGAGCAAAAAAGTGAAGATTATGGAAATATAGCCCAGAACATATGGGAATTCGCAGAAATGGGCTACCAAGAAGAGCAAAGTTCTGGCTTATTACAAAGGACATTACAAGATGCTGGCTTTACCATTAAAAAAGGAGTTGCGGGCATTCCAACAGCTTTCATTGCAGAATATGGTAGCGGAAGTCCTGTTATAGCTATTATGGGTGAATTTGATGCGCTACCTGGCCTTTCTCAAAAAGCGACAGCTGAAAAAGAATCGGCAGGGAAATCGGCCGGACATGCATGTGGTCACCATCTATTTGGCACAGCATCTACGGCTGCTGCGATTTCAACTAAAGAATGGTTAGAAGCTAATAAATCTAAAGGTACCATTCGTTTTTATGGCACACCAGCAGAAGAAGGCGGTTCTGGAAAAGTATATATGGTTCGCGAAGGTCTTTTCAATGATGTTGATATTGCCCTTCACTGGCACCCTGGAGACGAAAACGAAGCAAATGCAGGTGCAGCATTGGCGAACAAATCTGCTAAATTTAGATTTCATGGCATATCGGCCCATGCGGCGGGTTCTCCTGAAAAAGGCCGTTCTGCTTTAGATGGCGTGGAAGCTATGGATATGATGGTCAATTTGATGCGCGAGCATATTCCTCAAGAAGCTCGAATACATTATGTGATTACAGATGGCGGTAAAGCCCCAAATGTGGTTCCTGATTTTGCTGAAGTATATTACTATGCTCGCCATAATAAACGTGATGTTGTTATTGATATTTTCGACCGTATGGTGAAAGCAGCTGAGGGTGCTGCTTTAGGTACTGGCACGACAATGGATTATGAAATGATTGGTGGTACGCATGAACTATTACCAAACCTTACTTTACAGAAATTGATGCACGAGAATCTTTCTGAAGTAGGTGGTATTGAATACACTGCTGAAGAAAAAGTGTTTGCGGATAAAATTGCAATGTCATTAGGAATGGATAAAGCAGATTTAGATACTGCAAAAAATGTTCAACCTTATAAAACGGAAGCTAGAGCTTATGGCTCTACCGATGTTGGTGACGTTAGTTTCACTGTACCTACAGTTGGTTTTGGAACTGCAACATGGGTACCTGGAACCCCTGCACATAGCTGGCAAGCAGTTGCTGCCGGTGGAACATCTATTGGTAGAAAAGGAATGATGGTTGCAGCAAAAACGTTGACCAAAACAGCTATTGACCTGTTCAAGGATAAAAAATTGATAGAAATGGCAAAGGCTGAATTCCTAGAGCAAAGAGGTGCTGATTTTAAATACATACCTCTTTTAGGTGATAGAGCACCTGCATTAGATTATAGAAATTAGAATTCAATAAGTATAGTTAAAAAAAAAGTGCCAAGGTTTCCTTGAGCACTTTTTTTATTTATTTAAAGATTTATTGTAACAAATAAACCTTTTATATGACTAATCACATAAGATCAACCAACCAACAGTGAACAAAGAACTTGAACACAAATTTGTGACCGAGCTACAGAACAATCAAAATATTGTTCATAAAGTGTGTACGCTATATACAAACGACCGCGACTCTCACAACGATTTGTTTCAAGAAATTACTATCCAATTATGGAAAGCATACCCCAAATTTAGAGGTGATGCAAAATTTAGTACGTGGATGTATCGGGTAGCTTTAAATACAGCAATTACCTTGTATCGCAAGCACAAGAGAAGGATTGACACCGCTGATTATGAATCAATTATTTTTAAGATAAAAGCGGATGAATATGATGAAACAGAAGAAGTACAATTAAAATTGATGTATAAGGCAGTAAAACAATTAGGTGATATCGATAAAGCCTTGGTCTTTTTATATCTAGAGGATAAAAACTATACCGAAATTTCAGAAACTTTGGGTATAACAGAAGTAAATGCAAGAGTGAAAATGAACCGTATTAAAACAAAATTAAGAACCATTTTGAATCCATAAGCGTATGACGGATGAACTGGAATTATTAAAGAGAGACTGGCAGAAGAAGGAGTTTGATATTCCTAAATTGAGCTATGAGGATATTCATAAAATGATATGGAAGAAATCTTCTTCTATTGTGAAATGGATTCTAATCATAAGTATCTTAGAATTTACACTACCACATTTATTATACCTATTACCTTCGATGCAAGAGGGTATGGAGGTTTACAAAAAGATTGGAGTTTCCAAATACCTCTTTATTCTTTCTATTTTAACGTATTCTGTTGCATTTTACTTTATTTTTCAGTTTTATCAAAGATTTAAAGAAATTTCAGTACTCGATAATTCTAAAAATCTAATGCGTAAAATTATTAAAACACGAAGAACAGTTAAACACTATGTTATTTTTTCATTATCGATGATTATGGTAACTATAATCATAATGATTATAGGTGTTTATTTGAGTGACAATATTACCCTAGCTTTTCCTGAATTAAAAGAAGGGCTCAAAAACATATCCCAAGATAAATTAAAGATAACTGTAATGCTCTCAATAGGTATTTTTGGAATAATACTAACCTTATTCATGGGAGGTATTTACTTCCTTTTATACGGTCTTTTACTAAGAAAATTAAAGAAGAATTATAGTGAGCTAAGACAATTGGAATTTTAAGACTTTTTCCATTTACGTTTCTTATTCTCTTCTTCGTATGCCAATAAGTCTTGCTTAGAAATCACCTTTAAAAAAGATGGGTGCTGTTCAATAGCATACTCTAATTTTTCTATAATTGATTCCGAAGATTCATTATCATAATCTATATGCAAAGGTTCTTTAATAACCATTGATTGAAGTATCCCTTTTTTCTTGATACGAAGGCCTTTCTTATCAAAAGAACGCCGAAAACCATCAATTACTACAGGTACAACTACAGGTTTATATTTTTTAATGATATGCGCTGTTCCTTTTCGTAAAGGTTTCCAAGGTGTTGTAGTGCCTTGAGGAAAAGTAATTACCCAACCATCATTCAAAGCTTTACCGATGCTAGAAATATCGCTCATTTTAACCTGTCTTTTCACATCTTGTCCTTCTGACCGCCAAGTTCGTTCAACACTAACCGAACCTGCATACGCCATAATTTTGGTCAAAAGACTTTTCTTCATGGTTTCGGCAGCGGCCACATAGTACATATTCAATTTTGGCTGCCAGATGTATCCTAAGTTTTTGATAGAATCTTCACGACCGCTTAAACTTGCATTAAACACATGAAACATTGCCACCACATCCGCAAAATATGTTTGGTGGTTGCTAACGAATAGTACATTTCTATCTGGTAAGTTTCTAATAATTTCTGACCCTTCTATCTCTAAAGTGTTGAAACGTTTATAGCGCTGATGTGATAACACCGCTAGAATACGAATTAGCCATTTTTTTATAAATAAATTATGCCCGAAAGGGTTTGTCTTAAATAATCCCATAGAATGCTAAAATAAATAAATATGCCTTATAACACCTGCTTTAATAACTCTTTAATCTCGTTTAACATCATTGCGGTGGCTCCCCAAACAATATAACCGTTTAATTTAAAGGCAGGTACTTCAATATCGACGGCATATGAGGTAGATAATTTTTTTGTTACGATTTTATTTTCGTCTAAAAAATCAAATAAGGGTACCTCTAAAATCAATTCAACCTCATTATCCTGCTTAACAAATGGTTTTGGATTTTTATACAAGCCAATAAAAGGCTGCACTATAAAATTACTAGGTGGAATAAAAATTTCTGATATCTCTTTAATCACCGTTACATCAGTTGGCTTCACTCCTACTTCTTCATGCGTTTCTCGCAACGCAGTAGATAAAAGTCCGTCATCATATTTTTCAGCTTTACCACCAGGAAACCCTACTTGATTAGAATGAACTCCTTTATAGGTTTTACGAAGAATTAGCAATAAATTAGTGTTTTGACTAATTGTAGGATAAAACAATGCCATAACAGCTGCCTTTCTCGGGTTTCTAATTTTTAGATTTATTTCTCTAAATTCTTCGAATCGACCTTCTGGTGCCATTTTATATTGCGAAGCCTCCCCCGGAAGCGGTAGATCTTTTATTTTTGATATCCGTTGTTCAAAAAAATTGAAATCCATGAATTCACTTAAATTCTATTTGTATTTTATTATTACGTTTATACTTCTTAGTGTAGGTTGCAAAGATACTTCTAACAAATCTGAAAGTACAATATCTGTGCCAACGGCAACTATAGATTCGACACAAACTGAAGCAAACACAACATTGCAACAAGAGGAAGTAGAAAAATTTCAACTTACCGAGGATAATGCCATAGACTTCTTTTTCAATTATGAGAAAACCTTAAAATCGAATAAGGTAAAAATCACTACAAATTTAGGAAGCTTTACCGTAGAATTATATGACAATGTACCATATCACCGTGCAAATTTCATTTACCTAACCCGAAAAGGCTATTTTGATTTCACTCAATTTCATAGGGTTGTTAAGAATTTCATTATTCAAGGAGGAAATTCAGATGATCGAAAAACCGGAAAGAAAAGAACTGATATCGGTAGATACCTACTGCCACCTGATACCAGAAAAGGACATAAACACGACCGAGGAACTATTTCAATGCCAAGTAGTGAAATGGATAACCCGCATATGCTAGCATCACCCTTTGAGTTTTTTATAGTAGTTACAGATCCGGGTTCTTATCACCTAGACGATGAGTATACGCCCTTCGGTAGGGTCATTGAAGGAATGGACGTGGTTGACAAAATAAACAATCAGCCTGTTGGTGAAGGCGATTGGCCCATGCAGAATATTTATATTGAAAAGGCAGAAGTTGTTGAGTAGTAGATGTTGGTAAAATGATTTTTTATAAGATTAGCCGTATTCTAATTAATTGTTATCGCGATATATATTTGGTAATGAGATCTTAAACCGAACAGCCAAGACCCTCATAATAATTATGGTTAGAATCGCCAAGGAATAAGGTATGGTATTATCAATAGGAAATTGAATAAGAAGAAAATAAACTAATCCGCCTAAAATACATACCGTAGCATAAATTTCCTTTCTAAAAATTACTGGTATTTCATTGCATAATATATCTCGTATTACTCCACCAAAACACGCTGTTATGGTACCTAAGGCTATGCACATAACTGGTGATAAATCTGCAGCCAACCCTTTTTCAATACCCACCATGGTATAAAGACCAATACCAATGGTATCGAATAGAAATAGCGATTTTCTAACGTATTTTAATTGTTTTACAAATACTATTGCCAGTAAAACGGTAATGACTATTATAAGTAGGTGCATTGGTGTATTTAACCATCCTACGGGTCTAATACCTATTAATAAATCACGCAAAGTACCGCCACCAACAGCAGTAACAAAAGCTATTATCAGTACGCCGAAGACGTCTAACTTTTTATCCATAGCTACCAAAACACCTGATATAGCAAATGCAATGGTTCCTAATATATCAATGATAAAATAAAACATCACTTATAACTTTTGGGTAAAGTAATTATAGTCTTTAATAACGATATCAACAAAATCAATAGGTTTTAAATCTGAAGATATTTCTAGGACCTTTTTAATTCTGTCGCTAAGCGAAAGTATAACATTATGATTACCGTTTCTTTTGGCACTATCATAAAGTTCTTTAATAGTTTGCATTTCTCCGTCTTTAAAGATGGTAACATGAGAAAATGTTGGTATATAATCTGAAGGTAATTCTCTAAGTAACGTATCTTTTAAAAAGACCCGTTTTTTTTCGCTTATTACGGTCGTACCTGCTGCTATATCGCCAACCCTTTGTCCCTTACCACGAATAAGAATGGTTAACACGGCTATACCACCAGAGCTTATTGACACATCTATAATCCGAAGAATCCACCTCACAAAATAATTAGCAAAACTAGGCTTAGTGCCATCTAGTTTAACAACTCTGATCTTCATAAAACTCTTACCAATGGTTTTACCATCCATAAAAGTTTCAAATAACAAATAATATAAAAATGCTGGAAGGCCTAAAAGCATATAAACTGCCCATTTATCACCTAAATCAATATCAATTACGGAAAGAAACCATAACATTAAAATATAGTAAATTATAATAATGAGCGAATCTATAATAAAGGCCAATATACGATCTCCTAAATGAGCGGTATTTTGATCAATACTTATATTTTGCGCGGTTTCTATTTGAAATTGTTCCATAGTTTTGTTTCTTTGAGATAAACCCTAAGCTTATGCGCGAGGCTGCTTTTGTGAAGCAAAATAAAGATAAATGGTCTACTTTTGAAAGCGCTCTGGATAACAAAACGAATATTGCTCCAAATGTTTTGTCTGATTTGTATGTTGAAATCACAGATCATTTAAGTTATGCTAAAACGTTTTACCCTAAAAGCAATACTGAATTTTATTTAAATTCAATTGCCTCACAAGCACACCAAAAAATTTACACGTCTAAAAAAGAGCCTAAAAACAGAATTCTACGCTTTTGGAAAACTGAATTTCCAACCATGTTTGCACAACATCATAGAGAATTACTAATTGCTTTTTTAGTATTTTCATTTTTCACCTTTGTAGGTGCCTTTTCTGCGGCTAATGAAGGTGATTTTGTACGTTCTATTTTAGGAGATGGTTATGTTAATATGACATTGAACAACATAGAAAAGGGAGACCCAATGGCCGTTTACAAACAAATGGGTAAGTTTAATATGTTTTTGGGAATCACCATTAATAATATTAGGGTAGCACTAATGGCCTTTGCTTTTGGAATTATGTTAGGAATTGGAACGCTAATGGTTATGCTACAAAACGGAATAATGTTAGGTAGTTTTCAATACTTCTTTTATGAAAAGGGACTTTTATGGGAATCTGTTCGAACTATATGGATTCATGGAACTATAGAAATTTCGGTAATTATTATCGCTGGTTGTGCTGGATTAGTTATGGCCAACGGCATGCTTTTTCCTGGCACATTTACCAGACTAGAATCTTTTAAAAGAGGGGTTAAAAACGGATTAAAAATTATGGTAAGTACCATTCCCTTTTTCGTTATTGCAGGTTTTTTAGAGGGTTTTGTTACCCGCCATACGGAAATGCCAGACTGGCTTGCAATTTTAATCATATTAGGATCTTTAGTACTAATTCTTTTTTATTACGTTATATATCCATATCAACTAAACAGGAAAATCAAATTACATGAAAGCTGATTATATAGAATTTAAGAAACAACGAGAATTAGGTGATATTCTTACAGATACATTTGCATTTTTAAGAAGCGAATTCAAACCTTTTTTTACAACGTTTTTTAAGATTGTAGGCCCCTACTTATTAGCCATGATTTTGGCATTGGTATTTTACATGTTCTATGCGGGTAATTCCTTTAGTTTAATATTTACCGGCGTTGGCTCTGAACTAAATAACATAGCCTTAATTTTCGTTATTGCTCTTGTGTATATGATTTCTATTGTTTCAGTTTACACCATTTCGCAATCTACGGTACTGCATTATATTAAATCATATGCCAACGGTAAAGGAACCCCCGATTTTGAAACCATAAAAAAGGAAGTTTATGCTAGCTTTTGGAGTTTCATAGGCCTTGGAATTTTGGTAGGCCTATCTATTTTTTTTGGCTTGATGATTTGTATCATACCCGGTATTTATCTTTATGTCCCATTAATGTTAGCCTTTAGTGTTTTAGTATTTAATAAAATGGGGGCTTCAGATGCCTATGGGTATAGTTTTAAATTGGTAAAAGATGAATGGTGGATAACCTTTGCTACTTTTTTTGTTATTGGCATCATCGTGGTAGTAGCATCTTGGGCATTCTCCTTACCCTTAGCGATTTATCAATGGGCGAAAATGGGAATTTTATCTGGTGAAATGGATGCAGAAAGTATGATGAATATTTTTGAAGACCCTATATACATATTACTTAACGTAGTGGGTACGATAGGTCAGTTCTTACTAAATCTTATCAGCGTAATTGCAGGTGTTTTTATCTATTTTAACTTAAACGAGAAGAAGAATTTCACTGGAACTTACGAACGCATTGAAAATTTAGGTCAATCTCGAGATATTTAAGAATGCTGTATAGGTTAATGCTACTTTTTTTATTTGGATGTTGTTATACAATATCTGCTGCCCAAAAAGACACGCTTACCGTTAAACTTGACACCTTAGAACTTGTTCAAAAAAAGATTGACCAAAGCGAACTCGACGTTTTTAGAGACAATCCAGATTTTAATTATGAGATTGTTAAAAGTACCGCCCCAGATTGGTGGGTGTCTTTTAAAAATTGGTTATCCAATCTCATATTACAGTTCTTTGAATGGATTTTTGGAGTAGAGAAGGCGTCAGGTATTTTTAATGTTCTTTTAAGAATACTACCCTATCTTTTATTAGCGATACTTGTTTTTATTCTTATAAAGTTTTTCATTAACGTAAATGCAAGAGCTCTAATTTATAATCAGAAAGCGGAATCACTGGTCACCTTATCAGAAGAGGAACATATTATTAAAAATGAAGATATTCAAATGCTAATTCAAGAAGCACTTGAGCACAAAAATTACAGGCTAGCCATTCGTTACTATTATCTCTTAACGCTAAGGCTAATGAACCAAAAAGAGATTATTGTGTGGGAGTTGCAAAAAACAAATGCTGATTATTACAGAGAAATAGAAAAAATAGATCTAAAAAAACCTTTTGCTAACATTACTCGACTCTATGAATATATCTGGTATGGTGATTTTCCCATTGATGAAAACAAATACCTAAAAGCAGAAGCTAATTTTTTATCCTTAAAAAATATTTTACAAAATGGATAAGAAAGGAACTATCTATATTGTTATCGCTGTAATTTCTTTGGGTGCTTTGATGCTGCTTCAGTATAATAAAACAAAAGAAATAAACTGGTTTGAGTCGTATGTGCCTTCTCATAAAATACCATACGGCACTTATATTTTCAATCAAATTATTCCTAAATTATTTGATGGCCAAATTGAACATATAACTATTCCTCCTTTTGAATTTCTTCAAAATAATAAAGACATAAGTGGCACCTATTTTTTTGTAAATAATCAAATTGCTTTTGAAAAAACAGAATTAGAATCGCTCTTAGAATGGACTTCAAAAGGCAACATTCTTTTTATAGCTTCAAAAGGTTTCGAAAAAAAGTTACTTGACACCCTAAACTTAAAAACAGGAAATTTATATGGAGGTTTTGATGTAAGTCAACTTCAAAACCATGAGTTGGTGAACCCAAACCTAAGAATTCAAGATAGTATCACTTTTGACAGAGGTACCTATTCACCTTATTTTAATGAAATAGATACCTTACAAACTGTTGTCGTTGGCAAGTTTAAGGTTGAAAAATCAGAGAATAATGAATTGAAAGACCTGAACATCAACATTATCAAACAAAAATTTGGCGAAGGTGAAATTGTCTTATCAACCTTCCCCGAAGCATTTACGAATTACTTTTTATTAAATGGAAACAATAAGGATTATACAACAGGTTTAATTTCCTATTTTGAGGGTTCACCAACAATTTATATTGATAACCATTATAAAAGTGGAAAGTCTTTTTATACTTCTCCAATGTATATATTCTTGAATACAAAAGAGTTAAAATGGGCTTATTATACCGCTCTTATTGGGATTTTAATTTATATCGTTTTTGAAGGCAAGCGAAAGCAAAGGGCAGTACCAGTTGTAATTCCTTTGAAAAATCAAACATTGGCTTTTACTCGCACAATTTCAGATATGTATTTTGAAAAAAGTGATCAAAAGGCAATTAGTGAACACAAAATAAATTATTTTCTAGATCAACTACGGTCTAATTTCTTTATAAGTGCAATAACTTTTGACGATACTTTTTATACTAGTCTTGCGGGTAAAAGCGGACAGTCTTTTGAATCTGTTAAAAAGTTATTTACTTACATCAAACATCTTAAGAATAGAAGTCAAATCACAGATACCGAATTAATAGAATTGAATACCCTAATACAAAAATTTAAAGCGGATGGAAAATAACGAGCAAGCTACAGATGACCTAAATTTTGATAACCGTATACCTCTAGATGGACTTCAAAAGGCAGTTTCAGACATAAAATTAGAACTTTCAAAAGTAATTATAGGGCAAGAAAATTTTATTGAACTTTTAATTGTCTCCCTATTGGTAGATGGCCATGTTCTAATTGAGGGCGTACCTGGTATAGCAAAGACCATTACGGCTAAATTATTTGCAAAAACCTTAAAAACAGATTTTAGTAGAATTCAGTTTACACCAGACTTAATGCCTAGTGACATTCTTGGAACCTCAGTTTTTAATGCAAAAACTACAGAGTTCGAATTCAAAAAAGGACCCATATTTTCTAACATTATTTTAATTGATGAAATTAATCGAGCTCCTGCCAAAACACAAGCAGCCATGTTTGAAACTATGGAAGAACGGCAGGTAACCATGAACGGTACAACCTACCCTATGGATGCCCCTTTTATGGTTTTAGCAACTCAAAACCCAATTGAACAAGAAGGCACCTATGCCCTACCAGAAGCTCAACTTGACCGTTTTATTTTTAAAATTAAAGTAGAATATCCTAATCTAGAAGAAGAAATACTTATTTTAAAAACGCATCATGAGCGCAAAGGCGATTTGCCACAAAAAGAAATTAAAGGCGTTTTAACCCCTAAAGAATTACTTCGATTTAAAAAACAAATTCAAGAAATTATTGTCGAAGAAAAAATCTTTAAATATATCGCAGAGGTTATAAATAAAACACGAAATCATCCGCATCTTTATTTAGGCGGGTCTCCCAGAGCTTCTATTGCTGCCTTAAATAGCGCAAAAGCTTTTGCTGCATTAAACGGACGTGATTTTGTAACTCCTGAAGATGTAAAAAAAGCCATGGTCCCTATCTTAAACCATAGAGTAATCTTAACTCCTGAGCGTGAAATGGAAGGGATTACAACTGAAAGCGTAGTGAAAATGATTATGGAAAGTGTTGAAATACCTAGGTAAATGCAGTTTTTAAAATCATTATATATTAATAATACCTTTTTTATATACTTAGCTGTGCTTTGCGCTAGCTTTATATTATCGTTTTGGTTCAAAGTAATCTATCCTATTTCTTGGGTACTTCTGCTTTTATTAATTGCTTTTTTTATTTTTGATATATTTCTCTTGTTTGCAAACTCAAAAGGTATTTCTGCTCAAAGAGAACTCCCAAAAAAGTTATCTAACAGTGATTTTAATTCTATCGAAATTCGATTCGAAACCTTTTATCCTTTTAAAACCTTTTTAACAATTATAGATGAGTTACCGATTCAATTTCAAAAAAGAGATTTTGAATATAAAACGATTATTTTCAAAGGACAAAAAAATGAATTTAATTATAAAGTAAGACCAGTAGAGCGCGGTGAATATGTATTTGGAAATCTAAATATTTTCTGCTCATCTCCTCTACGAATTATCAAAAGGCGCTTTGTTTTTCAAAAAGACCAAATGGTTCCTGTATACCCATCTATAATTCAAATGCAACAATATGATTTTTTGGCCATAAGCAATCGGTTGTCTCAAATTGGCTTAAAAAAAATACGTAAAATAGGACATACCCAAGAATTTGAACAAATAAAAGAATATGTTCAAGGTGATGATATTCGTACCCTTAACTGGAAAGCTACTGCAAAATCTAACCAATTAATGGTTAATCAATACCAAGATGAAAAGTCGCAACCTGTTTATTCAATTATTGATACAGGAAGAGTTATGAAAATGCCCTTTAATGGTCTAAAATTATTGGATTATGCCATAAATAGCACTTTAGCATTCTCAAATGTTGCCTTAAAAAGAAACGATAAAACTGGATTAATTGCTTTCTCTAAAAACTTAGAAACCTATGTTCCGGCAGTTCAAAAAATAACGCACTTGAACACCATAATGGAAAAGTTATACAGTATTGGTAATGATTACACTGATGCTGATTTTGGTTTACTTTATGCTCATGTGAAACGAAAAATAAACCATCGAAGCCTTTTACTTTTTTATACCAATTTTGAGCACATCTCCGCCCTTAAAAGACAACTACCTTATTTACTGGCACTCTCTAAAAAACATGTATTGGTAGTTATATTTTTTGAAAATTCAGAATTAATAGAATTAATTTCTACGGATGCCGAAAACCTACAAACCATTTATCATAAAACCATTGCCGAAAAATTTGCTTTGGATAAAAAATTAATACAAAAAGAATTACAGAAATACGGTATACAAACTATTCTCACTAAGCCAGAAGAATTAACCATTAACACAATAAATAAATATTTAGAGATAAAGGCAAAGGGACTACTATAAGCCTACTTTAAAAAATAAGTAGCCTGTAATTCTGAAGTAATATCTCCAGTTCCATTTTCAACAAAAGTTGGCAAATCTAATTCTTGGTCCAAATCTAATTTAGCTACCAAGCAACCACATTTTTTTCCATTACCACTCCTTATTCTACTGTTACTAGTCAATATGTCTAAAGCCATACCAGAAAGCACTCCTCCTAATGTTGTATAAAGTACATCTTTCGCCTCCCATTCATTGCCCCTTGGTTTATCATATAATGTTTCTTTGGCCATTCCAACAGCAAAACTACTTCCCACTGCACCTACCCATTTCCAAACCCGTTGACCATTAGTTATCTTATCTGCAGCATACCCACCAGCAACACCAATAACGACTCCAGCTCCAATATGCTTAGCGGCATCACGTGGATTTTGCGCCACTAAATTTGATAAAAAAAACAAAAGAAATAGAGATATTATTAGTTTCATAATAATGGGAGAAATTCATCAGTATAACGCATTTTAGGAGACTAAATTATGTCAGGCTATGATTTGATTGAAAATCATTTGAATGCTGTAAAAGGCCATATTTAATTTTTAAATCATAGTATTACTAGCGTAAAGCTTAGAACAAAAAAACGACTAACTTTATAAATCAATATAAAATAATAATGAAGACAATTTTACATAAATCAGACACCAGAGGACATGCTGATCATGGATGGTTAAATTCATATCATAGCTTTAGTTTTGCTAACTATCATAACCCCGAGCGCATGAATTTTGGGGTATTAAGGGTATTAAATGATGATATGGTTGCTGCAGACCGTGGATTTGGAACTCACCCTCACAGTAATATGGAAATAATATCCATACCACTAGAAGGTGATCTTCAACATATGGACGATATGGGGAATTCTACAGTTATAAAATCAGGTGATGTTCAGGTAATGAGCGCTGGTACAGGAGTCTCACATAGTGAGTATAACAAGAATAAAAATGAACTGGTTAAATTTCTACAAATTTGGGTAATTCCGAATAAAAGAGACGTAACCCCTCGTTACGATCAAATTTCTATAAAAAATATAGAAACCAAAAATAGTCTATATCAAATTCTCTCTCCAAATGAAGATGATAATGGCGTTTGGATTCACCAAGATGCATGGTTTCATTTAGGAGAATATGAGCCTGGAAAAATGGATTCGTATTCCATAAAAAAAGAAGGAAATGGCGTATATATTTTTGTATTACACGGTGAAATCGTTGTGAATGACCAAGTATTAAATAAACGAGATGGTTATGGAATTTGGGAAACTGACTCATTTACCCTAAATACGAATAGCGCTGCTAAAGTATTGGTTATAGAAGTACCAATGAGTAATTAGCTATTTTGTAGACTTCATAAAAAATTAGAGAAAACTATTGTGTTTAAAAAAGGCGCCAAATAAAGGCGCCTTTTTGGTTTTTTAAACGGCTACTTTCTTATATTTAGGTAAAATATGACGCTAATATAAATTCCCCTCCTCCATATATTTTATAACTGAAAATAGAAATTTGGTGAACGAGCAGTTAAGTTTTTCTTAAATGGTAAACTTATGAGGATTGATGTATTACTTCTAATATTATAATTTGAACAACTTGTCCATAACCAATACAAAACCAACATGTAAACTCCTTGAAAAAGGCAAACTACTAGAAAATTTTGGTACAATAACCTTTATTTCTTTGATTTGCTCAATTATAGTACTTATTGACACTTTCTTCAATTATTCTAGTTTAGAACAAATAATTGCATCGGTCATTGCCATGGGCTTTGGAATAGGATTTCTTTTGAATCGATTAAAATACAATCATGCCACCAGATTATACATGACATTCTATCCGCCGACGATATTTATGTTACTCATTTTTCTAATTGGTGGATTTTTTGGTCAGGCAGTAGGTTTTGCTACTATGGCATTTTTGGCATTCATAGGGTTTCGGAATAATCCGAAAATGAGAATTATCATTATCACCTATGATATTCTAGCATTTATAATACCAACTGTTTATATTCAGATTTACGGACCTTTATTAGGTGTTATTGAAATTCCTTACGATGAAATACTTGTATTTATAGCTTGCTTAGGTTGGCTCTCGCTAATATTTCGAATGTATGATGAAACTAAAACCAGAACATATACTACCGCTTTAGAACTAAACAATAAAGCATTGAAAGAAAGTGAAATAAATCTTAAAAAAGCACAGATCGATTTAAAAAAACAAAATAAGGAACTGGCGGTATTAAATAATGAATTAAAATTAAAGAATAAACATATTGAGGAATTCACTTTTATTGTAACACACGATTTAAAAAGTCCTTTAAATAATATAAATATTATTGCCAAAGAATTACAATATCAACATTTATTAGCTGATTACACAAATTTTGATAGCTTTTTAAAACATTTAAATGATAGCTCTGCAAGATTGACAAACTTGGTTCAAGGCTTATTAAAATATGCGGAAATCGGCGGTTCCAGTGAAATGGAGACCATAGACATCAATGAAGTTATTAATGTTGTACTCGACGATTTATCAGAAAAAATAAAAGAAAGTAATGCCGAAATAATTGTGGAAGAGATGCCAGTTTTAATCGGCAAATCCAATGACCTTAGAATGTTATTCCAAAATTTAATTCATAATGCCCTAAAATTTAAATCATCGAATAAAATTCCGCGTATTACAATTCGGTCTGTAAAAGTACCTAGCTTTTTTCAATTTAGTGTCGAAGATAATGGCATAGGCATTGCTAAAAATCAACAAGACAATATCTTTAACGCCTTTCACAAATTACATAACCATGCAAAATTTGAAGGCTCAGGTATCGGACTTTACGGTAGTAAAAAAATTATCGATCACCACCAAGGTCAAATATGGGTGGAGTCTGAAGAACAAAAAGGCTGTAAATTTCACTTTACCATAAGTACTAATCTTATAGAACATAACACAATTGAAGATCCCATTTAAAATTTAAAAAACCTTCTTATGAAACAATTTTTAGCAACTCTAATATTAATACTGTCCATAAATAGTAGTATCGCTCAAGATAGTGCATTAAAATTGGGCGTTGCCGGTCTTACACATGGTCATGTTGGGTGGATTCTTAGTAGGGATTCTCAATCCGATATTAAAATGGTGGGTATTGTTGAACCCAACAAGCAATTAGCGCAAAGACTTTCTGATGAATTTGGCTTTTCCATGGAAATCGTTTTTGATACTATGGATGAAATGATAAACAAAGTAAAACCAGATGCTGTAGCTGCTTTTGGCAATATAAAGGAACATTTGAACGTAGTGGAGTCATGCGCCCCAAAGGGCATACATGTGATGGTAGAAAAGCCTTTAGCCACCAATCTTGAGGACGCTAAAAAAATTGAAGCATTGGCTAAAAAATATAAAATTCATGTGTTAACAAATTATGAAACTTCATGGTATGAGACCAATGTAAAGGCAAACGATTTATTAGAAAAGGGAACTATAGGCGATTTAAGAAAAGTTATCATTAGAGATGGTCATAAAGGCCCAAAAAAAATTGGTGTTTCTGATGAATTTTTAGAATGGCTATCAGACCCAATATTAAATGGCGGTGGTGCCATTACAGATTTTGGCTGTTATGGAGCTAATCTGATGACTTGGTTAATGAAAGGTAAACGACCAAATAGTATTACTGCCGTTACTCAACAGTTACAACCAGAAAATAACCCTAAGGTAGATGACGATGCTACCATCATTTTAACCTACGATAATGAAATGGCCATATTAGAACCTTCTTGGAATTGGCCTATAGGCAGAAAAGATATGGAACTTTATGGTACAAAAGGCGCTATATTTTCTGACAACCCTACTCAATTACGATTAAGACTTTCAAAAGGATATAGCGATTATACTGAAGAAACATTTCTTTTAGGGGAACGTGAACACCCTTATAATGATCCCTTTTCAGTTTTTGCCGCTGTCATCAATAAACAGTTAATTTTAGAACCATACAATGTTTATTCTTTAGAGAATAACATAATTACTATGGAGATTCTACAAGCGGCCATAACAAGTTCTAAAACTGGTAGAACCATTAAACTTTAATCAAATTCAACTTCTATATTTTTACACTATGAAACAAATTCTAACTACCCTATTCTTAATTACATGTCTCACAGGTTTTTCTCAAAAATCTATTATAGGATTTTCTCCTGAAAACACCGAAAAACAACTTCAACTAGAAAAAAGTTTTGAAGAAAAATTAAATGCCACCAACTTAGATCAGTGGATGCAGAAAATGGCTGCAGAGCCTCATTGGGTCGGTACTGAATTTGGTGAGAAAAATGCTAAATGGATTAAAAGTCAGTTTGAATCTTGGGGCTATGATACCAAAATTGAAACCTATCAAATTTTATTTCCTTATCCTACGGAAAGGGTTTTAGAACTAACCGGACCTACGAAATATACTGCAAAATTAACCGCAGTTCCTGTAGAAGGAGACCCATTTACTGCGCAAGGTGATGCACTTTTGCCGAGCTACAATGCATTTTCTACCGATGGTGATGTAGAGGCCGAATTAGTATTTGTCAATTATGGTATTCCTAAAGATTATGAAGAATTAGAAAAACTTGGCATAAGTGTAAAAGGGAAAATTGTTATCGCTAAATATCAAGGTTCATGGAGAGGTATTAAGCCAAAGTTAGCTGCTGAAAAAGGAGCTATCGGCTGTATTATTTACTCAGACCCTGAAGATGATGGTTATGGCCAAGGCGATGTGTACCCTAAAGGTGCTTATAAAAACAAAACAGGCGTGCAGAGAGGTTCTGTTATGGATATGCCTACTTACCCAGGTGATGTTTTGACTCCAGGTTATGCAGCTACTAAAGATGCTAAAAGATTAGATCGAAAAGATGCGCCGACCATTACAAAAATTCCTGTATTACCCATTTCATATGAAGATGCGCTACCTCTTTTATCTGCATTAGATGGTACGGTAGCACCTGAATCATGGCGAGGTGGTTTACCTATAACGTATCACATAGGTCCTGGACCAGCAAAAGTACACCTGAAACTTGCTTTCGATTGGAAACTGGTTCCTGCACATAATGTAATTGCCACATTAAAAGGTTCTGAATTTCCAGACCAATGGGTAATGCGTGGTAATCATCATGATGCATGGGTTCATGGTGCAAACGATCCTATTAGTGGTATGGTAGCCCTTATGGAAGAAGCCCGAGCAATCGGCGAACTTGCAAAAAAAGGACAGAAACCAAAACGAACTTTAGTGTTTTGTGCTTGGGATGCTGAAGAGCCGGGTCTTATCGGATCTACTGAATGGGTAGAAGATCATAAAAAAGAATTACAAGAAAAAGTGGTTGCCTATATCAATACCGATGGTAATGGTCGTGGATTTTTAGGTGCTGGTGGTTCACATTCATTACAAGCAATGGTAAGTGAAGTTGCTGGTTCTGTAATAGACCCACAAACCAAAGTATCGGTTAAAGAGCGAAAAATTGCTTCGAATATGGTTAATGGCGGCGCTGATTCTTTTGAACTATACGCACTAGGCTCGGGATCAGATTACACTCCTTTTATACAACATGCAGGTATCGCAGCGTTAAATTTAGGATTTGGCGGTGAAAATGGTGGTGGCGAATACCATACTATTTATGATACATACCCTCATTACAAAAGATTCAAAGATCCTGAATTTGCATATGGTGTAGCTTTAGCAAATACTGCCGGACTTATAACTTTACGTTTGGCAAATGCGGATGTGCTACCGTTAAATTTTACACAATGGCATTCTACTGTTTCAAATTACCTAACTGAAATAATCAATGAAACGGATAACATGAGAAAAGATGTTCTTAAGCATAACACAATGGTAGAGAAAAATACATATCAATTAGCAGCTGATCCAACAAAACAAATTAATAGCCCTACTAAAAAAGATAGGATTCCTTATATCGACTTTTCTCCTTTACAAAATGAATTGGTTTTACTAAATGAATCTATAACCGAATTCGAGAAAACAAATACAACTTCACTTTCTAGCAAAATGAGAAATGAACTCAATAAGAAACTCATGAAAGCTGAACATATGTTAACATCTGAAAAAGGACTACCAAGAAGACCATGGTTTAAACATCAAATTTATGCTCCTGGTTTCTACACAGGTTATGGCGTTAAAACACTACCTGGAGTTAGAGAAGCTATTGAACAAAAAGATTGGAAAGAGGCGCAAGAACAAATTGAATTATTAACTTCTACTTTCAAGAGTTTTAATACATTTATTAAAGAAATGAACGAGAGTATAAAATAAAAAATTATGGATTCAAAATATAAAAAGGTTTTTGGCGGTAATAGTATAGAAGCCCATAGAGTGGAACTTACCTTAAAGGATAACAATATTGAACCTATTCTAAAAGATGAAAGTGAGTCTGCACGTATGGCAGGTTTTGGAGCACCTTTATCTGATATCATTCAGATTTTCGTTCATGAAGATGAAGAAGTAAAAGCCTTGGCATTAATCACCCAATTAAATTGGGATGAATAAGAATAAAAAAAAGCCTCCATAATTGGAGGCTTTTTTCACTTAAAAGTATTTTATCCTTTAGATAAAGGTGTTATTTCTAACTTTCTGAATTCTACAGGGCCATGATCTCCTTGAATCATTATTGGTCCAGCTTCGGCTTCGTTATTATCCAAAGCACCACCTGTCATACCATCGATATTTTGGTTTGAAATAATTGTCTTACCATTTGCAACAATAGTTACTCGCCTACCAATTAAAGTGATATCGAACGATTGCCACTCCCCAGCCTTCATAGCCACATTCTCACTCGGAGAAAGTAAACCATAAATTCCACCAAAATAAATAGAAGAAGCTTCCAATCCTATATTATCTGCTATTTGAACTTCATAGCGACCTCTTAAATACAAGCCACTATTACTACCTTCAGGATATCGAAATTCTGCATGTAATTTAAAATCTTTAAACTTCTCTTCAGAAATAAGATTAACGCCCGATTTAGTACTCGTTAATACACCATCAATTACGGCCCATTGATTACCTTCCTTTATTTTCCATCCATTTAAATTCTTGCCATTAAAAAGCTTTATGGTCTTTCCTTCTTTTACATCGTCATAAAAAGGTAGAATCGGAGATTTTGTAGCCGTCCACTTATAGGTTTTACCATCAACATAAATCATAGTGCCTTCAAGTCCGTCACCAACTATTTTTCCTTCAAACTCCATATTAGAAGCTCCTGGTTCCCACTGTGGTGGAATTTTAAATGAGAATAAATCTCCATGTTTTTCTATTTCTGCAACAGGTCGTGCACTACCGAATGCATAAGTAAACCTACCTATTAGAGTATTTGTACCTGAATGTCTAATTTCTAGCCACGATGGTAATTCTTCTCCTTCTTGATCAATTGTTAAATTCCATTTTCCTTCTAAAGGATGCCCTTCTTGCCCAACCATAACGTTTATGCTTAGGGTAGCAAAGCAAAGAAGAGTAAAAGCTGTTTTTATTGTATTCATAGTATTAAATGTTTGATATGCTTTCAAATATACTGGAAGTTTTAACATACTGTTTCTACTCGAAGACTTAAATTCTATCAAAATCAAAAAAAATTCATATTTTATATATCATGTTAATAAATAAACTACAATAGTTTTTCATTATTGATTAATTACAATAATCGTTACATTTAAACTTTAAATCAACCTGAAATCAAAATGACATCATTTCAAAAGTTTTTGCTAGGCATTTTTACCATATGCCTTTTAACTATTTCCTGTGAACAAAAAAAACCAATTGAAATTCCTTTAACCATTCAACAAGATAGCACTGAGCTACTTGAAATGGCAAAACTTGCTAGGGAAAGTATTTCAGCGAAAGTAGCTGATGGTTTAAAATTGAGCCTTTGGGCCTCAGACTCTTTAGCACCAGATCCTATTGCCATGGATATTGATGATGATGGTAACATTTATATAACCCGATCTAACAGAAATAAAAATTCAGAATTTGACATCCGCGGACATAGAGATTGGATGACAGAATCCATAGCGTTGGAATCTGTTGAAGACAGAAGAGCTTTTCTTCATAAAACCTTCGCTCCTGAGCTTAGTAAAGAGAATGAGTGGTTTCCTGATTTAAACAATGATAGCATTCACGATTGGCATGACCTTGCAGTAGAACAAGACGAAGTTTGGATGTTAGAAGATACCGATAAAGATGGTATAGCCGATATCTCTACTCAAATAATGAATGATTTTAACGATGAAATCAATGATCAGGCAGGAGCACTTTTGGTTAGAGATGAAGATGTTTTTGTAGGTATTGGTCCGGGTATGTATCGACTTACCGATACTAACGGTGATAAAATTTTAGATACAAAAACGAGTATTGCAACTGGTTTTGCAGTGCATATTGGCTTTAGCGGTCACGGTATGTCTGGGGCAATTGAAGGACCAGATGGAAAAATTTATTGGGGAATCGGCGATATTGGAGCAAATATTACTACAGTTGATGGTGAAAACCATAAATACCCAAATGAAGGGGTTATCGTAAGAAGTAATCCTGATGGCTCTAATTTTGAAGTATTTGCACACGGACTTCGAAATACCCATGAATTTGTTTTTGATGCGTATGGTAATATTATTTCATCAGATAATGATGGTGACCACAAAGGTGAAAGTGAAAGACTGGTTCATATCGTAGAAGGCTCTGATGCTGGTTGGAGAGCTAACTGGCAATATGGAAAATATACAGACCCAAAGAATAATGGTTATAATGTTTGGATGGATGAAAAACTATTCGTTCCTCGTTGGGAAGGACAAGCAGCTTATATTATGCCTCCAATCCAAAATTTTCATAATGGTCCTACAGGAATGAGATATAACCCTGGTACCGCACTTGGTAAAAAATGGTTGGATAAATTCTTTTTGGTAGAATTCGTTGGCGACCCTAGCCGTTCTCATATTTGGTCTTTTGATTTGAAACCTAAAGGAGCTTCTTTTGAACTAAACACAGATGAATCTATTTTATCGGGCGTATTACCCACAGGAATTGATTTTGGCCCTGATGGGGCTTTATACTTGGCCGATTGGGTAAATGGTTGGGGAAGTAAAGATTATGGTAGGGTCTGGAAGTTAGATGTAACAGAAGAAACTAACGATCTAGCCCAAGAGCGATTAGAGACCCAAAGATTAATGAAACACAACTATAAAGATGATAAATCAGAAAATTTAGTAAAACTATTAAGTTACGGTGATATGAGAATTCGCCAAAAAGCACAGTTCGAATTGGCCAAGAGAACCTTTTGGGGCTACCGTGCATTAAAAGATGTCCTTAAGAACGACGAAAATCAGTTTGCGCGTATTCATGCCATTTGGGGAATAGGGCAAATTGCTGCCAATGATAAAGATGATGCAAAGCCATTACTTGAATTATTGAATGATAGCGATCCAGAAATTATAGCTCAAAGTGCAAAGGTTTTAGGTGATTTGAGATATGAGGCAGCAGCCGATACTTTAATTTCCTTAACTACTCATGAAAATGATAGAGTTAAATTTTTCGCAGCTCAAGCATTAGGTAGACTAAAATATGAAAAAGCCGTTGAACCTCTTTTAGCAATGATTGAAGCAAACAATGACCAAGACCTTTACCTTAGACATGCTGCCGTTTTAGCGCTTTCTAGAATCGGTAACGCAGAACCACTTTTAGCCCTTGCGAGTAGTGAAAATAGAGCTCTAAGACTTGCAGCCGTTCTGGTTTTACGAAAATTACAAGAGCCCAAAATCTCCATCTTTTTGTCTGATACAGATGAATATATCGTAACCGAAACTGCTAGAGCTATTAATGATGACCTTTCTATTGAAGGCGCCTTACCTTCATTAGCTACAATATTGAATAATGAAAAGTATACCTCAGAACCTCTTTTAAGAAGAGCCATAAATGCAGCATTACGAGTAGGTGGAGAACAAGAATTAGATATGCTAATTAATTTTGCAAAAAGAACAAGTGTAACTAGTAGCTTAAGAGGTGAAGCTTTAGCTGCATTAGGTACTTGGAACAACCCTTCTCTCTTAGACCGTGTGGATGGTAGATATAGAGGAGAAATTATTAGAGAAGGTAATTTACTGCAAGAAAAAATAGGGAAAGATATTCCAGCGTTACTAAAAGACCGACAACCTGAAATTCTCATCGGTATTTCAAAAACTCTAAGCGCCATTGGAATAAATACATATAATGATGAATTGTATTACATATTTAAAACAAACAAATCACCAGAGGTAAGAGCATCCGTCTTAAATACTCTAGGTCAACTTAACTTTGATAAGATGGAAGCTGCCATGATTATAGGCATGCAAGATTCAAACGAACAAGTGAGGACTTCTGCTGTGGGATTATTAGGTCAATTAAATCTTCCTAAAGAAAAGTTGCCTGCCATCGTCGGACCTATATTTAAAAAAGGTTCTGTTTCTGAACAACAACGAATGTTGAATGTTTTGGGTGATTTACCTGTAGAAAATAGCAATACCATTTTAGCTAGCCTTATTGATAAGGCAAGTAAAAATCAATTAGACCAAGGTATACTATTAGATCTTATGGAATCGGTAAATGCGACCGACAACCCTAACCTAATCGCTCAATTGGATAAACTCAAAAAAGCTGGCTATTCTGCAGATTCTTTTGAAGAGACCCTTCACGGGGGCAGCTGGTGGGCTGGTAGAAATGTTTTTAATAATAACCCTACTGCCCAATGTGTTAGATGCCATGCAGTCGACGGGTCAGGTGGTGAAGTTGGTCCGGCATTAGATAATATTGCCAATGTGTTAAATAGAAAACAAATACTTGAAGCTTTAATAGAGCCAAGTAAACGACTCGCGCCAGGTTATGGTACAGTAACACTGACACTTAAAGACGGTCAAAAAGTACAGGGTGTATTGATTGAAAAACGTGCGAATGATATGCTATTAAGAACTTCTGAAGCAGAACCATTAGAAATTCCTTTAGGAAGAATTGCTAAACAAGAAAATTCAATGTCCGCAATGCCTGCCATGGGTCGTATGATATCTAGAAGAGAATTACGAGATTTAATGGAATATTTAGGAAGTTTGAAGTAATAATGGGTGATTAACTACCTTATGAAAAAATAATTACAATAAAATTAATATTAAGAATAGTTCTTTAGTAAATATTTCAGTTTTATTACCTAAATTTAATTCGTTCTATTTGGCTAGAAACAAGAAAGTTATACACCAATGCTAAACAAGACTTTTTTCAACTTTTTATGTTAAAAATCAAATACTTGCAATATTTAAGACGATTTTGATAAAAGAAAGAAACATTAGTATCGATATAATTAAGTGTATTGCGGCTATACTTATTACCAACTCTAGTTTCGAAATATTATACCCAATTAGCTCGTTTGCAACGGGTGGAACAATGGGTAATAGTTTATTTTTCTTTGCCTCGGGATTCACTATTTTTTTGAAACCATTAGGACGATTTGACCAATTTTATAAAAAAAGAATTAATAGAATTTATCCAACAGTATTCGCTTGGGCCCTGTTAAGTACTATTTTTTTCGAGGATACTAAAAATATCTTTGAAATCATACTTTATGGAGGGGGATGGTTCATTTCATGCATTATGATACTTTACATCTTTCTTTATATAGTTAATAAAACAATGTCCGAAAGGTTAGTCTTAAGCGGAATTATATCGTTTTTAATTGTTCTTGTTTGGTTCTTTGTTATAGAAAAACATGCCGATAGTTCATTTTATGGAGATAATTCTTTTTTCAGATGGGCTTTCTATTTCCTGTTTATGCTTTTAGGGGCTATATCGGGGGTTTACCAAAAACAGATTACACATCATTTTACTAAAAATCTTATAGCCATTTTATTATTTATCTTGATATTTTATGTAATGCTTTATTATTCGAGACTAAATATCATCCCAAAACAAATAGAAATAATATCAATATTACCCTTATTAGGTATGACTTTATATTTTTATAAGTTAGGCAGCACAAAAATAATGAAGAGTATTTATAACCATAAAATCTTTGGTACAGCTATAAAAATAATCGGTGGGCTTTGTTTAGAAATTTATTTAGTCCAATCTTCTTTATTAACTGATAAAATGAATGACATTTTTCCTTTAAATATAATCGTAATGTTTATGATTATTTTAATAGCGGCATACATCCTTAGATGTGCCGCAAAGTTATTCTCCCAAATATTTAAAGAGCAAGATTTAGATTACAAAGAAATTTTTCGATTATATTAAAATGCGACTTTTGATGATAGTTTTACTATAACAATCTATCTTGAAAAACATATAACTCTTTTTGTAATAAGAGCTACAAATTCTCTGTATTAAAGATGGTATTGTAATTGAGATTATTATATAATCCAAATACTCATCCACAACACCAACCTACTTTAAAATAGTTTTCATGAACAAGGATATTGTATTTATTTTAGGGTTGATGACTGTTTTCTTTTATTAATTGTAAACCTGAATCAACGTTTAAAAATCAACTTAAATAGTGAGTTGAAATTTAAGTTTAAAAAACTTCTGAAAAAGAAATAAAAAATATCCTCTCGCTTTTGGAAAGCCATACCGGAGAAAATTCTACACTTGAAAATTTCAAGTTAAATGGATGAAATTTATTTTGAAGAAATAAGAAAGGATTAATTGGAAAACGATGCCTTAATTATGTGTCTATTAAAGCATATTTAATCTTCAATAGACTCCTCTTGCACGCAATATAATAGCACTTATGGTATAGATATGTAAGTAGAAACTTGTCTTAACAACGTTAAAAAATAGAAACCTGAATTTTAGCCTCGGCGAATTCCAGCATCATTTCTTTTATAATTTTACTAGCAGATTTAATGTCATGTATCAATGCAGATACCTGACCTATTTCTAGCTCGCCGTCTTCTAAATCACCTAAAAACATACCTTTTTTAGCTCGACCTCGTCCTAAAAGTGATTTTAGTTCTTCAGTAGTTGCTCCTTTTTGGTATGCACGTTGAACCTCAT
This sequence comes from Maribacter orientalis, assembly GCF_900109345.1. Lineage (GTDB taxonomy): Bacteria > Bacteroidota > Bacteroidia > Flavobacteriales > Flavobacteriaceae > Maribacter > Maribacter orientalis. The sequence goes on from NZ_FNZN01000008.1 coordinate 87,806, forward strand.
GATAGAACTTGTTTTTTATCAGTCGTACTGGGGCAAGTTCTTTTAAGGTTAATTGAGTATCTCCTTCTTGAGAATTTACTACCATTTTCTTAAAATCAATGTGATTCGACGCCTCTTCACTTGCAACAAATCGACTACCAACCTGCACTCCATCGGCGCCAAGTATCATTGCCGCTAACATTGCTTTACCTGTAGCTATACCACCTGCTGCAATCAAAGGAATAGTAATTTTTTCTCGCACTGTTGGAATCAAAACCATGGTAGTGGTTTCATCACGACCATTATGTCCGCCTGCCTCAAAACCTTCGGCAACAATAGCATCTACCCCAGACTCTTGTGCCTTCAATGCAAATTTTAAACTGCTGACAACATGTACTACGGTTATTCCTTTTTCTTTTAAAAACGTGGTCCAAGTTTTCGGGTTTCCTGCGGATGTGAATACAATTTTTACATCCTCCTCGATAATGATATCCATCAGTTTGTCAATATCAGGATATAACATGGGTACGTTGACACCAAAAGGTTTATTGGTTGCCTTTTTACATTTTTGAATATGCTCTCGCAAAACATCCGGGTACATGCTACCGGCACCTATAACACCTAAACCTCCTGCGTTTGAAACAGCACTGGCCAATCGCCAGCCGCTAGTCCACACCATACCACCTTGTATTATTGGAAATTCAATGTTGAAAAGTTTGGTGATTCTATTTTGCATAAACCAAATTTAAGAATATCATTTTCAAGGTATGATATTACGCCTTGATATAAGTACCCCTAATTTAAGAAATAACACCAGAACCAATAAGATCATCTTCTAAATACCAAGCTACGAACTGACCCTCGGTAATCGCAGATTGCATTTCCTTGAAATCAACGTACATACCACCTTCAACTCTATACAATGTAGCCTCTTGCAATTCTTGTCGGTATCTAATACGTGCTTTCACTTTTAACTTCTCATCGATTTTCAAGGCTAAATCTTGACGAACCCAGTGAATTTCCTCGTCAATTACAAATAATGTACGTCTGTATAAACCTGGGTGAGCTTTTCCTTGACCTGTATAAATGAGATTTTCCTTAACATCAGTATCGATGACAAAAAGGGGCTCTTTTGTGCCACCTACATGTAATCCTTTACGTTGACCTTTTGTAAAATAATGGGCTCCTTGGTGTTCACCAACTACTTTACCATCAGTTAATTGATAAACCGGTTTTTCGGAATAATATTCTAGCTCTGAATTTATATCGGTAAATGTTGGTGTAACCCTTTCATATCTTTCGAAGTCGGCAGGCACCTCAACAATTTTACCTGTTTTAGGTTTTAGTTGTTGCTGCAAAAATTCTGGCAAACGAACTTTACCTATAAAGCATAATCCCTGCGAATCTTTTTTATCCGCAGTTATCAAATTCATTTTCGACGCAATACGTCTAACCTCAGGCTTTGTCAACTCCCCTATCGGAAATAATGTTTTTGACAATTGCTCTTGTGATAACTGGCATAAGAAATAAGATTGGTCTTTATTACCATCTTTACCTGCCAATAACTGGTATGTTTCTGTACCGTCGGTGTTGTGCAAGATTCCCTTTCTACAATAATGACCTGTGGCTACATAATCTGCACCCAATTGCAAGGCTATTTTCAGAAAAACATCGAACTTTATTTCTCTATTACAAAGCACATCAGGATTGGGGGTGCGGCCCATTTCGTATTCCCTGAACATATAATCAACAATACGTTCTTTATACTCAACACTCAAATCAACGGTTTGAAAGGGAATACCTAATTTTTCAGCAACTATGAGAGCGTCATTACTATCTTCTAACCATGGACATTCTTCTGAAATCGTAACAGAATCATCATGCCAATTTTTCATAAACAAGCCAATAACATCATAACCTTGTTCTTTTAACAAGTATGCCGCAACGCTTGAATCAACTCCTCCTGAAAGTCCAATAACTACTTTTTTCATCTATGCATTTTGTCGTAACAAAATTACAAAATTTCATTTCAGATTAACTTTTTTCTAAGTGGAGAGATTTCTATTATTTGAGATAACGATATTCAAATAGAAATTTGAAATAAAATTACAAATCACATCTAATGATATCGTTAAAATTGTTAAACTTTTGTAAATAATAATTAAACGATAATTATATCAATATTTCCCAAAATGCTTAGATAATCTATATTTCAAAACGATTATTTTACTATAATCAGTTTAAAACCAAATTAATTTTAACATATCGTTAATTTTTACATTTAATATTTTGTTTAGTTTAGCTTTAAATAAGTTAAACAATAAATCTAAAAACATGAAAAATCTTGGTAAAATTCTAAAATCTACAGCATTGGTAATGCTGCTATTCTTCGCGACGTCTTGTAGCGATGATGACAATGAAAAACCCGTTATTATTGTAGATAACGATAATATTGTTGAAGCGGCGCAGAAAACAAGCGCTTTAAGTGCTTTGGTTTCCGCTTTAGCTAAAGCTGATGAGAGTGCGAACAACGACTTAATTGCAGCTTTAAGTAGTGAAGGTCCATTTACTGTTTTAGCCCCTACTAATGATGCATTTACATCTTTATTAGCTCGACTAGACGGATTTGATTCTCTAGATGATTTCAATAATGAACAGTTACAAGATTTATTGGCCACCATTCTAAAGTATCATGTTGTTTCTGGTGCAGCGGTAAGTTCAAGCGCACTAACAGAAGGTCAATCTATTACTACATTACAAGGTGAAAACCTTACTGTTAGCTTAACAAACGGTGTTACATTCACCGATGCTGCTGGTGAAATTGCTACAGTAACTTCGGCTGATGTAGAAACAGAAAACGGTATTGTACATATTATTGATAAAGTATTAATTCCTCAAGAGGCTTTAGACGCCCTAAGTGATGTCTTGTTAGTGTCAATTACAGATTTGGCCATTTCTGTACCAAGTTTGAGTATTTTAGTAGATGCCTTGCTTGCGGCTGATGGTGATTTACCAACGGTATTAGCAAACGATGGTCCATTTACTGTATTCGCTCCTACAAACGAAGCTTTCGAAGCATTTTTAGCTGCCAACAATTTTAATAGCCTTGATGAAATTCCCACTGAAGTACTTACGCAGGTTTTACTTAACCACGTTGTAGCAGGTACCATATTATCAACCGATTTGACAACTGGATATGCTTCTTCGCTATCAACCGCCGGTCCTAACGAGGCTAATCTTAGCATGTTTATTAATATAGAAGATGGTGTCGTTATTAATGGAACTTCCACGGTAACCGCTGCAGATAATAAGGCGATTAATGGAGTAGTGCATATTGTTGATGTAGTAATTGGTCTACCAAATATTGTTGATCATGCTGTGGCAAATCCTAATTTAACATCTTTAGTTGGTGCTCTTACAGCCGATAACAATACAACATTTACTACATTATTATCCGATTCAGAAACTGACTTCACAGTATTTGCTCCTCTAAATTCTGCTTTTGACAATTTTACAAATCCTTCAGGTAACGAGTTAAACACTATTTTGGCAAACCATGTTATTTCTGGTGCCGCCGCTAATGCAGCCAGTCTTTCAAATACTTATTTTAATACGGCAGCTACTAATGCAGATGGTGACAATTTGAGTATTTATGTGAATGTTGATGACGGAGTTAAATTAAATGGCGTAAGCTCAGTAGCAGCTGCTGATATAGTTGCAACTAATGGAATTATTCATGCTGTGGATACTGTAATCGACTTACCAACTGTAGTTACTTTCGCTACGGCAGACCCTAACTTCAGCTCACTAGTAGGAGCATTAACTGCAGAAGGTCAACCAGATTTCGTGAGTGTTTTAAGTACGCCTAACGGAACAGCTCCTGCCCCTTTTACGGTTTTCGCACCTATTAACGATGCGTTTGCCGCCTTAACAGAAGTGCCAAGCGGAGATGTGTTAACAGCAGTTTTGAATCATCATGTTATTGCTGGTGCTAATATTGTTTCTGGAGATTTAAGCGACGGATTAACGTCTCCTGCCACCTTAGAAGGTGATACCTTAACTTTTACTATAGATAGTGACAGCAATGTAACAATTACAGATGGTTCAGGTAATACTGAAATTGGTATTATTGCCGTTGACGTTCAAGCGAACAATGGTGTTATACACGCTATCAATACCGTTATGATTCCTAACACAACTAACTAACATTTAATATCATAAAATAAAAGAGCCGCAAATTGCGGCTCTTTTTATTTCGAATAGAGTTTTAAAGATGAACGTGTTTTCAAATCTATTATAGATGATATTGTACTTTTTGCTGACCATAGGACTAGTTACGGAATTGTTTATGTTGTTTATAAGGTTCTATTTCCACTAAAAATAATTGACGCTTTGCATTAAGTTGAACTGAATTGAAAAACAAAAAACCTTCCTCAATAAAGGAAGGTTTTTTTACTCATAAATATTCATACATCAGCAATCACTCCTTTAGCATACAATAACCTCTCCTTGACAACTAACTTTTTTGAGAACCTTAAATTAATTACATATTTACCATCCCAAATCTTACCAAACCAATCCTTAATCAATGGCAAAAGCCCTTTCAAATTTGAAAGGGCTTTTCTTTTATAAGTTGATAATGAAATAGTACTATTTCTTCTTATTAGATTCTGCCTGCTCCATCATTTCACGCATTTTCTTCTGAAACTTGTTCTCTTTCTTAGGTTTCTTTTTGTTCTCCTGTATCTGGGCATGAATTTTATCATTGTCCAATATAAAGTTCTTTATGACCAGCATAATACCAATAGTAATCATGTTAGATACAAAGTAGTACAAACTTAAACCACTCGCATAATTGTTAAAGAAAAACAACATCATAAAAGGCATTAAGTACATGATAAACTTCATGTTCGGCATACCTGGTTGTGTTGGCATATTCTGACCAGTAGTCATCATCATATAGAAAAAGATAGCTATAGACGCTAAAATCGGAAATAAACTAACGTGGTCTCCATAAAAAGGAATTGAAAACCCTTCTGGAAATTGATAAATCGTATCGAAAGATGAAAGGTCATCTGCCCATAAAAAAGATTTTTGTCGTAAAGCAAATGATGTCGGGAAAAACATGAAAAGCGCATAAAATATGGGCATTTGTATCACTGCAGGTATACAACCACTCATTGGACTCACGCCAGCCTTACCATACAATTTCATGGTTTCTTGCTGTTTTTTCATCGCATTGTCCTTATACTTTTCGCCTAGTTCAGTAATTTCAGGCTTCAACACCTTCATCTTCGCTTGAGACAAATACGACTTGTACGTTACCGGAGACATTGCCAAACGTACCAAAATTGTCATAATAACAATAGCTATACCATAGGGAAAATACGTACTAATTAAAGAGTAAAAAGGTGTAAATACATAACGGTTGATCCAACCGAATATACCCCACCCAAAAGGAATGGAATCAACCAAACCTAAGTCTTCATACTGTGACAGCGTATCAACATCTGTTGGCCCGAAATACCAATGTAAATCCTTAGATATCTCCCCTCCTTCTAATTCTAATGGTAGAACAGATGAATATTTTTTTGTAAAACCAAAAGTTCTACTTTCTTCTTCGACAAGATTAACAGAGGTTAAATCACCGCTTTTAAAAGGTTGATCAGCAGCAAGAATACTACTAAAGAAATGCTGTCTATACGAAATCCATTTTACATCTTCTTCCGTTTCTTCATCATCGCTACCTTCTGAAAGTTTGCTTATTTTATCATCTTCATGATTATAGGTTAAACGTGTATAACGATTTTCGTATTGAATACTTTTTGAATGACGTATGCCCTTTAATTTCCAATCTAACTGAACTGGCTTACTAGTACTTAGTACATTATCCAATCCTTTTGACTTGATTGTAAAATCGACCAAATACTCATTAGGCTTCATCACATATCTATATTCTAAATATTGATTAGTAGATGTTCTTGCCTTTAAAGAAAGTACTTGATTTCCGTTATCGTTGGTAAGTGTTGGTTCAAAATATAAATCTTGAGTATTTAATACTCGGTTGTCTGATGTAGAAAAATCTAACCCAAAAGAAGCATTACCATCTTTAATTAAATAAACCGGCACAGAATCATAGGTTACGAAATTCTTCATTTTCGCTTCCGTAATCTGTCCACCTTTATTACTAATCTTTAAAAGAAGCACATCGTTCTCTAATGTGGTAATTTCATTCGATGGTTTTGTAAAACCAAAAGCTCCAAGTTTTCCTTGGTAATTGGCTACGGCAGTTGAATCTTGCAAATCTAACTGAGGAACTTCATTGATTACAGTTTCAGTTTCTAAATTCTCAGATGCCTTTACAGCCTCAACTTGCTCTTGTTTTGCCCTTTCTGCCTCTACCTCTTCTGGAGTCGGTTGATTTTGGTAAAACATGAAGATCAGTATTCCGAAAATAAGCACGAAGCCTATGATGGATTGTACATCAAATTTCTTTTCTTCCATGTGGTATTTCTAAATTAATTGGGAATATTTGATTTTTAAGAAAGCAAATATATGTCCAAATATGAAGTTTATGCCAATGTGGCATTAGTTTGTGATTTTTTATGCTCTAAAGCCGCTTTAACGAAACCTACAAATAATGGATGTGGATTGGCTACCGTACTTTTATATTCTGGATGATATTGCACACCAATAAACCATGGATGGTCTTTTAGCTCCACTATTTCAACCAAATTAGTTTCCTTATTAAAACCAGTAGCTAGTAAACCCGCTTTTTCTAATTGCTCTAAATAGGCGTTATTAAATTCATATCTATGACGATGACGTTCAGATATTTGCGTGGCCCCATTATACATTTTCTGAACTAAACTACCTTCTTTCAAATCACAATCCCAAGCACCTAAACGCATTGTACCACCTTTATCTGTGACATTTTTTTGTTCTTCCATGATACTGATTACGGGATCTGGAGTATTCTCGTCCATCTCTGTAGAATTTGCTTCTTTAAGTCCTAATACATTACGAGCATATTCTATAACAGCCATTTGCATTCCCAAACAAATTCCTAAGAAAGGTATTTTCATTACACGTGCATACTCTACAGCTTTTACCTTACCCTCAATACCACGTTCGCCAAAACCAGGTGCAACCAAAATTGCATCTAAGCCCTTAAGCTTGTTTTGATAATTCGAAGAAGTAATGTATTCTGAATGTACAGATTTCACATTTACCTTAACTTCATTCGATGCTCCTGCATGTATAAACGACTCTAAAATAGACTTATAAGAATCTTGTAATTCAACATATTTACCTACTAAACCAATAGTAACTTCATTCTTAGGGTTTTTATGTCGTAAAAGAAATTCGTTCCAACGGTCTAAATCAGGTTCAACCGTATTTGGCAATGCTAATTTTTGTAATGTAACCGTATCAAGTCCTTCTTCTTGCATCATTAGAGGAACATCATAAATAGTAGAAGCATCTATACTTTGTATTACTGCCTCACGCTTTACATTACAAAACAGCGCCAATTTATCTTTGATTTCGTCAGATATCTCGTGTTCTGTTCTACACACAAGAATATCAGCTTTTATACCACTCTCCATTAAGGTTTTTACAGAATGCTGCGTAGGCTTGGTCTTTAACTCACCTGCTGCAGAAAGGTAGGGCACCAAGGTTAAATGAATAACTATGGCATTATTATCTCCCAATTCCCAAAGTAACTGACGTACCGCTTCTATATAAGGTAGTGATTCAATATCACCCACTGTTCCGCCTATTTCAGTAATAATAATATCATACTCACCACTATTTCCTAGTAACTGAACACGTTCTTTAATTTCATTCGTAATATGTGGAACTACTTGTACTGTTTTACCCAAAAACTCTCCTCTTCGTTCTTTCTCAATAACGCTTTGGTAGATTCTTCCGGTAGTAACATTATTCGCTTGAGAGGTACGAACATTCAAAAAACGCTCGTAATGACCCAAATCTAAATCAGTTTCGGCACCATCATCGGTTACATAACATTCGCCATGTTCATATGGATTTAGAGTTCCTGGATCCACATTAATATAAGGGTCCAATTTTTGTATGGTAGTTTTGTAGCCGCGAGATTGCAGTAATTTCGCCAAGGATGCAGCAATAATGCCTTTTCCTAAAGATGAAGTAACGCCTCCCGTAACGAAGATGTATTTGGTTTGTGCCATTTATAGAATTCTATGTTACGGGATACAAAGTTACAAATTGAGGTTAGAACTTAACGAGTTTACTTCGGAAAATGTTTTTGTATTTTTCGAATTATTGATTCTAGGCCGTTTGTTTTGATTTCTAGCATAGAACGCAATAAATCTCCCAATTTACCATCAGGAAATCCTTTTTGTTGAAACCACACCAAATAAGGCTCGGGTAAATCTACCAAATACCTACCCTTGTGTTTACCAAAAGGCATTCGGTAATGAGCCAATTCTATTAACTTTTGCTTATCTGGATTTATTTCCATTTTTAAATCTAAAAAATTTATCTTTAAGGAATCAACAATTCAATCAACATGAAAAGAAGAAATTTTATTGGAACCTCGGCAGCAGCCTCTGTTGGATTCTTAACCACTTCAGCTGCAATGGCGAACAATAATAAAGTAGCTCAACCTGACAAATTAAAGTACAATATAAACCATAGTGTTTGTTATTGGTGTTATGGAACGATACCATTTGAAGATTTTCTTAAAAATTTAGTAGAATTGGATATTCGGTCCATTGATTTGGTTGGCCCAGATGAATTTCCACTTCTAAAAAAATATAACATTCATGCTTCTATGTGCTGGGGTGCTGGCTTAGGAATAGAAAAAGGATGGAACGACCCTTCTTTACATGAAGAATTAATTAAGGATTATGAGAGAGTTATACCTTTAGTTGCAGAAGCCGGCTACACTAACCTAATTTGTTTTAGTGGCAATAGAAATGGAATGAATGATCTAGTAGGGATGCGCAATTGCGCTGAAGGTCTAAAAAAACTTATGCCACTTGCCGAAAAGCATGGGGTAGTATTACAAATGGAACTTTTAAATAGTAAGGTGAACCATAAAGATTATATGTGCGACACATCTGAATGGGGCGTATCGCTTTGTGAAACTATCGGTTCAGAAAATTTTAAACTTCTTTATGATATCTACCATATGCAAATTATGGAGGGAGACATCATTAGAAACATAGAAGATTATCATCAGTATTACGGTCATTACCACACCGGTGGAAACCCTGGCAGGCATGAAATTGATGAAACACAAGAGATTTTTTATCCAGCGGTAATGAAGGCTATTTTAAAGACGGGTTACACAGGTCATGTTGCTCAAGAATTCGTACCAAGTTGGGATGATAAATTAGCAGCTTTAAAACAAGGCGTTACTATTTGTGATGTTTAAAGAACATATTTTATGAAAAGCAAAAAAGCACTTCTACTTGAAGTGCTTTTTTTAGTTAAATCTGAAATATCATTGATTCTTAAGCCTAGTCTCAATTTCATTAACCCATCTCTCCTGTACAATTAAATTTCTAGAATAGTTGGTCTCCGAATCGTATTTGTTTTGAAAATCGTTTAGTTGACGAAGTGTAGTCTTATAGATTTTAAGCACTTCTTCTTTTACATTTTCAGTAAACTTTGTTTCAGCTAATTGTTTACTCATTTTACGAGCATATAACTCAGTAATATCAAAATGTAGTTGTTCGTGCATTAAGGTAACATCATTACAAACTTCTGGTTTATACCAAGAACGCGTAGGATAAAAATAAGCACTAACCGTATACTCTACTTTCAGCTCATTATTTTCATAGGATGTTGAAAAGTTGTAACTAATACCACTGGCAGTTGTTGCAGCAGCAATTGAAGTTATGGGTGCTGGTCCTTTAAAATCTGCCCATGTAAATCTAAAATCTGTCGACCATTCTACTTCCTCTTGACTTTGAACCAATGGAACAGAGAACAATATCAACAAAGAAAAAACGAGATATGTTTTATCTATAAATCCCAATGATAGGTTATTACTTTCTCTATATCTGGATGCAAACTATATAGCACGGGACAGGTATCTGCGGTGTGCTTTAAAATTTTTCTGTCCTTTTCAGATACTTTCTTAGGTAAATGAACTTCCACCTCAATTTTAGAAATTCTTCTGGGTGTAGCCGCCATGTGTTTGGTAACAGACGCTGTAGTGCCTTTTAAATTCACCTCAAGACCATTTGCTTTAATTCCCATCATGGTGAGCATACAACTTGCTAAACCAGTAGCAACAGTATCGGTGGGCGAAAATGCCTGACCTAAGCCATTATTATCTACAGGGGCATCAGTTACAAATGAATCATTCGATTTAAGATGAACACATTCTGTTCTTAATTCTCCGTTATAGGTAACTTTTGATGTCATTTATTCTAGTTCTATAATTCTTAAATCATCAATCATCATTATATAAGATGATTGATTATAGTAACCAGCAACCCCTTTTCTTTCATAATTGAACTTATTACCACTATATTCTGTTTCACCAATAAATCTAGAAACATCAATTAAATCGTTTTTATAAGCCAACTTCAATAACAAATCAAACGTTAGGTCAAAACCTCTAACTGCATATCGGTCAGGATAATCGCCAAAACGTTTTCTATAACGTTCAACAAATGAATTGTTCGCAACTTGACGATTTACTGAAGGGTACGTAAAATTTAAATTTGATAAGTGTGTGTTAGATATTACCTCATTCTCAAATGCTGAGTTCATATCGGTAGTAAACATTCGAACACTAACTTTATCATTTCCTGACAAAGCATCAAAAGCAGTATTATTGAAAGAATTTAAAATTGAAACTACACTTGCTATTAATTTGTAATTATCTGATTCGACAAATACCCAGTTTGGAACTTTATCTGAAAGTAGTGTTTGTAACTTATCTCTATTAATACCTATATTCTTTTCTTCTTCCTTTACAACAACAACTTTAGCTGCCGGAAAACGCTTTAAAATTGCTGTTTGCTCCAATTTACTATTCTCATCAGCAATTATCAATATTGTTTCATCTTCATGTTTAGATTCAGCATAATCTAGCATATGTTTTAACAAAACCTCTTCATCAGTATACGAGAAGAAAACATTATTTAAACTTATGTCACTTTTTGCAGGTACGGGAGCTATTACCGGAACATTAAATTTGGCCGCTTGTACAGCAGTTTCCTTTAACGATGGAATATCTAAAGGCCCGAAAATGGCACTATATCCTCCTAACTGCTCGGCTTGTAATATCTGCTTCGTTTTAATCAAGTCTAACTGATTATCAAACGTTTTTACATCAATTGAAACCCCTAAAGATTTCAATGAATCTAAGGCTACTAATGCACCTGAATAAAGACCCAAACTATATTTAAGGCTATTTCTAGAATCAATAGTCTTTTCAACAGCTTCCTTATCACTCAAATTCAACTTATCTAATCGAAAAGGCAACAAGAATAATACCTTAGGAACCACAGCAACATCGATACTATCAATTAAATTAACCTTATCTAACACCAAAGAATTCTTCACTTCAAAATCACCTACTTTATCTTTTGGTAATTTTAGAACCATACCTGCCTTTAGACCATCTTTTAAATCAGGATTCAATTGAACCAATTCTGCCCAAGTCATACCAAATTTTCTAGTTAATCTAAACTCATTTTGCTTTTGCTTAACCTCATAGAATATATAATTATCTGTATTTATAACCCCTGCCTCTACTTTCTGCTCAGGAATACGAATTACCATACCTTCTTTTAATCCGCCCCGTTCTGTAATTTCAGGGTTCAGACGAACGATTTCATCTGACTTTACTCCGAATTCCTGTTCTAAACGATAAAAATTCATCTTAGCCGGTACTGTATATGAGGTATATATTTGTGTTACCTGATTTTGAACACTGCTACCTGCAATTTTAGGCATCAAAAGCTCATACCCTTCAGAAAGATAATTATTGGTTTTAGATAAACCCGGGTTCAGCACCAACATACTATCAATGGTAATACCGTATTTATGTGCAATACTCCATCTCGTTTCTTTTGGTGCGACGATATATTTTTCAAAATCATTTTCATTCAACCCAATTTCTTCAATTTTTGATGCGTTATACTTAGGTATACGCAACTCCATCTTTTTTTGTAATGGAGAAGCATACAACTGGGTATTATATTTTTTAAGCTCTTCTTGGGTAATTTTATACTGTTGCGTTATACCGAAAATAGTTTCCTTTTTCCTTACCCTATGGGTCGTATAACCTATTGGCTCTCTTGCAACAATAGAATCTTGCATTCTATCGTTAATTGCACCAGAAACTGAATTAGCAGGCTTAGTAGCAGTTTTAGCTCCTGGCACTACTAAAATAGTATTAGGTCTTAATTGCTGACCTTGTTTTATCTCTTTATTATACTGAAGTATATTGGCAGGGGTAACTCCGTACATTTTTGAAATGCTTTCTAAAGTTTCTCCAGATTTAACTTCATGGGTATTGAACTTTTGACCCATGGCCGTGCACGAGACCAATAAGCAAAATGCCCCAATGATGTAAACTTGATTAAATATATATCTCATATTATTCCCATTCTATTGTTGCTGGAGGTTTTGAACTTATATCATATACGACACGATTTACTCCAGGGACTTTATTAATGATGTCATTTGACGTTTTTTGTAAAAACTCATACGGTAAATTCACCCAATCAGCAGTCATACCATCTGTACTTTCGACAGCTCTTAAAGCTACACATTTTTCATAGGTACGCTCGTCACCCATTACCCCTACACTATTTACAGGTAGAAGCATTGCGCCTGCTTGCCATACTTTATCGTATAAATCCCACTTTTTCAATCCATCTATAAAAATCGCATCCACTTCTTGTAAGATAGCTACTTTCTCTGGGGTGATGTCACCAAGAATTCTAATTGCCAAACCTGGACCTGGAAAAGGGTGCCTACCTAATAATGCTTTATCAATTCCTAAACTTGCTCCTACTCTTCTAACTTCATCTTTGAATAACATTTTTAAAGGCTCCACAACTTTTAATTTCATAAAATCTGGCAAACCTCCAACATTATGATGACTTTTTATCGTTTGCGATGGACCACCTGTCGCTGAAACAGATTCAATCACATCAGGATAAATAGTACCCTGTGCCAACCATTTTGCACCTTCTACCAAATGAGATTCATCATCAAAAACTTCTATGAATACACGTCCTATTATTTTTCTCTTAGTTTCTGGGTCACTCTCCCCTGCCAAATCATTCAAAAAACGTGCCGAAGCATCTACGCCTTTAACATTAAGCCCCATGCCTTCGTATTGCTTCAATACCTCTGTAAATTCGTTCTTTCTTAAAAGTCCGTTATTGACGAAAATACAATGAAGGTTTTTACCAATAGCTTTATGTAATAATACCGCTGCCACTGAAGAATCTACTCCGCCAGACAAGCCTAATATTACTTTTTCATCGCCAATTTTCTCTTTTAATTCTGCTACTGTCTTATCTACAAAAGCATCGGGAGTCCATGACTGTTCCATCTTGGCTATCTTAACTAAAAAATTTTCTAAGACTTGTTTTCCATCTGTAGAATGATACACCTCTGGGTGAAATTGAATAGCATAGGTGTCCTCACCATCAAATTTAAAGGCTGCATTCTCCACATCATGAGTACTTGCTAATAATGTAGTATTCTCTGGCAGGTGCTTAATTGTATCGGCATGGCTCATCCAAACTTGACTGCCTGTACTTATTTTATCTAAAAACGGGTCATTCTCTATAACAAAACTAAGATTAGCCCTACCATATTCCCTTGTATTAGATTTTTCCACACTACCACCATTAAAGTGTGCTAGGTATTGAGCTCCGTAACAAACACCCAATAAAGGTTTTTTACCACGAATTTCAGATAAATCAGGATGGACCGCATCTTCACCCCTAACTGATAAAGGTGATCCCGAAAGAATTACTGCTTTATACTCAGAAAGGTCTTTTGGTAATTTATTATACGGTTTAATTTCAGAGAAAATATTCAGCTCACGTACACGTCTACCAATCAATTGCGTGTATTGTGAACCAAAATCTAATATTAGGACTTTATTTTGCATGGGCAAAAATAGCAAATTGACCGTTCTTGAAAAGTATCTTTTAGTTATATTTAAACTGGATTTCAATATTTTTTATGAAACATGTAAGTGCAATTATTTTTGGAGCGGCTATCATCATTGCTGCCTATTTTTTAGGAAATGCTTATGTACAAAGAGCTAATCCACCTCAAATCATATCAGTAACTGGTTTAGGTAATGAAAATTTCACTTCTGACCTCATCGTTTGGGAGGGCCAATTTTCAACCAATAGTACGGTTTTGAAAACGGCATTCGACCAATTGAATAATGATAAAGAGATCGTACGCCAATATTTAGTTTCAAAAGGAATTGAATCGGGCAGTATTATCTTTAATAGCGTTCAAACCACTGAAATGCGTGATAACCAATATGAAAATGGAAATTATGTAGGAAGTATTTTTCGTGGGTATCAATTAATACAAACACTAAATATTGAATCTGAAAACGTTGCTTTAATTGAAAGTGTTTCTCGCGAAATAACAGAACTATTAAACAAAGGAGTGCAATTCAACTCTTCTCCTCCAAGATATTACTATACAAAATTGGCTGATCTAAAAATTGAAATGATATCTAAAGCTACTGAAGATGCACGAATACGGGCAGAGAAAATAGCTGAAAACGCAGGTAGTAAACTAGGTGACTTGGCTTCTGCCAATATGGGTGTGTTTCAAATTACGGGCCAAAACTCTGGAGAAGACTACAGTTGGGGTGGCGCCTACAATACCTCTTCTAAAAACAAAACCGCATCTATTACTATGAGACTAGAATATAAGGTGAAGTGACAGTATTACTTTGATCAATTGATTTTACCGATCTGGGAAAGAATTAATTATATAATTACTTGCCCCTTTAAATATTAATATTTTAAAACAAAAAAAGCCCGGGAATCAACCGGGCTTTCTATTCAACCAACCATTAAACCGAATACATTAAAAAATTCTTTTTCATAACAATCTGTATTCAACACTTAGTTCGATAAACTATCTACAACCTTACAATTAAAAAAAAGAAAAGCTCAGGAACCACCCTGAGCTTTCAACTAAATCAAAAACCAACTTTAAACCAAAAGTCAAAATTGAACTAATTCAATTTCTTTTTCATAGCTCTTTATTATATAACAACCTGCTTGTCTTTTACCCTACTTTTAAATCCTATTATTTTTACCTTTATATAAATTATAGGTATGATTGATTCATTTTTTGAAGAATTAAACAGTGAAATAAAAAAGGGTATATCAGAAAGAGGCCATCCGTTCAGGTTCATTACTATGGCAACAGTAGGTAATGAAACCATAGCTCGTTTACGTACCGTAGTGCTGCGGGAGGTTTCTGAAGATTTGCTTTTAACCATCTACACCGATAGTCGTACCCAAAAAATTAAGCACCTTGCGGTAAATAATGAAGTTAGCTTTTTGCTGTATCATCCAGAGAAATTGTTGCAATTAAAAGTCGAGGGCACTGCTGAAATAGTAACGGACACCAGCAGGGTTTCAAAAACATGGAAAAACATTCAACCTAACAGCAGAAAAGACTACATTACCCATACCAGTCCTGGGAGCTCTTTAAAAAATCCTGACCATGTGGAATATGTTGAAGATGAAAATTACTTTACCATAATCGATATTGTTCCTACAACAATTGAATACTTAAAGTTACAACGACCTAACCATATTAGAGCAGTCTTTAAAAAAGACGATGGTGATTGGAATGGAAAATTTTTAGTACCCTAGGCTAATGGAAATAATGATTTTCTTTTTCTTCCCCTAATCCTATAAAGCGATCAACTGAAGAGATGTTTTGTATGTTGGATGTAATTTATAGGCTAGTTATAATTAATTTTCTGCAACTAGACTTAAAAGAAACTATACAAAGACAAGTACAGATATCTTATTAAAAGATACACACTTACCCCTATTTATTTTTGGGTAATTACCGTAAAATCTAAATCTAATGGCTGTAATGCTTCGAACAACATCGGCACTAGGCCTTCACCATATTCCAGATAAAACTCAGAGAAATTAAGTTGACGTTCTTGCAATGATTGGTTAGGGAAAATCTCGTTCTGCAGTTCGGTCATACGAACTACTTGATCTCTTAGCTTTCTCTTTTGCGCTTGTAGCAAGCGTTTCTCCAAGGCATCCAATCCTTTTTTCTGTTTTACTTCTTGAGCTTTTACCGCACCTAAAAATGACTTATCCGTTTTTTCGGCAAGTGTATACATTGCTTTGAACTGCTCTTCCAACAATTTTTTCTGTGGAGAAAAATCGATATCGATATTTGAAATCTCTCGAATCTTTTTATTGATCAAGCTATTCTGCTTTAAGAATATATCAGATTTTGATATGTTCATTCGCTCAAGCTTATCGGCTTGTTTCTCAGTAATGATCAAGGCTGAATTTCTTACCAATAAAATTGGAAATGGCACATCCATTGCCTCAAACGCTGCCTTCAATTCTAACCAATAGGCTATTTCACCGCCTCCACCAATATAACAAAGGTTTGGTAAAATGACTTCTTGGTACAATGGTCTAGCAATAACATTAGGAGAAAATCTTTCTGGATGAGCATCCATCTCATCAATCAATTCTTCCTTAGTGAACGAAATTGTGGTATCGATTACGAGATACTTTTCTTTACTTTCTATTATACGTTCGCGAATGCCATCTTTCAAATAGAAATAGTTGATTTCACGCGGATTCACCTGTATTGGGTAATCAGATGAAATATGCGCTAATTCTTCAATAGTTTCAGATACTTTTTTAAAAGCCGTTTGCTCAAAAATATCTTTCTTCATGTAAGGCACTAACAACTTTTTTAAATCGGCATCATCACCGTCAACAATTACCAAGCCGTAGTCCTTAAAAATTTCATTGGCCAAATACCTAGTTGCATCCGTTAGGTTATCATGTTTTAAATAAGCATTTTCGAAGAGATGCTTTAATTGATTGGCGTTTTTACTTTCACCTATAGTTTGCGCAAACAAATCAAAAACTTCCTCTAATCCATTTGTTTTCAAATGGCCTACAGCCCCTGATGCATCTTTGTTCCACTGAAATTTTAATCCTTTGAAATTGAAATAATTGATTTCATCGAAATCGTGATCTTCTGTAGCCATCCAGTAGATAGGCACAAAATTGTTATCTGGATATGCTGCCTTTAACTGCTTAGTTAAATTAATTGTAGAAATAATCTTATATAGAAAATATAAGGGACCAGTAAATAGATTTAACTGGTGCCCTGTAACTATGGTAAATGTGTTTTTTTCTTTTAAAAGCTCAATATTGTCAGCTGTCCCTTTAGAAGTATCCGTATTCGCATACTGCGCAAGCATTGAATTATGCAGGACATCTCTATGGGCTTGAGTAAAATGCTGTCCTTTTTCTTCTAGCTGTCCTTTAAATCCTTCTATATCGGGAAACCGATTATATAAAGGTTTAAGCTTAGTTACTGCGGCAACGTAATCGCAAATCAATTTCGAAAAATAGCCCGTTTTCGCTATGGGCAAACAGTCAATATCCATATAAAAATTAAATACTTGGTAAATATAAAACCCTTTCGTTTTACATTTCCTAAATATAAGTTAATTACCACTAGTATTAATTACCCAATTAGTCGGTGAAATACCATATAAATCACTTTCATTTTGCATTTATTTTAATAGATTTGGCTGACTCAGAATACAAATAGCAACATGAAACTAATTTTACGCTACGCAATACTTTTTATTCCGCTTTTAAGTTTAGCACAATTAAAATCTCCATCAGAGTTTTTAGGCTATGAACTAGGAACACAATTCACCAGACACCATGAAGTTGTTGATTATTATCAATATTTAGCAGAAGCTGAACCACAACGCATGAAACTAATTGAATATGGTAAAACCAATGAACGAAGACGTTTGTTATTGGCTACCATTTCCACTAAAGAAAATATGCAGAATCTTGAAAAAATTCGAGAAGAGCATATGAAGGGATTGAATGGTGAAGGCACACCGGACAAGGCTATTGTATGGCTTAGTTACAATGTTCATGGAAATGAAAGTGTAAGTACGGAAGCTTCTATGCAAACTATTTACGATTTATTCACTACTAAAAGTAGTTACCTAGAAAACATAGTTGTGTTAATTGACCCATGTATTAATCCTGATGGTCGAGATCGTTATGTAAACTGGTACAACCAATTCAAAAACTCACCGAACCAAGTAGACCCAAATAGCAAGGAACACCATGAGGGTTGGTGGAGCGGACGTAGCAATCACTATATGTTCGATTTAAATAGAGATTGGGCATGGTTGACACAGGTTGAAAGTCAGCAACGCTTAAAACAATTCAACAAATGGTTACCTCACGTACATGTAGATTTTCATGAACAAGGCGTTGATAACCCGTATTATTTTGCTCCTGCGGCAGAACCGTTTCACGAAGTTATTACCGGTTTTCAAAGAGAATTTCAAAAAACTATAGGCAAAAACCATGCGAAGTATTTTGATGAGAATGGATGGTTCTATTTTACAAAAGAGGTCTTCGACCTTCTTTACCCTAGTTATGGAGACACATACCCTACTTATAACGGTGGTGTGGGGATGACTTATGAACAAGGAGGTGGTGGTCGTGCAGGTTTAGGTATCATTACCAGTATTGGAGATACCCTTACCCTAAAAGATAGAATTGCGCATCATCATACCACAGGTTTATCTACCGTAGAGGTGGCTTCAAAAAATATAACTAAGCTGAATGAGGAATTCATAAAATTCTATAAAAACAAGAATTACAAATACAAAAGCTATGTATTGAATGGGAATCCTGATAAACTAGAAGCACTAACTGATTTATTGAGTAAACACGAAATAAAGTATAAAGTTGGTAACAATAGCACTGTTAAAGGCTATAATTATGCAACTGGAAAATCTGGATCTTTAAAAAGTAGTGATAAGAGTATTATAGTTTCTACAGATCAAGCGAAGAGCACCTTAGTCAAGGTATTGTTTGAACCTACTGCAAAACTTAGTGATTCTGTTACCTATGATATTACAGCATGGTCATTACCTTATGCATATGGTCTCGATGCAATTGCGAGTGAGAGTAATGTCGCAGGCACTATTTCAAGCACACAAAACATCACTTCTGCAATTATAAAAGCTGATAGTTATGCATATTTAGCTGATTGGAACAGCATGAAAGATGCAAGGTTCTTGGCTGAACTGCTAAGAAATAAAATTCGTGTTCGTTATGCCCACAAACCTTTTACATTAGATGGCATTTCACATGAAAGAGGAACTCTTATTATCACTAAAAGCGATAACAAACAAATAAATAATTTCAATACCATATTAACAAATACCTCTAAAAACCATAATAAAACCCTAATCTCAACAAACACTGGTTTTGTTGAAAGTGGAAAAGATTTTGGTTCAGGATACGTAGATGTTATACAAGATCTGAATATTGCCGTACTATCTGGCGAACCTACCTCTACCTTACGTTTTGGTGAAATATGGAACTTTTTTGAGCAACAATTGAATTTCCCTATTTCAGTTTTAGACGAGGATTATTTCAGTAGAATTGATTTAACAGCATATGATATTTTAATTTTGCCTGATGGTAGAGGTTATAACAGTTTTTTATCCAGTAATATCAAAGAAAAAATCAAGGATTGGGTAAAACGTGGAGGAAAACTTATTGTGATGGGAGGTGCCATTAATGCCCTTACCTCATCAGATAAAGATTTTAACATTAAGGAAAAAGAAATCGAAAAAGATTCAACTAACACTATTTCATCTTTTGAAGTATCTGAACGCGAACAGATTAAGTTTGAAATTACTGGAGCCATTTTCAAAGCTACGGTAGACAATACAAATCCGTTAGCTTACGGTTACGACGACACTTATTTTACTTTGAAATTGGGAGATAGAGCATACAAGTATTTAGAAAATGGAAGTGCTGTATATCTTAGTGAAGGTGCCAACCAACCTGTATCTGGTTTTGCAGGTAGTGAAGCAAAAAAGAAAATTGCAGAAACATTAATTTTCGGAACTGAAGAAATGGGTCGAGGTCAAATAATATATATGGTCGATAATCCGCTATTTAGAGGTTTTTGGGAAAATGGAAAGCTATTTTTCGCCAATGCGCTTTTTATGGTTCAATAAAAAACATCTATGAAAGAATACAAAGTTGAAACCCTTATTTATTATTCTAAATTAACTTTTGATAAATATCATATTGTCGATTCATCGAATAAAGAAATTCAAGAAAAATTGAATGATTACGCAAAAGAAGGTTGGCGTTTGGTTTCTACTGATGCCTCAAACTTTGGCGCAGCTATGTACATCTATTTATATTTTGAAAAATAGCCCCAAGCATAAATTTTCATTGAAAATTAATTTTAACTAAATATCCCTGAAACACCTAAACCTGTTTCAGGGATATTTTATTTAAGATGAGGTATACACAATAGCCAACATATTTAAATCTTTTACGTTTATCTTGAAACAACTTTCTATAAAAACTACAATAAACCAACCCATATGGCTAACGACCAAGATTCAATTAACGAGCTATTACAAAAACTTGAACTTCTTCTTAAGAAGCAACAAGATTTTAATATTGAGGTTAATGAAATTCGTAGAGATATTCAAATACTAAGAAATACTCAAGCAATTAAGTTTAACCAAGCACAAGAACCAGCCATTGAACCTAAAAAGGAATACGTTAAAGAATCTATTGTTTTTAATAAAGCTGAATTAACCAACACCCAAAAAGAGACCATTGAAGCCCCAGTTGCGCCTCAAGAACAGCCTATTAATGTTCCCGTTAAGAAAATTTCCGCTCCAAAAGGAAAATCAAACCTTGAAAAATTCATAGGTGAAAACCTCATCAATAAAATTGGAATTTTAATTACAGTAATTGGTGTTGTCATTGGCGCGAAATATTCAATAGAAAATAATTTAATAAGTCCGCTTACTCGAATAATTCTTGGGTATTTAATGGGCTTAGGCTTATTAGGTTTTGCTTTTAAATTAAAAAGAAAATATGAAAGTTACAGTGCCGTTTTAGTAAGTGGTGCATTGGCCATCCTATATTTTATCACATTCGCTGCTTATGACTTATATGGACTATTCCCTCAACTATTCGCATTCGGCATTATGCTATTATGCACTGTTTTTGGGGTCGTAGCGTCCCTTAACTACAATAAGCAAGTCATAGCGCATATTGGTTTGGTTGGTGCATATGGTGTGCCATTTTTACTAAGTAATAATTCTGGAAACGCCACTGTATTATTTAGCTACATGGCACTAATAAATATTGGAATATTAGTCATCTCTTTAAGAAAATATTGGAAAGCTCTTTATTATGTATCGTTTGCATTTACTTGGCTGATATACGGAGCTTGGTATGTGTTTAATAGCCTAAATACAGATTTTTACATGGGCTTTACATTTCTAACAGTCTTCTTTCTCATTTTTTATGCTACATTTTTAGCATTTAAATTGCTGAAATCTGAACAGTTTAAGGTTGGTGATATCATCTTAATTTTATTGAATTCATTTATATTTTATGGTTTTGGAATTGCTTTTTTATACGGTTATGAAAATGGAGAGTCCTATTTAGGGCTCTTTACCTTAGCAAATGCATTAATACATTTTGCGGTAACCCTATTCATTTACAAGAAAAAATTAGCAGACCGAAAATTATTCTTTTTAACCTCTGGCTTTGTACTCACTTTTATAACCATTGCCATACCAGTGCAATTAGATGGCAACTGGGTAACCTTAATTTGGGCAGTTGAAGCTGCGCTTCTTTTTTGGATAGGGCGAACTAAAAAGGTTTCGTTCTACGAACATTTATCTTACATAATGGTAGTACTTGCCATTTTTAGTTTGATTATGGATTGGACAAATACCTATCAACAATTTCGTATATATGATAGTTTAGCAACTTCGAAACCATTTTTCAACATCACCTTATTAACTTCGTTACTTTGCGCTTCTGCTTTTGGATTTATGACTTGGATTCAAACGAAATTCAATCTTGAAAAGATGACTGTAGCCCATAAATTAATGGAGTTTGGCCTGCCTGTAATTTTAATTCTAACTCTTTATTTCTCATTTTATTTAGAAGTTGATTATTACTGGAACAATGCTTTAGAGGCATCAAAAGTTCAAATTTCGGAAACTGATGGTTATTATCCTTATTTCAATTACAACTTAAGAGATTTAGGCATTACATGGAAAATTTTCTACACCATGCTATTCGTTAGTTTGCTTAGCCTACTCAATTCCTTCAAAATTAAAAATAAAGTTTTAGGCATAGTTGCCACTTGTTCTAGCTTATTAGTTGCACTCGAATTTCTTAGTATCGGCCTTTACACCTTGAGTGAACTTAGAGAGAATTTTCTGTCGCAAGAGCTTTCTAAATATTTTGAGATAGGCGATTACAACCTATATATAAGATATATTGGTTTCGCTTTTTTCGCATTCTTATTTTTCGCGATTCGAACTTTAGTTCGACAAGACTTTATGAAAATCAACTATAAAATACCTTTTGAGATTGTAATGCACATTACTATTGTCTGGATCTCAAGTAGTGAACTATTAAATTGGATGGACTTATCTGGCTCAGAGCAATCGTATAAATTAGGCTTAAGTATCTTATGGGGGCTTTATGCTCTTTTACTAATTGCATTAGGCATCTGGAAGAAGAAAAAACACCTACGTATTGGTGCGATAATTCTTTTTTCTTTCACTTTGATTAAGCTATTTTTCTATGATATTTCATCGTTGAATACTATTTCTAAAACTATTGTGTTTGTTTCTCTCGGAGTTTTATTACTGATCATTTCTTTTCTTTACAATAAATACAAACACATCATATCAGATGAAACCAAATAATATTCTATTCTTATTTTTTATCGTTCTAACCACATCATTTTGCTATGGTCAGATGAAATCCTATTCAAAAAAAATAGAATTAAAAGGAATAGAGAACCAATGGCATACCATTCAATTACCCAACGAAGTGTTTCAAAACATGAATTCGAATTTAACCGATATTCGAGTTTATGGAGTAACAGCCACAGACACCATTGAGGCACCTTATATTCATAATGTTTCAAAAGCTATAGATGCAAATTCATTTATTTCTTTTAATTTATTGAATACTGTCAATAACGCCAAAGGATTTTTCTATACCTATGAAGTACAAGAAAAAGAAACTATTAATGAGATAAAATTAAGTATTAAAGACACGAATTTTAATTGGCTTGTTACCCTTGAAGGAAGTCAAAACCAACAGGAATGGTTTACACTTTTAGATGATTACCGCATTCTTTCTATAATGAACGATCAAACAGAATATTCATTTACTACATTGAAATTTTCTGATGCTAATTTCAAATTTTACAGATTACTGATTAAAAGTCCAGAAAAGCCCAATTTAGAATCTGTTAAAATTCTAAAGAAAGCAAAGAAGGCTCCTCAATATCGCGATTATACCAATAGATCGTTTAATGTTTTTGAAGAAGAAAAAAATACTATAATTAATGTCGATTTAAAAAGTAGAGCTCCGCTTAATCTATTAGAGCTTTCTGTCGATGATAAAATTGATTATTACAGACCTATTACCATACAATACCTTATAGACAGTGTTAAGACAGAAAAAGGATATCATTATAATTATAGAACAATGGCTACAAGAACTCTTTCTTCTATCGAAGAAAATAGTTTTCAATTACCAGGTACCATGGCGCAAAAGCTTCGCATTATTGTTTCTAATAATGATAATCAGCCTTTGATATTTTCTAATATTAGCATTAAAGGATATATACATAGTCTGACCACCCGCTTTACAGAACCAGCAACATATTTTCTTGTATATGGTAAAATAAATGATAAATCGCCTAATTATGATATAGCGAAAACTTCTATTTCTATTCCAGAAAATATTTCAAGTCTTGAATTCGGAGATACAATCAACATTCCTAAATCGGCAATTAAAACCACACCACCACTCTTCGAAAATCAATGGTGGCTATGGTCTATTCTCACTATTATTATACTTTCATTGGGTTATTTCACCATTAGAATGATGAAGAAAGAGATTTAGAAAATCTAACATATCACTTAATTTCATTTTGGTTTAAAACCATTTCTTTTCAATTCTACACAGAATTTATCTATGAATTAATTTCTAGTTTTTACCGTTTTAGCTGTACACTATCATATTGATGAAAACGTGTATACTTGTGCGATTATTCCTTTTGTAAATATCACTTTCTAAATTGGCTTATCAACTCTCTAAAAACCTAGATCCATTTTATTTGGAGCTAGATTTTTTTGTTTGACAGAAATCACAATTACTTAAAACCTATTCAAATTTTTTCCGTAAGTGGTTTGATGAAGTTAATAGTAATTTTTTTATTTGTTTTACCGACGGTACTTTTAAGTCAAAAAATAAACAATGCCTCCTCTTATAGAGATATGGGCAGTGAAACCTATTTTCGTTTTCATTATGACAATGATTTTTTTGCTGCTACGGATAAGAACTATACCCAGGGATATAGCTTTGAATTTGCAAACCCTCTCTTTAAGAAAAACCCTGTAAATCACATTTTTATAAAATTAAAAGGACAATCAAATACATACGGTCTAGCAATTGAACATATAGGGTTTACTCCTAGTAATTTTGTAAGCATAGATATACAAACAGGAGATAGACCTTTTGCCGCTGCAATATACCTTAAGAGTTTTGCCACGTCTACAGACACACTTAAGAAGAGTCGTTTATCTCAATCATTGAGCTTAGGATTCATTGGGCCTGGTGCATTTGGAAAAGAAATGCAGACGGAAATTCACAGACTTACAGGAAACAAAATCCCCGGTGGTTGGGATAATCAAATTCAAAATGACCTAGTACTTAACGTCAAATTTGATTACGAAAAGCAGCTATTTCGCTATAATGAACTTTTATCGCTACAATCTGTGGCGGCATTTCAATTGGGAACTTTATTTTCGAATGCCATGGTAGGGTTCAATACTACTTTCGGACTTATAGATTTACCCTTTTCCGGATCTGGTTATTCTTCAGCTTTTAAACTATTTGCTTATGCCCAACCTGTAGTTTCGATTATTGGATACGATGCTACCTTACAAGGTGGTATTTTCACCAATGACAATCCTTATGAAATCTCTTCAAAAGATATAGAAAGAGTTACCTCACAAATAGATTACGGCCTAATATTAAAATACAAAAGACTCTATTTAGAATATACCAGAACATCTATTACCCGAGAATTCAAATCAGGTAACGCTGCAAAATGGGGAGGATTTAGAGTTGGGTACGTTTTCCTTTAAATACTTAGAAAAGTTATGATTAAACCATAAACCTATACCGGCTCACCATACAGGTCAAAATCAGCAGCTTCGGTAATTTTCACATTCACGAACTCGCCTTGTTTTACATAATGCTTTGCAGCATCTATAAGTACTTCGTTATCAACATCTGGTGAATCAAATTCAGTTCTACCTATAAAATAGTTTCCTTCTTTACGGTCTATAATACAACGAAAAGTTTCCCCTACTTTCTTTTGGTTTAGCTCCCAAGATATTTGAGATTGAATTTCCATTATAATATTGGCACGCTCTTGCTTGGTTTCTTCGGGAACATCGTCTACTAAAGAAAAAGCATGTGTATTTTCTTCATGGCTATAGGTGAAGCATCCTAATCGCTCAAAACGCATAGCAATAACCCAATTCTTCAAGGTCTCAAAGTCTTCTTCGGTCTCACCTGGGTAACCAACAATTAAGGTAGTTCTTATCGTCATTTCTGGAACCGTTGCTCTAAACTCTTGTAATAACTTCGTAGTTTTAGCTTCTGTAGTTCCGCGACGCATACTCTTTAGAATACGGTCAGAAATATGTTGTAAGGGTATATCCAAATAATTACAAACTTTTGGTTCTCTATTCATAACATCTAAAACATCCATCGGAAAACCTGCCGGAAATGCATAATGTAAACGTATCCATTCAATACCTTCTATCTTTACTAAAGCTTCTAACAGTTCAGCAAGGTTTCTTTTCTTATAAAGATCTAAACCGTAATAAGTAAGATCTTGTGCAATAAGAATTAATTCTTTTACTCCCTTAGCAGCCAGCTTTTCAGATTCAGTCACCAAATCTTCAATAGATTTACTTTTATGCTTACCACGCATTATAGGTATGGCACAGAATGAACAAGGTCTATCACAACCTTCAGCTATTTTAAGATACGCATAGTTCTTCGGTGTAGTCGTTAATCGCTCACCTATCAACTCATGTTTATAGTCAGCACCCAATGCTTTTAACAAACCTGGTAATTCACTGGTACCGAAGTATTCATCTACATTCGGTATTTCTTTTTGTAAATCTGGCTTATAGCGTTCGCTAAGACATCCGGTTACAAAAACCTTATCCACTACTCCATCTTCTTTCTTTTGAACATACTCCAAAATGGTATTAACACTTTCTTCTTTAGCATTCGCAATGAAGCCACAAGTATTAATAACTACTATGTTTCCTTCCTCCTCATGCACAACTTCTTTGTTGTTGGCCTTTAATTGACCCATGAGTACTTCAGAATCATAAACATTCTTTGAACAACCTAGAGTTACTACGTTGATTTTGTTCTTCTTAAGAGTTTTTGTCCGCATAATTTAAATTGGGGTGCAAAAATACGATTTGGGTCTTTAAAAACGTTAGATATGGACAAAATTACTAGTAATCTTTAATCGATTATTAAAAATAACGTCCCAAACTAAAATATGACCATGAAATTTCCCCAATATTTCAGCCTACTTATCATGTCATCATTACTTTTTGCCTGTTCTAGCGAATCTGATTCTGAAACCGAAAAAAGTGGAACACCAGCTATTATTACGCCAGTACCTCTTGACACGTATTTTCCATCAATAACAAGAACCGACGAATGGGATACGATTTCAATGGAAACTCTTGGATGGAATGAAAATCAAGTAGATAATTTATATAGTTATTTAGAAGATAACGACACTGATGCTTTCCTAATTTTGAAAAATGGAAGAATTGTAATTGAAAAATATTTTGGCGATTTCACACAAGATGATAACCATGCCTGGAATTCTGCCGGAAAAAACCTAACATCAATGCTAACCGGTATTGCCCAACAAGAAGAATTTCTTAGCATTACCGAACCTACTTCGAACTATTTAGGTGAAGGTTGGTCAAGCCTGACAGTTGATCAAGAATTAAGCATTACGATAGAGAACCAACTAACGATGACCACTGGTTTAGATTATAATGTCGAGGATGCTTTTTGTACTGACCCTGAATGTTTAATTTACTTAAATGATATAGGTACGACTTGGTACTATCATAATGCACCTTACACTTTACTTGACGACGTAATTGCAAATGCTACCAACACAGATTTTAATTCATATTTCTCAGAAAAAATTAAAGAGCCTATTGGTATGCAAGGTTTGTTTATAAAAGTTGGATACAATAATATTTTCTTTAGCTCAGCTAGAAGTATGGCTCGATTCGGAATTTTAAATTTAAACCAAGGCACCTGGGATGGTACGCCGATTTTAACGGATACAGCTTATTTTAATTCTATGACCAATTCTTCTCAAGACTTAAACCCTTCTTACGGTTATTTGTATTGGTTAAATGGAAAGAGCAGTTATCGAGTACCAGGTTCTGAAGTTGAATTTACAGGAAGCTTAATACCCAATGCACCTGCAGACTTATACGCTGGCTTAGGAAAAAATGACCAGAAACTATATATGGTACCAAGTTTAGATTTAGTAGTGGTACGAATGGGTGGAGCTAGTACTGAAATTCTATTAGGCCCTTCAGGTTTTGATAATGAACTTTGGGGACTGATTAATGAAATCATCCAATAAGTTCAAAATTGATGATCTCATGTAATTTTACAAATAACTTAAGAACGTTATTTAATATTAACTAGTAACAATTCTTATTTTTGTAAAAAAAATTGATGGATTTTAGAAAAATAGCCGAAAAAAGATATACCACAAAAAAATACGATGCTTCTAAGAAAATTTCGGAAGCACACATCGAAGATTTGAAGCATATTCTTAAGCTTAGTCCATCTTCTATTAACAGTCAGCCTTGGCTATTTACTTTTGTTTCACATAAGGAAACAAAAGATGCATTAGCAGAAGCATCTTTCTTTAACTCCCCAAAAATAAGCAATGCCAGTCATCTAGTCGTTTTTAGTGTTCAGGATAATCTTGAACAATTCGAACGTCATGTAGAAGAAAATTTAGCTGAAGGTTCTATAAATTACTACAAGCAATTTCTGAAAGACCAACCTGCTGAAAAAACCATTAACTGGCTAACTCAACAAGTTTATTTATCTCTAGGTTTCTTCTTAGCCGCCTGTGCTGCTATGGAAATAGATTCTACCCCAATGGAAGGTATTGAGCCTGAAAAATATAAGGAAATTCTCAACATAAAAAATCACAAGGTACTATTTTCTGTTGCTATAGGTTATCGTGATTCCGAAGATGGTAATCAACCTAGTATAAACGGTAAATCTAGATTAGCAATTGATAAGGTTATAACTTCAATTGAATAGCATAAGCGTTAGTTATTCTTCCCTCATTAATTCAAACAAAGTAATTTCTGGCCTAACATTAAATCGGACTTGAAGAAGGCATCCCAAAGCACTATTTATATAAAGTGTTCTACCGTCTTCCAAATCAATTTCTCCTGCATCATATTTTTTATTTTTAACAGGAAGCATTGGTGGTGGCAAAAATGGTGGTTTTACTTGTCCACCATGCGTATGCCCAGAAAGAATCCAACCTTTAAAATTATTCCAAATGGGCAGGTCACAAACATCTGGATTATGACATAGCGCAATATTTGCCTTTGTAGCATCATACTTCTTTGTCGCTTGTTCAGGATGAAAATTTATTCCCCAAAGGTCATCTATGCCTATGAAATTAATACCATTTAAGTCTATGGCATTATTCCTTAACACAGTAACACCCGCGGTTTCTAAACTTTTCGTAATACTTCTCGCCACAGATTCTTCAGCGTAATCGATACCATAATCATGATTGCCTAGAATTCCAATAGTTCCTAAACTTCCTGTGACTACATATTTAAGCACTTCCTGCAATTGTAAAATTTGATCATCATCATCATAATTTATATAGTCACCCGTATACACCACAAAATCTGGTTTTAGTTGCTGAGCTTCCTTAAAGGAATCTATGATGTATTGATAATCAAAACTGTTACCAATATGTATATCACTAATCTGCATTAAAGTTTTACCTACAAGCTCTTTTGGTAAATTTTTCAACGGCATTTTCACATGAACAAACTCCATCCAAAAAGGCTCAATCTGCCAACTATACAATGCGGTTAAAATACCTAAGCCAGCTCCCCACTTAAAAGTTTTCTTTATAAACTTTCTCCTTTTCATTATTAACTAAAGTTTTTAATTATCGTATCCTACAGGCATTACTCGAACGTTTGATTGTTTTTCAAAAGCGCTACCAATACTCAGCAAATTAGCTTCTGAAAATTGCTTGCCAATGAAGGTCAGACTGATTGGTTCTCCCGAAGCCTTATACCCCATAGGAACGGTTAGGGCTGGGTACTTGGCAACGGCCGCGTAACCCGCATGGTAATTATTGATTGATAATACAGCATCTAATTTATGTTGATCCATTACTGAATCAAAAAAAGCACGCCCATTTTTTTCGAGATTCAATTTTATTTCCTCTAATTCCTGCACTGATGTAGAATCAGAAATAATTCCCTCAAAAAGTGCTTGACCATAAGGAATTCTAGTTAACGAATCGGCCTTATTAAAGGATACCACATCAGCAATAGATGTAATTTTCACCAAATTTGCGTTCGAATATTCTTTTAAATAGACTGGTAAATCATTACGCATATCAATATTCAGAATGCTTAGAAAACCATCCATCGTAACCTCTGGAGGTGTAAACTCTATTATCGTAGCGCCGGCATTTTCAATGCCTTCAATTGTTTTTCTGTAAATACTATCTGTTTCCATCAACTCATTAATAGCTCCCAACCTCATTTCTTTGAATGGCTTAGGATGCAGACCAGCAGATAATATCCCCGGAAAATTGTTGTCAACTGATTTTGAATCCATTTCATCATAACCCAGCATAGCGGATAATAAAATAGCGTTGTCAACAATATTTTTCGTCATCGGACCTGGAGTATCTAAAGTACTAGAAATAGGAACTATCCCAGAGCGACTCAACAAACCGATTGTGGGTTTCAAACCTACTACCGAGTTTTGACTACTTGGAGATAATATTGACCCCGAAGTTTCTGTACCAACAGCAGCGACTGCATAATTGGCAGCAACAGCAGTACCACTACCCGAACTTGACCCACCTGTTTCAAAAACTCTACGCCCATAAGGATTCAGAGTTTGACCTCCATAAGCGCTATACCCAACAGGGCAACCAGAACATAAAAAATAAGCCCATTCACTTAAGTTCACCTTTCCTAGAATAAGTGCACCATTCTTTTTTAATTCTTCTACAATGAAAGAATCTTCAACCTCATTATCAGTTAACGCAATAGACCCAGCCGTAGTTTTCATGCCAGAGGTATTGATATTATCTTTTAATAAAATTGGCATACCATAAATAGGATGTTGTACCTTTAAAGCGGTTCCTAACTTTTTTTCTTCATCTAACCTTCGAGCCTCCTTAACAACATCTTTATTTAGTGCTATAATTGTATTTAAGGTAGTAGCATTATTCAATTCATATTTATAAATACGATACAAATAAAAAAGCACCAAATCTTCATAGGTCAGTTCATTCTCTTGTATGTGTTGACGAATAGTGAAAATATTCTGTTCCAATATCATAGGAACTAAAGCTTCATAATCAGCCTTACTTAACTTCGAAACTTCACTATACAAAGGTTTGAATACGTCATTTTTATCAAGCACCTTAGACTGAATCAATTTGTATTTCATACGACCTTTTTCATGGTCTGCATTTGCTGCTACTTCAGCTGAATCATTATATGGAGTCCATAAAATCAGTTCATCTTTCATTGAATCATGCTCATTTTTACATGCACTCAACATAATGATTATAACTAACAACAAATGCTTTTTCATAATGCTCATTTATTTTTCAAAAGTATCATTTTCCAATCTTTAATATTGTTAGCATTCAATCTAACAAACTCATCTTTATTTTCTTTACTAGCTAATTTCGATGATATTTCTGCCGCTTTAATAGCATCTGAGTACTTCTCTAAATCAGCTAAAAGCAAAGACCTAACTCGATGAAAATAATAGGTATTTCCTCCTAAATTTAAAGCCATATCAATATAACCAAGCGCTTTAACTTCGTAAACGCCCTGCTCTTGATAATATCTTGCAATTTCGTAGTACGTTTGAGCAGTTGGCGAGTTTAATAGTTTTTCCTCAATCTGAGCCTTCATAATTAACTCCGTGTCAATATGAATAGGAATAGACACTTTCGTATTACCCCACTTCCAAATCATGTTAATTTCATCATGAGTAATTTCATCAAACGAAATCAAAAAATTCTCTTGAAACTCTAACGTTTTCAATGGTATAACCTTTATCCTCAAAGCATCGTCTTGAAAATTATAATCCAATCGGCCATCACCCCAATGTGTGGTGTTATTATGAAATACAACTTGCCATTCATCTTGTTCAGGAAAAGCATATAAAGCATAGCTACCTTTTTGAAGGTCTTGCCCATCAATTAAAACATCAGAAAGGAATGTTATTTTGGTAGATTCATTAGCACCTACCCGCCAAATACGACCGTAAGGCACTAGTGCGGACTTTCCATTTACTTGCTCACCAAATAATAGGCGGCCCTTCGCAGATGGCCTAGAATATTCTACAGTGATTTTTGAAAGTCCAAATTCTTGTACTATTGTAGTAAAAGGGCTTGCCTTCGGATAATTGATTTGCGCCCAGCAAAAACTAGATGCAAAAAAACAAATTATGAAACCAACCTGCCTCAATTTTAAATTTTAAAGAAAGAATCTACAAACTCATATTTATTAAACACTTGCAAATCTTCGATACCCTCACCTACACCAATATACTTAACCGGTATTTTAAACTGATCCGAAATACCGATAACCACACCACCTTTTGCAGTGCCATCCAATTTGGTAATTGCCAAAGCTGTTACCTCAGTAGCCTTTGTAAATTGTTTTGCCTGTTCAAAAGCATTCTGACCTGTAGAACCATCAAGAACCAATAATACTTCGTGAGGTGTATTTTCTACCACTTTTTGCATCACGCGTTTAACCTTTGTCAACTCATTCATTAAATTGACCTTATTATGTAACCGCCCAGCTGTATCAATAATGACAACATCGGCATCTTGGGTTAAGGCAGAACTTAAAGTATCAAAAGCAACAGAAGCAGGATCACTCCCCATTTGTTGCTTAACAATTGGAACCCCAACCCTATCGGCCCAAACCTGTAATTGATCTATCGCTGCAGCCCTAAATGTATCGGCAGCACCTAATACGACTTTTAAACCTTGTTTTTTATATTGATAAGCTAGCTTCCCTATTGTTGTTGTCTTACCCACACCATTAACACCTACTACCATAATTACATATGGTTTCTTATCACCCGGTATGTTTAACCCTGAATTTTCACTTTGGTTAGTTTCAGATAATAAACCAGCAATCTCTTCGCGTAAAATTCCATTGAGTTCATCTGTACCTACATACTTATCACGCGCAACCCTAGCTTCAATTCTAGTAATTATTTTCAAAGTAGTATCGACTCCAACATCAGAAGAAACTAAAACTTCTTCTAAATTATCAAGTACATCGTCATCTACTTTAGACTTGCCAGCAACCGCCTTTCCCAATTTTGAGAAAAAGTTAGTTTTAGTCTTTTCCAAACCTTTATCTAAGGTTTCCTTTTTCTGTGAAGAAAATATTTTTTTAAATAAGCTCATTGTTAAAACTATGGTTATTCAAATATAAAAATTAAAAAGCCCCTTTCGTAGGAAAGGGGCTCAATAACTACTAAAAGTTACTTTTCTTATTTCTTGGCAATCCAAGCATCTACCAATTCTGGTGGCATTACTTGCTCTACAAAAACGTAAGCACCTGATTTTGGTGACTTAACCATTTTTATAGCCTTTGTCAATCTTTTAGAACTTGTCTGTAAACTTGCTACGGTCTTCTTAGCCATGACTTATATTTTTTGTGATTTTCTTAAATCGAAAATCTATTTAATTTCTTTATGAACGGTCATTCTCTTAAGAATAGGATTGAATTTTTTGATTTCCAATCTCTCAGGAGTGTTCTTTTTATTCTTTGTGGTGATATATCTTGAAGTACCTGGTTGACCAGATTCTTTATGCTCTGTGCATTCTAATATAACTTGTATTCTATTACCTTTCTTTGCCATCTTACGCTCTATTTTCCAGATTATTTAATAACTAATCCTTTTTCTTTTGCTTCTTTCAAAACAGCAGATATACCTTTCTTATTGATACTCTTTAAAGCTCTTGTAGATACTTTAAGAGTAATCCAACGGTCTTCTTCTGGAATGAAAAAACGTTTCTTTGAAAGATTTACATCAAATCTTCTTCTCGTCTTATTAATCGAAAACGAAACATTGTTTCCAAACATCGCCTTCTTTCCCGTAATTTCACATACTTTTGACATCGTGCTGGTTTTTTCTTTTAAACAGGGTGCAAATTTATATCATTTTTATCGTTCAGACAACTATAAACATCACATTTTTAAAATTTCTTTTTGAAGCAGCTCAAATGCCTTATTAACAGCCTTTTCTACAATACGCTCTCGAGTGCTTCCCATTTGAAATTCTTGAACTAAATGCACATCTGGACCATCAATCGCGATAAATATATTTCCAACCTCAGCATTTGAGTCTCCTTTTGTTGGGCCAGCATTGCCTGTTGTCGCAATTGCAAAATCTGTTTTCATCAATTTTCGCACTCCTTTTGCCATAGCACTTGCAACCTCTGCGCTAACAACAGAATACTTATCGATAATTTCTTGAGGCACCTTAAGTATATTTACCTTAGTTTCTGTAGCATAGCTCACTACACTACCTTTAAAGTAGTTTGAAGCTCCAGGTATTGAGGTCATGCTTTCGGCAATCTTACCACCCGTGAAGCTTTCGGCGGTAGCTACTGTTAAATTTCTTTTGGTAAGCAATTTTGCAATAACTTCTTCGATAGTTTCATCATCCTCTAAACCAAACATAATATCATTGATAAGCGGATAGAGTTTTTCACATTCAGCATCGATTAACGCAACCAAATCAGAATAGTCAGGTCCTTTTCCTGATAATCGCAATCTCACTTTGCCTAAATTTGGCAAGTAAGCCAACTTTATGGAAGGTGGAAGGTTGTCTTCCCATGTCTCTATTCGATTCGCAATTGAACTTTCACCTAAACCATATGTGACTATAGTTCTATGAATGATATGTGGCCTTTTGTAAAAAGCAGCTAATTTTGGTATGACCGATTCAACCATTAAATGCTTCATTTCAAAAGGTACACCTGGCATCGAAATAAATGTCACTTCATCTTTACGCATCCACATTCCTGGCGCTGTACCATTTGCATTGTGTAATACTTCTGCCCTACTAGGCACTAAGGCTTGTTTTCGATTGATATCTGATATAGGTGTACTAGAAATATACTTTGCGAACAAGTTCTCAACATGTGCCAGTACTGCAGTATTCTCTACAAGCTCATCATTAAAAAATTCACAAAAGGTATGCTTGGTAATATCATCTTTCGTCGGACCAAGTCCACCGGTCACCAATACGACATCTACACGTTTTGCAGCATCGCTAAAGGCATTTAAAATATGTTCCTTATCGTCTTGGATAGAGGTGATTTGATAAACTGAAATTCCAATTTTATTAAGCTCTTTGGCTATAAATACGGAGTTGGTATCAACTATTTGGCCTATGAGAATTTCATCACCAATAGTTATAATTTCTGCAAGCATTATAAATGGAAGTCTTTTTTTAATTCTGCAACAACCTGATTAATATCGGTTTTAAGCAATGGAAATTTCCTCACCATTTCATCCATA
Organism: Maribacter orientalis; assembly: GCF_900109345.1. Classification (GTDB taxonomy): domain Bacteria; phylum Bacteroidota; class Bacteroidia; order Flavobacteriales; family Flavobacteriaceae; genus Maribacter; species Maribacter orientalis. The sequence goes on from NZ_FNZN01000008.1 coordinate 123,078, forward strand.
TTGCCTTCTTCTTTTCCTAAGGTTTCCAATTCTAAGGCAATGGCACGTGTTTGCTCCATACCCAACAAATCAACATTAGGTTTTATTTTATGGGCCAACTGATAAACCTGACCATAGTCTTTGGCTATTAACGCCTTTTCCAATAAATCTAAATCCTCAGGAACTTCTTCCAAAAAAACAGATATTACAGAATTTATAAAATCCTGATCTCCCTCTGCCATCTCATTAATCTTATCCAGGTTATAAATCATTATTTAATTTTTAAGGTAAAAAGCTCTATATTTTCTAAGCTACCCGAAAGATAGTCATTTGGACTTATTTTGCCAACACCGGCAGGAGTTCCTGTGAAAATTACATCTCCTTTTTTAAGCATAAAGAATGTTGATACATACGCTATGATTTCATCGATTTTCCAAAGCATAAAACTGGTATTACCATTCTGCACTACCTCTCCATTCTTTTCCAACTTAAAATTCAAATCATTAAGGTCGTTAAATTGTGTTTTAGGGAGCCACTCCCCTATTACGGCAGCACCATCAAAACCTTTCGCCTTTTCCCAAGGCAGTCCTTTTTCTTTTAATTTCGACTGTAAATCTCGAGCCGTAAAATCTATACCTAATCCAATTTCATCATAATAGGAAGATGCAAACTCCTCGCTAATATGTTTTCCTACCTTTTTAATCTTCACTAAGACCTCAACTTCATAATGAATGTCATTAGAAAACTCAGGGATGTAAAAATCCTGTTGTTTGGGTAATACTGCGGAATCTGGTTTTATAAAAATGACAGGCTCTTCAGGTTTTTCATTTTTAAGTTCTGCAATATGTGCAGCGTAATTCCTTCCTATGCAAATAATTTTCATTAGGCGCCAATCTATAGTTTAACTTAATTTATTATTGAGCTTGCTCAACTTTATTTGGGTAAGTATCTTCTTCGTATATAACGGAAAATCTGCATTTAGCATCCACCCAAAATAGCCAGGCTCATTTTCTAACACCGCATGAACTTTTTTCCCTTTATGTTTTCCAAAAGAAAATACTTCTTCTCCTTCTTCATCCATAGCAATGAAACCAGCAAAATCTACCGATTCTTTTCTTCTTGAAAATTCGGAAAGTTTTTTAATATTATTTTCCAAGTCTGGGTATCTATCTAACTGAGAAAGCAATACTTCATATGTCGCATTGGTATCTGCAGCAGCACTATGGGCATCTAATAAATCTTTATCGCAATAGAACTTATAGGCAGCTTCTAAAGTTCGTTTTTCCATTTTATGAAAAATTGTCTGCACATCTACAGAAACTGTATTTTTCATATCAAAATCAATACCTGCACGCAATAATTCTTCAGCAAGTAACGGAATGTCGAACCGGTCAGAATTAAATCCGCCTAAATCACTGTCCTTTATAATCTTGTAAATTTCTTTAGAAAGTTCTTTGAAGGTTGGCTCATTAGCCACCTTTTCATTGGTTATGCCATGCACCGCAATAACCTCATCCGGTATAACCATTTCTGGATTTACTAACCATGTTTTACTTTCCTTATTTCCATTTGGAAATATTTTTAGTATTGCAATTTCAACAATTCGATCCTTTGCGACATTGACACCAGTTGTTTCTAAATCGAAAAAACAAATAGGTCTGGTAAGCTTTAATTCCATACGAGTCTAACTTTTAACAAAGATACCTTTTCGTTCTATGAACGCTATAGGACACCTCTGTTTAAATTTATTCTAAAAAAACACTTATGATGATAAGTATACTTGATTATCTATAAGCGGGTATTAATTATGTTATTAAAGGCAGATCCAAAAGTATAACTTATACCTACCCGAAAACCAAGTTCATAATCTGTAGCAATTTGCTTTTGTTGCAATAACACATCTTCAATAGATGCGTCACCTGCAGGCAAGTTAATTTGATCACGTATTACCTCAAAATTACCGGAAAAAGTAACTGCTAAGCCCTTAAAAACCCTAACGGATAATCTACTGAACAACTCTATCCTGTTTTTATTGAAATCTTCCAAAAATGTAGACCCTCGCAATCTACTATACACATTTCCCCATGGTTGCCTATATCGAAGCTGCACATCTAACGAGTGATTGAACACCCCTTCTTCCTGTAATCCAAATACGGTGGCATCAATATAATCATTATAGAAATACCCGATGCGATAGGCAAATACAAGCTCACGGCGCAGTACCTCTCGATAGGGAAAAATATTATACTCTAAAGCCGGATTTAGATAGCCACGAAAATTTAAATTAGTAAATGTATTATGCGTTGCACCACCAAAGACACCAACCGACCAATGATCCGTTAAACTTCGTACAACACTAGCATCTCCAGAATACCTTAAACGCTCACTGGTGAAAGTTTCACCATCTTGTTTGAACTCGCTTCTCGCCTCGTTCATTTCCAAATCTACCCTTATCCGCCATTTTTCAGTTACCCGATCACTTTCAAAACCAAGTTCATATTCAAACACTTTTCTGCTTGTTTCCTTGTCTAACTCTGCTTCTCCATATATTTCAAAGAGCCAATTGTTCCATGGATCTTCAATTTCAATATTCCTGATTTCACCCGTGTCATCTGTATTGATGGAATAGGTGATTTTTTCAGCCATATTTGATTCTAGAATATATTTCAACAACCCTGACTTAATTTTCTCCACCAAACCCTTCCTCACCTCATCGCTAGTCATGGTTGCCGTTGTTTCGTAAGCCAGTTTCACTAAAATGCTTTCGAAAACACCTATTCCTTTAAAGTCTAACGAATAGGTTCTACCACCACTACCGTTAGCTATATCGTAAATAAATAATTGGACATTTGCTTGAGATTGATCGCGTACGTGATTTACATAGCCAATTTCTTGACGGATATAATTTTTTTCGCAATCACAATCGGTAAAAAGACGCACAGGTTCTTTTCCCAATTCTTGTGAACGAACTGAATTAATGGATATTAAACAAATTAATAAAACGATAATTTTACTATAATAGCAAAGAAGCATATGAAATAAATAATTAAAAAAATTCTAAAGATAACAGTATTCTAAACTGCAGCAAATACTACTACCTTCTTAAAATATCGACTTTAATTAAATTTCACGGTTTGGATCCCAAGCCTCTAAATAATCTGCTATCGCCTTTGCAAACATACTACCTAGCGCACCATTGACAACTCTATGGTCATAACTATGCGATAAATACATTTTACTACGAATACCTATAAAGTCGCCTTCTGGAGTTTCAATAACCGAAGGCATTTTTCGAATAGCCCCTAATGCCAAAATACCTACCTGTGGTTGATTAATAATTGGAGTACCGAACACACTACCAAATGTACCTACGTTGGTAACCGTATACGTACCACCTTGTACTTCATCTGGCTTTAAAGCATTATTTCTAGAACGGTTGGCCAAGTCATTTATAATTTTCGCCATGCCTACCAAATTTAACTGGTCTGCATTCTTAATTACCGGAACAATAAGATTACCGTCTGGTAATGCAGCCGCCATACCTATATTAATATTTTTCTTTTTAATAACGGTATCTCCATCAACTGAGATATTCATCATCGGATATTTCTTCAAAGCCTTAGCAACGGCCTCCATGAAAATTGGAGTGAAAGTTAATTTTTCACCTTCTCTTTTAAAGAAAGCATCTTTCATCTTATTACGCCAATTTACAATGTTTGTTACATCAACTTCAATAAAACTTTGAACATGTGCAGATGTTGAAACACTATCCGTCATGTGCTTGGCGATCAACTTACCCATCCTAGTCATAGAAATCACCTCATCGCCTCTAGAAACCTGAACTTTTGGCTTATCAATCACTGGCTCATTAATTTTAACAGACGAAGGCGCAGAAGTTCTATCAGCTACAGTTGCAGCTGGTTTCACCTGCTCAGCAGTTGGTGCTTTTACATCATCAGAACTTGCTCCATTTTTTACATAGTTCAAAATATCATCTTTTGTAACCCTACCATCTTTACCAGTACCTGGTATAGTTTCGAGCGCTTCAAACGAAATACCTTCTTGCTTAGCAATATTCTTAACTAGAGGTGAATAAAATCGGTCTGAATCTCCTATGACCAAATCTGTGGAAGAAGTATCAGCTTTAGCTTTTATAACAGCCTGTTCAGCTTCAGAAACCATTTCTTCTTGCACAGCTACTTCAACATCTTTTCCATCAGTTATTTCTGCAGCTTCACTCTCTTCAACATCTCCATCTATCTCAATAATCGCCACGGTCTGACCAACTTTAACTATATCATCAACATTAAAGCATTTCTCTATCAAAACACCATCTACCTCACTTGGCACCTCACTATCAACTTTATCTGTAGCAATTTCAAAAATGGCTTCATCCATCTCAATAGTATCCCCTACCTCTTTCAACCATGACGTCAATGTTGCTTCTGCAACACTCTCTCCCATACGTGGTAGTTTCAATTCAAATTTTGACATATCGATAATTTATAGCTTGTTTTGTATATATTTTTTGCAAAAATAATAAAATTTATACCTTTTAATTGATATTATAGTGAAATTACAAGAACTAATCTTGTCTTAACGAACCTTCAAACGGAACTCTATTCACTATACTTCTACCTAAGGTTACCTCATCAGCATATTCCAATTCATCACCTACTGCAATACCTCGTGCAATGGTAGACGTCTTTACCTCTAAACCTTCAATTTGTCTGAAAATATAAAAGTTTGTCGTATCGCCTTCCATTGTAGAACTCAACGCAAAAATCAATTCCTTTATTACGCCTTTTTCTACTTTTTCAATGAGCGATTTAATTTTTAAATTTTGTGGTCCAATACCTTCCATAGGAGAGATTTTTCCCCCAAGAACATGATACTTTCCCCTAAATTGACCTGTGTTTTCTATTGCCATTACATCTCTAATGTCTTCAACGACACAAACCAAAGTATCATCTCTTTTAGGATTTGCGCAAATCTCACACATATGGGTATCTGAAATATTATGACAATTCTGACAAAACTGAATTTTACTTCTCAAACTGACCAATGATGATGAAAGATTTTCTGTACGCTGTTCTGGTTGCTTTAGCAAGTGTAATACCAATCGTAATGCAGTTCGCTTACCAATACCTGGCAATTGCGACACTTCATATACTGCATTTTCTAATAATTTAGATGAAAAATCCATAGGCTTTAATGGGTATAAATTTACGATTAAAGTTGAAAAATATACCGTACAGCGTGCACAAAATTCTTATTGAATTATAGTCATATTTTATGATACACTTGTAAATTAGGCTATACTTAAATAGCCTAGTAACCGTTAGTGATTTCTTTAGTATTCTCTTAACTATGTTTTTAGTTCTAATAACCAGCTTCAGACACTGTTAGAAGTAAAGCAAGTTTAATGGCCTCTGCACCATTCTTGTTCAACCACCATTCATTTAATGAATGTGCACCACCACCAATACCACCTCTGCCTATAGTTATTGCCGGAATTCCCAAAGAAATAGGAATATTGCTATTGGTAGACCCTCTAGTAAGACTTGGCGTAGCTCCAAATAAGGTTGTAGCACTAATAGCTCTTTGTACCAAAGGTGTGTCTATGGATAATTCTCCTGAAGGCCTATCTCCAATCTTAATTAATTCTAAAGAAATCTTGTCATCAATGCCAGAGTTATTGTATTCTTCTAAAGCTGTTTGCATTGATGCCTTAAAAAGGCTGTCAATCTCTACCAACCTATCTTTATCGACTGAACGCATATCTACTTCCATCCAAGATTCGAAAGGTATAGAGTTTACAGAAGTTCCTCCACCCATTCTTCCAATATTGAAGCTTGTTTTAGGTCCTTCGTCTGTATATTTTTTAGCATTGACAGAAAACTCCTTTATAGCATAACCTAAAGCATGATGTGGATTCGCTAATCCAAATGCTCCCCAAGAATGCCCTCCTTTTCCTGTAAATAAAGCCTTATACCTAACTGACCCCAAACCAGCGTTATTCACTCTCCCTATTGATCCACCATCAATGGATATCCATGAATCTATTTTAGGTGCACCATTTCTAAAAAGATGCTTAACCCCTCTTAAATCTCCTAATCCCTCTTCACCTACTGTTGCAACAAACCAAATATCTGCTTTCGTCTTTATATTAGAATTTTTCATTGCTTTAAAAATAGTCAGTAGCATCGCCAATCCCCTAGTATCATCTCCTATTCCTGGTGCGAATAATGTATCACCTCTTTGTTGCACATTTACACTTGTACCTTCTGGAAAAACGGTATCTAAATGAGCATCTAATGCTATTACTTTTCCACCTTCTGTTCCTTTTTTCAATGCGACAACATTACCAACTTCGTCTATTGAGACATTGTCTACACCTGCATCAACAAACATTTTCTCTAAGGCCTTAGCTCTTTCCCCTTCTAAAAAAGGTGGAGCTGCAATTTCAGTTAATTCAATTAAGTTTTTATTCGTTTCTTCTTCGATAGCATCTATATACTCAAAAGCACTTTTTATACTTTTATCTTTCAATAATTTTGCAAGTTCCTTGTCTATTTTCTTATTTGTTTTTAAAGCATCTTGACCATACACATTATTGGTGATACTAAAAATGAAAACCAATACCATTACAATTATCTTATCAGAAAAATTATTCAATCGCCTCATTATTTATGCTTTTAGAATTTGTACGATGAAAAGGTATCAAAAAATATTTCTACTAAAAAAATTCGAATACTTTATTAGCTATTAATTCGAGAATTGTCAATTTAAGCCCAACCTTTTCATCTTATCTTAATACCTCCTTTAACTTTTTGTAATTTGCCCTCAAAATAATAAATAATGAACGCCTCCCATATACTACTTTTGATTTCTGGCTATTTCGTTTTGCTTTTGATTATTTCATATTTCACTGGCAAAAACGATTCCAATGAAGATTTTTTTAAAGCCGGAAAACAATCGCCTTGGTATTTAGTTGCCTTTGGTATGGTTGGAGCATCATTATCTGGTGTCACTTTCATTTCGGTTCCTGGCTGGGTAGATGCTTCTCAATTTAGCTACATGCAAGTAGTGTTTGGTTACTTTCTAGGATATATGGTTACTGCATTCGTACTACTACCTATTTATTATAAACAAAATGTTACTTCTATTTATGAATATCTTGATGATAGATTTGGTTTTGTCAGCTATAAAGTTGGCGCCATATCATTTTTCATATCTAGGGTTTTAGGTGCTGCATTTCGATTATTCTTAGTAGCTATCGTACTGCAACAATTTGTTTTTGATGCTTGGAATGTTCCTTTCGAAATAACCGTCATTCTTTCTATATTACTTATTTGGGTCTATACATTTAGAGGTGGAATAAAAACTATCGTTTGGACAGATACTTTACAAACATTATTCATGCTTGTATCTGTCGGACTTTCTATTTATTTTATTTTGGATAAAATGGATTGGACCTTCATTGAGTTCTTAAATTCGCCAGAATTGGGGCAATACAGTAAAACTATTTTTACAGATGATTTTTCGTCAAAAAACCATTTGGTCAAATCATTTTTAGGCGGAATGTTTATTACTATTTGCATGACTGGCCTAGACCAAGATATGATGCAAAAAAACCTAACATGTAAAAATTTAGGGGAAGCTCAAAAAAACATGGTCAGCTTTAGTATTGTGCTCGTCGTAGTTACGTTTATTTTTATGTTGCTAGGTGCGCTTTTATTCATTTATGCCGACACACACAATATAGCAATACCACTCATGGATGGCTCACCAAAATCTGATTTACTTTTCCCCGAAATTGCCTTAAATAGTGGTTTAGGTATTACCGTTGCCGTAACTTTCATGCTAGGTTTAATAGCAGCGGCTTACAGCAGTGCGGATAGTGCACTAACATCGCTAACCACTTCATTTTGTGTAGATTTTCTCAACACTGAAAAAAAACCAAAAAAGGAAGCAAAGAAAATAAGGAGAATGACACATATTGGCATGAGTGTATTACTGATTATGGTAGTCATCTCATTCAAATATATTTTAGATAGAAATGTTATTGATGGTTTACTTACCGTAGCTTCTTACACTTACGGGCCGCTACTAGGTTTATTCTCTTTTGGTATTTTTACAAAGCATCAGGTAAAAGATAAATATGTCTGGATAGTTGCCCTAATCTGTGTTTCAATAATTCTTGTTTTAGCTAAACTACCAAATGAATATTTAGGTGGATATATATTTGGATATGAGCTACTACCTTTAAACGGTCTACTTACTTTCGTAGGACTTTGGCTTATTCGAAGTCGGCCAGCAGTGCCTAGTCTTAACGATATTGCTTAGGATTTTTTAATATCGACCGGTAGACAAAAGTACTAAGGTACAGGCCACATCGACTTCTATACCGTTCTTTTCAAGTAAACTATAAAATGTGGGATTTTCAGTACCCGGATTAAATATTACCCTACTTGGGGCTAAAGAAATTAGCTTATTAAAATATTCTTCTTGTCTTTTTGGGTTTAGATATAGGGTAATTGTATGAATATCATTAATTTTGTCAAAATTATTACTGATGTTGACTCCAGAAACCTCACCTTCCCTCAATCCGTAGGCTTGGGTTTCTATTCCAGAATCTACCAGTCTTCTTATTGCTAAGTTGCTATATCGAGCTGGGTTCAAGGAAGCTCCAAAAACAAGGGTCTTTTTCATCATATTAGAATGTTAAAATAGTACATATATGTAACTAATTGCGCAATATTTCGTCTATTAGTATAGTTAGATATTCTCTGAGTATTAGAATTTATTGTTGGTAACGCTATATGTTTATAGTTAATGGTTAGTGTTTAGTATAGCCTATCAGCATTATGAAGCCCGGCTTCCGATTTATTTTGGAATGTCCGGGTTTTTATCTTTCAAGACTCTCAAAAAAGCAAAATTTCTACACTATCTAAAATAAGTTACCCTCCAGCAGTAACAATAGATAAAAATATTCGTCTACTATATTGTATAGGTCTATTTAATAAAGAAGAATGGTTGGTTTTTTCTTGTTAAGTAAACTATATAGAACCCATGGCAAAACCATGGGTTCTTTATTTACCATCGTATGATCACACTACCCCATGTAAAGCCACTACCAAATGCGGCCAAAACTACAAGATCACCATCTTTAACTTTTCCTTCTTCCCATGCTTCTGTAAGCGCAATTGGAATAGATGCAGCCGTTGTATTACCGTATTTCATGATATTGTTGAATACCTGATCATCGGTAAGTTTAAATTTCTTTTGAATAAACTGCGATATTCTAAGATTTGCTTGATGGGGCACCAATAAATTTATATCAGTAGATTTCAGTTTGTTCTTTTCTAAACCTTCTATAATGACCTCGCTAAAACGCACAACTGCATTTTTAAACACAAATTGACCATTCATATAAGGAAAATAAGATTCATCATTTGGGTCATTATCCGCAATAATATCAGTAACCCATCTTTTGCCCATTCCTGGCGCAATCAATGAAAGTTCTTCAGCATGTTGACCTTCAGAATGCAAATGGGTAGAAAGAATTCCTTTAGAGTTATCTTCTTCTCTACTTAAAATAGCCGCCCCAGCGCCGTCACCAAAAATAACGGATACCCCTCTACCTCTTGTAGTCATGTCCAATCCGTGAGAATGGAGTTCAGAACCAATAACCAATACATTTTTATACATACCGGTTTTAATATATTGGTCGGCAATAGAAATTGCATAAACAAAACCTGAACATTGATTGCGAACATCTAAGGCACCAACAGTTTTAATACCTAAATCTCTTTGAACTAAAACACCTGGACCAGGAAAATAATAATCAGGACTTAATGTAGCGAAAACAATAAAATCAATATCATCTTTATCAATACCAGCTCTCTCAATAGCAATCTTTGCGGCTTTTACACCCATAGTTGTTGTGGTATCACCATCACCTGGCACCACATGCCTTCTCTCCTTAATACCTGTACGTTCTTGAATCCAGGCATCATTGGTATCCATTTTTCTTGACAAATCATCATTTGTCACTACGTTATCAGGAACATAATGACCTAAGCCAATTATTTTTGAATTATACATAGTAATATTTTTAACCTGAAGGATTTCAGGCAGAATTAGTGTTGCAATATAAACAAGAATTAATAATCAAGCTTAATAATGTAACAAACACCAGTAATAAGAATGTTGCTATAAATCTCAATCTAAGTATTTCTTAAAATTGTTCACCTTAATATTGGCTTTTAAATCGTGAAGTAAATTATATAACCCAAAAAAAGTACGGTTCATATAAAGAAAATGCTTTGATCCTCTATTTCCATTCATCTTTCTAATTTGCTTGTCAGAAGCAAATTGCTCTCCTAAATCTGCTATTTTACCCCAAAAAACCTCATCGCCGAAATCAAATTCCTCATTATGAAACGGAGATGTAAACAAACTCAGCAACTGATAAAAGAGTGCTTTAAAAAATTCTATTTCAACTGGTTTATCGGTTACCGTCAAAATTTCTAATTCATACAATTTATCTGTAAAAATCTTATCATTAGAAATATTCTCAGGATTTGCTAATTCGAAATAAGGTATATAAAACGAATCAGGAACCTCTTTGATGCAACCAAAATCAATGGCGATTAATTCATTCTCATCATTCACCAAAAAATTACCAGGATGTGGATCAGCATGCACTTTTCGTAAACCATGAATCTGAAACATATAAAAATCCCACAAAGCTTGTCCCAACTTATCCCCTGTTTCTTGTGAAAAATTTGTTTTCGTGAATTCACTTAGATGCTTGCCCGTCATCCAGTCCATTGTAATAATTCGTTCACTAGATAAATCAGTGTAGTATTGAGGAAATTTTATATTCGGTATACCTTTACAAGCCTTTGTTATTTCTATACTTTGAGCAACTTCTAGCAAATAATCCGTCTCCTCTATTAGTTTATTCTCTACTTCTTTAAAATATTTACCAGAGTCTTTACCTTGTAAATTAAACATTCGAATAGCTATAGGTTTTACTATAGCCAAATCACTACTAATACTCTGTGCAACACCAGGATATTGAATTTTAACCGCTAATGTTTTACCATCTTTGGTTGCCTTATGTACTTGACCTATACTTGCCGCATTTATAGAATCTTTTTCGAAAGTATCAAAAACTTCTTCTGGATATTTATCTAAGTATTTTTTGAATGTTTTACGCACTAAAGGGGCAGATAATGGTGGAACAGAAAACTGCGATAGAGAAAATTTTTCCACATAAGCATTAGGCAACAAATTCTTTTCCATACTCAACATCTGAGCTACTTTTAAAGCACTGCCCTTGAGAGATTTTAATCCGTCATAAATGTCTGTGGCATTATCCTCGTTCAGTTCGTCTTTCGTTGTATCAGGATTTATAATTTTCTTGCCTAAATATTTTGCATAATTACCACCAATTTTGGCCCCTGTACTAACTAGCTTACTAGCTCGTTCAATCTTTCCGGTAGGTATTCTATCAAGTGTTTTCAAATTGTAGGTTCGTTAGATTAGGCAAAATTTTCTTTGTAAAGAAATTTACCGAAATCGAGAATGTTCTCTAAGGGAGTATTATCGAATACATCAAATATAGTGTTGACAGATTTTTCTATTGCGACATCTGTCTTTTCAAAACCTGCCGAATCATCTGACTTCCAAAAATTCAATAAAAACATAAATTGTAACCAAGCACCTTCTGAGAATAACTGAGGATTATGCTTGGTGATTTTTGTATTTTTATTCTCATTACCAGCTACTATTAAACCTTTTGCGAACTCTTTTACATTTCTTCGCATGCCTTTAAGTTGCTCCATATTCTTAAGCGTATTAATAGACTGTTCCATTGCGAATAAAACATAACTTCTATTAAGGGTTAAAACCTCAAAAAAAGTATAGAAAAATGTGAGCATCTTATCTCTATTAGAAAAATCTTGATACTCTTTATTCTTCATCATAACACTAGATGCATTATCAAAAAAGGTAGTCCATATTCCCTTTTGCAATGTACTTATTGAGCCAAAATGTAAATAAAAATCAGATTCTTGTATACTGTTTACCTTACAAAACTTATAAACTGTCTTTGGCACTTCTTCATGCTCTAAAACATAGTCCATAAACATTGTAACAATAGATTCTCTCGATATTTTTTTTGCTTTTGTAGACATATTCAATAGTTTTTATAAAAGGTACAATGCAATTTTCATAGTTAGAAGTTTTTATGAAACATTAGCTTTTGTTTAGCAAAAACGTGCTATTAAAAAATAGCACGTTTCAAACAACCTAACCAATAAATAATCAACATGTGATTATGTGTAAAATTCTTTTTCATAGCACTTTTTCATAATCACAATACAAATATACATTATGTTTAACCTTTTATCGCAATAGATAAACAAAAAAATATGTTAAACTTTACAAGCACTTAAAACTGTCAGTTTGTCACAAACTACTATTGTGGTATTTTTTTTGACTTCACTGTATCAAACATTTATATAGCAATAGTCACTAGATTGGTGACATAAATAATATAACATATGGCAACAGGTAAAATTAATGTGTCTGTAGACAACATTTTTCCACTTATTAAAAAGTTCTTATATAGCGATCATGAAATTTTTCTAAGAGAATTAATTTCAAACGCTACCGATGCAACTTTGAAGATGAAGCATTTAACAACTATTGGCGAAGCCAAAGTTGATTACGGCAACCCTATTATTGAAGTTAAGGTCGACAAAGAAGGAAAAAAACTTCACATTATTGATCAAGGTCTAGGTATGACCGAAGAAGAGGTTAAAAAATATATCAATGAAGTTGCTTTTTCAGGAGCAGAGGAGTTCTTGAACAAATATGAAGATTCTGCCAAAGATTCAGGTATTATAGGCCATTTTGGTTTAGGTTTCTATTCTGCATTTATGGTTGCTAATAAAGTAGAAATTATAACTAAAAGTTATAAAGACGAGCCAGCCGTACATTGGTCTTGCGATGGTTCTCCTGAATTTGTAATGGAAGAGGCTCAAAAAGATACGCGCGGTACAGAGATTATACTTCATATAGCAGATGATTCTACCGAGTTCTTAGAAGATGGTAAGATAAAGAGCTTGTTGAGTAAGTATAACAAGTTTATGCCTATTCCGATAAAATTCGGAATGAGAACGGAAACCTTACCAAAACCAGAAGGAGCCAAAAAAGAGGATCCCGCACCAACAGTAGAAGTTGATAACATTATTAACAACCCTAACCCGGCCTGGACAAAACAACCTGCAGATTTAAAACCAGAAGATTATAAAAGTTTTTACAGAGAGCTTTACCCGATGCAGTTCGAGGAGCCTTTGTTCCATATTCACCTGAATGTAGACTATCCTTTTAATCTTACAGGTATACTTTACTTTCCAAAACTTTCTAATGACTTAAACCAACAAAAAGATAGAATTCAGCTTTATCAGAATCAGGTTTTTGTAACGGATAATGTTGAAGGAATTGTACCTGAATTTTTGACCATGTTACGTGGTGTTATCGATTCTCCTGACATTCCTTTAAACGTATCTCGTTCGTATTTACAGGCGGATGGTGCCGTAAAGAAAATATCTTCTTATATCACTAGAAAAGTAGCCGATAAATTAAACTCTTTATTTAAAAACAATAGAGAAGAATTTGAAGCAAAATGGAACGATATCAAAATCGTTATTGAGTACGGAATGCTTTCTGAAGACAAGTTTTTTGAAAAAGCAGATAAGTTTGCACTTTACCCAACGGTAGATGGTTCTTATTTCACTTTTGAAGAATTACAAGAAAAAATTAAAGCAATACAAACTGATAAAGATGGTAAGACAGTTATTCTTTATGCTTCTGATAAAGAAGCTCAACATAGTTATATAGAAACAGCTAAGGCTAAAGGATATGAAGTGTTGTTATTAGACTCTCCTATTATTGGCCACTTGATACAAAAATTAGAAAGTTCTAAAGAAAATATTTCTTTTGCTCGTGTAGATGCTGACCATATAGATAAACTGATTCAGAAAGAGGAGACTCAAATTTCTAAATTATCTGATGAGGAAAAGGAAACTTTAAAAACCGAATTGGAAAAAGTAATTGGAGAAAAAAGCAACTATACGGTTCAATTAGAAGCTATGGATAGTGATGCTTCACCATTTACCATTACAGAACCAGAATTTATGCGTCGTATGAAAGAAATGCAGCAAACCGGTGGCGGTGGCGGTATGTTCGGTATGGGTGCCATGCCAGAAATGTATAACCTAATCGTTAATACAAATAATGAGCTGGTCGGTGAAATATTAAATACCAAAACAGCCAAGAAAAAAGAGCGCTTGATCAATCAATCACTTGACTTGGCCAAGCTATCTAAAGGTTTACTAAAAGGTAAAGATTTGACAGAGTTTATTAAACGTAGTTATGAGATGGTGAAATAACCATTAGTATTACGCTATACTAAAAAACCGCTTCATAACTGAAGCGGTTTTTTATTTAATACCCCATAAGACTACCAATAGATAGGCTCAGTACCCAAATACTTTTCAGCAATTGGCTGATAATAATCCAGTACCTCATCTAAGTCATATACTTTCTGACTTTTGGTGTACAAATCGTATTTATTAAAATCTTTAATCAATTCTAAATAACCAGCATCTTTATCACTTAAGAGTTCTTTATAACTACCTCCAGAATGCCAAGGATAAAAGGAGTGGTAACGTATCATCACCATAGCCTCTTCCGGTAATTTATTTGTTCTATGATTGTTTAATACCTGATACAAATATTCATCATGGCCCCAAGCTAAATCTACATTATCTATACCACAGCCCTTTTCATAAATGCCTGTTGCTGTGTTATATTTTTCATTCTGCATGTCTTTATTAAGACTATTGAATTCAGGAAATACACATGTGCCTGGTAATGCGCAGCCTACTATAAATACATCTCCGACCATACCCCATTGTTCTGCTTGGCTCGTACCATCTTCATCAGACCCTTTTAAGAACATTACTTTACCCAGATCATGAATCAAACCTGTCAATTGCATCCAATCAGGTCTGCCATCTGCGCGTATAGCTTCTGCACTTTGTATTAAATGCTGAATGTTAGGTAAGTTAATATCCGGGTCACTTACATCAATAAGACTATTCAAATGACGCATGGCATCCCAAAGATCCATGGGCTTATCAAAAGTTAGATATTTTTTATGCATACGCTTTACATAATCTAAAGTTTGATTTTTTCTCATCTTACGATAATGTTCTTTTACTGCAACCGATACATCTGGTGCATTATAGTCTCTGAAAACTTTTTCTTGCATGAGTAAGAGATTAATTGTTAGATAAATTTACACATTCCCTAGAATTATATATAAAATCACTGTAAATAAAACTAAGAACAAGCTAAATGGTTTAGCATATTTCCAAGGTTTCAAATCTAATATTCCCGAGTCTTGCATCTCAAATTTCTTTTCCTTTGAAAAAAAGTACGAAGCCAAGTGCATGACTATTATATTCAGAATAAATTCTAATCCCCAAATGTGAACAAAATGAAGATTTACTTTAAATCCGAAATTCACGATGACATAAAAAAGCAATCCAAATAACAACCCAATTTTAGCTCCTGTAGCGGTAACCTTTGGAAATAAGAATCCTGCTATTATTACGCTAGCAATAGGAATGAAGAATATTCCGTTCAATTCTTGTAAAAGTTGATACAACCCTGCTGGAGCATTGGCTACAAAAGGTGCGATTGAAATCGCAAATACAGCAAGAATAGCTGATGTCAGTTTTCCTATTCTAACCAATTTAAGTTCGCTACTATTTTTATTTAGGTATCTTTTGAATATTCCCAAACTAAAAACTGTCGCCGCACTATTTAGGGCGCTATTAAATGTACTTAAAATAGCACCCATCATTACCGCAACAAAGAAACCTGTTAGCCAAAATGGCATTACTTTCTTCACCAACAATGGATAAATACTATCTTGATTATCGTAGTGGGTTTCTCCAAAATAATAAAATGCAATTAGCCCTGGTAAAACAATAATAAGTGGTACTAAAATTTTTAAAAGTCCTGTAAACAGTAACCCCTTTTGTGCTTCTTTTAAATTCACCGCGCCTAAAACTCGTTGTATAATCGACTGATGCATGGTCCAAAAATAAATCTGATTCACCATCAATCCTGTAAAAAGTACCTCGAATGGTAAAATTGCAGTTCGGGCTCCTTCACCGATACTCGATTCATTACTAATGACGTTAAATTTTTCCGGACTGTTATTAAACACCATTTCAAATCCACTAAAAATATTACCTTCACCTATACTCAACAATGCCAAAATAGGCACTAATAAACCCGCTACCAGAAGTCCAAATCCATTTATAGTATCGGTATAAGCAACCATTTTTAGTCCTCCAAATATGGCATATATCGCACCTAAAACACCTACAATTAATATGGTAATAAATATGCCTTGTTCTTGGCTAACTTCTAATAAATTGGATATTTCAAAAATCGCCTCAATATTTAAGGCTCCTGTATAAAGTACTATTGGCAATAGTGTAGCTACAAACGATATAATTAATAATAATGCTACAAGTGTTCGGGTTAATCCATCGAAACGTTTTTCTAAATACTCAGGTATAGTAGTCAATCCCATTTTCAAGTATCTAGGCGCAAAATATAAAGCACCTATTACTAACGCTAATGCAGAGGTCACTTCCCAAGCAATAATTATTGCACCATTTTTATAGGCAGAACCATTCATACCCACTAAATGCTCTGTCGAAATATTGGTTAACAATAGAGATCCTGCAATAACGATACCGGTTAACGATCTACCTCCTAAAAAATAACCATCTTGAGTGTTGAGTTTATCTTTACGTAGTTTCCAAGTTGCATAAAAGGCAACAAAGCCTGTAAAAAGTATGAATGTTAAAAATGCCATCAACGTAAATATAGAAAAATGATGTACACAGATTCGTAAATCATAATACTAAAACAGTATTCCTTTGATTTTAAGAAATTCAACCTATCCCTTTTTGAAACTCTAAAGATTGATTAACCATATTACCATAAATATTAGTGCTTTTTTTATCTTCACCACATGAAGGTAATTTCAACTAACACAGGAAGCTCAGTAACTTTTGAATGGAACGGTGAAAAAGAGCAAACTGGCATTTTCAAGTATCCCACTTCAAAAGGTTTATTCTTAAGACAAAACGATGTTAAAGATGACACCATTATAGACCGTGTTCACCATGGTGGCATCAATAAAGCCTGTTATTTATTCTCTTCAGATTACTATTCTTATTGGAAAAAATTATATCCTAATTTGAGTTGGGATTGGGGAATGTTCGGAGAAAATTTGACCATTGAAGGCCTTGATGAATTTAAAGTTCGTGTGGGCAATATTTATAGAATTGGAGAAGCTTTAGTTCAAGTTTCTCAACCGCGAGAACCATGTTATAAGCTAGGTATACGTTTCGAAACTCAAAAAATCCTCAAAGAATTCATCGCTCATAATCATCCTGGCACTTATGTTAAAATACTTGAAGAAGGCACCGTAAAAACAGGAGATGATGTTGTTTTAATTGAGAGGTCTTCAAATTCTCTTACGGTTCAACAATTTTATGAATTGATGTTTTTAAAAGAGAAGCCACGAGAACTTCTAACCCTATTTATGACCAATGAATCTGTACCTCAATATAAAAAAGACAGATTTAAGAAATACCTATCTTAAATTTAAAACAACACATTTAATGAAAAAAGCACTAATTATATTCACTCTAATTTTTGGGCTTAAAACTGAAGCTCAAATAAACAACAGTAAAGAAATAACCACTAATCCGACCATGCACAATGTCGGTTTCATTACCTTATTAACTCATTATTATGAGGACGGATTAAAGTTGAATCCATTAAACGCCACTTTTCAAGGAGATTACAGATACAATGACACCTTACCCAATTTTCTCGCTGCCGACTATAAGAAAGAACTGAAAAACTATTACTCCAGTTACTTAGATAAATCGAAGAGATTTGAAAAGGCTAAACTTTCAGAAAATGAGCGAATGTCATATGCCATTTTAAAATGGGAATGTGAAATTAACCTAGAAGGTTTAGAGTTTGAGAACTATACGCCAATCGATCAAATGTGGTCTATGAATTTAATGATTGGCCAATTAGCTGGCGGAAGCAGCGCACAACCTTTTAAAACTGTAGAGGATTATGACAATTGGCTAAATCGCTTAGTTGATTATGTGGTTTGGTTAAAATCTGCAAAGACTCAAATGGAAGCAGGAATTAAAGCGAAAAATGTACTGCCAAAATCTTTAATTAAAAAGGTATTACCTCAGCTGGCAAGTGTTGCCGATGCAGAATTGGAATTGAATTTATTCTACTCTCCTATTCAGAATTTTCCTAGTGAATTTACTGAGACCGAGCGAGCAAGGTTAACTTCTGATTATACCAAGCTTATTACCAATAAAATTGTACCAACTTATAAAGAGCTTTATAATTTTATGGCTAATGAATATATGAATGCTGGTCGAGAATCTAGTGGAATACAAGACATACCAAATGGTGATGCCTATTATGCCCATCAAATAAAATTATACACTACAACAACATTAACCGCATCAGAAATTCATGAAATAGGATTAAAAGAAGTTGCCAGAATCAGTTCTGAAATGGAAAAAGTCAAGAAGGAAGTTGGTTTCACCGGCACTCTGAAAGATTTTTTTAAAGAGGTTCGTACTAAAAAAGAATTGATGCCTTTTACCGACCCCCAACAAGTCATAGATAACTTCAATGACATACATAAAAAAATGACACCAAAAATAAATGCTTTATTCAGTAAGCAACCTAAAACTCCTTTTGAAGTTAGACGTACAGAAGCTTTTAGAGAAGCATCGGCAAGTGCCGAATATAATCCTGGCTCATTAGATGGTACTAGACCTGGTATTTTTTATGTTCCTATACCAAATGTATCATCATACAATATCTATTCTGATGAAGATTTATTTTTACATGAAGCTATACCTGGTCATCATTTTCAAATTTCATTGACCCAGGAGAACGAAGATTTACCTCAATTTAGAAAAACGTTATGGTATAGTGCTTATGGCGAAGGTTGGGCTTTATACACTGAGTCTTTAGGTAAAGAACTAGGTCTTTATCAAGACCCATATCAATACTTTGGTATGCTAGGTGCAGAAATGCATAGAGCAGTTCGTTTGGTTGTAGATACTGGCTTACATTCTAAAGGCTGGTCTAGGGAAGAAGCTATTCAATATTCATTGGATAATGAGGCTGAATCAGAAGCTGCTATTACCGCAGAAATTGAACGCTATATGGCAAACCCTGGTCAAGCATTATCATATAAAATAGGACAATTAAAAATTATGGAGCTTCGGTCTAAAGCAGAAGCTAGGTTTGGCAATGATTTCGACATAAAACTATTTCATGAAAAAATTCTTGAAGCTGGTTGTGTACCACTAGCTATTTTAGAAGATAAAATGATGAGTTGGATTAACCCAAATACAAAATTTTAATTATGATAAATCCTTGGCACTTATATGCAATGAGTGCGCTATATATTTTTGCAGGCATTATGCATTTTATAAAGCCAAAAATGTATTTAAGAATTATGCCTAGGTATCTTCCTTTTCACAGACCATTAGTATTATTAAGTGGATTTGCTGAAATAATGCTGGGTATTGGCCTGTTTTTTAGGTCTACAAAAGTAATTTCCCTTTACGGAATCATTGCTATGCTTGCGGTTTTCTTGCTAGTTCATTTTTATATGTTGACAGGCAAGAAGGCTGGCGCAGGTTTTCCTAGATGGATACTTTTATTAAGGTTACCCTTGCAGTTTGCTCTAATGTACTGGGCTTTTTATTACCTAAAAATTTAAACAAATAAAAAGGGGGCGCTCCCGTCCCCTTTTAATGAAATCAACTTAAATCAACTTAATTAACAACAAAATTTTCAGTGTACGTTTTGCCTTCAGACTTAACTGTTACTGTATATGTACCAGGGAAAGCATCTGCGAAATTGAACGCTTTTTCAACAATCATTTCGTCTGTTACTTCTTGTGCAAATACTGTTCTACTTTCAGCATCAAATATTTTTATGGACAACTTTGCTTTATCTAAATTTAAGTAGTTCAAAAAAATCATTTTGTTAGTCTTTCTAAAGAAAGGCTTTACATCTTCTGCTTTTTCAACGATGTTTACTGTATTGTTTTTTAAAACAATTGTATATGAATAGTTTTTAAAGTTATCGTCAGCTGAAAGATAATAGATACCATCTGTCAAATCTTTAAGATTTAATTTTTTGCTAAATAGACCTTCAGACATATTTTCAGAATAAATGACATTTAAGTCTGCATCCATTAACTTTACCTGTACACCTTTAGAAGAAGCATCCATAGTTAAAACCACACTTTTGGCTTTACCTACTGATAATAAGTTCAATTTAGGCTCTCTTGCCATGCCTGCTACTGTAGCGAACATAAAGGCAACTACTGTTGTGAATTTTACTAGATTTTTCATAATAAATTATTTTAAGGGTTAATGATAATTTATACTGCAAACATACAGTCGATAACTAGCTCTCACTACATCAAATTGTTCCAATACATGTGCTATTTTAACCTCTTTGCCTAATCTTAACACTACACATGTTAAAATTACACACATATAAGTTAATTTTGCAGAGACCTACTTATAATGGGTTATTTAATTTTATACTAGTAAACATAAAATAGCATGGTTAAACAGAAACCTACTTTCGAAGCTATAGAGCCAGATTTCGGGCATTCATTTACATACCAAAAATTTGATGAGCATAAATTGAATAAAAACAACCTATGGCACTACCACCCAGAATTAGAACTGGTATATGTAAATGGTGGCTCAGGTAAGCGACAAATTGGTAGTCATGTTTCTTATTATACTAATGGAGACCTAATACTTATAGGTAGTAATCTACCACATTGCGGTTTTACAGATGCCCTTACCGGCAATACAAGTGAAACAGTTGTGCAGATGAAGCTAGATTTCTTAGGACCAGATTTCTTTAAACTGCCAGAAATGAAGAAAATTGAAAGCTTATTTAATAGTGCCAGTGGCGGAATTGCCTTTTCTGGTAAGACAAAACGAAAAATAGGTGATAAAATGGAAGTTTTGGAATATCAGACCGATTTTCAAAGACTACTCTCTATACTTAATATACTGAATGAATTAGGAAATTCGGAAGATATGCGATTATTGAATGCGGAAGGTTTTTCATTCACTACCGATGTTAAGGATAATGACCGTATTAATATCGTATTCAATCATGTTAAGAATAATTTTAAAGAAGAATTGACTCTTGAAGAAATATCTTCTATGGTAAGTATGACCATACCATCGTTCTGTAGATACTTCAAAAAAATAACGAATAAGACATTTATACAATTCGTTAATGAATATCGTTTGGTTCACGCTTCTAAATTATTAGCAGAAAAACCAATGAGTATTACTGAGGTTTGTTTTGAATGCGGATTTAATAACTTTTCACACTTCAACAAATCGTTTAAAGCATTTACAGGGCAAAATCCGTCGGAATACAGAAATGAACTTAAAACAGTTTTGGTGTAGTACCGTTTCCTTTTAGGTTTTATATATTTATTGAATAGAAAGTCTATTAATGGCCATGACTATCTATCTAACAGAATTATTAAATAATACTTAAAGTTATACGCTCAATTCTGTCAAATAACAGCTGCTTAGTATCTTTACAATACTATGATAAAAGAATTCACAGAAAGAGAGTTAGACCGTATTATTGAAATGGCCTGGGAGGATCGCACACCTTTTGAAGCAATTACTTTTCAATTCGGTATTACCGAACAAGAAACTATTGAGGTGATGCGCCGTGAGATGAAACCTAGTAGTTTTCGAATGTGGCGCAAACGAGTTCAAGGCCGTACTACTAAACACGCCAAATTAAGAACTGATGATATTGATCGTTTTAGATGTTCTAGACAACGGAGTATCAGTGGAAATAAAATTTCAAAAAGATAAGCTGTATCTGTTACCTATTTAAACGTTTCATTCAAAACTGCAGCAAGACGTATGCCTCCTTTTTGTAATTGGTCTGCAACAGTATTCCACCAGTCATAACTATATCTATATCCTAATTTTTGGCCAGGTTCTACAGAACTATATACCTTTTCAGCCAATTGGTGCGACTCTTCTACCCAATCTAATAAACTTCCATCTTGTAAATACTTTACTTGTTGTTTAGACACTTCTGGATATTGAATAGCTAGCTCAGTAAAACTCATACCATTGTCATTAATCATATTTGAATCCCATACCCTATGTAAGTTAGTACCGTCACCAAACCATTGTAATTGTATGTCATTACCTCCCTTATCCTCTGCCCTACCCATATGCATTGGTTGATGTAAGTCACCGATAAGGTGAACTAAAAATTTCAAGTAGAAAGCTTTATCCTCTCTAGTACTGGTTTCATCTTTAATGATTTCTATACAGGTATTTATACCTTGCACTAAATCTCCATACTCATTTGGCTCAATTTCTGCATAGGTTTTATCGAAAGGAATATTTACATAATGCCAAGCACTAAATTTACTATAAGCACGGTCTGCCTTTATTTCATCACCAAAATTAGCCACAGCTGCCAAACTTTTACCATCTAGCAAATCTGCAATAGCACGCTTTGCTTTTTTACTCAGATGTTGCTCCGCAACTTCACCCACAACCCTATGGCCTGTTTTAGACCAAATCATATCATTTGCAAAAGTGAGGTTTGTTACTAGAAACAATAAAACCAATATATTCTTCATCGCTAAAAATTTGTCCAAAAATAGGATTTCATAGTTTAAGGTATTGTTAAAACTTCGGTAAGGTTAAATTTATATTAGAACTTGCAAACATGAAGAAAAAGAGAAATAAACCATCAAAACGAAAACTTTCTATTCTAAAAGTCATAGGCTTAGGAATTCTGGGGCTATTTACTTTTTTTTTACTTTTCATAGCAAGTATCAATTTGGGACTTTGGGGAAAAATTCCATCTAAAAAGGAACTTTCCAATTTCCAATATCAAATGGCATCAGAAGTATTTACTGCTGATAGTGTTCTTATTGGCAAGTATTACCTATATGACCGACAGCCTGTTGCTTTCGAAGAATTTCCTGAGCATTTGAAACAGGCTTTGATATCTATTGAAGACGAACGTTTTTATGACCACTCTGGTATAGATTTTAAAAGTTTGATTCGTGTGGGGTTAAAAACGATTCTCATGAATGATGATTCCGCTGGTGGAGGTAGTACATTGACTCAGCAGCTTGCTAAAAATCTTTACCCTAGAAAAGAACGGAACCAAACAAATATAGTAGTCGATAAGATTAAAGAAATGATTATAGCTAAAAGACTTGAGAAAATTTTCAATAAAGATGAAATATTAACCAATTACCTCAACACAGTATCTTTTGGAGATAACACGTTCGGTATTGAAAGTGCAGCATTAAAATTCTATAACACACGTACTAAAGATATTTCAACAGCGCAGGCTGCTACACTTGTGGGTATGCTAAAGGCTACCTATGGTTATAACCCAAGATTGTTTCCCGAAAGAAGTATTAGCAGACGTAATTTAGTTTTACGTGCTATGTATGGCAACAACTACATTTCAGAGGAACACGTATATCAGTTTACCCAAGAAGAACTTAAACTTGACTATCGAGAATTTGATTACAATGCAGGTATTGCTCCCTATTTCAGAGAAGAGGTACGTAAAGAAATGTTACGATGGGTAGCCGACCTAAATAATAATGGTTCCGATTACAACCTTTATACTTCTGGCCTAAAAATCTATACTTCCCTAAATTATAAAATGCAGAAATTGGCCGAAGGGGTAATGGTAGAACATATGACCAAATTGCAAAACGATTTCGAAAAGAGTTATGGCAAAAATGCTCCATGGATTAAGGATAAAAAATTGATGCAAAAAATCGCAAAAAGAACTTCTTCTTATAAAAAACTACAAAAAACGAACTTAGGACATGAACAAATTATAGATAGTCTTTATAAGGATAATAGAAAAAGAAACTTCATAGATTGGCAAGGTGATAATGAGGTAACGGCTAGTACCATGGATAGTATTCAACATTACACCAAATTTTTAAATACAGGCTCATTGACCATTGACCCTAATAATGGAGATATTTTGGTTTGGATTGGAGGTATAAATTTTAAACAATACAAATACGACCATATTTCACAAAGTAAACGTCAAGTAGGTTCTACTTTTAAACCTATCGTATATACTGCGGCATTAGAACAAGGTGTAGTGCCTTGTTCATATTTTTCTGCAGAAGAGGTTGAATATGATAATTTAAAGGGATGGTCGCCTGGTAATTCAGGAGATAAAGATGAAGCCTACCTAAATTATTCGATGGAAGAAGGCCTTAGCAATTCGGTTAATACAATTGCCGTTAAAGTTTTGGAGAAGGCTGGCATTAACAATGTATTGGATATGGCCAAAGATATGGGTATTGATGAAAAACTGCCCAATGAGGCGTCTATTGCTTTAGGAACAGGGGAAATAAAAATTATAGACTTAGCACAGGCATATACTAGTTATGTAAACAATGGTAAACACATAAAACCAAATTTAATTAAGCGTATTACGAATAACAAAGATTCAATATTAGTAGAATTCAAATCAAATTTAAGTTCTGAAGCTGCATTTTCAAAAGAGACGGGACAAATTATGATAGAAATGATGAAGTCAACGGTTAATTCGGGTACAGCTTCTAGATTACGAAGCACGTACGGGCTCAAAAATGACATGGCAGGTAAAACTGGAACTACCCAAAACAACAAAGATGCTTGGTTTGTTGCACTCACCCCTAGCCTTGTGCATTTAACTTGGGTTGGACTTGACCAACACGAAATCGGCTTTAGCAACACCAGTATTGGTCAAGGAGCAAATGCAGCTTTGCCTATGTTCGGACTTTGGATGAAACAACTAAATCAGAATAAAGACTTTGACAATTACACGAAAAGGAGTTTTCCAAAACCTTCAGCTTCCGTCATAGACGCTTTGAATTGCGATCCGGTAAAACGCGATGGATTCTTTAAGCGATTGTTTAAGAATCCAAATAAAAAGAAGACTAAAAAGTTTAATGGATAATATTAAAATTTCAAATTATAAAAATAAACACACCTTCTTTAAAATTATTTTAATATATTTATGATATCATTTTAATATCATAAATTATGAAAACAGAAAAAACTCACAGTGCACAGAATGGCTACGTAATGCTTTTTGTTGCTTTAGTTTTATTAATTGGAGGAATTGCACTTCTAAGAATTTATGTTGGTGCCTTTATGATAATTGCAGCATTAATTATGTGTGCAGGTTTTGTTCTAGTTAACCCAAATAGCTCACGAGTTTTACTTTTATTTGGAAAATATGTAGGTACAATTAAAGAAAATGGACTGTTCTGGGTAAATCCCTTATACACTAAAAAGAGAATTTCATTAAGAGCAAGTAATTTCGATAGTGAACGATTAAAGGTTAATGACAAATTAGGCAACCCTATAATGATCAGTACTATTTTAGTCTGGCGAGTGACCGATACCTATAAAGCTGCTTTTGATGTTGATGATTATCAAAATTTTGTGCGAGTACAAACAGATGCTGCAGTTCGCAAACTTGCGAGTATGTATCCTTATGATAATTTTGCAGATGAAGGCCTAGACGAGGATATTACTTTAAGGTCAAGTGTTAACGAAGTAAGTGAAGCGCTAGAACAAGAAGTTCAAGAACGTCTATCTATGGCTGGCATAGAAGTACTAGAAGCTCGTATTGGCTATTTAGCTTATGCGCAAGAAATAGCAAATGCTATGTTGAAAAGACAACAAGCTACTGCCATTGTGGCCGCTAGACATAAAATAGTTGAAGGGGCCGTTAGCATGGTAGAAATGGCTTTAGAAGAATTGAGTAAAAAAGATTTGGTAGCTTTAGACGATGAACGAAAATCTGCTATGGTTAGCAATCTTATGGTTGTGCTTTGTTCTGATAAGGATGTGTCGCCAATTGTAAATACAGGAAGCTTGAATCACTAAGATGATAACTGTTATTAAGTCTGGTAACCTAAACGCTTAATTTTTAAATGAGTAAGAAAAAACCTTTTGCATTACGGGTAAATGAAGAAATGCTGCAGGCTATTGAAAAATGGGCTGCAGATGAGTTTCGGAGCACCAATGGGCAAATTGAGTGGATGCTAATGAAGAGCTTAAAAGAGGCTAAAAGGGAACCTAAAGAAAATAAAGCAGAATAAGTTTAGCATTTATTTAACTAAACAAAAACTTAAATTTGGCCAACCAACAAATTACCGCCAAAATGGCCAAATACATTAGCACACTAGTGCTTTTTCTTTTTTGCTTTCTTAGTAGCGCCCAAACAACCAACAAATCATTTGTTGTAAAGCAAATTAACGCTACCATAGAACCAGATGGTATTCTTGATGAAACTTATTGGGAAACTGCCGATTCAGCCAATGAATTCTGGGAATATTTTCCATTAGACTCTATACAGGCTAGAAAGCAGACCGAAATAAAAATGTTATATGATGATGATAACCTTTACATCGGTATAACCGTTTACACTGCAGGTAAAGATTATGCAATACAGTCCTTAAAAAGAGATTTTAGAGCAGGTAATAGCGATAATATAACTTTACTATTCGACACCTTCAATGATGGTAATAATGCATTTCTATTTGGAATTAATCCTTACGGCGTAAGACGTGAAGGTTTAGTTTCTGGCGGTGGATTAAATTTAAATGGCTTTACCATTTCATGGGATGTTAAATGGAGGGGAGATGCTAAAATTTATGATGGTTACTACACAGCCGAAATGGTGATTCCATTAACCGCCTTCAAATTTAAGGAAGGTGAAACCAAATGGAGATTCAACAGCTATCGATTTGACACCCAATCTAACGAGAATAGTACTTGGATGAATATTCCACAAAATCAAAATATTTATGGCTTAACCTTTATGGGCGATATGGTTTTTGAAAAACCTTTAGGTAAATATCGAACTCCACTAGCCTTCATTCCTTATATTAACATGATTACTCAGAAGGACTTTGAATTGAACGAACCTACTACCAATATTAAGTTTGGTGGAGATGTCAAAATTCCTATTGGTAATAGTATGAATTTAGATATAACCGTAAATCCAGATTTTTCTCAAGTAGAAGTAGATGACCAAGTAACTAACTTAACTCGTTTTGAAGTATCACTGCCAGAAAAAAGACAATTTTTTGTCGATAACAGTGACCTGTTCGGAAGTTTTGGAGGTGGGAGAGATGCAAATCCGTTCTTTTCTCGCAGAATCGGTATCGCAAAGGATACTGCAGATAATTCAATAGAAAACAAAATTATTGGAGGTGTTCGTTTAAGTGGAAAGGTGAACAAATCACTTAGATTAGGATTCTTGAACCTACAAACGGCTGAAGATCTTGACTTAAACATTGCTTCAAATAACAATACTATGCTTGCTTTACAGCAAACTGTATTTGGCCGTTCAAATATTGGTATGTTCTTTATTAATAGAGAAACTTTTAAGGATTATGAATTTCAAGTCCCGGAAGACCGCTACAATAGGGTTGCAGGTTTAGATTACAACCTTATTTCAGACAATAATGTCTGGAACGGTAAATTCTATCTTCATAAATCTTTTGCTCACAATTCAGGTAACCAAGACTATTCATCTGGTGCCTTTCTTCAATATAATTCTAGAAATTGGAACTTTTTTGAAGACATAGCTTATGTAGGGGAAGATTTTAGATCTGATCTTGGCTTTATTCGTAGAACTGATATTATTAAAACGGCTACAATGTTCGAGCGTATTTTTTGGCCAGAGGATAGTGCCTTGCAAACCCATAGTTTTAAATTTTTCCCAATCATAACATGGAGTCCTGATAATGACTTCCAAAACACTGACCGTGAATTAATGAGTTCTTGGGAATCTAAATTCACAGATCTATCAGAAATTAATGTGAAATATAATAATTCTTACACTTATCTTTTTGATGAGTTTGACCCGACCAATATTGATGGAGCAATACCCTTACCAGGTGAATTAGGATATTATTACAATAGCATTTCCTTAGAATATAAATCTGATAGTAGAAAAAGGTTTGCATATGCTATTCAACCAGAAATGGGGAGTTTCTTTAATGGTGACCGCTTTTCTATAGAAGGACAAATGTTTCTAAGGTTCCAACCCAAGGTGTTTTTATCTTTGGCTATAAACTACGATAAAATCACCTTACCTGCACCTTACTCTAGCGCAGACATTTGGCTGATTAGCCCTAAAATAGATGTTACATTTAGTAAGTCGGTGTTTTGGTCAACATTGGTTCAATACAGTAACCAACGCGATAATCTTGGCGTAAATTCTAGATTACAATGGCGTTTTGCACCTTTATCTGATTTGTTCATTGTGTATAATGACAACTATTTTGTGAATTCATTTGAACCAAAGTATCGATCGATAAATCTAAAATTCACGTATTGGTTGAATATATAATTATAAAACTACCCAAGAGATTATGATAATTTTAAAGAGAACTACATTATGAAAAAAGTGTCCCTTAGTTTTATATTCTCATTTTTCTCATTAATTATTTTTTGTCAAGAGGAGGTTAAATCCTTTACCGTTAAATTTATTGAAGAAAGTATTATTGCAGATGGCGCTTTGGACGAACCTATTTGGGAATTTGCAGAAAGTGCAAATGAATTGTGGGAATATTTCCCTTTAGATTCTATACAGGCAAGAGAGCAATCAGAAATTAAGATGCTTTATGACGACAAAAACCTTTATATCGCTATTAAGGCAAGTTCTGTTGGCAAGAACTATTCACTACAATCTTTAAAACGAGATTTTAGAGGAAGCGGAAGTGACAGTTTTTCATTGGTATTTGACACTTTCAATGATGGCACAAATGCATTTTTATTTGGTATAAATCCTTACGGAGTTCGCAGAGAGGCCTTAATTTCAAACGGAGGGGGAGATCGGCGTGATTTTAATCTTTCTTGGGATGTAAAATGGAAAGGTGATGCCAAAATGTATGATGGTTATTTTACCGCAGAAATGATTATCCCTTTTACCTCTCTGAAGTTTGAGGAAGGCTCCAAAAAATGGCGGTTTAATAGTTACAGGGTAGATACCCAATCTAATGAACGCAGTACTTGGACAAGGATTCCACAAAACCAATTAATTTATAATTTGGCTTTTATGGGAGATATGATTTTTGAAAAGCCTTTGGGTAAATCAAGAACTCCATTGGCTATAATACCCTATATCAATACACTTTCACAAAAAGATTTTACCAATAATGAAAGTTTAAACGATTTTAATTTTGGAGGAGATGTAAAGGTATCGGTAGGCAACAGCCTTAACCTAGACATTACGGTAAATCCAGATTTTTCACAAGTAGAGGCAGACGATCAAGTAACGAACCTAACCCGATTTGAAGTCTCTTTACCCGAAAAAAGGCAATTTTTTATTGATAATAATGACCTTTTTGCAGGCTTTGGTGATCAACGAGATGCTAACCCCTTCTTCTCTAGGCGTATTGGAATCGCCGAAGACACCGCAGGCAACACCATTGAAAATAAAATTATCGGGGGTTTAAGACTAAGCGGTAAACTCACAAAAGATTTACGTGTAGGCCTATTGAATATTCAAACTGCTGAAGACCGCGTAAATGAAATTGCATCTAACAATAATACAATGATTGCGTTGCAGCAAAGGGTATTTTCTAGATCCAATATTGGTATGTTTTTCATTAACAAGCAATCATTTAAAGAATATGATTTTGTTACTCGTGAAGATGAATTTAATAGAGTTTTAGGCCTTGACTATAATTTAGCCTCAAAACAAAACCGATGGAACGGTAAGTTCTTTGCCCATAAATCATTTAGCCCCGATGATAATGTAGGTAATATAGCAAGCGGAATGAATATGCGCTATAACGCTAGAAACTATAACTTTTACAGTAAAACCGTTTATGTGAATGAAGATTTTTCATCTGATTTAGGTTTTGTACGAAGAACCGATATATTTAAAGGAATTTTAAGTGCACAACGTGTCTTTTGGCCTAAAAGTGGTCCTATTCAAAATCATGCTTTTGAAATATTTCCCATATTTATTTGGAGCCCAAAAAATAATTTCCAGAATACAGATTATGAATTTAGAAGTGCATGGTCCGTTAATTTTAACAACCAATCTCAGGCTGAATTAGGTATGTCCAATAACTACACCTACTTATTCGATTCATTTGATCCTACGGATACTGATGGAGCCACACCTATACCAGGAAATGAAGGTTACCATTACAATAATGTTAGAGCAAATTATCAATCTGATATGCGTAAAATTTTCTCCTACAGTGCAGAAACAACTTTAGGTCGTTTTTTTAACGGAGATAGAGTTTCATTAGAAACCAAAATGACTTTACGAATTCAACCTAAGGCTTTCATATCCATATTATTGAATTATGACCAAATAACTTTACCTGATCCATATCCTAGCGCAGACATATGGCTTATAAGTCCGAAAATAGACCTTACTTTTAGTAAATCTATATTTTGGTCGACTTTAATTCAATATAGCAACCAACGCGATAACCTTGGTTTCAACTCTAGACTTCAATGGCGTTTTGCTCCTTTATCTGATTTGTTCATTGTGTATAATGACAATTATTTCGTGAATTCTTTTGAACCAAAATATAGGTCCATAAATCTTAAATTCACGTATTGGTTAAATATTTAAAATGAGATATAAAATTCTGTGTTCTGATTTAGATGGAACATTACTTTCCACTAAGAGCGATGTTTCAACATATGCCATCGAACAGATCAACAAGATTAAGAATGATACGCGTATTATTTTAGTTTCGGCCAGAATGCCAAATGCAATGAGATATATTCAAGAAAGTTTAGGCATCACCAATCAAACTATCATATGCTATAATGGTGCTCTTGTCTTATCTGGACAACAAGAATTAAATTCTGTAGTTATTCCTATTAATTTATTAAAGGAAATCTATAGTATCTGTATTGATTTAGATGCTGATTTAGGTCTTTATTACTCTAATGAATGGTATGTACCCAAAACTTCTATAAGGGTGGAAAAAGAAACGAAATACACCAAAACGACACCTACATTTGAATCAACTTCTACAACTTTGTCGAATTGGGAACAAAGAAAAATTGGTGCACATAAAATCATGTTAATGTGTACTAAAGAGAGTGCAGATAAATTAATGCCCCGGCTAAAAGAAAAATTTAGCGATGAGCTAAATCTTTATCGTTCTAACGATACTCTAATCGAGATTGCTCCAAAATCCGTTTCAAAACTTTCGGCCATAAAATTAGTAATGGATAGCAATGAGTCATTAGAAGATATAATTGCTTTTGGTGATAACTATAATGATATAGAAATGCTTGAAAATGTTGGTTTCGGTGTGGCTGTTGAAAATGCTCGTGAAGAAGTTAAAGCGATTTCTAAGTATGTCACTTTAAAAAACACCGAAGACGGCGTTGCCCATTTTATTGAAGAACACTTGGTTAATTAACTATATTTGAAAATAGCAACTCACCAAAATATTTATGCACTACCTACTAGCTTCACCATTAATTAGCAATGATACCGTAGTCTTTGGATTGCTTGCACTTTGTTTAGGTTTTATTTTTTACACTTCTAGCTTAAAAACCGGTTTTTGGAGCAAGTTCTATTCTATAGTACCCGCAGTACTTATGTGCTATCTATTACCTGCAATACTTACTAGTACAGGTATAATTTCAGATGAAATTTCCAATTTATATTTTATGGCAAGTAGATACTTACTGCCAGCTGCATTAGTGTTAATGACATTAAGCATAGATATAAAAGCGATTTCCAATTTAGGTTCAAAAGCCATCATAATGTTCTTGACAGGTAGTGTCGGTATTATTATTGGCGGTCCTATTGCTATACTCATTGTTTCTATATTTTCACCTGATACCGTTGGCGGAAATGATTTTGACGCCATCTGGAGAGGCCTTTCTACCATTGCCGGTAGTTGGATCGGTGGCGGAGCTAACCAAGCCGCAATGCTTGAAATATTTCAATACAATCCTGAAAAGTATGGTGGTATGGTATTGATAGATATTGTTGTGGCCAATGTTTGGATGGCAATAGTTTTATTAGGAGTAGGTAAAACAAAACAAATTGACAAATGGTTAAAAGCCGATACTACAGCGATTGAAACCTTAAGAATAAAAGTTACCGAGTTTACTGAAAAAATAACACGTGTACCTACTTTAAACGATTATATGATAATGCTTTCTTTAGCATTTACTGCCGTTGGTATCGCTCATTTCTTCGGAGATGAAATAAGCACGTTTTTAACTAGTAATTTTGAAGCAGTTAGCAACCAAAAAAGTTTTCTATCTTTCTTAGGCTCTAGTTTCTTTTGGATGGTAGTTATCGCTACTGGTTTGGGTATTGCACTCTCATTTACCAAAGCCAAAAACTATGAAGGTGCCGGCGCAAGTAAAATTGGCGGAATGTTCATTTATATTTTAGTTGCTACTATAGGCATGAAAATGGATTTAGGTAAGGTTCTTGAAAATCCTGGCCTAATTGTAGTTGGTTTTATTTGGATAAGCATACATGCCGCACTCATGATTTTGGTAGCGAAATTGATTAAAGCACCTTATTTCTTTCTAGCAGTAGGTAGCCAAGCCAATGTTGGTGGCGCAGCTTCAGCACCTGTAGTGGCAGCTGAATTTCATCCGTCATTAACTTCTGTTGGTGTGCTATTAGCTGTTTTAGGTTATGTTGTCGGAACTGGCGGAGCATTACTTTGTGCCTATTTAATGGAGGTTGCCTCAAAATTGCAATAACCATATTTTTAATAACAAATTAATAGTAGCCAATCATTTCTATTAAAATTTATAGATATTTGCGGCCTAAATTATACGAATGAAAAGATTAATAATTGTTTTAGTTTCTATGCTAGTGTTAAGTTCTTGTGGCGATAACGCAGAAGAAGCATTAATTGTAACGGGTAAAATTAAAGGACTAAAAAAAGGTATGCTTTATCTACAACATGTACCTGATTCTGTTTTAGTTACGGTTGACTCTTTAGCAATAAATGGTGATGGTAATTTTACTTTTAAGAGTAAATTGGAAAGTCCTGAAGTGTATTATCTATATTTAGACAAGAAAGATTATAATGACATTAATGACCGAATCACTTTTTTTGCTGAACCTGGTACTATTACCATAAATACAGATTGGAATACTTTTGATACTACCGCAAAAATTTCGGGTTCTAAAAGTCATGAAAAATTAGAGGAGTATAGAATGACCATGTCTGGTATCAATATGAGAAATATTGAAATCATGATGAACGCTGCACAACCTGAAAATCAATTATCTCAAGTAAGTATCGATTCTTTAGAAAATATCAGTAATAGAAATTTACAAAGAGGTTATGCTTTTGCTATCAACTTTGCACTCAACAATAAAAATTCATTTATAGCACCGTATATCGCTTTAAAAGAAATACCAGATGCAAATGTCAAATATTTAGATTCCATTTATAGTGTTCTTTCACCCGAAGTTGCGGGCTCAAAATATGGCGAGGAGTTGGCCGTATTGTTGAAAAAAAAATAATAGTATTCACAAAACAGTTTGAAACAAAAAAGCACCCTATTAATAGGATGCTTTTTTTATTGATTCAAAATAGAAATTTTAACTTAAGCTAACTTGTTAAGTTTTTCTACTAATTTATTAGCTTTAGTTTCCAAATCATTTCTTACTTCATTGAAATGAGCCTTCTTGTTTTCAACTTTACTTTCGTTCACCTTAACGATAAGTTCATCAAAATTCGAAATAGCTTCATCTATAATAGCTGAACCTTCTTTAGAATTGTTCTTTCCGTTTGCAGCATCTACTATATAAACACCCTCGATAATGTCACCAAGAACATTATTAATATCTTTCTTTAAATTTTTTATACTTGCCATTACTAATTATTTTTTTGCAAAAATACAAAATTTGAGTTCCTGAAGAGTAAATTATACTCTAAATAGTCACTTCTAGAAGTTTAGCCGCTTTAGATTGTAATGAAATCTTTTTGGTAATAGCAGGTAACAGCACTGTTTCTCCCTTTTTAATAGATACTTCGCCTTCTGCAGTTTTTATTACCGC
Organism: Maribacter orientalis; assembly: GCF_900109345.1. Classification (GTDB taxonomy): domain Bacteria; phylum Bacteroidota; class Bacteroidia; order Flavobacteriales; family Flavobacteriaceae; genus Maribacter; species Maribacter orientalis. The sequence continues at coordinate 157,392 of NZ_FNZN01000008.1, forward strand.
TTTGCCACCAACACACATAAATATGGTAAATGAATCACGTTTTGTAGTATCTAGCTCAAGGTTTTCCGTTAGTTGAATGAAACTTGTTTTAAAATAAGGACAGTCCACCATTTCGCTGACTTTATTTAATTCTTGGCTATAAGTAACTTTAAAATCGTCCTTTTTTTTATAATCTACCGCATCAAGGGCAAGCTCTGTATGCAATTCGCGCAGATTACCTTCTTTGTCTTTACGATTAAAATCGAACACACGGTAGGTTACATCTGAAGTCTGCTGGATCTCTGCCAACATCACTCCCGCACCAATTGCGTGAATTTTTCCGGTATTTATAAAAAATGTATCTCCTTCTTTAACCTGTTCATAATTAAGAAGGTCCAATAGTGTATCATTATCAATACTTTTTGCATACTCTTCTTTAGTGACATCTTTATTGAACCCTACTATCAATTCTGCCTTTGGGTCAGCATCCATTATATACCACATTTCCGTTTTACCGAAAGAATCGTGACGTTCTTTGGCCAAATCATCGTTAGGATGCAATTGTATTGACAAATCTTGCTTGGCGTCAATGAACTTAATTAATATTGGAAATTCTTTTCCAAACCTTTCCACGACACTTTTACCTAATAGTTCTTCACTATTAGATTCAATTAAGTCTTGTAACGATTTACCTTCTAAAATGCCATTTGCGATTACAGAAATATCTCCTTTAACCGTAGACAACTCCCAACTCTCGCCGGTAATTTCGCTCTCAATCGGTTTACCTAGTACTTCTTTAAGTTTTGTGCCACCCCAGAGTCTTTCTTTAAGAATTGGTCTGAATTTAAGCGGGTATAAGGTCATAATTTAAATTTTAAAAAATCTTAATCCAATAACGTAAAATAAAGAATTTTCTTACATTATATTACGAAAAAATTACCCGGAAAATGTTACGAAATTTCTTGGTGTTTCATAAAGAACAATTTCCAAGTCATTCGAAGAAGAAATATGAGGTCTCAATTTTCTCCAAATAACTACAGCTATATTTTCGGCAGTTGGGTTTAAATTTTTAAACTCCTCTACTTCTATATTAAGATTTTTATGGTCAAGGTAATCTTCAATCTCTTGTTTGATTAAATCTTTTAACACCTTCATATCCATAACAAAACCTGTATCTGAATCAATCTCCCCAGTAACACTTACTATTAATTCATAGTTGTGACCATGGAAATTTGGATTGTTGCATTTACCAAAAATTTCGGTATTCTTTGCGTCATCCCATTCTTTTCTATACAATCGATGTGCCGCATTAAAATGAGCTTTCCTACTAACCTTAACTTTCATTGTTCGCTGTTGTATTAAATAAATGTTGGTAGAATTTTTCAAAAATAATTTTAAACCAGACCGTATATTCCTTAGGGTTATTGGTAATATCTTTTTTAACCAATTCTGGTGACATCCATTTCCAAGCCTCTACTTCTTCGGGGTTAATTTTTGGCTCTGTATTAAAATTCCCAATCATTACATGATCATACTCATGCTCGGTTAAGCCATTATCGAATGGAGCTTTGTAAATAAAGGAGAAAAGTTCTTTTAATTCTGCCTCAAAGCCCATTTCTTCTTGAAGTCTTCGCTTACCGGCATCTAAATTCGATTCACCTACCCTTTGGTGACTACAACACGTGTTAGTCCATAATAAGGGTGAATGATATTTTGATGCTGCACGTTGCTGTAACATTATTTCACCATCGTCATTTACAATAAAAACTGAAAATGCCCTGTGAAGTAAAGCTTTTTCGTGAGCTTCCATTTTAGGCATGGTACCAATCTGTTCGTTTTCTTGATTTACAAGAATTACCTCTTCTTCCTTCATTAGGTAAAAATAAGGCGTTTAACTTATTCTACGAAAAGTAGAACATATAATATTACGTTAATAGATTAATCTAGAAGAATCGGGGAGATTTCAAATTATTTTTAGTGGAAATAAAGTCATATCTGAAAATTACTTCAAAAGAACCGTCGTTAAAGGCTGCATTACCTAACTCTGTTGTTTCTTTATCGTAAGCAATACCTATTAAGAACTTATTTGAAATATTAAACCCAGCCATAGCACTAATTGCAGCATCCCATCTGTAACCTGCACCAATAATAAATTTGTCATTCAGCATGAAATTCGCTGATAAATCTACTTGTAAAGGTGCTCCCGTTACCACCTTAGTAAGTAATGTCGGCTTAAATTTTACAAATTCATTCAAATCCCAAACATACCCTGTTATAAGGTATAAATTCATTTGCTCTTTTGCAGTTGATAAATTAGTCTCTTGAAAATGTGTTGTTTCTAAGAAACGTGGGACTGATAATCCTAAATAAAATTTATTGGTATGATAATATACTCCTGCACCTATATTAGGTGAAAGCCTATTATCAATATCTTGCTGTAAGGTTGGGTCTGTTGAATATTGATTTAATTCTGAAAATCTAATATCTAACAAATTAGCACTTGCCTTAAGTCCAAAACTCAACCTACCTTCTGTCGATGTCCATACGGTATATGAAAAATCTACGTCAAAATTAGTTTCTGATGTCGGTCCTATTTCATCATTTACAATCGACAAACCTAAACCTACTCCTCTATATCCTATAGGCGAATGAATATTAAAAGTTTGTGTTGTTGGTGCGCCATCTAAACCTACCCATTGTGATCTATGTAGTGCAGCAATACTAATGTGCCCTCTTGAACCGGCATAACCAGGATTTACACTTACCGTATTATACATATACTGAGTATATTGCGCATCTTGCTGGCCATAAGAAAATATACCAAAACAGAATGTCACGATAGCGACAATCTGTTTTAAAATGCTCATTTTATTTATGGTTATATGTGATTTCAACATTCTTCTTATCTATTAATATATATGTAACCAGAAAGTGATTTTGTTTCCCCGTTGGGTAATTCATAATCTAGAATATAGAAATAGGTACCTACCGGCAGTTTACTATCAGCATCTACTGTTACCCTCCCTTCAGATGTGCCATTAAAAACATTCCCTTCTGTATTATATGCTCTGGTCATATAAACTGACACACCCCATCTGTTATAGATTTTTAATGTATTATTTGGATAGTTTTGTAAGCCAGATATTCTTAATTCATCATGAATACCATCACCGTTAGGTGTAATAACGTTGAAAACTTCAATTTCTTCTTCTAGCTGACCTAAATCTGAATCTAAATAGTTTGGAATACCATCATCATCTGAGTCATCATCAAGATAATTACCGTTAAGGTTTATATCCTCATCAATAGTTTCTATACCATCGTCATCATCATCTGTGTCTCTATAATCAGATTCTTCATCGCCATCTGTATTTGGTAATTGCGAATATGGATTATCAATTTCGTCGTTCACATCTGTGTCTACAGAAATAGAACCTTCAAATCCGTCATCTAGACCATCATTATCCTTATCGGATCCTATTCTTACCACATCTGCAATACCATCTTGGTTATGATCATGACCTTCTATTTCGTCAAGAATATTGTCATTATCACTGTCTTCATCTAAATAATCAGGAAGATTGTCTCCATCGGTATCTACTGGAAAAATCCCCATTAAACCGTTTGTTTCATAAGCATCATCCAAACCATTATTATTTGCATCAATGCCTGAAGGTGCAATATATTCTGCTGTTGCCTGAGCTTCAACGTTATCTGGTATGCCATCACCATCACTATCAATATCTAGGTAGTCTGGAAAACCGTCACCATCAGAATCTGTAGGATCTGTAGCAGGATCATTATCTCCATCTAAATTCAAATCTTCAAAACTATCTACAATACCATCATCATCGCTATCCATATCAACACCTAAAGGATTAATTATTATGGTTATTGTTGATGTACTGCAATTACCTAAAGCATCACAAACCGTATAATCAAAAGCGTCTGTTCCTAAATAATTATTATTTGGAAAATAGGTAGGTATATCATCTGATGGATCATTAGGAGTACCATTGTCCTCTACAGTTATCGAACCATTAGTAGGTTGGGTAACACTAAAAGTTCCGATAATTGGTAAATCATTATCATTATTTTGCCAAGCATCAATAGTTCTAATCTCATTAATATCTATGGCAATAGAGTCATCGTTTGTATCTAGTATTGGTAAAATTTCTATAGTAACCGTCTCTGTACTACAGTCTCCATAACTATTACAAACAGTGTAGTCAAAACTATCCGTACCATTAAAATCTAAATCAGGAGTATACGTAACAGTATCATCTAATGGATTATTTGGTGTACCACCATCATCTATTGTAACTGTTCCATTAACCGGATCGGTAGTTGTTAGCGCACCTATGTTAGGTAAATCTGCATCATTTGCATAAATATCAATGATTACAGGAACTTCTTCATCCGTAGTTACTAAATCATCTTCCAAATCGGCTGCTTCAGGTAAACAAACGACCGTGAAATTAGGAAGACTAAACGTATTGCCCGCCTTGGTTACCAGTGCCGTGTATTTCACAACCGCATCTGTAGCAATAACCATTGGCCTCAATTGATCTCCACTAACTGGAGGATTCCAGCTTACCGATGCAGTGCTTGGCACATTAGAAGTAACATCCATAGTCACTTCATTATTTGGATTATTACAATCGGTAACTATAAAATAGCCCGTCGCATTAGACCCACATAAAGTACCATCATAAGTAGCAAAATAAATACCTGGCTGTGTTACCTCATAATAGGAATCTGTACCAAGCACTGTTGCCGTATCCGAAGCTTCATACCATCGAAAGTTATTTTGATCACTATCTGTTGGTGCCTGAAGTAAAAACTGGGCATTGGATACCAAAACTCCCAGTATTGTAGTAACAATACTGAGAAATATGGTTTTATATAGATGCGTTTTTTTCAAATCGATTTGGGATCTATTCTTTAATGGCTATTTATTGAGCAACAAACACAACATTAATCAATGTGTTATAGTCTGTTGGACTTGCTATAACATCATATGTCATTACTCCAACATTGTTTACACTAACATTAGCAAATACTGCAGGATCATAATACGTTACGTAATAGTACAACTCGTTATTTGCATATGTTGGTATTGCTACCGGTGCCCCTGCACTAACTACAGTCGGCGTACCATATTGAGCAAGATATTCTGCATGTAAATCGATTGTTCTACCTGTACCCGTTGTAGCTACATCTACCTCTATTGAAGGTGGATAAAATATATCTGGTCTTGTATTCGCAATTACATAAGGTGTAGCTGTACTACCATCGCCAGTTACACTAATATCGGTACCAGCTGTTACCACCGTTGGGTCTGCAGAAGGAACTGATAGATTATAGTTAATTCCACTAGGGGTAACTGTTACCGAACCATCTGTTGATGTTATAGTCTGTATTTCATTTGAAGCATTTGAATCGGCATCACGAATGTCTATCGTTGTATTTGTACCATCGTTAATCTGAATCTCAACGCTCTCATTAGCAATAACTACAGCACTTGTTAAGTTCTGGTCATCGGTATCAACATATGCACTCAAGTCTACTGTACCACCATCCTCTAATGTTAAGATATTTCCGGCTGCTAAAGTCAAGGCTTGGTCATCGGTACTGCCTGCTGCTAATTCTGCTAGCGCGCCCTCTACTTCTGTTGATGTAAAGTTACCTGCTGCATCGGTAATAGCAACCTCTGCTCCGGTTTGATTATCCGTATTGTCTAAAAAGGCGGTTAAGTCTACTGTTCCCCCATCCTCTAAAGTCAATATGTTACCTGCTGCTAAAGTCAAGGCTTGATCATCTGTTCCTGCTGCGGCTAATACTGTGGTGAAGTCTACAGTTTGTGTCCCTCCATCTTCCAAGGTTAAGGTCAATACATTAGTGGTATTATCTAAACTGAAAGTTGTAATCGTTTGATTATCCGTATTGTCTAAAAAGGCGGTTAAGTCTACTGTTCCACCATCTTCTAAGGTCAATATGTTACCTGCTGCCAATGTCAATGCCTGATCATCTGTTCCTGCTGCGGCTAATACTGTTGTGAAGTCTACTGTTTGTGTACCTCCATCTTCCAAGGTTAAGGTCAATACATT
>NZ_FNZN01000007.1:0-8299 GCF_900109345.1 Maribacter orientalis
AAATTCAGAGCATGGTTCACCATTAGCTGGTAAAGTACCTGTTGCTTTGGTAGGAAGTGGCTTGTCTATCTGTTTTTCTGTCTCTGCAGGAGTGCTTTTATCGCAAGAATTTAGGAATACAAAAACTAAGGCAAGACCTGTGAAATATTTTAACGCTTTATATATCATTGCTTTATAATCTTAAATGCTTTTGAATTTTCTTTTGATTGAATTACTGTGGGATACATACCGTTTTCCAAGGCTCGTAAGTCTATTGAATTTGAGCCTTTGCCTGAAAGAATTTGGCTTAATACTAGTCTACCCGCTAAATCATAAACCAACACGGTACTTGATTCATCGAAACCTTCAACAAATACTTCACCCGTAGTAATCGTGGGATACATAATTATTCCATCTGAAAAGGCAAATGAATCGGTAACCATCCCCTGACAGTCGCTTTCTCCGGTAATGGAAATCTCATTAAAGCCTTTTAAACCGTTCAATTCAATTTGATTTGTGCCAGTGGAGTCGAAATCAAAAGTTGTTACCAGACCATTGATATTGACTTTGTACGAATGGCTTCCCTCCACGACATAGGACACACTCTTGGAATTCAGGTCCAGATTTTCCCGCTTTCCTCTAATACTACCTACTTCATTGATTTGGATCCCAAAAGTTTGGGTATGATTTACTTCAGGTATGGAAATCTCAACGGTATACGCGCCAGCGGTTAAATTATCTATACTGAAAGGTTCAGAAAGAGAAATATTATAGTTTGTAGATGCCGAGGGACCGTCCACTATTATGGAAAAGGAGTGATTTGCCAAGGTGCTAGTTACTTGAATACTACCATTAGATTGCCCAGGGCAGGTTGGCGTTAAACCATAGACCAAAATGGCATTGTTGGGAATGATCTCACAGCCGTTTTCATTCACGGTAGCGTTAGGAACTGTACTTAAGCAATTATCCTTATGGTCTAGGATGCCATCCAAGTCATTATCTTGGTTACACAAGGCATCTTTGCCACCATCGGTTATCGTCCAGCCATACGTATCTATAAGATATTGCCGAGCCTCTTCAGATTCGCAATATTGGCTATTGCCTCCATCAAAAACTACATTATTTTGTAATGTAGGTAGATTGGACCAACCAATGAGGGTTTTGTCATAAATTTCTGTGGTACCACTAGTCGCGGAAAACATTTCATACATACTACTGACATTTACAATATTCCAATTACTCAAATCTTGATTAAACGACATCGCATTTTTAAACGTACTATTCATGTATGTTACGTTTGAAACATTCCAATCAGCAATGTTCTGATTAAAGGATGTTGCATTCCAAAACATACTCGACAAATTATTAACACTTTTAATATTCCAAGAATTTAATGGTTGGTTAAACACACCTGCTTCTTGAAACATACCATACATATTTGTTACATTTGAAACATTCCAAGAATTCAAGGGGTGGTTAAAACTGCGTGCGCCCAAGAACATAGACTGCATATTTTCCACATTTGATACATTCCAAGAATCCAAAGGTTGGTTGAATTCTATTGCATATTCGAACATGCCATTCATATTCTTCGTACTCGTGGTATTCCATAAGTCTAAAGGTTGATTGAACTCATCTGCACTACCAAACATAAATGACATATCTTCGACATTAGTTACATTCCAAGAATTCAATGGTTGACTAAAAGAACGAGCCTTAAAAAACATTCCTGAAGTTGTAGTGACTCTAGATGTATCCCATCCATTGATATTTTGATTAAAAATTAAAGCATTTGCAAATACACCATCCATATTGCTCACATTGGATACATCCCAATTATTGATAGATGAATTTCCAACTAAATTCGCACAACCGTCAAACATCAATTTAAGACTTGAAACCAATGATAGATTAGGAATATCTTGTGCCAATACATCCAAATTCGAACAACCTTCAAAAGCACTTTCAAAAGATGTCCAAGTAATTGTCCCCCATTGATTAACAGAAAGAATTTTCAAAACATCATTTGAACCAGGATTATGATTCCCATAAAAGTAAATTCTAGGAAAAGTTCCGGCTATGGAAACCTGGTAGGTTCCTGGAACTTCGTAAGTATGTGTAATATCTCCATTTATATTGGTATCTGAAGTTCCATCGCCCCAATCCACTGTAAAGTCATAAGTTTCCCCTGAAAAAGTGGGAATGGTAATTTGATTACCTTCGGACACTCCAGGATTATCCGTTTTCCAAGTGGTGATAAAAGGTAGAGCCTCTGTAGTAATGTTCAAAAAATTTGGATTTGGCACGAAGTCATTCCCTACTAAATCTTCTATAAAACCCTCATTTAATTGAATTCTATAGGATGTAAGTGGATCTAATGTTATTTCAGGATCTATTTCCACTACGTTATCAATGACCTTAATGTTATTTCGAGAAACAAAGGCAACTATCTCAGGGCTGCTATAGGGATTGTCTGTGAAAATAATCACATTTCCAGAAGCACCTAACTTAATAGGCTCGTCAAAAGTCAACTTATAAACAGCATCAACACTAACATCTACACTTTCATTAGCAGGGCTCAAACCTATAAGATTTGGGGCTTGTTTATCCTCTGTCTTAATAGTAGAGAAACGCCATACGTTTGCATCATTCAAACCTGGAAAAACAATACCTTCTTCGTTTACAAATATTCCAGGGTCAATTCTTACAATATATTCTGTATTAGGATTTAAATCGGCGGGTGGATTTAATATTACAGTACCATTTTCATTACTAATGACTGTCTCAATAGGAGAAAACCCAAAACCACGAGAGTTAGACCCTCCGGTTGCAGCAAAGACAAAAGAACCTTCTCTAACTACATTTACTTCTTGATCGAAAGACAAAGTAATATTATGGGTAAGCCCTACTTCACTAGCTTCATTAGCAGGTGAAAAGTTAATTAATTTGGGTAGCAAATTATCATCCAAACAATTTTCGCCAGCATCATTGATAACCCATTCATAATTAGTAATAATTTTTTGGCGTGACTCAGCAGAAAGACAATACTGGTTTTGATTTGCATCCAACGTCACTCCATTCTGTAAAGATGGTAATTGGCTCCAATCTACTAATATATTATCATAATTGTCATTGGAAAGACCAGAACCTCTGAACATGCCCTTCATATCATCAACAATAGTTACATCCCAATTACCAAGATCCTGATTAAAAGATATTGCATTCGAGAACATAAGCCCCATAGAACTTACGCTGCTTACATCCCAAGTACCAATATCCTGATTAAAAGAAGTGGCACCTGCAAACATTACGGACATATCCATTACTTTACCCACATCCCAACCACTTATAGGTTGATTAAATGAAGATGTTATAAGGAACATAGTACTCATATTAGTGACACCAGCGACATCCCAATTATTAAAACTGTCATTACCCACTAGATTAATACAGCCCGCAAACATATGACTCATGTTATTAATAAGAGATAAATCAGGAATATCAATAGCCTTGACATCCATATTAGAACATCGGGCAAAAGCATTACTCATAGAGGACCATTTAACTTCTCCCCATTGATCAATGGATACGAGTTTTTCATAGTCCCTTTCTTCATCATCAGGGAAATAATTGAAATAAATTCGTGGAAAATCACCAATAATTGAAATCTGATAAGTGCCTGGAGTTACATATGTATGGGTGATATTTCCGGTAACATTGTTGTTCGAAGTACCATCTCCCCAATCAACAGTATAATTATAAGTTTCTCCTGGAAACGTTGGTATCCTAATCTGATTATCCTCAGAAACACCGGGGTTATCGGTTTTCCAAGTAGATATAAAGGCATTTTGAGAGTAGGTAGTGTTAACGAGTAAAAATAATAGAAAACTGAGAATATATCGCATTGAAGGGTTATTGTGGTTGATTGCTTAAATCTACCAATTAAACCCTATGCTCAGATAATTATTCGATTAAATGTACTATTATTCCTTCATGAACTGTATAATAGTTCCTAAAGGAAAAACAATTTAATCCTCCGGCGGATGCCCATGAATTTCTTCAAAAACGGTATCGAAGTTTTCACGTAAATAAGCATTTAATTTCTTTTGGTAATCATCTTTTAACCAGCTTAAGAAATTATAAGTGCTCTTGCTGATACATTTACCATAGACATGTATACGGTTGTCAATATCCTCTTTTAATAATTTGGCCAGTGCCAAAGCATCATAGACATCTTCACTGTTCTCAATACAAATATAAGCATGATGTGCAATTGATCGTTCTAACACCACTTTAGAAGATTCACCAGCAAATGTTGCGGTTTCATAAATGTCTTTAATATCAAAATACGTTTCCTTCGAATTTTTAAATTCCTCTTTTACTTCGTCGGATAAGTCCAATTTAAAATCGCTTTCGATATCCTCATCATCACGAATACGGTCCATATAGAAATTAGGCGACTTAAAGATAGCACCCCAGTCTAAATCGGCACCCCATGGTCCAAAACGATATTTATTGTTACCTAAATCGATAACAGTAAATTTCGATTTGTTATTTAAAACCCTAGAACCTCTACCTATCATCTGATAATACAGAGTAAGAGATTTTGTTGCTCTATTTAGAATTATAGTATCGATAGTAGGTTCATCGAAACCCGTAGTTAAGATACTTACCGATGTTAAAATAGCATCTGGCGTTTCTTTAAACCACTTTAATATTTGCTTACGCTGTTTTTTAGTAGCTGTATTATCAAGGTGCATTATCGGAAGACCCGCTGCTTGAAATGTATGATAAACCTGTATCGATGTTTCAATGCCATTATTAAAAATCAAGGTCTTTTTACCTTTAGAATGCTTTGTATACGCTTCTAAAAGTTTGTTCAACATCGCTGGGCTCGTATACAAATCTGAAGATGATTTTACAGTATAATCACCGTTAGAGCCTATTTCTAAAGAGGTTAGACCCATGTCATATTGAAAAACTTCTGCCCTTGCCAAGAAATCATTTGCAATTAAATTCTCTATAGACTCACCTGGTATAAGCTCATCATAGTTTTTGTTCATTGGCAAATCTTTGTTCGAGCTTAACGGAGTTGCCGTTACACCTAAAACAAAGGAATTTTCAAAAAATTTAAATAGTTTGGTAAATGAGTTGTAATGTGCTTCGTCAATAATTACGAGTCCGACATCAGAAATATCTAAATGACCATCATTCAACCTATTATTCAATGTTTCAACCATGGCTACATAGCAGCTATAGCGTTCTTGATCGTCTAAATTGGCTTTACTATTTACCACCTTATTTACAACCCCAAAGCTTGTAAGCATCTTTGATGTTTGGTTGCAAAGTTCAATACGGTGAGTCATTACCAGAACCTTTTTATTATGGTTCTTTAAATATTGCCGTACCATTTCAGAAAAAATTACTGTTTTACCACCACCTGTAGGTAATTGGTATAAAAGGTGGTAATCATCTCGTTCTGAATCGAACTTGTCAAAAATTTGTTGAATTGCTCCTTGTTGATAACTATAAAGTTCCTTATCGGTCTTTCTATCCTGTAATTCAAAAACAGTCTCTTGCATAAAATCTTTTCTGGATTTGCAAAGGTAACATTCTCCGTAGTACATTACTAATACATGGGTTAAAAAGGGTATCTTTTGCGACCATTGGTAACCGATTATGGACAGATTATAGCATAATAATGAAACATTGCCATTTTATTGTAAACAAACCATTTGGCATGTTGAGTCAAATGACCTCAGGGGAAGTTCGCCAATTACGAAGAAAACGGTTTCTAAGTGAGCTTTATGATTTTCCTGAAGGAATAATGCCAATAGGTAGATTGGATGAAAAATCGGAAGGTCTTTTACTGATGACTACAGATGGAAAATTAAGTGATACTATAAATAGTTCAGGAATTGAAAAGGAATATTTAGTACAGCTAGATGGATTAATTTCTTCTCAGGAACTAAAGAAGATGTCTGAAGGAATAAGCATAGGAATTTTTGGTACTAAATATATCACTAAACCATGCATTGTAAGGTTTTTAGAAATTGCTCCAACCTTACCTGATGCTCATTCATCTTTACGAATAGGTAGGCATAGACCAACCTCATGGATAAGTATAACTTTAAGGGAAGGGAAATTTAGGCAAATCAGAAAAATGACTGCTGCAGTAGGTTTTCCAACGGTACGATTAATTAGAATTCGTATTGGAAAAATTAATATGGCAACGATGATAACCGGTGAAGTAATACCAACAACTTTAAATTTAGAATCTATTTAGGAATTCTTTTCCCTGAGAAACGAGAAAATATGGTTAGGCTCTTTTTGGTATTAATAAAATAGACTCCTGTTAACAAGATTATAGAAGCAATGGCCGATTGAAAGGTAATAGCTTCATTCAAAAAATACCATCCTAAGAGCATTGCAATTATCGGATTTACGTAAGATGATGTAGCCACCTTTTCTGGCGATACAATTCTTAACAAATAATTGAATGCGGTAAAAGTTACGATACTTCCAAAAATAATTAATAGTAACATAGACCAGATTACAGGGGTGCTCCATTGTGTAGGTGAAGACCACATGTCACCCAATAAAGTACTTATTAACAGTAATGATAGTCCACTTGAAAGCATTTGGTATCCTGTGTTCACAAAGAAATTAGCCGGTAAATCAGCTTTACCGACAAAAAGGCTACCGTAAGACCAGCTTAACATACATATAAAAATCAGGACCATTCCTAAAATGGCTCCATCTTGAGCAATAATTTCCTGCTGACCTACCAAAAGGAAAATTCCGGTTATGCCTAAAATTACACCGATGACAGACATAGGCTGTATTTTTTTACCCTGTAACACTCGCATCATTAACAAAACGACTAAGGGTTGTGCTGACACTTCTAGAGCTGCAAAGCCACTATCAACATATTTTAAGGCCCAAACTACTACTCCATTACCAAAGGTTAGGAACAAAAAACCTGCAATAAATGTATTTTTAAATTGCTTTTTGGTGATTTTTAAAGGAAGTCCTAAAATCTTTGATAGTATAAAAATTAAACTACCGGCTACTACAAAACGAATACCCGCCAACATAAAGGCAGGTAATTCGGTAACTGCAATTTTATTCCATAAATAGGTAGATCCCCAAATGAAGTAAATAGCAAAAAATGACAATACGACCAAAATGGTGTTGCGTTGCATTTTTGCCATTAGAAATCTTTATAGACTATATCTTCTTAACACGAACGGCATTCATACCTTTCATGCCTCGTTCAAGCTCGTAAGCTACTTTGTCATTTTCCATAATCTCATCAATAAGACCACTAACATGAACAAAATATTTTTCATTGTTTTCAGAATCAATTATGAATCCGAAGCCTTTTGAAGTATCGAAAAATGAAACTTTGCCGTTTCTTACTGGATCAAATTCTTCAACATCTCCTTCTTCCTTTTTAGGAATACCTAAGATAATATCTTCAGCATCAACTTCAACTTTCATAGAAGGATCTGGCGGAGTGTCTACCAAATTACCATTGTAATCAACATAAGCAAGTGGAATACCAGAGGTACCACTTTCTTTTGTTGCTGCTTTACGGGCAAGCATTTTTTTCTTTTTTTCTTCACGCTTCTTTAAGCGTTTTTTTTCTTTTTCAGTTTTATTAAAAGTCTGTTGTGATTTTGCCATTCGAAATTTTAATGATAATACTTGATTTTACTGTAAAGGAATTGAAATACGTGGTGACGTGTATAACGAATGGTAGGTTTCTTGAGTAATCTATGACTTCATTCGTTGTAAGGCCATTGCAAGAATCATCTGCATCCCTTTATAAGTTCTGCAAAGATAAGATTTGTATTCGGAATATGAAGTATATCAATGAATCAAACTATCAATGTAACGATAGAAATATCTTATTCCTTAAAGATGCTTTAGATTACAATTGATAGTATGGTTGAAAATCATGTTGTTTTATGTACAATTAGCTTCACAATTTCTCTACTTCAACATACAATAAAATAGGTATCAACACAATTCGTAAAGTTTAATCGTTAAAAATTTAATTTTTTAAATCAACATAAACACCTGTATATCAATTATTTAATTATATATAGAATTAAAATATGTTAAAAATAGTACCTTTTTATGCATAGTACTGTAACAAAATTGATTTACCGTCGTCTAGTTAGTATAAGAAAATTATTAATCATCAATTAAAAATAAATATCATGAGAACTTTTATCAGAAATACACCGACAGAATCGAGAAGAAATACATTTTTTTCAAGTTTCAAGAATAGTAAAAGGGTGCAATGGGTAGC
>NZ_FNZN01000007.1:8929-179815 GCF_900109345.1 Maribacter orientalis
ATTTTTTTCAAGTTTCAAGAATAGTAAAAGGGTGCAATGGGTAGCCTCTAGAAACCATACCCATTAAACCTCATTACAACAAAAATTGGGCGCCATCCTATTAACAACTCAAAATATTTCTGCAAATTTATTTTAGTAATTAGAGGATTGGGATTGGGATTGGGATTGGGATTGGGATTGGGATTGGGAAACAACAATATAAATTTCCAATAATCCATAAAAAAAAGGATAAGATTCATGGATCTTATCCTTTCTATTGATAATCTAAATTAGATTTTTTGAGACTTTTTAGTCTCTAAGGGTAATTTCTTCCTCTACTCCATTTGGATATGTTAGCGTAGCTACATCATCACAAGTCCCATCTCCAAAATCAACATTGACAGAAAGTCCATTCTTTGATATATTCATATCTCCGCTAGAAATATAGTTACAGCCAATACCACTTGTCAAAGAAGAGTTAACCATAACATTATAGGTATTTCCTTCATAAACAACTGTCCAAGTACCATCGATACTATAAGTAGGTGTATCTTCAAATGTTATTGTGGTAGATTTGGTACCGTTATCAGATATAATAGAACCATCTTCCATTTCTACCATCATATCACTTGTTACCTCAAAAGTTATAGAACTTTGGTCTGTGTTCGTACTAAAAACATATGACCTTGATCCATTAATTTTAGTCTCGCCAACATAAAAATCGACATAGCTTGCAGTAAAAGAACCCGCTTCTCCTTGTTGATCATACGTAACAGTCAATGTTCCATTTACACTTGCGGTTCCGTTTAAAACACAATTATTAAAGGTTGCCGTATATCCAGTATCAGAATATACAGCGCTGTAGCATTCTTCATTCGTAGATTTTCCAGTAGAATTTTGATTCGAGAATAAATCGTACAACGCAATATCAACGCCACCGGTAATATCATCGGTTTCTAAAACGGCTTTTAACTCCGTTTCGGTAAAAACAACTTCTTCATTAGCGCTTTCATCATCACTACAACTATATGTGAGAAAAAATACGGGTAGGACAATACATAACTTTTTAAAAATTAATTTTAAATTTTTCATATTATTTACTTGTGGGGTTGAGCCTTATAAACGAAAAAAAGTTTTTTTAAGTATTGACCATAGAATATTTAACGATAGTAATCGACGAGGAATATTTTATATTTTATACTAAAGCATTTAGAATTATAGTTATTATCGTATACGATATATTATATTTGATGATGCTGACAAAGATAAATTTAAGGGACCAAGTACGTGATTATCTATTAGCTGAAATGATTACGGGAAATCTAAGAACTGGAAAAACCATTAATTTAGCTGCACTTTCAAGAGATTTAAATATTAGCGTTACGCCTATTCGAGAAGCATTGACACAGTTACAGCAGGCACATATTATAAAGGCCGTACCCAATAGAGGTTTTATCATTGCTGAATTAGATGTTAAAGAAGCCGAAGATTTATATGGCTTAGTAGCCAATCTAGAGGTAATGGCTATTGAAAATTCAGAGTTTACTGAAGAAGATATAGCTAAACTAATAAAACAGCAAGAGGTTTTTGAAAATGCGAAAGACGCAATTACCAGAATTCGAGCAGATTTAGAGTTTCATAGATTGCTAACTAGGGGGTATGAAAATGATTTGGCACTTCAAATTTTAAATGATTTAAAAACTCGTATTTTCTTTTATGAAAAGGCTTTTACCGATGATGATTCATTCTATAATAAATCTGACAATCAACATGAATCAATAATTTCTGCAATAGCTGACGATAATGTGCCAACAGCCTCACTCCTCTTAAAAATGAATTGGATGTTGATTTTGAATTATATTCAAAAGAAGCTTACCGAGTAAGTTATTTACTCTAAATCTTTAATTAATTCTTGAGCAGATTGAGTTATTTTTTGATATCCGCTATATGCCCATTTGCAGAAAAACGCAAATATTACTAGGGTTATCGTAAACACTATATATTGCTCTTTTTTAAAACTGATTAGAAAAACATCTTTATTCGACATAATTTTTGATGTTACCGGAACTATGAACAGTAGTCCTATAAAACCAAATCCAATTCCAATTTGTTGCAACTTAAGAAGTCTATTTTTCGTCTTTAAAAAAAGGCTTAAATTTTCTTTATACGAACCTTTTGAAATATCTATGTTTTTAATTCTCTTCAATGTTTTTAATACCATAAGGGGTAGTATTATAAGAAAAGAAAGGGTTAAAACTCCGCAAATCTGTAAATACCAAGTATCTAATTTGTTGAAATTTAATACTACTAAAAACGAAATAATGAAACAAACCAACGCCCCAAGAGTTTCATATTTGGTAACTAGAACAAATTTATTTTGATATTTCTGCTTGGTCATATCCAATATGATATCGTTAGTCAATTTTTTTTGTTGTTCCAATTCATTACTCATTTGTGACCATGCAGCTTGTAATTCTTCTATTTCCATGATTTAACTTTTAGTCATATTAGTTTTTAATTTTTTCTTTATTCTTGAGATACGTGTTCCTACATTACTAACTTGTAATCCTGTTATTAAGGCTATTTCATTATAACTTTTTCCTTCTAGTAGCAGAAAAATTAATCCTTTGTCTAGGGTGTTTAAATGATGTAAATGTTTATAAAGAAGACGTAAACGCTCTTCATAAACGTCATCAATAGAATCATTTTGTTTTATAAACACCTCTGCAATAGGCAGTACATCGGGTCTTCTCTTTTTCTTTTTTAAGTGAGTTATAGCCGTATTCATCGCCACACGATACATCCAAGTAGTTATCTTGGAATCTTGTCGAAAAGAATCGAAGTATTTCCAGAGTTGATAAACCACTTCTTGAAATAAGTCTTCTTGATCTTGTTTGTTGTCGGTATAAACAGAAGTCACTTTGTACAATAGTGCTTGGTGCTCGCGAATTAAATTAGTAAAGACTGTTTCTTTTAACATATTTAATCTACTCGTTTATCCATTAGTATAAGACAATTCAATTTCGTCACACTATTTGTGTATAGTTTTTAACTTACGGTAAAAAATATATAACTCGTACAACATGAGGTATTTATATACGTTTGATTAAAAAATATTCTGATATGCAATTTTTAAACAAAGAGATCGAGGCATTGACTAAAAGAAAAAATACCCCAGCACTTGCTAAAAAGCAAGTATCATGCGGTATTTTTCAAGATATTAAAGATATTCCGGTCGTTGAAGAACCAGTTGTCATTAAAACGGTATAGTTCTAACTTTTAAAGAGCGAAGTATCTAAACCAGGAATTAGGCTCAAAGCATTTTGATAATATAGTTTTTTCAACACATCGTCAGGCAGGTTTAGTCCGTACATAGACCAAAATGCATGGTATTTTTTATAATAAGGAAAGTATTCATCATTACTTTCCAGAACCCTGAAATAGGTGGGAAACTCTTCTGGTTTCCAACTATCCTTTCCAAAAAGTACTCTATCTTGATATTTTATAAAGAAAGCCCTAGCGTTTTGTGGTTGTCTACCCAATTCTGCAATTACAGCAGAAATACCCACATTCATATTTGGCATTTCATCTAATAGTTCTCCTAATTTTTTAAGGTTATTAGCGTGCCATCCCATATGGGCATTAATGAATTTTGTATTAGGGTGCTTTTTAAACACATTATGTTGCTCTTGTATAATCTGTTCAAACGGTGCTGGGTCTGCAGCGGTTCGCTTTCTACGTGGGTGAGTCTTTAATTCTAACCAACGCTCGTTATCAGAATCCATTTCATCCCAAAAAGATTTTGGATCTGCAGCATGTATCAATACAGGCACACCCATTTCGGCACATTTCGCCCAAATAAGATCTAGCCGTGGGTCGTCGATAGCCAAGCGCTTTCCATCTGCATCCTTATTTCTTAGTCCTAGACTTTTAAAAATTTTTAATCCCTTTGCGCCATTATTAATATCTTCTTCTAATTGTGAAGCGGCCTTTTTACCCCATTCTAAATCTTTAGCTCCTTCAAAATCTACATTGGCAAAAACTGCAAATCTATTCGGATAACTTTTATTAATGTTATCAATTTTCTCTTTAAGACTTTCGCCCGATCCACCACTTAAGTTTACCATAATAGCTTCGTTCATCACATCCATATCTGCGACTAAATCGGTAAGTGCTTCAATTGACATATCTCTCTGATGGCTATGAACATCTATAAATGGAAACTTTGCGCTAGTTATTTCTTCCCCGGGAACTACAAGAGTTGAAGTAGGATTATATTCTTCAAAACCCATTTCTTGTGCCATAATTGGTAGGGCCGTTAAAAGTAGTACTGCAGTGAATATTACAAGTTGAACTTTACTTAGGCTATTCTTCATTCTTAATTTTGGTTTGTATAATTAATTTATGGTATTCTTCTTCAGTATCGATATCTATTTGTTGATTTTCTGCGTCTAAAGAAATGATATTTTTTATATGATTCTTTAAAAGGTCCCTTGCGCCTTGATCTCCATTTAAACACTCTAATTCATTAAATAGGAATTTAGGAAATAATGCGGGCACTCCTACCCGTTTCCCATAGTTTGTTGCTACTATTTTAGTGGTATCTTTTTTAAATTGGTATATAAGGGAATCGAAATAATCTGAGGTCAAAAGTGGTTGGTCTGCAAGACAGATTAAAATACCATCAAGGTCATGAAATTTTTTAAGTATCTCTTTTACACCTATCGCGATACTATTACCCAATCCTTCATCCCAATTGGGATTCAATATCACGTCTACCCCTATTTGAGTTAAATTGCACTCTCTTTTTATTCTTTCGGCATGGGAGCCTAATACAACTGAAACTGTTCTTGCTTTACTTTTTTGAACCGTTTTAATGGTTTCCGTCAAAAAGTTGGAGTTTTTCCAAGGTAGTAATTGTTTTACCCCCTTCATACGTCTAGAAGCTCCCGCAGCCATTATAAGCACCACTACATGTAGGTTTTCGTTCAATGAGAGATGCTTTTTCTTTAATTATTTAATATAACGGTATCAGTTTTGGACTTAAAAATAGGTATTGTAATAACCATATAAATCCTAAGGAAATATAATGCTTTTAGCCCTTTCAACATCTGTGAAACACATGCTTTAACAATCTTTAACATTAATTTTTTTAATCCCTATAATTTAAATAAACTTTGTCCGTTCTGCTAGTTGAACCTATAATTAATGAATATGAAAAATTTTTTAAAGACCTTCAGTGTGTTTTTTGTACTGTCGCTACTTGTTTCTTGTGGTAATGCAGATGATGATGTAAATCTAGATTTGAACATTGGCGATGGTCTAGGAAAAGGTCAGGAAGTAGATGATTGTTTAGGCTTAGAACAAGGAGATCTAGTTTTATCTATACAAGAACAGTTTACAACTTTACCAGGCAAGGTCTCTGTATTCTTTAGAGTATCAGATACAAGCGGAAATCCTGTACCCGGTTTAACTGCTAATCAATTTACTATTTACGAACAAGGAAGAAATGATGATTGTTTCAATACAATTTCAACTTCAGAATCTTCAGCTCGTATTTCACCGAATTCACAGATTTTTTCTAATAACACCTTATTAGTATTAGATTTAAGTAATAGTGTGCTTAGTAGTAGCCTTGATGAATTGAAGCTTGCATCTACCAGTTTTATTGACGCTGTAATGCCAAGTACTTCTCAAGAGTCTGTTAAGATGGCGATTTACTGGTTTGATGGTGAAGATAATTTGCATTTATTGAATGAATTGACCTCATCAAAATCAGAATTAGTAGCAGCAGTTGATGGTATTACAGATTCTATCAGTAATGACCCATCTACCGATTTATATGGTGCAGTAATTAAGTCTACCGATATTGCTTCAGATTTAGTGAAAAAGTCCACTGCTGGTGGAAAAATTGGAGCTGCCTCTGTTGTAATCTTTACAGATGGTACAGACCAAGCTTCACGTTACACTGAAGATGCCGCCTTAAAGAAGGTAAACGAAGCTAATGCGAATATTTCATTCTTTAGTATCGGGTTAGGTGCTGAAATTGATACGCAAGTATTAACAGCAATAGGTAAAACGGCAAGTGTATTTGCTCAAAACAAAGACGAGTTGGAAAGAACGTTTAGAGACATCTCTGAAAAAGTATCAGAACGAGCTAATAGTTATTACTTATTCGAATACTGTAGTCCTAAACGTGATGGTAGTGGTGAAAACAATTTGGCTATCGAATTAAATACTGGTTCTAGGCAAGGTGCAGTACAAACCAAGTTTAATGCTAGTGGCTTCACAGGCGGATGTGAATAACCATTTCACTTTTAAAATATAGAAAGAAGCGTTTTTACGCTTCTTTTTTTTTGCTTTATCATTTAGCAAATAACTAATTGATTCTCATTTTGTTGAGAACTACTATCTTAATTTTTGAGCTGGTTGGTAAAAAATTGAAACGTCCGTTTATCGATTTGTCCCGTATATAAAACCGATTACACTAATATTAATTTAAAAAGTATAAAATGAAAAGATTATCCTTAGTTACTTTATTATCAGTAGCACTTCTTACTTCATGTGTTTCTAAAAAGAAATATGTAGCATTAGAAGATAACCTATCTCAAACACAGAGTTCACTTCAAAAGACACAAGTTGAAAAAGAAGAGTTAGAAGCTCAAATGGCGAAAATAGAAGCTCGTGTTGAAGAATATAATTCTAAAATTAACTCATTAAAAGAAATGAACGATAGCCAGTTCACTAGCGTTGATGATGTAGCTGTTATGAGTAACAACACAAAAGCTAAAATGAGAAATACATTGAAGAATGTTGACCCAGCTAAATTAGCCGGAGCTAAAACATTGCAAGATTCAATGAATTTAGCCGTATCGTACAAATTAAAGCAATCTATATCTGAAGAGGGTGAAGATATAGATGTAAGTATTGACAAGACGGTGGTGATGATCAATATTTCTGATGAATTACTATTCAACACAGCTAGCTACAACGTAAGCAGCAAGGCGAATAACATTTTGAAGAAATTATCTGAAGTTATCAAATCTGAGCCAAGCATGGAAGTTATGGTAGAGGGTCATACAGATTCTAGAACCATAAACACACCCATGGTTTCTGATAACTGGGATTTAAGTGTAAAACGTGCAACTTCTATTGTTCGTAAATTACAGAAAGAATATGGCGTTGATCCTTCGCAATTGATTGCTTCAGGAAGAAGTAGTTATTTACCTCTAGTAGAGAATGATTCTAAAGAGAACATGGCAATGAATAGAAGAACAAAGATTATTATCCTACCAAACTTGGATAAATTCTTTGCCCTTTTAGATGCAGAAGATAATTTATAAGAACGTCTATTCTTAAAGAAAAAGGGGAAGCATATGCTTCCCCTTTTTTATGTTTTTTAGTTTACCATTAATTATAAATCATGCCGTTTGGCACGTTAATGGTTCCCGTTTTCAAATCCACCAAAAAACCGTTAATTACAGCATATTCCACTTTTCCTTCCTTTTCTAAAAAAAAAGTAGGGTTAATTCCTGGTTCTAATTTAAGCTCAGGCATTTTATATTTAGGTCCTATTAAATGAATGGGAAAGGGAGAATTAATTTCACTACTAGGTATTTTGGCCATTCTCACAAAGCCATAGCCTTGTTGTAATAAATCTTTAAAATTCAATGCCTTTACTTCTGCTAAAGAATTTAAAGTCCTCGGATACGCCTTAGCCTGTTGAATGGTATATTCAGAAGCATCTAAGGTTTCATAACCATAATACGTAGAAAGGTCACCTTGGTCTAAAACACGACTACTATACCAAAATGTATTGTGTTCAGGATAGTCTACTTCAACTTGATTTATTCCTAAATCGATTGTATAGTTATTGCCCATTAAATTATAATTGACACCCGTAATCTTAAGGTCAAATAGTTTTCTATCGTTCTCAGGAATCTTTTCGTATTCTTCAATAGAAATAGTTTCGTACGATTTTTTAGCGATGGTATAAATTGCCGATAAAATAGACGTGTAATTTAATTTTCTGATTTCTTGTTTTTCAATATCCTCAGGATATCCGCCAGATTCAATTAGTATGGTGCTTGTGCCCCATTTCTGAATATTATCTCCGAATGCCCTTGGCTCAAAATCATCATTATATCGACCAACTTGACCAGGAGCATATTTCTGAAGAATATCATTCATAAATACTATAATTTTCATAGCATTACCACGTGTTTCATTAATGTCCTTTTCATAATTATAGGCTGGTGCTAGATACGATATGGTTGCTGGCTTTTCGGTACGTTCAGCATTATAGTATGTACTTTGATCATGTAAGTTAAATCCGAAATCTGCATTGAGACTATCACGAACTCTTTTTAAGGTTCTTGACTCTGGTGATTGTAATCGCAAGGCATCTCGATTAATATCGACTCCTAATAAGTTTCTACGTTGAAAAAGTTCTGCTCCATCAGGATTTAGCATGGGTAAAAAATGTACCGTTAAATTGGCTAAAATCGCTTCCTTTTCAACCTTAAAATCAGGACTATTAAAGAAATTTAGAATATCAAAAATAGCTTGTGTAGCTGTAGGCTCATCACCATGCATTTGCGACCACAGAAAAACATTTGTTTTTCCAGAACCAATACTTATTAAGCTTAAATCTTTTCCTCCAATAGATTTGCCAACCGTTGCTACTTTGAACTTTTCATTAGAAGCATAGTTATTTATTAAGGGTTGTATATCAGCTCTCTTAATACGTCTTTTACCAATCGATATTTCTTTATAATTCTCGTAGGTGTCATATAACTGCGACGTTAAATCTGTTGATTGACTCATTCCTAATAAAGAGAATGAACATACTATGGCAAGCACTATTTGCTTCATGACTTATTCTGTTTTCGTTTTAATTTAATTTTCTGATGTATTTTCTGGTAACTCTTTAAAATCTAAATCCTTCACAGCCTTTCTAACTTCGAACATAAAATCTTGTCCTGGGTCAGTCTTTTTGGTACGGTAGCCAGCATCTTTCTCTAACCATAAAGAATGATTTTCAAAAAGAGTATACTCGTAATGACCTATTAAATAGTCGATATTATATTTTTCCTTAAGATATCGAACCAACCAAATATTCGATTTCAACTGTGCTTTCGTTAGTGGTAATTCATCAGTGCCCCCAACATTTTCAACACCTATTGCACAGTGATTCAGTCCAATAACATGACGCGCCATAGTAGTTTCTGGCAAAAGTCTATAAATGGTACCATCTCGGTCAACCATAAATTGAGAGGATACATTTAGACCACTCACATCTTTAATATCTGGCCTCCAATTTGGTAAGGTAGCAGGGTCGAATGCTTCGAAAGATTTTTCAAAAGTCGGAATGACCGTCCAATGCAAAACTATAATTTTAGGAACAATCTGAGGAGTTTCTTGCTCTAAGCCATATCTATTTTCAAGGTATTCTAAGGTTAATATTTTACGCTCTTCATTAAAGGTAATTGGACGTTCCACAATCGATTTTGTAGTAGTACAGGAAACGAATAGTATGATTAACAAAAGATAATATGAAATTATTCTCATTGATTGATATTTATAAACTATCCTTTAATACAGCATATCTAATGGTTACTTTTCTTCTTCCCCATTCTTTTGCCTTCTCGACATTATCTCCCATGTAAATATCGATTCTGTTTTTCCATCTAGAATGCATTTTATCTTTTACGAGATATACCCCTTCGAAAGTATCAATTTTGACCATAGTATTGTAACCAAGTCCTTTATTCAATAAATCTCGAGATACGGCAATCCATTTTAAACCAGGTTTTATTGAATCACCCCATGCTGTAATGGCTGGGTGTTCATAAGATGTTTGATCTGGAAGTGAATTGTAGGCCGTAGCAGTTACTTGTATAGGAACCCAATCATATTTTTCATCCAAGCTTTCATCTGCACAGCAAATTACTGTTAAGCTTATGAATAATATGATTATCCTTTTTATCATACCTACTAATGTAGTTTATTTTCTAAAATTAAAAGGTCAGTATAACTTTCACCCCATGCCTCTTCCAATTCTTTAGGTACAGGCGTGAATGAATAAGTCAATGCGCTTAAAACAATATCTTCGTCACCATCGCCATCAATATCTGCCGAATCCATTAAGAACCATCTAGCCATTTTCATGTCTGTCAAATGCTCTTGTTTAAAAGTATAATTTTTACTGTTTTCATTCTCCAGATACACAAAATTATATTCAGGGTGATTTTCGTAATCAGGAAAAGTAGCCAAGAGAGCAAAATCCAAATCTCCATCCTGATCAAAATCTTTAGCAATTACTCGAGTTGCTCCATTTAATGGGTAAAAAAAAGTTTCCTTAAAGTTATTCTGGCCATCATTTAAATGAATACGCATTCCATGATAAGGCTTACTTACATATGATTCATCTGCATTGTCACCGTTAACCGTAATTATATCATCATAACCATCGCCATTATAATCTACCAGTTCAAACCAACTTGAGCCATATACGGGACTAAACCTAAGTACTTTTTCAACGGTAAATTCCAAATTTTCTTTCTGATATAAAATATAGACCGCTTCATCACCTTGAGCTGCTAAAACAACTAAATCATCTTTCCCATCGGCATTCATATCTTTTGGTATTACCCTTAATGTTCCTGGGATGTTCAAAAGCGACCTTTTTTTATAAAAACCATAGGAATCTTTTTCGAGTAAAGTCAACTTACCATGTAAGTCCCCAAATTCGCTTACCACGATCTCTTCAGTTCCATTTTTATCAAGATCTACATAAAGGGTATGAACAGGTCGATGGAGAGAATCCATTAACGATGCCGAGGTATTATTATACTTTAATATTATTTTTCCACTCGGAATCTCCGAAGGCACTAATAAGCCCATACTGGTAACATAAGCACTATCACCAATAATCTTTGCATCTGTAATGGCACGATTAAAATACCCTTTAAGTTTATTCTCTTTCGTTATCAAATCAAAAGATGCTAGTTCCCCTTTTCTTGTGCCTGTTAAAATGGTACTATTTGCTGTATCGATTTTTAAAAAGGTGTATAAACTTCCAACGGCACTATCCAAAGAAATAGGATTACTGTTAAACTGAGATAGCGATGCACTTTTTATTCGGTCATTTTTGTTTGTAATACTATCGGGAGCCAAATCAATGATATAATTTTTTAAAAGCTCCCAGTCATCTGCTTCAATAATTGGCTTACTTGGAAAGATACCCGTTTTTATTATGGCCATCTGTTCCGGGAAAGATAGATTATGATAGGGGTGATTTTCCGTAGTTATAATACCCATTCGGGCCGCCATTGCTGGGAGTACATTATTTTTCCAAATATCTTTTGGTAAATCTTGAATATCAGGAGCTATATGACAACTAGCACAATAATTTTCATACAAAACAACTTCCTTAGGACGATTTTCTGTAGTACATGAAATAGATAGAAACAAAAGGGAAATATAAAAAGCTGTTTTCAAATCCATAGAAATTATTATGATTTACTTATTATTTAATAAGTTTGGAAGATACCTATACCATTAAAATTTTGCAAGTGATAAATGAAGGCTTTTCTTTAAATTTGCATGGCTATGAAAAAAGAAAAAAAACCAGATAATGTTGTATTCAATGAAGAAACCCAAGAGTATCATGGGAAGCTATCACCTTTTGCTACAGGTGTATCTGCTCCAAAAATAACACCGCCAGATGTTACTTCATGGAAAAACACACATATCGTAAGTGCCAATAACCAATTTAAGGCCCAATACGAAGAACTACAGAATTCGTATAAAAAATTGATGGACAATTTTGAGTACAACAATTTAGTCTACAGTGCTAAGTTTAGTTTTGAGCCAATTGTAGGCAAGGAATATCATTTGTACAAAGCTAAAGACGAAAGCACATTTCTGTCCTTAATTTTACCTCAAGAATGTAACTTTGACCATGTAGGCAGTTTTAGACTTGCTGCGGATAAAACTTGGGAAAGATTATAGTTAATCTAACCTATTTAATGGACGTTGCCTGTTCTAGAAACGAATCTCATTACATTTTAAAAATTTAAAGAAAATTACATTACGAATGAGGAAAATTAAACTATTTCTAGGTATTGCCTTGGTTGGGATTATTACTGCCGCTTATTTCAACTATCCAAAGTTAAACCTTATGTCTGGGTTTGCTTCTAAAAATATGGCTTCTAGCGTATTTATTGCTGATAGAGAACCAGTAGATGTTTCATTGTACGATAATGATATACCATTAGTGAATTTATCTGACTGTGCCGTTTCCGAAGCAGATGAATCCGCTACGGCAACAGTATACGGACTCATGCCAAGAACGGCGGTGTACAAAGAAGGTATAGGTGCTGTACTTACCAATAAAGAGTTTTCGAAACATAATTTTGAACTAATTCCTAATAGGTTTGTAACTATGGATAGTTTGCCTTTCCCATACGGCAACAACGGAGTTATGGACACCGTTTTAGAAAATGTTGATTATGATAAGTTAGAAGTGGCTTTCTCAAATGCATTCAAAGATCCGGAGCAAAAAACAAGGACTCTTTTAGTGGTGTACAAAAATCAGATTATTGGTGAACGTTACATTCGTGGGTTTTCAGAGGATACTAAAATACTAGGCTGGTCAATGACTAAAAGTGTATTATCTACCCTATATGGTATTTTGGAATACCAAGGTAAAATGAAGATGGATTTTAAACCATTTTCAGATGAAATACGGATGAAAAGCCCTAAACATAATATAACCATAGACCATCTGTTACGAATGCAAAGCGGATTAGCCTGGGACGAAAACTATTTTAAAATTTCTGATGCTACACGTATGCTTTTTTTGGATTCTGACATGACCTTGGCACAAAGAAATAAAGACGTCATTGCAGCTCCTACAGAAGTTTGGAACTATTCTTCTGGTACTACCAATTTATTGTCTGGCATACTGCGAGAACAATTTAATACCCATCAAGAATATTTAGATTTTCCTTATAAAACATTGATTGATAAAATAGGGATGCATTCAATGCTTTTAGAAACCGATTTAACTGGAAACTATGTATTATCATCTTATGGATGGGCTACAACACGAGATTGGGCAAAGTTTGGAATTTTATATTTAAACAATGGCGATTGGAACGGTGAACGCATCTTTTCCGAAACTTGGGTAGATTATGTTGCTGAACCTACAGAACATTCCAACGGAACCTATGGTGCGCACTTCTGGTTGAATGCAGAGGGTAAATATGTCGATATACCTACAGATTTATATTCGGTTAATGGATTTCAAGGTCAACGCATTTTTATTATTCCCTCAAAAGATTTGGTCGTGGTACGCACAGGTTTAGAAGAGCAGACCGATGAACAGTTCAATACCTTACTGAAAGAAATCATTCAATCTATTCGATGAATAGGTTGAAATTTTAACGAATCTAATACAATACCACATTTTTACTGTCATACACCACAGATTTCTCTTACGTGACAACAATAGTTTCTAGAAACTAGGCATCCTTTCTATATTTACAGTGTTATTAAAAACGAAATAAAAATTTTTCATTTTCATATAGTGTTCTCGTAAAAGAGTCTGATCTTCTAAGATCGGACTCTTTTTAGTTTGAGCAAATTTCCGTTTCCAGTCTGCGATTTTTAGTTCACAGCAATCACTATTCAGTATTCAATTTAAAAAAATATCAACAGCTAAAAGCTATTGGCTAAATACTGAATTAAGGTCAAGCCAAAGTGAACTAACAATCAATTTACGGCAGCCAATTATCGGTACCGAAGTTTGGTTTACGTTTTTCAAGAAATGCATTTCTACCTTCTTTGGCTTCCTCGGTCATATAAGCTAGTCGTGTAGCTTCACCAGCGAAAACCTGTTGACCTACCATGCCATCATCTGTAAGGTTCATTGAGAACTTCAACATTTTAATAGAGATAGGAGATTTCTCTAAAACTTCTTGTGCCCACTGAAAAGCAGTGTCTTCTAATTCATGATGTGGAATCACAGCATTGACCATTCCCATATCAAAAGCATCTTGTGCAGAATAGTTTCTACCCAAGAAAAATATCTCACGTGCTTTTTTCTGTCCCACCATTTTAGCCAGGTATGCAGAACCATATCCACCATCGAAACTGGTAACATCGGCATCGGTCTGTTTAAAAATGGCGTGTTCTTTGCTGGCCAATGTCATATCACAAACCACATGAAGACTATGTCCACCACCTACGGCCCATCCTGGTACTACAGCAATGACCACTTTTGGCATAAAACGTATCATACGTTGAACCTCTAAAATATTAAGTCTATGCTGACCATCTTGCCCAACATACCCTTTCTCTCCCCTAGCCTTTTGATCACCACCACTACAAAAAGACCATATTCCGTCTTTGGTAGAAGGCCCCTCAGCTGACAGCAATACCACTCCGATAGAAGTATCTTCTTGTGCGTCATAAAATGCCTTTATCAATTCACTGGTTGTGTGTGGTCTGAACGCATTACGAACATTAGGTCGATTAAAAGCGATACGACCCACACCATCACATTTTTTATAGGTTATATCTTCAAATTCAATGGCCGTTTGCCAGTTAGGTGATTTCATAATTTCTAACAATTCAATTGTGGCATAAAGATAAGGGTTCATAGGTAACCTTACCAAATCTGAAAAATGGAAATGGTATATATCGAGCGCTTGGTGTCTTAATCAAACGCGTTATTTATCCTATGGTTTGTAATAATCTTTTGTTACCATTTGTGCTATGTTTACAACTTCAACTAAACGTTAGAATGAGACAAGCCCTTTATGCCTTTATAAAATCTGTCCATAAATTTTTAGCACATATATTTCATGAGTATAACACCAAGTTGCCCTACCTCATTACGATCATTATAGCCTTAATGGTCGTGGTCGGTGGAATAAATTTGTTTATAGAACTTACCGAAACGCTAAAAACAGAACTTCTTGCTCGATATGATAGTTCGATAACGGAGTATATAATTTCATACCGCTCTCCTTCGCTTACTTCATATTTTAAGTTTGTGACCAACGTAGGCGATTTTTATGGGTATTTGATCGTATTGGGTATTTTTCTGGTCGTTTCTTTATTCGTTTTTAAAAGATGGAAATTTGTAGCACAGGCAACGTTGGTGCTCGCCTTGGCTACCGTTTCAAATATGATGTTAAAACGTTTTATAGACCGTGCCCGACCAGGTATAGAACACTTAGTTTCAGTTGAAACTCTTAGTTACCCCAGCGGACATGCCATGAGTGCGATGGCTTTTTATGGCTTTTTGATTTTTCTTGTTACTAAATTCGATATTCATAGGATAGCTAAGGTGTTAATTTTAACAGTTTTGGTTTTGTTGATTTTAAGTATTGGTATAAGCAGAATATACCTAGGGGTTCATTTTCCATCGGATATTGCCGGCGGATTCATTGCCGGATTCATTTGGGTAGTCTTCTGCGTACTTGTCTTCTATTTAATTGAGATTTTTAGAAGAGATTCACAAACCTAATCTACTTTTGCTATCAAAACACTTCAAAATAACAGTACAGCTACCATAGCATTCAATGATTTTAATACTTTCGTAGTTGATATTGTAATACACTAAGTACGATAATCTTAAAATAATAAACGAATATGTCAACAAATAAGATTGCTTTGGTTACTGGCGGTAGCCGTGGATTGGGTAAAAACATGGCGTTAAGTATTGCTAAAAGAGGTTTAGATGTGATACTGACCTATCACTCTAACAAAGAGGCAGCTGACGATGTGGTTGCTGAAATTAAAAAGCTTGGGCAACAAGCGGTTGCCTTTCAATTGGATACGAGTGATACTTCAGGATTTAAAGCATTTTTTGAAGGGATATCTACCTATTTAAAGGAAAAGTATAATGCCGATTCTTTTGATTATCTGATCAATAACGCGGGTACTGGCATTTACAAGCCTTTTTTAGACACAACCGAGACCGATTTTGATGAAATGATGAACATACACATTAAAGGGGTTTATTTTTTAAGTCAACAAGCAGTTCCTTTATTATCCGATGGTGGCGGAATTATTAATATATCTTCTGGACTAGCCCGTTTTTCATTACCAGGTTCGTCCGCATATGCAAGTATGAAAGGGGCTGTTGAAGTATTCACTAAATATTTGGCAAAAGAGTTAAGCAATAGAAAAATAAGAGCCAATGTTGTGGCACCTGGTGCAGTGGCTACCGATTTCGGTGGTGGTGAGAATAAGGATAATGAAAAGAAACGTTCTTTAATTAGTCAAAACACAGCTTTAGGTCGTGTTGGGGAACCTGAAGATATTGGTGGTATTGTAGCCTTTTTATGTACTGAAGACGCTCGCTGGATCAATGGTCAACGTATTGAAGCCTCTGGTGGAATTATGTTATAACATTTCTAAACTTCAAGTTAGACGTTTTTCAAATGATATTAGACCGTTCTAATTTTTTATATTGAAAACATGGAATCCCAATGAAACAACTGTACTCCTCAGGTTCGTTATAGATACCCTGAAGATTATGTAAAGACCATACATTTGTCTGGAATCAAAAGATTAGCATGGAGCGGAAATCGCCGCTATGAAACTGGTTTCATAAAAGCTCTGGGTTGATTCAATAGATGTATTCTGATGACTTTTTAATATAAGTATGTCTTTAAAGAATAAAATAAAAACACCTAAAAAATAACGAACCCTAGGCTTGTATCAAACTAGTGTCAATAGTCCTTTTTTAATCCCGTTCACAAAGTACATCTTCACTTTACCCCTATTCTTTGCCTCTATTTCACCCCGATATTCACAATGAAAATCTGATTTTATAAGCTCATAAGTACTCTGGGAAATATTGATCTTTCCGGGTTCAGACATTGATTCCATGCGCGAGGCAACATTTACCGTATCTCCCCAAATATCATATGCGAATTTTTTAGTACCGACCACACCCGCTACAACCGGACCTGTATTAATACCGATACGGATATCAAAATTCAAGTCACTGGCCTTGACATCTTGTTTTGTGTCATAAACAAATTGTGCTATTTCGGTGGCGGCCAAGACCATCTTCTGTGGGTGGGTTTCTTCTGATCCATGCAAACCGCCGGCGCACATATAGGCATCGCCTATAGTCTTTATTTTTTCCAGACCATGTTTTTCTACAATGGCATCGAACTTAGAAAAGTAGAAGCCTACCGTTTCTACTAAAGCCTCAGGTGAGAGCTTTTCCGAATAACTGGTAAAGCCTTTAAAGTCGGTAAACAAGACCGTAACCGCATCGTATTTTTTGGCTTTTACCACACCATGCTCCTTTAGTTCCCGAGCAGTTTCCTCGGGCAGGATATTGAGCAATAAATGATCCGAGCGATCCCGTTCTTTCTCGATAATGGCTTTAGTTTTACGAATGAATGCATTGCGTCGAAATAAACCAATGGCAAGTAGGCCAATCAAGAATAAGGCTACTGCCGTTGCAATTGCAATGTTGCGCTGGTTTTTTCTTCTTTCATCTAGAAGATCTACTTCTATTTGCTTTTGGGAAACTTCATAATTGGTACGCAAATCGGCCATTTGCGTAACACTTTCAATATTAATGAGAGTATCCCTATATGCAATATGCTTTTTATAGTGTTCGTATGATGATACCAAATCACCTATTGCTTCATATAAAACAGAAAGTTTAAGATGAGCTTCACTTATCTGCTCCTTAAGGTCATACGTATTAGCCAAATCTAAACTTCTATGGGCGTAACCAAATGCGGTGTCATGGTCGTTCTTTCTAAAATAAATATCCGACATGTAGGTGAGGTAGACCGAAATCGGGTAATAATCCTCTAATTCTTCCAGAATCGCTATTGCCCCGTTTATATTCCTTTCTGCAAGAACATCTTTTCCTCGTTCGGCATAAATCATCCCTAGGTTACCCATACCGTATGCTTGACCAATTGGATAATTTATTTTTTCAAATATAATTCTTGCCTCTTCTGTATAATTTAGGGCCGAGTCTATTGCACCATTATTAAAATAATCATCACCGGCATTCAATAGTGCAGTGGCAATTTTAATGGAATCGTTTGCCTTCCTTAGTAACAGAATTCCTTTACTATAATAGGCTTGGGCATTACTTGAATTCTCCATAGCAGAATACGTATCTGCGATAGAAATCATTAGGGAGCCTATTCCTATTTCATATTTGTTGCGATTAGCAAAATTTAGACTTTTAAAATATGAACGTAATGCTTCTGCATTGTCCCCTCTGAATTTAAGAGCATTACCCTTTTGCAAATAACCTTTATGAAGGAAGTAAAACGAGGAATCTTTAGATGCCTTATTTATTAGTAAGTTCGAAAATGTAAGCAATCTATCAGGATTTGTTTCTGCTTCGGAAATCTTGGATAATAAATCTAATTCACTTTCCTCATACGAGCCAGATTGATATTGAATTATTAAACTATCCGCAAGTATCTGGTCTTGTTGCCCCATCGCCAATGAAATAGCAAGACAAAAGAATCCTATAGAGAAATAGGCTTTGCGTTTAAGTGACATTCCTATTCATTAAAATTGTTTACATTAATTCATTTTTAGTTTGGGATCTATAGAATAGTCACCGATTATGGTAGTACCACTACCTACTGAAAAATTTATTGTATACGTTGTAATTCCTGATTTTGCCCCATTATTAACATTTCCACCCATATGTGTGCGTCCTGCACCTGGACCTGCCAATGGGTTTCTTACATTAATTCCTATTTGGTCCTCTTTTAAAACAATATTAGATACCAACACATAATGGTCGTTGTTATTAGCTATATCCATTACGGCTCCTACCCAGGCAATTTGAGAATCGCTATGCACATCCGTTATAAAATCTGATTTACCAAATGGGTCAGTTGGTGTTTGGGTAGGTGTATTTGGATCTGTCCAATTACTCGAAATGAATACACAGTCTAATACGTTGGGATTCGATTGAATGGCTACTGTATCAACATACAGCATTATAAGCACGTCGGTTGTTTCTGGTTTTGGCATAATAGTAATTTTTCAAATTGATTTCCGTTTATGATTACCATAAGTAATTGGCAATTTTTTGTTTTATTTTAAAGGCGCTAACAGTTTAGCATCAAGTAGCGGTTGCCTTAATTCATTTTGAGTTTAGGATCTTGATCTTGAATACCAGTTACATTAGTAACTTGATACCTGATGATATATTCCTCAGTTCCTGTAATACCACTTTTTATTGTTCCTGTCCAACCATTATTTTGATTTGGTTTCTTCCCAGGTTCAAAAAATGCTCCAGGAGTTATGGCTTGTATACTTGAAATATTGTTAGCGACTCCACCCTTGGAAAGGCCAAATGCGTATGTGACAGTATCCCCAGCATCGACGTTTGTAGTAAAAGCTTTATCAGCAGTTTCAGTATCAACCCATGTTGCTCCGTTATCCTGAGAAATTGACAAAGGGTGATAATTAGCAGTTGTAGCAAAGATTTGAATAGTATGATTTGCCATAATAAAGTTTTTAAATAGTTAATTAAAATGATTTCTCTTTATATGGAAAATACACCAGATGATTTTACAATCTGAGTGTAGTAGGACGAAGATGCACAATTATTGTCCGAAAGTATCTATATTATTACCAAAGCTATTTTCGGATGTACAGTTTTTACGCCATTTCCAAAATACATATTCACGTTGCCACGATTCTTGGCATAAATTTCGCCGCGATATTCGCAAACAAATTCTGATTTTACAAGGTCACAAGTGGTTTGGAGATAATAATTTTTCCTGATTCCGACATAATTTCCATCCGTGAAACTATTTTAACCTAGTTAGCCCAGAAGTCATAGGTGATTTTTTTGGTGCCAACTAACTTGATTTTAAAAAATTAGATAGAGTTGAACCGAAAATTACTTTTATCAAGTTATCCTAGTAGTTTACTGCTGAAAATTAAATCAGTGGTGAATTAAAATATGATTCTACGTTAATAACTTCTCGCAAGTCTCTTTGTACGTATTTGCTTTCAATTTTGTAAACAACGAACTTCGTTATCATCCGCTATAAGGAATTGAAACTCCTCTTAGCTCGCCGTTGTACGCAAGTTAAAAACATATGGATACAATTAATATTAAAATTATAGAGTCTGTAATTGTTATTATCGCTTATATTTTGTTGAGAATAATATTGAGCAAACTAATTGACAGAACTATCATAAATAAAATAGTTCAAAAGCAGAGAGGTAAAATTATAAAAAAAGCCATAAATCTGATTTTTTTCTCAACTTGTTCTATTTTTCTTTTAATAATTTGGGGAGTTGACCAATCGGAATTAGCTTTATTTATAAGCACTGTGCTAACAGTAATCGGAATCGCATTGTTCGCTCAGTGGTCAATTCTATCTAATATTACCTCAAGTATAATTATTTTCTTTAATCACACTGTTAAACTAGAAGATACAATTACCATAATCGACAAAGATTATGAAATTGAAGGAAGAGTTAGTGATATAGGTCTCTTTTTTGTTATACTTAAAACAAAAGAATCAGAGGAAGTATCCATACCAAACAATGTGTTTATTCAAAAAATGATAAAAAAGAAAATCAATGTTTAGAAAAATAATAATCTTTATGATTTTTTTAATGTTTGGACTTTGTTCAAATTATTTATTTGCACAGCAGAAATATGAAAAGGAAAGTAGAATAAAACCCAAAGACGTGCCTTCTAAGGCAATGAATTTTATTGATTCAATCAACTTGAAGAATAGGGTAAAATGGTATTTAGAAGAAGGATTAGAAACCAAAAGTATTGAGGCTAAATTTAAATACAATTCGAAAAAATACAGTGTTGAGTTTGACACGCTGGGAAATATTGAAGATGCCGAAATTGAAATAAAATGGGATGAAATGCAAACGCCTTTCAAAGATTCTATTAGCTCGCAGTTAAAAAAAGATTGTCTAAAGCAAAAAATTGTAAAAGTTCAAATACAATATAGCGGAACTAGTTCTGAAATATTATCAAAACTTAGAGAAAATAAAACATCTGGTAATCTAACTATTAAGTATGAAGTAGTAGTAAGATGTAAATCTAAAGACACTGTTGTTTTATTTGAATATTTATTTAATAAAAAAGCTCAAGTGCTTTCTAGGTCAGAAATAATATTTAAAAACAGTAGTCATCTTGAATATTAATAAAACATACTTGTTTTTGGTGTTTTTGGTGTTTTTGGAGCTTCTATTTGTAAATGTTGCTCAGGCACAAAGTACCTACCAGTTTGGAGCACTTCCGTCATTGAATATAAACAATAAATTCCAAAATGGTTGGTCTTTAAATTCAAAAGTAGAGTCTAGGCAATTAATGAAAAGTGGTAATTTTAACGGGAATTCAAATACGGAATATAAATATGTTCTAACTGACTTTTCTTTTATTACAGCAAAAAAAATTGGTTTAAATTCTCGAATTGCAGGCGGGTATTTATTTAGACTTCGAGAGACAGAAATTTTTCACAGATTTATACAACAATATACAATAGTCCAAAAAATGAATGGTTTTAGATTGGCTCATCGCTTTTCAAGCGATCAAACATTTTCCAATGGAGAAAAACCGGAATTTCGATTACGATACCGAATAACTTCGGAAATACCGCTGAATGGAGAGTCTGTTGATCCTAAAGAATTCTATATAAAACTTAACAACGAGTATATTAACAGTTGGCAAGGAACAGACTATGACTTTGAAATACGTCTCGTACCTTTACTTGGCTACGATATAACGGATAACAACAAAATTGAGGTAGGATTAGATTATAGAGTAAATTCTTTTTTGAACAATAATACTCGACATAGTTTTTGGTTGAGTTTAAATTGGTTCATTGAAATATAAAAGCAACCTACGTACAATATATATAAAATAGGTGAAACAGTAATATAATCAAGGTTTTTGGCTTGTATCAAGCTTTGTACTTAACCGCAAGTTTCGTGCTTCGCAATCGCCTATTTTTCATATACTAACCGATAACGAACCAATTACTATCCCCTATTCTTTGCTTCAATCCATTTCCCCATAAACTTTGTGCTCTGAAGCGTCTGGTGCTGTAGCAAAGCGCCTATAAAGTTATGTTGGCGGTGCTGTGGTAGGTTACGTTGAAGCTCATCAATTGCAGTTATGAGTATTTTCTCTAAACTAGTTTTTGAATACAAGGTATTAATCAGAGTTTTTCCCTGCTCTTGTGCTCTGCTCCATATAGTTTTATCGGTGTACAAGTGCACGGCAGCGTCTACAAAGGCATTAGGGTCATTTTCAATAGATCCGTTCCAATCTAAAATTCCGTGCATACCTTCCGCACCTAAAGTGGTCGTAACGCTAGGTGTTCCGTTTTGCATTGCAGCCACTAATTTTCCTTTAATTCCCGCACCAAATCGTAAAGGTGCTAAACATACTTTTGCCGACTGCATCGCCTCGTCAGCATCTTCTGCCCTGCCCTTTACTAAGAATCTTTCTTTTGGATCATGCATTTCTAGTACTTGTTGAGGTAAATAGGCTCCGTAAATATGCAACTTGGCTTCTGGTAATTGCGCATGTATTAAAGGCCAAATGGAAGTTTTCAGCAGCTTGATAGCATCTATATTGGGAGCATGTTTTCCGCCACCTATAAATATAAATCCGTTTCGGTCCTCAAATGTTTTCCATTTGGTATTATTGGTAATTTCATCTACCATGAAAGGAAGTAACAAAAATAGACTTTTATCTATTTTGATCACATTAGTCAATAATTCCAGTTCAAAACTTGAGATAATTAAAGAAAGGTCACAACGATAGATGCTAGCAATTTCCCGCTTTGTTTTATCATCTGCTATCCATGCTTCTGTAGTAAAAGGAATATCCTTTTTAAAACACTGTTCACGCACATGACGAAGCGAATGCAAATCTTCCGTATCCAAAATCCGAAGTGCATCGGGACATTGTTCTACAAACCGCCAACCAAACTGTTCTTCGGTCAGAAATCTATCGAAAAGCACAACACTAGGGTTCAATTTTTTTACGAAAACATCAAAAGAACAATCGTTCATTTTAATATCCTCCATCTTAAATCCTAAGGAGTGAAAATCAAAAGAAAACTGAGATTTAGACGCTGCAGAAGCTATGGTAATAGCATATCCTTGCGTTTTAAATACATCTAATAACTGCATCATACGCACACCAGCAGCTGTAGAAGCAGGTTCTGGCCATACTAAAGCAATTACTAGGAGGGTTTTGTTATTGGACAAAGTGTTGATTGGAGTTTGCATTTCGTACAAAGTAAGTGAAACGGTGAACGGATAGCAAGTTTTGTGTTGGCAGTATCAGTTTTCAGTACCAGCTGACAGAATCAGTGCTTAGTAACAGTATTAGTATTTAGTTCCTTTGTCAGTCAGAGCGCAGTCAAAGACCTATGCATTTTAAAGTCCCTTCGACTGCGCTCATGATAAGACATATTATAACCACAAATACAACCGTCAACTAATAACTATTAACTACAAGCCACTAACCCCAATCTCATCAACTATCACAACCCCATAATCGCTTTGGTCAAATATGAATTTTAGACTCTTTAACTGTTCTATATTAAAGTCGGGATTCTTCGACGTTAAAACAGATAAGGGAAAATGATAGGTCTGTAATTGGATTTCCCAATCATCGCCAATCATCTCCTTATCTAAAAATTTGAATTTTGTAAAGCGTGTTTTTAAGGGCTTTGGAATCCCTTTTACATCACTCACTTTTATAGCCACTGTTTGGCCAAGCTTATCGGTCAATTGAATAGTAAAATCTAATTGCGGAACTTCACGTTCTTCATCATCCTTTTTCTCCTGTATATCTTCCTTCGTCAGGTTAACATCCAACCACTTATGATTTCCTGCTCCTAAAGTAATTTGTAAGCTTGATTCTGGCGTAAAAAATGGTGTGACAGCGTTAGACAAATCAACCTCATAAACACCTATCTTAGTTGAGCTTTTCAGGTCTTTATAATCCCATCCTAAGATAACCCCGCTATTCTCTTGACTATTCTCGTCACGCGTAGGTAAAATCTGTTCTTTCCATAATGCTAAATCCGTCGCTTGTAACGTAGTACTATCCGTTGCTGTAGTAATATCTAAATCTTCCTCATAATCAGCAATCGTTTGTAAATCAGAAGACTCAAAATGCGTTAAATAATGCTCAATAGGTAACCATTGCTTTGCAACAGCCACATTCTTAAAAATAGCACGGTACTCCTGTTTATTCTTAAGCGTTGCTTCGGCAAAAGCACTCACAAAAACTTTGGCGGTTTCTTGCTGTTGCTCTTCTTTAAGCAAAGGGTCAAGATTCAATAACCATTTAGACGGTGCACCGAAATCTGCATTTCCCCAAGTAGAGTTAAATTGCCCATGATTGGCATGGTGAATATACACCCCAGATTTAAACCTAGAAATGGAATCGGTATACTGTAACCTACGATAGGGTCGCATACCCCAAAAACTAACTTCATCAGAATCATACGAGCCTTGTATGCTTAAAAAATTAATGTCCTTTAAAATGATTTTTCGGTTATATCTGTAATCTGTAGGTGCAAGGGCAACCACACCTTTTATGTTATAATTAAAATTAAATTTCTCTTTTGCTTCATCAGGAAAATAAGGCAGCTTATTATATGCGGCGGCAATAGAAACGGCCTCTCCACCTCTAGAATGCCCCACTAACATGATATTTTCCATATCAACTCTACCTGCTAGTTCATGACCTATTTCTGAATTCCAGCTATTCCATTGTTCTAGGTGTTTTAAGAGCAACCAAGCTCTCGCAGGCATTTCTTTTCCCATAAAATCACCTGACCAATGTCCGTTTAAGAAATTCTCATCAACAGATACAGCAATAATTCCCCTACTGGCCAAAAGATTACCCAGATAGCCATAGCCATCATCAGAATAATCAATCATGCTATGGTTACCATGTACAATGAGTGTTAGCGGAAAAGGCCCCTCACCTTCCGGCATATAAACCCGACCATTTAAAGGGAATTTTTCGGCTCCGAAGCCCCAATAGCGTTCACGCCATTTTTTCTTTTTACCCTTCCAATCAGGGATAAGCCATTTAGCATTTACAGAGTTGGTTGTATAGGTAACACCTGTTGCAAATTCTTCTCGTTGTTCATCAGTACCACTACCATACGTAAATGCTTTGACCTTATGCGTACCAATAGCAGCAGGGTTTTCAAATAAAACTTGAGATGGTGGGAAATTATCTTCTTGTGAAAATGCCAAAGGAACTTCCTTATCAAAAGGGTCAGAACCAGGTGTAGCCAATACAAACAGAATATAGCCCACACCAATTAGCATTAAGCCAAAAAACAGGGTAGTTAGCAATGTTTTCTTCCGTTGATACAAATACAGTGAAATGCAAAATAAAATACCCAGCGCAACAACTACACTATAGAATAGCGTTGGCCAACCAAATCCGAATATTTTTAAAATGATAAAACCGATAACACCGCTAGAAATAGCAGTAATAGAATTTATGGGGATTTTATGAAATCCTTTTACAAGTAGATTTAAAAGCCCATAAACGGTAAGGTTAATGAGTACACCTAAAACAATACCCATGAGCATCATTACAATAGGATGCCACCCAGTTAGAAAATGATAACCGACTATGCCATAAA
This sequence comes from Maribacter orientalis, assembly GCF_900109345.1. Taxonomy (GTDB): domain Bacteria; phylum Bacteroidota; class Bacteroidia; order Flavobacteriales; family Flavobacteriaceae; genus Maribacter; species Maribacter orientalis. Next base: position 34,603 of record NZ_FNZN01000007.1, read on the forward strand.
AAATAAGTGATAATAAAATGATGAATGAGAGAAGTCGGTTTTTCATTTGCGTTGGTTATTCTTGAGGTTTAAGCACATGAATTTAACCATCTTAATTGAATTTTGATAGCCCTCAAGTCATTTTTGAAAATTCGGTAATAGAATTTAGGTAAGATTATAGCATTGACGAGGTTATCCCTAAAAATCTAGAATACTTTATCTGAGATAACAAAACTTTAGGTTTGGCTTCTTACTCTCCACTTATTCATAACCATCATTATAAAACTTACATCTTCGCGGCGAACTTCTTAGAAATCTTAGAACGTAGTTTACGCTCATAATCTTCCTCTAACCACTCTTTGTAGTTCTTGGTATTGTTCATGATACAATACGAATATTGACGAACCCTATACTTTATTTCTTCTTTCAGCTTTTTTGCCAAAATTCGGGCATCAAAAACATCTTCAGAATTTTCAACACATATTTTTGCATGTTGCTCAATACTTTTCTCCAATACCAGTTTAGATTTCTCACCATTGGCAAAACTCTTCTTGTATTCAGCTTTAATATCAAAATCAATTTCAGTTGACTTTGCAAACTCCGCCCTTAAATCAGGTGGCATTTCGTATACAAATTCCCGTTCAATTTCCTCATCATTCTTGATGTTTTCTAGATAGAAATCTGGGAAATGAAAAATCTCTTGCCAATCAATACCCGCATTCCACAATCCAAAACGAGCAACATTGTTACCCATATCAATTACGTTAAAATTCTCTTTATGGGGCAAGTATCGAGACCCACGGCCAATCATTTGAAAATAAAGGGTAAGGGAACGTGTAGCACGGTTTAGAATAATAGTTTCAACACTGGGCTCATCAAAACCAGTAGTTAAAATACTAACCGATGTCAGTATCGCATCTGGTGTTTCTTTAAACCATTTCAAAATCTCTTTACGTTCAGATGCGCTATTCTTATTATCAAGATGGCGAATATTGTATCCTGCTTTTTTAAAAATTTCGCAGACGTATCTAGAAGTATTTATTCCGTTATTAAAAATAAGTGTTTTCGTTCCTTTTGCAATTTCATTATAAGCCGCTACCAACTTATTCAGCATGCTATGGTTACCATACAGCTCATCGGAAGATTTTACAGTATAATCACCACTGATACCTAATTTTAAAGTTTGAAGGCTAACATCATAATTATACATATTCGCTTTAGCCAAGAACTTTTTCTGAATCAACGATTCAATAGATTCACCCACAATCAACTTTTTATAGTTGTCTTTCATGGGAAGCTTAATGTTTGAACTTAGCGGAGTTGCAGTAACCCCAAGAATTACGGAGTTCTCAAAAAACTTAAATAGCTTGCGAAAAGAGTTATAATGCGCCTCATCAATAATGACAAGACCAATATTATTGATTTCTATTTTTTCTTCTTGCAGTCGATTGTTCAACGTTTCGACCATAGCCACAAAACACATATAATCGTTTTGATCTTGCCACTCTTTAACTTCACTATTAATAATCTTATTCTTTACCCCAAACCCATTTAGCATTTTAGAAGTCTGTTGACTCAATTCTATACGATGGGTAAGAACGACTACTTTTTTTTTGGTGCGTTCTATGTAGCGTTTTGCAATTTCAGAAAACACAACGGTTTTACCACCCCCTGTTGGCAATTGGTATAATAAGTTCGAATTATCACCATTATCATCTAAATAATTAAAAATTGTATTTAGATCTTCCTCTTGATAATCGTATAAGGTCTTCTCAGTACTGTCTTTCTGTAGCTTCAAAAGGTGTGTAGGCGTTAATTATATTAATAATGCTAAAACCTTATAAAATTATGGGATTTTTATGGGTATATGAAATAAAAAAAATTAAATACAGAATATTAATATCCCTTGTTCATATCTACCAAATTCAGAAGTTCTTCACCAGATTGCAATCGTTTATAATTATCTATCATTTGTGGAATAACAGAATTGGTATCGGAAACACTTGCATAATGGGGAGTCATGTGTATTTTATCATGGTTCCAAAACGGATGTGACTTGGGTAAAGGTTCTATATGATAGACATCTAAACAAGCCCCAGATAAGTGTTGGTTATCTATCAACGCCAACAAATCTTCGTCTACCAAATGACCACCTCTTGCTACATTGATAACATACCCATTTTTAGGCAGCTGTGACAATAGTTCTTTATTCAGAATCCCTTCCGTAGCAGGGGTTAACGGCAATAAACAAACCAAAATATCGGTAGACTCAAGAAATTCTGACAATGAATCTGGCCCAGAAAAAGTGGTAACGTTCTCTATATTCTTAGCACTACGACTCCATCCTTGAACCTTAAATCCATATCTGGTAAGGTCAGCACCTGTAAGAGCACCTAATTCACCAAGACCTAAAACACCAACGGTTACATCTTTTATCCTTAAATACTCCATTGGCTCCCAAACGTTCGCTATTTGTTTTGCTTTATAAGCATTCAAATTTTTAAGATGAGCTAAAATCACCGCTAAAACATGTTCAGACATATCACTTGCTAAAAATGGGTCAACAATTCGAGTAATAGGAATGTCCTTGGGGCGAGTAGCATCTTCGAATACATAATCTACACCAGCACCAGCGGATGCGATACATTTTAAATTTGGATACCCTGAAAGTGAACCAGAAGGATGTTTCCAGGTGATAGCCATAGTAATTTCATCTTTCGGATGCTCTTCTAAAAAACTATACACCTCAAGTGAACTGTCAGCATTTAACAACGCTTTTTTCCAAAGTTCAATTTTGTGGTCTTGTCTAATTATTACAATTGCCATAATCTAGTCTATAATATCCAAGGCTTTTGAGAACTCATCTTCAAAAAGCCATTTTTGGTTTTGGGTTTCTGTATATATTTTTAAAATCCGCTCTTTAAATTCAGGTAGTAAACCATGAACCGTAGCGAACTGTATTACTTCATTAAATGAATTCAGCATACTTCTAAAGAAAGAATCGGGCACATTTTTTTCCTTTGAAAAGGTCTGGGCAATTTCGAGGTTAAAGCACATAACATCTACTATTAAATGTGGGTCAACACCTAATTTAATAAAATGCTTAAAGAATTTTTGAGCTACCGAACGTCTTGCTTTCGGTCGTCTTCTTTTTAAGGGAAAGTATTCATTAGAGATTTTTGCCTTCGCATCTTGTACCAATTTATCCTCTTTCGGATTAAAGGCAAAATCATAATACGTTTTTACAGTAGGGAATTTTTCATATAATTCTACTATTTGCTCTTCCAAAGCTTTTTTTGGTAGTTTGGAGAGATATGTTTTCAAGGCCCTTTTACTCATATAAAACGTCTGTATTAGTTCAAAAATAAGTTATACTGATTTAAAGTCCTAAATGCATAATACTTTGTTAAACCTTATAAATAGTGTAGAAGTATAGTGCTGTTTCTTTGGTAAAGACAATAATAAGTGGTATACTGTAAACTTGTAGAACTTCTAAATTCCATACAAACATATGAGGCAACTAAAGATAATTAAGCAGGTAACGAATCGTGAATCAAAATCACTCGATAAATACTTGCAAGATATCAGTAAAATAGATTTGATTACTGCGAATGAAGAAGTAGAATTAGCGCAGAAGATTAGGGAAGGTAGTCAAGCAGCTTTGGAAAAATTAACTACAGCAAATTTAAGATTTGTAGTTTCCGTAGCAAAACAATATCAAAATCAAGGCCTTAAATTACCCGATTTAATAAACGAAGGAAATTTAGGTTTAGTTAAAGCAGCAAAAAGATTTGATGAAACTAGAGGATTTAAATTTATATCCTATGCCGTATGGTGGATCAGACAATCTATTCTACAAGCTTTAGCAGAACAGTCAAGAGTAGTTCGTTTACCATTGAACAAAATTGGTTCAATTAATAAGATTAAAAAGACATTTTCATATTTAGAGCAGGCACATGAGCGTCCACCATCTCCAGAAGAAATTGCTAAAGAATTAGAAATGACCGTTTCTGAGGTAAAGCAGTCTCTTAAGAATTCAGGTAGACACGTCTCTATGGATGCACCATTACGTGAAGGTGAAGATTCTAACTTGTATGACGTCTTGCGTTCGGGTGAATCACCTAGACCAGATAATAAATTATTACAACAATCATTAAATACCGAAATCAATAGAGCTTTAGATACTTTATCGCCTAGAGAAGCTGATGTTGTTAAGTTATATTATGGTATTGGTGACCAGCAATCAATGACTTTGGCTGAAATTGGCCAAACATTTGATTTAACTAGAGAGCGAGTAAGACAAATACGTGAAAAGGCAATACGTAAATTACGTCATGCTTCTAGAAGTAAGTTATTGAAAACGTATTTAGGATAAAATTAAATACTGTTATAAAAAAAGAAAGCGCCCGTATTAACGGGCGCTTTCTTTTTTCTTAATGTTCAACATTAAGAATAGGTCAATTTGTTGATATTGAAATTTACAAGGATTGTATTTAAATCCTGGATAAAATTTTGATAAGATGAATAATCTTGATTTTGATGTGCCATGAGAATTTAATTTTTAATTTGTGGTTTGGTTACTTTTTACATGTAGTCCAACTCAGCTAATTCGTTGATACTTAAAATTTCGTTTAAATCTTGAAGAAATACTAAGTATTCTTCACCGTAAGTGTCGTAAAGCATTTTTGTAGGTTTAAAATTTAAAAATGATTTGGATAAATTAATCTTGAAGTAAATATATAGGGAACATACAGGTGCAACAATTAAATGTGGTGAACCTTTTTATTTTTGTTGTAAAACCTATAAAAAAGTATGTTAGCGAAAATTATTAGCGAAACCACCCTATTTATATGGCGAACAACGAGTGCAGTTCATCCCGTTTTTTGGTATTTAGTCGATATAAACAATAATTAAAGACTAAACCTTAAGTAAACCTCAGCTTTACAACTATTATGTAGCTATGGTAAAACTATTATATAGATGAACTATTCTAAGCATACATTAACGAATTTACAAACACTATAATAAGCCCTTAAAATCATTTTACTCACTACAATATGCCCCATATAATTTCGTTTTCATTTTACAGTCATAGTTAACCTTTACGGGTGTTATATGATTGTTTTCTAAAGATGAAATTAAATTAATGTATTCTTATATATGAACTCTAATTCCCTAACAATTAAGCTTCTATTATTTTTCATATTTCTAGGAAGTGTTGCGAAAAGTAATGCGATGATACCCTTACACGCTATTACTAAAAAAATAGTGACCGAAGAATTGGTATTGAACAGCCATAGTTTTAATACACATCAACGAAGCTCTTTTACGTATATGTCCCAAAAAGAAACTATAGAACGCGGACTAACCATTTTGCATTTTGAAAAAGATGAAAGAATAGCGTACAAAACATTTGATACCTATGGTAGTAAAGAAGAGGTTGAAGAATTTTTAGCTACACTTTCTAAAATGATAACAGCAAATTCTAAAATAGCCATACTTGCGCATGATTCTGCTGCAGCCAGTTTGTTAGGGTTTGAAAAGCAGTTATTCGACTTAGGTTTTTTTCAATTAAGTACTCTCAAAGGCAGGCAAGCATACATCATGCATAACTTAAATGGTGTTATTACTGAACAAGTGGATGATAATTCGATTACAAAGACTTTAAATGTACCTACGATAACAGGAAATGGAATAGTTTATTTTCCTAAAGAAACTTATGAATTTACACCTAACATAAATAGGTACATTGCTCATGCAGGCGGTGAGGTAAACGGAATAAAATCTACTAATTCGAAAAATGCTCTAGATGAGAATTATAAAAAAGGATTCCGCATTTTTGAGTTAGATATAATAGAAACCTCGGATGGTAAATTAGTAGCGGCACATGATTGGAATATGTGGGCTCGATTTACCGATTACACGGGAACCTTACCTCCTACCCATGCTCAGTTCATGAAACAAAAGATTTATGGAGATTACATAACCATGGATATGGACGGTATTAATGCTTGGTTCAAAAATCACCCAGATGCTACTTTAGTAACAGATAAAGTAAACGACCCTATTGCCTTTGCCGAGGCTTTCATTGATAAAGACCGTCTAATTATGGAACTATTCAGTGTTATGGCCGTTGAGAAAGCATCAGAGAACGGTATACATGCCATGATGTCTCAAGAACCATTAATGGCAATTAAAGGCGATAAAACTAACTTTTTAAAGGTTAACGATGTAAAACATGTGGCCATATCAAGAAGAATTATCGCTAATCAAAAGAAACTCATGTTACAATTAAAGGAAGCCGGAATTAAGGTATATGTCTACAATGTAAATTTTGACCCAGGCAAAGACGAGAAATATGTTCAGGATAACGAATTTGGCCTTATCTACGGTATGTATGCTGATAAATGGATATCGGAGATGAATTCTAATAGCGCATCTAAATAATAATTAATTCTAGGAAATAATTTTATTTAGCTGAATGAACGTATTTAAATCTAAAAATTGAATTGATAGGTAAGTCCTGCAGAAATTGAATAAAAGAAACTACCTGGATCAAAAGATTGTTCTTGGCGCAAAACTCCAATATTCGTTCGATACGAACTCAAACTGTTTTTACTCGTAAACTGGTATTCACAACTTAAACGTTGCGATTCAATATATAATAGAGTTTCAGCCAAAATCTGGTCTCCTGAAGAAAATTGTCTTAACTCTGGAGAAAATCCGATTCCGAAATTAACACCCATGAAATTTTCTGCATCCTTTAAATATTTCCTAACCAATATATTTCCGGAAGCTTTAGTTAATTTGTCATTTACACTTGGTGTAATGAATGAACGCAAAGAGAAATAATAATTACCTCGATAATAACCTACAGAGTTAGTTATTGACTTAACATCTCTTGTCGCAAAACTAATATATCTTCCACCTCCTGAAAATTCAAATCCACTTTTATGATTGTAATATATATCTCCCCCAACTTTATGGTTAGGGTAAAGTTCTGAACTAGAATAGCCATAATTTACATAGGCATAGAATCCTTTTGCGATTTTCGGATATAAGTCTATATCGAATTGAATTCCGTTTATACCTAAACGATTACTATTGTTTAATCTTGGAATAATACTACCGTACTTTGTTTGGCGCTTATACGATATACTTGAAGAAACCACTGGATCAAAACGTTGGTCAAATACCGTAACGGAACTATTGACCGCTATTCTATTTTTTAGCTTTTCTTCAGTTACCGGTGTCTTTCTTAAAAGCAGCGTACTATCGGCTTCAGTCTTTTCAACAAAAGCATTCTTGGCCTTGTTATTTTTTTTCTTTGTGCTAAAGTTGGTTACTACTTTATTCTCGACATTATACCAACCATCTTTCTCATATACCGATTCATTTATCCCAGAAAAGGCTAATGATTTTAATCGCAATAATTCATTATCTTCTTGAATATGGGCTAAAGCCTTGTTCGACAATCCTAAAGCAGTAGCGTAATTTTTGGCATACAATTCATTTTTTATAGCAGATATCCAAACATCTTTATCTGTTTTGTTTTTAGACAGTACCGCATTAAAATTTGATCGTGCTTTATCATAATTGCCTTTCCAAGAATATGTACTCGCTAGTAAAGATTTTGCTTCTTGATTATCTGGTCTCTCTTTCGTAAATTCTCCAAGCATACGATTTGCTTGTGAGTTTTTACCATCATAAGCCAATTGATAGGCAGTATCAAAGTTTAATGCATCAACTTCCAAAGCAGTTACATCTTGCCCATTTACGCTATATACACAGGCAATTAATATGATGATTGCGATATGGAGATGTTTTTTCATCATTATTTTATAATTCCCGCTGTACTTTTTACACTACTAATCGCAACTTCATTAATTTTAATATTTGCTTTTCTAGCTTGACTTCGGGCACGTGAAATTTTTTCGGAAATTTCATTAGCACTGGCACTATTCTCTTCTACCGCTATTGTAAGCTCTAAAGCTTCCTTGGTTTTATCTGACCAAAAGTAGACATCGAACAAAGCAGCATAAGAATCAATATAATTTGGGTTGATGTTAATACACTCTTTTAGAATTTCAATGGCTTTGTCATGATTACCTTTCCACGAATTCACCCGTCCCATTAAAATCTTAGTGTCAATATGACTTGGGGCTTCAGATAGATTATAACGACACAATAATAACGCTTTGTCCCAATTTTTATTCCATGCTAATTCCCTCGCCTTAAAATATCCTTTATCTGAATCTTTACCATCATACACACTATTTAGCCATACCGTTTCTGCATCGGTAAATTTTTCTTTCTGAATGGTAAAAATGGCAAGACTATCCGGTATTATTTTGTTCTCTGTAGTAACGTACTGGTTAATAGATTTGAACCTTTCAAGAGTTGCTTCTACCGAGCCACCACCAAAAGCAGAACTTAGATCCATGTTTTCATCTATCGCCATAATATCCCCATCCGTATAAAGCTTTTCTCCACTTAAATACTCTTTCAGTTCATTCTTATTTCTCATCAAAGGAATATTCTTTGTAGACCTAAAAGCAGTTTGCATATCTAAAGCACCACCCATCCAAGCTACTTTTTTTGGCATTTTTAATTCGTATTGATCTCCTAATAATGCTAAAATGGAAGGTGTAACATCGAAATGAGATGAAACCGAGCTCATCTTACGGGTAGTCTTTAACATAGGACTATACATAATTAAAGGCACATGAAAACGACTTATATTATTACGTTGCGGAATTGGTATGAGTCTGTGATCTCCAGTTATAATGAATATAGTGTTCTCGTAATTGGGTTGCGATTTGTAGGCTTCCATAAACCATTTTATAGCCTCATCGGTATATAATAACGTGGCAAATACATTATCATTTTTCTCAATAACCTTTTCTACTCTTGAATTGAAATTGCCTTTTGAAAGAATAGTCTCTACCTCAAGCTCATAGTATTCTTGACTAGGTGGAATAAAAGGTTCATGCGTACTAATGGTCATATAAACTTCTAATCTAGGTTGATTTTCTTCTCGAGGTAGACTAATACTTTTCTTAAACAATTCTTTATCGGGATACCCCCAAGATGAACCAGCCGCGTCTTCTGCCTGCTGTTGATAGTTAACTCCGAATCCTGATTTATCGAGTACAAAATCAACACTCTCACTATTTAGAAACCTATCTACCTTATCGAAAGAGCTATTGGTACCTTGATAAAATGACGTGTGGTAACCGTTATTTTTTAATACGCTAAATAGGGTGAGTTTATTAGGAAATTCTTCCAATTCCATAAATCCACTTTTTCCAAAAGGGAGTGATCCCAATAACGATGGTAATACCCCAAATGTTCGACCGGTATTGCTTAAAAAATTTTCCCAGTATAAGGATTTAGTGGTTAAAGAATCTAAATAAGGTGTAAAGCCACCATATTCGGCACCTTCACCAACGAAATCTCTACCAAGACCTTCTACCATTATAAAAACGATATTAGGCTTCTGTTGTTTTAGGCTAAAATATTCGCCTAACACGTTTTCAATATTTGGCTTTTTTACTAAAGGATATTCTTCAGTTGAAGTATATGTATTGTCTTCAGTACTACTATTATATAGGTTAACAACCAGATACTGTGTTTTATTCTGATTTATTGGTTTACCATCGGTAAATAAGGATGCTACAAACAAGCTGAAAAGCACAATGGTAAAAGGATACATTTTACTGATTCGATGATAGATTTTAGAGGTAACTCTATATAAACCTAAGAAAAGACTGATTAAAATTAGAACACCAATAAATAAATAAACAGAAATCATGAATCCACCAGAGTTGGCTATGGTTATTTTCATATCTGAATAACTATAACCCAATAAATCTGAACCTAGCGGAACCAAAGTGGTACAATAATACCCGGTTAGCATAGCTTCTATAATCAATATGATGCTTAGTAAGGCAAAAACAAGATTAAATCCGTATTTGGATCTTAGGTTCTCCCAAAAATTGAAAGGAAAAACCATCACAATCCCTGTTATGGCCGTGAACCCTATTTGATGAACGATTGCCTTTAACAAGCTTATAGAGAAAATGCTATCTAACACCCCTTTATAATATAGAACGCCATATTGAAAAAGTGTCAATACCAGCAAACATCCAAAAAAGGATATCATAAGCCTAGTGTATTGCTTTAACGTATATCTATCTATTCTGCTTGTATTCATTGTTTTATTTAAGTTGCTTTAGCAAATCCTTTTCTTACCTGGTATCCCCAACCAGATTTTACATTAAATAATTTTTTATAGTTACCCCTAACAGCGGCATAAACAACGATTGGATGGAATATAAAGGGCTCTAGCAAGGCTAGTCCCATTAATATTAAAATATCTTTTGTACGCCTATATTGATTGTACGAGTATACATCCCAAAGTATAGCATAAAAAGAAATCATTATAGAGAATAGGTATATCGCTAAGGTTATCATTAAAAAGAACTCCCAATTAAGAATACCTAGATATGCAAACAATATAACTGTGAAAAAGCCAAAAAACTCTAATAACGGAGAAAGCCACTCATAGAAAAACCAATAAGGATAACTTAACAAACCTAACCTACCGAATTTCGAATTGAACAGCATGTCTTTATGTTTGAATAATGTCTCTAGATTACCACGCGCCCAACGATCTCGTTGATTTATTAATATGCTTAAATCTTCAGGTACTTCGGTCCAGCATAAAGGATCAGGTATATATTCAATGGTATATGGTTCTTTTCGTTCATGCATATATCTACGCATTTTAAAAATGATTTCCATATCCTCTCCTACTGTTTTAGTATCATAGCCCCCAACAGCTAAGGCTATTTCCCGTTCAAAAAATCCGAATGCGCCAGATATAATGAGTAAGCTATCAATTCTACCCCAGGCCATTCTACCTAAAATAAAGGAACGGGTGTATTCTAATAATTGAAATCTAGCCAACCAATTTGTAGGCAATTTTATTTCTTCTAATTGTCCGCCTGCTATTATACACGAATTGGCTACTCGTATTACACCACCCACAGCAATAACGCGTTTCTTAGACCTTTGAAAGAATGATTTTACTACGTGTAATAAGGCGTCTGGTTGAAGTAAACAATCAACATCTATGCAACCAATATACTTACTAGTAGACAAGGAAACTCCCGCATTTAAGGCATCCGATTTGCCTCCATTCAATTTGTCGACAACCGTCAACTTAGAGAACGCCATATTTTTAGACTTATATATAGCAATTACTGGTTTTGATTTCCAATCAGGATCCATTTCAGTATCGATTTTTACCAAGTCGTAAGCATCCTTTAGTTTTTGTAAAGTATCATCTTTACTTCCATCATTAACCACCATAACATCATAATTCACATATTGTAATGACAATAACGATCTAATATTTTCAACAATGGTAAGGCCTTCATTATAGGCGGGAGCAATTATAGTAATTGTAGGTGCCAAAGGAGAAGCCATGATTTTCGTAATATCTGTAAAGCTGTTTTTATTTCTATAATGAATAGAGTTTCTTGTGGAAAAATATGCCATAGCAGAAAACATGATAAATAATATCATGGTAAACAGAAAGAATACAAAATTGATGTATTCTAGTACTATGCCAAATAATTCACTATCCATTTATCTTATTATATAAGGTGTTGGACATGGAGCATAGTTGGTCAAATATTGTAGAACCATTCTCGTTCGATTTCATCATTCTTTTGGAAGCCACACTCAGGCCTAATTCAAAATCTACATCGAAGAGCGGGTTATTATTTTTAACAGTATTAATTGCTTCTGCATTAGTTACCACTATCTGCGATTTAATATGTTTTAATACCGATTTAGCAGATATAGCTAAAGTTTTTGATTCGGTATTAATTATGGATTCCAATAATTGAATTTCTTTTTTATCACCGATTCTTTTAATCTCTTGTAACAATATTAGCTTAGTTTCCTTATCTGAATGATTATACACTTCAGTAAAAACACTTTCTACTAAATCATTCTTAGAGGAGAATAATTCATTAGGACGAGGTGATTGATATGAGAACTTCTGAATCAATTCATTTGTTCGGTCTAAAATTAGTGGTGAGGTATTTTCAGCTAGTAATTCTTGAAGCATCGGTAACTCTCTGCAATCACCCATTTCTGCAATATTCTCTAACAGTACCATCGTGTCAAGTTCATCCTCCAACATAAAATTGGCAGAAAAAGTAACAGTTTCGTTTTCAAATGAAATTAAAGGCTCCTTAGTAATTTCAGAATCTTGATAACTATTACTGTTTAAAACATTTGTCCAATCTATTTCCTCAATTACATTTTCTTGAAAAGAATCAATTTGATTTTCAATTTCAATAGGTTCGATATCTAAATCTTCATCTAAAGAAAACAATGGAACAAAGTCATCATCTTCATTACTAGTAATAACTTCTTTAATGCTCGGGTTAGAAATTATCAACGGTAAAAAATCAAAAGTCAAAGGTCTTTCATCTTCTTGAACAGTTTCAAGATTTATGCTAATAACTTCCTCTTCCTCAACAACATCAATATCTACTTTTGGCAAGAAGCATAATTCAATTTCAGAAACTGAATCAATAACAACGCTTTCTTCTACACTTGTAATCTCTTCACTAACATCAGTATCAACCTTACGTTCTACTTCATTTATTTTTAGTTCAGCCAGTTCTAAATGTTCATCAGAATTAATGCTCACAATCTGTTCTTCTATAATTGGTTCATTAGGTTTTTCTACTAAATCCTCTTTAATTTCAATTATATTTTGGGAAATAATTTCTGGTGTTTCAATAGTAATCTCATTTTCAATACTTTCGATTACTTCACTAACATCATCATTATTCTCAGCTTCACTTGAGAAATAATCAGAACTAGCTATATTCTTGGTAGGTAATATACTCTCAGGGTCAAGTTTATTCAACGTTCCCAAAACTTTACTTTTTATATTAAAATTTCTTTCTTTCTTTTTAAGTTTTTCTATGAATTCTACATCTGATTTTGAACCTATTTCCCCTATAGCATCTAGAATTGCAATTTTAATGTCAATGCTTGCTTTGCTATACACCATTTTTAATGTCGGTAAGGCAGATACAAAAAAGAATTCCTTAATACAATCTATAGCCTCTGCCTGTATGTCTCTCTTTTTATGTTTTAATAATGTAATAATAGATTTTTCGGCATCACTTTGTCTATAATATTTAATTAGTCTTAAAGAGAAAAGTACAACATGACTATTGGTAGATGTTAGCCACAAACCAAATAAAGGAGGCTCGAAATTGGTTTTATGCCTAAGAACATCCAAAAGTTTTAATTGCTGCCATTCTGAAATTTTGTACTTGGTATTATCAAGAAAAAAGCCAATACCTTCTTCTTTAAGGTTTACAACCGCTATTTCAGCTTGTTTACGTATGGTACCTTGCCTATGATTTATAAATTTGATGATTAGACCATATGACTCCATAACCTCCATAGTGGTTAATTCTAGAATTCCGCTTGAAATAATTTGCCATCTTCTGCTCGCTAATTTTTCAAATGCTTCATTATGCAAGCCTAAATCTTTATAGAGCTCAATAAGAACGGTTTGTGATTGGCCAGATAAATCTTTTCGTAAATCTAGCAGTACTTCAGTTAATACCCTTCTATCAAAACTGTCTTTTATTAATTCCCTAATTTGAATTTTAAGATTCAAATAGTTCATTTTTTCCTCTTTACTATTAGAGTCTTCATAAAATAGAAACTCACTGATCATAGGGGAAAATTCTATTTTCTTATCCTTAGTACGACCATTAGTTGAGGTTATTCGATTTCTTATTAAAAAGATTCCAATAAAATATAATACAGCCAATACCATAAATGATATGGATAACCACCAGAGATATTCTAAATTGAATTCTGGGGCAGTTATCAGCGATATTTTTATTTGTCTTGGGGGAATCAACAAACTTCTTTATTTATTTTTTATTAATTTCTCTCGCTACACGAACTAATAATTCGGTTGGACTTACGGGCTTTGTGATGAAATCATTTGCACCAAGTTCAAACGCGCTTAAAACGTTTTGTTCGTTACCGGCAGATGATATAATTATAATTGGTACGTTTGATTTTAACTCATTTCTAACGAAATCAATTAGCTCTATACCGGAAAAATATGGCATCATGATATCACTTACGATGATATCGGGCATTTCAGTTTTTAGATATTCTTTAACTTCTTTACCGTTCGACGAATGGTGTACTTCGTAACCACCTTTTTTTAACCTGAAGTTCAATAACGAAGCTAAAAGTTGGTCATCATCTGCTAATAGTACACGCTTACCCATATTATTTTTTATTCAATTTTTCTAAATCAATATTCAAGTTATTTTCTAATAAAGGATAATCATTTAAGAACAATTCATACAACTCTTTAACCTTATCAGTATCATTTGCTTTACAATTAGCTTCTAACTCAACTATGAGGTTATGCATACCTTTAGCCTTAAGCATAGCAAAACTAGCCTTAAGTTTATGTGCAGAAAAAGCAATTTCCGCCAGGTTATCCGTTTTTAGATGAATTCTAACATTACCCATAAATTCAAGAACGTTGGTCTTAAAAAGCTTAATCAGTTCATTTAGCATTTCTAGTTCTCCAAAGCAATCATTTAAAAGACTGTTAAGGTCAATAACGGTAGTTTCTTTTGGTTCTATCATTTGTTTTTGAAGTATTGATCCAAACTCATTAGCTGGGGTATTCTCTCTTTTGTTTCTTATTATAATTGACATTAAGTCATTTAAGGTATAAGGCTTTAATAAAAAATCATTGATACCTATTGACTCGCAATCCTTACCATCTTGTTCAGTAAAATCAGCACTAAAAGCTACAATTGGCGTATTGCTAATAAGTGGGTTCTGATTTGATCTAATAACCTTAGACACTTCAAATCCGTTTAAATTTGGCATCTTTAAATCCATCAGAATCAGGTCTACTTTTTTTGCCTCTAAAATGTTCAATCCTTTTTTAAGGGTTACATTGGTATACACATTACAGCCCCATTTGGTTAACTGCTCTAATATTAAATGCTGATTCATTAAATTATCTTCGAATACCATAATATCGGTCCCCTCCAATAACTTCTTCGCTTCCTTAATATCAAAATTATTTGTCTTTTCAAGTGGTAAGTTGTTTAAATCTCCCTTAGAAAATGGTAATGTGAAAGAAACCATAGTTCCTTTACCTACTACACTGCTAATTTCTATTTCACCATTTTGTTTTTCAATAATTTCTTTAGTAATAGATAAACCTAATCCAGTACCTCCATATTTAATGTATGTGTCATTATCAGCTTGAGAATAGCGTTCGAAAATGGAATTTATCTTTTCTTTTGAAATACCAATTCCTGTATCAGAAACAGAAAATTCTAAAACATAATTGTTCTCATTAACTTCCTTAACACTAACACCCAACTTTATAAATCCTCGATTTACAAATTTGATGGAGTTACCAACTAGATTTAAGATTATTTGTGAAAGTTTTGATGGATCACCCTTTATTACCTGAGGCACACTCTCATCGATATCAATAATCAGTTCTACTTTACTATCAACTAACAATATCTCACACAGGAACATAACATCATTAATTAAACCATGTAGTTTAAAATCTAGAGACTCAAAACATGTATTACCAGAAGATATTTTTGAATAATCTAAAACTTCATTGATCAGCTTTAATAATGTATTGGAAGCAAATTGAATAGCTTCTACTTTTTTCTGCTGACTCGTAGTAAGTCTTTCTTCCTTAAGAAGGTTTGCAAAGCCAATTATACTGTTTAATGGAGTTCGTATTTCATGACTCACGTGTGTAATGAATTCCTTTTGGGATACTACTTGTTTATTTGCAACCATAGGTGACTCTTTTTTAGGAGAATCCCTGTTTTGGTTTGGTGCAAAAATTCGACTTTCTAAACAAGACCTAAAGGTGTTAAATGAATTCTTTAACTCCTTAGCTTCATCAGCACTTAATTCCTCAAAAGAGAACTCATTCACCGAGCGTTCTAGCTGAGATAATTGATCAATTAAATCTGTAGTTTTTGAAATTGACATAAAATGCTATTCTTTAATTATTTGTCTTGTTTGTTTTAAGAGTTTTTAAAAATGCGCCTTTAAATACGTGACAACAATAAAATGTTTTCAAGGGTTGGTTATTTGTTGTGAATACCCTTAAATTGTAGGTCTAAAACTATCTTATGAAGCAGTTTATCTATTTATTTTATTTTTTATTGGCTGTGTCTTGTGCAGAAAAAAAAGAAAACGTAACGGAAACCACGCTTGACAAAGCAAAAAGAATACATGAAGATATTATTACAATTGACACGCATAACGACATCAATGTCAACAACTTTACAGATAGTATAAATTATACCCAAAACCTAGAAACCCAGGTGAACCTGCCAAAAATGATAGAGGGTGGTTTAGACGTTTCTTGGCTAATTGTTTATACAGGTCAAGATACTCTCACAAAGGTTGGTTATACTAAAGCAAAAGATAATGCCATGCAGAAATTTGAAGCAATTCATAAGCTTTGTGAGGAATTGGCACCAGATCAAATAGGTCTGGCATTGACTTCTACTGATGTCAGGGAAATTATAGCCTCTGGTAAGAAAGTGGCAATGATTGGTGTAGAAAATGCGTACCCAATAGGTACAGACATGAGCCAGTTTAAGACCTACTTCGATTTGGGAGCACGATATATTTCGTTAGCTCACAATGGTCATAGTCAGTTTTCTGATTCAAATACAGGTGAGGCAGATGACAAATGGTTACATAATGGATTAAGTAAATTAGGAAAAGAAGCTGTAAATGAGATGAATAGACTTGGAATTATGATTGATGTTTCGCACCCTTCGAAAGAAGCGATGAAGCAAATGATCTCACTTTCTAAAGCACCGATAATTGCATCACACTCTTCTGCTAGAGCTTTATGTAATCATAGTAGAAACCTAGATGATGAACAATTAATGATGATGAAAGAGAATGGCGGGGTTGTCCAAACAGTTGCATTTAGCTCCTATTTAAATACTGAAAAACACGAAGCTAGAGCGGCATATATGAAATCAATTTATCAGCAAGTAGCAGATTCATTGGGCATAGATTGGTATGAGCGTTCACAATTTTCAAGTTTAACTGATGTCCAAAAGGAGAGCTTTATGGAGAATTATCCTAAAATACTTAAAGTTGGCAAAGAACTAGTAAAAGATAAGTTAGATGCACCCTCAGAAGTTAATGTTTCCGATTTTGTCGACCATATAGATTACATGGTCAAATTAATTGGTATCGATCATGTAGGTATAAGTTCAGATTTTGATGGCGGTGGAGGAATCGAAGGTTGGAATGATGCATCAGAAACTTTTAATGTAACCCTAGAACTCGTTGAACGTGGTTATACCCAAGAAGAAATCGCCAAATTATGGGGTGGTAATCTATTAAGAGTTTTAGATGAAGTACAGTCTGTAGCTAAGAATTTGGGGTAAAGTTAATCTACCTCCCCTAAGGCCGCCAATCGGTCCTTTACAAATTCAATTTTCGTTTTACCATGTGGTGCTGGTTTTCCATTTTCACCAAGGTTTACCATAATGATATTATCAACCGTAACGATGGTTTCATGATTCATTTTATTACGTACCTCACAGTTCAGCGTTAATGATGTTTTTCCAAACTTAACAACCTCAATGCCAATCTCAATTACGTCACCTTGCTTGGCTGCGCTCATGAAATTTATTTCTGACATGTATTTTGTAACAATTTTCCCATTTTCAAGTTGAACTATGGCGTATAATGCAGCTTCTTCATCTATCCAAGCTAACAGCCTTCCACCAAATAATGTTCCATTTGAGTTTAAATCTCCAGGCTTAACTAATTTTCTAGTATGAAATCTCATAGTCTTAGATTTTGAAAATATACATTGCAAAGTTATACCGAATATTAAGAATTATACTACTTAATTTAAGAAGACATATAGATTTGTCAATGCTGTATATTGTATAATCGTTTAATTACATTTTGATAATAAGCCTTCTATAGAATTACTATTATCTTAATTATTTCAGGTATATTTTAAATCTATACAACCTTTGTTCATAACAGGTTAAAAACTAATTATGTACTTTTCTTAAAGGCTTTATCTAATATGTACCTTTAAATAAAATTTTAGAAAATATGGACAGATCACAGAAACTACTATCGATACGCCCTTTAATTTCTTCAGCCAAAATAGTGCCGAACATGACAGAAGAAGAACGTTTTCAAAACCAGACCTTACGTCCTATATTAAAATTACAAAACGATTTATTATTAGCTTCTTTTGAAAATTATATTAAAAAAATGAAGAATACGTTTTATGAGTTCAAGCTCGAAAAACGCATGAATTACATAACTAAATCAATTCAAAAGGATATTAAATTTCGAAATTCTTTAAAAGGAATGATCACTGGTCAATTTACGATTGAAGAATATGGGGTTTACATTCAAAACTCTTCAGCTTTAAATAAGCGAATGATGAACATGGTCATTAAACGACTACAAGATCAAATACAATATTTTGGCAAACTTGAATTAGTTTAGTAGGGACTCTCCATTTAAATTAGTCGTTAAAATATTACTCATCAAATCAAAATAAGGTTTTATTAATTTAAAACTTTCATCTATTTGGGCAGCGAAATCATTTGACAAAACCTCATTATCTGAAAATTTTCTTACAAAAATAAATTGCTTTTTTCTAATAAATTCAATGTTGGGGTCTTCCTTATCGAAACCTTTTGGGGCTGTTTTTAACTCCTCACCTTCTAACTGTCCCCAAACTTTTTTGAAAGTATCATTTTCGACTATTTCTACCAATTCAGTTGTATCTATCTCCCACTCTTTTCGAATACGTAACAAATCCTCTTTTTCTGGATTCCAAAAACCTGTAGCAATAAAACTATTACCAGGTTCTATTTGCAAGTAATAACCACCTCTTCGATGGTTACCAGCTCTAGCAAAGGAAGCCGAAAAATTACTTTTATATGGGGTTTTATTTTTAGAGAAACGAACATCCCTATAAATTCTAAAAACTTTTAAACGTTCAATTTCATCATGAGACTTAAGTTTTTCAAGTATATAATTAAAAAAAAAATTAACTTTTTCAGACTCTATAGTAAATTCCGTTTTATGTTCAGCAAACCACTCTCTATTATTGTTTTTTTTAAGTGAATTTAAAAATTGGAAGGTACTCTTTGTAATATTCGTTTCTAACATACGACCTAGCTCTTGTGATTTTAAGCTAAAGTTAACCAATAGAAGAGAAGTACTTTTAGTTATTTGGTTAATTTTGACTAACTAATGTAGAACCATGGACCATCGATCAATAATCGACAAAATAAACGCTCACAAAAAACAGCCTAACCTTAGATTTCGGTTAAAGAGGAATGTAGAAAAATTCACAGACTTACTTTTTTACACTCTTTTTGATATAGAAACCCCTGTTGCAGACAATTTAGGTAAACTTCAAGCTCAATTTGATGAGCTTGTAGATTTAGCTTGCTGGCAGAGTGAAAAGCCCTGTAAAAAAGTTTGGGAGAATTATGTAGAAAAGCTACCGCAAGTTTTAGAAAGCCTAAACCTAGATGCTGAAGCAACTGTAAATTGTGATCCAGCTTCGTTGTCTATAGAAGAAGTTTATATGGCTTATCCAGGTTTTTATGCGATTTCTGTTTATCGTTTAGCCCATGAACTATATAAATTCGGATTCCCACTTGTACCAAGGTTAATGACCGAGTATGCTCATAGGCAAACTGGGGTAGACATTAATCCCGGAGCAAAAATTGGTAATTCATTTCATATCGATCATGGTACTGGTGTCGTTATTGGTGAAACTGCCGTGATAAAGAATGATGTAAAAATATATCAAGGTGTAACCCTAGGAGGTCTTTTTGTTGCTAAGAACCTTCAAAAAACAAAACGTCATCCTACCATAGAAAATAACGTAACCATTTATGCAAATGCGACTATTTTAGGAGGTAATACGATTATTGGGGCTAATAGTGTAATCGGTGGAAATGCTTGGATTACAGCATCTGTTCCTCCTAATTCAACAGTTTTTCATACTCCTGAAATTAAAATTAAAACTTTACCCAATGTCTAATTCTATACTTTCCCTTATTGGTAATACACCTTTGGTAAAATCAAGAGTTCTTAACACGAACCCTAATGTTTCGTTATACTTTAAATTAGAGGGCCACAACCCTGGCGGTAGTGTAAAAGACCGTGCAGCATACAATATGATCAAAACTGGAATTGAACGTGGCGATTTCAGTACCAATGATAAACTTATTGAAGCTACTAGTGGTAACACTGGCATTGCCTTAGCAATGATAGCAGGTATCTACGGATTAGATATTGAACTAGTTATGCCCGAAAACGCTACAATTGAACGCGTACAAACGATGCGCGCCTATGGAGCTAAAGTTACTTTAACTTCTAAAGAAGTTGGTATAGAAGGTGCACGCGATTATGCGGAAAGTAAAGTTGCCAACGAAGGTTACATTATGATGAACCAATTTGGAAATCCTAATAATTGGAAAGCACATTACAAAACTACTGGCCCTGAAATATGGAAAGATACAGAAGGTAAAATAACTCACTTCGTTTCTTCTATGGGCACCACTGGCACTATAATGGGTACTTCAACTTTTTTGAAAGAACAGAATAATGATATACAGATAGTAGGTGTTCAACCTTGTGATAATGCAAGTATACCTGGTATACGCAAATGGCCAAAAGAATATTTACCTAAAATTTTTGATGCTAAAAAGGTAGATAGGATAATGGAAGTTAATGAGGAAGAAGCTAAATCTATGGCAAAAAGACTTGCCAAAGAAGAAGGGATTTTTTCTGGGATGAGTAGTGGCGGAGCCGCTACTGTCGCTTTACGCTTAGCTGAAGAATTGGATAATGGTGTTATTGTTTCAATTGTCTGTGATCGTGGCGATCGGTACCTTTCATCGAACCTATTCGATTAATTAAAATCACTTAAATTATTATAGAATATAAAGAAACGAACACCTACAACCACTTTTTCTTTTTAAAGTAAAACATCATTCCTATAAAAAGAGCAATCATAACTGCCCAAACATAGTAGTAGCCATTTTTAGTATGCAATTCTGGCATATGATCAAAGTTCATTCCATAAATACCTGCAATAAATGTTAGTGGTATAAAAATAGAGGCCATTATGGTCAACACTTTCATTACCTCATTCATTTTATTACTCATATTACTCATATACATCTCCATTAAACTCATAGACATTTCACGGTATATCTGTAAACTCTCATTAATTTCAACGGTATGATCGTGAACATCCCTTAAAAAAAGCTTTGTGTCTTTTGTAATCAAAGGGTTTTCAGAATCTATTAATCTACTGATCAATTCTTTTGCAGGGTAAATCCATCGTCTTATCTTAAGTACTTCTTTTTTTAATTGTTGAATATTCTTTGCAACGATAGGTTCTGGATTATTATATACCTCTTCTTCTAAGATTTCAATTCTATTGTTTAAATTTTCGATGGCTAAAAAGTAATTATCGACTATCGCATCTAATAAAGCGAAGAATAGATAATCAGCTCCTCTTGTTCTAATACGGCCAAGTTTACCGGTTATCCGGTCTCTTAATCCATTAAAAACATCTGCTTTTACTTCTTGAAAGACTAAAACTGTGTTCTCAAGCAGCACAATGGCAATATGCTCACCAATAATCTCATCTTCCTCAGATATGTAAAGCATTCTAAAAACAGCGAAGATATAATCATCATATTCATCAATTTTCGGTCGTTGTTCTGTGTTTACAATATCCTCTAATACTAAAGGATTTAAATTAAAATGTTTACCAAGTCGTTCTATAAAAGGTTCATCAGAAATACCAACAACATTTACCCATGAAATTTTATCTCGTCTATCTTCTGTTATAAATTCCTCGAGATCTTTAAAATCCTTGGTTTCAAAATTATCAGTATTGTACGTAGTACTATAAATTATGCTATCGCTAGGTTCCTTATCGCCCATATAACTAATGGTACCAGGCGCTTTTCCCATTTTATTCTGTTGGCGAGATTTTTTCTTCTTTCTCTTAGGGAAGTTTAGCTTTTTATTTGAAGCCATAGATGATTTTTTTTTAAATATAATAAAACTGCTATCTAACCATTAAATTTTAGTTGGTTTAATAGTAGTCCTGATCCTGGTGCAATCGTTTTTAACTTTAAATCAGAGCTTGGTTCTAACGATAATTTAATTTGATTTAAGGTAAGTTCATTTTTACCCAATTGAACCAAAACTCCCATTATCATTCGTATTTGATAACGCATAAAACCTTTTCCCTTAATTTTCAATATATAACTACTTTCAGGGAAAAAATTAGCTGTTAAAATATCATTTTTTTCAATGCAACAAGATTCAATTGTACGAACTGTTTTAGTATTCGGCTTAAGACCTGCGGTATATATTGAAAAATCATGCCTACCAACAAACAATTCGGACCCTTGCTTCATGATTTCTAAATTAAGGTCTTCTAAATAATTGGTTATGAAAGGTGCACTAAACGGATGATTTTTACATCCGAAGGAAAAGAAATAAAAATACTCTTTTATTTTACTATCCTTAATTATGTTGAAGTCTTGACTTACAGGCTCTATAGAAAGTAAACGAATATCGGAAGGAAGATTTTTATTAAAATCTAGTATGAAGCTATCTAAATCTTTTAACTCCTCTCCCAAAAAAAGCTCGAAAGCACCATCTAAAGAAGATACTTTAGCATCTGTTCTACCAGCACCTAATATCTTATAAGTTCTATCCGGAAATAAAAATTCAAACGTTTTGTTCAACATACTAACTATTGTGCGTTGTTTTGGTTGCAACTGCCAACCACTGAATCTAAATCCCAAATACTGCAAACGCACCAAATAGCAAAAACGGTTAATCTTCATGGTGGTAAAAATAAATACAATACATGTAACCCTGTATATTTTATTAAAAATACTCTTGCGTTTACTCTTCTTTCTAAATTCGAGATATAAAATATAAGCCCGCCAATAACTATATAAATTTATTAGTCCCGCATTCATATTAGTTTCATGTCCCTTTATTTTAAACATATTACGGATTATTAATATTATTTATCACTAGAGATAGTAATACTAAAGTTTGAATTATTTAGATTTAAGGTATTGAACAACAAAGTATACTGTTTATCGAATTGTTTAAAATAAAGGGAAAACATAGCCGTTCTTGAAAGAAAACTAATGGTTCCCCAAGGCCATGAAATCTATTTAAAATGAATTTTATTAAAGGAATACTAACATGGAAACGTACATTAATTTTGTCCGTTGGTATATTGTTGCTATTAAACATTTTCAGTTTTTACGGGCTTTACACAAATAAGTTTTATTTCTTTAAAATTGATAATTACATATTTCCTATACTATCAATTGTACATATTGTTTTTCTATACGTGTTATGGTTTAAGATAAAGGAAGATGAATTGAGCGATCCACCAATGCGAACACTTGAATATGTTCTATACATTATCTCATTGGTTTATGTTTACAAACTTGTTGAAACTATTATCATTTTATTAAGTTATAATGACTTTGATAATCACTTAATACCCGGCACTTTTTTACCCTTAGGATATTTTATGCTGTTACTATACATTTTGCTTCTATTGGTTACTTATTTAGCTATAGACTATAGAAAAAAAATAGTAGGCACCTATCTTTTCGATGATATGAATCAACATGTTGATCATTGGAAGTAAGTAACAAAACAGATAATAAAAAAACCTCGGTAATACTTACCGAGGATTTTTTGTTTTATACTTTCTGTTAGAATAAGTGATAACTACTGATTAGCTCTAAAGTAAACAGGCTGTAAAATAGTTAAAACCTTGAGTTAAAATGAAACTACCATTGTTGTTTTAAGTAACCCCTATAATAGAAGTTCGTTTATTTTTTAACTTTCTACCCATCAAATATAAAACTTTAGGTACTATGAAAAAAAAGCCCTTTCAATTTTGAAAGGGCTTTTTTCTCTTTAAATATCCTTTAAGAAACTACTGTAGAGATCTTTGAATTCAAAACCATCAGTAAATCTTTGTTTATTTAATTTTTTATGGGACACCAAACCCCACAACAACAACTCTTTCAGAAAATAAACATCCTTTTCATTATAATCTGTTTGATACTCTTTTATAAGCTGATTTAATGCAGGTATACTATCTAATGCCCGCTTATATTCCTCATCTGTGAAATCATCCATTAATTCAAAACCTTCACCTTGAAAAAACCAATGTAGTAATTCATCATAAACAGTTGCCTCATCTTTACGTTCCAACTTATTTATTTTAGGGAAGTATTTAGGAAAAAGTGATTTTACCGCATCATCTATTAAAATACCTGCAACACCGTCCGCACCTTCCTGCTCTCCTTCGTATACTAATTCAATCTTACCTGTAATAGAAGGTATCACTCCTAGAAAATCACTTAAACGAACCATCGTATGGTCACCACCGTTCAATAAAGACCTACGTTCTGCAGTACTTAACAGATTTTCAAACGCTGTTATACTAGTTCTTGCGCTCACTCCACTTTTAGCGTCTACATATTCGCTTTCACGAGCTTCAAAACTAATCTGCTCCAATAAGTCTTTTGCCAAATCGGGCACATAAATACTTTCTACCTGCCTAGCATCTAATTTAGATTCTTGTTCGGTAATTTTACGTGCAGTTTCAATATCGTCTGGGTAGTGCGTTAAAATTTGTGAACCGATTCTATCCTTCAATGGAGTAACGATACTACCCCTATTGGTATAATCTTCAGGGTTAGCAGTGAAAATAAACTGTAGGTCTAAAGGTAATCTCAATTTAAAACCACGAATTTGTATATCACCTTCTTGTAAGATATTAAATAGCGATACTTGAATACGTGCTTGTAAATCGGGTAATTCGTTAATTACGAATATACAACGGTTGGCACGCGGTATCATACCGAAATGAATGACACGGTCATCAGCGTAAGAAAGTTTTAAATTTGCTGCCTTTATGGGATCAACATCACCAATCAAATCAGCTACTGTAACATCTGGTGTAGCTAATTTTTCAAAGAATCTATCATCTCTATGTAACCATGAAATAGGAGTATCATCCCCTTTTTCATCAATAAGTTCAAGAGCATAACGTGACATTGGTTTAAGTGGGTCATCATTAATTTCAGAACCTTCTACAACTGGGATCCACTCATCTAATAGGTTAACCATTAATCTGGCCAAACGAGTTTTCGCTTGTCCTCGCAGTCCTAAAAGATTTATATTATGTCTCGATAAAATAGCACGTTCCAACTCTGGAATAACCGAATCTTCATAACCCCAAACTCCTTTAAATGAATCTTTTCCAGCTATAATATTCTCACGAAGATTATCCCTAAGCTCATCTTTTATCTTTTTGGTTTGATATCCGGCCTTTACTAATTGACCTAATGTCTTTATTTCTGTATGTTTCATTTTTTAAAATCGTTGTTCGTTGTCAGTGGCATGTTGATGATATATTGCTTCATCTTGAAGCCATTTTTTTTAATTTTAATATCTAAGAAAAGAAATCATAATTAGTAAACAAGAATGGCGAAAGATTTTTATTCACTATTCTTGTTTACTAATTAATCAATTCTATTTTAGTCTCTTCTTTCTGTTTGCTTCATAATCTTCAAATATCATTTCACCCAAACCTTTAAGTCCTGTAAAAAATGCTTTGCCTTTATTAGCTTCCGTAAAATGACGGATAAATTGCATTAAATAAGGGTCTTGCGCAATCATAAATGTCGTAATAGGAATATGTATTTTGCGTGCTTGCCGCGCCATATTGTAACATTTCTCTACAATAAAATCATCTAAACCAACACTATTCTTGTAATAAGTACCATCGGGCATACGCAAACAACTAGGTTTACCATCGGTTATCATAAAAATCTGTTTGTTGGTATTACGTTTTCTGCGTAACATATCCATTGCTAATTGAAGTCCTGCAACCGTATTCGTATGGTAAGGCCCAACTTTTAAATAAGGTAAATCTTTAATAGGAATCGGCCAGGCATCGTTACCGAACACAAGTATATCTAAGGTATCTTTCGGGTACCTCGTAGTGATGAGTTCTGCCAATGCCATCGCCACTTTTTTTGCGGGAGTTATACGGTCTTCTCCATATAAAATCATACTATGGCTAATATCAATCATTAGGACGGTACTCATTTGGGCTTTGTGTTGCGTGTCCTCAACTACCAAATCTTCCTCACTTAGTTGAAAATTACCTATACCATGATTAATTTGAGCATTTTTAAGACTTTCGGTCATTGAAATATGCTCCAAACCATCGCCATAGCGATATTCTCTAAAATCACCGGTGTGTTCATCTCCTTGTCCAGATTTACCGGTTTTATGATTTCCAGAGCCACTTCGCTTTATTTTTCCGAATATTTGGTCTAATGCACGTTTACGAATAATACGTTCCATTTTAGCGGTAATCGAAATATCTCCACCGTCTGATCCTTCTTCTCCTTCTTCACCATCTCCACCACCATCTTTAAATTCTTCTCGTATATAGCCCTTGGACTTTAAATCTTCTATAAAATCATCAATTGTATATTCTTCTGTAGTCAATTCATATTCTTTATCCAACTCACGCAGCCAGTCGATTGCTTCGTCAAAATCGCCAGAAGTATGTGTTATAAGCTCTTGAAAAATATCAAAAAGTTTATCAAATATTGATTGCTCGGGTGCCTCGTAAGTTTCGAAACGAAAACCATTTCTTACATTCATTGCCATAGTATAAAATTAACACATTTACATTGCATACCCTTGTAATTTAAGAAACGTTAACGTTGTTGTTCAACTTGTAGGTTGGTTTTAAGTTTTTAGAATTTAGTAATGAATACAAGTATTCGACTAACTATAAAAGGATAAACTATTTAGTCTGTAGTGAAGGCTTTTCATTACGATTGAGTATGCAAAATTTTTATGCAATAATTTCAAGAAATAAAGTGATTTCGGATAAACAAAGCTAATTCGTAACTTATCATATGTAAAGATTAGGAAACAAAGTTGGTATATTATTTATAACTAATTAAATTGTACGCTGAGCTTAGCCGATGATTCTTTAATAAAAAAACAAAATCCCATCAACAATCAACTAACAAACATCAACCAATTCAAAGATTTTTTAAACACGCCGGTTATATGGGACCATACACAGTTTGGAATCGAGCAGTTTGAATTTCCAAAGGTGGATTTGTCGGACTTCTCCCCTGCTCCCATCCCAGAAAATTTACGATTGGGTCATCAAATAGAAGTTGTCTGCAAACAGTTGCTAGACCATTCATTACAATATGAAGTGCTAGTTTATAATTTACCCATACGGGAAGGAAAACAAACTTTAGGGGAAATTGATTTTATACTGAAGGATGTCGCAACAAAACAAATCATACATGTAGAACTAACCTATAAATTCTATATTATAAACCCTGATATCAAGGAACCCTTACATCAACTGATAGGACCAAACAAACGTGATACTTTCTTTATGAAAATGGAGAAAATAAAGAACAAGCAATTTGCCTTATTGCATTCTGAAGCTGGTACAACAGCATTGTCCGATAAAGGTATTGCTATTGCTAACCTGGTACATCAAACTTGTTTTAAAGTACAACTTTTTAAACCCTATAAAGTAGACGCGTTATATCTAAACCCATTAAACCAAAATTGTGTTGTTGGGTATTGGCTACGATTATCAGACTTTAACACCAATGCGTTTACACTGTTCCAATTTTATATTCCCAATAAAAGCCAATGGGTTTTATACCCTGATACCACCAATAGTTGGACTTCTCATGCAGACACATTATTAACAATCGAAAAACAGTTGTTTAAACAAAATTCACCCATGGTTTGGATGAGAAAAAGTGAAACAGAATTTGAGAAGTTTTTTGTGGTGTGGTGGTGAAATGAAATTTTGAGAACACCTCTAAATAGTAGTTATTTATAACAGTTGGGAAGCAGGTTTTTTAGTACTTCAGCAATAGGTTGACTTTTGGGTAAACTAATAAATTGAGTTTACTAATTATTACGTTTATCCATTTGCTGTATATAATTTTGAAAACAGAAAATCCTCATAGCATAGTATAATAAATTAAGAGACATATGGTTCCAATGATATCGATTAAATAAAAAGATAGGTGAAAAGAATTGTTCAAATTACATCAGAAGAAACTCTTTCTATTCGGCACAAGGTCATGTGGCCAAATAAACCGATTGATTATGTACAATTACCCAATGATTTTGAAGGCAGGCACTTTGGCTATTTTAAAAATGACATATTAATTTCAGTTATCTCGCTTTTTGTGGAAAACAACGAGGCTCAATTTCGAAAGTTTGCCACACTGAAAGAATACCAAGGTAAAGGTTTTGGTAGCGAATTATTAAATGAGTTAATGCGAATTTCTGCAAAAGAACAACTTTCTAAAATTTGGTGCAACGCACGAATCAATAAAATCGATTATTATTCTAAATTCGGTATGAAAGAAACCAACAACCAATTTATAAAAGGAGGAATTAGTTATGTTATTATGGAGAGAATATTTTAAATTTAATCATGGCAAAAGAATATGATATAATTACTGCCTTACATTATGCCACATATCGACCTTCTTTACATTCAGAAATATTAAGCGCATTTTTAGAATCAAATAAAAAATATGAATTTGGGTTGGATGTTGGTTGTGGTACAGGTCAATCTTCAATTGCACTAGCAAACTATTGTTCAAATGTGGTTGGTGTAGACCCTAGTAATGAGATGTTGGAAAAATCTCTACAACACCCCATAATTACCTATCAATTAATCGATTCTAACACGTTCAATTTTGATAACGATGTCTTTGATATCATTACGTTTGCCGGTTCATTATACTATGCGAAATCACAATCGACATTAGATGAAATTATAAGAGTTGCAAAGAAAAACTGCAGGATTATAATTTATGATTTTGAAATATTTCTAGAACCTATCTGTATACAATTAGGCCTCAGTAGTAAAATAAAACAACCAAACGATTATAATCATCAAGCTAACTTTTCAGAGCTTGATGAACAGTTTATAACCTTTGATAATGAACTAAATAATGAGGTTTCTTTAGATATAAAAATTACAGACCTAACTCATTTACTATTATCCTCTAAAGAGAACTATGATAGATTATCAGAAGCATTTGGTGCAATTGATCTCTATGATGAAACAACAATGCGGTTACAAACAGTTTTGAAAAATAACATAACCACCTTGAAAGCAATGACATATTTAACTTCTTATAGCGTCATTAAATGACCTTAAAAGTAGATTAAAGCATTTATTTTTTTCTCTTCATCAATTCAGCCTCTATATCTTTCAGTGTAAAACCTTTTGCTTGTAATAGCATTAAATAGTGAAACAATAAATCAGCACTTTCGTAAAGGAAAAGTTCATCATTAGTATCCATTGCTTCAATAACGGTTTCCACTGCTTCCTCCCCAACTTTCTGGGCAATCTTGTTAATCCCTTTTTTAAACAAAGAAGCTACGTAAGATTGACTATCGTCTGCTGTAGTTCGTCTTTCTTCAATGGTATTTTCCAATTCAGAAAAGAATCCGAAGTTTGAGTTGTTATATTCCGCCCAACATGTATCCGTCCCTTTATGGCAAGTTGGCCCAACAGGGTTTACCGAAATAAGCAATGAATCATCATCACAATCATTTTTAATACTAACCAAATTTAGGAAATTACCACTCTCCTCACCTTTGGTCCACAATCGATTTTTAGAACGACTAAAAAATGTCACCTTACCCGATTCTGTGGTTTTGCTTAAAGCTTCAGCATTCATATAACCAAGCATTAATACATTTTTAGTTCGTGCATCTTGAATGATTGCAGGAACTAATCCGTCATTCATTTTATTCCAATCAGGTGTATTGTAATCCATATTCTTGTTACTCATTACTGTTATTCTTTTTCTGTCTTAAGACACTCTAAACTGATTACTTTTTAATTGTCTGTCCGAGCTCAGTCGAAAACTAATTTGGTATTCCTAAACCTTCGACTATGCTCGGGGTGATATTTTATTTATCAAATCTGCAAACTGAAAACTGATACTGTCAACTGAATACTAAGCAAGTGCAAACTCCACAGCAGCATAAGCGTGCTCTTTAGTGGTATCAATTACCACAATATCACAATCTTCCTGTTGAATCAACAAAGGAATTTCAGTACAGCCTAAAATTACTCCTTGTGCTCCTTCTTTTTCCGATTTTTTAATGATATCTAAATACAATTTTTTGGACTCCTCAGTAATTATACCTTTTGATAATTCGGAATAAATAATGTCATGCACTATCTCACGGTCAGCTTCATTAGGAATCAAAACCTCGATACCAAACTGGTTATTAAGAATGTCTTTATAGAAATCCAATTCCATCGTGTATTTGGTACCTAATAACAAAACTTTCTGACAGCCTTTATTCTTAACGGCATTACCGGCTACTTCTGCAATATGTAAAATAGGTATAGAAAGTCTTTTCTTCATCGTTGGGACACTTAAATGCATGGTATTAGCACAAATTAGTATGATCTCTGCACCTGCATTTTGTAAACGTAAAGCAATATCAGTCATTTGGGAATGAAGGGTATCCCAATCGCCCGCCGCTTGTTTAGAAGATATATCAGCAAAATTCACAGATTCAATAATACATTCGCAAGAATTTTGACCACCCAATATCTCCGCTACTTTAGTATTTAGCAACTGATAATATAATTGTGTAGATTGCCATGTTATACCTCCTATCAATCCTATTTTTTTCATTGCTTTAATTTTAATTCGTTCTTCTTTTATCGTTAGAATGCCACAGAAAACCATATTATATATTAACCACTTCCATTGATACTTAAAATTGGTCAGGTTGGCTCAGAATGTCATTTTATAATATTTAAGTACCACTAAATAACTACAAATTTAAACTAGGTACTACTACTTAATTACGAACTGGAATTCCGTTTTCTTGCAACTCCATCTTCAGTTCCTGAATACCTATCTCTTTAAAATGAAATACACTTGCCGCTAAAGCTGCATCCGCTTTTCCTTTTACAAAGGTATCGGTAAAATGTTGTTTATTTCCTGCCCCACCAGATGCAATAATGGGTATATTCAACTCCGTTGATAATCGTGCTAACGCCTCGTTAGCAAAACCATCCTTGGTACCATCGTGGTCCATAGACGTAAATAAGATTTCACCCGCTCCACGCTCTTCTACCTCTTTGGCCCATTCAAACAATTTTCGTTCTGTAGGCACCTTTCCACCAACTAAATGAACAATCCATTCCCCATTAATCTGTTTAGCGTCAATGGCTACTACAATGCACTGTGAACCAAATTTTGCCGATAAATCATTAATCAATTGAGGGTTCTTTACAGCCGATGAATTAATTGATACTTTATCTGCTCCGTTCTGTAGTAGAATGTCAACATCTTCAACAGAAGAAATTCCGCCACCTACGGTAAAGGGAATGTTTACTTTTTCTGCAACTCTAAATACCAATTCAGCTAAGGTTTTACGCTTTTGCTCTGTTGCAGAAATATCTAAAAACACCAATTCGTCAGCTCCCTCTTTACTATAAATTTCTGCCAGTTCTACTGGGTCACCAGCATCGCGTAAATCAACGAAATTGACACCTTTTACAGTTCTACCGTCCTTTATATCTAAACAAGGAATTATTCTTTTTGCAAGCACTAATGTATATTTTTTTTGTTCAAATCCATTCCATCATAAAAGCCCAAATCATTATTCTTTAATTGTTTTACCCAAAAAGCAATTTGCCCAGTATGGTAAGAATAATGTTCAACTGCATGCATGATGACTCCAACCCCTGAAAAAGAAAACCCTTGTACTGAACGTACTTTTACCAATTGATCAGGCTTAGCATCGAAAATAACCCGTTTCGCCGTATCGACAATATCTTCTAATTTTTTGAGCAATTCTGCTTTGGTAAGTCCGTCAGTTACTGAAAATTCAGTATCTCGCTTCCTTTTATCTTCTGTTTCACCTAAAGATGAAATAACGTATTGTGAAATATTTCCACACAAGTGGAGCATTAAATTGGCAATACTGTTTAAAGAAGGATTCGGTTTTTGCCACACTTCGTCTTCTGAAATATCAGAAAGACTTTTCTTGATCATACGTGTACTTTCATCCATACGATAGAGGGCATTCTTTACCAGCTCTTCAATTAATTGAGACTCCTTATCCATTACTTAAAATATATGTTTCTAACTGCTTTAAACTAATTCTATTCTCATAGATAGCCTTACCGATGATAGTGCCTTCGCAACCCATTTCTGCCAATTTGGGCAACTCATCAAAAGTAGAAATACCTCCAGATGCAATTAATTTAAGTTCATTAGTTTGGGACAAAATCCGAGAATAGAGTTCAAACGACGGACCTTCTAACATGCCATCTTTACTGATATCAGTACAAATAACATACTGAATTCCTTTGTTTTGATACGATTTTATAAATGGAATCAATTCTTCCTTGGACTCTTCTAACCAGCCAGAAACCGCTACTTTTTCATCCATAGCATCAGCTCCTAGAATTATTTTACTGGCACCATGTTTCTCTATCCAGCCAAGAAAAGTATCGGAATCTTTTACGGCAATACTACCGCCCGTAATTTGTTTAGCCCCACTTTCAAAAGCTATACGAAGATCATCGTCCGTTTTTAATCCACCACCAAAATCTATTTGTAAACTGGTTTGGGAAGCAATTTGTTCTAAAACTTTATGGTTTACAATGTGTTTTGATTTTGCGCCGTCTAAATCTACCAAATGTAAAAATCGAATACCGTGCGCCTCAAAGTCTTTTGCAACCTCTAAGGGATTCTCATTATATATTTTTTTGGTATCGTAATCACCTTTGGAAAGACGAACACATTTACCATCAATAATATCAATTGCGGGAATAATTCTCATTTTATTTACGCTAGTATTTGTTTATCAACGGACATCCATAATAGTGAATCTCCTATTTTTTTAAATCCGTATCGCTCATAAAGTTGGTGAGCATCCTTTGTTTTTAAAGCTAATGTTTTAAGGTTCTTTATCTTTGGGTCAGCAAGTATATGCTCTACCAGTATTTTTCCAAAACCCTGACCTTGAAACTTATCAAGGATAATCACATCCATAAAATATCCAAAATAAATATAATCGGTAACTACTCTGGCAAAACCAATTTGTTCTTTATCCAAAGTATAAATTCCAAAGCAATACGAATTTTCAATTGTCGTCTTCACTTCTTCTAAAGAACGGCCATTTCCCCAATAAGAATTGGCAATAAACTGCTGAATAGCTTTGCTATCAAGTAAATTTTTATCGGTTGAAATAAAATAATTCTGTTCCATTACATATTCAAAAAATTATCAAGAATTTTCTCCCCAACATCACTACTTTTTTCGGGATGAAATTGGGTCCCATAAAAATTATCTTTTTGTAGCGCTGCACTATAATCAACTCCGTATGAGCATTCAGCTATTGTTTCGGTACACAACGGTGCATAAAAACTATGAACTAAATAAATGTGTTCTTTTTCTTTAATACCTGTAAATAAAGGTGACTTTAAATTTGTAATCTGGTTCCAACCTATTTGTGGAACTTTTACAGAAGCATCAAACTTCACCACATCAACATCAAAAATTCCGAGTCCGGCAGTATTACCTTCTTCAGATGAGCGGCACATTAGCTGCATACCTAAACAAATACCTAAAACGGGCTGCTTTAAGTTTGGAATTATTTTATCAAGACCACTATCGCGAAGTTTTCTCATGGCACTACTAGCTTCTCCCACTCCAGGAAAAATAACCTTATCAGCATTTTGAATTTCTGCAACATCATTACTCAAAATCGCATCATAACCTAAGCGCTTTATGGCAAATTTAATGCTCTGAATATTTCCTGCTCCGTAATTAATGATGACTATTTTCATTGACTTGTTATTCTTTATTACTAAAGCATTCCTTTCGTACTAGGCAATACCATTTTTTCTACATCTCTTTTAACAGCCATTTTTATACTTTTTGCAAAGGCTTTAAAAATAGCTTCGATCTTATGGTGTTCGTTGGTGCCTTCTGCTTTAATATTCAAATTAGCTTTGGCGCCATCAGTGAACGATTTAAAAAAGTGATGAAACATTTCGGTTGGCATATCCCCTACTTTTTCACGTTTAAAATCGGCCTCCCAAACCAGCCAGTTACGACCACCAAAATCAATTGCTACCTGGGCAAGACAATCATCCATTGGTAAACAAAAGCCGTAACGTTCAATTCCTAATTTATTACCAAGTGCACTATTAAATACTTCACCTAGCGCAATGCCTGTATCTTCTATTGTATGGTGTTCATCTACTTCTAAATCTCCATTTACTTTAATGGTTAAATCCATTTGGCCATGACGTGCCAATTGATCTAGCATGTGGTCAAAAAATGCTAATCCGGTTTTGATATCGCTTTTACCTGTACCATCAAGGTTCAGTTTTATAGCTATATCGGTTTCATTCGTTTTTCTATGAATTTCTGCAGTTCTGTTTTTCAATTTTAAAAATTCATAAATCTTCTCCCAGTCATTGTCCTCTAAAGCTATATAAGCATCTAAAGCATCTCGTTTTACAGTAATTTCACTTGTGCCTAAGTTGGTATCATCGTTTATAAAAATACCTTTAGCACCAAGGTTTTTAGCCAATTCCATATCAGTTAATCGGTCACCGATAACAAAAGAATTTACTAAATCGTAAGCTTCAGAAAAATATTCAGTCAACAAGCCTGTTCCCGGTTTTCTTGTGTTTGCATTTTCATGTGGAAAAGTACGGTCTAAAAACACCTTATCAAAAACGACTCCTTCATTCTCAAAAGATTTCATAATAAAATTATGTACCGGCCAAAATGTATCTTCTGGGAAAATATCGGTACCCAAACCATCTTGATTAGTGATCATAACCAATTCATAATCTAGCTCTTTGGCAATTTTACCAAGGAACGTAAATGCCTTTGGATAAAATATCATTTTTTCAAAGGCATCTATCTGCTCATCAATAGTTTCTTTGATAATAGTGCCATCACGGTCTATAAATAAAACACGTTTTTTGTTTTCCATATTAGTTTGATAGTTCTTTTAAAGCGGTAATTACAATATTATTTTCTTCGGAGGTACCCACGGTAAACCTAAGTGTATTTTCACATAAAAGTTGCGTAGTTCGATTTCGAACTACAATACCTTTTTTCAATAATTGATTATAACGAAGAGTGGCATCATCTACTTTTACCAAAATAAAATTAGCGTCCGTTGGATATATTTTAGAAACAAACGAAACTGTTTGTAATGTATTAATCAATTTTTCACGCTCCTCTAAAATAGTTGCGATTTCTGTTTGTACCGATTTTTTATCAGACACTCTTTGTATCGCTCGCTCTTGTGTTAATTGATTTACGTTGTAGGGCGGTTTTATTTTATTGATAACGGCAATGATTTCAGGAGAAGCAATGCAAATACCCAATCGTATACCTGCCATACCATAAGCTTTTGATAGGGTCTGTGTAATTATTAGGTTTGGATAATCCGCAAGTTTTGATGTCCAACTCTCTTCTTGTGAAAAATCGATATACGCCTCATCAATAACCACAAGTCCGTTAAACGAATTCAATAACTCCTCAATACTTTTAGTAGAAAAACTATTCCCTGAAGGGTTGTTTGGTGAGCAAATGAATAATAGTTTGGTATTAGCATCTATTTTATCTTTAATCGCAGAAACATCCGGTTGAAAAGCATCGGTCAATAAGACTTCCCTATTTTCGACCATATTAATACCAGACAAGACTTTATACATACCATACGTAGGTGGTAATGTGATAATATTATCTTCTTTGGGCTCACAAAAGGCTCTGAACAATAAATCTAATACTTCATCACTACCATTGCCCAAAAGAATATTTTCTTCTTTAATACCCTTTTGTTTGGCTAATATAGCTTTTAGACTACGTTGTTGTGGATCGGGATAGCGATTGACACCATTGTCAAATGGATTCTCATTCGCATCTAGAAAAACCATGGTAGAACCATCGGAAACATATTCATCTCGTGCAGATGAATATGGACTTAAGCCCTTCACGTTTTCTCTTGTTATGTTATCTAAATTGAAATTCATTACTTCATAATTAGGTCTCGGCTGTGCTTGATCGAACAATACTCTATTTTTTAAGGCTATTTAATCTTAGGGTTACCGCATTTTTATGTGCTTGTAAACCTTCAGCTTCAGCCATTAATTCAATGGCATTACCAATATTTTGAATTCCTACCTTAGTAATCTTCTGGAACGTCATACTTTTCATGAAACTATCTAAATTCACTCCACTATACTGCTTTGCATATCCGTTAGTTGGTAACGTATGATTGGTACCCGAAGCATAATCACCAGCGCTCTCGGGCGTATAATTCCCAATAAAAACAGAGCCAGCATTTTGAGTGTTATCAATATAAAAATCTTCATTATCTACACAAACTATATAGTGTTCAGGACCATATTCATTGATTAAGTCAATCGCCATGCGGTCATCTTTAACGTAGATAAGTTTGCTATTTGAAATTGCCTGCCTCGCAATTTCTTTTCGTGGCAGTTCTTCTAATTGCAACGCTACCTCTTTCTCTACTTCTTCAATCATATTTTTTGAGGTCGACACTAAAATCACCTGACTATCAATACCATGCTCTGCCTGGCTCAATAAATCGGATGCTACAAAGGCAGCATTAGCAGTATTATCTGCTACAACCAATAGTTCTGAAGGACCTGCAGGCATATCAATGGCTACACCATGTTTTGTTGCAATTTGTTTAGCAACGGTTACGTATTGATTACCAGGTCCAAATATTTTAAAAACCTGTGGAATGGTTTCTGTACCAAATGTCATACCTGCAATAGCTTGTATCCCTCCAACCTTTATAATTTTGGTAACTCCGCATAAACTAGCAGTATATAAAATTGCAGGGTTCAATTTCCCTTCCTTATCAGGTGGAGAACAAAGCACTATTTCTGAGCATCCAGCAATAGTCGCAGGTACCGCCAACATTAAAATGGTTGAAAATAATGGTGCTGTTCCACCAGGAATATAAAGTCCTACTTTTTGAATAGGTCTTTTTTCTTGCCAACAAGAGACTCCAGGTGCCGTTTCTATTTCAATTCGACCTGTTTTCTGAGCAAAATGAAACACTTCAATATTTACCTTAGCCAATTGAATAGCTGCTTTAAGCTCATCTGAAACTAGAGTCTTAGCCTCTTCAATTTCAACCTCTGAAACCAACATATTCTCTAAGGCTACTTTGTCAAATTGTTGAGTATACTTTTTTAATATACTATCACCACTTGTTTTAACTTCCTCGAAAATACTATTGACCAACCCTTCAATATCGGCTACTGTCTGTGTAGGACGCTTTAAAACATCCTTCCAATCTGCTCTCTTAGGATTATATATTTTATTCATTCTTCCTTGTACTTACTACTATAATACCATCTTTTCAATTGGGCAAACTAAAATACCTTCAGCACCAGCTTTCTTTAACTCGTCTATTACTTCCCAGAATTTATCTTTGTTGATTACGGTATGAACAGAGCTCCAACCTTCATCGGCCAAAGGAAGTACCGTAGGACTGCGCATTCCAGGAAGTAATTTTAAAATTCCATCCAATTTATCATTTGGTGCGTTAAGCAATACATATTTAGAACCCCTAGCTCGTAATACCGATTGAATACGAAATTGTAACTTTTCTAATAACTCTCTTCTTTCTTCTGAAATCTTTGGTGAAACTGCCAAAACAGCTTCACTTGTAAGCATTACTTCAACCTCCTTTAGATTATTTTTAAACAACGTACTACCACTGGAAACAATATCACAAATGGCATCTGCCAAACCAATATTCGGTGCAATTTCTACCGAACCACTAATGATGTGTAAATCAGCAGTAATACCTTTATCCTTTAGGTAATTTAAAACTGTGTTTGGATAGGAAGTAGCTATACGCTTTCCTTCAAAATCCTTTATTGAATTAAACTTAAATGATTTTGGCACCGCTAGGGAAACTTTACATTTTGAAAATCCAAGTTTCTCAGCAATAGAAATATCCTCACCCTTTTCTACCAAGACATTTTCACCAATAATGGCGATATCTACTACGCCATCTCTAAGGTATTGAGGTATATCACCATTTCTAAGATAGAAAACCTCCATTGGGAAATTTCTTGAAGAAGCTTTTAATTGATCCTTTCCATTATCGATGGAAATTCCACAATCTTTTAAAATTTGAAGGGATTCCTCATTAAGTCTTCCCGATTTCTGAATAGCAATTCTAATTTTAGTCATTTGTTTGTTTTATGCTTGGCAAGCAAAACAGAGTTAAATACAAAACCCGTTTGATTGCTCAAACGGGTTTTTAAATATGTTGTACTACTACAATACATTCCTACCTCGCCAGAGCGTGAGTATGAATATGATGATGTGTAGTTCTGTTTTTCATTATAATGTAAAAGTAAAAGGTATTTTCCATTTCACAAAACAAAAGTTTAAAATGAAACAAAAATAATTAACTCCGTGTTTTAGTTATTACCCAAAATTAAGGGAAGACCATCGCTACCACCTACAATGACAACTTTTGAATTAGGTGACTCTGCTAATTTTAGTGTAGCATCGATTCCTTTATCCTTTAAAATTTGGTCATTTAAAGACGCACTTAAAATACGGTTAGCATCTGCTTTACCTTGAGCTTCAATCGTTACTTTTTCAGCCTCCTTTTTAGCAGTAACCAAACGGAACTCATACTCTAAAGATTCTTGCTCTTGCTTTAATTTTCTTTCGATAGCGTCCTTAATGGTTGGTGGTAATGTTACATCTCTTACCAATATTTCATTCAATTGAATATACTGACCTGAAACTATTTTTTGAGTCTCATCAAAAATTTCTTGTTGAATCGCATCCCTTTTACTTGAATACAGTTGCTCTGGTGTATAACGGCCAACTACAGAACGGGCAGCAGATCGTATCGTTGGCAACAATACACGTTGAATATACTCTGTTCCCTTCTCTTGGTGCAATTTTCCTAAATCACTACGAATAGGTTCGAACCAAGCTGATGCTTCCAATTTAATATCCAAACCATTACTTGACAATACATTCATACTTTCAAGTACTTCTTGTTGTCGTACTTCATAAACAGTCACTCTATTCCAAGGTGCTACTAAATGAAATCCTTCACCCATTGGTGGCTGGTCCGTAACCACACCCCCACCAAACGTTTTATACAATACGCCTGCCTGACCTGAGTCAATGGTGACGGTAGATTTTGAAATTCCTATAATCAAAACAATAAAAATAAATATTGCGGGTAATGCAATCTTTGGTAACTTATCCATTCGTGTAAATTTAAATTAATCCGTTATATTTTCTGATAAACCATTCTACCGTGAAGGCCAAAATTATTAAAGCCAGTAGAATTCTAAACTCAATCAAAGGTACGATATTTATAGAGCTTTTCTCGGTTGGAACATAGTTATCATTCTCTATTAGATCTTTCTTAATAGCATCGATTTGAGATGAATAATAATGTTTACCTCCAGAGTTGGCAGCCAATTTCGCCATTTTTGAATCATCACTAGAGACAAATCGATTTTCCATATCAAATTCTGAGATTACAAACGAACCCGTTTCTGATTTAGATTCGTTATCAACCGATAATTTAAAGTCATATTCACCAGCTAAAAGATTAGAAAGGTCGGCTTCAAAATATCCATTTTTTAATACCATAGGATTATCTTGACTAGACTTCGTTTTCTTATTGGTAACCCTAATTTTCATCTTTGCATTAGGGTCAAACAAAAAGGCCTCGTCAAAATAGGTTGCTGTTATAATTGCATTTGAGCTGCCTTCATAAACTTTTTCATATTCAACATTAAGGCGCGATTTATTCTTGGTACTGGTTAAATAGCGAATTAAATTACCCATGAATTCATCAAAATTGATGAATTCACCTGTATTTCTAAATGTCTGCATGCGCCATTTCCAAAGA
Organism: Maribacter orientalis; assembly: GCF_900109345.1. Lineage (GTDB taxonomy): Bacteria > Bacteroidota > Bacteroidia > Flavobacteriales > Flavobacteriaceae > Maribacter > Maribacter orientalis. The sequence goes on from NZ_FNZN01000007.1 coordinate 74,839, forward strand.
TTTTCGCCAACTAGTAAAGCCTGTTTTTTAGAATTGTCCTCTATTACGGATAATAACGGCTGTTGTACATTCAATCCTTTAATTTGAGTACCAAGTAGTGCCTCATAAGGTTTTTGAAAAATAATAGGTCCTGCGTCACTTAACAATGGGGGGAAATTGGTTAAATCGAATTTAGAAATATCATACCTTGAAAATGCATTATTCAACAATGCGAAAACCTCTTGTTGAGGATAACCACTTTCAATTTCAAAACCAAGACTCGCTTCATTCAAAAATGAATAATCTGCATGAGAACCTGTAATTATAAAGGTATTTGCATTTTTACTTTTTGCATAATCCAGTGATGCTTTAAAACGAACAGTTGGCTGATAAAAAATGAATAAATCAATTTCATCTAATATACTATTAGCAACATTTGGCTTTAAAATGGATACTTCTCTTTGCTTATTACTTTCTATAGCTTTCTTAAGAGTTCCCAAATCAGGATGCAAAATATCGGCAATCAATCCAATTTTAGTCTTCTCATCAATTATCTCTATACTAGTAGACCTTCTATTGTTAGCTATATTTCGTTCTGCAGGTAATTGAGAGATTTCTACAATTAAATTTTTAATTCCGACAGTATTAGCATCTATTTCTATCGAGATGGCTTTAAAATTAGATTCATTATTTAAATTTAAATTTTCGCGATGTACTATTCTATCATTCATCTTAACAGATACAGTAGCTGAAACAGCTGTGTTACCTTGATAAGAAATATAGGTTTCTAATGGGAATTTATTTTTTAAGAATGCATACTTATTAGTTAAAATAGGCCCGACAGATAAGTCCTTATACTTCGTGGTATCACCTAAGACTACAGTATAAAGAGTACTATTTTCGTCAGTTTTAAAATAACTATAATCTTGCCCAATAGTCTGGTTACCGTCAGATAATAATAGAGTTACCGTCTGTTCACGACCAAAAATATCTTTTAAAGCAGAAAGAGATTTATATATATTGGTAATCTTGTCTTCAAATGTTAAACTATCTAATACACCTAATTCACTACCAAATCGGTAATCACTTATTTTAAATCTACTTGAAATTTCGTCTGAAGATTTTAATTGAGAAATAATATCTTTAATTTCAACTCCACTTTCAGCTAAAGAACTTGAATTATCAGCTAAAATCACCAAATTTGGCTTTTCTAAACTATAGGATTTCTGTGAAAATTGAGGGTTTATAAGTAAAACGAGTAGACCAAATATTCCTATAAATCGCAAAAAGGCTAAGAGCAAATATACATTGCTTTTAGCCTTTTGTTTATATACATATTGAAGCACAACTATACCTAGAGCAACGATAGCAGCAAGAACAATATACAATACTGTTGTGGTTTCCATGGATCTAGAAAATATTGTGCGCAATAGCAACAGACAAATTATCTGTTACCGAATTATTCGTTTTCGGCTTAAGTTAACATACCACCATCTACATTCAATACCTGTCCGGTTACATAACTCGAAAGGTCTGATGCAAAATAAAGACATGCATTGGCAATATCCTCTGGAGATCCGCCTCTTTTTAAAGGAATACCATCTCTCCAACCTTGAACAGTTTTCTCATCAAGCTTTTCTGTCATTTCAGTTTCAATGAAACCTGGCGCAATTGCATTACATCTTATATTTCGTGAGCCTAATTCAAGTGCCACAGACTTTGTAAATCCAATCATACCTGCTTTTGAGGCGGCATAATTTGTCTGACCCGCATTACCTTTAACCCCAACTACACTACTCATATTTATAATAGAGCCGCTTCGTTGTTTTAGTAAAGTTCGTTGAACCGCTTTGGTCATGTTAAAGACCGACTTTAAGTTGATATCGATTACCGTATCAAAATCTGCTTCAGACATACGCATAAGAAGATTATCTTTCGTAATACCGGCATTATTGATTAAAACATCAATTCTACCACCAAAATCTTCTAAAACTTTAGCTACCAATTCTTCAGCTTCTTGAAAGTTAGCTGCATTACTTTTATAAGCCTTGGCATTAACGCCTTTAGCCTTCAATTCTTTTTCTAATTCTAAAGCTGGAGCTTCACTCGAGCTATAGGTAAAAGCAACATTGGCCCCATGGTCAGCAAATACTTGGGCAATGCCCATACCTATTCCTCTACTTGCTCCAGTAATAATTACATTTTTATCTTCTAATAATTTCATAAGTCAATCATTTACTTAAGGTAGTTTACCAAATATACCTTTTGTTTGAATTATAGGCTAAAAAAAATCCCGCTACAAACGGGATTTTATATGAATTATATGAGTTCTTAACCCATTACTTCTTTTACTTTCAAACCAATTTCAGCTGGAGAATCAACCACGTGAATTCCACATTCTCTCATAATTCGTTTTTTAGCTTGTGCCGTATCATCACTACCACCTACAATTGCACCGGCATGACCCATTGTTCTACCAGCAGGAGCAGTTTCACCAGCGATAAAACCGACAACTGGTTTTTTACTTCCACTAGCTTTGTACCATTGTGCCGCATCAGCTTCTAATTGACCACCAATTTCACCGATCATTACTACACATTTAGTCTCAGGATCATTGATCAATAACTCAACCGCTTCTTTTGTAGTGGTTCCAATAATTGGATCACCACCAATACCGATAGCAGTTGTAATACCTAAACCTTGACGAACCACTTGATCAGCAGCCTCATATGTCAAAGTACCTGATTTAGATACAATACCTACATTTCCTTTCTTAAATACAAAACCTGGCATAATACCAACTTTTGCCTCACCCGGAGTAATAACACCCGGACAGTTAGGTCCAATTAAACGACAATCTCTGCTTTTTATATAATTGGCAACCATTACCATATCAGCAACTGGTATACCTTCTGTAATTGTAATAATAACTTTAATACCTGCATCTGCAGCTTCCATTATTGCATCAGCAGCAAATGCTGGTGGAACGAAAATAATAGTCGTATCAGCACCTACTTTTTCAACAGCTTCAGAAACCGTATTAAAAACTGGTTTCCCTAAATGCTCTTGTCCTCCTTTGCCTGGTGTAACACCACCCACAATATTAGTACCGTACTCAATCATTTGCTCGGCATGAAAAGTACCTTCACTACCGGTGAAACCTTGTACGATTATTTTGGAATCCTTATTTACTAATACGCTCATACTACTGTAGTTTTTATTTTTAAAAGAACAAAAATATAGGTTTGTTAATGAATTTTAAAGCATTAACATGCTTATTTCTTGTCCAATTTTTTAATTATTTCTGGAATCTTCTTTATATAGGCTAATTGTTTCAATTTTTCACGGGATTCTTCTATTGGCGTACCGAAATAACTCTTGCCACCAGCTACCGATTTAGTAACTCCGGTTTGCCCCATTATAACCGCGTTCTTACCTATTGTAATACCACTATTTGTACCTACTTGCCCCCATAAGGTTACTTCATCTTCTATAATAACACAGCCTGCGATACCCGTTTGCGATGCGATTAAACACTTCTCTCCAATTACCGTATCGTGCCCAACATGAACTTGATTATCGAGCTTTGAACCGAAACCGATGGTAGTATCTCCTGTCACACCTCGATCAATAGTACAAAGTGCCCCAATGTCAACATTGTTTTTCAAAACAACTCTTCCACCAGAAATTAATTTATCGAAACCATCAGGTCGTTTTTTGTAGTAAAAAGCATCAGCACCTAAAACACTACCCGCATGAATGGTTACATTGTCGCCAATAACACAATTATCATAAATGGAAACGTTAGAATGTATTAAGCAATTATCCCCTATAGTTACATTGTTACCTATAAAAGCATTTGGTTGTATTACCGTATTTTTTCCGATTTTTGCCGTTGCTGAAATAGAACGATTATTTGGTACAAAAGGTTGAAAAAATGTAGTCAGTTTATTAAAATCCCTGAACGGATCATCTGAAATCAGCAATGCCTTTCCTTCTGGACAATCAACATTTTTATTTATTAGGATAATCGTAGCCTTAGATTTTAAGGCTTTATCATAGTATTTAGGATGATCAACAAATACAATATCACCAGGCTCTACAACATGAATTTCGTTCATTCCCAAAACCGGAAAATCATCAATGCCCACATACGTACTCGAAATGATATCGGCAATTTGCTTTAATGAAAATATAGTAGGAAACTTCAATTTCTAAATTTGATTAGTATATAATACCACGTATAATTACTCCTTCACACGCTCCATATATGAGCAGCTAGAAGTGTCAATCTTAATTTTATCTCCTTCATTAATAAATAAAGGTACGTTTACCTCTGCACCGGTTTCTACTTTTGCCGGTTTAGTCGCATTAGTTGCTGTATTTCCTTTTACGCCAGGTTCTGTATAGGTAACTTCTAAAACTACACTTGCAGGCATGTCAACAGATAATGGCATATTATCTTCTGTATTAAACAAAATAGTAACAACTTCACCCTCTTTTAACAATCCTGGTGCATCTAAAGAACTTTCTTGTAAAGTGATTTGATTATAATCATCCGTATTCATAAAATGATACGTATCTCCTTCAGGATATAAATATTGATAAGAACGGGTTTCAACTCTTACATCTTCAATTTTATGACCCGCTGAGAAGGTATTATCCAATACTTTACCAGAAGTAACACTTTTTAATTTTGTACGCACAAAAGCAGGTCCTTTACCTGGCTTAACATGTAAAAATTCTATTATTTTATAAATATCATTATTGTATCGAATACATAGTCCTTTTCGAATATCTGATGTAGATGCCATTAGTATATTTTATTAATATTGTTACTTAATTTATAAACAAAGTATGTCTTAGTTATTGCTAAAATAACCTTTCATAATTCCACGTTGCGAATCTCGAATGAATTGTAGTATTTCGTCACGTTCAGGAGTTGCTTCCATTTCTGCTTCAATAATTTGTACGGCTTGTGAATTATTGTAGTTTTTTTGGTAAAGAATTCTGTAAATATTCTGAATCTCTCTAATCTTATCAGACACAAAACCCCTTCTTCTTAAACCAACAGAATTAATACCTACATAAGATAATGGCTCTCTAGCGGCTTTAACATATGGTGGCACATCTTTTCTAACTAAAGAACCGCCTGTAACAAAGGCATGTTGTCCTACAGATACGAATTGATGTACTGCAACCAAACCTGCAAGAATAACATTGTCACCAATAGTAACGTGACCTGCTAATGTTGAATTATTAGAGAAAATACAATTATCACCCACCAAACAATCGTGAGCAACATGACAGTACGCCATTATCAGGCAATTTTTGCCGATAACAGTTTTCATACGGTCAGATGTTCCTTTATGAATTGTGGCACACTCTCGAATAGTGGTGTTATCACCAATAACGACAGTTGTTTCCTCTCCATCATACTTTAAATCTTGTGGAGATGCAGAAATTACAGCACCCGGAAAAATGTTACAGTTTTTCCCGATACGAGCACCTTCCATAATGGTGACATTAGAACCTATCCATGTACCATCACCAATTGTTACATTGTTGTGAATAGTAGTAAAAGGTTCAACTACGACATTTTTAGATATTTTAGCGCCTGGATGTATATAAGCTAAAGGTTGATTCATTCTAAGTTCTTTTAACTATTTGCGCCATTAACTCTGCTTCACTTACCAATTTGTCATTTGCGTATGCATATGCTTGCATATGACAAATACCTCTTCTAATCGGTGTAATTAAACTACAGTGAAATATTAATGTATCGCCTGGTAATACTTGCCTTTTAAATTTTACTTTATCTATTTTCATAAACAAAGTCAAATAATTTTCTGGATCAGGTACGGTACTTAAAACCAAAATACCACCTGTTTGTGCCATAGCTTCTACTTGAAGTACACCTGGCATTACTGGAGCCCCTGGAAAATGTCCGACGAAGAATGGTTCGTTCATTGTCACATTCTTCATACCTACTACATGCTCTTCTGATAGCTCGATAATACGGTCTATTAATAAGAATGGAGGTCTATGTGGTAACATATCCATAATCTTATGAATATCCATTAACGGTGGCAAGCTTAAATCATACTTCGGAACTTTATTCCGTTTTTCTAATTTGATAATTTGTGAAAGCTTCTTCGCGAATTGGTTATTTACATAATGACCAGGCTTATTAGCTATTACCTTACCTCGTATACGTGTACCAATTAAAGCCAAATCTCCAATTACATCTAAAAGCTTATGTCTTGCTGCTTCATTTGGTTGGTGTAATGTTAGATTATCTAAAATTCCATTAGCTTTTACAGACAGTTTCTTTTTATTAAAGGCCTTCTCTAACTTCGCCATCGTGTCTTGAGATATCTCTTTATCCACATATACGATAGCGTTGTTTAAATCCCCTCCTTTTATTAGTCCGTTTTCCAAAAGCATTTCTAACTCGTGAAGGAAACTAAAGGTACGAGCATTTGAAATTTCAGATTTAAAATCAGAAATTTTATCTAAAGTTGCATTTTGAGTCCCTAAAACTTTGGTTCCAAAATCTACCATCGTCATCACTTGATATTCGTCTGAAGGAATAATTGTTATTTCACTACCTGTATTTTCATCTTTAAAAGAAATAACTTCTTTAACAATATATTCTTCACGAACCGCATCTTGCTCAACTATTCCGGCTTTCTCTAATACTTCTACAAAAAACTTAGAGGAACCATCCATAATTGGAGGTTCTGCGGCATTCAGCTCTATTAATACATTATCAATTTCAAGACCAACTAAAGCCGCCAAAACGTGTTCTGAAGTTTGAATCTTGACGCCATTTTTCTCTAAATTGGTACCTCTTTGTGTGTTCACAACAAGATTTGCGTCAGCAGGAATAATAGGCTCACCTTCTAAATCTACCCTTTTAAATGCATAACCATGGTTTTCACTTGCCGGTAAAAATTTAATGGTAACATTGCTACCAGTATGCAAACCTACTCCCGTTAGACTTACCTCTTTACCAATTGTCCTTTGTTTTTTTTTTGTTGTACTCATCGTCAGTCCTTCTTTTCTAAAGTGTCGATTCTACTAATTATTTTTGATAAGTTCTTAAAATGAACATATGATTTGTTATAATCACCATAATTTAAAGCTGGTGAACCTTGTAAAACCTCTCGGTCTTTTACATTTCTACCGATACCAGATTGTGCTTGTATTTTCACATAATCACCGATCATGATATGACCTACAATACCAACTTGACCACCGATCATACAATGCTTACCGATTTTGGTAGAACCTGCAATTCCTGTTTGAGCGGCAATTACGGTATGTTCACCAATCTCAACATTATGGGCAATTTGAATTTGATTATCTAGCTTCACTCCTTTTCTCAAGATAGTAGACCCTAAGGTTGCACGGTCAATAGTGGTACCTGCCCCTACATCTACATTATCTTCCAAGATAACATTACCTGTTTGTGGTACTTTAATGAATTCGCCATTTTCATTTGGCGTAAACCCAAATCCATCTGCACCTAATACCACTCCACTGTGAACTACACAATTATCGCCAATAATTGTTTCTGAATAAATTTTCGCGCCTGCAAATATGGTAACATTATTACCAACCAATACATTATCACCAATATATACATTCGGATATACCTTTACATTATCACCAAGCGTTACATTATTTCCCAAATAAGCAAATGCACCAAGATAAACATCAGTACCATAGGTTGCAGTATCCGATTTAAAAATAGGCTCCTCTATCCCTAATTTATTATTTTTAACTTGGTTATAATACTCCAATAATTTGGAGAACGATTTATAAGCATCTTCAACCTTGATTAAGGTGGTATTTAATTTATGTTCAGGAATAAAACTTTTGTTCACTATAGTAATAGAAGCCTTGGTTTTATAAATGAACGAAGTATATTTCGGATTTGCCAAAAAAGTAAGAGAGCCTTCTTCGCCTTCTTCTATTTTAGCAAGTTTATGCACGGCTATATCTGGATTCCCATGTACTTCTCCTTCTAAAATACCTGCAATCTGACCTGCTGTAAATTTCATGGGCGTAAAAGTAAGAAAAATAGTTAAACTGCTTCTTTTGGGTAACACATATAATATTTGGTCACCGTTTTCGAAAGTGCATTCAAATTAAGGTGATCCGATAATTTAGCAACATCAGTTATTTTTCCGTTTTTCCTCAAGATATTAATATTCTGATTCTCTCTATCATAGGCCTTATTCTTTAACTCACCGGTAAAAACAAAATAAGAGGTTTCTTCATCCGTAAGTTTGTAAAGCTTCTTTATTTTATTAAACTTACTATTAAACTTGGTTTCGTTTATTCGCTCTTTCTTAAGTTTAATATGCAAAAGCTTTCTGTTCAATATCATTTCACAAAGTGTAGAAAGCACAAAATCGTCAGCGTATTGCCATTCTTTTAATGCAGCTAAAATATCTACATCATCTAATTTAGCAAACTTTGCCAAGGTGATCCTATCAAAATTACTTTTATCGAAATGTTGCGATAAGAAATAAAGTAATGCTTTACTACAATTTAGAGATGTTCCATTTTTAATTAAAAAACGTGCTCTTTTCAAAATACTGATAAGCAATTGCTCGGCGACAACTCCTGTCTTATGTAAATACACTTGCCAATACATAAAACGCCTTGCCATTAAAAATTTCTCGACCGAGTAAATTCCTTTTTCTTCGATCACTAGATTACCATCAACAACATTCAACATCGTAATTAAACGCTCTGCATTTGTATTTCCTTCAGCAACGCCTGTATAAAAGCTATCTCTTTTTAAATAGTCTAATCGGTCCATGTCTAACTGACTTGAAACCAATTGATTTAAGAACTTTTTAGGGTGCTTACCAGTGAATATTGAGATGGCTTCCGTTAAACTTCCGTTAAATCGTTCATTGAGTTCTTCCATAAACTGAAGTGAAATGAACTCATGACTTACGCCTTCAACGATACTATGCTCCATCGCGTGTGAAAAAGGACCATGTCCAATATCATGCAAAAGAATGGCCCCAAGCAGTCCATCAGATTCAGACTCCGTTATTTCAACTCCCTTGAAACGAATTACTTGCACCGCTTTCTGCATTAAATACATACAACCGAGTGCATGATGAAAACGAGTATGATGTGCACCAGGATATACCAAATACGATAACCCCATTTGTGATATTCTACGCAACCTTTGAAAGTAAGGGTCAGCAATCAGGTCAAATACAAGGGTATTAGGGATTCTAATAAATCCGTAAATTGGATCATTAAAGATTTTCAATTTGTTTGATGTCTTCAAGATAGATTTGTCTTTTCTGAAATTAACATTTCAAAGTTATACAAAAGCATCAGCATAGAATTTGATTATCGTCAAATAATAATACAATGAACAAGATAAAAATATTATGGGTAGATGATGAAATCGATTTACTCAAACCTCATATCATTTTTTTAGAAGCAAGAAATTATGAAGTAATTACCTGCCAAAGCGGTCAAGAGGCATTAGAAGAATTAATGCAAACGCGAGTAGACATTGTTTTTCTTGACGAAAATATGCCAGGCATTTCTGGTTTAGAAACCCTTTCAGAAATAAAAATAATTGACAGTTCTATACCTGTAGTGATGATCACTAAAAGTGAAGAAGAATTTATTATGGAAGAAGCTATTGGTTCAAAAATAGCTGATTACCTAATTAAGCCTGTAAACCCTAATCAGATATTACTTTCCCTTAAAAAGAATCTAGACCATTCTAGATTAATTTCTGAAAAAACAACCAGTAACTATCAACAAGAATTTAGAAAGATTGCCATGGATCTTTCTATGGTGAATAGCTACCAAGAATGGGCAGATTTATATAGAAAATTGATTTACTGGGAATTGCAATTAGAGCAGATTGAGGACAGTGGAATGTTCGAAATACTTGAATCTCAAAAAATTGAAGCAAATCAACAATTCGGAAAATTTGTTGAACGTAATTACCCCGATTGGTTTACTGATGTAGATGCCCCTGTAATGTCTCACACACTTTTTAAGGAATGGATTGCACCAGAGATAAAAGACCAAAAAACATTACTGATTGTTGTAGATAACTTGCGTTATGACCAGTGGTATGCCTTTGAGGATACCGTTAACTCATTTTACAAAAAGAAAAAAGAAGACTCTTATTATAGCATTTTACCAACTGCAACACAATATGCTCGTAATGCCATATTCTCAGGATTAACACCGCTTGATATGGAGAAAAAATATCCGAATTGGTGGAAAAATGATACTGAGGAAGGAGGCAAAAACTTATTCGAAGACAAATTTTTAGGAGAACAACTTAAAAGACTTGGACTTGATTTAAAGTGGGAGTATCATAAAATCAGTAGTTTAAAACAAGGCAAACATTTAAGCCAAAATTTTAAGACTCAAAAAGATAACGACCTTACGGTAATTGTATACAATTTTGTTGACATGCTATCCCACTCCAAGACTGAAATGGAAGTGATAAAAGAATTAGCCTCTAACGACAAGTCTTATCGATCTTTGACCACAAGTTGGTTTAAGAACTCACCTATGCTGGAAATTATTCAGCAAGCGCAGACATTAGGAATGAAGTTGATTATTACCACTGACCATGGTACTATAAATGTAAAGTCTCCTTCAAAAGTAGTCGGAGATCGCGAAACAAGCTTGAACCTTAGATACAAAACAGGAAGAAGTCTTACCTACGAAAAGAATGAAGTGCTAGCAGCCAAAGATCCTAAATCAATTTATTTGCCGAGTATAAATATGAGTAGCTCTTATATTTTCGCGAAAAATGATTTTTTCTTTGCATACCCTAATAACTATAATCATTATGTAAGTTATTATAGAAATACCTATCAACATGGCGGCGTTTCATTAGAGGAAATGATTATACCTTTTGTAGTTTTGGAGCCTAAATAAATTAAAGATTATGGAATTCATTTATGGTGAAAATGAGCTGAAGAAGATTGCGAATGAAATAATTCATAATTCAAAAAGCAAAATTCTCGCATTTTATGCACCAATGGGTGCAGGAAAAACAACACTGATAAAGGCATTGGTAAAAGCATTAGGCGGCAAGGATAATGTAAGTAGCCCAACTTTTGGACTTGTAAATGAATACGAAAATTTAAACGGAGAGCTTCTAGGTTACCATTTCGATTTTTATAGGCTAGAAGATGAAAACGAAGCCATGGATATGGGTTTGGAAGATTATCTGAGTACAAATGGGTGGATTTTTATGGAATGGCCTGAAAAAATACCTAATCTAGTTCCTATTAATGCTCAGATAATTAAAATTGAAATATTAAGTGAGAATATTAGAAAATTAGTACTAATTGATAATATTTAAAACTTCTGATTTTCAAGGAATAGCGTTTTTATAAATTTTCAGTATCGTTTCAACCACGTTTTTATTGTAATTTTTCGATGAAATACCAGCAAATCGATGAAATGTTCATAAAATCAGTTGAAATGCGTAATTTTAACGTTTAACAGCATTTTGTTTGTGCATTATTTCTTACGTTTGCAATGAGAACTAATTCTTGTTTAACCAAAAACCCCTTGAAAATGAAAAACAAAAGAACTTTTCTTGCCTCATTGGCATTAGGTGTATTTCTTTTAGCAATGGCTGCTCCGATTATTGATATCGATAATCAGGAACTAGGAATTGACAAAAGAAAATTGACACAAAAAATATAAGCTTTTAGCTTTAATTTATAAAGGGTGTATGCAAATACACCCTTTTTTTATACTATTTCCCCAATGTGTTCGTTAAAACCTTATACATTATAGTTAATGAATATTAAGGTTAAAAACAAAAAGGCACAAAGAAAGATTTTTTTAGAATCGATAATGGTATTTTTTATAGCAGTATCTCCTTTTTTATATAAGTTGTACGACTATATTCCAAATGCCTCAGAAAATTCTGTGTCCTTTTTAGGAATTACAATTGGAAGCCATGGGTTTGCCGATGTATCTACATTTATTTGGTTTCTGATGAGTAAAATAGTACCCCTTTATTTATTGATCTTTTGGTTTTTAACTGTAAAAAATTGGTGGTATCATATTATACTAATACCAATTGCAATGTATGCTTTTCAAATATTTGAAGTTTTATATTCTAACGATAATGACATCGACACTGAAAATTTACTTTGGCTTTTACCAATTTGTATTGTTATAATTCCATTTGTATACTTTCTAAGAATTAAACTTTATGATAAACACGTTTTAGGTATCGACTTAGATGCCATGGATAAAGAACTTAAGGAGTTAAAGAATAAAGATTTCACTTCTGATGGCTTTACTCCTTTTGAATCACGGGATACCGATGAGGAATCTGAAATATCTTCTATGTCAGATGAACTTAATACAAAATTATCGACAGGTAACCTTGAGCATACATTAAAAGGCTTCCAAGAACGTATTCAGACCTGGCTAAACTTCAAGTTTTAAATTCTTACAGCTACACTTATTATTGTTAATTATTCATTTCTTTAAAAATTGTACATTTGAGTTTCAAATAGTTGATTTGAAAAACGTACATTTTCAGTTATGAGCCAAGCCACTTCGCCATTTAGTAAACACCAATTACTTCCACAAGAAGAAACGTTAGAAGTTTTTAGACAAAAAGGTGAATTGTTTATTGGCATTCCTAAAGAAAATCAATATCAAGAAAAACGTATCTGTCTTACTCCGGATGCTGTAAATGCAATCACTTCAAATGGGCATCGTGTACTTATTGAATCAGGTGCTGGCGAGGGTGCACATTATACCGATTTAGACTTTACCCAAGCAGGTGGTGAGATAACCAAGGATACTAAAAAAGTATTTGCATGTCCGCTAATTTTAAAAGTGGAACCCCCTACCCTAACCGAAATAGGATTTATAAATCCACAGACCGTCATTATTTCAGCACTTCAAATTAAAACTCAATATAAAGAGTATTTTGAAGAATTAGCAAGAAAGCGAATTACGGCGATTGCTTTTGAATATATTAGAGATGATGAAGGCAAATACCCTGCAGTACGTTCTCTAAGTGAAATTGCAGGTATTTCATCTGTTCTAATAGCAGCAGAATTAATGGCCGCAAATAATAATGGTAACGGACTAATGTTCGGAAACATTAGTGGCGTACCTCCTGTAGAGGTTGTAATAATTGGAGCAGGTACCGTAGGTGAATTTGCAGCAAGATCAGCAATTGGTATTGGCGCGAATGTAAAAGTTTTTGACAACTCGATAACTAAACTTAGAAATATACAGACCAACTTAAAACAAACCGTTTATACATCAACCATACAGCCTAAGAACCTCTTAAAAGCTCTTAAACGTTGTGATGTTGCCATTGGGGCCACTAGAGGAAAAGATAGGTCGCCAGTAGTTGTATCCAGTACTATGGTAGAACATATGAAAAAAGGTGCTGTAATTATAGATGTAAGTATTGATACCGGTGGTTGTTTTGAAACTAGTGAAATAACCAGTCATAATAAACCTACTAGAAAAAAGTTTGATGTCATACATTACGGCGTTCCGAATATACCTTCTAGGTATCCAAAAACTGCTTCAGTTTCAATTAGTAATATTTTCACCCCTTATCTTTTAAAAATTGGTGAGGATGGCGGACTGGAAAATTCACTTCGATTTGATAAAGGCTTAAGAAACGGACTCTACATGTACCATGGAATTCTTACTAATAAATCTGTTGGTGAATGGTTTGATTTACAATACAGTGATATAAATTTTTTGATTTTTTAGAATACTAGCCATTTTCCTTTTCCTATCCTTTTAAAAAGGTATAATTTCGCGTTCTTAAATAATTCAATAAAGAACAAAAATGGATTTTCTAAAAAGGTTAGGTTTTTTCTTGGTAGGCTTATCTATCGGCATTGTTTTTCTAACTATGTTCTTAAAAAAGAAATCAGAAGAAACTGGCGTATACTTTTGTTATCTTCCAAATTGTCGAACCCTAAAAGATATTCGTTCCAAACCAATGTATTATAGCGATGAGGCTAAACTAAAATTAGTTGAATATCAATTAGATTCTCTTGATGTAAAGTATATATTGACTGAAGGTGATGTAGATTTTAGTAGTAGTGACACCAAATCAGTCCCTTGCAAAACCTACATCGTAGAATCTGAATTAAAGGAACGTGAATGGAAATTCACTGTTCAAAATTGCAGAAATAAAGCAACTCTTCAACAAATAGAAATGCAATAGCATATTCTTAAATTTTTCTGCGCTTTCTTTCTTTTTTAAGTAATGTTAATTCCCTACTGGTTTGTCCAGCTACCGATGTATTTTCATCCGCTCTTCTAATAAGGTATGGCATAACATCTCTAACAGGTCCAAATGGTAAATATTTAGCAACATTATATCCATTCGCAGCTAAATTGAAAGAAATATGATCGCTCATACCATATAATTGGCCGAACCAAACATGCTCGTTATTTCTAGCAATGCCTTTATTGTTCATCAACTCCATTAAACGATAACAACTATCTTCATTATGTGTACCTGCAAATATTGATAGCGTATCAAGATTTTCAATCATATATTCAATAGTAGCATTGAAATTTTCATCCGTCTCTGCTTTAGTTTTACAGATAGGCGAGGTATATCCTTTTTCTATCGCTCTGTCGTTTTCCTTTTCCATATATGCCCCACGAACTACTTTCATTCCTATTTTAAATCCATCTGTCTTGGCTCGTTCATGTAAAGATTTTAGATAAGATAAACGATCCCATCTATAAGTTTGCAGCGTATTAAATACAATTCTTTTCTTTTTATTGTATTTACGCATCATGTCTTCCGCTAAATCATCAGCTGCATCTTGCATCCAGCTTTCCTCACCATCAATTAATAATGATACTTCAAGATCATGAGCTTTCTTACATACTTTATCGAACCTATTTATAACACGTTGCCATTCGGCTTCTTCATCTTTTGTAAGTTCTTTTTTCTCAGTTATTTTCTGATATAGTGCAAATCGACCAAACCCTGTTGGTTTAAAAACCGCATATGGAATAGCTTCTTTTTCTTTTACGAAATCTAGTATGGTCAATATAATTTCAGTAGCAGTATCAAAGGGATCTTCTTCTTCTTTACCTTCTACAGAATAATCTAAAACCGAACACACCCCTTTCTCCCACATTCTATCTACCACAGGCAGACAATCCCTTTCGTTAATACCACCACAAAAATGGTCAAAAACCGTTGCTCTAATTAAACCTTCTACTGGCAAATGTGCTTTAAAAGCAAAATTTGTTATTACCGAACCCATTTTCACTAATGGTTCATTTGAAATCATTTTAAAGAGAAAATAAGCTCTTTCTAATTCCGAATCTGATTTTAAAGCAAATGCCGTTGCGGTATTTTCAAATATTTGGTCCATTTTTTGTTATTTCTATAGCTGGTAAATATAATCACAGATTTTATAATCCTAAGACTAAAAATAACCTTTATTTTGTGTTCAATTAGAAACCAATACTTAGTCAGACCATATTATGGAATCTATAATTTCAGACTCTTACGCAGTACATTTTAATGAAAATGCTTTTAATTCACTTAATGCCCATTTAGCGAAAAAAGCATACTCGATTATTTTTATTTTAGTTGATGAAAATACACATGAACTTTGTTTGCCTCAGTTTATGGCAGAAATAAATGGAGACTATCAATTTGAAATCATTGAAATAGAATCTGGTGAGGTTAATAAAAATATAGACACATGTGTTGGTGTTTGGGAAGCCCTATCTGAACTTGGTGCTGATAGAAAAAGTATTTTACTTAATCTAGGCGGTGGAGTTTTAACCGATTTAGGTGGTTTTGTAGCTTCTACATTTAAAAGAGGAATAGACTTCATTAATGTGCCAACAACTCTATTATCGATGGTAGATGCCTCTGTTGGCGGTAAAACAGGTGTAGATTTAGGTTCCTTAAAAAATCAAATAGGCGTAATAAACCAGCCAATTATGGTACTTGTAGTACCAGATTTTCTAAACACTTTAGATAATAGACAAGTTAGAAGCGGATTTGCTGAAATGCTTAAACACGGACTTATTCAAGATAAATTGTACTGGGAAGCGCTAAAGCAAGCAGAAAGTTTAGAGGATATGAAAAAACATATTCTTTCATCAATTCAGATAAAGAACAAGGTTGTTTTACAAGACCCGAGTGAGCAGAATATTAGAAAAATATTAAACTACGGGCACACTTTAGGTCATGCCATAGAATCCTATTTTTTAGAAAATGATTCTAAAGAAATGCTTCTTCATGGTGAGGCCATTGCCATTGGAATGATTTTGGAAGGCTATTTATCCAATAAATTAACAAATCTTCCTTTAGCTGATTTAGAGGATATCAAAACTACTTTTTTGAGTAGATATGAGAAAGTAGAATTCTTAGAAGAGGATTTAGAAAATATACTTAAGCTCATGAAGTACGACAAGAAAAATTCGCACGGAAAAGTGAATTTTGTTCTATTGAAAGAAGTAGGTAATCCTGTTTTTGACATTGAAATTCCAGTAGAACTTTTTACGGAAGCATTCGCTTACTACAAAGTTTAAAAATTTCATATACCGAAAACACCACTTTCACAACTATACAAATTTAGTTGACTGTATAATTACTAGTTTAGGTTAAGAAATTAAATAACCTTCTTAAACCAAATTAGTTATGACTAGAAGACTTATCGATTATCGTAAACTAGATCACCAATTAGCTGCACTTTTAATTGAAACATACCCATATGGTTATGGTGATGAAGATATTATATCCTTTAAAAATATTCAAGGTGATTATGTTGAAGCTGTTCAAATAAAAACCGCCGACACACTTTATCTCGTAAAAATCAGTAAAAGCCTGTCGAACTTTATTGCCAATTTTGAAGAAAATGTGGATAAAGAGCTTGAGCCTAAAACACCTGAAGAAGTTATGCGATCAGAAGAAATGACCAATGCCTTATATCTAAACTTCGAAAATGAAGTGGAACCTGATCTAGACTAAATTTACAAATAACGTTCTTTTAATATAATTTCATGATGTCTTTGATGACCACTTATGGCAAGTCCTAAAGCGGCAACTGACCATGGTAAACCACTAGCCGTACCCATTCTCCTTAATTCAACTTCCGATAAATTCTTGAATAAATTAATTGTCGCATTTCTAACTGAAAGATATTCTTCTAATATATCTTCTTTTGTACGTTGATTACAATTACTCTCTAAAATATAATCATCTTGCTCAAAACCTGGCAAAGGCGTTTTATCATTTCTAGATATTCTAAAAGCACGATACTGAAAAATTCGTTCGGTATCAATTAAGTGAACAAGAACTTCTGCAATAGTCCATTTACCTTCTCCATAACTAAAGGCTAATTGCTCAGCAGTCAATTCAGAAATAAAATTCTTAAACCATTCTTTACCTGTCAATAAAGCTGACTTTAAATCTTCTTGATTTTCAAGTTTTCTTAAGTAAGTGGCATAGAAGAAATCAAATTCCTCTTTATGCAAATCTGTAATTGTCATAATAAAGTTTATTTCTTAGTTAATTGGAAATCAAAAAAGCCCAATCATAAATATAACTGGGCCTTTTAAGTTAGTTGAAGTTAAAAAATTATAACTCGTTAAATATGGTATGCATTAATCGTTTCTTATCATTAAAACTCTCCTCTAAAGAAATCATTGTTTCAGTTCTGCTAATTCCATCAATATCATCTATTTTAAAAATGATGTTTTTAGCATGAGTAGTATCCTTCGCTCTAATTTTACAAAATATATTGAATTTACCAGTAGTAATATGTGCTATTGTAACGTTTGGAATTTGGTTCAAACGCTCTAACACAAATTTTGTCTGATGGGTTTTTTCTAAGAAAATACCAACATATGCAATAAATGCATAACCTAATTTCACATAATCTAAAGTAAGTGAAGAACCTTTTATAATTCCGGCTTCCTCCATTTTCTTTACTCTTACATGAACAGTACCTGCTGATATAAGAAGCTTTTTTGCAATATCGGTAAAAGGGGTTCTGGTGTTGTCAATCAACATATCCAGAATTTGGTGGTCTATTTCGTCTAATTTGACTTTGCCCATAGTTGTAAAATTTTTGCCAAAAATAAAAAATTATCGCATTAAATTCATTGAATATCAACTTTTTTTAATGAAAATGTAAACATTTTTAAGTTTTAAAAGAAATAAGGCAATGAAAATCAATCTAGTAGTTTTAATATTTTATTGTTTTCAAGCCACTCTATATCTTCTTTTACCTCTAAATTTAATATTTTATGACCAAAAATTTCCAAAGGAGTTGTTTCAAAAATATGCTTTGTAGGGCTAAAAACAATCTTACCATCCTTGAGAACTTCTTTATATTGAACTGATGATGTGCTTTTTAGGACTTCATTTGTATCCATGGGATTTTTTATCAAAATATCTACAAACTGTTTTCCATTTTCCGGAATAGCTAAATATTGCTCTATTGTATAATTTTCAATTTCATTTAATATAATCGTATTTATGCCTTTTAGTAAAGCATGAAAAATAAACTCTCTTGTCTTCTCCCTCTCATAATCTTCATGGTAATGTCCTGCTTCGAATAAAATAGTAGGAGTTTCTCTCATTTGAAATGCATCACCAACACAATTAGCATTAAAACCATCATCATATCTACCGACCTGACCAGGTATTAACTCTTTCAACTTAGAGTTCATAGCAGCAATTAGCTGCATACTTAATTTACGTGAAGGGGAATTATTTCTTTCAACATCAAAGGCAGGCGCTAAAAAAGAAACCGTCGCCGGTTTATTGGTTTTACCAACATTGAAAATTGTACGTTGGTCATGCAGGTTAAAACAAAAATCTGGATGAAAAGAATCATACTCTTTCTTTAGTATTCGACTTTCTGGTTGCGTTAATTCCTGAGCATCTCTATTTAAATCTATCCCCTTTGCATTTACCCTGGTATAATCTCGCGCTCCATCTGGATTAAGAATTGGGATAATTTTTAAAGTACATTCTTTTGCAATTTCTAAAGCATTAACGGTTTCATGCTGTAAATAATTCAATAAATCAATTACTGCTTTCGTGGTCGTTGATTCATTACCATGCATTTGAGACCACATTAAAATACGTGTAGGACCATTACCAAAAGTGATACTCTTTATAGATTCATTGCGCACAGATTTCCCAATAGTAATGACCTTAAAACTTTTAGAAAGACCTGAAATAAATTTGTTCAAATGGTCATAAGTAATATATCTACCCTGAATACTTGATACATAAATTTGACTATAATCAATTGCCTTCATATTCCTCGTTAAACTATTAATTACAAAAATAACACAGCTATAGTTTACATTTGTAAATAGTTGTATTTATGATTTGAAGACAAAATAAGCTTGAAATATTTACAATATTAAATTTTAATTTTATTAAAACATAAAATATTATTTATCAGTATTTTAAATAAAAAAATATAAACTATAACTTTAAAAAATTTTACACCCTTTATATGATTTACTATACCTCTAGTAATAAACATTATAAGAAAACATTAGTTTTGTAAACATGTTAGATACTACTTCATTTATAGCAAGGCTGAAAACTATTTTAAACCATCATGAACTTTCTTCAGCTTCTTTTGCTGATTTAATTCACGTGCAACGCTCTAGTATTTCCCACTTATTAAATGGTAGAAATAAACCAAGTTTAGAATTTATAATGAAAATAAATGATGCTTTTAAGGAAGTGGATTTACAATGGCTTTTGTATGGTGAAGGAGAGTATCCGAATAAAAATTTAGACAATAACAAAAAATCGGACGAGCGTTCAAACACAAATGCAGTTACAAAGCCAATTCAAAAAAAGAATGTTGAGCGTATTGTAATCTTCTATACCGATGGTTCATTTAGAAAATATGAAGAGCAATAAGAACATGTTTCAATACAAACTATTATTGTCTTTTTCAATCAACTTCCCTTCTATTTTCTTTATTTTGCAGCATGGTAAAAAAAATATCTATTCTTATAATTACATGCCTACTTTTTAGTTCATGTTACCAACCAGAACGTGATTGCGAAAAGTACAAAACAGGCTCTTTTAAGTTTACTTATGAACTAGGAGAGATTGTTAAAGAAGGTAAATTCACGAGAGATGAAAAGTATAGTGTCGATTATTATGAAAACAAAATTGATAGCGCCACTGTTCGTTGGTTTAATGACTGTGAGTTTGTTTTACAAGATATTCATAGTAAAACAGCCATTCATTATAAAATAATTAGCACTACAGATTCATCTTACACCTTTCAATACAAGAGTGCCGTAAAAGACCCAAACAAGGAACTGATCGTAAAAACAGGAACCGCTTTTAAAATTAAATAATCATGTTCGATATTTTCGCCAGCGCCGATGCATGGGTAGCTTTACTCACCCTTACATTTCTTGAAATTGTTTTAGGAATAGATAATATTATATTCATATCAATTGCTGCCGGAAAACTGGAACCTAGTCATCGAAAAAAGGCCACGAATTTAGGCTTAGTATTAGCAATGGTAATGCGTATTTTGCTGCTTTTTGGAATATCGCTACTTACCTCTATGAAAAAACCTTTCTGGGTATTCGATAGTGATTGGATTACAGGGGGTATTAGTGGTCAAGGAATTATTTTATTCCTAGGCGGTTTGTTTCTGCTCTACAAAAGCACAAAAGAAATTCATGAAAAGGTTGAAGATAAAGGTCATGACGAACGCGAAGTAAAGAAAGCAAGATCCACATCATTAATGAACGCTATTCTTCAAATAACGGTTATTAATATCGTTTTCTCCTTTGACTCGATTCTTACCGCGATAGGAATGACCAACGGCATTTCGCCTAACCCAAACGATGCGCTTGTACTAATGATTGTAGCAGTTGTCATCTCAGTAGTAATTATGATGCTTTTTGCAAATCCTGTTGGAGAGTTTGTCAACAGACACCCATCCATACAAATTTTAGGATTATCCTTCTTAATTTTAATTGGATTTATGCTTATTGCAGAATCTGCTCATTTAAGTCATCTTATTGTATTTGGTAACGAGGTAGGTGTAATACCTAAAGGTTATCTCTACTTCTCTATTGCATTCTCTCTTATGGTTGAATTTTTCGATCTGCGTATGAAAAAAAACAAAGACGATATTGTTGATATAGAAGAATAGCGCATAATAACATTCAGCACATAGACCCTTGTATCTCAATTGTTTTGCAATTGTTTTATAGAGGTCTTTTCATTACCTTGGTTTACCAATCAAACTTAAATCAAGTGCAATTATGAAAAAATCCAACGAAAACAAATCCACCAATCTTAATCGGCGTGATTTTGTTAAAAAGACTGCATTAGCTTCATCTGTATTTATTATTCCTAGACATGTTTTGGGCGGCACGGGCTTTATTGCTCCTAGCGACCGGCTCAACATTGCAGCAATTGGCGCTGGCGGTAAAGGTATAAGCGATATTAAAAACGCCTCAGTAATGGGAAGAGAACGTGTAGCGGCTTTATGTGATGTCGATTTTACCGGTACTGCAGCAAAAAGTGTTGAGAATTTCCCTAAAGCCAAGCTTTACGATGACTTTAGAGTCATGCTAGATAAAAAGAAGAATATTGACGCTGTTACCATATCAACCCCAGACCATGTTCACGGGCCCGCAGCTAAATGGGCAATGGAAAGAGGAATTCATGTGTATGTACAAAAACCCATGACACATAACATTAAAGAAGCTCGGACTTTAACCCAAATGGCACGTACCAACAAGATTGTAAGTCAAATGGGAAACCAGGGCGGCTCTAACCCCCTTTTAGGTATGGTACAACGTTGGATAGATGAAGATAAGATTGGAGCGATATCTAAAGTTCAAGTATGGACGAATAGACCCGTATGGCCACAAGGAATTGAAATGCCTAAGCCAGATGCTAGCTTAAAACCAGCTGGTTTAAATTGGGATTTATGGCTAGGACCAGCAACAGAGCGGGAGTTTGTTCCTAATCTTCATCCATTTAATTGGAGAGGTTGGTGGGATTATGGAACAGGTGCCTTAGGGGATGTAGGATGTCATTTAATAGACATCCCTTTCAGAACATTAAATTTAAAATACCCTATAGATGCAGAATGTAGCGTTGCATCGGTATTTTCCAAAATGTGGACTCCTGATTATTATCCAGAAGGCTGTCCTCCATCCTCATTTATAACCTTACACTTTGATGCTACTGACAAATCAAAATCACCTATAGAAATGACTTGGAGCGATGGTGGTATTCGACCATCACACCCAGATATTATTCCTGCAAACGACGATATAGGTGGCAAGAACAGCGCAAACGGTGTTTTAATCATAGGTGAGAAAGGAATTATCTCAACCAATATCAATGATAGTTCACCGTTGATGCCAAAATTATACTTAAACGATGGCACTACAGAGTTCGGACCAGAAGTTGAGGAAAATTTAGAACCAGAATATGGTCACCAACGTAAATGGGTAGATGCTTGTAAAGCTGGTTTTGGTAGTCCTGAGCATTTAGGGCTTACGTCCTCCTTCGATTATGCCGGACCTATGACAGAAACTGTTCTAATGGGTAATTTAGCTATTAGAAGCTATATGCTTCAAAGAGAAAATACTGAAGGCGCAATGGAATTCTTTGCTCGTAAAAAATTATTGTGGGATGGAGAAAATATGAGAATCACCAATATGGAGGAAGCCAACCAATTTGTTGGCAGAACATATAGAAAGGGATGGGAGGTATAACACCTTTCCTTGTTGGAATATAGTACAAAAAAAAGTGGAGGTTTTAAACCTCCACTTTTTTTTATTATCATGCTTTAATTCGGCCTATTGAAAGCGACCTTAGGATTTTCCTGTTTTTGCTCTTCAAATAAACGTTGTTGCTGCTTAACGGTCATGGTGCTACCATCATGACTCCAACCTGGAGGTCCAAAAACATACATTAGTTTGTGACTAAATTTCTTAGACTTCTTCATATCCGCCCAAATATCGGTGAATTCGTGAGTTAAAATTACAATAGGGTTATTAGAATTAGGTGCGTGTATAACACCGAATTTTACGTCAATTTCTTCATCATATTCTTTCCAAGTGCCAAATATCTTATCAAAGAAATTCAAAAATCCACCATGGTTCTTATCTAAGTATTCCACATTTTGTGCATGATGCACTTGATGCATAGTATGTGTATTGAATATTTTTTCAATAAATCCCATTTTAGGAACATATTGAGAATGTAATTGAAATTGCCAAAATGATTCAATAGCCAAGCACACCACAACCATTTCTACAGGAAAGCCAATAATTGGCATCCAGACGTAGAAAAAAGGCTTATAAAGCAGCGTAAACCACCCATTTCGAATAGCAGTTCCCAGATTAAAATTATCAGATGAATGATGTACTATGTGTGCCGCCCAAAGGATACGAATTTCGTGATTAGCTCTATGAAACCAGTAATACGTAAAGTCATCTGCCAATTGACAAAGCAACCAAACATACCAGGCATAACCAAATGACTTATACCCCATTATATTAGTTCTTACACCATCGACCATTGGATTAAAAAACTCATAAGCATATTCGAAAAGCACAACCAACAATATCACCTTAAGTAAAGGTCCGATTATAGCTGAGCCTATACCCATAACACTACTTGCCGCAAAATCTTTCCAATCATAAAGATCATCATCTCCATGAGTTTTACTGTAGGTTAATTCTAATAAAATAAAGGCTATAAAAGCTGGCGCACCGTATACCAAAGGGTTGGTAAAATCCATTATTTAAAAATTTTTGTAAATGTAGTTATAAAAACATCTATTTTTTAAGTTGTCTAATCTTAACTTTCTATTTTGGAATAAGACAATACAATCATTAAACAGATTTTATTATCGCTTACTTCTAAGAATTTCATTCTGCTCTTTCAATAAACTCTCAACACTTGCAAGCAATGCAATGTTTTTTGGCGTTTCAACTTCTTTATTTGCTGGGTCTTCAGATTTTTCTTTGAATCGATTTATAAACTTAACCATAACAAAAATGGTAAAAGCGATAATACAAAAATCAACCAATGACTCTATTAATTCTCCATAACCAATAGCAACTTCTTCCATCTTTTCACCAGCCTCCCTAAGCACCCATTTTTTATTGGACAAATTCACATCATCCGTCATTAATGAAAGTGGAGGCATTATTACTTTAGATACCAAAGCACTTACGACCTTATTGAAAGCTGTTCCAATTATTATACCAATAGCTAAATCAATCATATTGCCTTTAATGGCAAAATTCTTAAACTCTTTAAAGAATTTTTTCATATCAATTATTAATCAAACAATGTTTTAGGTTCATCTGATGGCAGTCCACCATCTAATTCTTCACCGTCATTTTCATCATTAGATTCAACAGCCTCTTCATCCACTACTTCAATATCCTCTGGCTTTTCAGGAACCGCAGGCTCAAAAGGTAATGGATCTAATAAATTAATATTTTTAACCTTCTCAGTTATCAATTGATTACCTAAAGCTTTAATTCCTTTTATCGATATAAAATTCTCTATATCAATAGATTCATTATCTTTCGCTTCCTTACCTCTAGGTTTTGGGAATTCTATCTCCACCAATGGTCGCCAGTCGGTCGAAACTAATTCTAAATATGATTTAGGGTGGTCAGAAATAAACAATTCGTCTTTATTCTCGTTCTCAATAAAAAACCTTTTAACATAAAAGCGCTCTTTTTCACCCTCCCAATAAATAGCTGAAATTGGCTTCTCTGGAATCCATTTTTCAAGCACAATCATATCGTCATCGAAGTGAGATGTCAACACTGGCAAAAATGTTTTAGCAACACCTTTTTGATTGATCACCAACAACAAGTCATCACCTTTAAATTCACCAAGAAGTTCTCCCCTGCCATCTACATTTAATCTTCTAACTACATCATCGAACCAAATTTTTCTAGGCTTTAAAGTTGATACGCCCTTCTCTTTTAACTCTATTCGTTTTACCGAGTACTTTGTGACTATATTTCCTTTTGATGCTCTACCCTTGATTATTACATCAGAAAAATCAATATCCCATTTCAACTTCTTAATACTGCCTACCTGGCGTAACAACACTGTAATTACTTCAGCCTCACCATTTGGGTTAGCAGAAAAATACAATACTTGAGAACCAGATTTACCCGTCGTTAAGTCATAAATTCTGTCCCTAGTGATACTTGTAACATTAAAACGCTTGATATATGTAGGGCCACCTTTACCGTCTTTATAGACCAAATTATAAGTTGTTCGCTTATCCTTTTTCTTAAAAACAGCAACGTGAATAATACCTTTACCAACAAAAATTTTGGAATCTACTTTAGACACCATCATTTTTCCTTCATTGGTTATCACTATAATATCGTCAATGTCACTGCAATCAGTAACATATTCATCTTTTTTGAGTGAGGTTCCGACAAAACCTTCATCCCTATTTACATATAGCTTCGTATTTCTAATAGCCACCTTTGTAGCTTCAATATCGTCAAATACTCTAATTTCAGTTAAACGCCCCCTATCCTTACCGTAAGTTTCCTTTAGATTCTTAAAATAATTTATCGCGAACTCAATTAAATTAGCAAGATGATTTTTCACTTCTGCAATACGCTCTTGCAGAGTCTCCAGATATTGCTGAGCTTTATCTAAATCAAATTTTGAAATTCTTTTAATACGAATTTCCGTAAGCCTGGTAATATCATCTTCAGTTACTGCGCGTTTTAAATGCTTGGTAAATGGAGCCAATCCTTTATCGATAGCACTAATTACACCTTCCCAAGTTTCTTCATCCTCAATATCACGGTATATTCGATTCTCAATAAATATTCTTTCTAATGAAGCAAAATGCCACTGTTCTTCTAATTCGCTCAATTGAAGCTCAAGCTCCATTTTCAAAAGCTCTACAGTTGAATCGGTAGACCTTTTAAGCATTTCAGTTACACCGATAAACAAAGGCTTGTTATCCTCGATTATGCAACCTAGTGGCGATATGGAGGATTCACAAGCCGTAAAGGCATAAAGTGCATCAATGGTTTTATCTGGCGATATCCCAGACGGAAGATGAATTAAAATTTCAACATCAGCAGCTGTATTATCTTCAATTTTTTTAACTTTAATTTTGCCTTTATCATTAGCTTTTAAAATCGAATCTATTAAACTCCCTGTATTAGTACCATACGGTATCTCATTGATTACCAATGTATTCTTATCAATCTGAGCTATCTTAGCACGAACCCTAATTTTCCCTCCTCGTAAGCCATCATTATAATTTGAGACATCAATAATACCAGCCGTTGGAAAGTCAGGATATATTTTAAATCGTTGCCCTTTTAAATGTTTTATAGAAGCATCAATAAGTTCAATAAAATTATGCGATAAGACTTTCGTTGAGAGTCCAACAGCAATACCTTCGGCTCCTTGAGCTAATAATAACGGGAACTTCACCGGTAAATTTACAGGCTCTTTCTTTCTACCATCGTAGGAAGATTGCCATTCAGTGATTTTTGGGCTAAAAACAACTTCAAGCGCAAATTTAGAGAGCCTTGCTTCGATATATCTGGATGCAGCAGCCCTATCGCCTGTCAATATATTACCCCAGTTACCTTGGGTATCTATCAGTAAATCTTTCTGTCCAATCTGTACCATGGCATCTGCTATACTAGCATCACCATGTGGATGATACTGCATGGTATGCCCTACAACATTAGCAACCTTGTTATACCGGCCATCATCTAACTCTTTTAAAGAATGCATAATTCTACGCTGCACTGGCTTAAAACCATCTTCAATTGCAGGTACCGCTCGTTCTAAAATTACATATGAGGCATAATCCAAAAACCAATCTTTATACATACCACTGACCCTAGTCAAGGCATCAGAAGAATCTGAATTAGTAGTATTCTCTTCGGAAAGGTTTTCGTTAATATCTTCGTTCAAATCGTCATTTTCTTCCATTCAGAAGCAATCGTATTTATTTAGTTTATACTACTTTATCCTTAATCAAATCAACTTCAACTTTAAGATTATTGATAATGAATTTTTGTCTATCAGGAGTGTTTTTCCCCATATAAAAACTTAATAATTCTTCAATAGACATTGCCTTATCTAACATTATAGGTTCCAATCGAATATCATCACCAATGAAGTGCCTAAATTCATCTGGCGATATTTCTCCTAAACCTTTAAATCTGGTGATTTCTGGTTTACCTGACAGCTTATTTATGGCATGTTGTCGCTCTTCATCACTATAGCAATAAATGGTTTCCTTTTTATTACGCACCCTAAATAGAGGTGTCTGCAAAATATATAGGTGATTTTCTTTTATCAATTCTGGAAAAAATTGTAAAAAGAACGTAATCAGCAACAATCTAATATGCATACCATCTACATCGGCATCGGTAGCTATAATAATATTATTATACCGTAAATCTTCAATAGTCTCTTCAATATTCAATGCAGCCTGCAACAGGTTGAATTCCTCATTTTCGTAGACAATTTTCTTAGACATGCCATATGAATTCAAAGGTTTTCCTTTTAAACTAAAAACAGCTTGCGTGTTAACATCTCTCGATTTAGTAATAGAACCCGATGCGGAATCACCTTCGGTAATGAACAAAGAACTTTCTAGTCTACGATCATTTTTCATATCACTTAGATGAACTCTACAATCTCGCAGTTTCTTATTATGCAAGCTTGACTTCTTTGCTCTGTCACGCGCCAACTTACGAATACCCGAAAGTTCCTTTCGCTCCTTTTCAGCCATCATGATTTTTCGCTGAAGCTTATCTGCAGTATCTGGATTTTTATGAAGGTAATTATCTAAATATTTACCAATGAAATCGTTGATATAGGTACGTACGGTAGGAAATTCTCCACCCATATCGGTAGAACCTAATTTCGTTTTAGTCTGACTTTCAAAAACTGGCTCTGTAACTTTTAATGCAATAGCGGAAATTATAGACTTTCGAATATCGGATGCATCGTAATCCTTCTTATAAAATTCTCTTATAGTTTTAACTATAGCTTCTCTAAATGCAGCTTGGTGCGTACCACCTTGTGTAGTATGCTGTCCGTTAACAAAAGAATGATACTCTTCACTATATTGTGTTTTGCTATGTGTCATGGCAACTTCAATATCCTCTCCTTTTAAATGTATAACAGGATAAAGCATGTCTTCCATATTATTATTATCCTCTAGAAGATCTTTTAATCCGTTTTCAGAGTAGAATTTCTCACCATTAAATACAATAGTAAGACCTGGATTTAGATACACATAGTTTTTCAGCATGCGTTCTACATACTCATTTCTATACTTATAATGTTTAAAAATCGCCTCATCAGGAATAAAAGTAACCTTGGTACCTTTTCTTTTGGTCGTTTCTTCCGGACCAACTTCATTTTCTAAATTACCTGAACTGAACTGAGCCGTCTTTAATTGATTTTCTCGTGAAGATTGAACTTCAAAAAAACTAGATAAAGCGTTTACCGCTTTAGTACCTACACCATTAAGACCTACCGATTTTTTAAATGCCCTACTATCATATTTACCACCAGTGTTCATTTTAGAAACTACATCTACAACTTTCCCTAGCGGTATACCACGACCATAGTCACGCACCTTAACAACCTTATCTTTTATTGTGATTTCAATGGTCTTACCTGCACCCATTACAAATTCATCGATACAGTTATCGATAACTTCTTTCAATAAAATATAGATTCCATCATCTGCCGATGAACCATCTCCCAATTTACCAATATACATACCAGGCCTTAATCGGATATGTTCTTTCCAATCAAGCGAGCGTATGTTATCTTCAGTATATTGTGTGTCTTGGGACATTAAATAAATTTTTTGAAAGTGCTGCTAAAGATAGCACCACTCGACAAAAGATAAAACCCCTAAACATTAAAGTAATTAACAATGAATTCCACGTTTTTGTTGATAGCAGTCACAAAAAAGAATAAACACTAACAAATCAATCATTGTGAAACCTACTTTAAATTACCAAATATTTGGTGATATCTATCATAGGAAACACTTCAATGTTTTCATATCTTTAGTTTAGATTTTTAAGAACTATGGAATTTATTGATTATTATAAAATTCTTGAAATAGACAAGAAAGCTTCTCAAGCAGACATTAAAAAAGCCTATAGAAAATTGGCCCGAAAACTGCATCCAGATTTAAACCCCAATGATAAAAGCGCACAACAAAAGTTTCAGCAGGTAAATGAGGCAAATGAAGTTCTAAGTGATCCTGAAAAAAGGAAGAAATACGACCAATACGGCAAAGATTGGGAGCATGCTGATGCTTTTGAAGAGGCAAAAAGAAATCAACGTAGTTCATCGGGAGGCCGCAGAAAAACATATAGTACATCAGGCGGAGGCAATGAGGATTTTTCTGATTTCTTCGAGTCCATGTTTGGTGGAGCAGGTTTCAGCGGTAGAGGAAGAAGATCTACTCAGTTTAAAGGTCAAGATTTGAATGCTACTTTAAAGTTGAATATGCTTGACATCTTAACAGACCAAAAGCAAACATTAGACCTAGGGGCTAAGAAAATAAGAATCACAATACCCGCAGGGGTTGAAGATGGCCAAACGATTAAAATCTCAGGTTACGGAGGAGAGGGTGTAAATGGAGGTCCCAAAGGAGATTTATACTTAACATTTGAGATTAACAACAATACACCTTTTAAAAGAGTCGGCAATGATTTGTATAAAAATCATATCATCAATTTATATGATGCCATACTAGGTGGTGAAATTGAAGTAGAAACGTTAACAGGCAAAGTAAAATTAAAGGTTAAACCAGAAACTCAAACCGACACAAAGGTTAAGCTAAAAGGAAAAGGTATGCCGATATACAAGAAAAAAGGCGCTCATGGAGATTTATACATAACCTATAAAGTATCCATGCCAACTAACCTTTCAACGAAGGAAAAAGAATTATTCAAACAACTTTCAGAATTACAATAAATATGGATTCAGAAAATTTTATTCTAATAGAACACTACTGTGAACAGACACAAACCCCAATAGATTTTATTGAAGATCTATTGGAATATGGTATGATTGAGGTTCAATTAATTGAGAACAAAACTTATGTTAAATCTCATTATATAATGGAAATTGAAAGAATTTATAGATTACGCCAAGATTTAGGTATTAATATGGAAGGTATAGATTCTCTCAACCATATGCTAGAAAAAATCAATCGATTAGAACGAGAACTAAAGTTGTTGAGAAACCGCTTAACTATTTATGAGCATTAAACATTAAACCTGAAATGCATTACATCTCCATCTTTAACAATGTATTCCTTGCCTTCTACTCTCATTTTACCAGCTTCTTTTACTTTTGATTCACTACCAAAAGCAACATAATCA
This sequence comes from Maribacter orientalis, assembly GCF_900109345.1. GTDB lineage: Bacteria > Bacteroidota > Bacteroidia > Flavobacteriales > Flavobacteriaceae > Maribacter > Maribacter orientalis. The sequence continues at coordinate 105,298 of NZ_FNZN01000007.1, forward strand.
TTATAGGCTATTACTTCTGCCCTAATAAAACCTTTTTCGAAATCGGTATGTATAACACCTGCCGCTTGAGGGGCTGTCGCGCCAACTGGAATTGTCCATGCACGAACTTCTTTAACACCAGCAGTGAAATACGTTTCAAGATTTAATAATTTATAAGCGCCACGAATCAATTTTGCAGAACCCGGCTCATCTAAACCTAAATCCTCCAAAAACATCTTTCGTTCTTCATAAGTCTCTAATTCAGTAATATCAGCTTCAGTACCTACTGCGAGAAAAATAACTTCAGCATTTTCGCTAGCAACCATTTCTTTCACCTTCTCCACATAAGCATTCCCTTTTACAGCTGCATCCTCATCTACATTACAAACATACATAACCGGCTTATCTGTTATAAACTGTAGTGGTTTTACAAATTCAAGTCTAGACTCTTCATCAATTTTAATTGCCCTTACAGACACCCCTGCTTCAAGTCCACCTTTTATAGCCAATAAAGCAGCCTCTTCTTTTTGAGCTTCTTTATTACCTGTTCTTGCCGCTCTTTTTACTTTTTCAAGTTTTTTATCTACGGTCTCCAAATCTTTTAATTGAAGTTCCATGTCTATAGTCTCCTTATCCCTTATCGGATCTACACTACCATCTACGTGTACTATATTGTCATTATCAAAACAACGTAGAACATGTAAAATGGCATCCGTTTCACGAATATTACCAAGAAACTGGTTTCCTAAACCTTCACCTTTACTTGCTCCTTTTACCAATCCTGCAATATCAACTATTTCAACAGTTGCAGGCAATACCCTTTCAGGATTTACTAATTCTTCTAATTTTTCTAATCTAGCATCGGGCACATTAACCACACCAATATTTGGCTCAATAGTACAAAATGGGAAATTCGCACTTTGCGCCTTAGCATTGGACAAACAATTAAAAAGTGTTGATTTACCCACATTTGGTAATCCTACTATACCTGCTTTCATAATAAAGAATATTTAAAGGGTGCAAATATAGTTTTTACTTGAACATTCTACATTCAATTTCTACTCTTATGTTTAATTAAAACACCTAGTGAATTTTTATATTAATATCAAACTTTTTAGACTAATGATGACAATTGTTTGATTTTTTAACACTTTTTAAGAAAAATTTTAATACTTTACGCCAAGAACTTTAAGAATTAATGGAACTTCACTCTGATGAGACGCTTTGGTATTTTTTTAAAAAGGGAGAGGTCCATGCTTTTTCACTTCTTTTTAAAAAGTATTACCCCCAATTATATGTCTATGGTATAAAATTGAGCAATGCTCCTGCCCTCACCGAAGATTGCCTTCAAAACTTTTTTATTCAACTTTATGAAGAAAGGGAGAAAAAAGGAACTATAAAAAATCTTAAAGCATACTTATTTGTTTCTTTTAAAAGAAGACTGATAAAACAACTTCAAAAAAATCAGAATAACATTCCAATTTCAGAAGCTCAATTATTTAAATCAAACTTCACATTTTCTGCAGAAGAAATTTCCATACATCAAGAAATTCAATTTCTATGCACAACGACATTGTCTCAATTAATCAATCAACTTTCTCCAAGACAAAAAGAAGTTATCTATTTAAAGTATTACAGTAATATGTGTAGCACCGATATCGCTGAAGTAATGGATATGAATTACCAAAGCGTTTTAAATGTACTCCAAAAAGCACTTTCCAAATTAAGATTAGCGTCTCAAAATCAACAAATTAAATCTGTTTTGAAAAAAAATTGAAAATACTAGGGTATATTTTATAAAATTAAACCTCTTATAAATGGAACGCCTTACTAAATGAATAATTCAAACAAATTCGATTTACAGTATTTCTTAACAGATTCGTCATTTAAGAATTGGGCTAAAGGCTTAAATAAAAATGATATCGATTACTGGAATAATTGGCTACAAAATAATCCTCAGCATATTGAAACTGTTGAAAATGCCAAATCTATTGTTGTTGGCATAAAATTTAAGCCGCAATTTCCAAATAATGAGAAGGTTGACCAAGAGCTTTCCAAAATTCTACCTAAAATAGGATTAAAAAATTCCACAAAAAATCCTTTTACTAAAATACAATCATTAAACAAGGCTATATATTTTTCAGCCGCAGCAGTAGTTCTTATTTTATTAAGCTGGACAAGTTTGTCTCTTTTAAATGTTCACAACACAACCACACATCAAACAAATTTTGGTGAAATCATAGACCTAAAATTACCTGACGGAACTTCTGTGGTATTAAATGGTAACTCAGAAATATCTTATGAAAAAGATAATCCACGATTTATAAATCTTAAAGGTGAGGCATATTTTAGGGTTAAATCTATACCGAGTACCAATGCGAAATTCTGGGTGATTACCAATGATCTTAAAGTAGAGGTTCTTGGAACTCAGTTTCATGTAAATACTAGAGAACAAAAAACGAATGTTGTTTTAGATGAAGGATCCATTCATTTAGAATTTAAAAACGGTGATGTCACTAAAATGATTCCTGGTGAAATGGTTTCATTTTCAAATAAAAGCAATGAGCTTATTCATAAAAAGGTCACTGTCGAAACACCATATGCTCTTTGGCGTGGTGGAACCTATTCTTTTAATGAAATACCGCTTAAAGAGGTAATGTTCAATTTAGAACTTACTTATGGCCTTGAAGTTAGATATTCATCTAATCATTTAAAAGATATACCCATATCAGGAGGTATCCCCAATCAAAATTTAAAAATATGTATTGCAGCCATTGAAAAGGCGACTGGAACTAGAATCATTAACAAAGGGAATATTTTACAAGTACAAGAGAACCCAATTTATTAACTAAACTATTTATTTATGAAAACGAACAAACTAATGAGATTGCTGCTTGCAGTAATGCTTTTTTCGAGCATCACCAGTAACATGGCAGCTAATGAACTAAAAAAAGAGGTGACTCTAAGTGAGTTTCTAAATGAAATCAGTGCAAAGCACGAAGTGTTTTTCACCTATAATCCAAATCTCGTTGCTACTACTAGTCTAAACCCTGCGGAATATGAATTCCCTGTTTTGGATAAGATTATCAACGAATTGGAACGTAAAACTAGTTTTGATTTTGAATATTTAGGTAACAAATATTATGTGGTTTACCATAAGAAGGCTGAACGAGCGAAAGTTTTAAAAGTAAATTCTGCTAATAATGGTATTACCGCCTTAACCCTAAACGAGGTAATTCAAAATAGTATTTCTGGTAAGGTTACAGACGACTCTGGAATGCCTTTAGCAGGAGTAAATATTATTGAAAAAGGAACAACCAATGGTACTACTTCAGATTTTGATGGTAATTATTCAATAGATGTTACCGATGACACAAAATTAGTGTTTAGCTATATTGGTTTCGCTACTCAAGAAGTATCTACTTCTGGCAAGAACGTTATAAATGTTCAGTTATCTGAAGGCATGCAATTAGACGAGTTTATTGTTGTTGGTTCTCGTACAGCACCAAGAAGTAATGCTGACACACCATTACCTGTTGATGTTATTGGTGCTAAAGACCTTACTTCTACAGGTCAGGTTACTTTTGATAAAGCCTTACAATATAGAATTCCTTCATTTAACACGGTTCAAACTCCAGTAAACGATGCGACCTCTTTATTAGATCCGTATGAAATTAGAAACATGGGACCTAGTAGGACGTTAATTTTGATTAACGGAAAACGTAAAAACTTAAGTGCTTTATTATATACTCAAACATCACCAGGACGTGGTGAAACTGGTGCAGATATTTCTGCAATACCAACAGATGCAATTAAAAGAGTTGAAATTCTTAGAGATGGAGCATCTGCCCAATATGGTTCTGATGCCATAGCAGGGGTAATGAACATTATTCTTAAGGATTCGCCGAATGAAGGTTCAGCAACAGTTAGAACTGGTATCACCTCAGAAGGTGATGGCGAAATGTTTGGTGTCGCTTTAAATAATGGATCTTCTATTGGTGAAGACAAAGGTTTTGTTAATTATACCGTAGACCTTTCAAAAGTAAATCAATCTAATAGACCAGGTACGGTGAATGCAGCGGGTGAAGCCGCAGATTTTGGTGCTGATATTGCAGATGTACAAGAGTTTTTATCTAGAAAACCGGATGCAGGAAACATAAATGGATCCCCTGAAACTGCAGCAGCTAAATTTTCTGTTAATTTAGGTTATGATTTAAGTGAAAATACTTCTATGTACGCAAATGCAGCCTATGTATACAAATCGGTAAATAGTTTTGCTAACTACAGAACTCCTTACTGGAGAACAGTAGATGACTTTCCATATTTAGCTGATTTTTTCCCTGGAGAAAACCCTAATACTGCTGGTGGTTACGATGGTTACGTTCCTACCTTTGAAGGTGAGTTAAGTGATTATAATGGTACAGTAGGTTTTAAATCAACGATTAACGATTGGAATATTGATGCTAGTTTTACAACTGGTGGAAACACTCAGACGTACAAAGTAAATCAAACGCATAACAGAAACATTGTTTACACTCCGTCTACCTTTATAGATGCAAATGGTAACGGTTCTGTTGATGATGGTGAAATTTCTGAAGGTTCTGAACTATATAGAGAAAATAGTCAGCAATCATTTGATCCAGGGGGAACTAAGTTTACGCACAATGTAGGTAATATTGATATCTCTAGAATACTTTCTGATAAGGTTAGTATTGGTGTGGGTGCAGAGTTTAGAACAGAAACTTTTGAAGTTATTGAAGGTGAACTAGCTTCTTATGACGGTGGTGGCGCAGATTCATTTGCAGGTGCTTCTCCTCAAAATTCAGGTAAATTCAACCGATATAATATTGGAGGTTACTTTAGTTTAGATTATGATGTATCAGACGCATTCTTATTGAGCGGAACCGTAAGAACAGAAAACTACTCTGATTTTGGTAATGCTTTTGTTTACAAATTTAGTTCACGCTATAAAGTTAGTGACGAATTTACTTTAAGAGGTTCTATTTCTTCAGGCTTTAGAGCTCCTACCCTGCACCAAATTTATACACAAAAAGCTCAATATAGCTTTATACCAGGTCAAGGTATTCAAGTAGGTGGTTTAATTAACAATGTTTCAACGCAAGCGAAATTATTAGGTATTGATCCTTTAGATGCTGAAACCTCTACTAACTTTACCGTTGGTTTTGGCGGTAAAATTGCAAACCAATTCAGCTATACTTTCGATTATTACAATATTGCTGTTAAGGATCGTATTGTATTAGGAACAGAAATTGGTCCAAGTGGCGACCCTACAAATCCGTTAGATATCCTTTTAGCAAATAACAACCTAAGCGATGTAAGTTTCTTTTCGAATGCTATCGACACGAAAACATCTGGTATTGATGTGGTTCTTGCCTATAGAGGTATTTTGCTTGGTCAAGGTAACCTTGATTTAAATTTATCTGGAAACTATACCATTCAAAACGAACGTGATGGTGCCGTTAAGAATACAGCCCTTATAGAGCAAGCTGGGCAGTCTGTAGTTAATGATACTCAAGAAGCTTTGTTTTTTACTTCACGTCCTAAAACAAAATGGATTTTAGGGGCGAACTACGACATCAAAAAGTTCGGTTTTTCATTGAATAATACCTATTTCGGAAAAACAACATTCCAACAACAAGGTTTGGATAACAATTTATTTACAGAGTTTACTCCAAAAATTGTTACAGACTTAGGTGTTAACTTTAGTGCGACAGATAAGTTAACATTAGCATTAAACATCAATAATATATTGAATGTTTTACCTGAATGGAGTTTCCAATCTAAAAATGCAGCAGGTGACGCTATATTGGCCGATGCAGCACAGACACAAAACCAGTCTAACTTAATTACTTTCAACCAACGTTATTCTCAAATGACGTATGATGGTTATCATTTTAGCCAATTAGGTACTATGTTCAACTTATCGTTGAACTATAAGTTCTAATTTAAAATCATTTTAATAGTTAAAAGCTACCTATATTTAGGTAGCTTTTTTTTGTGATATGGGCGAGTTATATAATGAAAACCTAGCACGGGTTTACGATGAAATTTATCAAGGTTTTATTGATTATCGTGCTGAATACGAATTTTATAAGAATTTGTGTCTTGACTATAATTCTAACCGAATATTAGAAATTGCGTGTGGCACAGGTAATTTAGCAAAATCATTTACTTCAGATTTTAGCACGTATGTTGGCTTAGATTTTAGTGAATCGATGCTCAAAATTGCAAAGAAAAAATTTCCTGAAGGATATTTTATCCAAGGCGATATGCGGCATCTAAATTTTGTCAAACACTTTGACACTATACTTATTACAGGCAGATCTACAAGCTATTTACTTGATAATATAGATTTAATACAAACTTTTAAATCTGTACACACTGCACTTGAAGATAAAGGCCTTTTCATTTTTGATTGTATCAATGCCGAGTTATTTATAACATATATTCTAAAGAATAGCAGTGTAGTACATAAATCAACCTATAATAATAAACAATTTGAAAGAGATTCTTATTGGGTTAAAAATAAAAACAATAATTATCATTTAATTGACTGGAAATCTAGCTATTACCAATTAAAAGATATCAAAAGAATGGAATTGGGCGAAGACTCAACTCTATTTAGAGTTTTCACCATAAAAGAAGTTACCGAAGCATTACAGCATTCCGGATTTAAAATTTTAGAAATTATCGATAGAGAAACTTATGCTTTTGATACGAATTTATATGTCTGCCAAAAAATATAGAAATCAAATACTCCTTATTCAGGATGCATAAAGCGTTGCTTAGCTAAAAGCACTTCCTCCGATTCTACATGATCATCATCAGGCACACAACAGTCAACCGGGCATACAGCAGCACATTGCGGCTCTTCATGAAAACCCACGCACTCTGTACATTTATCTGGGGCTATATAGTAAACTTCATCACTAATTGGCACCTGAACTTCATCTGCATTTACTTCTTTACCGCTAGGCAAAACAACTTTACCTGTTAATGATGTGCCATCGCTGTAACGCCATTCATCTGCACCTTCGTAAATTGCTGTATTCGGACATTCTGGCTCACAGGCCCCACAATTGATACATTCATCAGTTATTATAATTGCCATAATTTCTTCTTCATTAAAATGCCCAAAAAAGAACGGGCATGCTTATTTTTGCACAAAGGTAATCCCTACTAATTGAGTATACAAATATAATGACCCATCACAACCTTACTATAGAAGCTTTTGTTAAACTTGGAGATTTTCTAAGATCATTTTGTGAATTTATTACATCAGATAACAATTCCGAACATTTAAATGATGAATGGACTGATTCATTTAAGACTGAAATTGAAATGGCCCAACATTATAATGGGTGGTTCTCAGAAGAGAATTGCATTCATGCATTTCAAGAATGGGGAAATTTATTGACTAGAAAAAATCTCGAAGCTTGGTTAAAAAATTATGAATTAACCAGTAATAAAGAAAAGGTAGTTGCCCTAATTATGGCAGGCAACATTCCACTAGTTGGGTTTCATGATTTATTATGCGTGTTAATTACGGGTAATAAAGCATTGGTAAAACTATCAAGTAATGATCAAAAATTAATTCCCCTAATAATTGATTATCTCAAAAGCATAGAGCCATTTTTTGAAGAAAGGGTGATGTTCACAAAAGAAAAGCTTGAACATTATGACGCTGTTATTGCCACAGGTAGTAATAATACAGCAAGGTATTTTGAATACTATTTTGGCGAAAAACCGCATATTATTAGAAAAAATAGAAATTCTGTTGCAGTGTTGAATGGAAATGAATCGAAAGAAGAGCTAACCGCTTTAGGTGAAGATATTTTTAGATATTTCGGCTTAGGCTGCAGAAGTGTCTCTAAAATATTCATTCCCACCAATTATGACATTGATACTTTTTTCAAGGCAATGTTTCCGTATAACCACATTATAAATCATAATAAATATGCTAACAATTATGATTACAATAAGGCTGTTTATCTCATGAGCGAATTTAAAATATTGGATAATGGCTTTCTTATTTTAAAGGAAGAAAATAGCTACGGCTCCCCTATCGCATCACTTTTCTATGAGTTTTATAACAATTCTGAAGAATTAAAAACAAAATTAAAGCTAGAAGAAGATAAAATTCAATGTATTGTTTCTTCAGGTTTTATAGCTGACGAAATTTCATTTGGACAAACACAAAAACCATCTTTAGGTGATTATGCTGATGGAATTGATACAGTTAATTTCCTTTTAGGAACATCATAGAATTAAATACCTTTCAGTATCGTAAATTCTTCAAAAAATCCTGACATTTGCATCCTTAAATTACAATCAAAATGAAAAAGCATAATTTTAGCGCAGGCCCTTGTATATTACCGAAAGAAGTATTGTTAAAGGCTTCTGAAGCTGTTATTGACTTCAATGGCTCTGGACTTTCACTTATCGAAATTTCACACAGAAGTAAAGATTTTGTAGCTGTAATGGAAAATGCTAGGTCATTAGCCTTAGAATTACTTGATTTAACCGACAAAGGTTATAAAGCCCTTTTTTTACATGGTGGCGCCAGTCTTGAATTTTTAATGGTAGCTTATAATCTTTTAGAAAAAAAGGCAGGTTATTTAAATACAGGTACTTGGAGTGACAAGGCAATTAAAGAAGCTAAATTATTTGGTGAGGTTGTTGAGGTTGGTTCATCTAAAGATGAAGATTTTAATTATATTCCAAAGGGGTATTCAGTACCTACCGGACTTGATTATTTACATATTACGTCGAATAATACCATTTATGGAACTCAATTCAAGAAATTTCCAAAAACTGACGCCCCATTAGTGTGCGACATGAGTTCAGATATATTTTCTAGAAGTTTAGATTTCTCTCAATTCGATTTAATATATGCTGGCGCTCAAAAGAATATGGGGCCTGCAGGCGCAACTTTAGTTGTAATAAAAGAAGATATCTTAGGAAAAGTATCAAGAAAAATTCCTTCGATGTTAGATTATCAAGTACATATCAGCAAAGACAGTATGTTTAATACGCCTCCTGTTTTCCCTGTTTACACTTCAATGTTAACATTAGAATGGCTTAAGAATCTTGGTGGTATTGCTGCAATTGAGGAAATTAATGAAAAGAAAGCCAGATTATTATATTCAGAAATAGATTTAAATCCTGTTTTTGAAGGATATGCCAATATTGAAGATCGTTCACTAATGAACGCGACTTTTAACTTAACTGATGAAAGCTTAAAATCCACTTTTGAAAACATGTTAAAGGAAGCAGGTATTATTGGACTAAACGGTCACCGTTCGGTTGGTGGGTATAGAGCTAGCATGTACAATGCTCTTTCTTTAGAAAGCGTAGGTGCATTGGTAGACGTAATGAGTGAAATGGAAAGAAAAGGATAATTAACAAAAGTGTTATTCAACGTAATAAGCATTTCATTCAATCATTAAACAAGAAGTATACTATGAAGATTTTAGCTAATGATGGTATTTCTATAAATGGCATTGCCAAAATGGAAAAAGCCGGATTTGAGGTATTAACAACTACTGTAGCACAAGAACAATTAGCCAATTATATAAATGAGCATAAAATAGATGCTTTATTAGTTCGTAGCGCAACTAAAGTTAGAAAAGAATTAATTGACGCTTGTTCTACATTAAAACTTATTGGCCGTGGTGGTGTTGGTATGGATAACATAGATGTTGCCTATGCAAAGTCTAAGAATATTCATGTTATCAATACTCCTGCAGCATCATCAGAGTCAGTTGCCGAATTAGTATTCGCTCATCTTTTCGGAGGTGTTCGTTTTTTATATGATGCCAATAGAAATATGCCATTAGAAGGTGACAGTAATTTTAAAGAATTAAAAAAGTCCTATTCAAAAGGTACCGAACTAAGAGGCAAAACTCTTGGTATTTTTGGTTTTGGAAATATAGGTCAAGCTACTGCAAAACTTGCCATAGGTGTAGGTATGAATGTTGTCTATTGTGACCCTGAGGTAGAGAATGCAACTATTGAACTAACATTTTTTGATGGACAAAAAGTAACCTTCGCACTGAAGAGTACTAAAAAGTCTGAATTGATAAAAAATTCTGATTATATTTCATTACACATACCTGATCAGCAAAGCTATGTTATTGGCAAAGAAGAATTATCACAAATGAAAAAAGGCGTGGGCATTGTAAATGCTGCTCGTGGTGGTGTAATCGATGAAGTTGCGTTAGTAGAAGCACTTGAAAATGGTACGGTGTCTTTTGCCGGCCTTGATGTCTATGAGTCAGAACCAAGACCTGAAATGAAAATTCTCATGCATCCTAGCATTTCACTTTCTCCTCATATTGGTGCTGCCACATTAGAGGCACAAGAGAGAATTGGGTCTGAATTGGCCAATCAAATAATAACATTATTAAAATAATTACTTAAAAACTTATTTTAGTAACTCTTTTTGTATTTTTCGGCATAAACATTAAATTAACTATTATAATGGCAGGATTATTAGATTTATTGAATAGCCCAATGGGGCAACAATTAATTAGCGGAGTAGCAGGACAGACAAATCAACCTGAAGATAAAACCGCAAATGTACTTAGTATGGCTATGCCACTAATATTGGGTGCAATGAAAAAAAACGTTTCTACCCCCGAGGGTGCTCAAGGACTAATGAGCGCATTATCAAACAATCATAGTGGAGGAATTTTAGACAACATAGGCGGTCTTTTCGGCGGTGGTGTTGATGACAGTGTAATATCTGATGGCGCTGGCATTTTAGGTCACGTTTTTGGCAACAAACAACCTCAAGTAGAAAATGCATTAAGTCAAAAATCAGGCTTAGATGCTGGTACTGTAGCTCAAATATTGAAAATCGCTGCTCCTATTGTAATGGGGTACCTTGGTAAACAAACAGCTCAGAGCAATGTAAGTGACGGATCTGGCATGAATGCTTTATTAGGAAGCATGTTAGGTGGTCAACCACAAGAAAACCAAAACTTAATCACTACACTATTAGATGCTGATGGCGATGGTAGTATTTTAGATGATGTTGCTGGTATGGTAATGGGATCAAACAAAAAATCAGGTGGTTTAGGAGGCTTATTAGGAGGTCTATTCGGTAAATAAATCGATTTTTACAATTTAACATAAGCCGTTTGCTACCGCAAGCGGCTTTTTTGTATCTTATATTTCATGAAAAAAAGAAAGAATAAATCTGCCCTACTTAATTTCATTATCATCCTTATTTTTGCCATAATCTTAATAAACTGTGGGTCATCAAAGGAATCATTATCAATTTCAAATGCTGAAAAAAAAGCTTTTGAACAAGTTAAAGGTGATACTATAACTATTTCGAGTGACAAAACTGAATATGAAATTATCATCATTGAACCAGGGTTTTATACTTGGCTCAACTCTATAGCCAAACCTGAAGGTTATTATTCTCAAAGTTTTCTCGAAAATCGAAATTATTTAATGGTATTAGAATGGAACCAAAGAGTTTTACAACCTATGCGGTATAACCCGAATTTATATGAGCTTCAGATTGACTATTCGCAAAATATAGATTACGGCTATGAAGTAAATTATAAACTCTATAATTACTTCATCTATTTTCAAAGAAAGTACAATCAACGATTAGGTCCTTTTATACCACGCATATAAAAAGTATATTTACGCGCTTTAATAGTTATTATGCAAAGATTAAAAGAACGCTGGGGTGTTTCCAGCAATTTTCAATTAATAATCATTTTCTTCGTTTTTTCGATAACTGGTTCTTCCTCTGTTTTTGCTGCAAAACCATTTTTAACCTTTATAGGATTACAACAAGCAAATTTTCCTGAAACTTGGTGGGGTGGTACTTTGTATTGGCTTTTAAGAATTCTATTGATTTTTCCAATTTACCAAATTCTACTGGTTATGTATGGTTGGCTATTTGGTCAATTTAAATTCTTTTGGGGCTTTGAAAAAAAGATGCTCAAGAGAATTGGCCTTGGGTTTTTTCTTAGTTAATTTAATACTTCTTTAACAGTTTATACCTACTTGCATTCGTTAGATTTGTAAGTATGAGTTTTGTGAAAGACAAAATAGTATATCCGATAGTTGCCGTAATTTTAATGGCAAGTCTATTGGGGCCTTATTTTGTGAAAATATCACATGCTTTAAACGAACATAAAGAGTTTCACTGCATTTCTAAAGAATTACATGTTCATGCTGTTGAATTCGATTGTGATTTTGAGCACTATCATTTATCTTCTTTTTATTATCCAGAATTCGATTACCCGCAGTTTATTGAATTAGCTCCTATTACTGAAGCTATTATAAACAACTACTACTTTTTAAGTAAGTATCAACAACTTCATTTTGTATTAAGAGGACCTCCTTCTTGTTAATTATTTATTACAAGCTAAAGTCTAAAAATCTTAATACAATTTTATATGAAAAATATTTATATAACAATGCTATTGGCATTGTTCGTACAGTTTACATTTGCCCAAAACACATTAAAAGGTAACATCACAAATAAAGAGGACCAAACTCCTTTAGAACAAGTATCCATATATTTTCCTCAATTAGAAAAAGGTACAGTTACCAATGCTGATGGATTCTTTGAAATTAACAATTTACCGTCTGGAAAGTTTAAAATCGTTATTTCATATATAGGTTTTCAAACCTATTCACAAACTGTTGATCTTTTAGAGCCTACCACCCAATTATCACTTGATCTTATGCCTAGTGCCATTGAAATGGAAGAGGTTATTGTTTCTACTCCCTTTCACAAATTACAACGAGAGAATGTTATGAAAGTAGAAAGGACTAGTATAAAGGATTTAAAATCTGCAGGAGCTGTAAATTTATCTGAAGGTATTACCAATATTCCTGGTGTAGAAAGTGTTTCTACCGGAGTCGGAATAGGAAAACCTGTTATACGTGGCCTAAGCTCTAATAGAGTTTTGACCTACACTCAAGGCATACGCTTAGAAAACCAACAATTTGGTGATGAACACGGATTAGGAATTAGTGATGCAGGTATAGAAAGTGTTGAAGTTATAAAAGGGCCAGCATCTTTGTTATATGGTTCTGATGCCCTTGGTGGTGTACTATATTTAAACCCTGAAAAATTTGCCAACTCCAATGAAGTAGAGGGTGATATAAACTTAAATTATTTCACCAATACCGAAGGCTTAAATGGAAATGGTGGATTCAAAGCGTCTTCTGAAAAATTAAAATTCTTAGTTCGCTTAGGTGGAAGTTCACATGTAGATTATAAAACTGGAAATAATGAACGAGTAACAAATTCTAGATTTAGCGAAAAAGATTTAAAAACCGGATTAGTATATCAACTCACTAATTTTAAAACTGAGTTACGCTACAATTATAATAATTCTGAATTGGGTATACCCGAAGAAATAGGAGATCAATCAACCGAGCGCTCTGCCATAGAACCCTTTCAAGATATTACTAGTCATATCTTAAGTTCGAAATCAAATATCTATTTTAACAATTCTAGCCTTCAAGCTATTATTGGCTTTACTAGAAATGATAGAAAAGAATTTGAAGACCATGAACATGGTGCGGAAGTGATTTTGGAAGAAGAGGAACATGAAGAAGGAGAACCGCCCGCTTTAGACATGAAACTAGAAACTTTTAGTTACAACCTTCAATACAATTTGGCTAAAATAGGAGCTGTTGAGACAATTATCGGATTACAGGGAATGAACCAAAACAACAGTAACTTTGGTGAAGAGATTTTAATACCTGATGCTACAACCAACGATATCGGGCTTTTAGTTACATCACATATTCATTTGAACAAAAGTGATGTACAACTTGGAGTACGCTATGATAAAAGAACTATTGATTCAGATGAAAATGGCCTTGTTGGTGATCAAAACTATATTGAAGCTATAGATAGAAATTTCAATAGTTTTAATATCGCTGCAGGTTATAAGGTAGATGTTTCTGAAAATCTTATAACCCGTTTAAATATCGCCTCAGGATTTAGAGCACCTAACTTGGCCGAGTTAACTTCAAATGGTGCACATGAAGGAACAAATAGATATGAAATTGGAAATGCCGATTTAAATAATGAAAGAAATGTACAAACAGATTTATCATTAGAATTTAAGAATGAGCATTTTGAATTTTATGTAAATGGGTTCTATAATTCCATTTCAGATTATATTTATTTAGAACCAAATGGTACTGCTATAGATGGTAATGCCGTATATCTTTACCAACAACAAGATGCGAATTTGTTTGGTGGCGAAGCTGGTCTACATTATCATCCACACCCATTAGATTGGCTGCATATGGAAAGTAATTTTTCTACCGTAACCGGTCAGTTGAAGAACGATGGTAATTTACCTTTAATACCAGCAAACAATTGGGCTAATACCTTAAGATTTGAATTTAGTAAGATAAATAAAGACTTTGCTAACGGCTATGGTTTTCTGACTTTGAAATCGTATTTCGCCCAAAATAAAGTAAGTAATTTTGAAACTACTACAAATGGGTATTCGCTATTAAATTTAGGATTGGGGGCTACTGTTACAATTTCCAATCAACCAATTGATTTTAAATTAAGTGCCAATAATGTTTTAGACAAAGAATATATTTCACACTTGTCGAGACTAAAGAGTGATGGCATTTCAAATATTGGAAGAAATATTAATCTTGGAGTTAGCATACCTCTATAATAGTAAGGTATGATGTTAACAGCCCCATATATTTTAAAAAATATATGGGGCTGTTTTTAATATATAAATCAATTACCCTCTAATGGATACCAGTCAATATCAGTCAACGGAGGCCTTCTTCCTTTTTCTAACACAGGATAATTTTTCGTCAAATAATCTACAATCACTTTTTGGTTTTCACCTAATGGCCATAATCCCTGAGTTTTCTGCATCCATCGTATGGTTGCATCCCATTGCTCCTCTCCCATTCTATTTTGAATAATCAGCTTAGATGAATGACACGTAGTACAATTCGTTATCACTGTTTGTAATCCGTCAGCTTCAACCAAACCAGTTCGAATATGAATACCATTTTCAATTAATTCTGAATCTTCTTCGCCTAGTTCAACTTCAGATTGTCTTGGTCCAAAGAAAACAATAGCTAAAGCCCCAAATATGATGAAGCTTGTGAAAATCAATAACACGACCTTAAATATGGGCTTAAAAACGATACCATCGTTATTTTCCTTCTCTTGCATTACACGACTTTTATAGCAATTCTATGACAGGCATTATTCAAATAACCTTTAGGATTCCACCCTGGTAAAACCATTGGTTGCTTATTACCGTTAGAATCAGTGGCTCTAGCCCAAATCTCATAATAGCCTTTTTTTGGGAAAGATACTGTTGCATTAAAATGTTGCCAAGCCAATCTATTCTTAGCCTTTTCTATTGCGGCAGATTTCCAAGAAGTTCCATAATCAATAGAGTACTCCATCATTTTTATCTCTAATTCACCCGCCCATGCGTGCCCGTTTATTTTCACTGTTTTTCCTTCATTAATTATTGCTCCCGATTTTGGATATGTAATTAATGATTTTACAGGCATAGATTCAATGATACACATATCTTCATCTGCAACAGTTTCCCCAGGCGCTACAGTTTCACAAGGTACGCGGTAAGAACTTCCTTGCATTTTTTCACCATCATGCACCTTATTTCTAATACTAATAGTGTGTAACCATTTACCCGAAGTTGAAGCTGGCCAACCGCCACAAACTAATCGTAATGGAAAACCGTGCACTAAGGGTATAGCTTCACCATTCATAGAGAAGGCCAGTAATGTTTCATCTTGTAATCCCTTAGAAATAGGTACTCCTCTTGAAATAGGTTCTTTAGTAGGATTTCTACTCAAATGCATATCTGCAGCGTGATATCCAATGTAAACTGCATCATCCTTAAATCCAGCATCAGCTAAAACATCCTTAAGTCGAACCCCTGTCCATTCAGCACTTGAGACTGCACCAATGGTCCATTGATTACCTTTCGCTGGCGGATTGAATTCACTTCTTCCGTTACCACCGCATTCTAAGGTAAGCTGGTAGGTATACTGTTTAAACTTGGTTTTTAAATCAGAAAGCGAATAGGTTTTTGGTGAAACTACCGACTCACCTTCAATATTAAGTTTCCAATTCTTCTCATCAATGTTTTCGGGTAGTAGTCCATTATTACGAATGAACATGAATTTATTTGGGGTAACACGATCATTTAATAGATGTGCTTGTGCCTCCATATTCCAAGGTTTATCGTTTAAAACGACCATTGCTTCATCTTTTTTAAATAAGGCAAATGGGTCTATTTCCTGTAGTGCTACCGGAGTATACCCCTTGGGCATCAACTCTTTATAAACAATATCAACGCCAAGTAAAGTGGCTAGTGTACTTAAACCAGATTTTGTAACAAAACTTCTTCTCTTCAAAACGTACTAGATTTGAGATAAAGTTAAGTTATTTGGTAAGAAAATCTGGGTTATTTAAACTTCAATGGTCTGCTCTTTTTTGGCCACTTTAAAAACATAGGTATATAACCACATTAAGGTAAAAGACGGTATAATGTCAAAACCTGGAATGATTTCTTCTACGAACGTAAATATACCAGCAGCCTTCCCTACTTTGCCTTTATACATTCTGGTCATTAGCCAACCAGAAAGTGGTGCCCAAACAATGTCTGAAAATTCACCTACAAATGGTATAACAAATGATAACATACCTATCCCATCAAAAAGCAACCCCATTAAAAGTTGCTTATATTTTTTATTCATTAAAATTGACATACTTAAAAATTAGTAATTCTTTAATTGGAATACAACAAAGATGCCAAAATTTTAAAATAAATAATTACTAAATATGGTCTGTTTTAAGAAAGTTTGGAACTAATTAATTTAAGAAATTCATTTCTTGTCTCAATTTTCTCGAACTGACCCCTAAAACCAGAAGTAGTAGTTACGGAGTTTTGTTTTTGAACCCCACGCATCATCATACACATGTGCGAAGCTTCAATGACAACTGCAACACCCTTGGGTTTTAATGTATTATTAATACATTCTAAAATATCATGGGTTAATCGTTCTTGCACCTGTAGTCTTCTTGCAAAAACATCAACCACACGTGGTATTTTACTAAGACCAACGATATGACCATTAGGAATGTAAGCAATATGTGCTTTACCGAAAAAAGGAAGCATGTGATGTTCGCATAAAGAATAAAGTTCAATGTCCTTTATAATAACCATCTCATCATAAGACTCTTTGAACATTGCCCCTTTTAATATCTCAACGGCGTCTTGTTGGTACCCTTGGGTTAAAAAAAGCATTGCTTTGGCTGCTCGTTCTGGTGTTTTCACTAATCCCTCTCTACCAACATCTTCGCCAATCTCAGCAATAATTGAAGAATATCTACTTTTAACTTCATCGGTAATCTCAAGATTGTATTCTTCTAAATTTCTATACGGGGACATACTCTTTATTTTATGTTTAATATATTCATAATTATCTTCAACAAAATTAATGTTTTCTTTTATCAACAACATTAAAATTATCATAAATACGAAAAGCAAAACTACTTAATTTGAATTTTACATGCATTTTAAAATTCCATCTATAAAGTAAAACCTGAATACTATTTTTACCATGCTCCTTTTTCATTAATTTTGAAGATATCAATAAATTAAAATAACACAATCCATTTCAAATGATAAAAGCTTCTAACATTCATAAGTATTACGGCAAGTTAGAAGTATTAAAGGGCGTAGACCTTCATATTAAAAAGGGAGAAATCGTTTCTATTGTTGGGGCTTCTGGAGCAGGCAAAACTACTTTATTACAAATTCTTGGCACCTTGGATGTTCAATCAAATAAAAGTGATAGTACATTATTAATTAATAATATTGAAACCACTAACCTTAGTGATAAAGATTTAGCCAAGTTTAGAAATGAACACATTGGTTTTATATTTCAATTTCATCAATTACTTCCAGAATTTACAGCAATAGAAAATGTTTGCTTACCTGCATTCATTAAAAAAACACCTAAATCTGACGCTGAAAAAAAAGCTAAAGAACTTTTAGATTTTTTGGGGTTATCTCACCGATATAATCATAAGCCCTCAGAATTATCAGGAGGAGAACAACAACGTGTAGCTGTTGCTCGTGCATTAATAAACAACCCTTCTATAATTTTTGCAGATGAACCAAGCGGTAATCTAGATTCTGAAAGTGCAGATAATCTTCATAAATTATTTTTTGATTTAAGAGAAAAATTCGGACAGACTTTTGTTATTGTTACCCATAATGAAGAACTAGCTGAAATGGCAGATCGTAAATTAACCATGGTAGATGGCAAAATTGTAGATAAAGCAATAATAGAAGCATAACGAAAATTGTATGCTTGAAGAACTTATAGCATTCGCTAAGAAACCTATTTATGAGCAAGATGTGAATTCCAATGCCTCAGATAAATTGAGGTTATTTACTAAACTATTAGTTTTGGCACTTGGCTCAAGTATTCTTTTGCTAATTATAGCGAGTGTAATTCAAAACATATTTAATATTGAGGTAGGTAAGCATGCCATTGATGATTTATTCGATAATAATTCAGAAATTAAAATCTTTGTCTTAGTTGTTATACTTGCTCCTTTTCTTGAAGAATTAATTTTTAGAGGTCCTTTACTATTCTTTAAAAATTCTGAGTATTTTCCTATTGTTTTATACATATTTACAATTGCCTTTGGTCTGGTACATATTAGCAATTTTGAATTGACCACTCAGGTATTATTACTTTCTCCTTTACTGGTTGCGCCACAGATTAGTGTAGGTTTCATACTAGGATATATTCGTGTGAAATTTGGATTAATTTGGTCAATGGCACTTCATGCCTGTTACAACATGGCACTAATAATCCCTTTATTACTGGTAAAGCTATTAGATATTCCAATAGAATGACAAAACTTGAATTAAAAGTATTTCTAGATGAAAAGGTTATTCAATACAATAACCCTCAATTTTTAGAGACAGACCCCATTCAAATACCACACCTATTTATTAAAAAAGAGGATATAGAAATTAGTGCCTTTTTAACTGCCACTATAGCTTGGGGAAATAGAAAAAGTATCATCAATAATGCTCACAAATTAATGGAATTAATGGGGCATAGTCCTCATGAATTTATTATAAATTATACCGATGATGATTTAGATAACTTGGAAAATTTTGTTCACAGAACTTTCAATGGCATAGACTTAAAATATTTTATTCAAAGCCTGAATAACATTTACACTCAACATGATGGACTTGAAGGTATTTTTACAAAATTTCAAGGTAAAGCCACCTTACAGCCCACTATATCTAAGTTTAAAGAATTGTTTTTTGAATTACCTTTTGAACAGCGAACTACCAAACATGTTTCTGACCCTTTAAAAGGTTCTGCCGCAAAAAGAATAAATATGTTTTTACGTTGGATGGTAAGAGATGCCAAGACCAATGTAGATTTTGGCCTATGGAAAAATATTGTTCCTTCAAAATTATCATGCCCATTAGATGTACATTCAGGAAATGTAGCCCGAAAATTAGGCCTTTTAAAACGAAAGCAAAATGATGCCAAAGCATTAGCCGAACTGGATAAAAACTTAAGAAAACTGGACCCAATGGATCCAGTTAAATATGATTTTGCATTATTTGGTCTTGGTGTATTCGAAAAATTTTAATCAATTAACCCAGTCGGTACGTCCGTTAGGGTTTTCATAAAGGCAATTAACGCATTCTCTTCATTCAAAGAAAGTTCTAGCTTATCAAACGGTAATGTTTGATGTGGTAAATCAAAACCTAAACCTGCCCCACCCCCTAGATTATAAAAATTCACAACCTCTTCAAGAGTTTTATAAATTCCATTATGCATATATGGCGCAGTAACTGCTACATTACGAACTGTCGGAGTTTTAAACATCCCTTTTTGCAAATCTTTTTTAGATATTTGAAAAAAGCCTTCGTCATCATCCAACTTTAGATTTTTGTTATTTGCTGGTACGCCAATCACCTCCTTCTCATGTTCCGCAAAAAATGGCGGTACAGTACCGTTAGTTAAGGGCATAAAATGACATGTAGCACAAAGAGCTTTTCCCATAAATAAATTAAATCCTAATTCTTCTTGCTCTGTATACGAATCTACTTCTCCCCTAATATTCTTATCAAATTTTGAATCGAAACCATTTAGTGTGGCTATATATGAAGAAATTGCTTTTATAATTTCAGTATTCTTTGCAGAAACACCTCCATAAGCTTCATTAAATAATTGATTGTAGGTTGAATCAATTAGAATATCTGAAGAAAATTGATGTACAGAGCTATTAAATTCTTTATCATTATTAAATACAGAAGATATTTGAGAAATTAAATCTGGTGATCTACCATCCCAAAATTGACTCTTTTGAAAGGTCGCATTAATCAATGTAGGTGTGTTTCGTTCCAAATGATTTCCCTCGTTATCTATATTTAATGACAAACCATCTGCCCAGCCTTTATTTGGGTTATGACATGTAACACAAGCCATAGTGCCATTCTTTGATAAATTTTTATCAAAAAACAATTTCTTACCTAAGGTAATTTGTTTTTCGGATGGATTTCTATTGTTTGCTGGTACAAAGTAGTTGGTGTTAAACGAATTCGATTCAAAGAAGGTAGGAGCATCAAAATTAAAAGGATAATTATCTACCGGCTTCCATAAATCGGATGCTTTTCTAATAGCTACCCAATTACGCGTTATCGGGTTTAAATAATCCTTAATGAAAACAAAGCGATTAAACGTTTCAAAGTTTGGCTGCTCTCCAATAAAATCGACGGCCAATTTAATATGTTGCCTAAACTCCTTATCCAATTGAGGGTTTGCTACGGTAATCAATTTTTTAATACTCATATCATACACCTCCAATAAACTAAACAGAGACGTTTTAGTTTCTACTAATCCGAGTTCACTAACAGGAGTATCAAAACCAGATATACCTAAACTTAGTATTCGCATTAGTTGTTGGTGAGTAGCAATAAAAAATCGTTGCGGAGTAATAGGGCGCTGTGGTATGTATTCTCTTAAAACGACTAACAAACCTTTTGTTAATTCTAGTTCGCGCGCATAGGCTTCTTCACTTTCAATACCATCATAAATACTTTCCTCAATTTTTTGAAAACCAATTGGGGCCAATATTTTTTGAGTGTCTTCTGTCAAAATTGGTAATGCCGGGCCGTTAGCTCTATGGCCTACCTCTGGCTTTAAATAGGAAGCATATGGTTCTGCTTTTTTA
Organism: Maribacter orientalis; assembly: GCF_900109345.1. Classification (GTDB taxonomy): domain Bacteria; phylum Bacteroidota; class Bacteroidia; order Flavobacteriales; family Flavobacteriaceae; genus Maribacter; species Maribacter orientalis. Next base: position 126,590 of record NZ_FNZN01000007.1, read on the forward strand.
AACGCTTTTCTCGCAAGTTTAAAGTACGTTTTTGCTTTCGGGTCATGTACATCAACCATAGCTAAAGAATCTAAATACTTCACAGCCAAAGCCATATTACTACCGTAATATGCTTGTGCCTCGGTAAAAATATCTACTTTTTTTTCTGCTGATTTTTCTTTTGTTTTGGGTTTACAACAAAACATGATCAATCCACCTAGAACTATATAAATTACCTTTTTTATCATGCTAATTATTTAAAATATAGAAAAGGACCTTCAACCATTTATGAAGGTCCTTTCAAAAAATTGATAGCTAAACTATCTCGGTAAGCCTTTTAAAATAACGATTTGCCCACCTTGATTATCTTCGTAATCTGTATTGACATGACCATCGCGCCCTTTAAAAGAATCGTTTTTCCAGTAGTGAGGTTGAAGGTTTAATATGAAGGTACCTGGTACACCAACCTTATCAGAAATATCTATAAGTGCGCCAAATTCACCACCATCGCCGTCGCCAACATTTAATGAACCATCTGTAGTAAGGTCTGATCTTAAAACTAATTCTAAAACAGGACGAATACTGTTACCATTTAAATCGGATTGATAGATATATGCAGCATGACCTCTATCAAATGAATTAGGATCTTCTTGAAAATAAACAAAGTTTTCAGTAACACAGATATTATCTGGACTCTGAAGCATGCTAAGATTACCATCTGCATTGTTTGTATCGGTATTTCCGCTCACAATTTGAGTTAACTTTCCAGATAAAGGTGCATCGGCATCCAATTCTAATTTATAAACTGTACCCCAATCATTATATGTGCCAGCGCCTGGTCCTCTACCAGTTACCGCAAAAAATACATTTCTTCCCATTTCATCAGTACCTTTCTGGTAATCAACATCTTCAACTCTCATAAAGGCAGAAGCAAAAACATTTACAGATGCATCTTCCATTTCATTTTTAGTCATATCAGCACCATCTACAATTTCAACAAATTCAACATCATAAGAAGTTTGAAAATCTAAGTTCGATTCATTGTAAATAGTTGAAGCGGTAACATTCATAACACCTCCAAGTCCGTCAGAAATTTGTTTGAAACGCAGAACATATATTTTACCACCAGTTAAATCAGCATCACCGGTTTCAGAATAATATAAAGAAACTTGACCTTCAGAACCACTTGAGTCATCATCACCACCTATAATTACGGTTTTACCTGGGTATGCATTTTTTGGTAATGGAACTGCATTTTCCCAAGAGAATTCACCTAAGGCATCTAAACCAAAATCAGCAGTCGGTGTCGGAGTAACAATGTATGGGTCAATCGCCTTTACATCATAATTAATACTTTCTGAAGCAGACAGAAATATGTCAGAAGCACCGCCATGAATTTCAGCCTCCCACATGGTTGCTGAACATTGACGTGCAAAATCTGCAACACCAGAATTCAACAACCAATCACCACTTATCGGATTTAAATTAGCATCCAGTTTTATTCTTGAAACTGCATAAGCATCTTCAGAGTTAACTACATAAATATATCCATCACTTTCTGGGTCTTTTAAAAAGCCTGCCCCATCTTGAGCTCCAACCAATTTAAAGTCATTGCTAAGAGTATCCGAAGAACTTATTAATGAATATGCTTCAACATAATTAAACTGAGGCATCATAGCGACTAATGGTGCCAAATTAGACTTGTTCTCGAACATTATTTCTGAAGCGATTAAATCTTCTCCGTCCTCACCATTTACTCCGTCTGCACCATTTGAGCCATCAACGCCATCAATACCGTCGCGACCATCAATACCATCTTCAGGATCACAACCAATAATAGCAACGCCTATACAGGTAAGCAAAAGGGTTTTAAAAAGTAAGTTTTTTGATTTTTTCATTTTCAATTTAGTTTTAAGGTTATGTATTCGGCAAAACTAGATTGAGTTGTTTGTTTTAAAGTTCAATTAAAATTAGCATTGCTTTACGCTTAGCTTAACTAAATGTTAAGATGTAAATTTTAGGAACCTATAAAATCATTTAATCTTAAAGAAATTGTAATGCAATAAACAATGTGTCTTTACTACTTAAAAATCAATTAGTTAAAATACCATCCTAAGGGCAGTAATTACAAAAACTGGTTTTAAACTATTCTATTCTAAACAAAACATGTGTCAATAGTTTTATATCGAATCGGCATATTTTCACTTAATAACTTTAATTATAATCGTATGCATTGGCGATATATAATAGAATTTCTATGTTTTTTAATTAGCATAAATTCATTCTGTCACTAAAGGAAATAATTCTTTTAATATTCTTATTTTCGTTTAAAAACAGAACCTTAGAAAACCATGAAAAAAATTTTACAATTATCTATTTGTTTGATAACTACCATCGGCTTGGCACAGTCTAGGACATTGCCAATTGACACCGTTATTACTACACAGCATAATGCTACTATTAATGGCGCAACTTTTTCTTATACAGCACAAACAGGAACTCAACCTGTGTGGGATGAAAATGCAAAACCTATTGCTTCATTACATTACACCTATTACACAAGAAATAACATTAAAGATCGCGCTGCTAGACCACTATTAATTTCTTTTAATGGCGGACCAGGTTCTGGGTCTGTTTGGATGCACCTTGCATACACAGGTCCAAGAATATTAAAAATCGATGATGAAGGCTATCCAGTTCAGCCATACGGAGTTAATGAAAATCCGTTTTCAGTTCTTGATATTGCGGATATTGTCTATGTGAATCCTGCAAATACTGGTTATTCTAGAACAATTCCTGAATCTGGGGATGAAGTAGATCGTAAAAAATTCTTCGGTATCAACGCGGATATTACTTATTTGGCAGAATGGCTGAATACATTTGTAACCCGTAACAACCGATGGAGTTCGCCCAAATATTTAATTGGCGAAAGTTATGGTGGCCCAAGGGTTATGGGTCTTTCATTAGAACTGCAGAATAAGCAATGGATGTACCTAAACGGTGTAATTCTAGTATCTCCTGCCGATTATAAAATTTTACGAAACGAAGGCCCAGTAGCAGAAGCTATAAATCTTCCCTATTTTACGGCTGCGGCTTGGCATCACAAAGCATTACCAGCTGAATTACAAGGGAAAGACCTTTTGGATATTCTCCCAGAATCCGAAGATTATACAATTAATACCTTAATTCCCGCATTGGCAAAAGGAGGATTTATATCTGATCAAGAAAAAACAACCATTGCTAAAAAGATGTCTTATTACTCCGGCTTGGAAACGAAAGATATAATAGACCAAAACCTATCTGTACCTACCTCCTTTTTCTGGAAGAATTTATTAAAGGAAAAAGGCGGTTATACCGTTGGAAGATTGGATTCAAGATATTTAGGCATGGATAAGCAGCTTTTGGGCATGCGACCTGATTACAATTCTGAGTTGACCTCTTGGCTGCATAGTTTTACCCCAGCAATAAACTATTACTTGCAAGAAGAACTGAAATTTAAGACCGATGTAAAATATAATATGTTCGGTCCTGTGCATCCTTGGGACAACTCTGACGAGAATACTCGTGAAAGCCTAAGACAGGCCATGGCACAAAATCCATATTTAAACGTAATGGTACAATCAGGTTACTATGATGGCGCAACGACTTATTTTAACGCTAAATACCTAATGTGGCAAGTAGATCCAAGCGGAAGAATGAAAGATAGGTTTAGCTTTAAAGGTTATCGTTCTGGTCACATGATGTATTTAAGAAGAGAAGATCTTAAAACTGCAAATGATGATATACGTGATTTTATCGAAAAAACTATGACAAATGGTAAGAGTGCAAAATACTAACGTATAAGTTTACCTTTCCATTACGGCTTTAGACATTCCTAATAAAGACAAAGAATTAATTTCAGCGTTTTCTATTAGGAATGTTTTTTTTATTTCTAATTCAGAATAGCTGACAGCGTCTTTAAAAAGCTTATCTCGTTTGCGCTGCTTTCTTTTTTTAAAAATATCGATGGTAACACCCACTGTTGCACCACCCAATACAGTAGCCAACAAATCGGCATTGTCCCAACCACCATATTGCTTTTGGTCAATACTTTCTTTTGCCAAGCCAATAAGTAAACTACCTCCTATAGCCCCAATAAACGTCCAAGTTCTATCACCATCTGAAATTTGACTAGCTACTCCTGCACCTACTAAACCATACAAATTTCCTCCAAGAAAGTGAAGCACCTTATCTTGCTCTACTTGACTATATGTGCTGTGTAGCGATATTAGAATAAAAAGGAAAGCAAATATTTTTTTCATAGTGCGCAAAGATAGAAATTCTAAGATATTGGTCGACTTAAAAAAGGGTTATGATTACTAAACTAAATCGGTACTAATTTTAATTTATAGTATCTTAGAATTTTAAAAACTATATGGAATTAAAGAACTTTATTAAAAGTCTAAAAATAATGCACCTATTTTTAGTTGCTGGTCTAAGTATTTTCACCATTTGGGTCATACTTCAAATTAACAGCTTTAACACCAGTACAAATGGTGATAATGTATATTTATATCTAGTCCCTGTTCTTGCTTTATTAGGCTATTTTGGAAGTCAAATGATTTTTAAAAAAATGACAGCGAGTATAAAGTTAGAAAGTCAATTAACAGATAAATTGAAGAAATATCAATCTGCATTGCACCTTAAATACGCTCTTATTGAAATTCCTGCTTTTCTAGGCCTTTTTGTCTATTTTAATACTGGCAATGCCTTACCCGTTGTAATCTCTATCTGTTTATTGGCTTATTTATTCGTACAAAAACCAAATAAAGAAAACATAGTCAATAGCTTACCATTAACTTCAGAAGAAAAAACCCTAGTTCAAAACTCATAACCCAATCCAAAAAATGAAAAATTTAAATAAATTAATATTAGCCTGTATGTTATCTCTTTTTGGACTAGCTGATTTACAATCACAAGATTGGGCCGACTTAAATCGATTTAAAGAGGAAAACACAAAACTACCAAGTGTTCAAGAAAATGAAAATCGCATTTTATTTATGGGGAATTCCATTACTATTGGCTGGTTAAATCTTAGACCAGAATTCTTTGCAAATAAACCTTATGTTAACCGCGGCATAAGTGGACAAACTACACCACAAATGTTGGTTAGATTTAGACAAGATGTAATTGATTTACATCCTAAGGTCGTAATCCTTTTAGCTGGCACTAATGATATTGCTGGTAATACAGGACCTTCGACATTAAAAATGATAATGGACAATATTAAAGGTATGTCCGAAATAGCCCAAGCCAATGGTATTAAAGTAATTCTATCCTCTACCTTACCTGCCTACGATTATCCATGGAAACCAGGATTAGAACCTTCAGGAAAAATAATTGAATTAAATAAAATGATTAAGGAGTATGCGGAATTAAAAGATCATATTTATTTAGATTATTTCTCTGCCATGGTTGATGAACGTAACGGATTACCTAAAAAATATGCTGAGGATGAAGTACACCCAACCATTGAAGGCTATAAGGTAATGGAACCTCTAGTAGAAGCTGCTATTAAAGAGGCATTGAATTAATGGTTGAATTACCTTAAAAAAAAACGACCGTACTCGACTTAAATGTTACATTGATTATGTTCTGCGTTAAAATAGTAGTTTACTTATTTCATATGTTCATCAGTCTTTTGATATAAAAATCTTTTTATGCGATAACTACTTATGAAAACCAAAGCCATATTTTTTTTTATAACTGTAGTCCTTATAGCTTCATGCTCTTCTAAGAGTACAACAGAACAAGATCATAAAAAGATTGTGGCCATCTTAAATCAACAAGAAATCGACTGGAACAATCATGATTTAGAAGGTTTTATGGATGGGTATTGGAAATCAGATTCACTGTATTTTTATAGTGGTAAAAAGCTGAAATCTGGTTGGGAAAACACATTATATAGTTATTTAAAAAGTTATCCTGACAAGTCTTATTCAGGCACCTTAAAGTTTACTATAGCAAAGATTTCTGCTATAACTTCTGATTCTTACTTTGTAATGGGAGAATACAACTTAACACGCGAAGTTGGCAATGCAACAGGAACATTCATGATTATTTTTAAAAGAATAAATGGCGAATGGAAGATCATTGCCGATTCTTCTTGTTGACCTCTTATAGTAGTTATCTTTTGATTATTTTTGGGAAATTTTGATTAAAAAATAATATGAAAAAAACATTAACATTATTGGTCACTTTGGCCCTATCATGTAACTCCTCTCAAAAAACGGTTAAAGAAGCGACTGCTGAAACTGTTTCAGATGAGGCATCAGAAATTAGTTTTGCAGAATCCATTACCGAAAATGAATTAAAAGAACATTTATTCACCTATGCTTCAGATGAATATGAAGGAAGAGAAACTGGTGAACCTGGTCAAAAAATGGCGATAGCTTATATTAAGGCTGAATATGAAAAATTAAAAATTCCTGCTGCGAAAGCCGACGGCGACTATTTTCAAGAGGTTCCTTTAGAAATAAGTAAACTACCTATAGGTAAATTAAATATAGAAGGTAAAGACTTTCCTATTGGCGAGCATGTTTTAACTTTTTCAGCAGCCAACACTTCTACTAATGAAATTGTATATGCGGGTTATGGAATAGAAGAACCAAATTACTCTAACTACAAAGACATTAATGTAGAAGGAAAGATTGTATTACTTAAAGCAGGAGAACCTAAAAACTCTGACGGCACATATACAATTTCAGGAACTAGGGAAGCTTCTATATGGAGTAACATGTCTGAATCACTAACTAAAAGAATTCAAATAGCAGCTGATAAAGGCGCTACAGGAATTCTTTACTACGATACCGAAAACTTTAACAGATTTAAACGAAGGTTCGAGGCTATGAAATCGAACAACAATGACCGAATGGAACTTGTTGATAATGGCGCAACAGAGTTTTATAGCCTATTCATAGATCAGGTGTTAGCTAAAGACATATTATCATCAATTGATACTGATGACACATCTAAAGTACTTAACAAAGCATTACAATTAAGTTTTGAAAGTTCTAACGATAAAATTACCTCAGAAAATGTAGCCGCACTTATTAAAGGAACAGAAAAACCAAATGAATATTTAGTAATATCCTCACACTTGGATCATATAGGCATTTCGCCAAATGGCGATATAAACAATGGAGCCGATGATGATGGCTCTGGAACCGTTGCTTTATTGGAAATTGCAGAAGCATTTAAATTAGCAGCTGATGCTGGTAAAGGACCTAAAAGATCAATACTGTTTTTACATGTTACTGGTGAGGAAAAAGGACTCCTAGGTTCTCAATATTATACAGATATAGAGCCAATTGTTCCCTTAGCCAATACAGTAGCAAACTTAAATATTGACATGATTGGTAGAATAGATCCAAATCGTGAAGGTGAACGAAACTATATTTATCTTATTGGATCAGACAAATTGAGCTCAGAGCTTCATAATCTTTCAGAAAGTGTAAATAAAAACTTCGCAAATATTGAATTGGATTATACCTATAATGATGAAAATGATCCTAATCGTTTTTATTATAGAAGTGACCATTATAACTTCGCAAAAAACAATATTCCAATTATTTTTTATTTTAATGGCACTCACGACGACTATCATCGACCAAGTGACACACCAGATAAAATAAATTATGACTTATTACAAAACAGGGCACGACTTATCTTTTATACTGCTTGGGACATTGCAAATAGAGAACAACGAATTGTAGTGGACAAACCAGTAAACTAATTTTACTGTAAAATTAAAAAAGCCTGTTAACTTACTAATTAACAGGCTTTTCTCATTTAAACATATCATGTTCATAAATAATATTAAAACAAAAAAGCCTTGGAAAAAATCCAAGGCTTTTAGTTTGCTTAGGGTGGAAGACCGGGTTCGAACCGGCGACCCTCGGTACCACAAACCGATGCTCTAACCAGCTGAGCTACAACCACCATTTGTAAGCGAGTGCAAATGTAAATTTTTTAAATAGTACTCACAAATAATAAATGATATTTGAATAAAAATTTCAATTTTTCCCATGCTTAATATTTTTCTAATTAAATTGTTAAACAATTATGGAAGATTACTTTTTATATTTTTAAAATTAATGCAATATAAAATTACAGTTAAGCACATATTTTTTCTTTTCGCGGTTGTATGTATTAATACGACAATTGCGCAAGTAGATAGTATTCAGTATTACAAAGAAAAAATAAAGACATTCTCTCAAAGTTCAACGTATTCTGAAAATAGTACTACCTACATTGACCTCATTAATAATTTATCATATCAACTAAGATATTCTGGCTTAGATACCATGAACATTATTACAGAAAGAGCTATGGAACTAAGTAAGCTACTTAAGTATAAAAAAGGTGAACTAGAAGCTTTAACAAATTTTTCTGCATTTTATCTATATCGAGGAGGCACTGAAAATTCTATTAAATACTGTCAAAAAGTTTTAAGCGATAACGAGTTGATTGATTATCCTAGATTGGAAATGAAAGTTTATAATCATTTAGGGCAAGCATATTACATTAAACAAGAATACCCTTTAAGCTACACCTATTTTTTGCAAGGATTGGCACTTGGTGAAAAGCATAAAAATAAGTTTTATGTCTTTTTAATGAACATGAATTTAGGTACCATGTTTAATCTTTTAGAAGACTATGATGAAGCCAAGTTATTTTACACCTCTGCTTTTGAGTTATCAAAAAAAACTAAAGATGCGAATATGGATGCTATGTTGTCTAGTAATTTAGCATTTCTGCATATTCAAACAGGAGATTTTGATAAAGCGAAAAACTACTTAAATAAAAGTATTGTTCATTTTGAGTATTCCAAAAACAAAGAATGGTTAGCTTTTTCTCTATCTACTTTAGCCCAGTTATACTTGAAATCAAAAAAATATAATGAGGCTATAATTAACTACCAAAAAGCATTAAGTGTTCACGGTTCTGATAATGACATAAAAGGTAGAGCAGATATTTATTATGGCTTGGCTAAGTCTTATTATGAGATTCAGGACATTACCAAGGCTGAAGAATATATAAATGAAAGTCTTAGCCTTTATTCATCATTTAATCTTAATACAGGTTTAGAAAAATGTTATAGAATTTTATATCAAATTAAAAAAGAACAAAATCAAATATCAAAATCTTTAGAATACTTAGAATTAACTGAAAAATTGGCGAATGATATTTTTATAGAAAAAAATAAAAGAAATTTAAACATGCTTAATACAAAGTTGAATTTCGAAAAAGAAAAAGATGACCTGAAAGCAAAAAATGAACTAGCTATCGACCAGCAAAGAAAATATGTAAAATGGTCATTGGCAGCCTTGCTAACATCATTTATAATAGTTTTAATAATTTTAAATTCTGTTAAAAGAGAAAAATTATTAAACAAGAAACTTGAGAATCAAGCAATTGTTTTAAAGGATAATCAAAAAACCCTTTCAAAAATTAATCAAAATCAAGATCGGCTTTTTTCTATAGTAGGTCATGACTTGCGTGGGCCTATAATTTCGTTAAAAGAATTACTTGATTTATACATTGAAGATCCAGAAGGCAAAAAGTATTTTGAGAAATTTGCTCCTCAATTAAGGGATGATTTAGAACAAGTTCAGTTTACCATGGACAACCTTCTACATTGGGGCAAAAATCAAATGAAGGGAAGTTCAATTAAATTAGAAAGAATTTCTGTCAGCAATGAAATTGAGAATATTTTACATTTCTTTAATAAAGAAATTAAAAAGAAATACATTAAAATCGACAACCAAATAATCAATAACCATTACGCTTTTGCAGACCTAGACCAATTTAATGTGATTTTCAGAAATTTGATAAGTAATGCAATAAAATTCACCCCAAACGAAGGTAAAATAACCCTTACCTCTAAAATAAAGAACGCTAATTTATTAATTGAAATATATGATACTGGTGTGGGAATGAGTGAGTTGACCTTAAGTAAATTATTTAAAGACACCGAACATATATCGACTTCAGGCACCAATTTAGAAAAAGGCACAGGCCTTGGATTACGACTGGCAAAAGAAATGATTGTTAAAAATAACGGAGAAATATTTGTTCAAAGTAAAATTAATGAAGGAAGTCATTTTATTGTAGAATTACCTTTACCAACTATTTAGTATTAGTCAAGAATATTTGAAGAATAATTTTAATTGTTTTCTATTCTCTTCGTATTGTAAGCATCTTAATATTTAGCCTTTTATCATATCTTCAAGAGAAACAATTTTGCTGATAATCAGGAGTTGAAATCTATTTTCATCGATGAAATGCACTTTTAAATCGTTAAAACACACAATAATTGGTGTTTCACAACAATTATTGCTAATACCTTAAATTCTACTCTAAATTTAGGAATTCAATTGTAGAGTCTATTTATGTTTAGTAATATCTTAAGAACACTTTTATTCTTCAACCCTCTTAGGGGCTGCCTTCTTGTGTTATTACTTTGCAGCTTATCTTCAAGTACCCTAACAGCTCAAGTTTCTAAAAGAGATAGTTTATTAAAGCTTGTAAAGCAAGGTAAAGTTTTACAACATAAAAATTCGAAGGATACCCTTTACATAAACAACCTTATAAAACTTGCTGCTGAATATCGTTTTCATAATTTAGATAGCCTATTATCCTTAAGTAATGAAGGTATAGCTTTAAGTAAAAAAGCAGATTATAAAAACGGTATAATTCGTTCGTATGTTAATATGGGCGGGTACTATTCAGACAAAGGCAAATTAGATGAAGCGATTTCAAATTTTAAAAAAGCTTACGAGCTTTCATGCCAAGAGAATAATTTTTATCTAAAAGTCAGCACTTTAAATGACTTAGCTAAAGAATACATGTTTAAAGGTGATTATTCACTTTCTTTAAAAAGATATTTAGAAGCTATTGAGATTGCAGAAGAATTAGATTTTAAAAAATTATTATCAATTATAAATGAAAACATTGCTCACTTATACCTTGAGCAAAAAGACTTTGAACTAGCTATGGTTTTCTTTAAAAAAGCGAAAGCATTCAATAAAGAAATCGGTGACCCCATTATCATGGCAGAAACCATGAGTAATATAGCTTCCACCTATGCTGAAATGAATGAACTTGAGTATGCTATTTTCAATGTAAATAGTAGTATAGCTATTTTTGAAAAAGAAAGGATACTTGATTGGTTGGCATACTGTTATGAGGTTAAAGGCAAAATTTATTTAAAAAAAGGAAAAAATACTTGGGCTCTTTATTGGTACAAACAAAGTGAATTACTGCATAAAGAGATAGAAGATGACAGAGGTAAAATTGGTTTGTTAAATGGTATGACCGAAGCCTTTTTAAACCTTAAAAAAGATAGTGTTGCAGAAGAATATGCTTTAAATGCCTTTGAATTATCTAAGAAAATAGGCCTACGCACAGGTATTAAGGATTGTACCTATCAATTATTCAAAATTTATAAAAACAAAAAAGAATTCAAAAAGTCTTTATGGTATCATGAAATCTATCAAGTAACATCTGAATCTTTAACCAAAACAAGTAATGAGAAAGCTTTGAACATGTTGAAGGCGAAAATGGAATATGACCAACAAAAGCAGCAGCTAATAATAGAAAATGAAAAAGAATTAGCTAAACAAAAAATTTACATTTACATATTTATTATTATTCTAATAATTCTTTCTATCATAGTGTTCATAATACACAGAAATGAACAAATACATAAAAAATTAAATTTTGAACTACGTTCTAATAAATCTGACCTAGAGGAAAAACAAGCGTATCTCAATGAATTAAACCAAACTAAGAATAAATTATTTTCTATTATTGGTCATGATTTAAGGGGCCCAATTGGTGCCTTTCAAGGACTTCTAAAGTTATTTAAGGAAGGTGAAATGACGAAAGATGAATTCTTAAATTTCGTGCCAAAACTTAAAGTAGATATTGATTCTATATCTTTCACATTAAATAACTTATTATCATGGGGGCAAACCCAAATGAACGGTTCAACTACTAGACCATCGTCTACAAACTTAGATGATATTGTTGAGGAAAATATGTCACTTTTATCTGAAATCGCAGAATCCAAATCTATTCAACTTATTAATAGAATTGAAGCAAATTGTCAAATTTGGTCAGACCCAAATCAAGTTGATATCATCATTAGAAACTTATTAAGCAATGCCTTAAAATTCACACCTAATAACGGGCAAATTATTATTGGGGCTATTCAAAAACTAAAAACTTGCGAAATTTACGTAAAGGATAATGGCATGGGTATGACCGAAGAAACTATAGGTAAAATTTTCCAAAAAGATTCTACCCATACCACTTATGGTACAAACGACGAAAAAGGAACAGGTTTAGGCTTATCTTTATGTAAAGAAATGGTTGAGAAAAATAATGGAAAAATATGGGTGCATAGTGCTTTAGGAAAAGGTTCTAGTTTCTATTTCACGATTCCAAGAGTTATACAACCTGTTAAAAAATCTGCTTAAATTAAATGTTCTAACGAGTCTACAGCTATTAATCTTTCAACTGTAAAACCTTCACCATAATCTACACCTACTAAACGACCTAAATCTTTAGCTCTATAATGTACACTCTCGATAAAAGTTTTACTACTTATAGGTGTCTCTGGCTCGTTACTATTAGGATCATGAAATTGAGACGTGTAGGCTAATATGGCATTTGTCTTAAATTCAATAAAATCACTTATATCAACCACAAAATCTGGAGTCAAATTTTTCCATTGTATATAATGATAAACTAGTTTAGGCCTCCATTCTACTTGATTCTCCCCTCCTATTTTAGTTTCAATACGCCTTAATCCGCTTAAAAAGCATGCATCACTTACTAATTTGCTTCCCTTACCGTGATCAATATGTCTATCAACAATTGCATTACATAAAACAGTATCAGGCTGATATTTACGTATCATTTTGATAATTTCCAATTGATGGGTTTCATCATTAACAAAAAAACCATCTCTAAACTTTAGGTTCTCACGTACGGCTACACCTAAAACTTTAGCCGCAGCAGCAGATTCCTTATCCCTAATTTCCGCTGATCCTCTTGTGCCCAATTCTCCACGAGTTAAATCAACAATTCCGACTTTTTTACCTAAGGCTATCTCTTTGGCAATTGTACCACCCGCTCCAAGTTCTGCATCATCGGGATGCGCTCCAAAAACTAATATATCCAACTTCATGCTTTCCTATTTGTATCTAATGATGCTTATGCTTTATTTTTAATAGCTTCTAGTGCCTGTAAAATATCTTGTATCAAATCTTCAGGTTCTTCAATCCCAACAGAAAAGCGAATCAACCCATCAGCTATACCTTGTTCTGCACGTACTTCGGCACTCATTAAAGCATGAGAAGTTTTAGTTGGTGATAATACTGTACTTTCAACACCAGCTAAACTCATCGAAGATTTTATCAATTTTAATGATTTTTGAAATAGAGACGCATCTAAACTTGAATTCAACTCAAACGATAACATTCCTCCAAATCCTTTCATTTGTTTCTTTGCAATTTCATGATCTTCATGCGTAGGCAAACCAGGATAATAAACCCTTTCGATGTCTTTATTTTCTTGTAGAAAATTGGCCATAGCAAGCGCATTCTCATTTTGGGCTCTTACCCGTATACCCATAGTCTTCATACTTCTTTCTAATAGCCAAACGGTATAATCACTTAAACTACCTCCTAAATTTTTTGCCAGATGAAAAATGCGCTCCATATTCTCAGCAGTGGAAGCAACAGCACCTGCGCAAATATCTGAATGACCACCCATGTATTTAGTAGCACTATGAATCACTATATCAATTCCAAAGTCAATAGGATTTTGATTCACAGGGCTCGCAAAGGTATTATCGATCATGGTTATTAATCCGTGTTTCTTAGCTATTGTTGCAACCGCTTTCAAATCAGTAATAGTCAACAACGGATTTGAAGGTGTCTCAATATAAATAACTTTAGTATTCCCTTTAATTTTCTCCTCAAAAGCTTCAGCCTTCCAACCTTCTGTAAAGGAGTACTCTATTCCGTATTTACTAAATTCTTCATTCACCAAGTTATATGTACCACCATATAAAGTCTGCTGCAATACAACATGATCCCCAGCCTTCAAAAATGCAAGTAATGCAGTACTGACCGCTGCCATGCCACTACCGAAGATAAGAGCAGCTTCTGCATGCTCTAATGCCGCAATTTTCTTGCAAAGCCCTTCTTGATTTGGTGTATTAAAATATCTAGGATAACGCTTAACATCTACATCCTCATATGCATAAGAGGTACTCATATAAAGTGGAGATATCGCTCCACGATGTTGTTTATCTTCTAATTCACCTATATGAGTACATATGGTGTTCAAACCTTTATTTTGTGCTTTCATTTCAAAAAATAATAAAGATTAAAGGTAAGAAAATAGTATGTAAAGAAGTTCATTTCAATATTTGTTAATAGATTTACTTGTATCGGTTTTGAGCACGCTTTATTATCCATTATCGTGCATTATTCACCTAATGAATATTTCTGAATATGAGAAAACTAGTTTTTATCACTATCCTAATTACAATTTTTACAGCATGTAAAAACCAAAAAACTATAGCTACAGGGTATCAAGGTCAAGGAAAGAGCGCCGTTGTGTCTACTTTGTCTAAACCAGTACAAAAACAATGGAAAGGTATTTGGTCTTTTGAAGATGACAACCTATTTTTTAGCAATGATTTTGAGAGTGGTCGTTTAAATGGGGTTACTGCTGATGGCGACAATCATTATACTGCGTTGATTACAGCAGAGAATACGCCTGTTAATGTGAGCCCATGGTATGCATTTAAGGTTTGGTCTAACACCCCTAAAATGATTACCATAAAAATGACCTATCAAGATTCGAGAAGTAGGTATTATCCTAAAATCAGCACTGACGGAGAGAACTTCACTCCCCTTGACAGTGTCAATTTTACAGTGTTAAATAAAGGCACGGGAACATTCGGTATCAATGCCGCCCCAGAGTTTGTAGAATTAAAAATTAATGTTGGGGAAAAACCAACCTATATTACTGCTCAAGAACTATATGGCTCAACCAGAGTAAAAAAATGGATAGATTCCTTGTCCACAAAAAACTATATCTCCAATTATGAGATTGGCGAGAGTAGAGAGAAAAGAGCGATGAATTTAATGGAGGTCAGTAATGGAACATATAAAAAAGCTGTACTGGTAATTTCAAGACAGCATCCACCTGAAGTTACTGGATTTTTAGCCATGAAATCTTTTATTGAAACCCTTACAGGTGATTCGCCAAAAGCTGAGAAATTTAGAGATAATTATGATTTATTTGTTGTCCCTTTAATGAATCCTGATGGAGTAGATAATGGTAATTGGCGCCACAATATGGGTGGTATTGACCTTAATAGAGATTGGCAAGATTTTAATCAGCCAGAAACTAGAAGTGTTAGAGATTTTCTTGTGAAAAAAGAAAACGAAGGATACGAGTTTGTTTTTGGAGCCGATTTTCATTCTACTTGGGATGATATTTATTACCCTATAGATTCTACCATAATTGGAAAAAAAGGAGATATTGTTTTTAACTGGATTGAAAACATAACCAAACGATTACCACAAAAACATACGAACATAAAACCTTCTACGGAAATAACACCTACAATGGTATCGCGTAATTACTTTTACGTTAACCATGGTATGCCTGCTATTGTTTTTGAATTAGGCGATAATACCCCAAGAGACTTTCTAAAATTAAAAGGTAAAGTAGCCGCAGAAGAATTAATGGATTTGTTATTAGAGTAAATTACTCCCTAAAATTTACTTTGTATCTCCAGTAACTTATTCCACCTAATGCCAAAACACCAGCCACTAAGTAATAGATGAACATAGGCGTAATTACCTGTGCGCCACTAGCGTAACTATGTAAACCTGCCAAGTAAAAGTTAACACCGAAATAGGTCATCATTATACTGCCAAAGGCCACAACACTCATAAAATTAAAGGTCCATTTTCCTCTTAAACCAGGTACTAAACGGGTGTGTATAACAAAGGCGTATATCATAATAGAAATAAGAGCCCAAGTTTCTTTAGGATCCCAACCCCAATAACGACCCCAACTTTCATTTGCCCATTGCCCTCCTAAAAAGTTACCAATGGTCAGCATAACAAGCCCAGTGGTAATAGCCAATTCAGTTATAATGGTCAATTCTTTAATATTGATTGCCATACGTTCCTTATTCTTTTTCGTAGTCAATATCATTAGAATTAGCGAAACTAGCCCCAATATCATACCAACGGTTAAAGGACCATAACTACCCACAATTACAGCAACGTGAATCATTAGCCAGTAACTATCTAAAACAGGTTGTAAATTAGCAATTGATGGATCTATCCAACTTTGGTGTGCAATCCATAATAACATCGCAGTAACAAAGGCCGTAGCAGCAAAGGTCATATCACTCTTACGCCCTAAAGCCAAACCGATACCCATAGTAGACCAAGCAACATATAAAATGCTTTCATAAGCATCACTCCAAGGTGCATGGCCAGAAATATACCAACGCAAAGCTAAACCAGCTGTATGCCATAAAAAGAACATGATTATCGTTCCTTTAAAGAAATAAATGGCCACTCGCCATATAGAGCGATCTTTAAATATTTGAAAAATAAGTGTAAAAAACATTAATAAGCCTACCAAAGCATAGCACTTATACAACCTATTAAAAATATCTAATCGATTATAAATTACCTCTGTATTCACTTTGTTTTGTGATGGTAATACTTCACTACCATGATTCAACTGGTTTTGTTGAAACGCTGCCAATAATTTATCCGCTTGTTCATAATCACCAGTCTCTTGCGCTTTACCCAAAGTCATTAGATAATAAGGCATGGCATTTTTTACGAAATTGGCATAGAGAGAATCCCTTATCTCATACTGCCCTCCCCTATATTCTATGGCCGAAATCCATTTGTTGTTCTCATCATCCAATAATGGAAATATTTTAACAATATCTTGACCTAATGCTTGGTTCAATAAACTCAATCGAATATTGGCATCTTTAAAATCTTGTTGAAATTTATTCGGATTGGTTGTAGACGTTGCCTCAACTAAGTAAGGCTCTAACTTATACTGCCCTTTTTCATCAAAAAAATCGGTTGCTTTCACATATTTCTGTCCAGATGGAATTCCGATTATTTTCCTGATACTATCATTCTGAGCTTTTTTATCCAAAGCGATAAACTCTGTATTATACCACACAGCAGGATTCATCATCATCGATAGTAAGATCTGGTCAGAATTATAATCCAAATACGTATCCTTAAGACTTAATTTTCGAAGTAGTTCTGATGAAAAGGTATTAATAGGCTTCATTCGCCCTCCATCATCTTGTATGACTAATTTCCCGAATTTGTCAGCATGCTCTTTACCCACCATGCTTACTTTCAGTAAAGAATCGATTTGCATTTTACTAGGCGTAGGCTGATGACCATGACCGTCATCAACAGAATGTTGTTCTTGAGCATAAGTAGAAAAAGAGAATGCCATTAAAAGTAAGATAGCTCCAAACATCTTTTTCTTCTTTACTTTAATCTTATCTAAAGATTCAGCTAAATCTCTAAAACGCGTTTTACCAAAAAACATAATACCCATTAAACCTATATACAATAGAAAATAACCAATGTAGGTAATCCATGTACCCCAGAAATCATGGTTTACAGATAACGTTGTTCCTTTTTCATCAGGATCAAAACCTGATTGAAAAAAACGATACCCTTCATGGTCTAAAACATGATTCATGAAAATATCATAATCGAACGGACGTTCATCAGCAATAGTTACCCTACTCATAAATGAAGCATAGCCTTTTTCCGTACCAGGATATTTTTCAGCAATAAAGTCATTCAATTTAATACCGAAAGGCAATTCATAAATTTTAGAACCATAACGAACTGAAAAATCTAGCCCACCTACTTTTATTTTTTCACTAAAATCTGACGGTCCCTTACCTCCTAACACTTTTACTTGTTTGCTTTCTCCATTTGCAGAAACATTCAGTATCATTGCATCTTGGTCAAATTTAGTTTTCTCTGCATTAGGAATTTCAACGATACCATACGAACCTCGAGTTAAAGAATCTGGCATTACAAATTGCATACCAGCAGTATTATAGAGCGAGCGTAATTGCAAGGGCTGTAAACTATCTTTTACCAAAGTACCTTGGAATTGGTCTGCCATTCTCATAAAATTACCCTCGAACGGAGCGAATATCTGATAAATAGAATCGGTAGTTTTTATATTTATAGCACCTTCCGTATTATTGTTCAAAGCAAATAACACATTGTGTATACTAGCTACTTTACCATCTTCTAGATAATGCTCATGACGTTGACCGTCACCAGCTTCTACAATTTTCAGGTAGTTATTACCTGATGGGTCTGGCAAAAGGCCTTCTTTAGCACCAGAAATAAAATCAACATAAGAAACTTTAAAATCTTCTCCATTAAAGTCTTCCTTCCATGGTAAGTTAGATTTTATAGCCTCAGGAGTAACAATCAAATCATCTTCCAATACCTTTCTACGCGGTTCTCCTTCAATATCACCATCAACATATACCGTTAAATAAGTTTTATCGGAATAAAAAACCTTTTCTGTTTTTCCTTCACGAATCGGCATCATACCTTCAAAACTTATATATCTGGTTACAAAAGCCCCAATAATAATTAACACCCAAGAAAGGTGAAGAACAAGAACTGGCCATTTTTCTAATCGTAGCAAACGATATCTAGAAATGTTTCCTAGAAAATTAATCACGAAGAATACCATTATGACTTCGAACCATAAGGCATTATAAATCCAAATACGAGCAGTTTCTGTGCTATACCAACTTTCTATGAAAGTACCGAATGCCATTGCAGTTGCAAAAACAATAAACAGAATAGACATTAAACGAGTAGAAAAAAATATTTTTTTGAACATTTCCGTCATTGAGAAGAGGCATTGATTTTCAAGATGCAAAAATAAGGTCTTTTCATCATTTATGCGTGCCTTTTGTTGCTTTTAAACAACCTAGAGACTGTTAATATTAATACAACACTACTTCAATAAACTTTGTATTTTTGCGGCATGATATCGGTAGTTATAGTAGGAACAGGCAATGTCGCTCAAAATCTTTTTCAAGCTTTTGACAAAGTTGTCGGTGTGGAGATAAAACAGGTACTAGGAAGAAATGAAAATCATTTGACCTTTGCCAAGGATAAAGCATCTATTAACACCGATTTTACTCAGTTACCTTCAGCAGACATCTATATTTTAGCTATATCAGATGATTCAATTGGTTTAGTAGCTGAAAAATTTAAAGATATAGATGGCTTGATTGTTCATACGTCGGGTGCAACATCTTTAGAGATTTTAAGTAAATGTAAACGAACTGGAATTTTTTATCCCCTTCAAACATTTACAAAAGGTAAAATTATTTCATTCGAAAGTATACCCATATGTATTGAGGCGAACAATAAAAAAGACCTTGAACTTTTGCAAAATTTGGGAAAAACCCTAAGCGATACTGTTATAAAAGTAAATTCTGAAAAACGTAAAATTTTACATGTGGCAGCAGTATTTGTAAATAATTTCACCAATTACATGTATACTATTGGTGCAGAAATTTGCAAAGAAAACAATATCGATTTTAAACTTTTACAACCCTTAATTGAAGAAACTGCAGCTAAACTAGATGATTTAACCCCTTACGAATCACAAACAGGGCCAGCAAAACGTGGCGACCAAAAAACATTACACAAACACTTACAATTAATTAAAAAAACACATCAAAGGGAGCTTTATACCCTATTAAGTAACGCAATTAAAGAGAAACATGGAAAAGAGCTATAAGGAGTATTTAAAAGACATTACG
Organism: Maribacter orientalis; assembly: GCF_900109345.1. GTDB lineage: Bacteria > Bacteroidota > Bacteroidia > Flavobacteriales > Flavobacteriaceae > Maribacter > Maribacter orientalis. The sequence continues at coordinate 146,517 of NZ_FNZN01000007.1, forward strand.
ACATTCGTTTTTGATGTAGACGGGGTATTCACAGATGGAAGTCTTTTAATTACTACCGATGGTGAAATGCTTCGTAAAATGAGTGTTAAAGATGGTTATGCCTTAAAAGTTGCACTTAATAAAGGATATAATGTGTGTATTATAACTGGTGGTACCAATGAAGGTGTTCGTAGCAGATTAAAAGCACTTGGCGTAACTGATATCTATATGGGTGCCCACCATAAAATTGATGCTCTCGAAGAGTATATGGATATCTATCATATTGAAGCAGAAAACATTTTATATATGGGTGATGACATACCTGATATTCCACCTATGAAAGTGGTAGCCTTGGCTACTTGTCCTCAAAACGCGGTTGCCGAAGTAAAAAACATAAGTAATTACATATCACATATTAATGGCGGTCATGGTTGTGTTCGAGACGTTATTGAACAAGTTTTAAAAGTACGTGGCGATTGGATGAGTCATTTTAGCGCTGCAAACGATTAATTATGCTGAAGGAAAAACTTAGAAATCATAATGTAATTTTAGCTTCAGGGTCCCCCAGAAGACAACAGTTTTTCAAAGAAATGGAACTGGATTTTGAGGTACGGCTAAAATCGGTAGAAGAGGTTTATCCTTCTAAATTAAAAGCGGCTGAGATATCAGATTATTTAGCTAAATTAAAGGCTAGTGCTTTTAAAAATGAGTTAGAAACTAAAGATATATTAATTACGTCAGACACAGTGGTTTGGCATAATAATGAATCATTGGCAAAAGCAGCAAATAATACTGAAGCTGAAGTAATGCTTAAAAAATTATCTGGAGAATGGCATCAGGTAATCACTTCTGTTTGTTTTACTACAAGCGAACGACAAATTGTACTTAACTCAATAACTGAAGTTAAATTTAAGGATTTAACCGATGAAGAAATTCGGTTTTATATTGAAAAATTCACTCCTTTTGATAAAGCAGGTGCATACGGAATTCAAGAATGGATTGGGTTAATTGGCATAGAAGAAATAAAAGGCTCATATACAAATGTTGTTGGACTACCAACTCAATTAGTTTATGATACATTAACTAAAATGGTAGAGTAAAATAAGATTAATACTTTAAAACATAGAAATAATGAATAATCTAAAACACAATTCGATACTTAACATTATTTTCGGAATAGTATTATTACTAGCCTCATGTAGAGAAAAATCTTTAGAAAAGAGCGATTCGTCGGCCGAAGGTACCATGGAAAAAGAAAACGAAGCACCTAAAAAACAGCTTTCACAAGAATTCAAAGATTATTGGTACAAGGGCACAGCAGAAATAACCTCTTATTCATTACAACAAGCTAGGTATGGCGAAATAAGAGAAGGAAATGCTGTAATGATATTCGTTACCGAACCATTTTTACCTGGTCTACAAGTAAAAGCTGATACAAATGACAGTAATAATATTCCCGTACTCAAACTTAATGCTACTAAAAATTATATTACAGGAATTTACCCTTATTCCATTATGACAAGTAGTTTTTATCCTGTTCATGATAACCAACATGCGCTGAAACTTTCGTTTTCTTCTCAAGAATGGTGTGGTCATGTTTATGCCCAACTAAATAACCGGGGTAATTTTGAAATTATGTCACACTCCTATTTTGGCTCTGAAGCAGATCAAGATTATCATTTAGATAAAGCTAATCTTGAAAATGAAATTTGGAACAAAATCAGAATCAATCCTGCAAATTTACCTATTGGTGAATTGACAATGATTCCTTCCTTAGAATTTGTAAGGTTAACACATAAAGAACTTAAGGCATACAACGCAATCACCAACTTAACAGAAGCTGATAGTATAAATACATACGAAATTAGCTATCCAGATTTAGAACGTACTTTAAAAATTAATTTTCGGAGTGAATTTCCTTACACTATTGAAAGCTGGACGGATACTTACAAAGATGGTTTTGGAGAAAAAGCTAAAGTTTTAACCTCTACAGCAACAATAATTAACAGGATTACAACACCCTATTGGCAGCAAAATTCGAATAAGGATTTATCTTTGCGCGACAGTTTAGGATTATAACTTTATGAAAAACTTTATTGCCAATCATCACAATGAGCTTATCTATAGCCTTGTTGTTTTTATCGTTATTCTTATATTAAAATTTCTTTTTTCCGCTGCGGTAAGAAAAGTTAGCAAAATCAGTGATTTCAATCCTGTTCGTACCAATTTAATCCTCAAATTCATTAATATTGGGTTAACCATTATTGCTGTTGTCGCACTCACTTTAGTGTGGAGTGTAAATTATAAGGATTTAGGCGTTTTGTTATCCTCAGTATTTGCTGTTATAGGTGTTGCATTATTTGCCCAATGGTCAATACTTAGTAATATCACTGCAGGCGTTATCATCTTTTTCTCCTTTCCATTTAAAATAGGAAACACCATCCGTATTTTAGACAAAGAGTTAACCGACCCAAATTCGACGGAGCTAGATTCTTTTGTAATTGAAGATATTAGGGCTTTTCACCTTCATTTAAGAAGAAATAATGGGGAGATTCTTACCTATCCCAATAACTTAGTTCTTCAGAAAGGTGTTATTCTAATTTCCACCTATCAACAAGGTGAATTTTTAAATACCGATGAAGATGAAGAACAAACGATTTGATTCTGTTAAAGAAGTCGTAAAAAAGCCCTGTTAGGTACGAATCTTATTATATTTGGATTTACTACCAAAACCATCCAAAAATGCGCCGAATATTATGGTTTATAACCTGTTTCCTAATTGTATTAAATACTCTTTCCGCTCAGGCACCAAGAAATAGCTCACCTGCAGATATTTATCATTCCATTCAAAAATTGAACTTTTTAGGTTCTGCATTATATATTGCTGCTCACCCAGATGATGAGAACACTCGTTTAATTTCCTTTTTATCAAATAATAACAAGGCAAGAACAGGGTATCTTTCGTTAACCAGAGGTGATGGAGGTCAAAATTTAATTGGGCCTGAATTACGTGAACTATTAGGTGTATTACGAACGCAAGAATTGCTTGCGGCAAGACGAGTAGACGGCGGTGAACAATTCTTTACCCGTGCAAATGATTTTGGATATTCGAAACAACCTAGTGAAACTCTCGAAATATGGAATAAAGAAGCCATTTTAGGAGATGTGGTAAAAGCAATTCGAAAATTCAGACCCGATGTTATCATTAATAGGTTTGATCATAGAACACCAGGTAGCACTCATGGTCATCATACTTCTTCAGCTATGTTAAGCTTTGAAGCCTTTGACCTTGCAAATGATGCAAGTGCATATCCCAATCAACTAAAGACTACGAGTACTTGGCAACCAAAACGTTTGTTTTTCAATACTTCGTGGTGGTTTTATGGTAGTGAAGAGAATTTTGAGAAGGCCGACAAATCTAAAATGCTAAATATGGATGTTGGTGTTTATTATCCTATGTTGGGTATGTCGAATAACGAAATAGCTTCCATAGCAAGTAGCCAACATTTATGTCAAGGTTTTGGAAGATTAACTTCAAGAGGCTCTGAAAATGAATATATAGAATTATTAAAAGGTGATTTGCCAGAGGATAAAAACAATATTTTCGATGGCATAGACACTAGCTGGTCAAGAATTGAAGGCGGTAAAGCCATTGGGGAAATTCTATATGGCATTCAAAACAATTTCAATTTTAAAAACCCAACAACTCATTTACCTGCCTTATTAAAAGCTTACCAATTACTTCAGAAAACCACTGACGAACATTGGAAGGAGCTTAAAAACAAGGAATTAACAAATATAATAACAGCCATTTCTGGATTATACTTAGAAGCTTTTACAGAAACACCATATGCAAACCCTGGTGAAACCGTTGATGTACAATTGCAATCTTTAAATCGAAGTACTGCTAATGTAAAAATTAATTCTGTTTTCATTAATAATCAAGATATGGCTATTAATGATGTTGTTTTAAAGAATAATGAACCTTTTAAAGAAAAAGTAATTCTAAAAATACCTACATCTACAGAATTTACTAGCCCCTATTGGTTAATGGAAAAAGGTACACTCGGTACTTATACCGTAAACAATAGTGACTTAATAGGAAAGCCAGAAACACCTAGAGCTTTTATAACAACATTTAATCTAGATTTTAATGGCATTATTATTCCTATAACCAAAGCGGTTATATTTAAATATGCTAAGCCAGAAAAAGGAGAAATATATCAGCCTTTTGAAATAATACCCGAGGCTACAGCTAGTTTTGCTGATAAGGTTTTAATTTTCGCTGACGCGTCTTCAAAAAGAATTCCTGTTATCGTTAAAGCACACCATGACAGCATCTCTGGTACTATTGAATTAAAGTATGGGGCAGATTGGCAAATAGATAAAAAATCCCAATCTTTTTTCATTGCAAAAAAAGGAGATGAAAAAACAGTTTATTTTAATTTGAGTCCACCCTCCTTAGAAAATGAAAGCACTATCTCCCCTATCATAAAATTAAATGGTAAAGAGATGACAAAGGAGTTAGTAACTATTGATTATGACCATGTACCTACCCAAACAGTACTTTTACCTTCGGAAGCAAAAGTAGTTCGCTTGAACATACAGAAGGCAGGGGATAATATAGGTTATATTATGGGTGCTGGCGACGAAGTACCTACTAGTTTAGAACAAATTGGCTATAATGTTCAGATAATTGACCCAACTACAATTACTACAGAATCATTAGCAAAATATGATGCTGTAGTGTTAGGCATACGCGCCTATAACGTTGTTGACGAATTAAAATTCAAACAGCGCTTTATACTCGATTATGCTAAAAACGGTGGTACCGTTATTGTGCAATATAATACTGCAAGTAGATGGGGTAGCCAATTTGAAAATATAGCTCCGTATGAACTAGAAATTTCTAGAGATCGTGTTACAAATGAAAATTCTGATGTCGAAATAATTGCAAAAGAAAATTCGTTAGTAAATTTCCCTAATAAAATCAATCAAGATGATTTTAAAGGATGGGTTCAAGAAAGAGGTTTATATTTCCCAAATAAATGGAGTTCAGAATTCACTCCTATTTTAAGTATGCATGATAAAGACGAAGAAATAACAAAAGGAAGCTTATTAATTGCCCCTTACGGAAAGGGAAACTATATTTATACCGGACTTAGTTTTTTTAGGGAATTGCCAGTTGGTGTACCTGGAGCTTATAAATTATTCTCAAATATGCTCTCTGTAGGCAAGAATAAAGTTGAGGTTAAAGAGAATATAAAGGGATGAAAACAGAACGAGACGAAAATGCAACTTGGAAAAAAGAGTATACCATACTTCTGGTGCTCAATTTAATATATATCCTTATTTTCTATTACATTATGACTTCATTCAACTAATATGAAAGAATTAGATTGGATTATTTTGGCCAGCACCTTGCTCTTTATCGTTATATACGGAGTTTGGAAAACTAAAGGAAGCAAAAACGTCGACGATTACGTACGTGGTGGCAACGACTCTAAATGGTGGACCATTGGTTTATCTGTAATGGCCACACAAGCAAGTGCAATCACTTTTTTATCGACACCGGGTCAAGCATTTCATGATGGAATGGGCTTTGTACAATTTTACTTTGGCCTTCCTTTTGCCATGATTATTATATGCTTGGTATTCATTCCGTTGTACCATAAAATGAAGGTTTACACGGCATACGAATTTCTTGAAAATAGATTTGATATTAAAACTAGATCTTTAACTGCTGTTTTATTTTTAATTCAAAGAGGTCTTGCCGCCGGTATCACCATTTTCGCTCCTTCTATAATTCTCTCTGCCGTATTAGGTTGGGATTTGCGTACCCTGAATGTTATTATAGGAACCCTAGTAATCATATATACTGTTTCAGGAGGAACAAAAGCTGTTAGCGTTACACAAAAGCAACAGATGTTCATCATTATGACAGGTATGTTCATCACCTTCTTTTTCATTTTAGGTTATCTACCATCAGACATTACCTTCAGTAAAGCGATGAAAATCGCAGGTGCCAGTAATAAACTTGAAATTTTGAATTTCGATTTAGATACTTCTAGCCGATATACATTCTGGAGTGGTATTACAGGTGGGTTGTTTTTATTTCTAGCATACTTTGGCACGGACCAAAGTCAGGTACAGCGTTATTTAACGGGTAAATCAGTAAGAGAGAGTCAATTAGGACTTGTTTTTAATGCAATTTTTAAAATACCTATGCAGTTTTTCATTCTGTTGGTAGGGGTTATGGTTTTTGTTTTCTATCAATATAATCCATCCCCATTGAACTTTAATCCATCTGCAACCCAAGCAGTCATGAATTCACCATATGCCAATGATTATAAAATTTTACAAGAAGGTCAAATTGCATTAGAGGCCGAGAAAAGAATCGCACAGAACAAATTTTCATCGGCTCTTGAAATAAAAGAATATACTGCAGTTGAAGAAGCCAAAAATCAAATTATCCGTATCAATCAAAAAGATAGCACCAATCGTATAGCTGCAAAATCACTGATAAGCCAAGCAAATGATGTGGTAGAAACAAATGATAAGGATTATGTTTTCATCCATTTTATACTAAATAATTTACCGACCGGTTTGGTGGGGTTATTATTGGCAGTAATTCTTTCTGCTGCCATGTCGTCCACAGCCTCTGAACTAAATGCGCTCGGCACTGTTACAGCTTTAGATTTATATAAGCGTAATATGTCACGTAATTTTACGGAAGCACATTATGTTAAGGCTTCAAAATACTTTACGCTATTATGGGGTATAGTGGCAATTTCCATAGCTAGTGTTGCCAATCTTTTTGATAATTTAATTCAATTAGTTAATATAATAGGTAGTATCTTTTATGGTAATGTTTTAGGTATCTTTCTTATTGCCTTCTTTATCAAATTTATTAAGGGAAACGCCGTATTTTTTGCTGCCATAGTAACACAAATCATAATCTGCATCATTTATTATTACTTAATACACATATATCCTTCGGGTCAGGAAAAATTAGGTTATTTATGGCTTAACTTTTTCGGTGCCGCTATTGTAATACTTATTTCATTTGTGTTTGAAGCGTTTGATAGAATGTTAAAAAAACCACTTCCTTCAATTTAACAAACCCCATATATTTTACATAACCCCGTAAATGGTAGATAAAACTATTATATCTTTTTTTAAAGAAAATTATAACGAAAATCCGCTTATTATCAAAGCTCCAGGGCGAATAAATCTAATAGGTGAACATACCGATTACAATGAAGGTTTAGTGTTACCTGCCTCAATAGAAAAAGGTATTTATTTTGCGGTTTCAGCTAATAATATAGAAGCAATTAAAATTGAAGCATTTTTATCCCAGCCTGAAAAAATTGAGTTTGCTCTAAATGGCACTCATAAAAAATTCAAATCATTTTGGGGAAATTATTTTAAGGCCATCATGGAAATTCTTATTTCTGAAAATTACCCTTTAAAAGGGATGGATTGTGTTTTTGGTGGTGATATTCCTATAGGATCTGGACTTTCATCATCTGCTGCACTTTGTTGTGGTTTTATATATGCTATAACCAAAATTTCAGGAAAGGAGCTTTCAAGAGAAGAAATTGCTTTGATTGCTCAAAAAGCAGAACATAAAATAGGACTGAATTGTGGTTTAATGGATCAATATGCTGTTCTCTTCGGAAAAAAAGGAAATGCATTTTTCTTAGACTGCAAAGACCTAACCCATAGCTATATACCTATTAATTTAAATGGCTACAGTTGGGTATTGGTCAATTCTAACATTAAGCACAACCTTGCCGTCGATTCAGAATATAACAAAAGACGCATTTCTTGCGAGAATATTGTTAAGCAAGTGAAACTCAAGAATCCTGATGTTAGTTCGCTACGGGATGTTACTTTAGAAGACTTAAATGATATATCCGATAAAGTTGATGCCATTGACAAGAAGAGGGCAAAATATATTATTGAAGAAAATGGGCGCGTTCGTCGAATGATGAAAGCCTTAACAGAAGGAGACGCACTACAGGTAGGGGAAATTTTAAAAGAAGGGCATTGGGCGATGTCTACCCAATATGAAATAACAACATCAGAATTAGATGCCCTTGTGAAGATTGGTGAACATTTAGAAGGTGTTCTTGGTTCAAGAATGATGGGTGGTGGTTTTGGAGGATGCACCATTAACCTCATTCAGACCTCTAAATTAGAATCAAGTATAACTTCAATGCTTGAAGCTTATAAGTGTCAAACAAATATAGATGCCGAATATTACCATTTAGCCATTGATGATGGTGTTAAGGTATACTCTTAAAATTATGGATATTTTAAAAATAAAAAGTCCGTGTATATACACGGACTTTTTTACCTCTTTTAAGGATACTAATTACTTAGACCCCCACTCTTTTAATGAATCATTGTTCATTTTAATGTAATCATCATTACCAGCTTCAATAGCACCTGCTAATGATTTTTTAGCAGCTTCAATTGCTCCTTTTTTATCACCTGCTTTTGATAGAATTAAAGATTGTTGTCTAAGCTGCCAAAATGCTGGTTTTTCAGTCATTGACATTGCTTTATTCATCCATTCTTTTGCCTTGTTTATATCTTTCCCTTCGCTCGAGTAGTAAACTGCTGCAGCATAATAATCATCTGCAGTTGGTCCATTCAACGCTTTATCGATACTTTTCATAACAGTAGCATCAGTAGGAACAGTAAATGGCACAGCTACATATGTATTCGCCCAAATAATTCCAATATTAGCTCCATTACTCATAACATCATCAATGGTAATAGTAAAAGTTTCGACTGGCATATCCAATTTTTGGACAGGAACAGTTAACTGTGCAACTACTTTACTTTCTTCCCATTTACTTGGTGTACCACCACCTACGATATCAGTATAGAAGAACACTTCCCAAGTAGAAGCACCTGGCTTTGTGAAAATAGAATAGGTACCTGCTTTCACTTCTTTACCACCAATTGTTACGTCGGTGTCGAAAGTGATTTTAGTATAGGAATTAGCACCGGTACGCCATAATTTGTCAAAAGGAACAAGATTACCATATACTTCTCTTCCTCTCATATTCGGGCGAGAGTAATCAATCATAACTTCTGTCAAACCTACCGTTTGCATCAGTTTAGCTGATGGACTTGGGGCAGGTGTATTTATTTGCGCTTCAACAGTTAATGAAGCCACAATTGCCATTAAAAAAAGTACTACTTTGTTCATAATTTTATTGATTAGTTTATAATAGCAAAACTAATTATAAACAAATTGGAGAAATGTTAATAAATTCCTAAATACCATAAGGTCTTACTATTGATAAACCGCGAAAGATTTAGCAATTATTCCATCCTCAAGATATAAGGTCAAATAATAGATTGACGATTCTAAATGTTGAGATATAGTCCCTTTCTTTTCAATATTTCCAGAATTTTGCCAAACCTGTCTACCCGAAACATCAAAAATAATTTGACCGAAAATTTCCTTATTAGTTGAAATAGAATAGTGATATTGGTTTGTAGAGTTATCCTTAAAGATAACCAACTTGTCATTTTCTTCTGGGTTATCAGGTTCAGGGTTCTCAGGTTCTACTGGAGTCTCTGGGTTTTCTGGAATTTCAGGAACATCTACCAAAATCTGAAAAGAAAACAATCTAGATGTTGATTCAATTGTTGGACTTTGTCGAGAATAATACTCAGAAGTAAAAAAGTAATTGGTTGAATTGATTTGAGTTATTCCTTCAGCCTGAACAAAATTTAAACCTAGATTTTGTGGTGCATATCCGGCAAAAGGAGATTCTAAATTTAAATCATCGACAATGCCAATAAAAGGACTCAAAATAGATGAATACCCAATAAGCACCAACCTATTAGTTGCAACATCATAAGTTACATCAGTAACAAGGCCAACATCTTCAATGGCTCCTGCCCTATTTGCCACATGTACTCCCGGCGTTATCGGTAGTGTATATGCAACAGAACCAAAAGATTTCCATTGTTTAGTTAAAACTACAAACTGATTGTTTACTATAAAAAAAGCTTCAGCATCCCAGTCACTATTACCCGTATTGGTAAAGTCTTTTTGATCTTCATAAGAGAAGCTTATTGTGGTGGCTTCTACAGTATCAGAAGATTTGAAATCTTCCTTAGAAATTCGATGTATCGCTAGATCTACACGCGTACCAATATTATTACCAAAATCACCTATATATATAAATTCTTCATCCTGTGTAATTGCTTCCCAATCAATATTATCGATATTAGAAATAGTAATCCTTCGTTTAATAGATAAGTTTAGGGTATCTAACTCATATAATATTGGTTCATTACCTGAATCATTAAGCGTAACTAGACTCTCATTAAAATAAATCAATCCCGAAGTTTCAAAGACTTCATCAGGTAACTGCCCACGGGTTTGCAGATTTTCTTGTGCCTGCACACCAACCGTTAAAAAGAACAGCATAGCAAAACTTAGCTTTTGAATATAATTTTTCATAACATCCAAATAAACTACAAAAAAGATAGATACGTATACATATGCGACCTAAATTTATTTTATTCGTTAAAGTCTATTATTAAACCATCATCAAAAGCTTAATTTAATTATTGTTTAACTATTTTTATTTTTTGTTAGACAATATATGGTTCTATATTTGTTTAAATTTCCAATATGAAACTATATCAATTACATTCCAAACAAGCCTTACCCATATCTAAAAAAGAAGCTTGGGATTTTTTATCTAATCCTGAGAATTTAAAAGTAATAACACCTGAGCATATGGGGTTTCATATTTTATCTGGAACAGATAGATTAATGTTTTCAGGGCAAATCATACAATATAAAGTTTCACCTTTTCCTGGTTATACTACAAAATGGGTAACTGAAATTACACATGTTAATGAAGGTAATTACTTTGTAGACGAGCAACGATTCGGCCCTTACGCTCTTTGGCATCATAAACACTTTATTAAAGAAATTGATGGAGGCGTAGAAATGGAAGACATTATTGATTATAAAATTCCTTTTGGCATTTTAGGGCAATTAGCACATCCACTAATTGTAAAAAAACAGCTAATCGAAATTTTTAAACATCGCGAACAAAAGCTTATCGAAATTTTTGGAACTATAAAAAATGTTCCAAATGAACTAACCTTAAAATCATTTTAAATGAAAAACATACTTCTTATTGGCGGATCACATGGTATTGGTCTTTCTATCGTAAAAGAGCTTCAAGAAACACATAAAATATATGTTGCTTCTCGTACAGATGAGGCATTGTCCCATACTAACATTGTACACATTGAATTTGATGCAACCAAAGACGAATTAGATGTAACTAAACTTCCAGAAAAGATAGATGGATTTGTGTATTGCCCTGGGAGTATTAATCTAAAACCATTTAAAATGATGGGATTGGAGACTTTTAAAGAAGATATGGAACTCAATTTCTTTTCATTGGTAAAAGTGGTGAAAGCTATAATATCTAAAATGAATGAAGGTTCTAGTATGGTGCTCTTCAGTACCATTGCTGTCGGTACAGGCATGCCATTTCATACAAGTGTAGCTGCAGCAAAGGGTGCCATTGAAGGTTTTGCAAAGTCTATGGCAGCCGAATATGCGCCAAAAATAAGAGTTAACGTAATTGCTCCTTCATTGGTTGATACTCCTTTAGCCAAGAGATTATTAAACAATGATAAGAAAAGAGAAATGATGAGTGAACGTCATCCGTTAAAAAGGGTAGGTAATTCAGAAGATATCGCAAATAGTGCAGTATTTTTATTGAGTGATAAAAGCACGTGGATCACAGGACAAATTATCGGTGTCGATGGTGGTCTTTCTACATTAAACATAAACTAAATGTCAAAAAAAGAGATATCGATTTTCTGGTTTAGAAGAGATCTTAGGTTAGATGATAATGTAGGGTTTTTAGAAGCATTAAAAAGTGACTTTCCAGTACTTCCTATTTTTATTTTTGATAAAGAAATAATATCCAAACTACCAAAAAATGACGCTCGTGTAACTTTTCTTTATAAAACGTTACAGGCAATGCGCAAAAAACTACAAGAGGAAAACGACAGTTCTTTAGCGATATACTATGGCAAACCATTTGATATTTTTAAAAGTATTACTGAAGATTATTCGGTAAAAAATATTTTTACAAATAGAGATTATGAACCTTATGCAAAAGAAAGAGATACGCAAATAGCATCATTTTCTCTTGAAAGGAATATTATATTTAAAACGTTCAAAGACCAAGTGATTTTTGAAAAATTGGATATCGTTAAAGGTGATGGTGATCCTTATGTTGTCTATACTCCATATAAAAATAAATGGAAAGAGAATTTTGATGCTGACAATGATTTAAAGATTCATTATACAAGTCAATATCTGTCAAATTTAATTGAAAATACTCGCCTTCCAAACTTGTCTTTAAGCGACCTTGGATTTACAAAATCTGATATTGAAGTACCTGAATATGATGTAACACCAACCCTAATAGACAATTATGAGGACACCCGTAATTATCCTGCAATAAAAAATGGAACTTCTCGCTTAGGTCCCCATTTACGTTTCGGTACGGTTTCTGTCCGAAAAATGATGAAAAAGGCTATTGCAGAAGAAAACGAAGTATTCTGGAGTGAGTTAATTTGGAGGGAATTCTTTATGTCAATTTTATGGCATTTTCCACATACGGCGGATAATGCTTTTAGACCTAAATATGACCGTATTGATTGGAGAAATAATGAGATAGAGTTTGAAAAATGGAAAAGTGGGCAAACAGGATATTTATTGGTAGATGCAGGAATGCGAGAATTGAATGCAACAGGATACATGCATAATAGAGTGCGTATGTTGGTAGCAAGTTTTCTTTGCAAACATTTGTTAATTGACTGGCGGTGGGGAGAAACTTTTTTTGCTGAAAAACTTTTGGATTACGAAATGAGTTCAAATGTGGGAAATTGGCAATGGGCTGCCGGTAGTGGTGTTGACGCGGCTCCTTATTTTAGAATTTTCAACCCAATGACTCAAGTCGATAAATTTGATAAGAATAAAGAATATATTAAAAAGTGGATACCTGAATATAATACAGATGAATATCCAGATAAAATGGTAGACCATAAAATGGCCAGGGAACGTTGTTTAGAAACCTACAAGCAGGCTTTAAATTAAACTTTATTTTGCCAGCTGTCTTTCCAGTTCTTGTTGGTTCACTACCCTTCTTTTAAGCATATTTACATAACGTAAGCCTTCTTTATTACCGTAATCGGCATAGGCTTTTGATGCAAATTCAATAGCTTTATCAAGGTTTCCATTAATTTCATTACTTATGGCCATATTGTAATAGGCTCTACCTGCTACCTTTAAATTAGAATTGTTCAATTCTGCATTCCATAATTCTGCAGCACCATCCCAATTTCCAGTTTGTGCTCGCCTTTTTGCAATTTTAAAATTAGAGCTTCCTCTTACGAAGTAATCTCTTGCGATTCGAATACGTTCAGGTTTAGTATATGATGCATAGTTAGAACCCAAATTGGTACTTACATCCAATACGGTCTCTTTTCGACCCATTACGGCATCAAAAGCCTTTATAGGGTTTATTCCCTCACCTTTAGAATAGACTTGATCATTTGAAATATATTCATCAACAATAATTCTACTAGTAGGATCATACACACGCCATCCATTTTTTATAACGGTATTTAATTTGATTCTGTGTCCAGGTACTTCTGCTACTATTCCTAAATTATTTGGCACCCTTACCATAGTCATTTCATAATCTACTGCGGTATCTGTATCATAAAATTCAAGAGAAAACAAAATATCAACCCCATTTTCCTTACAAATTTGATCCACAATTTCCCAAGAAAGCGCTGAAGGAAAAACGCCTAAACCTTTTTCAAAATCTTTTTGACCTTCTAAAATTTTTACTGTCTCAAAACGGTTTCCACGTTCTAACTCATAAGTAAGTCCTAGAATTGCATTTTGTGCTCCTTCCTTATCCAAATTAAGTCCTTCCAACGATAAAACCTTATCTATCTTATCGATTATTTTATTTTTTTCAGATGCCGTACTCCTATTTATTATACCAATACTGGCAACGTCTGATGGTATTGATACCTGAGCTGGTTGGGTTATGCCCATCGTTAGCCTATTTGTTGAACTACAGGCAATAATTGAAAAAGATGTGAAAATTAAGAGCAGTTTGAACACTAGATTTTTCATAATTCAAAAAATTTAAAACATAACGATTTGATTATAAACGAAAAATGAGCCCTAAAATTATATAATTGGTAAGTTTTCATTCAACTCATAGTTAAATCAATATTTTATATTCCTTATTTCCTTCAGCTGTTGATAACACAAGTATTTGTACAAACCTGTAACTTCAAATAAACAGTGTAAATTGGTATATTTACTTTGATAAATCTAAAATCCTCCTCTTCCCTATAGAATTGAAGGAAATTAATAACCAACATTACCTAAAATGAAAAAAATATTTCTAATAGCGCTCTGTTTGTGCATGAGTGGTTCCGTTTTTTCTCAGAAAATGAGCAAGGACAAAAATTTATTAATTTCTTCTATTGAAAAACATAAAGAAGAACTTATCAAAATCAGTGATTCTATTTGGGCATTGGCCGAAACTGCTTTCGACGAATCAGAGTCTTCTCGAATTTTAGCCGATTATGCGGAAAAGAACGGCCTGACCGTTACTAGAGGTGTTGCTGATATTCCAACCGCATTTACTGCTACTTATGGTTCTGGAAGTCCAGTGATTAGTATTCTTGGTGAATTTGATGCATTACCCGGTATTTCTCAAAAAACGTCTCCAGTAAAAGAACCACTTAAAGAAGGTGCAGCTGGTCATGGCTGTGGCCATAATATGTTCGGTACTGCAAGTCTTGGTTCAGCAATTGCCATTAAAGAATTAATGGATGCTGGAAAGATTACCGGTACTATAAAATTCTTAGGAACACCGGCAGAAGAAAAATACTTTGCAAAAGTATGGATGGTAAAAGCAGGATTGTGGGATGATGTAGATGTAAATGTAAGTTGGCATCCATCTGCTGGTATTGAGGCAGATGTTCAAAGCGGATTATCTTTAATTGACTTTATCGTTGAATTTTATGGCCAGTCTGCACATGCCTCCATGGATCCATGGAATGGGCGTAGCGCTTCAGATGCGTTAGAGTTATACACGACAGGAATAAATTATTACAGAGAACATATTTTACCAACTTCTCGTATTCATTACCATATACAAGATGCCGGACAGGTAGTAAATGTGGTGCCAGATTATGCTAAACTTTGGGTGCGTGTAAGAGACCCAAAGAGATCAAAAATGTTACCGACATACGAACGCGTAAAAGCTATGGCTGAGGGTGCCGCCATTATGGCCAATGTAGATTATAAAATATCATTGGTTTCAGGAATCTATGAAACTTTGGTAAACCGTTCTGGTGGAGAAATAATGCAGAATAACCTAGAACTCTTAGGACCAATTACATACACTGAAGAAGAAACAGTATTTGGTAAAGCGATACAAAAAGCAACAGGTAAACCTGAAGTTGGTATGGATGGTACCGTACACCCGCTAAAGGAAACTGAAGAAAACCCAGGTGGTGGTTCTACCGATGTTGGTGATGTAAGTTGGAACGTTCCAAATATTAATTTAGGCGTTTCTGTTGCGCCAACAGGAACCCCTTGGCATTCATGGGCAGTCGTTGCTTGTGGTGGTATGTCCATTGGGCATAAAGGAATGATACATGCATCGAAAGCAATGGCCATGACTATGTTAGATCTTTTCCAAAATCCAAAATTAGTCACTAAAGTGAAAGAGGAATTCAAAACACGTAAAGGTGACGAAGTTTATGAACCGATGATCGAAGGCCCACCACCATTAAATGAAAAATAATAAAGTTACTAAAAAGAAGCTATCTTAATCGATAGCTTCTTTCATTTTTGAGTAACTTCAATGTTCAAAAAATCACACTTTTAAAATGAAAAAAATAGTACTACTTCTTATTTTTATTTCAGGTTCATTCGCATCTGCACAGTCTTTTGATTTTCAATATGACCATTATTCATTTATTGTAAAAGATTTAGATAAGGTAGGTTCTTTTTATAAAAATGTATTGAATCTAAAGGAAATTCCACACCCCTCTGATACCACAAATTTTAAATGGTTTATTGTCAATGGAAATTCGCAACTGCATTTGATCAGAAAAGATAGTGTTGCTATGGAGCATAGTAAAAGTGTTCATCTATGTTTAGCAACTCAGAAATTAGAGGAGCTAATTACGTATCTTGAAGAGAATAATGTAACCTATTGGGATTGGCCAGGTAAAGAGAATTCAGTAACCTTAAGAGCAGATGGTGTTCGTCAGATCTACCTTAAAGACCCAGAGAATAATTGGGTAGAAATTAATAATGCAGTACATTAATTATCTGCACATTTTAAATTTTAGTGCATAATGAAAAATGAAATTAAAAAAATATTCAAGTTAGATTTCCCTTGGCAAACCCAAGATCCATTTCTGTTCTGTGTGTATCATTTAGACCACTACCCAAAAGGTAATGGAGAACTTGGCCCTGCTGATTCTTTACAAGGTAGAAATCTCGGAAATGATTTTACAATAAAAGATGGCTGGCGAATGTATCATGGAACAACTATTCCTGGTTTTCCTGCACATCCACATCGAGGTTTCGAAACCATTACCATAGCAAATAAAGGTTTCTGTGACCACTCAGATTCTCTAGGTGCGGCTGGCCGTTTTGGTGAAGGAGATGTTCAATGGATGACTGCTGGTAGTGGTGTTCAACATTCAGAAATGTTCCCATTACTACATACAGATAAGGAAAACACCTTAGAACTTTTTCAGATTTGGTTAAACTTACCTCAAAAAAGCAAGTTTGTTGACCCACATTTTAAAATGCTTTGGCACGAAGATATTCCTGTATTAGAATTAGAAGAGAGTATCGTAAAAGTTATCGCCGGTAATTTTAATAACCACAGTGCTCCAAATCCAGCACCAGATTCATGGGCGTCAGAAAACGAAAATGAAGTTGCCGTTTGGCTTATTCATATATATGCGAATGGGTCTATTACATTGCCAAAAGCAGAGAAAGACACTATTCGAACGATTTACTTTTACGAAGGTAGTACCATCGAAATATCAGGGGAAAGCATTCAGCTAAATCACGGAATAGAAGTAGAAGTATCTAAAGAGATAAAGCTAAACGCTGGTAACAAAGACGCTAAGGTATTAATTCTTCAAGGTAAACCAATAAAGGAACCAGTTGCCAAATATGGACCATTTGTTATGAATTCCGATGAAGAGTTACAAAATGCAATGGATGAATTTAGACTAACACAATTCGGAGGCTGGCCATGGAGATATCCTGATAACGTTCATGAAACAAACCGTGGTAGATTCGCAAAATATCCTGACGGTACTTTAGTAGAAAAATAAATGATCGATATAATTCGTCTAATTTGTGATACTGGTTTATTAATTCTTATATGGATTGTTCAGCTAATCATATATCCCAGTTTCTCTTATTACAAACATGAAGACCTTTTTAAATGGCACGAAACCTATACCAAAAGAATCGCCGTTATCGTAATTCCGTTAATGTTCGGACAAGTGATCACAAGTAGTATACAAGTTTATACTAACCTTGATTTTTACACCATTACGAGTAGTTTATTGGTAATTGGTGTATGGCTTTCCACATTCTTAATATTTGTTCCCTTAGACACCAATTTATCAAAAAGAGAAGAAGTAGAATTATCTATAAAAAAACTAAAACTCTATAATTGGCTACGAACCGTATTATGGAGTTTAATTTGTATAATAACGTGCTACTTTAAATTTAAGACCTTGTAATTTTAGCTCCTATAGCACGTAATCTTTCATCTATATTTTCATATCCACGATCAATTTGCTCGATGTTATGAATAGTTGAAGTTCCTTTTGCCGATAATGCAGCGATTAGTAAGGAAACACCTGCTCTTATATCTGGCGAAGTCATAGTAGTTGCCTTCAGAGTAGATTTGAAATCATGACCGATTACTGTTGCCCTATGTGGATCACAAAGTATCACCTTAGCACCCATATCTAATAATTTATCCACGAAAAACAAACGACTTTCGAACATTTTTTGATGAATAAGTACTTCACCTCTTGCCTGTGTCGCAACCACCAACATAATACTTAATATATCTGGTGTTAAGCCTGGCCAAGGTGCATCGGCAATGGTTAAAATAGACCCATCTATATAATTTTGAATTTCGTATCCATCTTTATGAATAGGAATAAAAATATCCTCTCCCCTTCGTTCTACCGTTATACCTAATTTTCTAAATACGGTAGGTATTTGGCCTAAATCGTCCCAACTTACATCTTTAATAGTCAGTTCACTTTTGGTCATGGCTGCTAATCCGATCCAACTACCAATTTCAATCATATCAGGTAGCATTCTATGTTCAGTTCCACCCAATTTATCGACTCCGTCAATAACCAACAGATTAGAACCAACGCCAGAAATCTTGGCCCCCATTCTATTCAGCATTTTACATAATTGCTGTAAATAGGGCTCACATGCGGCATTATAAATTGTTGTTTGACCTTCAGCTAAAACGGCTGCCATAACTATATTGGCAGTACCGGTTACTGAAGCCTCATCAAGCAACATATAAGTTCCGATCAATTTTTTAGCTTCTACACCGTAAAAATATTCTTCCTTATTATAACGAAATTTAGCGCCAAGTTTTATAAACCCTTCGAAGTGAGTATCTAAACGTCTTCTTCCAATTTTATCACCGCCAGGCTTAGGTATGTACCCTTTACCAAAGCGTGCTAATAAAGGTCCAACGAGCATTATAGAACCTCTAAGACCTCTACCGTCTTCCTTAAATTGATCAGACTGCAAATAATCCATATTAACATCGTCTGCCTTAAAAGTGTAGGAGCCTTTGCCTTTCTTTTGGATTTTTACGCCTAAATCCTCTAAAAGAGATATAAGCTTATTTACATCAACAATATCTGGAATGTTGTTGATGGTTACTTTTTCATCTGTAAGTAGTACGGCGCAAAGTATTTGAAGTGCTTCATTCTTTGCTCCTTGAGGCGTTATTTCACCAGATAATTGGTGACCTCCTTCAATTTTGAATGTTCCCATCTAGAGAAGTGGAAATTTAATAGCGTTTCTTACCGCGGTTATTATTATTTCTTTGATTTTTCTTTCCCGTACTGGCAGATCTAGGTGTTTTGGCCACACGGTTTTTAAGAAACTGACCACTGTCAGTTAAACTTTCGCCCTCTGCAGCTAAGTCTATACGACCATCACTTAAATCGTATAAATGCTTGAAAATTGCCTTATCATCAACCACATCTTTATTCCAATTCAAATAACACTTTTTCATGTGATTGGCAATAGCATACTCCAAACCAGATCGCTTATCACCTTTCTCCCATTCAACTGCAACATCAACCATGCGTTTAATGTTATTACCGTAAAATCGATATTTTGGAAAATTCTGAGGGTATTCTAACGGCTCAGGTCTTTGTCTTAAAATCTCTTTTGAGGTTATTGGAAATGGCGATTCAACATCTAATTTAAAATCAGACATAATGAATAATTGATCCCAAAGTTTATGTTGAAAATCGGGTACATCACGCAAGTGAGGCTGTAAATTACCCATTACGCTAATAATGGCCTGAGCCACTTTATTACGTTCAACCGGGTCTTCGATAGATACAGCGTGATCTACCATTTTTTGGAAATGACGTCCATACTCAGGTATAATTAAATGCGAACGTTCTGTATTATATTCTAGGTTTTCTACTAATTGCAAATTGAAATTTTTAACTTAATGTTTTTGAAGAAGTATTCTTATAACGATGCCAATTTAATAAAATTATAGATGAAATGCTATTTTACAAGGAGATTACACCTTCTATTTCACCTACTTCCTTATATTTTATAATAACATCATCTGGACTGTTCAAATATACAGTTATAGAAACACTAGTATATTTTCCGTTTTTCGATTTTTTTGAGTTGATCACAGCTCCTATATTATCGAATATTTTATGAATTTTATCAACCTTATCCGTATCGCTCTTTACTATAAATTTATATAGATAATTTGATGGCCATTTCGAGGTTGCTTCTAATTGTTCCTTTAGTTTTATATAAAACTCTACTGGGTTATTTTCATCCATGACTTTTATTTTATACAAAGATAAGTGTAATGTGCCAATTTTTTAATACTCAAGGTTTATGTACTTTTGCTAATAGATATGATGAGTTTGGGCAATAAAAGAATTGTAATTACAGGCGGACCAGGAACGGGTAAAACTGTACTGATTTCATCACTTGAAGAAAATGGATTTTACTGTTTTCATGAAGTGATTAGGACAATGACATTAGATGCATTAAACGGCAAACAAGTAGATGAGTTATTGGTAAATCCTATAGATTTTGTCGACGACGCAAAAAGTTTTAATGATGAACTAATCAATGCGCGTTTAAAACATTTCAACAACGGTAAAAACATCGATAAAAAGCATTTATTTTATGACCGAGGTTTACCAGATGTTATTGCCTATATGAATTACTTTAAACAACCAATAGAGGAACGATATAATGATTTGTGTTTAAAAAATCGTTATGACGAAGTTCTAATATTACCACCTTGGAAAGATATATACGTTCAAGACAATGAGCGTATGGAAAATTTTGAACAAGCTTGTGGTATTCATCAATATCTTGAAAAGACATATATTGATTTAGGTTACAAACCCATTGAAGTTCCATTCGGCACGATAGAAAATCGTTTGCAATTTGTAGTTGACCTCATAGAAAAATTCGGTGAATAATACACCAAAAGACATCTTGTCAAAATTTTGGGGCTTTGATAGTTTTAGAGGCTCACAAGAAGAAATTATTAACGCTGTTGCTAATAACCAAGATGTATTGGGGTTATTACCCACAGGTGGCGGAAAGTCTCTTTGCTTTCAAATACCTGCCTTAATGAAAGATGGTATTTGCATTGTTATTTCACCATTAATGGCATTAATTGAAAATCAAGTAGATAACCTACAAAAACGTGGAATAAAAGCTCTAGGATTAAAAGGTGGACTAAAATTCAGTGAAGTCGATAAATTGCTTGATAATTGTATGTATGGCAATTACAAGTTTTTATACTTATCTCCAGAACGTCTTCAACAAGAGCTTGTACAAGAACGAATTAAAGGAATGAATGTTTCTTTATTCGTTATCGATGAAGCACATTGTATTTCTCAATGGGGTCATGATTTTAGACCAGCTTATTTAACATGTTCTATATTACGAGATTTACACCCGAAAGCACCTATGATAGCGCTTACCGCTACAGCGACCAAAAGAGTGAGTGAAGACATAATTACCTCACTTAAACTTCATGAGCCTTTGGTGAAAAAAGATTCATTTTATAGAAAAAATATAGGCTTCGGGGTTATTATGACCGAGGATAAAAACAATCAGCTTAAGCAGTATTGTCGAAAAGTCAAGAACAGCGCAATTGTATATGTTAGAAGCAGGAGAAAATCTGAAGAATTATATAAATTCCTTTTAAAGAATGGTCTAAAAGCTACTTTTTATCATGGTGGAATAGACCCGAAAGCTAAATCTGAACGACTAAATTTATGGCTGGAAGATAAAGTGAACATAATGGTGGCCACAAATGCTTTTGGTATGGGAATAGACAAGCCAGATGTTGAGCTTGTAATTCATTATCAAATACCTGACAGTGTAGAGAATTATTTTCAAGAAGCAGGCCGAGTAGGCAGGAATGGTGCTTCTTCGAAAGCAATTCTATTGACAAATACTACGGATAAATTATTAGTTAAAAAGCAGTTTTTAGAAGTTCTACCAGATGTTTCTTATGTAAAAAAGATATATCTAAAATTGAATAATTATTTTCAAATTGGATATGGAGAATTTACCGAAACAAAATTTCAATTAAATTTTAATGAATTCTGCTCAGTTTATAAATTGAATACCTTCTTAACCTATAATGCCCTATTGATTTTAGACCGTAATTCAGTTATTTCTTTATCTGAGAATTTCTCTAAAAAACAAACTATTAAGTTTAAAACTGGCAAAGAAACACTTTATAGATACATTGCCGAAAATCCTAAATTAGCAGATTTCATAAAAGTAGTACTTAGAACCTATGGTGGTCTTTTTGAATTTGAAACTCAAATAAACACCTATCTATTAGGTAAAAAGACACAATTATCTGAGTCACTCATACACCTGAATTTCGAGCAATTAGCTACAGATAATATTATTGATTATACACGTACTACTAGCGATTTAGAGCTATTGTTTCTAGTACATAGAGATGATGACCGAACCATAAATCGATTTGCGAAAATAATCGAGGATCAGAATCAACTTAAAGTTGAGAATGTTTCTAAAATGCTTGCTTACATAGAAAATGATACAATATGTAGAAGTGTTCAGTTATTGCAATATTTTGGAGAAATTCAAAAAAGAGTTTGTGGTATATGTGATGTTTGTATTAAAAATACACTAGATAATCGTGATGTTATCAATACAAAATTGAAAATAATCGAATATTTAAGAATTAATAAAGCGAACTCTAGAGAGCTTCAACAAAGATTAAATATAAATCAGGAAATAGTAATTACCGCCTTACGAGAATTATTAGAAGAAAATCAGATAACATTAAATTCTATTAACCAATACCAACTTATATAACATGGAAGCATTAAGAATTATATTTATGGGTACCCCAGATTTTGCCGTAGGCATTTTGGATATGCTTGTTAAAAATGAATATAACATAGTCGGTGTAATTACAGCACCTGATAAACCAGCAGGTAGAGGCCGAAAACTAAATGAATCTGCAGTAAAAAAATATGCGTTAGAGAATAATATTAATGTATTACAGCCCACCAACCTTAAGAATGAAGACTTTTTAAAAACCTTAAAATCTTTAAATGCCAACTTACAAATTGTTGTAGCTTTTCGAATGTTACCTAAAGTGGTATGGAATATGCCGAAATATGGCACATTTAATCTTCATGCTTCTCTTTTACCTCAGTATCGTGGTGCAGCACCTATTAACTGGGCTATTATTAATGGTGAAACTAAAACAGGTGTTACAACTTTCTTCATTGATGATAAGATAGATACAGGCGCCATTATATTACAGGATGAAACTTCAATAGAAAAAACAGATAATGCAGAAGATTTACATGATCGGTTAATGAGTTTGGGTGCGAAAACAGTTTTAAAAACGGTAGAGCGCATTCAGAATGGTAATTTTAAAACAACAGAGCAACCTAATCTCGACGATTTAAAGCTTGCTTATAAGATACATAGAGAGACTTGTGAAATTGATTGGAACAAGTCTATTGAAGATATCTATAACTTTATTCGTGGTCTTAGCCCCTATCCTGCAGCATGGACTACCTTAGAAAACTCTGATTCAAAAATTATAACTAAAATATATAAAGCCAACATGCAACTTGAGCAACATGACTTAGAGAATGGAACGTTAATTTTCAATAAAAAAGAGATGAAGGTTGCCGTTAAAGAAGGGTACTTGAATTTAGAGGAAATACAGCTTCAAGGAAAAAAAAGAATGCACATTAAGGATGTACTAAATGGCTTAAATCTTGAAGAAAACGCTAAAATGAGGTAAAGCCCCGTTGTCATTGGGCTGCGAGAATTGTAAAAAAACCCCTACTTTATCAACAAACACGCTGAGTTATCAACAAAATAGGGGATTTCCCCTTGTTTTACTTGTGTTCGTCATAAATCCATATAAATTTGTTATTAGGTATAAATTTTTTAATCACAATTAATTAATCACATTATGAACAAAACAGAATTGATCGATGCAATGGCAGCTGATGCTGGCATCACAAAAGCTGCGGCTAAAAAGTCATTGGAATCTTTCTTGGGAAATGTTGAAAATTCCTTAAAAAAAGGAGATAGAGTTTCTTTGGTAGGTTTCGGTTCTTGGTCCGTATCTAAAAGAAATGCAAGAGAAGGTAGAAACCCATCAACTGGAAAAACTATCCAAATTGCTGCTAAAAATGTAGTGAAGTTTAAAGCAGGTGCTGATTTAGGCAAAGCTGTAAACTAATTTTACATAGATAAAATTTTTAAAAGCGCCTTTTTAGGCGCTTTTTTGTTTCTATATTTTTGCATTTAAGAGGATTTGTCTTACTTTAGAAATATAATCATCTAGAAGTAATGATCATATTAAAACCAACTAAGGGCAAATTGCTTATTGCTGAACCCTCACTGACGGGTGATGTTTCTTTTAATAGATCCGTCGTTTTGTTAGCTGAGCATAACAATGAAGGTTCCGTAGGTTTTATATTGAACAAGCCATTAGAGTATCAAATAAATGATTTAGTAACTGAAATTGAATTTCCATTTCAGGTTTACAATGGTGGCCCCGTTGAACAAGACAATCTTTACTTCATTCATAAAGTGCCGCACTTAATTGATAACAGCGTAGAAATTTCTGACGGAATTTATTGGGGAGGAGACTTTGAAACCACAGTTGAGCTTATCAATAAAGAAATTATTTCAGAGGATGATATTCGCTTTTTCTTGGGTTATTCGGGCTGGTCTTCACTACAACTTGATGATGAGCTATCCTCAAAATCTTGGATAGTAATTGAAAACGAACATGAAAGTAGGATTATACAAAAGGCAGCAAATGCATTTTGGAAAGAAAACATGATACAATTAGGTGGAGATTATTTGCTTTGGTCTAATGCTCCAGAAAATCCTAGTTTAAACTAAACAGCCTTACTTACGGACATTCTTGCAGCCGCATTTAATTTGCCTATTAAGTTTTTCGCAACATAATTTGAGTACAACTTTTTCCGATATTTCGTAATTGAAATTATACCGTCTATAGCATTTATTACAAATAATTCATCCGCCTTTTGAAGTTCAAATGGTGAAATGCTAAGTTCTTGTAATTCATAATCTTCTAGTTTTGAGATAATTTCAATCAATTTTTTTCTTAGAATTCCATTTAAGCAACCGTCGGTTAACGGTGGCGTTTTTATAATATTCTTTTGAATTAAAAAGATATTACCGTTTAAAGACTCTATAACTTGTTTCTGCTCGTTTAACACCAAACAGTCATGGTAATCATTCTCTTGAGCATAGATTCTACCAACAACATTCAGAATTTTATTGGTAGTATCAAGATTAGAAAGCATGCTAGCATTCTTATAAAAATCTTTATAAAGCTCTACTTCATATTCATTCTCTTCTAAAACATAAAAATGATTTGGCAATATGGAAGTTGTTACTATGTATGAAATACTATTATTAGCCAAGGCATTATCGTTTTCATTTTTTCTGAATACAGTAAACTTAATATGCTTTGTCTGCTTTAAATCTTCATTTGAGATAGTTTTAAGCATTTCTTCTTCCATAAACTCCATTGTAAAATTCATAGGAATTTCCATCCGAAGAATACGCATCGAAGACATTAGTCTTAAATAATGTTCTTCTAGAAAGATAACTTCACCAGAAACAACACGTAGCTCCTCATAAACACCATCACCAAATTGCAAACCCCTATTTTTTGCATCTAGAATTTTATCTTCCTCATTAATAAGTTTACCATTAAAATTGAACATAAAAAAAGCCTTAAAAAATTAAGGCTCAAAGATACTGTAAATAAGAATATTTCTAAGAAGAACCCAATACCTGCTTTAAATCAGATACTTGATTGGTCCAAAGCATCTTAGACTCCTCAACTTCATCATCTTCGGCGAAATCTGTTATAAACAAAGAAACATCTTTGGTGATTTCGTCAACGATTATTTTCATTTCAAAATAACTATCATCCTCTGCTTCTTCCCAAGCAAAGCGAACGAATTCGTCGGTTTTTCTTTTTAATAATTTAGCTTCTTCTTCAGATCCGTCCCATATAAAGGTAAATTTCTCGCCTCTAGAATTAACATTATCTGCAAACCATTCTGATAAGCCCGAAGGTGTTGCCAAATATTGATATAACATTTGTGGTGAAGACTGAATTACAAATTCTATTTCAAATTTTATTTTATCGCTCATTTTCCTACTACTTTATGCCGAGCAATATATATATTTCTAAATGATTAAAAAATATTTGTGCACTATAAATTTTTTAGTCTGCATTAGTTGAAGAACAAATAATTTACCACTATATTTGCAGCCGTTTAAAAATACTATGGCGAGGTAGCTCAGTTGGTTAGAGCGTCGGATTCATAACCCGGAGGTCGGGGGATCGTGCCCCCCTCTCGCTACTAAGATTAAAATCTTTAAAAACAGCGGTTTAGTTTTCACTAAACCGTTTTTTTATGCCTAATTTTAAGGAGTTAATTACCTTCGAATACGAAAATGAATACGAAAGTGCATACGATTTGTCTCTAAAACGAAATTTTTCCATCCCTAAAATATACTCCGCCAAAGGCGATTTGACTAAACGTTGGTATATTTATTTTTCTTTTCGGGACCCTGAAAATGGAAAATTGAAACGTCAAACTCCTTTTTATGGAGATACCAATAAATATAGGACCAAGGAAGATAGAATGTCGGTATTGGTTATCTATAGAAAAGTATTATTGCGGTTATTGAAAAAAGGTTATAATCCGTATTCCGATAATTTAGATCTACATAATAATTTACAAACTAAAAATAAGGCAACCGCAACTTCAGATTTGTCCGATAAGTTCAATAATCGATCCGAAACCATTTTGGAAAAGCCAAATATGACCGTTCAAGAAGCATTTGAATTCGGAATTAAGCTAAAAGAAAAGGTAATAAGCCAAACTACCAAAAGAGATTATCAAAGTAAAATAAAAAATCTTCAAGAATGGCTTGCGACAAATCAACCGGAAATAAAATATATTACTGAACTTAATAAGAAAGTTGTCACCTCATTTCTAAACTATGTTCTGGATAAAAACAGTGCACGTACTAGAAACAATTATAAAAGTGATCTGAGCAGTATTATTCAGGTATTGGTAGACAATGAAATTATAAATAATAATTTTATAAAGAAAATACCTAAATTAAAGTCTAGCCCTGAACGGAACAAAACATATTCCCAGAATATTCAAGAAGAGATTTTTGAATATTTAGAAGTTCAAGACCCGATTTTATTACTCTACATAAAATTTATCTCTTATAACTTTTTACGCCCAATAGAAGTCTGTCGACTTAAAGTAAAAGATATTGATATAAAAAATAGACGAATACAATTTAAAGCGAAGAACAGTCCATTAAAAACCAAAATAATACCAGAGTTATTGTGGAGGGATTTGCCGGACCTTACGAAAGTGGATAAAGATGCCATCCTATTTACACCGGAGAAAATCGGTGACCAATGGGACACCGAAATTCGAA
Source organism: Maribacter orientalis (assembly GCF_900109345.1). Lineage (GTDB taxonomy): Bacteria > Bacteroidota > Bacteroidia > Flavobacteriales > Flavobacteriaceae > Maribacter > Maribacter orientalis. The sequence continues at coordinate 173,941 of NZ_FNZN01000007.1, forward strand.
ATAGAAGAGACTATTTCAGCAAACGTTTTAAAAAAGTGGTCAAGGACCATTTCAAATTAGGAATAGATTATGGGCTATATAGCTTTAGGCACACTTACATAACAAAAGTTTATAGAGCTTTAATGAAGGACGCCTCCCCCTTTGAGGCCAAGAGTAAGTTGATGCTGATTACAGGCCATTCTTCCATGACCGCCCTAGAAAAATATTTAAGGGATATAGATGCAGAACTACCCGAAGACTACTCTACAATGTTAAAAAATGTACATGAATAATACCTCTTTGGAAATATTGTACAAGCACCTGATCTCAAGTCTGTGGGAAGAGCTATTATTTTTTATCCCTGACAATAAAGTTTCAAATGAATTCTTGGACAACCATAGAGAAATAGAATTGGAAAAACTTCAAAATAAGGTAATGGTCATAGATTATCATATGGGACCTATATTGTACGGAACAAGCAGGGATAATAACCTGATAATATTTAAAGGGAGCACATTAAAAAAAAGTACCCGGCAATTATTAAATGCAAAAGCAAGTTCCGATGAAATGGAATTTAATTACATTCTAGAATTATACTATGAGCAGGTTGAGTGCTTATATTTTATTACTAATTGGCTGAATGAAAATATAAAGCAGGTACTTCCTCAAGAGGACTCCATTAAAGGTTTGTTTAAACTCCAATATAATTTCCACAAGACACATTTTGAAACAATTTTAAAACAGTTTTATCCCGATATGCAATCTTTGCCCAAAGGCAATTTTAATATCGGTAAATCGTTAGAGACATCTTTCCCCCATTTATCCAATCTTTTTTATACTAGGGATAAACAAAATTTAGTACCAGGAGTTTCCGATTTACAAGAAAATATTCTTGAGATCTTACCCACTTCTACAAATCAGAAAACACTGATCAGAAAAAGTAAAGAACAGCCTATTATCTCAGATTCCGAAGCTGAGATAATTCTTTTGAAGCGTATTTTCAAGATTGGCAGTTAAAAGATTTCAATAAATTATGCGTAAATTAAACGTTTAATTTACGCATAATAATGAAAAAAACTGAAATTTGCATGTATTGTGGTGGTGACTATGTTCCAAAAAGAAGAGGGGCACAAAAGTTCTGTAGTAACTCTTGCCGAAGTCTAAACTGGAAAAACAACCAACAGATTAAAGGATCGAAGGTGCCTGATGTTGTTTCTATCGATGAAAAACCTATGATACCAGAAAAGCCAAGCTTACAGGAAAAAATGTCTTTAGCAGGAATTGGAAATGCTGCCGCAGGGATAGCTGTTGTAGAAATAGTTAAGAATATTGCAACTCCAAATGCCAGCAAACCAGCTACTAAAAAAGATATTGAAGATTTAAAAATGTTCATTAAATCCCGTTATTTTTTAGTAAGGAACATAGGAAGGGATATTCATGGAAAACCTGCATATTATGACATAATAACAGGTAATATAATTCATATGTAAAATTCGGTCAACAGAAAATAATTTGCAATCTCATTACATCTTCGAAAAAAGTAAATCAAGCAGCCTTTCGACTAGATTTTTAGATTTGAATTCTTTGCCATATAGTCCTGCCAAGTGACCAGTACATATTTTTCCTTCCCGTTCTCCGTTTTTTTAAGAAATCCGTATTCATATACAAAAAGATACACCTCCCCTTTTTGGTTTTTCCAGTAGTGGGTAAAAAAATTCGGGTCAAACCCCAGCTCCAATAGAACATTGCTCCGTATCGTTACCTTTCCCCCCTTGTTATGTTCCTTTAAGATCTTCCGGTTCAGTTTCAACTGGTTGTCCACTTTATTATAGAAACGTTCCGGTCGTTCCTTTTCCTTTTGGTATTGGTAGGCACTCTTGCAGTGTAGGTTGCAATATTTCTTATCCGTTCTACCGGTAAGTTGCTTTTTACAATAAAGACATTCATGCTGTAATCTCATTTCTATAAACTTAAGTGAATCCCTATGCGAACAATATTCGCTTAAGGTACGATTAAATCATTTCTATCCTATAAATTGCTCTTTTATCCATTAATCCAATAGTATGGCTTCCTCTAATACATCACATTTAAAATCCATAACCCTATATCATCTGATGATCAAGGGCCAAAAGATGATAGGCATAAAATTTTCTCCGGACAGACTTATACAGGGTCTGATTAAAGGCCTGCCCGACCCTAAATGGAGCTCTGGGCACCAAATGGCGTATATACCTCATACTAAAGAAAACCTAGGCATAATCTTCAACACCTTCAAGGGCGTTGTTTGGATCAATTATAACCGTTTTCTTTCAAACAGGCCTTTAAACAAAAGTGATGAACCGGTAGATGTTTCTTGGTTCAGAAAACGAAAACCCATACCTGGATACCGCCTTTGCCCTGAAGAATACCTTTTAAAACTTGAACTGAAACGATATGCCAACGCTACCGTAAAAACCTATGTCAACTTCTTTGAAATATTCATCAATCATTACAAGGACAGGGAATTGGCAACCCTTGATGAAAGTGATATCAGGGCCTTTCTTCAATTTTTGATTCATAAAAATGTATCGAACTCCTATTTGAACCAAGTGATCAACGCTATAAAATTCTACTACGAAGTGGTCTTAGGGATGCCGAACAGATTTTATGAGATCGAGCGTCCTAGAAAATCATCGAAACTGCCCACTGTAATTTCAAAGCAAGAAATTCTTTCCGTTATCGATAACACCAACAATATAAAGCACAGGTGTATAATAGAACTGTTGTACGGTTCTGGATTAAGGCGCAGTGAACTGTTGAACCTAAAAATAAACGACGTGGACAGTAAACGCATGCTGATCTTGGTGAAGGATTCAAAAGGAAACAAAGACCGGAATACCCTATTGTCAAAGACTGCACTGGAACATCTACGCATTTACTATAAACAATATAAACCCACCACATTTCTTTTTGAAGGCGGGCAGGGAAAACAATACAGTGCGGAAAGCGTACTCAAGATCGTAAAAACGGCGTCGGTAAAAGCACGAATAAGAACCAGGGTAACACCCCATGTTTTAAGGCATAGTTTTGCCACTCATTTATTAGAATCGGGTGTTGATCTGCGTCAAATTCAAGTATTACTAGGCCATGGATCAAGCAAGACGACAGAAATCTACACCCATGTAGCGGTAAATACTTTTGAATCAATTAAAAATCCTTTAGATTAGTACGGACAAAAAAGAAATATACGTACCAGTACGCATATACAATTGTTGTAGTGCATTTAAAAAAATCAATTGAACCAAATAAATGAACGAATTCTTAGAACCGATTTTACTAAAAGAAGAATTCATTTTTAATGGAACTATCGACGAATTGAATGAAAGGATTCGATTAAATAATGACAAGAATTTTAGAACGAAATGGTCAGAATACAATCGCTTTGAGTTCTTCGCAAAATGGTCGTTAGGTACATTGATGTTTAGAGGATTTCCAACTGCTGTGGATGGAATAAAAGGGTTTGCGGAGTTGACACGTAAAGGGGAAAATAAAACTCACGTGCTGTTGAAAACTAAGGTGCGGATTGAATTGTATTTTTTTCTAATAATTCTGACTATAATATGTGTTGCTGGACTTGCCACTCAGACGGACTTCCCTATTTGGCTTTTGTTGCTGATTCCATTTGGACTTTTATGGTTCTGGTTTGTTTACCGAATTCAGGAGAAAATGTTATTTAAAAAATTACGCCTTTACTTAGCAGACGGAAAAAAAACGCACTACAACAATGCCTAAACGTAATGCGGACTTTTGGGCTAAATCATAAGGTCTGTGTATATTTATAATGTCGCTAAATCTTTGGGATTTAGCTTTGGACAAAAAAGAAAAAGCAAAATCAAAAGCTATAGCTTCGGCGAAGACGGAAACAAAAAGTTTCCTTGCCTCCGCACTACGCTTAGCTTAAACGTTGCAAACAAGCTAAAGAAACTTTATGGGATTAACAGGATTTAGAGAAAGAATATTGAAATTAAGAGCTGAACAAGCTAAATCTATTCCATCCAGAGTATTTTTCAATCATTTTTTTTCGATTATTTATTGTATTGATTGTAACGAAGAAAAGTATGACTTAAAAAAAATCCCTTTTTACAACGGAATTAAAATTAAGAATGAGAAATTTAACATTGAAGAAGTACGAAAACTTCTTTGGAATTCTTGGAGTACGGAATATGCATATAGAATTGGCGAAAAAATAGACAATGACGACTATTATAAATTTTCACTTCATTGGAATTTCCCACAAGCTTACTATTCTGTTTATTTATCAATGACTGCTTTCCACGAAACTCAAGGAATTGCTAATGAACAACACGAAAAATCTATTAAACTATTTGGAAATTCAGTAAAAGACAAGCATTACCCATCTGCAATAAGTTTTTACACCTCTGGACTTAAAGATGAGTTCGAATATTCTGGACTTCCAAACTTTAAAGGCTTCCCTAAAGAAAATAGTGTTTTAAGCAAAATTGAGTGTTTAGAAGATGCCGAATTGCAATTAGCTACATTTTTAAAAACTACAAGAAAGAAAAATGCGGAGGATAAAAGAAGTCGACTACAAAAACAAAATCACAGAGATTTTAGAAACGCAAAAGGAGAATTTAGAAAGTCATTTAAAAAAGAACATTGGGATATTATTTTCAAAACAATTCCGATAACTTCTGTTTTTAACTTATTATATAGATTGAGAATAAAAGCCAACTATCGAGACATTGAAAGTTTTGTAAATGCAGATATTGATTTTAAAAGTTTCCATTCAAGTTTAGGACAATTAATTTACTACTTGAATTTTATTCACGAAGCTTACATTGTAAAAGCAATTGGAATAGCTGAATATGAAAAAATATTAAAGGCATTTCCAAACCACTTGAATGAAGAAACAGCATTGAAAAGATTTGAAGAAAATATTAAACCATTAGAATAAAGCCAGTTTACAACACCGTATATAATTTATTGCTAGTTCTAGCCTACTTACGAAAATCCTTGCGGATTTTCTATTCGGTTTTTATTTGCTAAATGTCTTGCTAAACCACGCAACAAACCATATACAAACACGTTGCCACAAATATTGAGCAGGTGTAACATAAAGTGAAAAATCGCTCAATAAACTCTTAAAATCAGTACGTAATCGGATTCTAAATAGATGGACCGAATTCATACTCGGTCGCGGTCTTTACGCAAAAAAGCTTTCCAATCTGTACGGAACGGTTACGCAAGCAGTACGCCAGCTTCCCCCTCCCGGGGTGGCAATTCGCAAGCAACACTTCAAGTACGCAAGCAAAACGCAAGCAACGCAGCATAGGAAATACTTGTGGCAACAAAACCTAAGTGTAATGCGGTGGTAAAGTTTTTAATCGCAACGTTTGTGTATATTTATAAAGGCGCAAAATCATTCGGATTTTGCTTCCGATAGTAAAAAATAAACCAAAACAAAATGCTTTCGCTTCGGGACGTGGCGCAAAGGGAATCGCTTCCTTAAAACCGCACTACTCTTAGCTCAGGCGTTACAGCACATATGGTACGATATACAAACATCCTTTACAAAGTTATAGAAACATCGTTTACACTTTTTAAGTTGCATTTGGAACCAACATTCAGATGCTATGCCTTGGAAAGAACATACGATTATGGAACAAAAAATTGAATTTATCTGTGAATGGCGAACTGGAAAATACACCATCACGGAGCTTTGTAGAGTCTTTGAAATCTCAAGACCGACGGCTTACAAAATCATTGCCCGGTTTGAAAATGAAGGCTACGAAGGTCTTAGGGAGCTGTCCAGAAAACCACGTAGCCCGCACCCGAACGCGACCAACGAAAAAGTGTTGGACCGTATATTGAAATTGAAGGAAAAACACAAGGCATG
>NZ_FNZN01000019.1 GCF_900109345.1 Maribacter orientalis
GTACCGCTACCACCGGTAATGGCAGAACCATCTATGGTTATCGTAGCATTGTTAGGATTGTTGCCTACACTACAACCAAACTCCACAACAGTAGCAGTGAGGTTCGCAATGGCATCAGGTTCGTTAACTATAACGTCTTCATCTAAAATACATCCGCGTCCAGAATAAACCCGAACTACATAATTGTCGGCTGCTGGTAGATTATTGAAAATACCTGATGTTTGCGGTAACAACGTAACAGGAACTAAAGGTCCAATAAGGGGCCTCTGAAACAATTGATACGTATATGGAGGATTATCCATTGTTGGGTCTAAAGTTGCAACAATACGACCATCACTTCCGCCAAAACAACTCACGTCTGTGACTGATGTGGTAAATGCAACAGCTGTTGGCACTTCTAACTCAATATCTACAGATTTGTCACAACCTGTTAGAATTTGGTCATAAACAAATGCTTGATACGTCTTTGGTTCTAAACCTGTAAAAATCGGAGATGCTTGAGGTGATCCATTTACACTTACCCCTGCATCGAATAATTCGTACATATAAAAACCAGAACCTCCATAAGCAGTCATAATTACTTCACCATCGTTACCAATACAAGTTGGCTGTGTAGTTACTTCTGCGGTGATTGACGTGGGTTTGAAAATCTCTAAGGTCTGTATATTACCACAACCATTAAAATCACGTACTTCTATTGTATAATTACCTGAACTTAAATTATTAAACTGGTGTGTAGTACCTAGTGTTGTTAGCGTTGAAGACTGATAAGACCCCCCATTTACACTTAAAGTATAAGGTTGAATTCCCACTCCATCTAATGTAATCTCTATTACAAATTCACCTTCATTAGCAGCACATTGATTTAATACAACTGCTGATATTACCGGTGCTGGATCTTCTGCAATTGTAACGTTTAAAGGAAGCGTTGTAGAACAGCCATTCCCATCTAACACATATACATCCCAATCTGTATTCACAGAAGGGTCTAGTTCGGCATAATTACTTGTGCCATAATCTCCTGATACAGGTGCCACGCCATCTTCCACAAAAGCATAGGTGTAAGATCCATTGCCTCCGCCAGCGATAACTGTTACGTTAGCATCCACAGTACAATACCCGTTATTCTGATCAACTATAGTTAAGGTAACAGGGTTTGGTTCCAATATTCTAAAATCAAAAGTATTCGTACAATCTGGACTAGAGTCTTCTCTAAAGAATAATACATAATCTCCTGGTGGAATATTAGTCACTGTTTCTACAGCTGTTGGGCCTGGACCATTTGGCGCTCCAATTATGGTATTTGAATAAGCGCCTCCTAAAGATGTATTTGTTATAGATTCTCTAATTTCATAAAATATATCATTTACAGAAGAATCATATCCTTCAATTTGAAATGCAATCGATCCATTTGTATCTCCAAAACAAGCCACATCTGTAATTATTGGATTGGCAACAACGTCAATAGATGATAAACTAGGAATCTCCACTTCAACATAACTTGAACAATTAGTGCCTGTATCTATCACTTGAAATACATAGGTTTGCCCAGGGTTTAATCCGTTATAGGTAGCACTTTCTTCATTGATTCCTGGACCAGAAGTCTCAGAATTAGGAACTGTGCCTGCACCATAAATGGTAAAATCATAATTTCCAGAACCACCACTTGCCAATAAGTCAACCGTACCACCACTAATACAACTAACAGCCGGTACAACGGCATCGATACTTAAATACGGGTTGGATAAAACACGCACCGGATTCTGATAAAATTCACAGCCATTAGCATCTAAAACTCTAACGTAATAATCTCCAAATGTCAAACCATCAAAAGTCGCAGTTGTTGCAGATGTATTTACAATCGGATTTGGTCCTAAAGTTACTACTACGTTATTTTGGTTGTCGTATAAGGTATACGTAAAGTTAGGCGCCCCTCCACTTGTAATTGTAATGTCTATTTTACCAGGAATGTCACCTGTACCACCACAACTAACATCGGTAGCAACAACAATTGCATCAAATAGTGCTGGATCCGTTACCGTAACAGTGTCAGTATAGACACAGCTCTTGCTATCTCTAACCGTATAAGTATATGTGCCCGCCGCTAAGCCAGGGTACACTCTTTGATTTGAAAATGAACTACCTTCAAAGCTTATTTGAAATGGCGATGATCCATAGCTAGGGTCAATATTGATTTCTACAACACCATTGGCATCTCCAAAACATGTTGGGTTTATAACTGTTTCAGTTGCAACTGGGTTTACCGTTGCAGTAACTGTAATTTCATTTGATTCTGCACTACAACCTTGCGCATCTGTTACTCTAAATCTATATAAACCAGGGGTTGCCGTTGAGTAAGGAAAAGAACCAATGTATGCGGTATAACCACCTCCATCAACCTGTAATTCATAAGTAAAGGGCGAATATCCACCATTAACCTGCAAATCTAAAATTGCATCTGGTGAAACCGAACAATCGATATCTTTCGTTAAAACCACATTAGCGGTTAATTGTGGTTCTATAGTAAATGATAAAGTGTCTGTACAACCATTTGCATCTCTTATTTGGAATGTATAATTACCAGGTGTAAGATTTGCAAAATCATTCGATGTTTTATATGCACCAGTATTCATTCTGTACACATATGGCGCCAAACCACCAGAAGCTCCAATGACAATAGTTGCTGAGCCAGGGTTAGATGAATCATAACACAAATCTGAAGTTGGGTCAATACTAGCTGTAGGTAAAGATGGTGCAACCAATGTAAAAGTATCGGTAGCTGTACATCCATTTGCATCAGTAACGGTAATTGTATGTAACCCTAATTGGTTTAAACCAGTAAACAAATTACTGCCTTGTGCGCCCGTAGTGGAAGTATCAGGCAATTCAATTTCGTATGAAAATGCTCCTGTACCGCCTGTAGCAGTTATTATAACTGAACCATCATCAACACAACTAGGTTGAGTTTCTACGTTACTAACGGAAATAGTATTTGGTTCCAATATTGTTTGGGTCAGCGTTACAGTACAACCAGCTATTGGGTTGTCTATGTCTCTAACATATACCGTATAATTCCCCGCAGACAATCCAGAAATGGTATGACTTGATGCCGTATCATTACCTTCTATCGTTGCAAAACCACTATCATAACTATATTCATATCCACTGGCACCAAAATTGTTCACTTCGAAAGTAATGGTACCCGAATTGTCGGCATTACAGTTCAGATCCTCATAAGTAAGTACAGATGCCTCGAATGCATTACCAGGCTGAACGTCTATAATAATGTCGGTCGTACATTCACTGCCATAATCTACCGTGATGGTATGTTGACCTACAATCGCATTGTTAAATACATTGCTCGCTTGTGGGGTATTACCATCGATACTATAGGTATACGTTGGGTCGCTAGGAAGTATCGTAATATTTCCAGAGCCATCACAATTGTAAGCAACACTGCTGCTTAAGGCAGGTTCTATAGGTAAAGGCGCGATTATAATATTCGGGAGACTTATGGTACACCCAATATTATTGGCATCCCTTACTTGTACAGTATAGGTTCCGTCGGTTAAATTGGTGAAAACCGCTCCTGCGGCAGTCGCGGCAGTCCAAGTTCCTCCATTTAAACTATACTGATAACTATTTGAACCTCCTGTTGTAGGGGTTACGCCACCAACAGTGATTTCTCCTAATTGATTACACGTATAATCTTCTGTTTGAACGCTCTCAGCAATTATTTGCGGTAATTCGTCAACAGGAACTGATAATGTGAGTTCACAATTATTAACGTCTCTTACCCTAACATCATAAGTGCCAGCTGTAAGATTGTTGAACGTACTTACGGACCCAAAAGTTGTTCCTCCATTAATACTAAAAGTATATGGGGCTTCACCACCGCTTGGGGCCAATGAAATACTACCGTTAGTACCACCAAAACAAGTTACATCTATAACTGTCGGTGTTACCGCTACTGGTGCATCTTGTACAATTGTAATATCATACATTGCAGGACACGCATCCGTTCCTCCATTATTGTCAAGCACATATACATCATAGTCACCTGCACCCGTAACGGTCACAGGATTGGTCGTAGCATAATCACCTGCCGTAGGTGTAGCACCATCAGCCACAACTGCATACACATAATTGCCGTCTCCACCAGCAGCGGTAATATCGATATCGGTATCTGTACCACAAGCGGTTATATTACTTGCGCTTGCCGATACCGTTAATTGCGGCTCGATAGTTATTGTTTGAGGCGCGGTATCACAACCATATTGGTCCGTAACCTCTATCGTATACGTTCCGCTAGATAGTCCCGTGAAGGTATACGTTGTTGCGGTAACCGGACTTGGGGCCACATAAGTACCTCCGTTGATTCTGAAAAGATAATTTCCGTTTCCTGCAGTAACATCTACTTGTATGGTCGCATCATTGCTGCCACTATAACAAACTGTCTCTTGTAATGTAAATACTGGTATAATTGGAGCTGTAATTACAATTGGCGTGTCAATTAAATCGGAACACCCGTTCGCATCCATTGCACGAACATTATATGTACCCGCTAATAATCCGTTAAAAACAGTATTGGTCTGATAAGCGGTTATGATTCCGCCAACATTGTCCTCCAATTGGTATTCGTACCCTGGAGTACCGCCCAAGGCGCTTGCCGTAATAGTGGCCCCGCCATTGTCACAGGTATATTGTTGGGTGATGTTCGCATCGGCGACTACCACCGTTGGCTCGGATATCGTTTGGGTAAGGGTTACGGTACAACCGGCTATCGGGTTGTCCACGTCCCTAACATATACCGTATAATT
>NZ_FNZN01000004.1 GCF_900109345.1 Maribacter orientalis
TCGGTACATGAATTTTCAACAAGACCATTCCCAGAAAAAATACCCCACTTTGATTACGATTCCAAAATGAAAGTCTTAAAAGTTACACAAAATGGAGCCATCAGATGGAAGGCCTACAATTGGGTTTACCTTTCCGCTTCGCTCCAAGGTAAACATATCGGGGCCCTGGACATTGGCAATGGTATTTGGAGGGTATTTTATAGAAACGTATTTTTAGGATACTTTGATGAACATGTGTTTAGAAAAAAAGAACAATCAGTGAGGTTAGAAACTAACTTAGTGTAAACTCTAATCTATAACTTTTGTAAACAATGTATATTAACGAACATTTAAAAACTGAATGAAATTATTTAGAAGGATACGACATAAGCTAATTTTAGACAATAAAAAATCTAAATACCTAAAGTACGCCTTTGGAGAAATCATATTGGTAGTCATTGGGATTTTAATTGCTTTACAGATTAATAATTGGAATCAAAAAAGAATAGATAAGAATACCGAGCAAATTTATTTAACTGGGTTAAAAGAAGAATTTGAGATAAGCAAATGGAAACTTGAGGAATTAATCAACATCAATAAAAAGAATTATTCGGGAGCAAAAAAAATAGTAGAGCTATCTACCCAAAATAATGACTTTACAAAAGAATCATTGTTTTCTAAATTGCTTGTAGAAACATTTTCAGACGATGTGGCATTTAATTCTAACAACTCATTGTTAATCGAAATGATTAATTCTGGAAACCTGAAAAATCTATCCAATACAGAATTACGAAAACAACTCACCAATTGGATTTCTACTCTAGAGGATATATCAAGGCAAGAGGAAGAACTCAGCAATCAAAGGATAAAAGTTCTTGATATGTTTAGAACAGATAAATACAGCTTAAATACTGTTTTTCAGCAAGCGGGAGTCAGCAATAATTTTGGCTTACCCAAAACAGAAAACGAAGTCAATAATTTATCCTTGCTAAACTCTAAAGAATTTGAGAATAATATTATCTTGTTCATCATCACAAGTATTGCAACAGAAAAGGCACATTACAATCCATTAATGAATGATTTAGATTCTATTTTAAAACTCATCAATGAAGAAATAAATTTAAGTCAATGAAAAAGAAAAGAATCATTCAAATTTTATTACTTGTTGGAACAATAATCTCAATGTTCTTTGTGCCTTGGATTTTGGTAAAGGCTTGGATTTTACCGCTACCAGATACCGTTCAAGAACAAGTAGATGAAGCAATAGGTTACGGTTTTGATGGTATGATTGTTTACGTAGACCAAGCAGGAAAACAACCCCAGTTCTATACTGGCGGTTGGAAAGATAGAGAAAAGAAAATTCCAGCCGACCCAAAATCATTGTTCAAAATTGCTAGTATTAGTAAGTTGTATACAGCTGTAGCAGCTACGAAATTGGTCAGAGAAAAGCGTTTGTCTTTTGATAAATCATTAGCCGATTATCTTCCCGAACTAAAAGGAAGAATAGAAAATGCCGATGAAATCACATTGAAAATGATGATTCAACACCGTTCGGGTATTCCAAATTTCACTGATAATCCAGCGTTTTGGGAAAACGAAGAAGAAAATGGCAAAAATGCCTTAGATTTTGCTTTAGACCTTCCTGCTAGCTTTAAACCAGACAAAGGATATGAATATTCAAACACGAATTATTTATTACTTCGTAAGATATTGGATAAGGTTTTAGGATACAATCATAACGAGTATATCAAAGAAAAAATTTTGAAACCTCTTGAATTGAAAAATACATTTTTTTCGATTAACGATGTTGATTTAGACGATGTAATGAGCGGATATTATGTAGGAATTGAAGAAGATTTTAAAGCCCGTGACTTTGGAATGTTAGCAACCGCAGAGGATGTTGGAACATTTCTAAGAGCTTTGAATGATGGTTCTGTATTTAAAGAAGGAGAACAGGAATTATATCCTTATGAATATAATCACGGTGGTTTAGTGATTGGCTATCAAAGTCTCGCAGAATACCATAAAGATATAGATGCTGTGGTAGTTCAGTTTATAAACACAACAGACTTTGAAGGGTATGAATGGAACTTGTCCGAAATTATAATTAACCGAATTGTGAAAATAATTAGAAAGAAAAACTAGCCACAACAATGGCTATAAGCAATTGGGGTTTTAGTGGTTAAACATAAAATATGGATTTAAACAAAGGTTAGTGCTAAACCGAAAAGTTAGGGTGTAAAAATCTCCAACTGCTCATAGCCTAGACCGTTAGCAACAAGCTGAAATATGAATAACGAATTAAAACTCTTAGGTGCTGTTTTACTTCTTTTAATATCATTAGTATTAGGTATAAGAGAATTACGAATTCGGACATCTTTAGGCAAGAACGATTATTCAAGGAAATCCATGAATATAAAGAAATGTGGAGGGATAATTGGATTAATACTAGTAAGTGTCTTTCTTATTTATGAATATTTCAATCAATAATTATGGAAAAACTATCTTCTAAACTAACTTAGTGTAAACTCTAATCTATAACTTTTGTAAACAATGTATATTAACGAACATACTAAAAAAAAATTGCGTATTCGATAAAATGTAATAACTTTGTATGTACGTAAATAAAGTTATGGAAACAGCAATTATAAAAATCGGAAATTCCAAAGGCTTGCGTTTAAGCAAAACAATATTGGAAAAGTATAATATCAAGGACAAAGTGGAATTGATTTTGGAAAAAGGACAAATAATCCTGAAACCAATCGATAGTCCGAGAAAAAATTGGGACAAAGCGTTTGAAAAAATGCGGGAAAACAATGACGACCGCTTATTGTTCAACGATGTATTCGAAGACGAAAACTTTGAGGAATGGAATTAAAACAATATTCCATCGTTCTCGTAAATCTAGACCCTACAATTGGCAGCGAAATCAAGAAAACACGTCCTTGTGTAATTTTATCGCCCAATGAAATCAACAAGTATTTGAATACAATCGTTGTCGCACCAATGACAACGAACCTGAAAAAATACCCGACTCGAATTCAGGTGGAACATAATGCTAAGAAAGGTATGGTTGCAATCGACCAGATTCGGACGATTGACAAATCACGGATAATAAAAAAGTTCGACCGATTAACGAAATCCGAGATTCAAAAATGTAAGGATATTATTCGTGAGACCTTCGTGGACTAAAAACAGGAACGGAATAGCATTTCGAGAAAGTACTAATGACAACAAAGAACTGAGGTAAAAAACAAATAAATTCTTCTTTAATCTGGGACATTATTATTCTAGGCTCATAGATTCCACAACTTGATTCTTTGAGCTTTTTTTATTCAATCTATCTTCTATTTATCTAGGCAGTATGGAAACGTAAGTTTCATCATATGGTCTACCAGATTTTGCAATAGCAAAAGACTGTTTTAATAGTTTGTTAGCAACTGCTATCAATGCCAATTTCTTGCTTTTCCCCTTGTTCACGATACGCTCGTAAACTTCCTTGCAAGCCTTGTTGTGCTTACAGGCATTGAAAGAACACAGGAACAATAAATTACGCAGCTTTCTATTACCGACCTTACTTATCCGTGCACGACCTCTTACGCTGCTACCCGACTCACGTATCGTTGGGGTAATACCAACATAACTACAAAGCTGTGATACCGCTTCGAACTTGCTGAAACCATCGGTCACAACTATTAGAAACAATGCAGTCTTTTGCCCTATTCCAGGTATAGAGGTCAACAAGGTCAATTGCTCCTGTTGATCCACTTTCACCGATGATAGAATCTCTGATTCGATGGCCACCACCTCCTTATCAAGCTGCTTTTTGTTACGTATCAAGGAACGACAAACAAACTTTGAGGGTATGCCCAAAACAGCTTCTCCATGGATCTTGTTCTTGGTCGCCGTACGTTGTTTTAAATAGGTGTCCAATAATCTGAACAATTGTAGACACTCACTCTGGGTATCCGTCAAAGCATTGTAAAGAGGGACTTCATTGATCAATGCATACTCACAGATAGCCTTCGCATCGCTCTTGTCCGTTTTTACCTTGGCCAATTTCATCTGGATGAAACGTTTAATGGACAAAGGGTTTACAACGGATACGATTACTCCATTTTTGTAAAGAAACTGTGCAAGCCTGTAATGATAATGACCGGTAGCTTCCATTACCACCAATGAACTCTCAGGTAATTCTTTAAGGAACTTCCTAAAACCGGGTTCATAGTTCTTGTACCGGTTGTGACCTTGGGAACTACCGTGCACATCAAAGACATCCTTACTGATGTCAACTCCAAAAGTTTCTTTATATTTATTCATAGGAACTGATCTATGAAAGAACTGGCTACCGGTATCACAACAACTTGAAAACGAGATCAAGGTCTCACAGAACTGAACGTGATTCAAGTAGTAAAAGAGAGAGGATTATCAATGTTGTCGAAGTCTAAAGCTTCACCGTGTATACTAACCTTAATTCTCTCTTTTGTTCTTTCTGATTATACTATCAATTTAAAGAGAATCAAACTTAAGCCGTGTATAATTCATTGCTAGCGCAGGCTTACTTACGAACATTCCTGCGGGATATTCTATCTGTGATTTATTTGCTAAATTAGTTGCTTAACCACGCAGCTAACCATACACAAACACCTTATCGGTAAGATTTTGGAGAAGCAAAAGTATTGAAATAATATGACAGAGAATAAACCTCGATTATTAGACCAAGGCGGCATAGCGGTCTTGAAGTGTCAGGACCAGAATCCACCGGGAGCAATCATGCTGATGAAGTGGGCGCTCGCACTCGCAAGCCTGGTCGTCGTTTCGGCGTGCACTGCGGGGAAGGCCGAGCGCTCGCCTGACCAACGCGGCGCCGCGTCCGAGCTTAAAGCGCTCCTGGACGAGGCCGTCGCCTCTGGCATTCCTGGAATTTCTGCCGCCGTGGCAACGGGTGACAGCGTCCTCTGGACAGGGGTTGCCGGTAAAACGGACCTGCAGACGAGCGCGCCCGTACGCCCCGAGATGCTCTTTGGCATCGGCAGCATTACCAAGACTTTCGTGGCCGTCGTGATTTTGCAGCTGACGGAGGAAGGGCGACTGGATCTCAACGCCACGGCGGCGAGTCTGCTGGGGGCGGCGGTGGATGGAATACCCAATGCGGAGAAAGCCACACTAGCGCAGCTACTTAACCACACTGGAGGAGTGCGCAGCTGGGAGGACGACCCCGCCTGGATCCACGAGGGTCGGGGCGACCGGCTCGAGCCGGCCCGCATCTGGGACAAGACGGCGACGCTCCCTTACATCAAAGGGCAAGCGGCGCTGGCCCCGCCAGGTGAGAAGTTCAGCTACGCGAACACGAATTTCACACTGCTCGGCATGGTCATCGAGAAGGTGACCGGCAATCAGGCGGTGGACGAGATCCATCGGCGGATCCTCACGCCACTCGGCTTGAAGGACATCCATCTTGAAGGCTTCGAGCCCATTCCCCCAGGGCAGCTGGCGCACCGGTATCACTGGGCGACTCCGACCTTCCAAGAGGACGCCGGACTGAACGCCGCCTTCCCCGAGGTTCGCCCGGGCTTGATCGACGCCAGCAGCTCAAATCTCTCGGTGGAGTGGACGGCCGGTGGGATGGTGGCTACAGCGCGGGACCTCGCGCGCTACGCCGCGGCGCTTCGCGATGGCCGACTGCTCAAGCCTGCGAGCATGAAGTTCATGACCGAGTGGTCTCCGGCGGGCGAAGGGGAACAGGTGGGGCACGGCCTATTTCGCAGCGCGTATCCGGGCGATCTCGCGGTCATCGGGCATGACGGCGACGTGCTGGGGTTCACTGGATCGTTCTACTGGGTCGAGGGTACAGACGTGGTGGTGGCCGTGGTCAGTAACGTGGGATCGATGCACTCGACGAGCGCCGGCACTGGCTCCGCCGCGGCGGGGAACGTGCCAGGGACAGCTTACCTGGTGGCAAAGGACAAACGGTTCATCGACCTGGCGATGAAAGTGGCGGCAACAAGATGACGGAGGCGCAGCGTCTGTCTGCCCGTTCGTGCGTAACCGTGAACGGCAATGGGTCAACCCTGAGCTGCCGCAAACGGAGCATTGCAACACGCGCCCATCCTTTGCGCCAGTGTGCTCAGATACTGCGCCCAACGGGGCCGCGCCTCCTTTTACTCGTGGCTCCCGTGTGCCGCCTAACATTGCTTGCAACTGACAGCCGCTCGAAGGTGTGCTCGCTCCGCTCGCTGCTATGTGATGCGGCTGCAGCTGAAGCTTGTCGTTAGCAAAAAAGAAGAAAATAAATGAGGAATATCAAAAATCCAACCGATAACACAGGCTATATGCCATTAAAACTGCACATAGCCTTAACCGTTGTGCTTCATTATGACCAACCATTAAACAATGATAAAAATCTTTAGAAAAATACGCTATGACCTTATGGAGAAAAATAAAACTGGAAAATATTTAAAATATGCCATAGGAGAAATTATTCTTGTCATGATTGGTATTCTGCTGGCTTTGCAGGTCAACAATTGGAATCAGCAACGTATCGCCTCAAATAAAGAAGAACTTCTGCTTAAAGCGCTACATGACGAATTCGTTAAAAACAAAGCGCAATTAGAAAAGGTAATAGCCACACATGAGTTGGCCATGGCAAGCACACAATACGTAATTGCTCAATTTCCGATCGACCCAAAAAAAATTAATTTAGATACGTTCTACGAGAAGAAGAATTATTGGGCACGTTCTTATACATTCAACCCATCCCAAGGCGTGATTCGTTCACTTGTGAACACCTCTTCCTTCGAGCTTATATCCAATACTGAATTAAGAAGACTTCTTGTTTCATGGGAAGATGTACTTGCCGATTATAAGGAAGAAGAAGAATTGGCAAAAAAAGACAACTGGGATTTTTTAATTGCTGAATTAACACCATCGCTGGGGTGGGATCACGACTATGAAGATGAACGCGTTGACATAAACTTTCTTTCTACCTTACAGTTCGAGACTGTGTTTTTCCGCAGAGAGAGTCATTTGAAAGATATATTAGGATCTGGAAATGATTCAAGCCAAAAAACTGAATTAGAGCAGATCAAAAACACCATCGACCGAATTATCGAGCTTTCAAAACCCGCTAACCAATGATAAATTTCTTTAGAAAAATTAGACAAAACTTACTTATGGAAAATAAAACTGGGAAGTACTTTAAATATGCTATTGGAGAAATTGTACTGGTCATGATTGGGATACTTCTAGCATTACAAGTAAGTAACTGGAATCAAGACCGCAAAGACCGCATTAGCGAGCGCAAACTTTTAGACAATATCCATAGAGATTTTGTCCATAACAAAGTGGATTTTGATTCTCTTAAAGCCATTCACTATCGGGCGCTTGAAGGGTTGGAAAAATTGGTTACTTTATTTCCTTTAGGTAATGATTCTCTAAAGTATGCAGCTTATAAGAAATACAACTTACAAATGGAAGGCATGACCTATTACCCATATTCTGGCTCTATAGAATCTGTAGTCAATTCAAATGCTCTTCAATTAATTCAAGATGAAGAGTTACAGAAATATTTAGTCTCCTGGAAAGATGTGTTTCTCGACTATAAAGAAGATGAAAAAGTCTACTATGACTATTTGACTGACTTCCTTTGGCCTTATTACAGAGATGCATTCGATACTACAGGAAAAGACACAGCAATGAATCTCGCCACAAGAAATACCATAAAATTTCAAAATATGATTGTAAGCCGAAGAAATTATCTAAGAGGTGTTATTAAAGCCATAGAGGAAGAACCTATTGAAAATCATATCAATGAGATCGTCCGATTGACTAAACCCAAGGTTGAATAACAACGAAATTGATTCACATAAAAAACTTAAGCCGTGTATATTTCATTGCTAGGTCACTGCCGACTTACGAACATTCCTTCGGAATATTCTATCTGTGATTTATTTGCTAAATTAAGTGCTTAACCACGCAACTAACCATACACAACAAAGTTAGCACCCACCAAAAAATAAAAAAGATGAAAAAATCAAAATTTTACATTCTTACAATTCTGATTTCTTGTGCTTTTATTAATTGTAAAAAAACACCAAATTCTGGATCTCCTGACCATATAAAAAACATAACAAATGGAATCGATGATGACAAGTTAGCAACCGTTGAAACCATAGAAAATGAATGGCTAACCCACGGAGGAAATTATAAAGAAGACAGATATAGTTCGCTTAACCAAATTAATAAATCTACAATTGATAGTTTAGGATTGGTTTGGAGCATAAACTTGGGAACTACAAGAGGCTTGGAAGCGACACCCTTAGTTGTAGACGGCATTATGTATTTGACAGGAACGTGGAGTATGGTTTATGCGATTGATGTAAGAAAAGGCGAAGTAATCTGGACTTTTGACCCTGAAGTTCCAAGAGAATATGGTGAAAAAGGCTGTTGCGGTGTAGTAAACAGAGGAGTAGCTCTTTACAAAGGAAAAGTGTATTTGGGTGCTTTTGACGGCAGGCTAATCGCAATTGATGCTGCTACCGGTAAAAAAGAATGGGAAGTTTTAACCGTAAATCAAAACAAAGGATATACAATAACCGGAGCTCCTCGAATTGTAAAAGGAAATATAGTTATTGGAAATGGTGGGGCAGAATATGGGGTACGAGGTTATATAACTGCCTATGATGCAATAACTGGTGAACAGGTATGGAGATTTTATACTGTTCCTGATAATCCTCAAAATGGTTTTGAATCAGATGCGATGAAAAAAGCAGCTAATACATGGACAGGAGAATGGTGGAAATTTGGAGGTGGAGGTACAGCTTGGGATGCGATTGTGTTCGACCCCGAACTAAATCAATTATATATTGGAACGGGGAATGGCTCTCCTTGGAACAGAGAAATCAGAAGTCCCGGAGGAGGAGACAATTTATACCTTTCTTCAATAGTCTCCCTAAATCCAGATAATGGAGAAATGAACTGGTATTATCAGACTACACCGGGCGAATCTTGGGATTATACCGCTACCCAACCAATAATTTTAGCAGATTTAGAAATTGAAAACAAACCGAGAAAGGTTTTGATGCAAGCACCAAAAAATGGCTTCTTCTATGTCATTGACAGAACAAACGGAGATTTCATATCGGGCGAACCATTTGTTTATACCAATTGGGCTAAGAAGATTGATTACGAAACAGGACGCCCCATTGAGAGCTCCTTTGCCAGATATAAAGATGTTAATGCATACATTGCTCCTCATCCAATTGGTGCTCATAATTGGCATCCTATGGCATTTAATAAATCGACAGGTTTGGTTTATATCCCTGCCAGAGAAGGTTCTAATTTCTATGGACAAAATAAAAAATTCGAATTTATAGATGATGGAAAATCATGGAATACAGGCACCGGATACGATGCGAATAGCCCAGTAGTTCAAGATTCTTTAATCCCGGAAACCGTTGGCAAATTGATTGCATGGGATCCAGTCAAACAGCGTGAAATTTGGAGTGTAACTCATCAATCTTCTTGGAATGCCGGAGTACTTACAACTAAAGACTTAGTGTTTCAAGGAACAGGCGAGGGTGATTTCAAAATCTATGATGCTATGACTGGTGATAAATTGTGGGATTTCCCATTACAAACCGGAATAGTCGCTCCTCCTATTACGTATATGGTCGATGGCACTCAATATGTTACCCTAGTAGCTGGGTGGGGAGGTGGCTTGGCGACTTGGGTTAAATACGTAGATCAAATAAACCCTGGAGGTATCTATACATTTGCAATTGGTGGTAAAAAAGCCCCTCCAACTTTTCCAGCTAAGGAACCAAGAGATCTCATCAATCTCGATTTTGATGCTACACAAGAACAAATTGAAAATGGGCAGCGTTTATTTGGTAGATATTGCGGATTTTGTCATGGAGATGGCGTTATCCCCAACTTGAGCTACTCCAAACCAGAAATATTCGAATCCTTTACTCAAATAGTTGGAGATGGAATTTTTCTTGAAAACGGAATGCCTAAGTTTAATGATAGGTTATCAGAACAAAATATTAATGACATTAAAAATTATATATTATCAAATGCAAAGCAACAAAGAACAAAATTAATTGGACAAGAATAGAAATAATGGCGAGGTGCTAACAATGTATAAAAAAAATAGAGTAAATAAAGCTTAAACAAAGGGTTTGGGCTTACTTGCAAAGTCGCCAAATCTTTTGATTTGGCTTTTAGGAAAATAAAGTAAAAACAAAATGCAAAAGATTTGGCTTATGGCTAAACCGAAAGAACATCGCTTGACAACAGCCCTACTTTTCTTATACTAACCGTAAGACAACAAGATTGAAATCGAGCACATTTAATTAATCTTGACTATCTTGCAAACCCCATTTATCCAAACTTCTTAAAATATTCTCAAGTGATTTCCCTCTAGTGCTTAATCTGTATTCCACTTTAGGAGGAACTACAGGAAAAACTTTTCTAGAAATAAGCCCATCTTTTTCTAAATCTCTTACTGTTTGTGTAAACATTTTATTTGAAATCCCTGGAATTTTCTTTTGTAATATTCCTGACCGCAAACCGCCTTCTAATAAATGAAATAGAATTAAAGGTTTCCATTTTGTCCCTATTAAATTCATTGTGTAATTCAAAGGACAACTATTATCTTTATTCAAAATTTAAATTTTATATTATTGATTATCAGTATTTTACTCGTTTAGGTAAGTATACCACTTTTTAGTAAGTTATTGCCGATTAGGCAAATATAGATTAATTTTGCAATCTAAAATATAACTTATGACTACTAATAAAAATTATCCAAAATCATTTTCGCATATCGGAATAACAGTTCCAAATATAAAAGAAGCTGTGAAATTCTATTCAGAAGTAATGGGCTGGTACATAATTATGGAGCCTTCAAAAGTCAAAAAGGAAAAGGAAACTGCTATTGGTCAAATGTGCATTGACGTTTTTGGAAACGATTGGACGGAATTTGAAATTGCTCATTTAGCAACTTCTGACGGAATTGGAATAGAATTATTTTCTTTTCCAAATGGAATTAAAGAAGCACCTGAATTTAATCCTTTCAATACTGGTCTATTTCATTTTTGTGTACAAGACCCAAATATTGAAGAACTCATAGATAAAATTTTGGCTTATGGAGGAAAACAAAGAATGCCAATCAGAGAATACTATCCGAATGACAAGCCTTTTAAAATGTGTTATGTTGAAGACCCATTTGGAATTGTATTTGAAATCTACACTCATAGTTATGAACTGACATATTCTTCAGGTGCTTATTCAAAATAAAAACCAGTTGGTAACACCGTGTATAATTAATTGCTTTGGCAAGTGTTTATTTGGAAAATAAGTTTTTATGAAATATATCTAAATTGATGGATTTGGAACAATGGAACTTAAGAATAACAGTAGACTTATCCATAATGAAAGAATACTAATTGATTAAGATCAATTAGTATCAAAATCCGATTTAAAAAACGCATGGACGGCTTTTCGGTGCGTTTTCCCAATGGGAATATAGGCTTCTTCTATTTTTATTTGATGCCTTTCAATAGTGTTTACATGGGAAATAGAAACTATATACGACTTGTGTACCTGAATGAATTTTGTTTTTGAGATTACTTCAAAAACATCTTTCATACTTAAACGTGCAACCACTTTTTTGTCGCTTAGATAAAAGGTAATATAATGGCCATCTTTTTCCAAATAGCGAACATCATTTAGTACTAAACGATGTGTTTTTGTCCCGCTCTTAAGGTAGATGATTTCTTCATTTGCATTCGAAGTTTGAGTGGAGTCAATGACCTCAGGATTCATATTCATTAAAAGCCTTTGAGCCTTATTAACCGCAATAAGAAAACGCTCGAAAGTTACTGGCTTTAGTAAATAGTCTACCGCATTTTTTTCATAACTTTCTATTGCATATTCTGTGTAAGCCGTGGTAAAAATAACCAATGGTGGATGAATCAATACTTTTAATAATTCCATACCATTAAGTTCCGGCATATTGATATCTAGAAAAATAAGATCGACCTTATTATCTCTTATAAAGCCCAAGGCCTGTAATGGATTCCTAAAAGTACTTAAAAGGGATAAATTTGGAGTTCTATCAGCAAAATCTGATAACACTTCTATGGCCGCTGGCTCATCATCTATTATGACACAATTTACAATCATAAATTATCTATTCGTAGCCGTACTTCAAAGTACTTCTCATCATTATTAATGTTAAGTTCATAATTGTTTGCGTATACCAGTTGTAACCTTTTTTTAACATTGGTAATTCCAATTCCTGAGTATACATGATTATTTTCACTATGCTGAATTTTGTTTCGCACGTTAAAAACCAAGCTGCCCTTTATAATTTTAATTTCTATTCTAATAATGCTGTTTTGATGTATTTTAACACCATATTTAAAGGCATTTTCCACAAAAGGGATTAATATAAAAGGACTAATATTTGTATGCTCTATATCACCTTCTAGCTTTAAGTTTACAATTACTTCCTCATCGGCAAAACGTAATTGTTGCATTTCAATATAATCTTGGATATACTTAATTTCCTTAGCTATAGGAATGTATTTAGAGCTACTGTCATAGAGCATAAAACGGGTTAGACTGCAGAGTCTGGTTATGGCTTCAGAAGCTTCCGTGTCATTATTCCGTTTCGTAATCGCATATATGTTATTTAAATTGTTGAATAAAAAATGTGGATTTACCTGAGATTTTAAATATTTGAGCTCTACTTTCCATTTTTCTGCTAAAATAGTTTGCTGTCGGGTGCGTTCTTCCATAAGTTGTTTCCAATCTTTAACATATCGATATCCAAAGGATAATGCTAAAAATCCAAGGTTTCTTATTCCAATAGGAAATTCAAGACTTCGTCTCTTAGGGAGATTATTATAATCTACACCATATAAAAGTTCAACATTTTCTGGCAAATTATAAAAGGCTTGTAATGTTATTTTTGCAAGAAATTCGAGTCCTAGTAATCCGAAAAACAATAATATAATACTCAGGATGTATTTATTAACCTGTTTATTTTTTAGGTACTTAGGAATGGCATAATATATATTTAGAAAAAATAGCAGTCCACCAAATAATATTGAAAAAAAAAGTGCCCAATATATACTACCATCCTTAAGGTTAAAAGGATATATAAACACATAATCTTCGATACCCTGTAATCTGGGATAAATAAAAACACTGAACAATAAAACCATTAACAAGGCCTCAATAATTCCAACTTTTATATGTTTTGTTATGCCCATAGCTCACGAATATAAAAGTTTATAAAATTCAATAATAATTTTTGGCATGAAGGCTTCATGTTTGTCACAAACGGCTTCTATCGTTAGAATTTGGCGAAAAATTAGGGATTGATGGCTTTAATGTATAAAAAAGAGCCATTGGTGACTTTCATTTTGTAACGATTAAAAGTGCCTGTTATTTAGCTGAAAATTAAAATATTAAAAAATGGAAAAATCACTTTACACAAAGTTTCTATTGGTTGTAATTACTGTTTTATCTCTAAATTTCCAATCAATGGGTTATGCACAAAATTTAACCAAAATTGATAGTTTATTGCAGGAAAAATACTCAGGCAATACTCCTGGAGCAACTTTCTTGATTTCTAAAAATGGAAGTGTCATTTATAAAAAAGCATTTGGCCTTGCTAATCTAGAGTTGAATGTTCCAATGAAAACGAACAATGTATTCAAAATAGGTTCTATGACAAAACAATTTACTGCAATATCCATTTTAATGCTTATGGAAAAAGGTAAACTGAATTTGGATGACGAAATAACCAAGTTTATTCCTGATTATCCTACTAATGGAAATAAAATAACAATACATCACTTATTAACACATACTTCAGGGATTAAAGATTATACTAAAGTTAAAGGTCTAAATGCAATTTCGCAAAAAGATTTGACTCCTTTAGAGTTGATTGATTTTTCTAAAAACGAGCCTATCGATTTTGTTCCTGGGGAAAAATATGAATACAATAATTCAGGATATGTGATTTTAGGTTATATAATTGAAAAAATAACTGGACAGTCCTATGCTAATTTTGTTGAGGAACAAATTTTTAAAAAATTAAAGATGACAGCCTCACAGTTTGCAAGTCAGAGAGAGGTTATTCAAAATAGAGCTTCAGGGTACCAAAAGAATGATAACTATATTAACAGAATGGATTTTAGTCTTACTCTAGCTTATTCTGTAGGTGGTTTGATGTCTACAGTTGATGATATGTTTAAGTGGCAAGAAGCTATAAAAAACAACTTTTTAATTAGTAAAGAAACTACTAAAAAAGCATTTACGAATTATACATTGAATAATGGAGAGCATACAAACTATGGTTATGGATGGCATATTAAAACTATAAATAAAAATCAGACTTTTGAACACGGAGGTGCAGTTTGGGGCTTCAAGTCAATGGGTGTTTATTTCCCTGATTTAGATATTTATGTAATTGGGTTAACAAATTGCCTTTGTAACTCGCCAACCAAGCTTACAAGAGAAATAGCGGAATTGGCTGTGAAGCATTAAATTAAAAACGCTTTACAACAACGCATATAGCTTATGACGGGTGAACGGTTGATTGCAAGGTTTGCTCCATAGCTAGCTTTGGTTTCGGTGCACAGGAAAGCTCTTTGAAACCGCCACAAGCCATATGCAAAACGTTGTGTGTAATTTGAGAATTTTGGTTTTTATACCAATTTTTGGTATATTTAAGTCAAATAGTTTAAAATGAACAAAAACACATCAATATCACTCGGAAATTATTTTGACCAATTCGTTCAAAGTCGAATAAAAGAAGGTCGATTTAAAAATGTCAGCGAAGTTATACGCGCGGGATTGAGACTTTTAGAAGAAGAAGAAAGTAAAGTAATTGCATTGAGAAACGCAATCCAAGACGGAATCGATAGCGGAATTACTCACGATTTTGACCCTAAAAAACATCTTGAATCTCTAAAAGCAAAGAAGCACTCAAATGGCTGAATTTAAATTGACGAATAAAGCAATTGAGGATTTATCAAAGATTTGGGAGTATACTTTCGAGGTCTGGTCTGAAAATCAAGCTGATAAATATTACGAAATGCTAATTTCAGGCTGTCAAGAAATTGCAGACAATCCGCTTCTAGGAAAAAACTATGATGGAATTACTCCAAGTTTATTCGGAATCAAAACAAATCGACATATCATTTTCTACCGAACTTTAAATGAAAACTATGTTGAAATAACCA
Organism: Maribacter orientalis; assembly: GCF_900109345.1. Lineage (GTDB taxonomy): Bacteria > Bacteroidota > Bacteroidia > Flavobacteriales > Flavobacteriaceae > Maribacter > Maribacter orientalis. Next base: position 15,243 of record NZ_FNZN01000004.1, read on the forward strand.
GAATATTGCACGAGAGAATGGATTTAAAAAAAGGGATAACTGAAAATCAAACTTAAGAAGTGTATAAACCATGGCTTATTCCTACCCATGTGGAAAATCCTGCGGATTTTCCTCTGGCAAGTATCTGTTTATTGGGTTCCGTAACGAATCCGCGCTACAGTCCATACACGTAACGTTGTGTGTAAGCTAAAAATGAAAACAGAAGACACTTTAATACCGCTAACTTTAATGGGAATATTAGTTCTCGGTTCATTTGTACCTATAATTCAAATTATCTTATTGAAAGGAAGTGCGATTTATCTTTATCCATTTGAAAATGTATTTGGGATTGAAGATTTCAAAATATTGAACTTTATGAATCTACTTGGTGGAATTGTGACAGTTTATGGATTTTACAAGGCGGATAAAACTGGATTTAAATTGCTTTGGGCGATTTTGACAGTATTCTTCTTTAATTCATTTCTGACCTTTATGTGGGACGACAAAGGAGGAGACCCCAATCCATATTTTTTAGGATTTATGATTTCTGGATTTTTGACGGTTTTACCATTGGTTGTGGTCGGATTTATAAAAGAAAAGCGAGTTGTATAATAAAAAGCCTACACACAACAAAACCTAAACGTAATGCGGACTTTCGGGCTAAATCAAAAGGTCTGTGTATATTTATAAAGTCGCTAAATCTTATGGATTTAGCTTTGGAAAAGAAAAAATAAAACTAAACAATAAGCTTTGGCTTCGTGCGCAGACGGAAACGAAAAGTTTCCTTACCTCCGCACTACGCTTAGCTAAACCGTTGTGCTTCATTATGACCAACCAATAACCAATGATAAAATTCTTTAGAAAAATACGTAAGAAATTGGCAGATGATAACAGACCATTAAAATATATGAGATATGCCATCGGAGAAATTATTCTTGTAGTTATAGGCATTTTAATTGCACTGCAAATCAATATCTGGAATCAGGAGCGTATTCAGTCAGCAGAACTGAATGGGCTGAAGAAAAGTATTTCCAGTGCTATTCAATCGGATATCAGATATTTAAAATTAATCCGAACGGGAAGAGAAAATATTGGCATTCGGGCAGATTCTATTTTCAACACCTATATTGATTCTCAAAAAGAAGTATTTGGTTTTAATGATTACGCTTTTATAGCCAATACCTTTGGTGAATTAAATAATATCATTTATTACCAACCCAACCTTAGTGCTTTCGATGCGTTAAAAAATTCAATTTATCTAAGTAAACTTCAAGGTACGGATATCGAATTGTTACTTAATTCGTTTTATGCTGCAGCCGAACGTTTACACCAACAGGAGGAAGATTATAATCAGACATTGAAAACTGATTTTCAAACATGGTCCTATAAATTCAGAAATGAAGTCGGTACACTTTTTAAGAGGCCCTGGGAATATATGGAATCAGGTGATATTAAAGAGCAGTTTTTAGATGTTTTAAACGATGACTATACGATAGCACTATTTGCTAAAAGCTTTGAAGAATTAGATATGGTTGATTTATACGATCAGCAAATTATTCTTGGAGAAAAATACATTGAAATGGTGGAAAAAGGAGAGGTGAATTTTGATGAACAGACCAAAATAGATTTTAGTGGTACTTTCTATTCCTATGCAGAAGTTGATGTCTTAAATCTTTTAGTCAATGGCAAAATACCGTCAGATTTTGGAGTAGTATACGCACAATCAAGTAGCAAGTTTTTTGATGGTATAACATTCGAGGATGACGCTATGATTTTGACCTATCCTGAAAATACGTTTGACTGGGGCTCCCCTTATTTTACTATTAACGCATTGAATAATCGCGTAACTGAAATGGATTTTACCAAATACAAAAAGGTAATCCTTGAAATGAAGGGGGCCATTGGTGGTGAGCAGTTCGCTTTAGCGATAAAAGATAAATATGATCTTCCTGATGGCACAGAATCAAGAGTTGATATTACATTAAGCAATAAGTGGGAAACCTATGAAATACCTGTGGAGAAATTTAAAACGGCAGATAAGAAAATCATAAAAACACCGCTTGCCTTCGTTTTTTTAGGCGGTGAAGGAAAAACTATTTATGTCAGATCAATTCAATTTAATTAAGAAAAAAGGAATTGAAAAAATAAATAAATAACGATAGGCTAGCAAAATGTAAATGTAATGCAGGTTTCAGTGGGTAATCCAACTGTAGTTCGTTATTGCAAAACCGCCAATTCGTCTTTGACGATTTGACGAAAAATTTGAAATAATGAATAAACGAATTGACTCCGTGCGGTTTTGAAAGTTCATCACTTTTAATCCCGCACTACAATTACATAAACCGTAAGACAATATTATAAATGAAACTACCTTTGAATTGTGAAGTCGATTATGTCGCAGACTTTTTGAGTGAAGAAGAGTCCAACGAACTTTATACTAGTTTAATTGAAAATTACAAATTAGACCAGTCGAGGATAATTATAAATGCTGGTGGAAAATTGATAAAAACTGATAGCTTCAAAATTTTATTCGCAAGTGAAAGACTTATTAATGAGAATAGTCATCCTGAAGAAATTCATGGAAAATCATTTTTATGGAGAGGGTCACTAAAAAAATTAAAAGAAAAAGTCCAAGACTTATTGAAAAAGGAATTTGAACTTGCCATGTGTCTTTATTATCCAGATGGAAATTATTTTGCTCCTTATCATAGTGATCAAGAAACATCAGGATTTAATACGATTTTGCCTTCCATTAGTTTAGGTGAAGTACGTGAATTTAGTTTTAAAGATAAAATCAGCAATGAACTATATAACTTAGATTTGGCAAATGGAAGTTTACTAGTAATGGGAGCTCACTGTCAATCAAGGTATACCCACAGTTTACTTCAAAATTCTAAATTTCAACAAGGAAGAATAAATATTACTTTCAGGGAACCTGAGTTTCAATAAATAAAAAGAGCCTAAAACCTTATAAAATTAATAGCTAATGCAGCCTATTTACGACAATCCTCTCGGATTCTCTTTTCGGATTGTATTTGCTAAATTAAGAGCGCTAAACAACGTAACGAACCATTTACAACCACGTATGCATTCATTTAAAAAACAAACAATAATGAAAAAAATACTTTTCATAGTATTATTTATTTCCAGTTCAATAATATCCGCTCAAAATGACGGCTGGCATATTAGCACAAATGAAAATTCAGATTATACAGGAATTGCTATTGCAAATGGTAGAATAGGAATGCTTAGCTCCCCAAAGCCTCTTCAAATACAACACGTTGTGCTTAACAACGTCTATGATGTTGACCCTAACTTAAAAGTTAGTCAGATTCTTCACGGTATGAATTTCGGTAATCTTGATATACACATTGATGGCGAAAAAATCACAGAAGATAATATCACCAATTGGCAGCAAACAATGGATATGAAAAATGCGGCATTGACAACTACTTTTGACTACAAAGACAAGGCGAAAATTTCATGTACCGTTTATGCCCTTCGTAATTTGCAGTATACCGGATATATCGATGTTAGTATTCAGGCTAGCAAAGAAATTGATGTGAAAGTTACAGGGAAAATACTAACGCCAAAAGAATACCAAACCCCTAAAAACACATTTCAAATATTAAAAGATGTTGAAACAACGATGCCTATTCTTCAATCCGTAGCGAAAAGTCCCTTTGAAAAACATCTTGTTAGTACATCTGCCACATTCATATGGCACAACATAAACTCTTCTAGAGAACATGAACGACCAGAATTAAATCACAACGTTATATCTGACTATGAAAACACCTTATCGTTTGATTACAATATCAAGAAAAATGAAAACTTAGAATTTGCATGGACTGGTGCGCAATGCACTACCAAAGATTTTTCTGACCCAAAATCAGAATCGGAAAGAATGGTAATCTTCAATTTATTGAATTCAAAAGTAGTACTATTAGCTCAACATAAAGCGCAATGGAATGAATTATGGGAGGGAGATATTATTATTGAAGGAGATTTACAATCGCAACAAGACGTTCGGTTGGCACTTTATCATTTGTATGCTTTTGGTCGTGGTGATTCTGATTTAAGTATTGCCCCTATGGGTCTCTCATTACAAACACCTTATAATGGACATATATTTTGGGATACCGAACTTTGGATGTTTCCACCCTTACTAATGTTTAATCAAAATATTGCACGTTCTTTAGTTAATTATCGTTCTGATAGATTAGAACCTGCAAAAAAGAGAGCATTAAATTATGGTTACCAAGGGGCTATGTTTCCTTGGGAGAGTGATGATACTGGCGAGGAAGCTACACCACCTTTTGCACTTACCGGTCCGTTTGAACATCATATAACAGCAGATATAGCAATTGCATTTTGGAACTATTATAGGGTTACTCAAAATAAGAAATGGTTAACCCAGAAGGGATATCCTCTAATGAAAGAAGTAGCCGATTTTTGGGTAAGTCGGGTTAATGCAAATAATGATGGCAGTTACTCTATTAATAATGTTGTTGGGGCCAATGAGTTTGCACCTAATGTTAATGACAATGCTTTTACAAATGGGGCGGCTATTACTGCTTTGGAATTTGCAATAAAAGCCGCTAAAGAAATTGGAGAAATACCAAACCCAACGTGGCAATTGGTTTCAGAAAAAATTAAAATCCTAAAACTTAAAGACGGTACTACTAAAGAACATGAAAATTATAATGGGGAAATCATTAAACAAGCAGATGTCAACTTACTTTCTTTTCCGCTCAATATAATTAATGATAAAGCGGCTATACTAAAAGACTTGAAATATTACGAGCCAAAATTATCAAAAGAAGGTCCTGCAATGGGGAAGTCAATTTTTTCTGTATTATATGCAAGACAAGGTGATGTAACCAATGCCTACCGTCTTTTTAAGGAAAGTTACGTACCTAATCAGCAAGCTCCTTTTGGTGCACTTTCTGAAGTCTCCACGTCTAACTTTTCATATTTTGCAACGGGTGCGGGTGGTATGTTACAAAGTGTTCTTTTTGGTTTTGGTGGTTTAGATATCACCGATGATGGAATTATTCAAAAAAATCCTATTCTCCCAAAAGAATGGAAATCACTGACCATAAAAGGTGTTGGTCCCAGTAAAAAAACCTATCGAATTGATAGATAAGTGAATAATGAAAGGGACTAAAACGATTTACCAACAATAGCTAAAATTAATACGGGCTTATGAGCTTTAAGCGAAGGTTTGCGTATTTTTATGAGCTCCGCATTCCCATTAGCTATCGGGATGGGATTTTGATGTGGGACAAAAAACCAAAAAAATCGCTTTGTGCGTGGTGGAAAGCAAACGCCAGTTTGCTCCTATACTTTTCATAGCTCAACCATTAGTAATTATTTACTCAAATTAATCAATCATGAAGAAATACTTAAAATTCTTAATAATAGTACTTTTTATTAGTTGTGACAACGACAAAAAAGACACGTCAAATTTAGTGGAGGTTAACCAAACAACTATTCATAATCATATTGAGCGTCTAGCATCCGATGATTTTTTAGGAAGAAAACCATTTACTGAAGGAGAAGTAAAGACCGTAAACTATCTAAAAGATGAGTTCGAAAAATTAGGGGTTTTACCAGGAAATGGTACTAGTTTTTTTCAAGATGTTCCAATGGTAGAAATTACAGGAACTCCATCAGAAAAAATGATTATTTCAGGAAAAAATGAAAGTTTTGATTTAGAATACTTAAAAGATTTTGTTGCAACAACAAATAAATCGGAACCTGATGTAAATCTTGATAACTCAGAGCTTGTATTTGCAGGTTATGGTATTGTTGCCCCTGAATATGGATGGAATGATTATAAAGGTATGGATTGGAAAGGAAAAACTGCTGTTGTTTTAATAAACGATCCTGGTTTTAAATCTGGTGATTCAACCGTATTTAAAGGAAATGAAATGACCTACTATGGACGTTGGACGTATAAATATGAAGAAGCTGCAAGACAAGGTGCAGATGGACTCATAATTATTCACGATACCGAGCCAGCATCTTATGGTTGGAATGTAATTGAATCTGGTTGGAGTGGCGCTAGGTTAATTATAGAAAGTGATTTACCCCTTTTAAATGTAGAGTCATGGATAAGTGGTGAAAGCGCAAAAAAAATGTTTGCTGTTTCAACGATGAAAGGTCAAGATTATAAAACCCTTTCTCGCAATAAAAATTTTAAGCCAATCCCATTAGGTCTGAACGTATCCGTTTCAATTCAAAACAAAATCAAAAAAGACGTTTCTAAAAACGTAGTTGCCCTTATACCTGGTACAGACAGAAAAGACGAATTTATTATATACTCAGGTCATTGGGACCATTTCGGAGTTGGAAAAGCTATAAATGGTGATTCAATCTACAACGGAGCAGTAGATAACGCATCTGGTACGGCAAGTTTATTAGCCATTGCCGAAGCATTCAAAAAATCTAAAGCTACCAAGCGTTCTATTGTTTTTATAGCTGTCACAGGGGAAGAACAAGGATTATTAGGTTCTGCCTATTATGCAGAAAACCCGATTTTTGATCCTAAGAAAACCGTCGCAAACATTAATATTGATGCGCTGGGGAGTCCAGGGAAAATGAAAGATTTAACAATTACAGGTTTTGGTCATTCTGAAATGGATGAATATGCCAAAGAAGCCGCCACTAAACAAAACAGGTACATTATTCCTGATCCAGAAGCCGAAAAAGGATATTTCTTTAGATCAGATCATTTTAATTTTGCGAAAATAGGAATCCCTGCCTTGTATGCAAGTGGTTCTCATGAAGGATTTGATTATAGTATGGAAGAAATAAAAAAATACAACGATAATTATCTTATTAATAAATACCATCAACCTTCAGATGAATACAATCCTGAAACGACAGATTTAAGTGGTGTTCAATTAGATTTACAACTATTTTTTAATGTAGGTGTTAAATTATCTAATGAAGAATATTTTCCGAAATGGTACAATGGAAGTGAATTTAAAGCGGCCAGAAAATAAAAACTAGTGCACTAAGTAGGTTTACTAAAATAGTATTACAAACAAAACCCGTCTGTAGTGAAAGGTACATTCAGGCGGGTACAAAGTTTTTACCCCTTATATTGCAATACTAAATTATAGTTATGAAATTAAACTTATTGTCTTGCGATGCTCAGAGACCAGATAGAAGGGCAATATCGCAATGTATTTCAGAGATTTCATTGAACGTTAATGAATCATTATCTAATGAGCTTACAGATATACTTTTAGAAGGTGACGCTGTTGTTATTGATGTAGAAGACAAAAACTCTGGCTCTGCTTTAAGAGCTCTGCGTAAACATAGTATCGACTACGAAATTTTAGAATAATTTAAAGTACCGTATTCTTTTCTTATGATACCAATACCAGTCTCCTTAAAAACAAAGTGATTGGGTGCAATTGAGAAAATAACGCAAACAAATTAGTTTAGTGTTATGGCTGCAACAGCCAAAATTCTATGTGAAATTTTCAGTTCATATTCCTTGAAAGAGACTAAACAATTTATACACTTTTTTTGGTAAAAGACTCCATGAATATGAATTACAATTTCATATTTATGGCGATAATAGTTCATAGACATTTACTACTTTTAAAACAGGAAATATGGTTACGATCTTTTATGAAAGAACATAATTACGAAGTAAGAACAGAATGGACAGGTAATGAAGGCAATGGTACGCGCGACTATAAATCTTACAACCGAAATCATAAAATTATTTCTAACGGAAAGTATGGAGAAATAAAAGGCTCATCTGACCCATCTTTTCTTGGAGATAGAACAAGATATAACCCCGAAGACCTATTTCTATCATCATTATCGGCTTGCCATATGTTGTGGTATTTACATTTATGCTCTGTGCATAAAATAATAGTTACTGAGTATGTTGACCATGCAACAGGTGTTATGGAAGAAACCGACAATGGAAGTGGTAAATTTACTAGAGTTACATTACATCCTAAAGTGGTTATCACAAATTTAAATAGGATAACAAAAGCAAACCAGTTACACGAAGAAGCGAATAAAATGTGCTTTATTGCAAATTCTTGCAACTTCAAAATTGAACATAAACCAAATACCTCGGTTGAATAAGTAGACGCAAGCTATATCTGTTATTGCTACATTATTTGGTTTTTATTTTTAAAATAAAACATACTTTCAAAAGTATTCAAATCCGAATAGAAGAACACACTGATCACTAACCGAAAAGTAGCATTCCCTAATTTTACATTGTTTCAAATATTTAATTGGCACAGTTTTGTATTGTAATTTTACTATTATGAAAAAACTACATTTAATTCTCGGTATATTCATGTTTGCACAATTCGGCAATGCACAACAAAGCGATTCATATGAATCGCTTTGGGAAAAGGTTGAAAAACTTGAGACCGAAGATTTATCTAAATCAGCATTAAAACTAATTGAAACCATATCAAAAAAAGCACGTATTGAAAAAAACGAGACTCAAATTATAAAGTCACTTCTCTATAAATCAAAATTCGCATTGATTTTAGAGGAAGATGCTGAATTAAATATCGTAAATGATTTTAAAGCAGAGATAGCTATTGCAGAAGGTTCAACGAAAAACATACTTCACAATTACTTGGCTAATATCTATTGGCAATACTTTCAGCAAAACAGATATACGTTTTATAATCGTACAACCACTGAAACAAAAGTAGACACCGTTGATTTCAGAACTTGGGACTTAAATACCCTTTTTCAAGAAATTGATACTCATTTTCAAGCATCCTTAGAACACCCAGAAGCACTACAGAAGTTACCCATTTCTAATTTTAATGTAATCTTAAATAAAGTAAAGGGATCTTCAGAATTTAGGCCTACGCTATTCGACCTTTTAGCGCATAATGCCCTAAGCTTTTATACTACTAGTGAGAATAGCATACAAAAGCCCGCAGATGCCTTTCAAATCGACAACGCAGAGGTATTGTGTGAGGCATATTCGTTCAGTTTTTTAAATACTTATTCTACTGATACCTATTCACTTCAATCAAAAGCCTTAAAGATTTTCCAGCAGTTAGTTTCTTTTCACTTTGGTAATGCAGATATACGACCATTGGTATCAGTAGATATTGAACGTTTACTTTTTATACATCAATTTGCAACGTTTGCTGACAAGGACAATTTATTAATTGAAGTGCTGCAAAACTCTGCTGAAAGCATTAAAAATAGTCCGCTTTCCGGTTTATATACGTTTGAAATAGCCTATCGATATCAACAAATGGGTGGCACATACAACCCACAAACCAATGAAGAACATCAATGGAAACTCAAAGAAGCCATTGCGCTGTGTGATAAGGTAATTGCAACATTTCCTAAAAGTAGAGCTGCAGAAAAGTGCCAAGCATTAAAATCACAAATTGAAACACCGTTTATTCAATTATTGACGGAGAAGCATATACCCAATAATACTATCGGAAGATTATTAGTTACTTATAAGAACTATGAGACTATTCAGTTAACAGCCTATAAAATTTCTCAAAAACAGTTAAAAGAGCTTAACGAATTATATCCCGAAGCGAAAAAATTAACCTTCCTTAAAAATCTTCCTGTCCAAACCACATGGAATTCTACACTTAAAACTGAAAACGATTTTCAAACACATAGTACCGAAATTTCTATGCCTGCACTGGCAAATGGTTATTATGCCATTGTAGTGCAGGCAAAAGACAAGAGCGATTCAATTTTCAGTTATGAAAGCATACAAGCAACTAATTTTGCACTAAGTGAAACCCAAACCGATACGCAGCAAATTTATCAAATAATTGATCGTAACAACGGTAAGCCAATTGCAAGCGCCAAAGTGATTTTCAACTATCGCAAGAATTACAATTCCCCTGCAAAGAGCGAAAGCTATACGACCGATTCAGATGGTAAATTTTCAATTAAAAAAAGTGAGGATAGTCGAAATAGCATTTACATTACCATTAAAAAAGATAAAGAGGTAGCCTATTTTGGTGATTTCTACATTAGTAGAAATTATTCTCAAAACACCGCTAGGGTAGATAACTCTTGCTTTCTTTTTACCGACCGTAGTATTTATAGACCAGGACAACCTGTATACTTTAAAGGTATTTCCGTACGAAAAGAAAATGGCAAATCGAGCATTATTAAGAACACTACAGTACACGTTAAACTTACTGATGTAAATGGTCAAGAAATAGGAACGCAAAAGTTAATTACTAATGAATTTGGCTCATTGTCTGGGGAATTTATTCTACCAATAGGTGGCCTTACTGGTTTCTTCTCTATTAATGTCTATTCAGATGAACTTAACCTGAACGGTAATAAAAGCTTTTCGGTCGAGGAATATAAGCGTCCGAAATTTGAAACTTCATTTGACCAAATTACGGAAACCTACAAAGTCAATGACCATATTAAAGTTTCTGGTAACGCGACAGCCTATGCAGGTAGTTCTATCTCAGATGCTAAAGTAGTGTACAGAGTTAAAAGAATAGTGAATTTCCCTAGGTGGTATTATTGGTATCGCCCCTATTTTAATGACACTCCGCAAGAAATAACATATGGCGAAACGACCACCGATGCATCAGGGAAATATGAAATTGAATTTAATGCGCTACCCGATACAAGTATAGAGAAAAGCGATCTACCAACATTCAATTATGAAGTAACGGCAGATGTAACCGATATTAATGGAGAAACACGCAGTACTACAACAAATATATATGTAGGGTATCATTCTCTAAATATAAATTTGATGATATCCTCTGTTCTTGACAAGAAAGTAAAAGATGCTAAGTTCAGTATTTCTAGCACTAATTTAAATGGCGCATCTGTAGCTGCAACTGGTGTTATTAAATTATACAAGTTACAAGCACCCGATAATGTTTTACGCCCAAGAACATGGCCTGCTCCAGATTATGCCGGGTTTACAAAACAAGAGTTTAAAAATTTGTATCCGCATGATGCTTACAAAGATGAGGATAACCCGTTGAATTGGGAGAAAGGTAAAATAGTTTGGAAAACTTCTTTTGACACCGGTAAAGCTTCAGAAATTCTTCTTGGGAAACTTAAAAATTGGGGTTCTGGTAAATATGTGATGGAACTAGAGTCTCAAGATAAGTTTGGCCAGGCAGTAAAAGATGTAGCCCTTATTACCTTAACAGGAGATGAAGACGAATTAGCAGACAATCAATTATTTCAGATTAAAACGGATAAGAACGAGTACTCAATTGGCGACAAAGCAAAGATTACATTTTTATCGAATGCAAAAGACCTCAACATTATGGTTAATATTGAAAAAAACCATGAAGTAGTTGATTCGATGCTGATTAACCTGCATAACAATTCAAAAACCATAACGGTACCCGTAACTGAAAAAGATTTAGGCGGATTTGCCATAAACTACAGTTATGTATTCTTTAACTCATTTCAAGCAAAAAGTCAACCTATTCAAGTACCCTACCCTAACAGTGATCTACAGATTGAAATCCTTACGTTTAGAGATAAATTAGCGCCAGGCACGGACGAAACTTGGTCATTTAATATAAAGGGGGCTAAAGGGGATAAAGTGTCGGCAGAGCTATTGGCAAGCATGTATGATGCTTCTTTAGACCAGTTCACTTATCATAATTGGAATTTCGATCCGCTGTATCGCCCAACCTATTATTCCTCGAATAGAACAAGTGCTACTAATAGTTTCTCAAAAAGTAATTTCAATACCTATCAAAGTTATGGCGGTTATAGCTTTTCGGAATTAGGATTTGACACGTTGGATTGGTTTGGATTTCATTTTGGCTCTTATGGAAGATTCTATGAAGCGAGATCAAGAAAATTCAAGTCTGCTGCTCCGTTGGTCTCTGGGATCATGGAAAGTTCTGTTTCTTTTGAGGAGCTTGACACCGTTGGTTATTCAGATTCTAAAATGGAAGATGAACTTCAAGGTAAGATATCAGGTATAGAAATCAGTTCAACACAAAAGCCAGAACCCAAAGAAGAAAAATCGGACTTTGATTCGGTTATGATTCGTAAAAACCTTCAAGAAACTGCATTTTTCTTTCCACACCTACTAACCGATAAAGATGGGAATGTAACCTTTAGTTTCACAACACCAGAAGCGTTAACTAGATGGAATTTGCAGCTTCTAGCACATACTAAAAACTTAGAGAGCACTACTAAAAATCTGAGTACGGTAACCCAAAAAGAATTGATGGTGATACCAAATGCTCCTCGTTATTTACGCGAAGGAGATGAAATTATTATCAGTACAAAGATTGCCAATTTAACCGAAAAAGCTCTTTCTGGCCAAGCCAAACTAGAATTAATTGATGCGCATACGGGTTTGGATATTTTGCCCCGATTGATTGAAACTCCCACAGGAGAACGGTCACATCCTATTGATGAAAGATCTTTTGAATTAGATTCTATGGGAAATACACAAGTTTCGTGGCAATTAAAAATACCCGAAGGGCTACAAACGGTTCAATATAAAATTATTGCTAAAGCAGGAGACTTTGGTGATGGAGAACAAAATATATTACCTGTATTAACAAACAGAACCTTAGTGACCGAGTCGATGCCAATGTGGGTTCGCAGGAACCAGACAAAGACATTTAATTTAGATAAATTGAAGAATGTGTCCTCCGCTACGCTCAAACACCACAAACTGACTTTGGAAATCACTTCCAATCCGGCATGGTATGCCGTACAGGCACTACCCTATTTGATGGAGTTTCCATACGAATGCAACGAACAAACATTCTCAAAATATTACGCGAATACCTTGGCAAGCCATATAGCCACTAGTAATCCTAGAATTAAGCAAGTGTTCGAACAATGGGCTAATTCAGATGCCTTACTAAGTAATCTTGAAAAAAATGAGGAATTAAAATCTCTATTAATTCAAGAAACACCATGGTTACGTGATGCCCAATCGGAGAGCGAGCAAAAGAAACGAATTGGGTTATTGTTCAACATGAACAAAATGCAGAGTGAGCAAAAACTTGCATTAAACAAATTAATACAAAATCAAAAAGTAAATGGTGCTTGGCCTTGGTTTAATGGCGGGCCAGATAATAGGTACATTACCCAACATATAATTACCGGCTTAGGCCATTTGAATCACTTAAATGTTACTTCTTCTATCACTAGCAATCAATCTGAGATGATTGACAAGGCTATAGCCTATTTAGATAGCGAGTTCGTGAAGGAGTATGAGGAAATGAAGAAGCGCACCACGAGCATTAATGACGACCATTTAAGTGCAACGCAGATTCATTATTTATATATGCGGAGCTTTTTCAAGGAAATTAAAACCTCTAAAAAAGTTGATGAAGTAATCGCATACTACCTAAATCAAGCGCGAAAGTATTGGACAAATAGAGGTTTGTATGCTCAAGGAATGTTGGCATTGACCTTATATAGAATAGACGATATGGGAACCGCCTCCAAAATCTTACGTTCCCTTGAAGAAAATAGTATTACCAACGAAGAACTAGGTATGTATTGGAAGAAAAATACGAGTTCTTGGTTTTGGCACCAAGCTCCTATTGAAACCCAAGCATTGTTGATAGAGGCATTTTCTGAAATTCGCCCAACGGATATAGAGACCATTGACAATCTTAAAATATGGTTGTTAAAAAACAAGCAGACGAATCAATGGAGTACCACCAAGGCAACTACCGAAGCTGTATATGCACTATTATTACAAGGAAATGATTGGTTATCGGTAACGGATGCTGTAGATGTTCTGGTAGGAGGTCAAGCAATAAACCCTTCTACATTAGAAGATGTAAAAATAGAAGCTGGTACAGGCTATTTTAAAACATCATGGAACGGTAGCGAAATACAACCTAAAATGGGTGAAGTTCAAATTAGCAAAAAAGGTGATGGAATTGCTTGGGGTGCTTTATACTGGCAATATTTCGAAGATTTAGACAAAATTACATCTGCTGAGACTCCGTTGCAATTAAAGAAAAAATTATTCTTGAAAAAGAATACAGCAAAAGGTGAAGTGATTTCAGAAGTAAAAGAGAATTCTTATTTAAAAGTCGGAGACCTTGTTCGAGTTCGTATCGAATTAAAGTCTGACCGAGATATGGAATTCATTCATATGAAAGATATGCGTGCGGCAGCTTTTGAACCTGTAAATGTGATATCCAGATATAAATGGCAAGATGGTTTAGGGTACTATGAAAGCACTAAAGATGCTAGTACAAACTTCTTTTTCGACTATTTACCTAAAGGTGTTTATGTATTTGAATACGATGTTCGAGTAAACAACGCTGGTAATTTCAGTAATGGTATTACTACCATACAAAGTATGTATGCACCAGAATTCAGCAGTCACAGTAAAGGGGTTCATGTTGCCGTGCAAGTTCAATAGAACATAGTTAAGTAATCTGTTGATGAATTATCATCAACTTACAGATTGCCATGTATCTTCCAAAGACGAATTAATAATCTTCTTATACCTCATTGAAAAAAAACATAAAAAAAGGCGCTACTATGTAGCGCCTTTCTAATACTATATACTAAGATCTACCAAATACTCACTCTCTTTTCAGGAGCAAGGTACATGGCATCACCTTCTTTAATACCAAAAGCATCGTAAAACTCTTGAATATTTAAAAGTGGTTGAGTTGCTCTAACCATTCCTGGAGAATGTGGATCCGTCTTAATTTGTGTTCTTAAGGCTTCATCTCTACTCTTAGTTCTCCAAACTGTTGCCCAAGACATAAAAAAGCGTTGCTCAGGAGTAAAACCATCAATATCTTCAGGACGGCCATTCTCTGCATAGTATCTTTGAAGCCCGTCATAAGCACCTAATAATCCACCTAAATCACCAATATTCTCACCTAAGGTGAATTTACCATTTACATTAACGCCTTCTAATACCGAAACGCTATCATACTGTACTGCCAAAGCATCGGCTCTTTCAGTAAAGGCTTTCAAATCTTCATCTGTCCACCAGTTTTTTAAATTACCATCAGCATCGAAACGAGAACCACTATCATCGAATGCATGTGAAATTTCATGTCCGATAACGGCACCAATTCCGCCATAATTTACTGCCTCATCTGCCGTGTAATTATAAAATGGAGGTTGTAGAATCGCAGCTGGAAAAACAATCTCGTTGTTCAATGGATTAAAATATGCATTTACAGTTTGTGGAGACATTCCCCATTCCGTTTTATCCACAGGCTCCCCTATTTCAGCAAAGTTTTTTAATTCGCCCCATTTATCAACAGCTGTCATATTCTCGAAATACGATTTATCCTTCGATACATTCATAGTAGAATAATCTTCCCATTTATCTGGATAGGCAATCTTCACGGTAAATTTGTCTAACTTCTCAATTGCTTTTGTTTTGGTCGAATCGCTCATCCAATCCAAAACAGAAATACGCTCTTTGAAGGCCTCTATGACATTGGCAATCATTAATTCCGCTTTTGCCTTTGCCTCTGGTGGAAATTTAGCATCAACATACAACTGACCTAAAGCTTCACCAACAGTATTATTCACAGTTGCTAAGGCACGCTCATCTGCAGCACGTTGTTCTTTTGCACCACTTAAATATTTGCTGTAAAATTCCCAATCAGCTGTTTCTATATCGGTAGTAAGTCTTCCCGCTGCACTATTAAAAGTATCCCATCTCACCAAACTCTTTATATCTTCTATTGGTGTTTCCTTTAAAAATTTATCTAATGCTTCGGTATACCTTAACTGAGTTACTAAAAGCGTGTCGAATTTTTTAGTAATACCTAAATCAGAAATAAGTTTATTTAAATCTATTGTCGTTAACATCTTGTCTGCATCGGCGATAGATCTCGGGTTATTATAATTTCTGGCATCCCTACTTTCAACCTTATCCAATCTTGGTTCAGCAAGTTTAGTTTCCATAGCAAGAATTTTGTCGGCAGCTTTTGTAGCGTCTGCTTCCGTATCCCCTAACCTTTGCAGCATTTTTGAGATGTGCTTTTTATACTCCTCACGAATTTCGATAGATTTTTCATCTTGCTCTAAGTAGAAATCACGGTCTGGGAGTCCTAATCCATTAGCACCTAAATAAACAGCGTTCATACTACTATTATTTAAATCGGCCCCAGCTCCGATACTTAAAAACGGGGAAGAAACAGCGGCATTGGTAGCTAGAACAGTTTGTAAATCCTTTAAATTCTTCACTGAAGCGATAGCTTCCAATGCAGGTTGTAGAGGAGTAATACCAGCTTCATTTCTTGCTGCTGAATCTAATTTCGTGTCAAAAATCGCCAATGCTTTTGCCTGATCCGTATCTGCTGCATAGTTTCCACTTTCCTTTGCAGTAGCCAATATTTTTAAAACATCATCATCTGTAGATTTACGAAGTACACTAAACCCACCCCAACTTGTTCTATCATCTGGAATTTCAGTAAACTTCATCCAGTTTCCATTTACGTAGTTATAGAAATCTGATTTAGGATTTTGTGTAGTATCCATATTAGCTATAACGATACCAGGTATTTTGTCTACCTCAGCGGTAGTTTTGGCTTCTTCTTTGCAAGAGGATAATGCTACCAAACCAGCAGCTAACAAATAAATTTTTTTCATAGTTGTGTTAATTAACGTATTGATATATGACGTTTAATTTAAGATTTGTTACAAAAATAAAATTAATAACCATATCACCATTTAGCCTAATAAAATATTGGGCTTTAATGACCTAAAATTAATGAAAGTTTGTTGATCGTTATAAACCTAACCCCTATTAGTATGGTTTACTCATTGAAACTGCCAACACCCTCATTACCTATTTGTATTGCTAGAGCCTCACTATACTTTAGAAGTATACATATAAAACCACTGAATTATGAAAAGCACATTAACAATTATCGTAAAAGACCCATGCACAGAAAAATTCACTAATTTTAGTAAAACCGACCACGAAGGATTCTGTAAAAGTTGCCAAAAAGAAGTCTTTGATTTCACTAAATTTTCAGATAAGGAACTCGTTAGTCATCTAAATTCAACAAGAAACAAAACTTGCGGTAAGTTTAAAGCATCGCAACTTACAACCTATGAAACCAATTCTTTATACACTATGAACAATTCAATACTTTCAAAAGGAATAGGAATGATGACCTTATCGTTCTTGGCGTTATATACTTCGCCAATTAACGGGCAAGAAACAGCACGTATTGAAACTGGCATCGAGGTAGTTTCAACAGAAACACTGAGTAAAATTGACATTATTGAAACTGAACAAGAACAATTTTTAGTGAAGGGCACGGTGCTCGATGAAGCCAATGAACCGCTACCGGGAGTTAATGTTGTACTTAAGGGTACAACTGTAGGTATTCAAACAGATATTGATGGAAAGTATGAGTTTCCGCAAGAACTAGAGGTAAATGATGTTTTGGTGTTCAGTTATATTGGTTATGAAACCAAAACACATAAAGTTGCCACCAGCAAATCCTTTACCGTAGTCGTTAATATTATGTTTGACACTTATGATGTTGAACTAATGGGTGAAGTTGTAATCGAAGGGGCTTATAGTAGCAAAAGAAATATATTTCAAAAGTTCATTTCCATCTTCAAATAATGAGAATAGCATTTGTATTCTGGTTAGTATCATTTCATTTCTCTTTCGCTCAGCGTTCAGATTTTAATGGCATTAGTTTCAAAAAAGCTGATAGTGTTGCAGAGGTTTATAAAGGAGAAGGTTTAAGAAATTTGCCTGTACTCACTTATAATTTAACAGCACCATTAGATACCGATGTTGAAAAATTTAGGGCAATCTACACCTGGATAAGCTCAAATATCGAGAATGATTATTCTTCGTATTTAAAAATCAGCAATAAAAGAAAGAGGCTTGTCAATGATAGGCAAGCCTTTTTAGATTGGAACAATAGCATGACACCCCAAGTCTTCGACAGGTTACTTACCGAACGAAAAACGGCATGTACAGGGTATGCATATTTGGTTAAAGAAATGGCTAATCTTGCTGGCTTCAAGTGCGAAATTATTGATGGCTATGGACGCACACCAACATTGATATTAAAAGAGGATAGCGCACCAAATCATTCGTGGAATAGAATTGAAATAAACAATACATGGTATGTCTGTGATG
Source organism: Maribacter orientalis (assembly GCF_900109345.1). Taxonomy (GTDB): domain Bacteria; phylum Bacteroidota; class Bacteroidia; order Flavobacteriales; family Flavobacteriaceae; genus Maribacter; species Maribacter orientalis. Next base: position 33,340 of record NZ_FNZN01000004.1, read on the forward strand.
CTACTTGGTCTGCCGGGCAAACTATTCTCGAGGATGGAAACCCGAAATTTGAATCAGATTATTTCGATGGGTATTTTTTTGCGGAACCCGAATTGTTCGCGAAAAATCATTTTTCAATAAATAAAGAGGAAATACGGTTAAAGGACACGGAAAGTTTTACAGGGTTTATTGAAGGACCGGTTATTTATAAGGAAGCTTTTTTAGCTCCCATAATTCCCTTAAGCCCTGAAAAGATGAAAGTCTATATTAAAAAGGGCGATGTAGTTACATTCAAGTTAGATGCTCCAAATAATATCAATGACAATAACTTTCAATTACTAATAAATACTGGAGGCCGACAAAAAACAATTCAGCCTAACATCTTACGAAACCTAAACAAAATCAGTTTGCTTTATCGTTTTGAAAAAACAGGTTTACACGATGTGCATATTTTGATTGATGATGACCTCATTGCCACGTATGTAGTAAAAGTGAAAAACGCTCGATACTAAGCGTGATTAAATAAACCTATTTCGGAGGATATTTACTAAATATCTTATCGACTACTGCTTGTAGTTTCTTTGACTTTTCTGCGGGTGTATCTCCTTCACGAAAAGGACTTTCACTAATCGCTTGCCAAATTAACATGTCTTTATTCGAGTCGACAAAATCTATCTGCAATTCTCGTGTTAATTTTGGTCCACCAACGGGGATACCAATAGAAACTCCTCCGCCTATGTTACCACCGCCTCCACCAAGTCCAACACCAACATTGTTGCCTTGCTGAGACTTAAATACAGAACTCTTAATATTGATAAAAACATCGGGTTCTTCTGCAAACATGAATCCTTTTTCACCTAAAGTAGCATCTAAGGCATCCATTAATCTTTTCTCATCTAATTGACTTAGACCCGTTTCTATGTCTGGGAAATAATTATAAGTAGTATACGAAGTGAAATCGGTCTGGTTATCATAGTCATAATTAACTCGAGCAACTCCGCATGAAGTAAAAACCAGTAATAAAACACTAAATAAGAAGATTCTCATAAAATTGTCTTTCCTTAAAATTAAAGAAAAATAAAGCTTAATTCGAGTTTTTAAGCAGGTATTCGATTAAGAGTTAAGCATTGCCCAGAGCTTATCCTTTAATTCAACAATTCCCATTTGCGCAACCGATGATATAAACATAAACGGAGTGCCCTTTAAATCTTTGTTCAATTCCTCTCTCATTTCATCCATGAGTTCGTCATCTAGCATATCACTTTTAGATATACATATTAAACGGTCTTTATCAAGCAATTCAGGGTTGTAACGTCTTAACTCATCTAACAAAATCTCGTATTCCTTACTTATATCTTTACTATCTGCAGGTATTAAAAAAAGTAAGTTTGAATTACGCTCAATATGTCTTAAGAAATAATGTCCTAAGCCTTTACCTTCTGCTGCTCCTTCAATTATACCAGGAATATCGGCCATTACGAAACTCTTAAAATCGCGGTATTCTACAATACCTAAGTTCGGTTTTAAGGTAGTAAACTCGTAATCGGCAATTTTTGGTTTCGCTGAAGTTATTACCGATAATAAGGTTGATTTACCGGCATTGGGAAAACCTACCAAACCAACATCGGCCAGTACTTTTAATTCTAGTAAAAACTCACCCTCTAGCCCATCAACTCCAGGTTGTGCATATCTAGGAGTTTGATTTGTAGATGTTCTGAAATGCCAGTTACCGCGACCACCCATTCCACCTTTCAACAGAATTTTTTCTTCACCATGCTCGGTAATTTCAAAAAGCACGTCTTTGGTCTCAAAATCTTTAATAATAGTACCTAAAGGCACATCTAAATACACATCTTCACCGTCAGCACCTGAACTTCGGCTTTTACTGCCATGCTCACCATGACCGGCCTTAAAATGCTTTTTGTATTTGAAGTTGACCAGTGTCCAAAGGTTTTCATTTCCTCGAACAATGATATGACCGCCACGACCACCATCGCCACCATCAGGACCACCTTTGGTAATAAATTTTTCACGGTGCAAATGCACAGATCCCTTGCCTCCTTTACCAGAAGTCAAACCCACTTTTACGTAGTCTACAAAATTACCTTCTGTCATTGATATTTTTTCAGTTCAAAAATCTTTAGCCAATTGATTTGACGAAAGAGATTCTATATTATTTTAAGCCTTCGATTACTTTCGTTAGGCGTTCGGTAATTTCTGTAATAGAACCAATACCGTTTACACTATGAAATTTACCTTGTGCTTCGTAAAATTCTTTTACGGGCGTAGTTTTTTGATTGTACTCGTCAAAACGATTTCTAATTTTAGCAACATCTTGATCATCAATACGACCACTTATTTTACCACGTTCTAAAAGACGTTCTATTAAAATTTCGTCATTCGCTTCTAAAGCAATAGTAGCATTAATTCCCATATCCTTTGATTCTAAGAAATTATCCAATGCTTCAGCTTGCGCTGCCGTTCTTGGGAATCCATCAAAGATAAATCCATCAGCTTCAGGATTTTTTTCCACTTCCTCCATCAACATTTTTATGGTAACCTCATCAGGTACCAAATCACCTTTATCCATATATGATTTAGCCAAAGTTCCTAATGCTGTTCCATTTTTTATATTATACCGAAACACATCTCCCGTAGAAATATGTTTGAGGTTATATTTTTCCTTTAGGAATTCTGCCTGTGTGCCCTTGCCGGCTCCTGGTTTACCAAAGAGTACAAGATTGATCATATGTTTCTGGTTTAGTTGGTATATTTCTCTTAAATTTCTTCCTTGCTCTTTATAATCAAGACCATAACCCACGATAAAATTATCTGGTATGGCCAGTCCGAAATAATCAATGGCGTATTCACCTTTGTATACATCTGGTTTATAAAAAAGACTGGCTATTTTGAATTCCTTGACATTCGTTTTTGAAAATAAATGCACCAATTTTTGCAAAGTACGCCCTGTATCAATAATATCTTCTAGGATAATAATACTGCGACCCTCAATATTTTCTGGAACATCTAATAAGGTTTCTACAATTCCTGTAGATGTTAAACCTTGATAAGAACTCAACCTTACAAACGAAACTTCACATGGATGTTGATAGGCTTTCATTAAATCTGATACAAACATGAAAGACCCATTTAAAACACCAACAAAAATTGGCGTCTCATCTTTGTAATCCGCAGCAATTTTATCAGCGACGCTTTTAACGGCCTGTTGAATTTCTAATTCGCTTAAATAGCGTTTAAAAAACTTGTCGTGAATTTGTATCAATTTTGTTAGATTATCAAGGTCTGCAAAGATAAGGTATTGCCTTGTGTTTTTAATTAGAAAGGAATTGGTTTCTAAGATTTAACCGTATTTTTGTGAGACTTAGGGTGTTTTTCTCATTGCTAAAAGCAACATTTATATGGATTACTTTTCTTCAGATTTCAAATTAGGCATTTTAGGTGGTGGTCAATTAGGCAAAATGATGCTGTACGAAACTCGAAAATGGGATATATACACCAAAGTTTTAGATAGTTCTTCTGAGGCTCCAAGCCGTATTTCGTGCAATGAATTTGTTCAAGGCAGCCTTTTAGATTATGAAACTGTTTATAATTTTGGGAAAGACGTAGATGTACTTACTATCGAAATAGAAAATGTAAATCTAGATGCCTTAGAGAAATTAGAAGAAGAAGGTGTAAAAGTTTATCCACAGCCAAAAGCTTTACGCATTATTCAAAATAAGGCTAAACAAAAATTGTTTTATGTAGACCATGAAATACCCACGGCAGATTTTCAACGTTTTGCTTACTTAAGTGAAATAGAGGATAGCATTGCAAATGGTGGCCTAAAATTACCTTTTGTTTGGAAAGTGGCACAATTTGGTTATGATGGCCAAGGAGTGAAAATTGTTAGAAGCTTAGATGATTTAAAAGGTCTACCCGCGGGAGAATGCATTACAGAAACTATGATTCCTTTTAAAAATGAATTGGCGGTCATTGTTTCTAGAAATTCTAAAGGAGAAATAAAAACCTACCCAGTGGTGGAAATGGAATTTCACCCAGAAGCCAATCAAGTAGAATATGTTATTTGCCCTGCTCGAATTGATAAAAAGGTAGCGGAGAATGCTCGTTCATTGGCATTAAAAGTTGCAGAGAAAATTGGACTTACTGGTTTATTGGCGGTTGAAATGTTTCAAACAATAGATGACAAAATATTAGTGAATGAAGTTGCACCAAGACCTCATAATAGTGGTCATTATAGCATTGAATCTAGCTACACTAACCAATTTGAACAACATATACGTAGTATTCTGGGGTTACCATTAGGTAATACCGATAGCAAAGTGGCAGGAGTTATGGTGAATCTTGTTGGTGAAGAAGGCTACACCGGTGATGTAGTTTACAAAAACATAGAGGAGATTTTGGCCATGGAAGGTGTTACTCCACACATTTATGGAAAAGCGCAAACAAGACCTTTTCGTAAAATGGGTCATGTGACCATTGTCAATAATGATTTGGCCAAGGCAAGAAGTATTGCGCAAAAAGTAAAGGAAACGATTCAAGTGATTTCAAAATAAAAAACATGAGTAAAGTAGCCGTAGTAATGGGAAGTACCAGTGACATGCCCGTAATGCAAGAAGCCATAGATATTTTAAGAGGATTTGATATAGAAGTCGATGTCGACATTGTATCTGCACACAGAACTCCAGAAAAATTATTCGATTTCAGTAAAAATGCCCACATTAATGGCTATTCTGTTATTATAGCCGGGGCTGGTGGGGCCGCACATTTACCCGGCATGGTGGCTTCTTTGTCGCCACTACCTGTAATTGGAGTACCCGTAAAAAGCAGTAATTCTATTGATGGGTGGGATTCTATCCTCTCCATTCTTCAAATGCCTGGCGGAGTACCAGTGGCAACAGTTGCCCTTAATGGTGCGAAAAATGCAGGAATTTTAGCCGCACAGATAATCGGTAGTTCAGACAAATGTGTACTCGATAAAATTATTTTTTACAAAGAAGGTTTGAAACAAAAAGTAATTGAAGGAGCAAAAGCGGTAAACGGTAAATAGTTGTTCGTTTAAGCATAATTTTATTCGTTACTCACAAAGGCAAATCTCAATACTCAAATCTAATTTCTCAACACTAGTTAAATGAATCCATTACTATCTCCATTCGATACAGCTCCGTTTTCACAGATAAAAAACAAACATTTCAAGCCTGCATTCTTACAATCTATTGAAGATGCCAGAAAAGAAATAGATGCCATAACCTCAAATACCGAAGAACCAACATTTGAAAATACTATCGAAGCTTTAGAGTTTTCTGGTCAACAATTAGACCGTATTTCGAGTGTATTCTTTAATTTGAACTCTGCCGAAACCAATGAGGAAATTCAAAAGATTGCTCAAGAAATTTCACCATTACTATCGGAGTTTGGGAATGACATCACTTTAAACGAAGCACTTTTCAAAAGGGTGAAATCAGTTTACGATAAAAAAGACTCATTAAACCTTACTGTAGAGCAAGACACACTTTTAGATAAAAAATACAAGAGTTTTAGTAGAAACGGCGCTAATTTATCTGAAGAAAAAAAGACACGTTTACGAGCCATAGATGCTAAGTTGGCAAAATTGAAATTGACTTTTGGCGAGAATGTACTTGCCGAAACTAATAAATACCAATTACATCTTACAAATGAATTAGATTTAGACGGACTACCAGAAGGCGAAAAAGAGGCTGCTGCACAATTAGCCGTGTCTAAAGGAAAAAAAGAAGGTTGGATGATTACGTTAGATTACCCAAGCTATATTCCTTTCATGAAGTATGCTAAAAACAGGGAATTACGCAAAGAGCTATCATTGGCTTTTGGCAGCAAAGGTTTTCATAATGACAAGTTAGACAATCAAAACAATGTTCTTGACATTGTAAAATTACGCTTTGAGAGGGCCAACCTTTTGGGCTATAAAACCCATGCCGATTTTGTTTTAGAAGAACGCATGGCACAAACACCAGAAAAAGTACATTCTTTCTTAAATGAATTACTTGAAAAAGCAAAACCAGCAGCAGAACGCGAATTTCAACAGCTTGAAAATTTCGCAAAAAAAATAGATGGAATTGACCGTTTAGAAAAATGGGATGGTAGTTTTTATTCAGAAAAATTAAAGCAAGAATTATTTGACCTTGATGATGAAAAGCTGAAACCTTATTTCAAGCTTGAAAATGTTATAAAAGGAGTTTTTAAAGTTGCCGAAAACTTATTCGACCTTCATTTTGAAGAAGTCAATGACATTGAGAAATACCACGACGAGGTTAAAACCTATAAAGTTTACGACACAGATAAAAATTTCGTCTCACTATTTTATGCTGATTTTCACCCAAGAACAGGGAAACGTGGTGGTGCATGGATGACATCCTATAAATCGCAATGGAAAAGAAACGGCGAAAATGTGCGACCACATATTTCAAACGTATGCAACTTTACGCCATCAACTAAAAGCAAACCATCTTTACTGACCTTTAATGAAGTAACAACTTTATTCCATGAATTTGGTCACGGTTTACACGGTATGCTGGCAAACACTACTTACCCTAGTCTTTCAGGCACATCAGTATTTTGGGATTTTGTAGAATTGCCAAGTCAGATTTTAGAGAATTGGTGCTATGAAAAAGAAGCATTAGAATTGTTCGCAACGCATTATGAAACGGGAGAAACCATACCTATGACATTGGTTCAGAAAATTAAAGAGTCTGCTACTTTTCAAGAAGGCATGCAAACTTTACGTCAGTTAAGTTTTGGCTTATTGGATATGTCTTGGCACGGTATTGACCCATCAAAAATTACCAATGTAAAGGCACATGAAGATGAAGCTTTTAAAAACACCACTCTTTATCCTGAGACACCAGAAACTTGTATGAGTACGGCTTTCTCACATATTTTTCAAGGTGGTTATTCTTCTGGATACTACAGCTACAAATGGGCCGAGGTTTTAGATGCAGATGCCTTTGCCTATTTTAAAGAGAAAGGTATTTTCAACAAAGAGGTCGCCACTAAGTTTAAGGATAATGTACTATCTAAAGGCGGCACAGAAAATCCTATGGTTCTTTACAAAAGATTTAGAGGCGCTGAACCTAAAGTTGAAGCGTTATTGGAACGAGCAGGATTATTAAAACTTTAGTGAAAACTCATATTTAATAATTAAACACAAATTCATTTGTGAAAAGAATAAAGTAACAGCATTTTGCGATGCTGTCTTTTCAATTGCAATGACGCTTCTTATTCTAGAAATAGATGTACTGAGCAGCGAAGTTCTAAACAAAAGTGATTTTTTAGCCGTTTTAGCAAATCGTATACCCAATTTCATTGGGTTTTTGGTAAGTTTTATGGTTATTGCCATATATTGGGTTTCACATTTGCGTATTTTAAGCTATGTAAAACTAAATCAATGAAAAACTGATTTGGTTAAACATAGCACTATTACTTTCCGTAGTTTTTCTACTATTTTCAACAGCAATTTATGTAGGTGATTTTTAAGGCACAGCATCTTTTGTATTTTATTGTAGTAACCTTGTTATCTTAGGCCTACTAAATTATTTTTTAGTGCTGTATATTTCAAAAAAAGAAATAGGTTTCAATGGAATGACGGAAACCGTGGTGAAATGGTTGAAATTTAGGTCTGCCAATGCTGTTCTAGTATGGACTTTAGCTTCTATTTTAGCGCTTTGGTAGCCTTTAACGGCACGTATAGTTTTTGTGCTGATATTTATTTATTATTCAAGCTATAGGTAATCGATATTATAAAAAAAATTAGAGATGAAATGGTTTTAGAATCCTAAAACCATTTCATTGTAAATAATGCAGTGTATTTTAAAGTATGACGACTATTAATCCTTAGATAGCTTCCACATATCGTAGCCACCTTCTAAATTGATTACATGCAAAAACCCAAGTTCTTTTAATCTAGCCTGGGATTTTAAGCTTCTACCACCTTTCTTGCAATACACATAAATGGTTTTATTCTTATCTATCGATGCCACTTTTTGATTAAAGTTGGGTGAAAACCAATCGATATTAAGCGCACCATCGATATAACCTTCTGCAAATTCTTTTGGAGTTCTCACATCGAGAAGAATTTCTTTTGAAGAGTCAAAACTTTTAAATTCAGTTATGGATCGTGACTCCATTTGTGCAAAACCAAATTGAGCACTTATCAGTATAATAAAGAATAGAATATTTTTCATGACTTGAGCGATTATACCCAAAAGTAAACATAATCCCCAAAATTAATTTACTTTTGAGGTGCAGATTAAAAAATGGAAACACACCAACTACATCCTGATACCTGGGTAGATCTTTATGCAGATTACCTTTTCAATTATGCCGTCACTAGGGTTAGTGATTCTGAAATCGCAAAAGACCTTGTGCAAGACACTTTTATAGCAGGCCTTAAGTCGGCTAAAAATTTTAAAGGTGAGGCTACAGAACGCACGTGGCTAATTGCTATTTTAAAGAGAAAAGTCATAGATCATTATCGTAAAACAAATTCTAAAAAAGGAAAAGCAGAGGTACGTATGAGCTATAGTTCACAAACTGATTCAGAGGGTGATTGGTTAGAAGAACGTATCGCTGATCCTAATAGTAATTTTGAAAATGATGCTATTGAAAACGAAGAATTGGGGCTTGCGATTCAAAATTGCATATCTAAATTACCAAAGAAACAAGCTCAGGTTTTTAAGATGAAAACTATAGAAGGAATGGAAACTGAAGACATTTGTAATGCATTAGGAATAAATGCGTCTAATCTTTGGGTAATGATACATAGAGCCAGAACAGGTTTGATGGATTGTCTAAATCAAAATTGGTTTTAATTATGATGATTTCATGTGAAAAAGCAGCAAATATTTGCGATAAAGTTCAATACGAAGAAGCTTCTGCTTGGGAGAAAATAAAATTAAAGTTTCATTTACTTATGTGCAAGACTTGCGCAAACCATAGTGTGAAAAATAAAAAATTGACTTCGCTATGTAATCAAGCGAGACTTGCTGTATTGTCAGAAGAAGACAAAAAGAAAATGAAAGATACTTGCTCTAAAGTAAAATAAAACACTTCTTACCAATCATTATTAGCACCCACCAAAACAAAGGAATTGACTCCACCCAAAATGACGAAAAATATTTCTTTTGATTTAATTCCGTTCTAAATATAACAGCTAATAAAATAATAAATAGAATAGACTTAACAACTACGTTCGTTACATCTAAATCAGTTTTTAAAAAGGTAGCTGCATAAAAAATAATTGCCCAACTCCAACCTATTAATTTAGCTCCCTTCACCCCTACCCGCTGCGGTAAAGTTTTCAATGCTGCACTATCATACTTTAAATCTCTAATCTCAAAAGGAACCAACAATATCAGCACCAGCATAAAACGTTGAAACGTTTCCACCTTAACATTCCAGTTGATTACTTCTAATTGGGAGATGGCAGGCAATATAACAGTAGTGCCTGCCCATACCGCAGCCACTATTAAAATTTTCAATCCACTTAAACTTCGAAAATTCTTATGCCTAGGCAATACAGGCAAAGCATAAAGACCTGTAATTGCAACTAAAATAAATAAGGCAACTATAACTCTCTCTGATAAAAAAAATAGTTGATAAAAAGCAATTAGCAAACATATAAAGCTAAAAAACTGGATATTCTTGTGATACCTATTGGCAACTAGGATATATTTCTCCGCTTCAACGCCATATTTTACAAAATTATAACAGCCTATAGACCCAAAAAAAATGAAAATATAAAGTTCTTGAGGCACATTTATGTTTAAGGTAAGTGCGGTAACATGAACCAAACTAAATATAGCTAAAGCCACATGGATGCTAGCATCTAAGTAAAAATCAAAAATCCTTTTAATAAGGGCCATTGAACAAAAGTAGTTAAAGTGTTTATAACCCTTTGTTTTGGTTAAAAACTTTCACATTACAGATCACTTACAATCATAATTTACACACATAAAAGTGGTAATTTTGTACATTATATAACAATAGCATCTATGAAGACTGACGTGTTTGCTCTGCGCCATATCGGCATTAGGGAAGAAGATTTAAACTCAATGTTCAATACAGTAGGTGTTGAAAATCTGGAACAGCTTATTTACGAGACTATACCAGAAGATATTCGACTTAAAGAACCTTTAAAATTAGATGCTCCGATGAGTGAGCATAGATTTTTAGCGCATATTGAAGAGTTGTCGAAAAAGAATAAAGTTTTTAGATCATATATCGGTTTAGGATACCATGAAAGCTTAATTCCTTCAGTAATCAAGCGAAATATTCTAGAAAATCCGGGATGGTACACTGCCTATACTCCTTACCAAGCTGAAATTGCCCAAGGTAGATTAGAGGCACTTCTAAACTTTCAAACTATCATTACAGACCTTACGGGTATGGAACTTGCCAATGCCTCATTACTGGACGAAAGTACAGCAGCGGCAGAAGCAATGACAATGTTATTCGATGTTAGAAGCCGTGACCAAAAAAAGAATGACGTTCTAAAATTCTTTGTCTCGGAAGAAATATTACCACAAACACTTTCACTATTAAAAACACGTTCAATTCCACTTGGAATAGTATTGGTGGTTGGTAATCATGAAGAGTTTGAATTCAGTAATGACTTTTATGGTGCCTTATTACAATATCCAGGCAAACATGGTCAAGTTAACGATTACACAGGTTTTGTTGCTAAGGCAAAAGAGAATGAAATTAAAGTAGCCGTTGCTGCAGATATCATGAGTTTGGTTTTATTGACACCACCTGGTGAATTTGGTGTTGATGTTGTAGTAGGCACAACACAACGTTTTGGTATTCCATTAGGTTATGGAGGACCACATGCCGCATTTTATGCTACAAAAGAAGAGTATAAAAGAAGTATACCAGGTAGAATAATCGGGGTAACTAAGGATACCGATGGCAAACCAGCTTTGCGAATGGCTTTGCAGACCAGAGAACAGCATATAAAAAGAGACAAGGCAACTTCTAATATTTGTACTGCACAAGTATTGTTGGCTGTAATGGCAGGTATGTATGGTGTTTATCATGGACCAAAAGGCTTGAAGTATATTGCAACTAAAATTCATACAACCGCTGTTACTTTAGTAGATACTCTAGAAAATTTAGGCATATTCCAAATAAATACTGCCTTTTTTGACACCATCACCATCAAAGCCGATACTAAAAAAATAAAGCCGATTGCTGAAAAAAATGAGGTTAACTTTCTCTATATAGACAACGATACTATTTCTATCGCAATAAACGAGGCCACATCATTAAAAGACCTCAATCAAATTGTTGCGATATTTTCAGAAGCTCTCAACAAAAAAACAATAACGATTACAACTCTATTAAATGAAACTTCAGTTCCTGAGAACATTCAACGAACTAGTTCATTTATGGAAAATAAGGTATTCAATTCCTACCATTCGGAAACGGAGTTAATGCGTTATATCAAAAAATTAGAACGCAAAGATTTAGCGTTAAATCACAGTATGATTTCATTAGGAAGTTGTACCATGAAACTAAATGCTGCAACAGAAATGTTACCGCTCAGTATGACGAATTGGGGTAATATTCATCCGTTTGTACCGATTGAGCAAGCTGAAGGTTACCAAACGGTATTACAAGAACTTGCGAAAGATTTGTCTATAATAACAGGATTCGCAGATACATCGCTTCAGCCAAACTCAGGAGCACAAGGCGAGTATGCTGGCTTAATGGTTATAAGAGCTTATCACGAATCGAGAGGTGATTCGGAACGTAATATCTGTTTAATACCCTCATCAGCACATGGTACAAACCCTGCATCGGCTGTGATGGCAGGCATGAAAGTTATTGTTACCAAAACAGATGAAAAAGGAAATATAGATGTTGCTGACTTAGAAGAAAAAGCTAAACTATATTCAGATAATTTAGCCGCATTAATGGTCACCTATCCTTCCACTCATGGTGTATTTGAATCTTCCATAAAACAGATTACAAAATTAATTCATGATCATGGCGGTCAGGTTTATATGGATGGAGCGAATATGAATGCACAAGTTGGTTTAACCAACCCAGCAACCATTGGTGCTGATGTTTGTCATTTAAATTTACATAAAACATTCGCAATACCACATGGAGGTGGCGGACCAGGGGTTGGCCCAATATGTGTTGCCCCACAACTAGTACCATTCTTACCAAGTAATCCGGTAATTGCCACAGGTGGTGAAAAAGCTATCACTGCTATTTCTGCAGCACCTTGGGGTAGCTCTTTAGCTTGTTTAATCTCATATAGTTATATTAAAATGCTTGGTGAGCAAGGGTTGACACAATCAACCAAAATCGCTATTCTAAATGCAAATTACATTAAGCATAGGCTAGAAGGTAAATTTGAGGTTTTATATACTGGTGAAAAAGGTAGAGCCGCACATGAGATGATTTTAGACTGTCGACCATTCAAGAATAATGGAATTGAAGTTACTGATATTGCAAAGCGATTAATGGATTATGGATTTCATGCACCAACAGTTTCATTTCCGGTAGCAGGAACTGTAATGATCGAACCTACAGAAAGTGAAAGCTTGGCAGAGCTCGATAGATTTTGTGAAGCAATGATTTCTATTCGTACCGAGATAGATGAATCTACTTTAGATGAACCTAACAACGTTCTTAAAAATGCCCCACATACTTTAGAAATGATTACCTCAGATGAATGGCAATTCCCATATTCAAGGCAAAAGGCATCTTTTGCACTTCCCTATATTAAAGAAAATAAATTTTGGCCATCTGTTCGAAGAGTAGACGACGCATATGGAGACCGTAATTTGATATGCACATGCGCACCGATAGAAGCTTACATGGAAACGAATTAAGGAGACTAACCCTTTAATACAAAGCCTTTTCAATAATTTGAAAGGGCTTTTTCAATAATATTCATTTAAGTATTCAAGCTTGAACATCGTAATATTTATTATGCATGCATACAAAAGAATATTAACTTGATTATCTTTATTTCGCAATTCAATACATTAAAATGAGCATAGCAATTACGGGAACAGGAAGTTATATTCCTACCTTGACCATTACCAATAAGGATTTTAATAAACATGAATTTCTCAATCTTGATGGCTCTACCTTCAAACATACCAATGAAGTCATCATCGAAAAATTCAAAGCAATTACCGGTATTGAAGAAAGAAGATATGCCTCAAAAGAGTTTACAACCTCTAACCTAGCATTCTTTGCTGCTGAAAAGGCCATAGAGAGCGCTCAAATAGATAAAGAAACATTAGACTACATTATCGTTGCACATAATTTTGGTGACCTTGTTCATGGCCAAACCCAAGGAGATACATTACCAAGTTTAGCCACAAGAGTTAAACATCAACTTCAAATTAAAAATCCGAAATGCGTTGCGTATGATTTAATTTTTGGCTGCCCAGGCTGGCTAGAAGGCATGATACAAGCTAATGCTTTTATTAAAAGTGGAATTGCTAATAAGTGTTTAGTTATCGGAGCAGAAACACTATCTAGAGTTGTTGATGATTATGACCGTGACTCCATGATCTATTCTGATGGCGCGGGTGCCGCAATAGTAGAGAGAACAAATAAAGGTGGTGAAATTATCGCTCATGAGTCAGGCACCTACGCAATGGACGAAGCCAATTATCTCTTTTTTGGCAATACTTATAATAAAAACGAAGAGGATAATACGTACTATATAAAAATGTTTGGTCGTAAAATATACGAGTTTGCGGTAACTCATGTACCAAAAGCGATGGCCTCTTGTTTAGATAAAAGCGGGATTGAAATTGATGAGGTTAAAAAAATATTCATTCATCAAGCGAACGAGAAAATGGATGAAGCCATTGTTAAGCGTTTTTACAAATTATACGGTAAAGAAATGCCTGAAGGCATTATGCCTATGAGCATTGCTAAATTAGGAAATAGCTCTGTTGCCACAATTCCTACCTTATTCGACCTCATAAAACAAGGTAAATTAGAAAATCAAGAAGTTAAAAAGGGAGATGTTGTTATCTTTGCAAGTGTTGGCGCTGGAATGAACGTCAATGCAATGATTTACAGAATCTAACATGTACGAAAATAGTTTTCCGAACAAACGCTACGAACACACCCTGCAATTTTTGCGAAAACATATTAACACGAATGAATCAATTTTAGATTTAGGTGTTAAAAATCCATTTACTGAAATAATGGAGCAAGATGGCTATAAAGTTGAAAACACAAATGGTGAAGATTTAGATTTTGATTTTTCCTCTGTTCTGAATTCGGAGGCAGAAGTGGTTACAGCTTTTGAGATTTTTGAACACCTCTTAAGCCCTTTGCACATCTTATCTAACGTTAAGTCCAAAAAGTTAGTTGCCAGTATACCTCTAAAATTATGGTTTTCGCCAGCATATAGAAGCAAAACCGATAAATGGGATAGACATTATCATGAATTTGAAGATTGGCAATTTGATTGGTTATTAGAAAAAGCAGGATGGAAAATACAGGAATCACAAAAATGGACCAATCCCGTTAAAAAAATAGGGATACGACCATTATTAAGATTGTTTACTCCGAGATATTATATAGTTTACGCTACACGAACGTAATAGACCGCACTTAAAATGGATTACTATATAGTTATTCCTATACATAATGAAGAGGCTTATCTAGAAAGTACTTTAAACTCTATTTTAGGTCAAACATTATTACCGAAAAAAGTTATTCTTGTTAATGATAACTCCACCGATAGTACCGAAACCATAATAAATAGTTTTTCCTCGAAACATAGTATTTTTCAAAAACTGAACATTATTTCTACTACGCAGCATATGCCTGGCAGTAAAGTAATCAATGCATTTAATAAAGGTTTCAACGTCTTAGATGAAAATTTTGATTTTATTGTAAAATTAGATGCAGATATTATTCTGCCAAAAAACTATTTTGAAGTGATTGGTTCGCATCTTAAGAAAGAACCTAAACTTGGAATTTGTGGTGGTTTTATTTATGAGCAAAATGACTGTGGAGAATGGATTCTAAATCACCCGATGGATAAAGACCATGTGCGAGGTGCAATTAAAGCCTACTCTAACGCTTGTTTTAATGCCATAGGTGGATTAAAAAATGCTATGGGTTGGGATACGGTAGACGAACTGTTAGCAAAGTATCATGGGTTTCTAATACAAACCGACCTTACACTTAAGGTAAAGCATTTAAGACCTACTGGAAAGGCATATAACAAGAAAGCAAAAAGACTTCAAGGAAAAGCAATGTACAGCATGCGCTATGGCTTTTTGATTACTTTTATTGCTTCTATTAAAATGGCAGCTAAGAATAAATCGATTAAATCTTTCTGGAACAATATTATTGGCTTTATGAATGCAGCATATAACAATGCTCCCTATTTAGTAAATGAAGTTGAAGGAAAATTCATAAGACAATTACGCTGGAAAAATATTATGAGGAAATTATATGCATAAAAAAAGCCATCTAGTTAGATGGCTTTTCTTTACTATAAAAGTTTGTATTAGAAACCTAATTGTTTTTTTACGTCAGGCAGAAGGTCTTTACCTTTTGCAACGATTAAACCACCCCCAGCTTGCGCATCGATTACGTAGTCAAAACCTTGTGCAGCCGCAACTTTCTCAATAGCTGTTTTAGCCTTTTCTGAAATAGGAGCGAACAATTCAGCTTGTTTCTTTTGAAATTCTTGTTGTGCAGCTTGTTGTGCCTCACCTATGTTCTTCTCAAAACCTTGAAGTTCAACAGCTCTCTTATCATTCTCTTCTTTAGATTTAGCTGCTGCTTCATTTTGATACTGAGTAAACTTGTTACGTAACTCAGTCATTGACGCCTGAATATCTGCATTGTAAGTTTCTTGTAATTTTTTAAGCTCAGCTTCTGCAGCCTTCATTTCAGGCATAGCCGATAATAATTGAGTAACATCTATATGAGCTATCTTACTTTGGGCATTTACAAAACTTGTCGTTGCTACGAACAACAATAAGGCTACCACAATTTGTTTTACTTGTTTCATGAGTTAAATTTTAATTCTAATTTGAGTGTTAATTTTTATGGTTGTTAAACCTATTTAAATAGTACCGTTATTATCATCTTTTTCGGTATCGCTATTTCTCTCCTTTAATTTTTCTTGTTTCTTAGCTTCACGCTCTTCTAACAATTTTTTTCTTCGCTCCTCGTAAGCCTTCTTTCTTTCTTCTCTTAACTTCAACTGCTCAGACCTCGTATCAGCTGCACTTTTCTCTCTAGCTTCAGCTGCCTCATTAGCTTTATCTAAACGTTCTTGTAACGCCTCACTAACTTCCTCTGACTCCTCTTCTCCTTCAAAATCATCTAACCTACTTCGGTCATCTGCCTTCTTACTTGGCGCACTGACCTTTCTTGTTCGTGCAATACCCCTTAATATCAAATCGCTGATATCATGTCTTTTTTCTGAATACAACATTACGACATCCGCAGATTTATCAAAAATAAAATCATACTTTTTATTTACGCCTATTTTCTGCACTTCATTAAACACCTGATCCTGTATAGGTTGTATCAGCCTTCTTTTCTGTAAAACTAAATCTCCTTGGGGCCCAAAACGATCTTGTTGATACTCTATCATCTCTTTTTCAAGAATCTGAATTTCCTCTTCTCGTTCTGCAATAAGCTCTGGCGTCAATAATACTTTTTCAGCCATTAAATCTTTCTTCATCTGCTCCACAATACTTTGCTTCTGCTCTATTTCAACTTTCCAACGTTGCACTTTTGCTTCCAACTGTTCGGTAGCATCTCGGTATTCTTCAACATTTTCTAAGATATACTCCATATCTACGTAAGCCATTCTTACCCCTCTTTGGGCAAAACTTCCAATAGTCATAAAGATGACCGAAACTAATAAAAGAACTTTTGTTTTTGAACTCATTGTTGATATCGTTTAATCCTATAGAAAATATCGTGCCAAATTTACTAAAACTTTTAAAATGAAAGGATTAGCATATAACACAATTATTAAATTTCAATTAAAATTAAAACTGTTGACCAATTATGAAGTGTGTTTGCCACCCACTAGGACCTTGTCCTGCAGATTGAGGTTTAAGATCTTCATCAAATCCATAACCAAAATCAATACCCAACAAACCAAATGCTGGCATAAAGATTCGCAGCCCCACACCGGCCGATCGTTTTAATTGAAACGGATTAAAGTCTTGAAAATTGTTGAAGGCATTACCACCTTCTAAAAATGCGAGGCCGTAGATAGACGCTGAAGGCTTTAATGTCAATGGATAACGTAATTCTAATGAAAATTTATTATAAATCAGAGCCCCATCTGGTGAAGTTGCACCATCAGAGTATGGAGTAATAGATTGATTATCATATCCTCTTAATTGCACTACATCACGACCATCTAATGTAAAGTTTCCTAGGCCGTCACCACCAACATAAAATCTTTCAAAAGGAACATTACCTACGGCACTGTTGTAGCTACCTAAGAAACCAAATTCTGCATTACTACGCAAAACTAATTTATCAACTAAAGTAGTGTACCAGTCACCTTTAAACTTAACTTTATAATATTCTAATAATCTAAATCGTTCTTGATCAATATCCTCTAGTTCTACATTCTCAGCAGTAGTTAGTCCTTCTGTATTTTTCTTATTATCTAATTCTTTTGATCTATTCTGTAACTCTCTATAATCTTTATCACTAAATAAAGACCAGGGAGGCGTAAATTTTGCAGTAACCTCAAAATTAGAGCCGCCTCTTGGAAAAATACGTCCACCTAGTGTTGCATTTCTTGAAATACCAAAGGTATACGCTAACGAATTTGCCTTACCGTTACCGAAGTTGAACAAACCTATATTATAATTTCTAAAATCGTATAACTGATAGCTTAGCGAATGGGAAATAGTAAAGAAATCATCTGGCCATTGCACACGTTTAGCCAATCCGGCAGTGATACCCGTAATTGAGAATTGTTGATCCTTATTTACCTCAATATTACGGCTTGTACCATAAGAGGCTGCAAACTGTTGAGTTCGCGATAAACTCAAATTAAAACGCACAGGTTTTTTACCCCCTAACCATGGTTCTGCAAAATTTAAGCTATACACCCTAAAAGTTCTACTAGCCTGTAAACGCAAGGCAAATGTTTGGCCATCACCCATAGGCACTGGCTTATACTTCTCTCCCTTAAATAAATTCTGAATGGAGAAGTTACTAAAAGAAAGCCCCAAGGTACCGATGAAACCACCACCACCATAACCACCTTGTAATTCTATTTGACTGGATCCAGATTCAACTAAATTCCATGCTAAATCAACCGTACCCTCATTAGGATTCGCGTTTAAAACATCTGGTGTAATTTGTTCGGCATCGAAAAATCCTAATTGGCCTAATTCACGAATACTTCTAATAATATCTGATTTATCATACTTTTGGCCAGGCCTTGTACGTAACTCACGATAAATAACATGATCATTAGTTTTATCATTACCTGAAACCGTAACATGGTTTAGAAACGTTTCTTTACCTTCTATAATTCTAATCTCAAAATCGATTGTGTCATTGGCGGCAGAAATCTCAACAGGATTTATAGTTGAAAACAAATAACCATTGTTCTGATACAAACTGGTAACATCTGTTGGATCTGGTTTAGAATTGTCTGCAATACGTTCTCGCAACAATACACCATTATAGGTATCCCCCTTTTTAATTCCCAATACTTGATTTAATTGACGATCAGTATATACCGTATTACCCACAAAGTCAATATTACCAAAGTAATACTTATCACCTTCTTCAACCTTTATGCGTAAATCAATATTATTCTCGTCTACCTTAATAACAGAATCTGAAATAACCCTAGCATCTCGATAACCATTTTCAGCAAACTTATCGACCAATAATCCTAAATCATCTTCGTAATCTTTTTGAATGAATTTAGATTTTTTCCAGAACCTACCTAGCTTTTTCTGTTTAGTACTCTTTAAAGCTTTACGAAGTTTCTTATCACCTAATTGATCGTTACCTTCAAATATGATTTTACGTATTTTTACTTTATCGCCTTTCTTCACATTGACCACCATACTCTGAGTATTGGTGTCAGAAGTATCTTTAGCAGTAGCAATATTTACCTGAGCATTTAAATATCCTTGCTTCTTGTATTTATTGGCAATATAATTTTTAGAGTTTGAAATAAGACTTTCCGTTATTTTCTTACCTTTCTTTAAATCCGTATCCTTAATAAGGCCTTCTATTTTCCCTTTTTTAACACCATAAAAGGTAACGTTAGTTAACGTAGGGCGTTCAATTATATTCAATTCTAGGAAAACCGTATTCTCCTCTATATTGACAATGTAGAATTCGATTTCGCTAAAAAGCTCGAGTCCCCATAATTTTTTAATGACTTCACTTATTTGTTCACCTGGTAAAGTAATAGGCTGTCCTACCCTAAGCCCAGTATATGTTTTCACCGTTTGCTCATTATAACTTTGCAGCCCGGTAACATCCAAGCCACCAAGAATATAGCTTTTACCATCCTCATAGGTTTCATCCTGTGCGGTGGCAATAAGGGTAGTTAAAAATAAAAAAGTGGTTAAAATGTGGTTCAAAGATATGAACCTAGTCATATCTTTAAGTGAGTTGTTCGCTAGTTTTTCCAAATCTTCGTTCTCTGTTCTGGTAATTTTTAATGGCTTCTACCAAATGATGTTCCCTAAAATCGGGCCAAAATACATCAATAAAATATAACTCTGCATATGCAATCTGCCATAATAAAAAATTGCTGATCCGATGTTCTCCACTAGTACGGATAAGCAAGTCTACGTCTGGCAAATTGTGCGTGTAAAGATGGTTATTAATAATGGTTTCGTCAATATTTTCAATTGAAATTATATTATTTTTAACTTTGGCGCTTATTGCTTTTACTGCAGATTGTATCTCTTCTCGAGCGCCATAACTTAACGCTAAAGTAAGCGTCATGCCTGTATTTTGCTTTGTTTGATCCATTACCTCAATTAACTCTTTGTAGGCTTTTGATGGCAAGGCAGAAATATTACCGATGGTATTTAAACGTATATTATTTTTGTTAAAAGTTTTAAGTTCTTTCTTTAAAGAAGATACTAATAATCGCATAAGAGTTTGAACTTCAACCTTTGGGCGGTTCCAGTTTTCAGTAGAAAAGGTATACAAAGTTAAAAAATCGATTCCCAATTGAGCACACTGTTCAACCACAATCTTTACGGTTTTAACCCCGTGCTCGTGTCCAAAAACTCTTAATTTACCTCTTTCCTTAGCCCACCTACCATTACCGTCCATAATAATGGCTAGATGCTTAGGAACATTTGTTTTATCAATACCGTTTATATCGTCCATTTTTCTTTTACTCAAAACAATCCATACACGGCTTTCGGCCAAATGTATAGGTTAATGTTAACCCAGAAAAAACATACCAATCATCACTAAAAATATTTCCAAATTGAAATTCTTCAAAGTTTGACCCCACAGGGTTGCTGGCGTCTAAGTTATCGGTAAAGGTATATCTAGCACCTATTTCAGCCCCAAAAATAAGAAACTGATTGATACGATACTTAACCCCTGCCGTCATTGGTATGGCAAATGCACCATCTTTCTGTCCAATTTCTTGCAGAACACCACCATTAAAATATTCATAATTGTATCTAAAATAGGTGATACCTGTATATAAATAAGGAGTAAAAGCCGGTCCCAATTTATGAAGATTATACTCTACAAAGTTAAACTCAAGCCCGACAGAACCTTCTAAAACAGAATTATCAACCACATAACCTCTTTGCTGCCGTGCTGTTGAACTTGATTTATTGTCATTTGCTGTAAACTTACCATACATTAAGCTACCTCGCCATGCATACCTTTTACTTATATTCCATTTAAATAAACCACCAAAAGCAATATCGGAAGGTAAAATATAATTTGTTCTTCCCACATCGCTAATGGTATTAGCCCCACCTAAAAAAACACCTGCTTCATAGGTCTGCGCTTTAAGTCCGATAAACGAAAAAAGCAATATCACTAACGTTATATAACGCATAAATTATTTTTTACAATTATAACCCATCCCCATCAAAAATAGAAAATGAGATAATTTTCTTGTTCTCAAAAGATAAACAGCGATTAAGGTCATTTATTGTTTAAAACCAGGCTCAATTTCGCCTATCCTCGCCCCAAAGTAGCTTATTTCTTAGGGTCTTTAAAAAGCTTTCAGAAGTATACTCTATCATTTTAATAGTAAAGGGCGCCTTACTAATTGCAATTTCTTGTCCATTTTCTAACGAAGCAATTCTTGAATCTAAAGAAACCAAATGATTTTCTTCTCGACCAGATACTCTTAAACGTATTACAGTATCATCAGAAATTACAAGTGGTCTAGCATTAAGATTATGCGGTGCAATTGGTGTTAAGACCAATGATTTTGCAGTCGGCACAATTACAGGACCACCACAACTTAATGAATACCCTGTAGAACCCGTTGGTGTTGAAATGATTAATCCGTCTGCCCAATACGATGTTAAATACTCATTATTTAAATACGTTTCTACCGTTATCATCGAGGTAGTATCTTTTCTACTCACTGTAATTTCGTTAAGCGCGAAATTGAGATCACCAAATTCAACATCAAGCTCTTTAGTATTTAATTGAACTAAACTACGCTCTACAATAGTATAAGCCCCTTCTTTAAATTCCCGAACTACCTTTCTAACATCTTCTTTTTTAAAAGTGGAAAGAAAACCTAATCTACCAGTATTTACACCAACTATAGGTATACCTAAATCTTTAACAAATGTTGTTGCTCTTAAAATTGTACCGTCTCCACCAAAGCTAACGAACATATCGAAAGTGGAATTTAGCCCACTCGTCATTGTAAAAGTTGGAAAGGTTTTTGAAGATTCTAATTTACGATATAGCTCATAAAACTCTTTTTCTATGAATACTTCTGAAGGTTCTTTATGCAACTCATCTAACAACTCTACTAGATACTCTATTGCATTGTCTTGATATGTTTGCCCATATATAGCTACTTTCATACTATACATTTAGGTATTTATCTAAATAATCTGAACGCTCCTTAAGGTCTTCAAGAAACTGATCATCACTATTACCAAAAAGAATATGATAATTATACCTCCTAAAAGTCTGAACAACCTTATTAAAGTTCTCAGTGGTGATTTTTAAAGTAACTTGAATAATATCATTCTGTGTATCGGTAATAAAGCCTCCTAAAAGTTTTGCATTATTACTTTCCACAATTTGAGCAATTTGACTAAATGAATAATCTTTAATCCCTGTGGCAACAACAAGAATACTACCTGGGTCAGTAAAAAACGGAGTATCAATAAAAACAGTGACTATATCGGTAAGATCATAATAACCTACAACTTCTTCTTTTTCATTCAAAATAGGCAAAATATTGGCCTCATTTCGAGCAAATGCCTCTAATACATCAAGCCAATTGGTTTCGGCTCGAACAAAAAAGCTTTGTAGCTCATATCTAAACTCCTCAATTCTTGTACCTGGAAGTAATACCTCTGCATCAATTTCCGAGAAAACACCTAAAAACCTTCCTTCCTCTACAATAGCAACATGTGAGTAAGTTGTATCTTGAAAAAACTCCAATACTTTTTCAAAAGTATCCTTTATCTCAAATACAGGAATTGTAGTAATGACATGTTCTTGAATATGCATAGGCTTGATTATAACGCAAAATAACAATTAATAATATCAAAAGGCGTGCCTTATTCGTATTTTTGAAACTCTTAAAAGGTAAATAAGACATAATGACAAAACTTAGCGTTAACGTAAACAAAATAGCAACCCTTAGGAATGCCCGTGGAGGCAATGTACCTGATTTACTAAAGGTTTCAAAAGACTTAGAAAGTTTTGGCGCACAAGGCATTACCATACACCCAAGACCAGACGAACGTCATATTCGTTACAAAGATGCTAGAGATTTGAAAAATATGGTAACAACCGAGTTTAATATTGAAGGTAATCCAATTCCAAAATTCATCGATTTAGTCCTTGAATTAAAGCCAGAACAAGTCACTTTAGTACCCGACTCGATTGAAGCTATAACTTCGAATGCAGGTTGGAACACTATTAAGTATAAAGATTTTTTAACCGATGTTATCAAAACTTTTAAGCAAGCAGGTATACGCACCTCAATTTTTGTTGATCCCGACCCAATAATGATTCGTGGCGCAGCAGAGGTAGGTACAGACCGTATAGAATTATACACGGAAAGCTATGCCGCCAATTATGAGCTAAATAAAGAAAAAGCAATACAACCATTCATTGAAGCCGCTAAGAGTGCTACCGAATTAGGCATCGGAATAAACGCTGGCCATGATTTAAGCTTGGACAATATTGAATATTTTGCAAAAAATATCCCTAATTTACTAGAGGTATCAATAGGTCATGCGCTTATTAGCGAAGCATTATATTTAGGCCTTGATAATGTTGTGAACATGTATTTACATAGGTTAAAATGAAGCAAATTTTACATTCATTAATTATAGGAGAAGGCAAACCGCTATGCATTCTACATGGATTTTTAGGAATGCTTGACAATTGGAAAACACTAGGCACTGCATATGCTGAAAACGGATTTCAAGTTCATTTGATTGACCAACGTAATCATGGCAAAAGCTTTCATTCACCCGATTTTGATTATGACATACTTTCAGATGACCTACTAAATTATATGGATCATCATAAAATTAAAAGCACAATACTTATTGGTCATTCTATGGGAGGGAAAACGGCAATGCAATTTGCCTGCTCTCACCCCGAAAGAATAAATAAATTATTAATTGCCGACATTGCTCCAAAATTTTATCCACCGCATCATCAAACCATAATAGAAGGCTTAAACGCCATTGATACCAATAATTTGAAATCGCGAAAAGATGCAGACGACCAACTAACAAAATATATTTCAGATTTCGGCACGCGACAATTTTTACTAAAAAATCTATTTAGAAATGAAGATAAAAAATTGTGCTTCAGGTTCAATCTTGAGGTTTTGAGCGAAAAAATGGAAGAGATAGGCGACAATATTAATAGTACGGATTTTTACGAAGGACCAACACTTTTCTTAAGAGGTGAGCGATCTGAGTATGTAACAAAAAATGATATTGAAATCATTAAAAGGCATTTTCCAACGGCAACAATAGAAACTATAAGTAATGCTGGCCACTGGCTACACGCAGAAAATCCTGATGAATTCCTTGAAAAATCATTAACCTTTTTCAATCGAACAAAAAATTAAAACAATTAATCACACTTTAAATCAAATAGATATGAAACTAATTCTAAGAATACTTTTAAGTGCTTTATCCGTAATTATCTTAGCAAATGTTTTACCCAATGTTTCTGTAGATAGTTTTATGACCGCTATTATTGTAGCCGTTGTTCTAAGTTTACTGAATTTTTTAGTAAAACCAATTTTGGTAATTTTGACCTTACCTGTAACCATTGTTACCTTCGGCCTTTTCTTACTAATTATAAATGCTATAATTATTCTCCTTGCCGATAAGCTAATTGACGGTTTTACGGTAAGTAACATTTGGTGGGCTTTGATTTTTAGCCTACTGCTATCCTTTTTACAATCCATCTTCTTTTCATTGCTAAATGACGACAAGTCATAGTTGCTTTTGATTTGAAATTCAATACTTTAAAAAATTGGTTGACTTTGCAAAATATAGTATTTTTGCATCCCATTTTATACATGCAAATAGATAATAAGGAATGAATATTACGAAAGAGCAGATAGACGATTTAAATGCAGTAGTTAAAGTTGCTATCACAAAAGACGATTACCAAGATAAGGTAGATACCATATTAAAGGATTATAAAAAGCAAGCCAACATACCTGGTTTTAGAAAGGGTCAAGTACCTATGGGCCTTATTAAAAAACAATATGGCAAAGCAGTTTTGGTCGATGAAGTAAACAAATTGTTGCAAGACAACCTTAACAAATACCTTACTGAAGAAAAACTAGACGTTCTTGGAAATCCACTTCCAAAACAACAGGATAATTTTGATTGGGACCAAGATGAACTAGCTTTTGAGTTTGAATTGGGTTTAGCTCCAAATTTTGAGGTTTCATTGAAAACCAAAAAAGCGATAACTCAATATAAGATTGTTGCCGACAAGAAAATGATTGACGAGCAAGTAGAGCGTATACAAAAGCAATATGGTAAGCTTGTAAGCAAAGATGTAGTTAGCAAAAATGACGAAGTTAGCGGTACTTTCTTTAACGAAGCTGAAGAAATTGACAACAAGACCATGTTGGAAACCGATAAACTGAAAAGCAAAAAAGCTTTAGATGCATTGAAAGGCAAGAAGGTTGGTGATGTCATCACTTTAAAAACTAAAGGATTATTCAATGAAGACCATATGCTATCTAGTGCTTTAGGCATCGATAAGCAAAAAGCTGAATCTTTGGATACCGAGGTAACTTTTACAATTTCGGAAATAAATGAAAGAGAAGCTGCAGAGCTGAACCAAGAGTTATTTGATAAATTGTTTGGACCTGACAGTGTAAAATCTGAGAAAGAATTAAAAGAGCGTATTAAAGAAGATTCTGAAAAACAATTCGAACAACAGTCTGATCAAAAAT
Source organism: Maribacter orientalis (assembly GCF_900109345.1). GTDB lineage: Bacteria > Bacteroidota > Bacteroidia > Flavobacteriales > Flavobacteriaceae > Maribacter > Maribacter orientalis. Next base: position 59,015 of record NZ_FNZN01000004.1, read on the forward strand.
TATTGAACGACGTTACAGAATACTTTATTGATAACACCAAATTTGAACTGCCAAGCGGTTTCTTAACCAAATGGATACAAATGACAGGTGAAGAGCCTTTATCTGAGGAGCAAGCGGTTGAAGAGTATGCAAAATCTGAAAAAGGATTACGCTACCAACTTATAGAAGGCAAAATTATTCGTGACAATGAACTGCAAGTTCAATTCGATGAGTTGAAAGAATTCTCTAAAGGATTTATTCGCTCGCAAATGGCTCAATTCGGTCAATTAGACCCAAAAGAAGAAGAATTAGACAGCATTGCTGCTCGAGTTCTTGGCAACCAAGATGAAGTAAAAAGACTTTCAGAACAATTGATGAGTCAAAAACTATTGAATCTTTATAAGGAAAAAGCAAACCTTAAGACAAAGGAAGTTACCTATGAAAATTTCGTGAAAGAAGTTTACGGATAATTCCAAACAATAAATTAAGTATCTTTACGGTGCCGGAAATGAAATTTTCGGCACCTTTTTTTACTCTAAAAAATAGACATACAATTTATGGATTACGGAAAAGAATTCAAGAATTTCGCAATAAACGATCAAGGTATTAGCAGTACATATTACGACACAATAATGAGCAGCATGTACCCAACAAACATGACGCCTAACATTATTGAAGAAAGGTCTATGAATGTTGTTGCCATGGATGTTTATTCGCGTTTAATGATGGATCGTATCATATTCATGGGTACGGGTATCAATGATCAAGTTGCAAATATCATTCAAGCACAATTATTGTTTCTAGCAAGTGTTGACGCTAAAAAGGATATTCAAATTTACATCAACTCTCCTGGAGGTAGTGTATATGCAGGTTTAGGTATTTATGATACTATGCAATTTATTACTCCTGATGTTGCTACTATATGTACAGGAATGGCCGCTTCAATGGGTGCTGTTTTATTATGCGCTGGTGAAAAAGGAAAACGTAGTGGCTTACAACATTCTCGTGTTATGATTCACCAACCAATGGGTGGTGCTCAAGGGCAAGCGAGTGATATTGAAATTACCGCAAGAGAAATCTTAAAGTTAAAAGATGAATTATATGAAATCATAGCTCAGCATTCTAACACCGATATTGAAAAAGTACGTGATGATAGTGATCGTGATTACTGGATGAAAGCTGACGAAGCCCTTAAGTATGGAATGATCGATGAAATTTTGGTAAGGGATAAGAAATAATTCCGACTACTTGAATCAAATAAATAAATGAATTTTAAACCAAAAACGATTTTCAATCGTTAAGGAATAGAATAGAGAAGTAAGATAATGGCAAAGGAAAATTTAGAATGTTCATTCTGTGGTAGAAAAAAACCAGAAACCAATTTATTGATTGCAGGTCTTGACGCACACATTTGTGACCGTTGTATAGAGCAGGCTCACGGCATTGTTGCTGAAGAATCAAAACAAACAAAGACAAATGATCTTTCTTCTGAACTAGTCTTAAAAAAGCCTCAAGAGATTAAGGAGTTTTTAGACACCTTTATTATTGGGCAAGAACGAACAAAAAAAGTGATGTCGGTAGCTGTTTACAATCACTACAAAAGATTACTTCAACCATCTTCAAAAGAAGATGACATAGAGATTCAAAAAAGTAATATTATAATGGTAGGGCAAACCGGTACAGGTAAAACCCTAATGGCAAAAACTATTGCGAAATTACTTAATGTACCATTGGCTATAGTAGATGCTACAGTGTTGACAGAAGCTGGTTATGTAGGTGAAGATGTAGAAAGTATTTTAACACGTCTTTTACAGGCAGCAGATTACAATCTTGAAAAAGCTGAAAGAGGTATTGTATTTATTGACGAAATAGATAAGATAGCTCGCAAGGGTGATAACCCATCGATAACTAGAGATGTATCTGGTGAAGGTGTACAACAAGGGCTTCTAAAATTATTAGAAGGCACTGTTGTTAATGTTCCACCTAAAGGTGGAAGAAAACATCCTGATCAAAAATTTATCGAAGTCAATACTGAAAACATACTATTCATTGCTGGTGGAGCATTTGATGGTATTGAACGTGCCATTACAAAACGTTTGAATATGCAAGCTGTAGGTTATAGTGCTTCAAAATCTGACAACTTTTTGGACACCACCAATATGTTACAATATATAATACCTAGAGATTTAAAAGAATTCGGACTTATACCTGAAATTATTGGTAGACTTCCTGTTCTTACTCATATGAATCCGCTAGATAAAAAGACGTTAAGAGCAATCTTGACAGAACCTAAAAATGCAATCATTAAACAGTACGAGAAACTGTTTGCAATGGATAATATTACTTTTACCATCACTGAACAGGCATTAGACTATATTGTTGATAAGGCAATTGAATACAAGCTTGGTGCTAGAGGTTTAAGATCTTTATGTGAAGCAATCTTTACAGATGCAATGTTCGAGATGCCAAGTACAGATGATACGACGTTCAAAGTAACAAAACCTTATGCTGAAGAAAAGTTATCTTACGATACCGTAAAAAAGTTAAAAGCAGTTTCTTAAATAAGACCCTGAATAATATATAAAAAAAGCGTGGATATTCATCCACGCTTTTTTTTAGGTTCTAATCTTATATTTTACACTAGACCACTTTCTTAATTTGTGGTGCTATTTGTGTTACCTCTTGTAATAAATCTAAACATACTTTCTGTATGATTTTCTCATCAGAATAAAGTGTATGCCCATAATTGGAAACAACTTCCATGTCAATACCTAATCTAACAGCCCAATCATCACTCGGCTTAAATACGTCATTTTCACCATATACCAATTGAAATGGCACATTTGGCCTTTCATTTTTTAAACGAATTCTAGTAGCCGAAACACTATAAAATGATTTAACTGGCAATCCATTTTTTGCAGCTTCCCAAACAATAGTTGCACCCGTACTAAAAGCTAGATAATAACAAGGTTCTTTCTCTTTTTTCAACAAATGAGAAACAGCTGTATCAATACCACCATTAACAAAAGCACTATGAACATTTTCTTCTGACTGTACCAATAGATCCAGGTTGGCCAATTGTTGACTATCATAAAAAGTAATATCAAAATACTGTTGAAGGTATCCTAAATATGAAGTAATCCACAAACCTTTCTTAGCGCCCCACATATCTGAAACAATCACTAATTTCTGTGCCATAATAATCGTATTTTATAGTTTGGTTAAGTTTTCCTACAGCAAGTTGGATTTTTAGCTGCACATATCACTATTTAATTGTTTACTCGTATAAAATTATCGTTGTAGTCCCTTTTATTAAGAATTCTAATGATAAAAAGCAACAATTGAAATAGCTCTTAACCAGGTTTTTAACCAATATAAAGTTAATTCAACTATTGAGCCAAAATAAAAGTATGTTGTGATTAGACTAAAAAATAGTGTGTATGGGGCAAATTACCCGTTCATTAGCAAAAGCTCTTCTAAATAATCACGTTTATTGGAAAGTCTTGGTATTTTATGTTGACCACCAAGTTTATCATTTGCCTTTAACCAATCATAGAATAAGTTTTTACGGGCAATATGAACCAAGGGTAGGTTTAAGGTGATATTATTAAGCCGTTTTGCCTCGTAATCTGAATTGAGTGATTTCAAAGCATTGTCAAATACATTAACAAACAAATTAAAATCTTTTGGCAAGGTTCTAAATTCCATAATCCACTCATGAGCTCCTTTTTCTTTATCGACCATGAAAATAGGTCCGGCAGTATAATCGATAATTTCAGCCTCGGTTTTAGCACAAGCTATTTTCAATGCTTCCTCGGCATTTTCAATAATCAACTCCTCACCAAAAACATTGATATGATGTTTAGTACGCCCAGTAACCTTTATTCGATATGGACTTTTAGAAGTAAACCTAACAGTATCTCCAATTTTATAACGCCATAGGCCAGAGTTGGTCGTGATGATAATTGCATAATTTTTCTCTAGTTCAATTTCCCATAACGGAATCGCTTCTTGCTCTATTGTGCCATAAACATCCATCGGGATAAACTCATAAAAAATACCATAGTCTAACATGAGTAAAAGATCTTCCTTATTATTTCTATCTTGAATAGCAAAAAATCCTTCTGAAGCATTATATATTTCATAATACCTAAAATTATCATTTGGAAGTATTTTTTTATACTGTTCTTTATATGGGTTGAAGTTTACACCGCCATGAAAGTACACCTCTAAATTTTCCCATACTTGAAATAAATTCTCTTTTCCTGTTTCTTCTAAAACTTTATTCATCAAGACCAACATCCATGATGGAACACCTGCAAGGCTAGTTACATTCTCTTGTACACTTTCATGAATAATGGCCATCAGCTTACTTTCCCATTCACTCATCAAAGAAACCTTATTACTAGGTGTACTGCTGTATTCTGCCCATAAAGGCATGTTATCTATAAGAATGGCAGACAGATCACCAAAAAAAGAGCCATTGTCCTCGTAGAGCTCTTTACTACCCCCTAATCGAAGACTTTTACCCGTAAACAATTGTGAATTTTCATTATTGTTTAAATAAAGGCATAGTAAATCTTTGCTTGATTTATAATGGCAGTCCTCTAATGCTTCACTACTAACGGGAATAAACTTACTTTTTGCATTAGTGGTTCCACTACTTTTCGCAAACAATTTCACCTTGGTAGGCCAAAAAAGATTTTGTTCACCTTTTCTAGTACGTTCAATTATTGGTTCAATTTCTTCATAAGACACGATTGGCAAACGTTCTTTAAATGTGTTATATGATTCAATAGAATCGAATTCGTACTTTCTACCAACTTCTGTGTCTTCTGCAAATTCGAGCAATTGCAGTAAAACTTCTTCTTGAACCTCTTCTGGGTACTTTAAAAAAAGTTCTATCTGATGATAACGCTTCTTCAACAGCCAAGAGGCAATGGAATTAAATAAAGTAATTGGCATTTATCGGTATCTTTGTGTTGCTAAAAATAGCGTATCTAAGTATCATTTTCAAATTGACCATACAATAAGCAGATTAAACATGCAATACGAAGGAGTACTAAAAAAAATGCAAACAGAAATTGGTCATCCAATACAATATTATATGCTGTTTGAATCAGATTTTCTAAATGTAAATCAAGTCCTCGATAAAAATCTAAAAATAGAATTTATAAAATTTCAATGTCTAAACTGCGGAAATGACAGACCTATTTATAGACAAGGTTTTTGTAAAACATGTTTCTTTGAAATACCCTCTGCGGGAGATTGGATTATGCGCCCAGAATTGAGCACAGCCCATTTAGACCAAGAAGATAGAGATTTAGCGTATGAGAAAAAAGTACAATTGCAACCACACATTGTTTACTTAGCCAATTCAAGCAACGTTAAAGTTGGTGTTACCAGAAAAGGGCAAATACCCACAAGGTGGATTGACCAAGGTGCTCATGAAGCTATTGAAATCGTAGAAGTACCCAACAGGTATCTTGCAGGTATTACAGAAGTAGCCTTAAAAAATCATGTTGGCGACAAAACAAATTGGCGCACTATGCTAACCAATAATATTGTAGATGAGAATCTTTTAGAATGGCGTGAAAAATTAAAGCAATACATTCCTGAAGAAGCTCTTCCTTATTATTTAGACAATAAAAGTGAAACCCAGATAGAGTTCCCGGTATTGAAATATCCCACTAAAGTCAAAAGCCTTAATCTTGATAAAACACCTTTATATGAAGGTAAATTAAAAGGAATAAAAGGGCAGTATCTTATATTCGAAGATAACACTGTATTTAATATTAGAGGTAGTGAGGGTTATTATGTAGGCCTTACAGTTAATTAACTGTATCTTTTTTCTTTTTACCTAGCAAACCACCTAAAATATCTTTCGCTTTTTCTTTTACTACTTCCTTCTCGTTCTTGGCAGGAACTGAGTCTTTATTAACCGCTGTACTATCTTTTGGGTTTTTGATAGCAAGTATTCCGCCTAAAATATCCTTAGCCTTTTGTTTATTTGAAGTTGTATCTTTTTTAATTGAATCTGATTTAGCTTGATTACCGCTTAAAATACCCCCTATCAAATCCTTAGCCTTATCAGTGCCTTTATTAATAAGCTTCTGCTTTTCGATCTCCACCAACTTCGTGGTCAATTGCTTTATGCCTGAGGTTAAATCTGTGGTCACTTGAGGACTATTATATACCCCTCCAATATTTGCAATAACAGGTATGGTCAAATTTTGCAAAGCTGAATCATCAATTCTAGCAATTAATTTGGTAATGTCAGAACCTAGATATTTTGCAGGAACCTGTAACGTAGCTTTATAGTTTAACTTCTTATCAAAAGTATGGCTCCCATCAACATTTATAGCGATATCCTTATAATTAATCGTAAATGGTTTTACGGTAACCAGACCATCTTTAAAAGAAAGAGATGTTTTTAATTCCTTAAGATTTAGTTCTTTTAAGTCGATAAAATTCAATTTTGAAACTAAAGCATTTAGAAGTGGAGCAGATTCCGTATTAATCTCATCGGTAGCTATATCTGCAAAAAGGTCTCCGCTTAATGATAATAGATTAGGTAATAAATCATCTGTTAAATTCCCCGATAATGAAATATCCGAAGTCAACTTCCCTTTCAATATTTGTGCAATAGGCGCTAATGACTTAAATAATTCAACTGACTTGAACGTTTCTTCAATGCCTAATTGGTTTAAATCTAATTTCATGGCGAAGGTCGGAATCTCACCTCTAGTTGAAACCTCACCGTTAAAAGCCATTTTACCCCCAAAAAGACCAGAGGTCATATTGCTCAATATAGCCGTTTCGTCTTTTATCATCAAAATTCCAGTGACATCACTTAAAACAATATCATCGTACAATACTTGTTTTGCATTTGCATTAATGGTAGCATCAAGAAATGAAGGTATCTTAATTTTCTCTTCTTTGACGACTACCCCACTTTCACTATCGTTCTTTTCTGTTGGTGTTGTGGTTTCTACTTCAGCTACCATGAAATCATTCAAAGCAAAGGTGTTCGATTTTAAATTAAAATAACCTTCCACCTTTTCATCATTAAACATAAACCCTAAAAGGTTATTAATAGTTCCGGTAACATCAAAATCAGTTTTACCTGTAGTACCGTTTAAACTATTTAATGCGACAGTTTTCGGATTAAACGTTAAACTTGCCTTATTAAATTTAACAGGATTAGCAAGTTCCTCAGAATTATATTCAAAGTTAGCAACACTTAATTCTCCAGTTGTATTCGTTTTTTCATATTGCTTTTTTTCAACGGAAGCCATATCGAAGGCTGTTGTAATATCTGCTTTCAAAAGGCCTTTTAAATCATACCCGGCTGGTACAGGATATGCTTTAGAAATATTAGCCAAGTTCATTACCCCATCTACATGAGCTTTTACTTTAGTATTACCCATAAGCTCGGTAATATTAGATGTAAGGTTAAACTTGTCTTCATCTATCATAAATGAAGCTTTGTTTATATCTACATACGTATCTTCTGTAATACCAGTTTTGTTATTCAATTGAATATCAAAAAAGACATTACGCACCGCTTTAGGTAAATCTGGATATTTGAAAGATGCATTATCAGATTTAATGTCAATATTAAATTTAGGAATATGGGTATCGTCTACAATACCATTAAAATTACCATTAACTATAAAATCACCAGTGGTAGTAACACTTTCAATATTCTTAGAATAGATTTCTGGTATTACACCCAAAAAGTTTTTAAAATCTGAGGAAGGAGTTTTAAACGTTAAATCTATTTCTTGATTGTCGTCATTAACAATAACAAAACCATCAAATACTAACGGAAGCTGATTTACTAGTGCTTCGTTCTTTAAAAAAGAATATTTATTTTGATTTAAATCTATGCCGATTAAAGCATCCAATTGTACCTTGTTTCTATATAGGTAATTTACACTATCCATTTCAAACGAAACCAAAGCATCGGTATGTGTGTCTAACTCTGATGTTGCCAGGGACAAATCACCTGTTCCTTTATGTTGAAAATCATCTAACTTAAAAGTTATGCCCGTAGACTTATCTATATAATAAATTCTTGAGTTTGAGATTTCATATGATTGTAAATCAAAAGAGAAACCATTGGTACTAATAGGTTCTGCAACCGTTGTATTTTCAGAAGCTACATCAATATCATAATTAGCGTTCTCATCTTTATCAACGACTACATTCATCAATGCACCTTCTAAATAAATATTATTAATTACAATAGCATCTTCGGTCCCTTTAAACAATTGCATAATACCCATAGTTAAATCTAGTGTGTTGGCCTTAAACAAAGTATCGCCCTCAAAAGGAGCTTTATTGATTAAAATCACATCTTTAAATTTCACCTCTGCATTAGGAAAACTGCTAAATAAACTCAAATCTGTTTCTGAGAAATCTAGTGTAGCATTCACATTCTTATTGACATTATTTTTTATAATATCACCAATTTTTGCCTCTAAGAAAAAAGGCGCGGCAATTAGCACTGCTATTATCAACAATAGAATTACACCTACAATTTTCAATATTTTCTTACCCATATTTATACTGCTTTATTTTATGCTATTGTTCTAATATATCTAAGTCCAATTCTTCATTTGGTTTCAGATCAAAACGTTTTCTCATTATATATACGAAGAAATAGAGAAAAGGAGTGTCAAAGAATGCTATAAAAATTTTAAAAAGAAATCCGCTTACCACTAGTCCGAAAAATAATTCCCATGGTAGTACTTTGAAGACACATAACAGTCCCACAACGGTAAACGTATCAAGAAATTGTGAAAGAAATGTAGAAAAATTATTACGCAACCATAGATACTTTCCTTTGGTCAATCTTTTCCAAAAATGATAAATGGCAACGTCTACATATTGCGCTAATAAATAGGCTATCATTGAGGCTAATACTGCTATTGGTGATAACGCAAAAACCTGAGTAAACGTTTGGTCGCCTATTGGTGAAGTGGGTATTGCAGGCACAACCTCTGCTAGCAAAATAATACTCATTGAAAAAAAAGAAGCGAAAATACCGGCAGTGACGATCTGATTCGCCATTTTTCTACCATATATTTCAGAGATAAGGTCAGTGATCAAAAAGGTTATGGGATAAGGTAAAATACCAACGGAAACCTCAAAAAGCGAAACTCCAAAAACAGTAAAATCACCAAACGGATTCCAATAGAAAAATTTTTGAAAAATAAGATTCGATACTACTAAGGAGGTAATAAACAGCGCCCCTAAATACAAATAAATACGTTGTGCCAGTCTCCTATCCTTTAACGTCATCGTTTACTTGATATCCAAAGCAAAAGGCATTCTTGCCTGTATGCCTTTTTGTTCTTTGAAAGACTTTAATTCTTTAAGTATCATATAAGCTTCATCGCCAATTTCATTTTTCAGCAGATTATCTTTTAATTGTACACTAGCCCCTTCTAAATCTTCCATAAAACGCTCAAAACCACTTTTATATCTAGGAAACTTTTTAACCCCATAAGACTTTAAGGAAGCGATTTCAGCAGCAGCAGCAATAGCGTCATCTAAGCTCCCTAATTCGTCTACCAAACCAATTTCTAAAGCCTCAGTACCGCTCCAAACACGACCCTGAGCCACACTGTCTACTTGTGCCATCGTCATATTACGACCTTCAGATACACGCTGTAAAAATGTTTGATACGTATCTTCAATACTCTCTTGAATTTGATTTTTAAAACTTTCTTGCATCGGTTCGAATAAAGAATAATCAATAGCATTTTTATTGGTACCAACCTGTTCTGCATTTATTCCAATATTATCAGCCAACTCGGTCATATTCGGTACAGTACCAAAAACACCAATAGAACCCGTAATTGTGGTTGGCTCAGCAAAAATCCTATCTGCACCTGCAGCTATATAATAACCGCCAGATGCAGCTACGTTACCCATAGAAACAATAACTGGCTTTACTCTTTTAGTTAGTGCAACTTCCCTCCAAATAATATCTGAAGTCAAAGCGCTACCTCCCGGCGAATTAACCCTTAATACAATAGCTTTAACACTTTCATCCTCTCTTGCTTTAATTAAAGCCTCATTAATAATTCCTTGTCCTATGATATTTGGACCACCTTCTCCATAAAAAATTTCTCCTTGAGCAAAGACAACGGCAATCTTATCATCACCGGATTTCAATGTTTTCTTATTGGAATATTTCACATAATCATCTAGTGTACTAATGTTGATCTTATCCTCATTTTTTAGAGCTAGGGCATTAGACAATTTATTTTCATACTCATCGTAAAAAGCAATATCATCTACAAGACCAGATTTTTTTGCATATTTAGGTGTTCTGCCCCCTAATGTGTCAGCTATACTATTTAAATCAGATTCTGAAATACCTCTTGTATTTGAAATATCGGTAACCATAGAATTCCACAGCGATTGAAGCAATGACGTCAATTGACTTCTATTGGCCTCACTCATGTTATTTTCTAAATAAGGTTCTACTGCGCTTTTATATTTACCATGGCGAATCACCTCCATTTTAACACCTGATTTTTCCTGCAGTTCTTTAAAATAAAGCACTTCAGTCGAGAGTCCTTTAAAATCTAACACACCTACAGGGTTCATAAAAATCGAATCTGCCACACTTGCTAAATAATAATCGCGCTGCATATAAAAATCTGCATATGCATAAATAAACTTACCATTAGACCTAAAGTCTTCTAACGCCCCTCTAATGGCTTGCGTTTGAGCCAAACCAGCAATAATAAAGTTGTTATTAATGCTAATACCTTTTATACGGTTATCATTTTTAGCCACTTCAATAGCATGTAAGATTTCATCTAAACCTTGTGATTGTTCAAAAATACCAGCAAATGGATCAAGCTCATTGGTGCCAGTATAATCTGAAATTGGACGCTGTAACTGAAGCTCTAATATCGAATTCTCTTTCACAGCAACAGTATCTTCTCCACTACTTACAAGCGTGACAAATATTAAAAACATAACGAATACGATTCCAAAAGCGAACAGGGAACCTAAAATAGACGCTAAAAAATTTCTCAAAAAATTCATGTAAATCTTTCTTTTAAATAGTTAACAAAGATAACCAATGTGAATATGTTTTAGTTATTTTGTTCCAATATTATGGGAGTGTACAAAACAGCATATTTATCTATTGGAAGTAATTTAGGTAACAGGGAACTTCTTTTACAAAAAGCTATTTTCGAAATAGGCAGTAAAGCCGGAGAAATTAGGCAAGTCTCTGCTATTTACGAGACTCCGTCATGGGGTTTCGAAGGTGAAGATTTTTTAAACGCCTGCATAGAAATACAAACGTTACTTTCTCCACAAGAATTGTTATCCAAACTATTGACAATTGAAACGTATTTTGGAAGAATAAGAACCGAAAGCAATAGTTATCAGAGTAGAACACTAGATTTAGATATAATCTACTATGAGCATGATATTATTGAAACAGAAACCTTAACTGTTCCGCACCCAAAACTGCAAGACCGTAAATTTATTCTCAAGCCATTAGCTGATATTACACCTCAATTCTATCATCCTATATTAAACAAGGATACAAGAAATTTGCTGCAAGAATGCCAAGATAAAAGCATCATCACCAAACAACTTAATAAACTTTTCAAAAATCGACATTCGCTTTTTGCCAGTTTTAATTATTTGGCCATTGAAGGTAACATTGGTGCAGGAAAAACAACATTAGCTACAAAAATTTCTGATGAATTTAATGCCAAATTAATATTGGAACGATTTGCCGAAAACCCGTTTCTACCAAGTTTTTACGAGGATCAGGCAAGGTATGCTTTTCCGCTAGAGATGTCTTTTTTGGCCGATCGTTATCAACAATTTACAGAAGACACCAATCAGCTTGACCTCTTCAAAAGCTTTATGGTGAGTGATTATGACATATACAAATCACTAATTTTCGCAAAGGTCACCTTACAGCAAAACGAATTTGAACTTTACCGAAAAGTATTTAATTTCATGTACAAGGAGGTTAAAAAACCAAGAATATACGTTTATCTGTATCAAACCACAGAGCGACTTTTAGAGCAAATAAAAAAGCGTGGTAGAGATTATGAACAAAATATTGAACTCTCTTACCTAGAACGAATAAATAGAGGTTATTTTGACTTTCTAAAGACCTACCCAAAAGAAAATCAATTAGTTATAGATGTTAGTGATTTAGATTTTGTAAGTCATAATAGGGATTACGAAACCATTTTAACTAAGATTGAAGATTTTGCATTATCATCACTATAGTGCAAAATATTGTATGATTTCTTGCGTAAATGAAAAGGATTCACTTTATTGCAACAGCACAAGTGCAACTAACTAACTCAAACTATACTTGAAAACCTGGTCAATGACCAGGTTTTTTTATGCATTTAATTTATTCCAGCAATCCCAAACTACAACCCCAACACTTACCGAAATATTTAAAGAGTGCTTTGTTCCAAACTGGGGAATTTCTAAAATCTCATCACTTGCTGAAACAACATTTTGTGCTACACCTTTCACTTCGTTACCAAAGATCAAAACCTGTTTTTCATCCTTCGCGGGAATATATTTATTTAATTGAGTCGCATTCTCAGCTTGTTCTACCGATATCACATGACATCCTTCAGTTTTTAACTTCTCAACTAAATCAATAGTCTCAGGCACATACTCCCAATCAACACTTTCAGTAGCACCCAAAGCAGTTTTATGAATATCTTTATGGGGAGGCGTAGCGGTTATGCCGCACAAGTATATTTTTTCAACCAAAAAAGCGTCTGCTGTTCTAAAAACCGAACCTATATTATTCAAACTGCGAATATTGTCTAAAACAATAATTATCGGAGTCTTACCAGCAAGTTTAAATTCTTCTACACCCTTTCTATCTAGCTCCTCATTTCGTAGTTTTCTCATGCTTTATTTTAATTTTCTAATGATAATTTAATGTGATAAACTTATCGGCAAATATCAACAATGATTTAAAATCGATGGATAAAATCATACTTTCGTGTAGATACAAAATTAATGAGATAAAGATAAAGTGGCGGATAAAAGCAAGATAAAAAAGGTAACCCCTTTAATGAAGCAATACAATACCATCAAGACCAAATATCCTGATGCGTTATTGCTTTTTCGAGTAGGTGATTTTTACGAAACCTTTGGTGAAGATGCCGTTAAGGCTTCTCGTATTTTAGGAATCATTCTTACCTATAGAAATAATGGTGGTGAACGAACAGAATTAGCCGGATTTCCCCATCATTCATTAAACACTTATTTACCGAAATTGGTAAAGGCAGGGCTACGTGTTGCGATTTGCGATCAGCTCGAAGACCCTAAACAAACCAAAACGATTGTTAAAAGGGGTGTTACTGAATTGGTAACCCCTGGAGTGGCAATGAATGATGATATACTTCATTCAAAGACTAATAATTTTCTGTGCGCAGTTCATTTTGGAAGAAAAAAAATTGGAATTTCTTTAGTTGATATATCTACAGGTGAATTTTTAACATCGGAAGGTGGTGAAGAACAAATCGATAAACTATTACAGAATTTTTCCCCTAATGAAATTTTAATATCTAAAGCCCATAAAAAAGAATTTACCGAAGTATTTGGCAAAAACCATCATTTATTTTATTTAGAAGATTGGGTATTTCAGGAAGATTATGCTTTAGAAAACCTTACTTCACACTTCAACACCAAAACATTAAAAGGATTCGGTGTTGATCATTTAAAATGTGGTGTTATTGCATCTGGTGTTATATTACATTATTTAGGAGAAACGCAGCATCGCCAATTACAGCATATTTCAAAATTGCAGCGAATCGCCGAAGATGATTATATATGGATGGATAGGTTCACCATAAAAAATTTAGAACTATACCATTCAACAAATATAAATGCCGTCACTCTTTTAGATGTCATTGACAAAACTATCTCCCCAATGGGTGGGCGAATGATAAAGCGATGGCTTGCTTTACCACTTAAAAATCTAGAAAAAATAAAAAGAAGACAACAGATAGTTTCTTTTTTATATAATGAAGACATAGTTCTAGAAAAATTTCAACACCACATTAAGCAGATGGGCGATTTAGAACGCTTAATTTCTAAAGTGGCCACAGGCAAAGTCAACCCTAAAGAAGTTGTTCAGCTTAAAAACTCACTTGAAGCTTTAATACCAATAAAGCAATTGGCAACTGCTTCTAAAAATGAATCTTTGGCTTTAACCGGAGACCAAATTCAATCTTGCGATTTATTAAGAGCAAAAATTAAAGAAATGCTTAGCGAAGAGGCCCCAGTAAATATTTTAAAGGGCAGTACTATCGCAAAAGGGTTCTCTGAAGAATTAGATGAGCTAAGAGGGTTGGCCACTACTGGTAAAAATTATTTAAACAGCATGCTAGAAAGAGAGACTGCTGCAACTGGCATCACCTCTCTTAAAATAGCTTCTAACAATGTTTTTGGGTATTACATTGAAGTAAGAAATACGCACAGGGACAAGGTTCCCGATACATGGATTCGCAAGCAGACCTTAGTTAATGCAGAACGATATATTACTGAAGAGTTAAAAGAGTATGAAGCAAAAATACTAGGCGCAGAAGATCGCATCTCAACATTAGAGCAACAACTATTTTCTCAGTTGGTTGTTTGGATGCAAGAATATATTGCCCCAGTTCAAAACAATGCTTACCTAATAGCGCAACTTGACTGCCTTTGTGGATTTGCTCAATTGGCTAAAGAGAATGCATATAATTGTCCGGAGTTAAATGACTCTACTGATTTACAAATTACCGATGGAAGGCATCCAGTTATTGAGAAACAACTGCCTTTAGGTGAACAATATATCACCAACGACCTACAGTTAGATAGATCTAACCAGCAGTTTATAATGATTACCGGACCAAACATGAGTGGTAAATCAGCATTATTGAGACAAACAGCTTTAATTGTTCTTCTTGCACAAATGGGAAGTTTTGTACCTGCTGAAAGTGCTAAAATTGGGGTGATTGATAAAATATTCACTCGAGTTGGTGCCAGCGATAATATTTCGATGGGCGAATCGACCTTTATGGTTGAAATGAACGAAACCGCATCAATACTTAATAACCTTTCTGAACGTAGTTTGGTTTTATTAGATGAAATTGGAAGAGGAACAAGCACTTACGATGGTATTTCAATTGCTTGGGCCATTTCAGAGTATCTTCATGAGCACCCTTCCAGAGCAAAAACGATGTTTGCCACCCATTACCACGAACTTAATGAGATGACTCATACGTATAATCGTATTAAGAATTTCAATGTTGCCATAAAGGAATTAAAGGATACCGTTCTATTTCTTAGAAAATTAGTTCCTGGTGGCAGTGAACATAGTTTTGGTATTCATGTAGCAAAAATGGCAGGTATGCCGCAACAAGTAATTCAAAAAGCGAATAAGATTTTAAAAAAGTTGGAAAATAAACAGGTGAATCAAGAAATTGGTGATCAACTTAAAAACACTTCCAACGAAATGCAATTAAGTTTTTTCAACTTAGATGATCCATTATTAGAAGAAATTAAGGAAGAAATTACGCATTTAGACATTGACACCCTTACTCCGGTAGAGGCATTAATGAAGTTAAATGAAATTAAAAGGCTGTTAACCAAGGACAAGAAGGCGACATCATAAAATTTTTTATTCTTTTGCTCATTTTTACTTTGGTTTTTACAGAATTGTATTAAATTTGCACCCGCATCTTTTAAGAGATGCACGTTCATTAACTTGCGAAAATAGCTCAGCTGGTAGAGCGCCACCTTGCCAAGGTGGAGGTCGCGGGTTCGAATCCCGTTTTTCGCTCAGAAAATGTTGCTGGTCAGCATTTTTTATTTAAATGCCAAATATGCTCGAGTGGTGGAATTGGTAGACACGCCGGACTTAAAATCCTGTGCTCTTTGGGGCGTGCGGGTTCAAGTCCCGCCTCGAGTACCAAAGCCCTTGTTAATCAATTGATTTTCAAGGGTTTTTTTATTTTAATCTATTTCCTAAGATTAACCTAGGTACTTTTTAATTTAATAGAACTTAAAGTCATTCGGTATTTATTACCTTTAATCTTGACTTTAATACATGCTCAGAAAAATCATTAAAATTTTAGGCACATTAAGTCTAGTACTCGTACTAGTGATTTTGACCTGCAATTTTATTATTTCAAGCACCACTGAAGACAAAACCTATTCTAACATTAATACTATACCCCCCAATAGGGTAGGACTTGTACTAGGGACTTCTAATAGAATATCTAACGGTTCTTCAAATCCGTATTATACCTATCGCATAGATGCAACAGTAGCGCTATTTAAAGCTGGCAAAATCAAATTTATTTTAGTGAGTGGTGATAATGGTAGCATTTATTACAATGAACCAAATACCATCAAGAAAGATTTAATAAAAGCGGGAATACCAGAAGAAATGATTTTTTTAGACTATGCTGGTTTTAGAACTCTAGACTCTATGGTTCGGGCAAAATTTATTTTTGGACTTGACAACGTTACCGTAATCTCACAGAAGTTTCATAATGAGAGAGCAATATATATTGCAGAACAAAAAGGATTAAAAGCTATAGGTTTCAATGCCCAAGACTTATCTACCTCACAAGGATTCAAAGTTCATTTTAGAGAATATTTAGCACGGGTAAAAGTTTTTATCGATATGATATTAAACACTCAGCCAAAATTCTATGGAGCGACCATTGAAATAAAATAAACATTACCACTTAACCTAAATAGTTTACATTTATTGGAGCAACCAAACCATAAATTGTGTCAAAACTTAAAATCATCTTAAGAAATTTAGGGCCAGGACTTTTATTTGCAAGTATGGCAATCGGCACCTCCCATTTAGTATTATCTACAAAAGCAGGTGCACAATATGGTTGGGTTATGGTAATACCCATTATTCTAGCTAACATCCTCAAATATCCATTTTTTGAATTTGGAGTGCGGTATACCAGTGTTACCAATAAAACTCTAATTGAAGGATATCTGCATCGCGGCAAAGGCTATTTATGGTTCTACGCAGGAATCACACTACTAACCACATTTACAATTTTAGCAGCACTATACACGGTTACTGCAGGTTTATTCATTAATCTGTTTAACATTACGAACACTTCTATTTCAACTGTAGCACTAGGTTTGTTTTTGACTATAAGTACAATTCTAATTTTTGGAAAATACAAATTTTTAGAGATTAGCCTAAAGTTTGTGGTAAGCATTCTCTTTATCGCATTGCTCACCACAACAGTCTTAGTGCTAATTCAAGGTCCTGTCGCCCATATTCAAGATTTTAAACCAACACCCATTTTTAATGAGGTTGGCGTACTTTTCTTAATTGGTTTAATGGGTTGGATGCCAACCACGGTTGAAGCATCTAGCTGGATTAGTTTATGGAGTATTGAAAAATGGAAAACTCAAGATAAACCAAGCTTAAAAGAATCACTTCAGGAGTTTAATATCGGATATAGCATCACTGCCATTCTAGCAGTTTTTTTTATGATTATCGGTTGGTTCACTTTATACGGAACAAACATTCAGCTTAGCAATAATGCGGTAAGTTTTGCCGACCAAGTAGTTTTATTATTTACTGAGCATATTGGTTCTTGGGCGTATATTTTCATTGCAATTTCTGCTTTTGCCACAATGTTCAGTACATGTCTGACTGCCCATGATGCATTAACCAGGGTAGGTCTAGACATTGCCTCTCTATTGAATCCGAAAACTAAAATATTCAGTACTAAATTAGCATTTGGCATAGGGGTGCTAATTTTAACCATTATCAACTTTATAGTCATTGCAACATTTAGTGCAAATATGGGCAAGCTGGTGGCTTTAGCTACTTTTGTTTCATTCATAGTAGCTCCTATTATCGGCTATATGAATCTAAAGAATGTGACTAGTAATGACTTGGCTCAAGAATTTTGGCCTGGAAAATATCTCAAAATGCTAACTTATTTTGGAATTGTATTTTTGTCGTGTTTTTCGTTGTATTATTTTTACATCGTAATATTCTAAATAGGAACTATTAACATCAATCTACAACCACAAATAAAGTACGTTCGTTTTGTTTATGAAGAAAATCTAAACAATATGCTCCATTAGTACAATTGTTTTTAATCATCTCCTCACCATAACCAATTGCCTCAACAATATTATTAGAGGATAAACCATTCTTTAATAAATAATCTTTTATAACATTAGACCGGTCTTGTGATAGTTTCTTATTATAAGAATCACTACCTCTACTGTCTGTGTACGTTTCAATTTTTAACCTTAACTGAGGAAAACGCGATACTGCATCAACAACCTTATTCAATTCAGCTTCTACTTGTGCATTCAAAATAGCTTTTCCTTTGTCAAAATAAAATTTATCAAGTTTTAAAATAGTTTTGTCTTCACTTTCCAAAACGAAATCTTCAAACCTAGCAAGCCCTAACGTATAAGAAATTGTTTGAATCTCTTCCATATCTTCTTCTGAATAGGATGTTGAAAAAATTGAATATCCATCTTTTAAAGCCTGTATAGTCACCTGTTTTTGCCAAGGAATTTCAATTCTAAAATCACCTGTCGCTACAGAACTCACTTCCTTTAACAATTCACCCTTATCGTTTAACAACCTTACTTGCGCACCACTTACCCCATTTTTTTTCTTTAAGTCAACAACCTTTCCACCTAAAGAAAATGTCTTTAAACCAGGTAAATTCTTTAATGTAAACCTATAAAGATCATCTCCACCTTTACCTCCCTTACGATTAGATGAGAAATACCCTGAAAAACTTTTATTCTCATTCTGCTTAATTATAAAACCAAAATCATCAGATATTGAATTTATACCCTCACCAAGATTAACAGGTATGGTATACGAATCATTTCCTATTATACTTGATTTATAAACATCCATTCCACCTAATCCGTAAAAAACATCAGAAGAAAAATAAAGACTTCCTTCAAAGACAAAAGGAGCAATTTCATTTCCTGGTGAATTAATTCTCGGACCCAAATTTATAGGCGCAGACATTATTTGCCCGTTGTTTGTATATACATAATACAAATCGGTACCACCATAACTGTCATCGAAATTAGCAGCAAAATATAATCGCTCAGACCTGTCATCGAAATATGGATAATAAAAAGATGTACTTAGATCTTTTAATATAAATCGAAATCGTCCCGTATCGGTTAACGTACCAATAGCCAATGCGTTTTTGCCATTTTCATCATATCTAAGCTCATCATCTTCAGTGTTTGACAGAATATAGAAAAAAGTTGATAATTTATCAGAATAGAAAGGGGTCGACTTATGAAACTTTGTTGCGGGTATTTTATCAAAAACCTCAACATCCGTCAATTCATTATTAGCATTTAGTTTACCGAAATAGATATCTAAATATGATTCTCCTGAAGGTTCATAAACTTTTTTACTTTTTTGTATTCTACTACTACTAAACAACAAACCGTTTTTATAAAAAGCAGGTGAAAAATCTCCTTGCGGACTATTTATAGCTACATTTTCAATAACACTATTATCACTTTCTTTAGGAATTTCTAAAAGACTATAATTAAACTCTGCGTTCTCTAATAGCTCTGGTG
The DNA here is from genome assembly GCF_900109345.1 of Maribacter orientalis. Taxonomy (GTDB): domain Bacteria; phylum Bacteroidota; class Bacteroidia; order Flavobacteriales; family Flavobacteriaceae; genus Maribacter; species Maribacter orientalis. The sequence continues at coordinate 78,632 of NZ_FNZN01000004.1, forward strand.
ACAACATATCAGCTTTCGACCTTAAAAAAGTCTTTATCCTATCTCTCTCTGAGTTTTTAGATATACTTTGAAGCATTTTATTAAATCGATTGACCGACATAATTGTATCATTCTTATTCACTTCTAAATAAAGTTCAGAGGCATTATCAAAGCTTCCGATATTAAAATAAGAATCGGCAAGGTTTAATAACTGATGGTTCGTTAATGGATATTTTTCCATTTCACTTCTATACTCGGTTATTGCTTGTTGGTATTGATAGCTATAATATAGATTATCAGCTTTAGATTTTTTATCCTGCGCTGAAACCATCAAGGGAACAAAAACTAGTAATACTATGATTAATTTAAATCTCATGTTAGTGCACTTTAAAAGAATCGAGGTGAATCAATTTGTTTAGGTTTACCTTTTGCATTTTTATCATTGCCATCCTTTGTACTATTAGCTCCTTCCCTACCTAAATAGAATTTAAGAATAATCTCATGTGACCCATTATTAAACTCGCCAAGTAAATTGGTATTATAATCATATGAATACCCTACAAATAATGAGTTTGAAACTTGAAGACCTGCCAAACCACTAAATGCATTCTCGATACGGTACGACACACCAGCAGTAAATACGTCTGAAATTAAAAAATTACTAGATAAGTTTGCGTTAATCGGAGAGCCTTTAAGTGTATTTATTAAGAAAGCTGGTTTAAATTTTAGATTATCTGAAAGGTCGAAAACATAACCTCCAATTAAATTGAATTGAAGCTTATCTTCAACTATTGAAGCCACTTCGTCATTGTATACACCTTCAGTTAAAAAATTCGGAACTGAAGCCCCAAGATACCAATTATCTGAATATAGAAAAGCACCAGCACCAACTGTTGGATAAAACTTGCTTAGCATTTCACCATTAAGGTCTTCACCAGGGTTCTCAAAAGTACCTTTTGTAAAGTCAACATTTAAAAATGACCCACCTGCATCAATACCAAAAGACAATTTTGTCTCATCGGTTACCATTATCTGATATGAATAAGAAATATCAGCATAGGTTTGAGAAACTGGCCCCAATTGATCACTTATGACATTAAGACCTAGACCTACTTTCTCATTTTTAAAGGGCAGGTTAGCTCCGAATCTAAATGTTCTTGGCGCACCAGGTATATCTATCCATTGAGCTCTGTAAAGTCCAGATAATTCTGGTGTCTCAACTGTTCCGACATAGGCTGGGTTAAAACTACCTATATTATACATATATTGAGTGTACTGCGGTTCTTTCTGCCCAAATGCATTGAAGCCTAACAGAGAAAATAGCAAAAGCGCTACAGTATAACTCGATTTATTAAAGTTATAATCCATAATTTATTCTATCTAATAAGCTGTATCCAACCCTTATCGATTATAGCCGGTTGATTATTAATACTATAATTCATAATATAAAAATAAGTTCCCTTAGGGACTTCTTTTCCTTTATAGGTTCCATCCCAAACATCAACAGTAGTCTGAGTTTCAGAAGAAACTAAATTAGCTCCTTCAAAAACCAGATTTCCATAACGATCATAAATAACAATTTTATAATTTATCCCCTCTCTGGATTGAGTATCTGAGTCCCTAAGATTAATTCTTAGTACATCATTAGTATTATCTCCATTCGGTGAAAACTGATTAAAAAGGAAACCTGGGTCTGCAGGAGTTGGTATACCGACCTTAACATCTACAGTACTACTGTTATTTACCTCATTACCATCTTTTGGCGATGACCTAATTAATGTGGCCAAATTACTAAAAGTCCCCTCTATTGGCACTGATACGGTAATTTCTAATGATACTGCATTTTGTTCTCCTACTTCAAGTGAATCAATAGTCCACCTACCTGTCAACTCATTATAATCTCCTGCGGTAGAAACATCACTTATGTAAATAAAACCAGCATCTATACCAACTGGAAGTATATCTTCAATTTCGATATTATTAATTGTATCTCCATTTACAGATTTATTTTCTACACGAATGGTAAATGTTATTTGTTCTCCCAACAATGGAGTTTTATTATCAACAGTCTTTATTACTTCAAGATCAATGCCTTCAGGCACTTCTGTATTTAGAGTTACGGTAGATTCATCGTTTGCTGGATTATTATCTGACGGTATGGACTCTAATAAGGTTGCCGTATTTTCGTATGGCCCTTCCTCAGAAACAGTAACAGTTATGGTAAGTTCTGCAGACAAACCAGCTTCGAGTTCTGCTATGTTCCAAATACCTGAAATTTCATCATAATCGAGAGAGGATTTAGACACAAAATCAAAACCTAATTCTAATAAGTCTCCAATAACAATTGCTCTAGCTTTTCTATCAGATAAGTTGGTTACCATTATTTCAAAAACAACAGTATCACCGATTTGCGCATCTACATTGTCAACAGATTTCAAAACTTCTAAATCTATAGGATCATCACAGTTTGGTGTTGCTACAGGATCACAAGGGTCATCTGGGTCAGAGCCATTGGTTTGTTCGTCTAAATCTGATAAACCATCGCCGTCAGTGTCACAACTACCATTAAATCGGTTGGGAATACATGGGTTGTCGTTAGCAGGATCTTGTTGGTCATTTACACCATCATTATCCGTATCCTCGGTATTTGAATCTAAAGCATCTATAATTCCATCATTATCCTCATCTAAGGGATTGGCTATATCAGTACCAACTTCTTCACCATCTTCAATACCATCACCGTCAGTATCTGGGTTGTTAGGATCTAAGCCTAAGGCAACTTCTTGACCACCTAAAAGTCCGTCATTATCATCATCTGATTCACAATCACTAACATTAACGGTAATATCTATTGTAGAGTTGAGACATGGCGCCGTTGAATTCGTAGTTGTAAATCTGAAAATATATGCTCCTGAAGCCAACCCTTCAAAATCAACAACATTGGTAGAGCTTATATTCACATCTTCAGGACCTGATACAAAAATCCATACACCAGGGTCAGCCCCTGTAAGTCTATTATCTAAATCTAAACTGGTAAGACCGTTGGCCGCTATATTACATATAGAGGCATTTTGAGCAGTACCGGTAGTAGCTTGAAATCCTATTCTAGCAATTATTGGCTGCCTTTCGGTTGTACATTCGTTTTCGGTAGCCTCAACATAATATGTAGTTGTTGTAGTTAAGGGTGGAGTTGTATAAGTTTCTCCAAAAGCTATAGGCGTATCGGATTCTAATGAATCATACCAATTAACAGAAGCACCATCACTTGGTGTAACACTTAACAATAATGTTCCAGAACCACAACGTTCATTACCAGTAATACTAACCAACTGAGGAATGATATTTCGAACAATTTGAACTTCAATATTACCACTCGCACAATTATTTGCCGCATCATAGAAAAAGCCATAATAGGAGGCCGGTGTGCTAACATCTTGAGCTTCTGCAACCGTCAAATGTGAGTTTATTATTAAAGGGTTAGAAACCCTACTCCATGTCAGAACGGTACCGCTAGGAGCAATACTAGTAGTGAAATCATATAGATTGGCTGAAAAAGCACTACCGATATCAACAACACAATATATTGGAGAAACAGATGCATCTAAAACCGGTGCAGCAACACAATTATCATCATCATTTATCGTACCTATAGCTGTACCACCATTTGCACGTTGTACATTATTAGTGGGTAAGCCTAATTGAACATTAAAAGTTTCTGTATCTTCTAAAACTGCGTCATTGTTAATGGGCACAGTAATCGTCTTAGTTTCATTTGCAGTGCCCGTAAAAATCAATGTACCCGGAGTACCCGTATAATCTGTTCCCCCACCTATAGCCGTGTCATCAATAAAAGAATAAGATACTTGTGTACCGCCGACCACTGTAATATCTAAAACAACATTAAAGACAAATTGCCCAGAGGCTAAATCTTCATTTTCTGTAACATCAGAAATAGTTAAAGTAGCTTGATCATTATCATTTATATTAACAGTCGCCGTTTGAGTAGCTGTAGTTCCTAAAACGTAACCAGTTCCAGTGCCAAGAGTAATAATTACCGTTTCAATACCTTCTTGTATTTGATCATTTATCGGGGCTATTACAATTGGTACAGATTGTATGCCATTTGCAATACTTACAGCATTTGCGCTTATTGCAGTATAATCGGTTCCGTTAACTGCTGAACCACTAACAGTATAATTAACGGTTATTGGACCCCCGGTATTATTTGGCGCACTTAAAGCTACAGTAAACTCGCCGGTGGCTACAGCCCCATTACTTTCTGCCGCTGTAGCATCGGATGCAGTAATTCGAGCGACATAAGCATCATCACTTACAATTGTTATACTAGCATTGTTAATAGTACTTATAGAATAGCCATTACCTGCTGCAAGTGTTAAAACAACAGTTTCATTATCTTCTATGGCGGCATCATTTATAGGTGTTACCGTAACAATGGCCGTTTGTTGATTATTAGCAATCGAAGCAGTTCCGCTTAATGCATTAAAATCAAGACCAGATGTGGCCGTACCAGTAATATTATAATTTACAAGGATTGGAGACCCTGTAGTATTTACAGAACCTAAATTAATCGTAAATGTCCCATTTGAGACAGGATTCTCATTAGCAGTTGCCACTGTTGAAACCACTGTTGCGGTATAGGTATCGGTATCAACTATAGTCACTGTTGCTGTTCTTGTTGCGGCAAGTCCTAAATCATAACCTGTACCCGTAGCTAAAGTAACAATTACGGTTTCAGAATTCTCAACATTATTGTCGTTAATAGGTGTGACTGTTATAATCCTGTTTTGTTGACCATTAGCAAAAGTAACAGAACCTGTTAGTGCAGTGTAGTCTGTACCCGAGGTAGCTGTACCACCAACGTTATAATTTACAATTACCGGACCTCCCGTGTTGTTTACCTCATCTAAACTAACAGTAAATGTACCCGTATCAGTAACTGGGGTAGCTTCGGTAGCCGTACCATCAGTTGCAGTAATAGTTGCCGTAAAAACATCATCATCGACTATAGTTACTGTACCAGACGCCGGGGTTCCAATTTCATACAAAGCACTGTTTACGCTATTTAAGGTTATTATTACAGTTTCATCTCCTTCTACCAATACATCATCAATAGGTTGAATATTTAAGTTTGTTGACGAAGCACCATTGGCTATTGATGCATTCCCAGAAATGGTGTAATCCTGTCCAGCGCCTTGTGCAGCACTCCCTGTCAACGTGTAATCAACAACTATTGCAGTTCCTGTATTATTTTGTTCACTCAATTCAATTCTAAATCGACCATCGTTGCCTGACCCATCTTCATTAGTAATCGCCCTATTTGCAAGAACGGTTACCTGTCCTAAATCATCATTCGTTATGGTACCAATAGCTGTATCTCCTGCGATAATATTGGCATTATTGGCGCTTGTAAGGGTAACTATAAATGTTTCGTCATCTTCAATTACAATATCGTTCCCGGTAGTTACCGCTAATTGCTTTGAAACATCCCCTGATAAAAACGTGACAGTTCTTTGCGCACCATTATAATCTTCTGGATAAACAATGGGTGTCGTTCCTATGGTTGCAGTTCCCCCACCAAAATTAACAGTTACGGTATAATCAAATAATGCAGCTTTATCAGCCACAATACTGAACACCAGATTAGTACCTTCAACAGCTGATACATCAGATATACTCAAAGTTGCAGTATCGTCATCAACTATATTAACTGTTGCTGTTGTATTAGCACCTAAAGTATAATCCATACTTGTTGATAGTTCAACAGTTACTGTTTCTGTTCCCTCCAATAAAACATCTTGAAAAGAAGTGTTTACATTAATTAACGCACTACTTAGAAGCGCAGTATAGGTAACATCCACCTCTCCGCTTAAAGCTGTATAATCCACACCTGACGTAGCAGTACTGCTAGCCAAAACAACATATTTCACGGTAACTGTACCAAAATCAGAAAGAGACGCCACTGAAACCCTAAAATTTCCAGGAGTAGCACTTCCCTCTAAGGCGTCCGCATTATTTACAATTGATACCGATTGCCCAAAAATCCCTCCTAGAGAAACAGATAGAAAAAATAAAGCGAAAACAAATAAAGACCGATTAAAGTCGATTGTTTTTGTAATGATTAGAAAAATAGAATGTAATTTCATTTTCATAGTATTCTTTTCATTTCCATCAATTTCATTGAAGAATAATTATAATTCTACAACCAAAAATAAGGACATCAATATTACGAAAAAATCAAGGTAAACCGCTCACAAACAGTTGAAAAAAGGATTTTTAGGTTGAATGGTATACTCGAAAGATAAAAGCCTAGCTATCGAGTATTGGTGACTGAGTTTCTGCGGTAGGTTCAATTTTTTTAATTAAACCTTGTAAAACTTTCCCAGGTCCAATTTCAGTAAACACTGTCGCCCCATCTTTTACCATTTGTTGTACACTTTGCGTCCATTTAACTGGTGCTGTTAATTGCAGCATTAAGTTCTTCTTAATCTCTGTCGGACTATTTACTGCAGTTGTCGTTACATTTTGATAGATAGGACAACTTGGGCTTGCAAAATTCGTATTATCTATTGCTGCTGCAAGTTCTTCTCTAGCAGGCTCCATTAAAGGAGAGTGGAATGCTCCCCGAACAGGTAACATCAGTGCTCTTCGCGCGCCTGCTTCTTTTAATTTTTCACATGCCTGTTCTACAGCATTTATCTCACCCGAAATCACTAATTGACCAGGACAGTTATAATTAGCAGCTACTACAATACCTGAAATTTCTGAACATATTTTTTCTACAACATCATCTTCTAATCCTAAAACGGCAGCCATGGTAGATGGTTTTAACTCACAAGCTTTTTGCATAGCCAAGGCACGTTGCGATACTAATTTTAATCCATTTTCAAAACTCAAGGTATTATTTGCTACAAGCGCAGAAAATTCTCCGAGTGAGTGGCCTGCAACCATGTCTGGTTGAAATGAATCGCCCATTACCTTACTTAAGATAACAGAGTGCAGAAATATAGCTGGCTGCGTTACTTTTGTCTCTTTTAATCCTTCGGCAGTACCATTGAACATTATTTCGGTAATATCGAAACCTAAAATATCATTTGCCTTTAAAAATAATTCTTTGGCGATAGGATATTTCTCATATAAATCAAGTCCCATTCCAACAAATTGAGCACCTTGCCCAGGAAAAACATATGCGTTCATAACTTTTAATTTTGGTGCGGCAAAAGTACAAATTTTAGATAGATTGCCGTATTGAAATTACGAACAGCCTCTATTCTGACTCTTTGAACCAACCTGAGTACATGATATACGCTTCTGCTATTCTATTAATTTCTCCTGAACTTAATTCGGGACTAATATCTTTTATTTTCTTAGCTGGCATACCCGCAAATATGGTTCCCGATGGCACATGGGTCCCCTTAGTAAGAACAGCTCCGGCTGCTATTATACTGTTACTCTCAACGATACAATCATCCATAATAATACTACCCATACCAATCAACACATTATCATGAATAGTACACCCATGTACAATTGCATTATGACCAATAGATACATTATCACCTATTGTTGTTGGCGATTTTTTATACGTGCAATGAATAACAACCCCATCTTGAACATTTACCTTATCGCCCATTTTAATAAAATGTACATCGCCCCTAAGCACAGCATTAAACCAAACACTGCATTGATTACCCATTATTACTTCACCTACAATAGTTGCATTTTCAGCAATAAAGCAATCATCACCTATTACAGGTTCTTTACCTCTAACACCTTTTATCATACCCTTTGTTTATTATTTAATTAAAATAGGACAGGAAATCCTTCTTTTTAGATGCGGAAACCATCACTTCTTTTCCATTAGACATCACCACGCTACCTCCTTTGCCTTTTCTGTATTTGACCACCTCATTCACATTTACCAAAAACGATTTATGCACACGCGCAAAAGGAAACTCGGCCAAAGCATCTTCAAAATACTTCAAAGTCTTACTCACCAATATTTTCTTATTCAGTAGATAAATCTCAGTGTAATTATCATCAGCTTTACAATATAGAATTTCAGAAATATTCAATATTTGAAATCCGTCTTGCTGAGGCAACGTCAATTTACCTTCAACTCCTTTCGACTTGGTAGTTAATATCTCACCTTCTAAACTCGCTTCTTTTTCCCGTACACCTTCAACATAATTGACAGCATTAATTAATTCATCAATATTAATTGGCTTAGTCAAATAATATGCAGCATGATTATTCAAAGCATCTTTTGCATAATGGTTATACGCAGTAACAAAAATAGTTTCAAAAGTTCTATCGGGTAGCCGATCTAATAGATCGAACGCATTACCAAAAGGCATCTCGACATCTAAGAATACAAGATCAAGAATATTATTCTCTATCATTACTAAAGCTTCTTTTATGGATGCCGCCTCACCGACTAAATCGATACTCGGGCAATATTTACCAATGTAATTTCTAAGAATTTCTCTACTATTGGCCTCATCTTCGACCAAAATTGCTTTTAAACTCATTTTTCTTTTTTTAATATAAAAAGCACCTTGGTACCTGAACCATCTATTTCTAAGTCTGAAATCTCAATATCTACCTTATCGGCATACATATCATTTAAAATAGCAACCCTTTTTTCGATTATCCCCATGCCTTTAGATTTTTGTTTCTTTTGGTTTTGAGTTTTAATAGATGCAGATTTCTTACGCCCTATACCATTGTCAGTAATACATATCGAAATTGATTTACTAGTGTTTTCTTTAATAGAAACTGACAAAAAACCTTTTGTTTCTCTATACCTTAGACCATGCCAAATTGCATTTTCAATGTAAGGCTGCAACAACATAGGTGGTATTTGATACTTTGAAATTTGAACGTCCTTATCTATAGTAATTTCATATTCGAACTTATCTTCAAACCTCGAATGTTCTAATTTCATATAAAGTTCTAATTGCTGTAGTTCTTTTTCTAACGGAATAAAATCTTCTTCAGAATTTTCGAGTACCGAGCGCATCAAAGAAGAGAAATCACTTAAGTACCTATTGGCACTTCTTTCATCGCTTTTAGAAATAAAATTATTAACCGAATTTAATGCGTTGAATATGAAATGCGGATTCATTTGCGACCTCAACGATTTTAACGCCAATAAATTATTGGCCAATTTCTGCTGCTGATTACTTCGATAAAAGAAGAATGCAGCTAAAAGAGTTAATAGTAATCCGAAAATCAATGAATAAATAATCCACTGTTGCCTCGCATTACTTTCTTTAACCAACTCTTGTTCGGTTAATGCTAAATCATATTTACTTTGCGACAACTCTCGCTCTTGCTCTAGTCCTGTTAGTCTATTTTGAGCATTGGCAATTTCCCTATTAAATCTAGTTGCCCTAGATATTTCTTGTTCTTTACGTATGTATAATGAATCGACCAAAGCAACATACGATTGGTAGGTGTCTAAGGCTTTAGTAAAATCACCTTTCTCTTTATACACCTCAGAAAGCTTTCTGGTAGCATCTTTTTGTACAACAAGATCATCTTCAGAATCAGCCTCAACAATACTTCTTTCTAAAAAAGGTATTGCTTCGTTATACTTATCTTGAGAGATATACGCATTTGCTATTTTATAATTAATTCGTTGCGATGTAATTGTATCACCAAGTTCTGACTTAGTTACGCCTGCGTTAGGTGAGCTAAGTTTTTTTAAATCTTGCAGGCTATTTTTTCGCATAGTAATCTCTTCACTATACCTATTTTTGGCATTATAAAAATCAGCCACCTTTTCCTTTTCTTGCAAAGCTCTTTTAGGTGCCTGTTGGGAAGCCAATTCAAGCGAATTTCCGTAATATGCTTCAGCTTCTATCGTTTGATTACTTAAAGAGTATGTGTCAGCGATTTTAGAATTGAGATCTGTCATTTTCGAAGTAATCTGATTCTTATTAGCAATTAAGAGTCCTTTATTATACAACTGAATGGCTTCAGAAATCTTTCCATCACCCTTTTTTGAATCACCTAACAACTCATAACATTGTACACTTTGGTACGGGGGCATAGATTTAATTTCCAATAAAGGATTTAATAGATTAACGGTTTCTTTAAATCTCGAGGTTAGATTATAAGCCTTAGCTAACAATAATGATGTTGCAATCGTCTTATTCGCATCTAAGGCATCCTCATAATTATCGATAGCTAAATCTAATTGCTTATGATATTGATAAATTTCACCAAGTTTAGATAGTGATCTTGCGAATTCTTTTTTTCTACCCCTTTTACCTAATAAGGATATTGATTGTGCTACATAGTCAATACTTTTTTCAATATCCTGTGCTTTATATGTTTCGGCAGAATCTAACAAAGCTTGATGTTCTAAAGAAATATCAGGCGATGATTTTAATCGACTGCTTATTGATGAAGTTTCAAAATCTTCTACTAAAATGAGAACATCATCATTTTGCTTTACGTTATATCGTAAAGTTTCTATGTCTTCGTGCTCAATTATAAGTATATCGCCTATTTTGGTTCTTATCTCAAATTCTCCAAGTCCGTTAGTTACAACTAAATTCCCCAAATTATTTGAAATTGACACACCAGAAATAGGTCTACCGGTATTTTTAGCTTCGACCCTACCCTTTAAATTGAACTTTACGGTACCATTTTGTATTTGAGAATGACTTGTAAAAGTTCCCAATATAAAGCAGATAAATATATAGAATAATAAATTTTTCATTCGCTATTATTACTGTAAACTTAGCTGATTTATAGGTCACAAAAAAATAGGTTAAATACCAAAAACAGTCATTTAACTCCCAATTTAAATAGTTTACAAACTCAGCGAACTACTTAACTAAGTGAGAAGGTGCGTTTACTCATTACCATTATTTTTAAAGAAATATTGCCATTAGTTTTAGCCTTGAATTTAAAACTACAAACATGAAAACATTAAAAAAAATAACAACTTCGGGATTACTTCTGTTTGGTATATCAACTGTACTTGGTTGTGTAGACGAACCTAAACAAAAACAAATTGAACTAATTGCACATGCTCATTCCCCTTTGGAAATAAAAAAAGATAATATTGTACAAATTGCATTATTACTTGATACTAGTAATAGTATGGACGGTTTAATTAACCAAGCAAAATCGCAACTTTGGGATATCGTAAATGAATTCAGCCTTGCCAAATGGGGAAATGATGCCAGACCAAATTTACAGATTGCACTGTATCAGTATGGCAACGACAATTTATCGGCTGATGAAGGTTACATACAACAAGTATTAGGTTTTAGTAGCGACCTTGATGAAATATCCGAAAAACTATTCTTATTGACGACCAATGGTGGGGAAGAATATTGCGGTAAAGTTTTACAGGCCTCATTGGCTCAGTTACCATGGAATAAAAACCCAGATCTATTACGCATGATATTTATTGCTGGCAATGAACCTTTTGACCAAGGGCAATACAATTATAAAACTGCATTGACCAATGCCAATGAGAAAGATGTTGTTGTTAATACCATTTTCTGTGGAAACTACGATTTGGGCATTAATACCAATTGGAAAAATGGAGCAACACTAACCGGTGGTGAATATATGGCCATTGACCACAACAAAGAAGTTGTTCAAATAACTACCCCATATGATGAAATTATCATAAAGCTTAATTCAAGATTGAACAAGACTTACATTTCTTATGGTTCTTTGGGAAAATCAAAATATATTGCTCAAGAGGTTCAAGATCGCAATGCGCTTTCTATGCAAGAGGCTGTTGCCGTTAAAAGAGCCGTTAGTAAAAGTTCAAGGCTTTACAATAATAAAAAATGGGATTTGGTTGACGCTTATGATGATGCCGAATTTGAAATCAGCTCAATAGAAAAAGACGAGTTACCTGAGGAACTACAAAGCAAGAGTGAAAACGAAATCAAGAAGTTTGTTGAATCGAAAAAAAATGAGCGAGAAGAAATTCAAAAAGAAATAAAGAAGTACAATTCTAAACGCTTAACCTACATCACCGAAAATCAAAAAAACAATAACTCTGGTGAGTTAGAAAATGCAATGATTCAGGCCATTAAAAAACAAGCTGCATCAAAAAACTATAGATGGGATTAATCTTAGAAAAGATAATTGGCCTGTTTTATCAAACGGGCCTTTTTTTAGTTAGCTGCCGGACAATAGCAATCGTACTTACGCTCGGTCTGTCCGAAATCATAACCAATGGTAATCTGATGAAATCCACCATTATCAAAACGGATATCGCCCATTTGATATGAATAGTTATAAGAAACCATAAAATTATTAATATTAGCTCCTACTATGGGTGTTACGAGTTGTAAACGTTGTTCACCAAAACCATTTGTAGTTTGAAATTGGGCACCATCAAAACTTCTTCGATAAGAGAGTCCGCCCCAAATACGTCCAAAATCAACATCCTTATATACCTTGGCATTAATATCCATGGTTTTCTCTTTCGTAAACTCAGTCATTTGGAACAATATCGAAGGTTCAACTTGCCATTCACTTCTACCAATTACATAACCGGCAGAAACGAGGTATCTTCTAATATTATCGATTACTAATTGGTCAGGGTTATCTTGTCTATCTCTATAGTATACATTTCTTTTACTACCTGTTAATGCGTTAGTCACTGCAAAATGAGTGTAGAATTCTTGAAAATTATATGAAATACCAATATCAACGTTAGTATATGATGCACTCAATTTTATTCCAGATACGGCAGGATCCGGGGTAACAGATCTAAATTCGGTTTCATCTAAACTACTCTGTAAAACTGTACCACTTAATCCGAAAGAAAGTTGATTCAAAACTCTCATATCACTGCTGCCCATTCTTAAATGGTGAGCATATGTTAATTTTAAGCCAGTTTGAGAATGATAACCATTTGCATCATTAAATAGTATGGCTCCTATTCCACTGGGGGTATCTCCAATTCTAAAATGTGCATTAATCGTTTGTAAACTAGGGGCATCATCGACATCGAACCACTGCTTTCTAGCGGTCGCCCTAATTTTTCCTCCTTCACCTATACCTGCCATAGAAGGAAATACCAAATAATAGTTATCTGACAAATAATCAAAATATACAGGAATGCCCTCCTGTGCTATAGATTTTGAACCTATCATTAACACGGTAAACAATAGTAGAATATGGTATCTCATCTTTGGGATTATAAACTAGACCTTAGTTTTGATAATATAAAGTGTATAACGGGTTAACCACAACATTATTATGTAGGACTAAACTAAGATTTCCTTCGTATTTTTGCATAAATTAATTGAGACATGAAAGAGTATTCTATTACAGTTGTTAAGACTAATAATCCCAATATACTAAAGTTCGAAACTAATCATCTATTAGTTCAACGAAAAAACTACGAGTACAAAAATATAGATGAAGCCAAAAATTCACCGTTGGCTCAACAATTATTTTATTTACCATTTATAAAAACAGTATATATTTCTGGTGATTTCATTGGTCTAGAACGATATGATATTGTTAAGTGGGAAGATGTTAAAGATGAGGTTGCGCAACAATTGGTCGAATACTTGAACGCAGGAGAACCTATTGTTCTTGAAGAAGATTTGGATAAACCAATACCTGTAACCGTTTATGCAGAGGTTACACCAAACCCATCTACGATGAAGTTTGTAGCCAGTAAAAAAATAGTTGGTTCAGCGTTTGAATTCAAAAATATTGACGAAGCCCGAGATTCGAAATTAGCGACAGCATTATTTCAATTTCCGTTTGTAAAACAAGTATTTATTGATGAAAATTATGTTTCGGTTTCAAAATACGAAGTTGCCGAATGGGAAGACATCAATATAGAATTAAGAGAAGTGATTAGAAATTTTATTGCTGACGGAAAGGAGATTGTTGCCGATAACGCAAAATCAATTGGTACCGAAGCGCAAGTTTCCGAAACGGTATCTGCAGAAAGTACAATTGCCCTAGATGAAACATCACAAGAAATTGTGGATATTTTGGAAGAATACGTAAAGCCTGCGGTTGCAAGTGATGGAGGAAATATTATGTTCAAATCTTATGATAAGGACAGTAAAACTGTAAACGTAATACTACAAGGTGCGTGTAGCGGCTGTCCTTCTTCTACGTATACTTTAAAAAACGGTATAGAAACTATGCTTAAAAATATGATGGGTGATAAAGTAAATGAAGTTGTAGCCCTAAACGGTTAATAAATCCTTGGATATCATCAAATTTTGCCTTCAAATTTCGTAACTTAGAGTGAATCTAAAAATACCTTATTATGGCAGTTTTAAAAGTAATTGAAATATTAGCAAATTCTGATACTGGTTGGGAAGACGCAGCAAAAAAAGCAGTTTCTGAAGCCTCTAAATCGGTAAAGAATATTAAATCGGTTTATATCAACGAGCAAAGTGCGACTGTTGAAGATGGAAAAATCAAAAATTATAGAGTGAATGTTAAAATCACTTTCGAAGTGAAATAACAAAAATCATACAAGTTTAAAAGCGCCTTTTGGCGTTTTTTTTTGTCCTAAAATTAATAAGTATTCTAATGGTTAAGCATCCGAAATTCACCAATAATCTAATCAAAGAAAGTAGTCCGTATTTACTTCAACACGCCCATAACCCAGTAAACTGGGAAGCATGGAACGCTGAAGCATTACAGCGCGCGAAAGAGGAAAACAAACTTATTTTAATAAGTATTGGCTATGCTGCTTGTCATTGGTGCCATGTCATGGAACATGAATGTTTTGAAGATGAGGATGTCGCTAGGACTATGAATTCTCATTTTATTAATATTAAGGTTGACCGTGAAGAAAGACCAGATATTGACCATATATACATGGATGCTTTACAAATGATGACAGGAAGTGGTGGTTGGCCTTTAAATATTTTAGCCTTACCTGATGGAAGACCCTTCTGGGGAGCCACTTTTGTAAAGAAACAAGAATGGATTCAAGTGTTAAACCAATTGCAAGAGTTATATACAAACGATTCTCAAAAAATTATTGGATATGCCGAAAACATGGCTCATGGATTAAAAGAAATAAATACCGTAGCCATTGAGAAAAATAGTGACATTATAACCGTTTCTGATATAAAAAAAATAGTAAAAGATTGGTCTACGTATTTCGATACATTTCTAGGAGGCTATAAGAGAGCACCCAAATTCATGATGCCCGTAAATCTAAATTTTCTTTTACATTATGGGCATTCACAAAAAGATGAAGCAATCAATGAATATGTGCATACTACATTAACAAGAATGGCTTGGGGCGGTATTTTCGACCATGTAGGCGGTGGCTTTTCGAGATACTCGGTAGACACGAAATGGCATGTACCCCATTTTGAAAAAATGCTTTACGATAACGGATTATTAATCAGTCTCTATGCCAAAGCGTACGCGGCAACCAAGAACACTTTATATAAAAATGTAGTACAACAATCCATATCTTTTATTGAAGAAGAACTTTTAGATGTTAGCAATGGTTTTTACTCCTCTCTTGATGCTGATAGTTTAACGGAAACAGGAAAATTGGTAGAAGGAGCTTTTTATGTTTGGGAAGAAAAACAACTTCAAAAAATTCTCGGAGAGAATTACCCTCTTTTTGCTGATTTTTATAGTATCAATACTTATGGTTTTTGGGAAGAAGACAAATACGTGTTAATTAGGGACGCAGAAGCAACGGAAATTGGGAATAAGCACAATCTATCAGAAGAACAAGTATTCAATATCATAACCAAATGTTTAAACTCATTAAAGCTAGAACGCAAGAAAAGGGACAAGCCTAGGCTTGATGACAAAATTCTAACCTCTTGGAACGGTCTAGCCCTAAAAGGACTTACCGATGCCTATAGGTATTTGGGAAACAACAAATATTTAGAAATGGCCCAACAGAACGCGCATTTCATTCTAAACAAATTAGTTGATAAAGAGGGTGGTCTTTATCATAATCATAAAAACGGCAAAAGCACTATTTCTGGTTTTCTTGAGGATTATGCTGCTGTAATTGACGGTTTTATAAGTTTATACGAAGTAAGTTATGACGAAACATGGCTTACTCACAGCTTAAAACTTACCCATTACGTACTTGATAATTTTTCAGACACCTCAACCGGATTGTTTTTCTTCACCTCGAATAAAGAAGAAGCTTTAATTCGAAAAACCTTAGAAGTAGCTGATAATGTGATACCCTCATCCAATTCTATAATGGCTCATAATCTTTTGAAGCTTTCTAAATATTTTCCAGAGGAAAATATTGAAATAAGATTGAATCAAATCATGAATACTATGCAGAAATCAATTACCGATAATCCGCAAAACCACGCTAATTGGCTTCACTTATCACTATTAATGAGTCAAGATTACTATGAAGTTGTCGTTATTGGTGAAAATTTTGAACCCATATGCAAAAGCATAATGAATAGCTACTTGCCAAACGCTATATTTGCCGCTTCGAATTCTAAAACCAGTAATTTACCCTTGTTAATGAATAGACATGCAGAGAAAAAAACGCTAATATATGTATGTAAACATGGTACATGTCAATTACCCGTTGAAGAAACCAAAGAAGCCTTAAAATTAGTAATGGCACAATTTTAATAATTTTTAAGTCCTAACATTTGAATTACATTTTACAAATGTTCAGTTTTAAAATATCAAAAATCAGATATCGATTATGGATAAAATAATGAACCTTCAAGAACATGCAGACAAAGCATTAGATTGGATGTGGGCCGTTATGCCCAATTTAGTAATTGCGCTCTTTCTTTTATTTGCAGGAACATATGTCATACGTTTCATTAATAAAATGGTACGTAGGTTCTTTTTAAAGAAAGACTATGATTTGGCCTTGGAATCATTTCTACAAAGCTTTATTAATATAGCGTTAAAAATGATACTGTTTGTACTAGTCATTACCCAATTGGGAGTGCAAACCACTTCTTTGGTTGCGGTACTTGCTTCAGCTGGTCTAGCAATAGGCTTGGCACTTCAAGGATCGCTAGCCAATTTTGCCGGTGGCGTTTTAATATTATTATTCAAACCCTTTAAAATTGGAGATTTTATTTCTGCTCAAGGAGTTGATGGAACCGTAAAAGAAATTTCGATTTTCACTACAAAAGTTAGCACGTTTGGAAACCAAATGGCCATAATACCAAATGGACAACTTTCTAATAACACAATTATAAATTACAATTCTCAAGACACAAGAAGAGATAAAATTGATGTGGGTATTGGTTATGGTTCTAACATAAAACAAGCGAAAGAAATTCTTTTGGCAATATGTGCTGAATATGAAACTATCCTTCAAACCCCTACACCTGAAGTATATGTGGGAGAATTAGGGGATAGCTCAGTAAACTTAACGCTTCGTTTTTGGGCAAATAATCCAGATTTTTGGGCAGCGCATTTTCATGTTCTGGAAGAAACAAAATATCGATTCGATGCTGCTGGTATTGAAATACCATTCCCACAACGTGTAGTTACCCAAATGAAAAATTAAAATTTATTATAGTAGTAAATTAAAATCCTCTATGAATTAGAGGATTTTTTTTTGCAGTTAATTGATTTTCAATTAATTAATTATTTATTAATTTTAAGTAAAATCAATAGTTATGAACAGGCTTTTAATTTTGATGTTTTTTATATCCAATTTATGCTTTTCGCAGGGAGTTCAAGGCATTGGACGTCCAGCTGGCGTATTGACTCCTGCACAAATGGGAATGTCTTTTTTTGAAGTACCTATTGACGGTTCGCCATATATGAATGAGATTTTCAAAAAAGGAAAAACTATAATTAATGGTAAACATACAAGTGATGCTTTAATGAGATATGATGCATACCGTGACGCAATTGAAATAAAAAATGAAAATGATGTAGCAAGAACTTTATTAAGAAGAAGCAACATTGTCGCCGATATAGATGGTACAATTTATATGGTTAGGGAGTATCGCGAATCAGGTGAAAATAAATTAGGATATTTCAACCCCCTAAATGAAGGATATGCCAGGCTTTTAAAAAAACCAAAGAAAATATTTGTACAAGCCGAAAATCCAGAAAACGGGTACGATAAATTTAAACCTGCAAAATATCAGGACATATCAATGTATTATATGCAAAAAGGTGATGAACCCGCAATTGAAACTAAACTATCAAAAAGAAAGATTCTAAGTTTTTTAGATGATAGTTCTGAAATCTTGAAACAATATATTAAGAAAAATGAATTGAATATGCGATTAGAAAGTGATATTATTCAATTGATAAACTATTACAATACTCAGGAAACGAATAAGAAAATATTATAAGCATATTTTTTATTACTTATCCTTCTTCGTTTGAAGAACAAAGTCCTTTAAATAATAAGGTTCGAAATAAGCAACATCCTCAAAGTCTTTGTTTTTAAATTTATCGAATGATATCAATGCCATTTCTTTTGCCGATGGCACAACATCTAGGTGAAAGGTAAGATTTTTAGAATTGAAAATTCCTTTAATCTTCTCGGCACCACTTCCCAGAAAATGAACAGAAGTTGAGCCAATATACGCTTCAAATGATTGTTCATCTATAATTTCTGCTTTGGTCTCCCTTACTTGATTTAGTTGACTATCAAAAATGGCAGAATACACTTCCATACGTCTAGCATCTAAAACAGGAATTATTGTATCATCATCATTAACGCCCTTTAATTGAGAGGCCATACTTTTTAATGTAGAAATTGAAACTAGCGGTATACTCAAAGCATAACACAGGCCTTTTGCGGCAGAAACTCCAATTCTTAAGCCTGTATAAGAACCAGGGCCTTTACTCACTGCTATAGCCTCTAAATCTTGCATTTTCAAAGTAGCTCCTTTTATTACCTCTTCAATAAATACGTGAAGTTTTTCAGCATGAGAATAGTTTTCAGAATTTAATTCTTTCATCGCCAGTATAACTCCGTCTTTCGCCAAGCATACCGAGCAATTTGTAGAAGATGTTTCAAGATTTAATATTATACCCATGATGCAAAGGTATTACATCCCATAAAATGAAAAAGCCTGTACACATTAAAATGTTACAGGCCTTTTAATTATAATCGATTCGACTAATCTAAAGAAATAGGAATACCAAAATAGAATTCTAATATTTTTAATCTAAAGATATAATCGTATTTAGTACGAATTAAATCTGCCTCGGCATTATCAACCCTAGACTGCGCTTGACTGAACTCAAATGAATTCATTAAACCTACATCGAAACGTTCTTTTGAATAATTGTAAGCTAATCTTCTAGCCTCTAAAGTTTTTTCAGCGGCATAGTATGCTTTTGCGAATGTTGTAACATCAACATACCTTTGATTTACTGTTGTTTCCAAATCTAGCTTATCTTGTTCGAATTGAAGTTTAGACTTCTCTAAATTTATACGTGAACGTTGTACACTATTACGAGTACTCCAACCATTAAAAATCGGTACATTTAATTGTACACCATAAGAGATTCCATCAAAAATCCAAAGTTGGTCTATGAACCCAGGTGTAAAAACGCCTCCATTACCATCTGGTAAAGGTTGGGTGGCATCAGAATATCTTGCTCCATATTGAAAAAACCCACTTAAGGTAGGAGCATAAGCACCTTTTGCAATCTCTAAATCTTTCTCTGCTAAATCTACTGTAGACTCAGAAAACTTAATATCATTTCTAAATTCTAATGCTTTCGCAAAAATTGTTTTAGCAGAATTATTCAATATATCCGATGGAGGGATTTCGAAAGATTCATCCGCAATATTAAAATTATCGTAATCCGTTATTTGTAAAAGTTGTGCAAGGTTTATTCTTGAAATTAAAACTAAGCTTTCATTATTGACCATTTGTTGTTCTTGCCCAGCGGCAGTCGCCTCTAAATCAAGCAAATCTCCTTTTGGGACAACCCCAGAATCAACCAATTCCTTGGTTCGTTTTAAATCTTGTTCTGTAATAGCATATTGAGCCCTTGACACTGCTAGGGCTTCTTTATTTGATAAGATTTGAAGATAAGCATTAGCTACGCTCAACTTTATATCATCTTTCAAATTATCTAATCTATACTGATTACTAATTGCATTTAATTTTGCACGTTGCAATTGTTTAAAATTTCTTAATCCGTTGTAAAGAGTAATATTCGAGCTAATATTTCCACTAACACTAACAGTAGATTGATTACCTGCAACAGGCTGGTTTGAGGTGCTTACGATTGTAAACCCAACGTTTTTTGATGCACTTGAAGAAGCATTTAACGTAGGCAACATATTTCCGATAGCATCAGACTCATCAATTCTTGCGTTTTCTAAATCCAACTCGAATTGTTCAACTGTTAAGTTGTTTTCTACAGCATAGAATACGCACTCTTCTAGAGTCCATCTCTTTTGTTGCGCCATACCCACCACAACAGAAAATATAAGTAGTAATCCTGTGATTTTTACTTTCATTTGTTTACTTTTTTTGAAACCAAATTTAATCTTTGGCTACATGATTCGTTTTTTGATTTGATTGATTGAATTAATCTTCATTAGGGCTATTATCTTCACTCTTAGCCTCTAACTTATTCCAAATTTTTATCTTGGCGTTCTCATCGATACCAGATACAATTTCAACATCTATACCATCACTAACACCTAAGACAAGTTCTTTCTTTTCAAACTCATTTTCTCCAGTTTCTACCTCAACATAAGGCTTATTGGTTTCTTTGTCAAACTGCAATAATGCTTCTTTAATCGACAAAACATCTTTCTTTTCTTCTAATACGATTGCAGCATTTGCGCTATAACCTGCTCGTACATTTGTGCTATCAGAAACTACTAAATCACCTTCTATCTTAAATTGAACAGCACCCTCTTCTTCGACTCCCTTAGGTGCTATAAACTTTAGTTTAGCATAAAATTTTTCATCTTGTAAAGCTCCCATACTAATTTCTAATGGCATACCCACTTTCAATTTGCCAACTTCAGCCTCGTCAACTTCACCTTCAAATATCATTTTCGACATATCGGCAATGGTAGCAATGGTAGTACCATCATTAAAGTTATTACTTTGAATAACTTGATCACCTACTTCGACAGGAATCTCTAATAAAGTACCTGTTACCGTAGCTCTAATATTAGTATTAGCGCTTGATGAGCCACCTGCAGAACCAACCCTAATAATTTGATAATCTGCTTGTGCATTTTGCAATTCTTGCACTGCTTGGTCATAGCTAAGTTTTTGAGTATTGTAAACTTGACTTGAAATCACCCCTTTATCAAAAAGTGTTTTGTTACGGTCATACTCAATTTTCGTATTTCCTAAAGCAATATTGGCATTGTTCACCCGTCCTTTTGCCTGGTTTAAAGTTTGTTCGTTTGGAACCACTTTAATGGTCGCAATTAAGTCTCCCGCTTTTACTTGCGATCCTTCTTCTAAGAACACATTTTCAATGATACCCGAAATCTGAGGCTTAATCTCAATTTCATCTTGTGGTATTACCTTGCCAGTAACCACCACTTTATTTACGATATCTCTTTTTACAACTTGCTCTGTTTCATATGTTTTTAGAGGTGTGCTATTTTTCTTTAAAAAATAGACTACTGCAGCCAATATTCCTATAACCGCCACTCCTAGTAATCCGTACTTTACATACTTGTTCATGCTCAACTATTTGATTGTTATTTATTCTTCTCTATTTGGTTTGTTACTCTTCTCTTAATGCATCAATCGGTTTAATTCTAATGGCTCTATTAGCAGGAATTAAACCTATTAAAACACTAAGGCCGATCATTAAAATAAAGGATGTTAAAAATTGGGGGATGCTTATCATTAAATTATAAAATGGCAAATCACTATTATCTCCTATCATATTGTTAGCAATCGCCAGAAATCCTACTGCAATAGCAAAACCAACAAAACCAGCAAACACAGTAATTACAATAGATTCTAAAACTATTTGACGTTTAACCACTTTAGGCGTAGCACCCAAAGCTCTTCGAATTCCTATCTCTTTAGTACGCTCCTTAACAGTAATCAAAAGGATATTACTAATTGCGATTACACCTGCCAAGAGAGTTAAAATTCCAACAAAAAATGATACCCCTTGCAATACACCGGTAAAGGCAGAAACATTATTAAAAACCTCTGAGAGGTCAAAACTTCCAATTGCTCGTTCATCTATAGGGTTGATATCATATTTGTTTTTCAACAAACCTTTAATTTTACTTTCAACAATGGGTACTTTAGTATCTTCTCGAACTGAAATTGCCATCCAACCCATTCTATCTCCTGATCCAAATGCTTTCTGAAATGTAGAAAATGGAATATATACCGAATTTTCACCGTCAATATTTATATTCTGGTTTGGTTTATATATACCGACAATATTAAAGAATACTCCATTTATTCGAACATCTTCACCAACTGCAGTTTCCCCCTTTTCGAATAGAAGCTTGTAGGTTTCTTCACCAATTACACAGACCTTTTTTGCATCGGTCATGTCGTTCTCATTTAAGAAACGCCCAGCAACCAACTTCTTTTTCATGATGTCATCGATATTAGGATAATCCCCATATACCGCTGAACCACTAGTAAGTCCTTTTCTATATACCGTCACTACACCCCTATGACTACCAAGTTCTATACGTGGTGCCAATACTTCTATTTCTTCAATCTGCTCTTTTAAAATGGTTGCATCTTCTAATTTGAATTGAATTCTGCGCCCTCTTTCAAAACCTTTGTATGGTTCAGATGTGCTTTGGCTCCAAATAAATAGACTATTGGAAGCTGTACCGGCAAATATCTTCTGAAATCCATTACTCATTCCGTTAGCACCTCCCAATAAGAGAACGAGAATTATCATAGCGATAATAACCCCTAACATCGTTAAAAATGTTCGAAACATGTTCTTACCTAGTGTGGCAAAAATCTCAGACCATAAATCTCTATCTAATATCCACATATTATTTATCGCTTAGTGCTACAATTGGTTTAACCTTTGCTGCTTTCATCGCAGGAATTAATCCCGCTAAAACACCCGCTACAATTAATATTATTGTTGCAGTTACTACTATTGACATACTTACCGACGGATTTGCAAAAGCCCCAGATTTAATATTTGGACCTATAATAGCCAATAACCCTGTTGCAATAGCCAAACCTATAAAACCTGACAAAGCAGTTATAAAAACAGATTCGAACAATACTAGTTTAATTATTGACCAAGGTTCGGCACCTAGTGCTTTACGAACACCTATTTCTTTTGTACGTTCCTTTATTATGAATACCATAATATTACCGATTCCTACTATACCAGAAAGAAGGATTAAAAGTCCTACAATAATCACTGCAATATCCAAACCTCCCGTAAAATTGCTGATATCTTCAAAGACCTCGGCATAATTGAAAATTCGAATACCTGCTTGATCTTGCGGAGCAATTTTAAACCTACGTCTAAAAACACTTTCTAATCGGTCTGAAAATTCTAACGCTTTGGTAAGATTGTATTCAGGATTATAGGTCAACGCTATTTGATCTATGTGATTTGTTTGACCATACATTTTCTGAAATGTACTAGTTGGCGCATAAATATTACGCTCTGCATTATCATCACCATCGTCGGTGAAGGTTCCAATTACTCTAAAAGGAAGTCCGTTAAACTCAACAAACTTGCCAATGGCATCTTCATTCTTAAATAAATCTTCCTCTACTTTTCTACCAATTACGGCAACTTTGGAGGCATTGAGCAAGTCATTTATATTTATGAACCTGCCTTTATTAACAATGGTCTTTTCTATTGCTTGATGATCGGGATAAACTGCTTGAACATTATAGCTGCCAGTTTCACTTTTATAGCGTGCCGATGTGTTTTGAAAAACTCTTGGACTTATATACTCTACATCATTAGGGAAACTTCTTTTAATATATTCGATATCATCATTGGTAAGTTGAATTCTTCTTCCTGCCTCAAAACCACCATACGCCAAAGAAGTTGTACCCGTTCGTATAAAAATAGAATTTGTGGCATCATCACTAAACTGTGACGTAAAGCCATTCTGCATTCCATTTACAGAAGCTAAAAGCATTACCAGAATAAAGATTCCCCAACCCACAGAAAAACCAGTTAAAAAAGTTCTTAACTTGTTATTGCTGATGCTATGGTAAATCTCTTGCCAAATGTCTCTATCAAACATATTTCGCTGCTCTTACCTGTTCAATTTTCTTGTCCTCTATAATAATACCATCCTTTAAATGCACGATACGCTTGCACATAGCAGCAATATCTGGTTCGTGGGTAACTATTAAAATAGTATTCCCTTGATCATTAATTTTCTGAATTAAATCCATCACCTCATAAGAAGTTGTACTATCCAAGGCACCAGTTGGCTCATCGGCCAATAGCACTTTAGGTTCTGCGGCCATTGCCCTTGCAATTGCTACACGTTGCTTTTGACCACCAGAAAGTTCACTAGGTAAATGTGTTGCCCATTCCTTTAACCCTACCTGTTCTAAATATTTAAGAGCCTTTTCTTGACGTTCTTTTCGAGGTACTTTTTGGTAATATAACGGTAACGCAACATTTTCCGCGGCACTTTTATAATTGATTAGGTTGAACGATTGAAATACAAACCCCAAAAACTTGTTTCGGTAACGAGCGGCTTTAGTCTCATTAAGATCCTTAATAGGCACATTATCCAAGATGTATTCGCCAGAATCCAAACTATCCAGCATACCCAGAATATTCAATAACGTAGATTTACCTGAACCAGAGGAGCCCATAATAGCTACCAATTCACCCTCCTCAACATTAAAATTTATTCCCTTAAGTACGTGAAGTGAATTTTTGCCCATTTTATAGGACTTATGAAGATTTTTAATTTGAATCATGTTGGTTGTTGTTTTGGACAATTTTCTACACTGTCTATGCATTAGACTAGCCAGTGTTTAAATTGTTACATCAATTGATTTATTTTTTTGCTTTTTTAATTTTCTGCTAATACATCTGGCTTAACCTCGTTCCAAACTTTTATTTTCTCGCCCTCTTTTATACCAGAATTAATCTGTACATATATTCCATCACTAATTCCCAGTTCAATATCTCTTCGCTCAAACTGCTGCTTCCCATTTTCAATTTCTACAAACGGTTTTTTAGTCTTATCATCAAACTGAATCAAAGCTTCCTTAACCGCTAAAACATTATCGGCACGGGCCAATATTATAGATGCATTGGCACTTAATCCGGCTCTAATAAATATTGAATCTTGCTTTTTCAGAGTTCCTTTAATTTCAAATTGTATTGCACCATTTTCCTCATTTCCTTTTGGAGCTATATAATCTAATACGGCATCAAAAATCTTATTTTCGATTGCTCCTACAGTTATTTCTAATGGAAGGTCTTCTTTGATTTTACCAACTTCAGACTCATCAACCTTTCCTTCAAAAATCATTTTATCAACATCTGCTATGGCAGCAATGGTAGTTCCTTCATTAAAATTATTACTTTCAATTACCTGATTACCCACTTCTACCGGTACTTCTAAAACCATACCACTAACCGTTGCTCTAATTTGAGTATTGGCTGCATTACCATAACCGGCAGTTGTTCCTGTTTTTACAATATCATATCGCTTATTGGCCGCAGCATATGATTGTTTTGCCTGATTATAAGTTACCTCTGCCCTTTCCAAATCCACTTTTGATATTACACCTTTATCGAACAGTCCTTTTTGACGCCCAAAATTCCGTAGTTGATCATCTAAATTAATTTTAGTTTCGTCAATAGTATTTCTTGCATCATTCAGAGCATTAAGATTGGGAACAACCTTAATAGTGCAAAGCAAATCACCAGATTTTACATAATCGCCACCTTCAACAAAGATCTCTTCAATAACTCCAGATATATTCGGCTTAATTAAAACCTCCTCTAACGGAAGTATACTTCCGGTGGCCATCGTTTTTTTAATGATTGTCTGTTTCGAAGGTTCCTCAGTTAAATAAACAACCGGATCCTCTGCGTTCTTTTGATATAAATAATACATAGAACCGCCAAATGCTAATACTATGATTAGTAGAATGATAATTGTTGTTGATTTTTTCATTTTTTTGATTGGTTATATATTTTTCTGATTAATAAATTTATTTATTCTGTTCTTAATGCCTCAATAGGTCTTATTTTAATAGCACTTTGAGCAGGTATAAAGCCAGCTAACAATCCAGAGAATATTAAAATGACCAATGCGCTTACTACCACACCCAAACTTACACTGGGGTTTACAAACATATCTACTGGACCTACAGAATCGAGCACTGCATTTACCCCATATATAAATACCGCTCCGAAAATTATACCAACCATACCTGATATAATGGTTAGAAATATAGATTCCATAAGAATTTGTTTTTTGATAGACCAAGGTGCTTCTCCCAATGCCCTTCTAATACCAATTTCTTTGGTTCGCTCCTTAATAACTATCAACATAATATTGCTTACCCCTATAATGCCCGATAATAATACCAGAACACCTACAAAATATGCAACCCAACGCAATGCTCCAAACAAGCTTTCTACCCTATTGAATTGTTCGTATAAATCAAAATAGCCAACGGCACGCTTATCATCTGGATGAATCTTACGGCTCTCTTTAACAACATCTACAATTTTTTCTTTTAAATTAGAAATTGAACTACCATCTTTAGCCGTAATTGCCATCCAACCTACATCATTAGCTGTATTAAATGCTTGTGAAAAAGCCGTAAAGGGAACAAATATTTCTTTTTGGCCTTCTTCACCACCGCCATCACTTTTCTTCTGATAGGTACCTACCACCATAAAATTGACACCTTGTATAATTACGTATGTACCTATAACATTTTCACCTTGCCCATATAGTTCATTTTTTACCCCATCGCCGATGATAGCGATTTTGCGTTTTTCCTCAATATCATTTTGATTAAGAAACCTGCCTGAAGTAATTGTCATTGGCTCTTGCCGTATAATCTGCGGATAATCGCCATACACATTAAAAGCACCTGTTTTTAAACCTCGTACAACATTATTACCACCACCAAAACCTCCTAATTGATTTCTAGGAGATATAAACCGAAGGTTCGGCACGTTGTCCTTTATAGCCTGTACATCTTCTAATTTAAAATTAAAGCGTCTACCTTTTGGTAATCCTTTATAGGGTATTGTAGTATTTCTAGACCACATAAACATGGTATTGGTGGCAATATCACCAAAATCTGCCCGAATACCATTTTCCAATCCTTTTCCCGCTGCAAGTAGTATAATTAAAATAAATACACCCCAACCCACACCAAAAGAAGTAGCTAATGTTCTAAAAACATTGCTAGACAAAACTTCCATTATTTCTTTCCAACGGTCTTTGTTGAACATGCTTAAGTTTTATTAATTATTGGTACAACTGCCATAATACCATCATATAAATGAATAACTTCTATATCATTGATCCCTTAAAGCTTCAATAACCTGAATCTTGGCCGCACGCCATGCAGGAAAAAAACCAGCCACGGCACCTGCAAAAATCAAAACAAAAACAGTGGTAAGCGCAACGTTAAAATCAACCGAAGGGTTAAGCACATAATCTACTTCAACATGTGGGCCTACAATCTCCAATAATCCCATACTTAAAATAAGTCCGGTAAATCCAGCGATTGCAGTGATGAAAATAGCTTCATGCAAAATCATTCCAACAATCGACCAAGGTTTAGCTCCCAATGCTTTTCGAATACCGATTTCTCTAGTTCGTTCTTTCACTACTATTAGCATAATATTACTTACCCCAACAATACCGGCAATAATTGTACACACCCCTACAAACCAAAAGAAAAATTTGATTCCGCCCATTAGGGAATAAAAGCGCTTAGCTTCTTCCATAGGATTATAAATCTGAATGGCACTTGTGTCATCAGGAGCTACGGTATGTGCTTTTTGTAGGTAAGATTTAAGGTCGTTCTTAAACTTGATAGATTGTGCCACCGCAGCTTCAAAATCTTCTACTGGCGGTAATGTATAGGACAAGTTGTTCAATTTATCTGCCCCATTAAAAACTTGTTGTGCGGTACTTATAGGAATATAAATACGGTCTTCTTCACGTTCACCGCCAATATCACCATACACCCCGACAATTTTAAAAGATATACCAGATATATCTAAAACCTCTCCTACAGGACTTTCCAATTCTTTAAATACTTCTCGATTTATTTTGTTGCTGATAATGGCAACCTTTGCCCTAGTATCTTCATCTTGCTGATTCAAAAATCTACCTTGCGAAATAAATTCATTCTCTATGAATTGAAATTGATGAGATACGCCTTGTACATTATATGCTAAAGATTCATTACCGTAGTTGACAAATGAATTTCGCACGAATATTCTTGGCGACTTATTCTCTATTTGGTCTTCTAATAAAGTAGCTGCAAACTCATAATTCTCATTTCGTAATTGAATAGGTCTACCAGGGTTCATCCCTTTAAATTCAATTGTGGTAACACCAGGCCAAACCCAAACACTAGTTGCTGCATCTTGTTCAAATTCTTTGGCAATACCATTTTGCATTCCTTGCCCGAAACCCAATAAAATAACCAAAATAAATATTCCTGAAGCCACGGAAAGTCCCGTGAGAAAAGTTCGCAATTTATTTTTGCGAATAGTATCGAAGATTTCCTGCCAACGTTCTAGATCGAACATGAGATTGATTAATTTGATTGATTGATGAATGCAATTTAAATATCACACAATCATAAGACTAACCAGACGCAAGAATGTTACACTATTAATGTAAAAATTACAAAAATTAGTTTATGTCCGCATTTTTCTATAGATAAAATAGAACAATCCGGCGACCAAAACATAGGGTATTGCCATCAAATAAACAATACCGTTATTTATACCTTCGGCAGCTTTACCAGACGATTCACTTTCTAATACCGCTCTACACATGGCACATTGTGCTTCTGCATCAAATGGCACTACTATAAGCATCGCTATAAGTATAAATATTGTCCGTTTAGTATACATAGTAAGGTGATATCATTAGGTAGACCACGACACCAGTAATTGCAACATACAACCAAACAGGAAAAGTATATTTCGCCAATGCTTTATGGTCTTCGAATTTCTTTAAATAGGCCATTGAATAGGTACGCAGAACAAGAGGAATTAATGCAATAGACAATACGATATGTGTTATTAATATAAAATAATATACGTAACGAATAACACCTTCACCACCAAAAGAAGTAGAGTCTGAAGTCATATGATATGCAATATACATTATCAGAAACAACAATGACAAAACTATGTTTGTTGTCATTAAATTTTGATGAAGTTTCTCATTACCATTTTTAATTGCCCATACAGCTACCAATAATAAAACAGCAGTAACGCCATTTATAGTCGCATAGATTGGAGGCAAGAACGACAGTGGTTCTACATTAGGAATTTTAACTCCAAAAAGTATAGCAACTACCACAGGAATAACAATTGAAACCACTGTTATCAATCGATTAAATTTTCGTTCGTCTGACACGTTCACTTGCATATTTATGACTTTACTCTTTTAACAACTTTTGAATATCACTTTTTAAAATACCTATCTCTTCGGGCTCGCCTTGATCATTAGCCCCGTCTTTCTCTAAAATAGCTCCTCTATAGTACACTATAGGATTTCCAAATTCATCTTTTCTAGACCTTATATAGCCTTCCTTATCTACCAATGCAAACAACCCAGAATGTTCAAAACCCCCTGGAACATCTGGCATTTCTGCAGCAAATATATTGAAACCAGCATTTGCCAATTCATATACAGCATCCTTATCACCCGTCAATAAATTCCAACCAGATTTTTGAATTTTATATTTCTCGGCATAGGTTCTTAATACCTGTGGTGTATCAAACTCTGGAGTGATACTAAATGAAGCAATACCGAAATTTTTATTTCCCTTAAAATTCCTTTGTATATCAACAAGGTTAGTAGTCATTACTGGACATATACTAGGGCATCTTGTAAAAAAGAAATCTACTACATAAACTTTACCTAAATAATCCTTATCACTAACTACAATACTATCTTGATTGATAAATTCAAATGATGGCACTTTTCGCTTTTTACCATCTAATAAAATATAACCCAATTTATCATTTTGAACGGATACATTAAGACGGTCGTTTTCTACAACCGTATTTGATGATAATCTTTCTACTATTCGTGGAATAACAATTATACCAAAAATTAGAATTATTAATGATACCCAGACATACGTATACTTCTTATTCATCACTTAATTCTTTCGGTATTATTCTTTTTTAAGGCAAGACGATATTCTGCCAAAACTATCTTTATATCATCTACCATTTTATTGTTCAAATCAGCAACAGAATTTGAATTGAAACCGTATTTCGTGCCTTCATCCTCATCTTTAGTCCTACCTCTAAGCTTAAAATTTTTATCAATTATAAAAACATAAGAAGTACCCAATCTATCATCTAATTGAATATCTGTTTTAAGGCTAGAATATAAGGCCATTATTTCCTCTTGAGTGGCAAATACGAAATTCCATTTGTCAATTTCAGACAAGGTGGTAAGCTCTTTTTTAATCTCATCTACTTTATCTTCAGTACCATTTGGTACAACCATTACAAACTGAAAATCATTAAATTCATGAAATCGTTTATAAATCTTTTGGTTTAGATTAAATGCGTTTCCTTTTCTCGAATCTACATTTGTGCCCAAAAATCCTAAAACAGTAATTTTATCCTTAAACCTTATATCTTTTGAAAAATCTATTTCCTTCACATTCTCGGTAAGCACGGGCAACTTCCCAAAGTTATTGACCCCAGAAGCAAAAAATAAATAGGCAACGATTGGAAGCACAAACAAGACAATAAGAACAAAGGCCTTTTTCATAAATCAAGAAGAAAAATTATCGGTCAAATTAGTTAACCCCGATTGAATATCTATTACAATAGAAACTATACAAAAATAAAAAAGACGGTTATAAAACCGTCTTTTAATTCTGTTAATAATAGCTTAGAAATTCCAAGAAATAAAGCTATCTCTGTATACGTTGTATATATAATCTGCTTCAACCAGTAGAATAAATACTAAATACAACACTAAGAATATTGGTGTCCAAACAATAGCTCTTCTTAAGGCAGACTTTTCATCACGTAAGTGCATAAAGTCCCAAGCAATATAATACGCTTTAACCAAGGTAAGTATAATGAATATCCAGTTTAACAACTTCATGCCTAATACATGCGTATCTGTTAAAGCTTCTGGCTTCATAATACCTAGAACAACTTCTACAGCTGTAATTAAGGTCAAGAAAGCTAATACTCCCCAAATTTTCTGTGTGTTAGATTTGAACTTTACAAGTCCTCTAAAAATTTCTAATTTATGTCCGTGTGCCATTTTACTGTAATCTATTAAATAAATCTATCGTAATTATACAATCTTTTAGAAAGACTAAACCAGGTAGAAAAAGGTAAATACGAATACCCATACTAAATCTACAAAGTGCCAGTACAACCCAATTTTCTCAACCATTTCATAATGTCCTCTTCGTTCATATGTACCAAGAATAACATTAAAGAATATGATAATATTAATCACTACACCAGAAAAAACGTGAAACCCGTGAAAACCAGTTATAAAGAAGAAGAAATCTGCAAATAGCCTGCTACCATACTCATTATGAATTAAGTTGGCACCTTCAACAACTTGCGTTGCATCTGCTAATTTCTTTAATGAAGCTTGTCTATCTAAAAGGGTTTTCTCACCTTCTTCAGTAATTACTTCTGTTCTAATTAAAATATTAGGATTTGCCTTAAAACCTTCAACAACCTCTTCTAGAGAAAAACTAGTTAATGTTGGTTCATCAAAGAACCACAGACCATTCTTTCTTTCGTGTATGACTCTTTCTCCCGGTATTGTAACAGCAAAATCTGACAATGAAGCTCTTTCCCCACTATCTGCTTTTACGAATTGTAAGATTCTACCACCTTTAGTTTCTAGAGCACCATGATCACCTTTGATAAAAGTTCCCCATTCCCATGCTTGTGAACCAACGAAGATAGCACCTCCAATAATGGTAGCGAACATATACCAAATAACTGCATTTTGCTTCATTTTATGGCCAGCATCTACAGCTAATACCATCGTTACCGATGACATAATCAAAATAAAGGTCATGAAAGCAACATAAATCATGGGATAATTACCATGAAAAAATGGAACGTGGGTAAATACCTCATCGGCAATTGGCCACGTTTCTATAAATTTAAATCTTGAAAAGCCGTAAGCTGCTAAAAATCCTGAGAAAGTTAACGCATCCGACACAAGGAAAAACCACATCATTAATTTACCGTAGCTTGCTCCTAAAGGTTGATTGCCTCCACCCCATACGCTTGTTTCCGTTCCCGTTGTCACCGTAGAATCCATATACTGATTATCGTTTTAATAAAACTTTAGCAAATTTACATTTTTTTGAACTATATAAAAGCGCAATTTGAGTCAAAACTTATTTTGAGACACTTTTTATTTAACAAAGGTCATAAATATCACCAAATAGACCCATAACAAATCTAAAAAATGCCAAAAAGTAGCCCCTAAGGTAACTCCTAAATAATTCTCTTTATTATATTTCCCTTTGCTTTGGTTATATAATACAACCAATAGTGAAATCATTCCCGCTATAACGTGGACAATATGTACCATGGCGATAAGAAAAACATAAGACATTTTTATACTACTTGTTGGGCCTGTAAAATAATATCCCTGCGCTACCATTTCTGAAAAACCAGAAAATTGAAGTACAATAAAGGCAATACCTAACGCAAACGTTATCCATAACCAAAGAGTACCCTTACTAGACTGCCCTTCTTTAATAGCGTTTTTTGCCAACATATAACAAAAGCTGCTAATAATAATGACAATAGTGCTATATATAAAAAATTGTGGCAAAGACACATCACTAGACCAATCTTCTCTTGAGCTACTGACAATGTAAGCACTTGTCCAACCAGCAAACCCCATTAACAAACTCACGATTCCAAACCAAAGCATCATTTTTTTCGCTCTGGCATTTTTCTCTTGCTCCGTTCCTTGTGTCAAATCCATATTAACCTAAAAATTTATCTATTACATATACTATTTGCATCAAAGTTATATAACTGACGCTTGCTAACATTAATTTTCTTGCAGAAGCATTGTCCCTTTTCGAATATAACTTAAAGGCAAAGCCCAACATCACAGCCCCCATTAAAAATACAATTACAGCAGCTATAACTGATAATTGTAATCTACCCGTAATACCAAAAACAGGTATAACCGATACGACCATCATCCATATCGTATACATGATTATTTGCAGTACAGTAGCGGTATCTTTTTTACCGGTCGGCAACATTTTAAATCCACCACTTCGGTAATCGTCATCTAACATCCATCCTAATGCCCAAAAATGAGGAAATTGCCAAAAAAATTGAATCATAAATAATGTTCCTGGCTCTATACCAAAATCATCAGTAGCAGCAACCCATCCTAGCATAAATGGAATCGCCCCAGGAATAGCGCCAACAAAAACCGCCAATGGGGTTATAGTTTTCAACGGAGTATAAACACTGGTGTAAAGAAATATAGAAATAGCCCCAAACATTGCCGTTTTAGGATTCAATACATATAATGCCATTACACCAAGCAAGGTTAAAACAATTGCCATTGTCATTGCTGACTTGACAGAAATTCTACCAGTAGGAATAGGCCTATTTTTAGTACGCTTCATTAAAGCATCTAAATCTCTCTCTATAACTTGATTGTATGCGTTACTCGCGCCAACCATACAATACCCTCCAAATGCCAATAACAACACCTGAACCCATTGAATTTCATAGGCCCCTAAAAAATACCCCGCAATCGAAGAAAAAACGACACTAATTGCCAACCTAGCTTTGGTAATCTCCTTAAAATCGTCAAAAATTAATGCTAGCGCACTATTTTTTGTCGAACTAACGGCCGTTTTCATATTTCATTTAAATAGATCAGCAAAGATAACCCCCTAGTCATATTTCTGCAACCTTAAACCTTTATTTCTAGTATATTTGAAAGTATTCAAAATAACTTCTTATCCCTTAAAAATGAAACAATTAAAATCTATTTACACTCTAGCGACACTTATGCTTATCTCAACAATTACTTTGGGCCAAGAAGATAAAGTTACAATTACCATAGATACCCTTACTAGTGAAGTATATATGCTTACTGGGCAAGGTGGCAATATCGGACTCTATGTAAATGCGACCAACTCATTTATGATCGATGATCAGTTTGCGAGACTAAGTCCGAAAATAAAACAAGCGATAGCAACAATAACCAGCAAACCTATAACCTATTTATTCAACACACATATGCACGGGGACCATACGGGAGGGAATGCAGAATTCAACACCAATACAACAAATTTAATTGCCCAAGATAATGTTCGAAAAAGCCTAGAACAGAGAATTATTGAAGAACCTGAACTTAGTAAAGACATTTTACCTGAAATAAGTTTTTCTGAAGAGCTTAAAATATATTTAGACGATGAAACCATAATGGCATTTCACGTACATAATGCCCATACTAATGGTGATGCTATGATATATTTCATGAAAAACAATGTCCTGCATATGGGTGATACCTACTTTTCAGGACGCTATCCTTATATTGATTTAGATAACGGTGGAAGCGTTGATGGTTATATTACCGCACAAAAGAAGGCTTTAATACTAATTGATGACCATACGGTTATAATACCTGGTCACGGCCGACCATCGAATAAAAAAGAACTTACCACTTACATTGCCATGTTAGAGAACATTAAGAATAACACTTTAAAAGCAATAGAATCAGGAAAAACATTAGAGCAAATTAAAACGGACACTTCTATTTCTGGCGCATATGATACTGATTATGGAACTGGCTTCATCAATCCTGAAAAATTGAGAAGTACATTTTATACCAGTTTAAAAAAGTAGTAGTAGCCATTAAAAACAAAAAAATCCCGAGCTAGTAGCTCGGGATTTTTTTATATTATAAAATAGCTTTATGAACTATTGTAATTTAAAGTTAATTGGAATACTAAAAGGTACACGTACTGCTCTACCTCTTTGCTTACCAGGTGTCATTTTCGGTAGTTTACCAATAATCCTAGCGGCCTCAGCCTCTAAGTTTTTATCTGGCCCACGCATTCTAATGTTACCGATGCTACCATCTTTTTGAATAACGAACATAACACTAACCCTACCTTGAACGCCCATTTCTTGTGCTATTTCTGGGTAGCGAAAGTTTTTACCAATGTGCTTTTGAATCATTGAATTGAAACAAGCTCTCTTATCGCTCTCATTTTCACAACCTGGAAAAATCGGTACATCTTCAATTACAGCGAAAGGTACATCTACATCTTCTTCAATTTCATCAACAATTACATCGTCAACCTCAACGATTTCTTCTTCTTGACTAGTTTCAGTAGACTCAATTACAGTTTCTTCAACCTCTTCTTCATCTTCTACAACCTCAATAATTTCAGGTGCTGCTGGTGGTGGTGGTGGTGGTGGAGTTTTAATCTGTTCGGTCATAGGAACCTCCTCATCTAAAAGGTCATCCACATTCATAGAAATATCATAATCATTGACTTCATCATAAGTCTTCCACTCAAATGCCACATAAGTAAATAGCATTACCGCGAACAATCCGATAACAAAATAAAGACTACTGTTCTTCGTTAAATCCGCCTTAGGATTCTTTTTAGGTTCCATATATATTCATTTTAGTGATTGCTAATTTAACTAAATATTCTATAAAAATGCAATTAATATTTTCATTTTAACGATGACTTTCGAAAAAACAAAAATCGTAGGACCAACATTCCTACTATAGCTCCGGTAGAATTGGCCAATGCGTCAAGCGGATCACCATGTCTATCATCGGTAGCTATATGTTGTATCACTTCAATAATTATGCCGTAAACTATGGCAAATAAAACGATGTACCACAGCAGCTTAAGCGTCCCATTTGTTTTAAATTCTCCCTTGGTTTTTGCCAAATAAGCCAACACGACCATTAGAAAATAAAAGGTGAAATGAACCGCCTTGTCTATATGTGGAATGTTGAACCGAGAAGTATCTACATCTGAAAAAGAAAATAAGCTGAAAAATGTTACAAACATCATCCAGCTTATGAATAGTACTTTAAAAACAAGGTTTTTAACCACCTATAATTTCTTTATATGCCGAATCACTTAACAAATCATCTAATTGACTAGCATCACTAAACTTTATTTTCACCATCCATCCATCACCATAAGGGTCAGAATTAACTTTTTCTGGCTCATCTTCAAGCGATTCATTGAATTCAATTATTTCACCAGATAAGGGAGAAAATAAATCTGAAACAGTTTTTACAGCCTCAACAGTTCCGAAAATTGCTTCACGTTCTAAAGTTTCATCTAAGGTGTCTACTTCTACATAAACAATATCACCTAGTTCACCTTGGGCAAAATCAGTAATACCTACGGTTGCAATATCACCGTTAATCTTTACCCATTCGTGGTCTTTTGTATACTTTAATTCAGCTGGTATATTCATTATAATCGTTTATTATTTTTTTACTTCGGCAAATGTATAGTATTCCAATTAGCTTATCAAAAAATTAACCGATGTTATAGTTTGAATTGAAATCTTGATAATAGAATATTTCTAAGACTAATTGAGTCTTTTATTAATTACCGAAATTGTAGCGTATGGTAAACCCTGTATTAATTGTAGTTTGTGGAAATGCAGTAGAAACCGCAAATTTCGAAAAAGAATGATCATAAAAGAACAAAGCATTCAGGTTCTTACTAAGTGCATAATCTGCAGTAAATTTAAGTGACATTAAATTTTGCCCCGAAGTTATTTGATTGTTGTTAATATCTAGATTTCTAATAATAGTAATATTATCACGCAATGTTACGTCGGCCTTCAAATTTAAATCTCCTTTTAATCTCGTTTTATTTCCACCAATATTTGTCACAAATTTGACATCTTTAAATCGATACCCCATACCTACCGTATATTCTTTACCATTTATTTCAGTCATAAGGTTGTTATCAAAACTTAGTGATAAAGCCCTATCTGTTCTAACCTCGGCCAAAATACTGATAGAGTTTTTCATCTCAAAATCTACCCGTACTAGCGGATTAAATTGATCTGTAAGCACTACGTTATTCAAAATTAAATCTGACAACAAATCGCCATTTTCAGGATCAACTTGAGGCAAACCATCATTACGTAACTGAACCTTTTCAAGATTCGTCTGGTACGAGTTAATACTATATGAAGAACGATATCCATGACTTAAAGAAAACCGTTTGAATTTCTTTTTGAACCATTTGCTCTTCATCAACCCTGTATACTTTATGCTCCAGTTAGGAATTGGTATATCTCTGAACGTGTCTAAGTTAACACGACTAGCATCTTGCCCTGTATACGCTGCAAAGAATGCAGGCAATAAAACTTCTTGCTGGGTTTTGCCATACAATTGTGGAAAACCATCATCATCTGGATTACCGAATGGTTGAGACCTATCAGCAATTAATCTATTTGCTATCGTAATTCTATTTTCCTTAAACTGCTGAAAAGTACTTGAATCAAACTCATCACTTTTACCAAATGCGGTACCAATCATCATGGTAGAAATACTAAAGCTACCATAGTTGTTACCCAACTGCACATTATATTCTTGATCTTCAACATTAAAGTTTTCTTGATAACTGTCTGAATATTGTCTATCAGCAACCAAATCAATAGTAATATCTTTTGTCGGTTGTGCTGTAGCAGTAATATTTAATTGCTTATTTGTTCTTTGAATGAATTGCTCGTTAAATTCCGGAAAATTTGTTAACCAACCATTTTTAGCCGCTTCGAAACGAACATCAGCCTGACTACCGAAAACAAAACCTATTGTTGGCCGGGCGGTACCCATAAACCCAACCGATTGCGTATACCCAGGTAGTACTGTACCATTATTCTCACTGTAGTTAAGGTTCAATCTTTTAACCATAGTAACTATATCAACTACTGTATTGAACATATCACTTGTCTTACCCTTAATCTTTGCTTGATCCTCTGCTGGCACTCCTGCTTTATCCCTTCTAATTGGTCCGGCGGTAGGTGCTTTTGGAGCTGCGCGCTTTTTCAGCCCTATCATATCATAGAATTTTTGTAAGGTCAATGATGATGTAATGGTATGCGTATTTGCATTCTGGACGGTATTGACATCACTACCTACCACCGCTAGAATAGCATCGCCGCCACGTTGCCAATCAAAATTACTGGTGTAGGTATATTGTGTACTAATAAAATCTAAAGCAGGTATTTTTGCAAAAGGAACTTCATAATTTAATTGCATCTGTTGTGAATGCCTGTTTGGCTCACCAATATCAAAGAAACCGTCCCATAACCCTAGCGCATTGTTAATTCTATCTACCGATTCTAAGGGCTCATCATCATTAAGGTAATTACGAACAATATTATTGTTCGATGCCGTAAGATTTAATCGTAATGATTTAGTTAGATTATAATTAACCGCATACTGCCAATTAAATAGATAATTACGTTGTTGCAATTCTGGTAATTGAATTCTATCCTCATTCTCTTGATACACATCTCTAAATCGCTGTGAATTAAACTGTCTATTAATGTTGGAGTTCACCCCAATGGTCGATGGTAATAGGTTTAAATTTAAATCTTTTAGCCATTGCCAGTACTTACCTGTAAAAAGTGAATCTTTTTTTGCAAATGGAGCAACCTCTAAAGGTTCAAAACTGTGGTTATACACAAAACCGGTATTCACCGTTTGGTCCCTTAATTGTGAAATTTCAAAATCGCGATGATCTGTTTCGTTATAACTATAGTTAAAAGTGAAGTTTTCAATATCATAAAAATTGGCATCGGCCTCTTCTCCACGGTCCTTACGAACTCCTATTAAATTAATACTTGTTCTCTTTGTATAATCTTCCGCTTGTTCTAAAACATCGTCTTTTCCTTCTTGTGTATCTTCAGCGGCTATTCTATCCTCAAGTTTTAAATCATCATATACCGGGTCAAACTCAGGAGTAATTACCTGCTCAGATATTCCGTAGTTGAACGGTAACTGAATTCCCCATTTTTTAGGAAGTAATTGACCCACATTAACATTCGTAACAACATCATAAGAAATGGCGTCTTCACGAGCACGTTCATTTGGCATTTGATCAATAGAACCAAAACCAGAAGTACTCTTACTACCAGTTGCACTGATATTTGCAAAATCGGCAATATTGGCATCAATGGCAGCAATGGCAGCCCAACCTCCATTATTATCTAAACCGGCAAGACGAAGTTCGTTGAACCATACCTCACCTCTAGCGGGTAAAATATCTTGGTTCTTAATACCCACCATTATGGTACGAATACTACCCAACGAAGGATTACCTTTTATTCCAATTCTTATTCTTCCAGATGTACGAACATCGAATTCATTTACTGGAATGACTTCACCGTTCTCTACTTCGAAAAATCGAATATCACTTAAATCACCATCAGATATCCATAGAGACTTCACTTTGTTCAAATCACTAAGGGCAATATTCATCTCATTTGCTTCTGGCCATACCTCACTATCCGAAACAGCTGTAAAGGGAGTAAATTCTAACGGAAGTTCTATTTGATAAAAGTTTTGCGAGAAATCTGTTCCCATTCTTAAGAAACCAACCAATGGTGTAGACGTATCTGCATAATCACTATCTACAATTTTTTCAGCGTGCATGAACATTTTCAAATTCTTATACTGACGAATATCGATATTTAAATTCTTGAATACACCACGAGAATCTCGAGGCTCTAAATTCTCTACCAATAAAGAAAGAGATTGTTCATTTTGACGGATAATTGTATTGTTGTTGTTTAATTGCTCTCTAATAACACCAGGTGGTAATATATATGGAATAGGCGTTCTATTGCTATTTTCTTCAATATTTACCGTATTTACATCTAAGGTCGTACCATCATCGGAAGGATCATTATCTACATCTTTATCTTGTAATGTTTTAGTATACGTACGCCAATCTCCCCTAACCAAATCTAAGGTTGCAAAACGAAGTACAGTAGGATTATTAAAACCCGTCATGTACATTCTCATGAAGCTTATTGACCTAAAATCAGTGATTCCACCAACAGCATCGCTAAAATCACTTAATGGAATTTTATACTGAATCCATCTATAATTTACATCATCTCCATTTGGTATTCTAGTACCACTAGCTACACCTTCTCTAATATCGGTTACATATTTATCATTAATTGATGTGTTAGGTTTAATCGCTATTCGATATTCGTAATAACTATTGACCGTATTCATAGTTAAATCTCTATCGATATCTTCAACATCAGGTAACGTTGTAGAACCTCTATCGGTATTTGTTACAGAAACGGGTGAGTTACCTTCAGGACTATTAAAATCTATATATCTTTCTAAGATGCTTCCTTCTCTATTCAAATAATAAGAGTAATTATCCAAGGCTGGATCACTACCATTATTATTCGTAAAAACTGAACTTTCGTTAACATCATTCAATCCATCAAAACCAATATCTTGCAAACTTCTATTAGCCTCACTAGCATCAAATGCATAAACTAAAGATTGTGTTGCAGGTACTTCGCCCCATGAGGTAGGTGCTATAAAATCGTTACTATCTACTCCCGGTAATCCATTTTCATATTGCTTTTTACCATCACGTAAAATATCCTCTGAAATATTACCTAAATTTAGTACTAGTTCTCCTGAACCTGATGCAATACCATCTACATACGGATCCATTACCCAAAACTGAACGAACTCCACATTACTTTGCTCAAAATCGGTACTACTTAGTGAGCGCATCATACCACCCCATTTTTCACTAGGTGCATCAACATTAAAATTTGGGTTGTTATTATAAGGTCCTTTTACTGATGGATAGTACACCATATCTAAGGTAGTTTGCACCTGAGTTTGACCTTGAGCAACATCGGTCTGTGGAAAAACTTCATCGATATATATTCTACGCGTAGGGTTTGTAGAAACGTCATCATCACTTATTTCTGCAGGTCTTTGATTGGTATAAAAGATAGGATCTATGGTATACCATGATAATTTAGCCCTACCATAACCATTTAATAAGTTGTCTGCATCGTCAGGAGAACTACCGAAAAGTTGACCTCCGTTTCCAAACTCTAAAGGCATACTTGATATAGACCAACCTAACGAAGCTCTAATATCTATTAATGCTTGAGCACCTTCAAAATCATCTAAATAAGTAGTTGTTTCCCCATCGAAGTCTGCATTTTTCGGAGAACTAGGTTTTAACATGGCCATCTCAGCCCTAATGGATACATTCGATGGAACATCGGTA
This sequence comes from Maribacter orientalis, assembly GCF_900109345.1. Taxonomy (GTDB): domain Bacteria; phylum Bacteroidota; class Bacteroidia; order Flavobacteriales; family Flavobacteriaceae; genus Maribacter; species Maribacter orientalis. Next base: position 120,076 of record NZ_FNZN01000004.1, read on the forward strand.
TCGATATTTGGAAGCTTGTTAACCATACGTGTCAACCAAGGTACTTCGGTAGAAAAATTACCGTTTAGTCCGAAAATAGTATTGTTAACCGGTTCAACCCCGTAATTGGATTTTTGTGTTAACGGACGTTCATTTAAGTTTAACAAGGTACCACCCAGAACAAATTTTTCACTGATTTGATGCTCAACATTTACACCTGTAAATCGACGTGTTTGTTGACCAAACACTGCATTGTTCTCTACAGAAATATTGATAGGAACATTAGAAGCCTCTAAACTAGGATCTAAAATCTGTACGGTTCCTGCTTGGTAATTTACGGTATAATCAATTCCCTCTTGCAGTTGTCGACCTCCTGCAGTAACCCGTACAGATCCTCGCGGAACATTGAATGCGCCAATAGGAATACCGTTACTACCTTCTGATTTATAATTACCTTTTAATAAGAACTTATTTTTTTCTGGATCTTGTAATGCAGCAGCCTTCGTCAGTTCATACATGTCTCTAAAGACATATTGCTCTTGGTTAGCATTATACCCAGATGTATTATTATATTGACCACTGTTACCGTTCTCTAATTGTTCATATAGAAATTGACCAAACGGTTCTACTTTCGTGAAAATAATACGACCACCTTGTACATCTATAGTCTGACCGGCTACGAAATCAAAAAAACCATCACCACCTGGTTGAATATCATTATATACATTTAATCTATCTAGATTAAAGACGTTCAAAAGAATACGCTCCTCCAAGCCTTCAGGCCAACCTGAACCAGGACCTTCTTCAACAGGTGTAATATAGTTTCTAGGCGTAGGATCAGAATACAAAATATTCAACTTAAAATCGTCTTCGCTCAAACGAAATGCACCGGTAGCATATATATTCTTCATCATCAAATCCCAAATAGGATCGTTGATGTTGGTAATATTACTTTTTAATAATTTAAGTACAAGGGTATTGTTCTCAATAATAGGATTTGCACCTTGTGAAACCGTAGTAGCTTCTAACCCGCCGTTCGCAAATTCACCAACCTGAAATACTTCACCTTGAAAAGTATATTGAAAAGCGACTCCTAATACCTCATCATTGCTTAATCTTTGGTTTAAAGAAATATAACCTAATTGGGTATTGTACTCAAAATCTCTGCCCTGCTCCAATTTTCTAGCGTTCTCCAATAACGCATAATCAAAACCTTGGTTCGGACTATACCCTCCAGAAAAACTTGCAGCATTAAAACCGCCTTCTACAGTTGCTATTTCTCTAATATTATCGTTTAATGCACCTCCATTTCCAATTAATGCCGGATCATAATCGTTTGCATTGTTTCTTGGTCTTAAATCGCCAACTCCATTAAAGAAATTTGCTCCACTTCCATTATTTATTCCAACTCTAGTTTTGTCTCTATTAGACTCTCCTAAATCTTGAATCGCAACAACATTTCGCACATTCAATGTCTGTTGACTTCTATTGGTAACCCAAACTTCTATACGTGTAATTTGAACTTGACTTTGTATATATGGATACGTTGAAAGTGCACGATCATAATTATCTCTAAAATATTGAGATAAGAAAAAGTGTCTGTTCTCATCATAATCTAAAGCGGTCAATGAGAATTCGTTTAACGTACCGCCGCCTTGAGCAACTACCGTATTATTTTGCGAACGTTGTTCAGAAAATACTGCAGTTACCGATGTTTTACCAAACTGCAATTTGGTCTTTACACCAAAAAGACTCTGCGCTCCTTGAATTAAGGAACTATTTAAAGGCATGTTCACATTACCAACTTCGATAGATTGAATAATATCATCTTCAGTTGGCGTATAATCAAGCTTTACAATATTCTGAAAATCGAAAGTTGCTTCGGTATCATAATTTGCGGTTACCTGTAAACGTTCTCCTATTTTACCCAACATACTAAGACTAATACGCTGATCAAAATCGAATGAAAGATTGGTTCTATTACGCGGGGAAAGGGATGGGTTATCGTTCTTTTGCCAAATAACACCTAAATCCATAGCTACAGAACCCTGTGGAATTATCTCTATAGTATTACCTCCAAATATGGAGGTGAAAAAATTGTTGTTCACATAAAAATTAGGAAGTAAGTTTTTACGTGCTTCTTCACTACCGGCTTTTCTGCCAGAAAAAGCATCGGACTTTTCTTTAAAATAAGATTTAATACCTTCTTTCTCTATAAAATCAAAATATTGATCAGGAGTAAGAATTATTGGATATCCTATATTAAAATCCCCTACGCTTTCATTATAGATATAACGATCAAGTTTTGGGTCGTAAATATATTTGGAAACGATACTATCTGGATTCTCAAGAAGTATACGACCAAGATCAAATCCTGTCTTTACAGAATCAATTTCCTGTTCCTCTGTTTCTTGCGCCATAACAACCGCCATAGAACCAAAAAACATACAGAATAGAAAGATATACTTAAAAGAAGTTTTAAGATTTTTAATTGCCCTGATTTTTTAAACTTATTACAAATTTTTCAGCGCGAGTTTAATAATATTCTCTACGCTTAAGGAAGAATCTTGACTAAGCACTTTATCGACAACCCGTTCTGCCTGTTTACGTGCGAAGCCTAGAACTTCTAAAGCAGATAACGCTTCATCTTTATTTGTATTGTTTGCACTCAGTGAAAGTTCGTCTATATCATAGACTTTTAATACCTTATCTCGAAGATCTAAAATTACACGTTGGGCAGTTTTAGCTCCAATTCCTTTAATTGCTTGAATCGCGGGGACATCGCCATTAGCAATTGCATCTCTAATTTGAGATGGTGACATTGAAGAAAGCATTGTTCTGGCAATACTTGAACCAATACCTGAAACTGACAGTAACAATCTGAAAATTTCACGTTCAGATTTCTCCATAAAACCATATAAGGTATGAGAATCCTCCTTCACTTGAAGATGGGTAAATATGGAAATATTCTCCTGTGCTGGTAATTTAGAGAACGTATTCAATGATATATTCACAAAATAGCCAACTCCACCACATTCAATAATAATATGTGTTGGATTCTTCTCTACCAATTTACCCCTTAGGTGATGTATCATATGCCCTTAAATTAAATAGGGAAATCAAGTTTCAAACTTATTTCCCTATTTCTATTTTTCTTTTAAATAAAATTATTTTGTCTCTTTTGCCTTTTTGCGCTTTTCGCGCTCTTGCACATCAATGACGGCAACAGCAGCCATATTAACTATTTCATCAACACTTGCCCCTAATTGCATGATATGCACAGATTTTCTCAAACCTACCATAATCGGACCAATTGAATCTGCTTTATTTAATTCTTTAAGCAATTTATACGTAATGTTAGCCGATTCTAAATTTGGAAAAATCAATGTGTTTACAGTTTTTCCTGCAAGTTTTGAAAATGGGAATTTACTTTGATGCAACTCCTTGTTAAGCGCAAAATCTATCTGAATTTCACCGTCAACAACTAAGTTAGGCTTTTTTTCATGCAAAATTCGAACTGCTTCCCTAACATTTCTTGCATTCGGATGTGAAGAAGATCCAAAGTTAGCATAGCTTAACATCGCCAGAACCGGATCAAATCCAAAGTTAGAAGCTACATTTGCAGTCATTTGTGCAATATCTGCTAGCTCTTCAGCATTTGGCTCAATATTTATAGAAGTATCTGCTAAAAACAAAGGCCCTCTTTCAGTAATCATAATATTTACAGTAGCCACTTTTTTCACTCCAGCTGCCCTTCCAATTACCTCCAAAATTGGTTTCACCACTGTTGGATAAGCTCTTGAATAACCCGATATCATACCATCGGCATCACCTTCTAAAACCATCATAGCTCCAAAATAATTACGCTCACGCATTTTTATTTTTGCACTGTAAAAAGTAACTCCACTTCGTTTACGGCTTTCCCAATATTTAGTAGCGTAACGTATATGACGCTCATCAAATTCTTCTGACATTGGATCAATGATTGCCAAATCGGCATCAAACTCCAATTCCTTCTTTAATTCTAAAATAATATCTTTTCTACCTAAAAGCACAGGTATAGCGATACCTTCGTCATATACAATCTGAGCCGCCTTTAAAACATCTAAATGGTCTGCCTCTGCAAATACGATTCTCTTAGCATTAGTACGAGCTCTACCATGCAATAGGCGAACAACTTTATTATCATTGCCAGAACGCATCATTAATTCTTCTCGATACTTGTCCCAATCTTGAATAGGTGCTTTTGCTACGCCACTTTCCATTGCCGCTTTGGCAACAGCTGGGGGTATCTCATAAATTAGACGTTGATCAAAAGGTTTCGGAATTATATATTCTTTTCCAAAAGTCAACCTAGTTTCACCATATGCAATATTTACTTGCTCTGGCACAGGTTGTTTTGTTAAATTGGCCAGTGCTTTCACAGCAGCCATTTTCATAGCCTCGTTAATTGCGGTTGCCCTAACATCTAAAGCTCCCCTGAAAATAAATGGAAAACCTAGCACGTTATTTACTTGGTTTGGATGATCAGATCTTCCCGTTGCCATTATAATATCCTTACGGGTGGCAACAGCCAAATCGTAGGCGATTTCTGGATCCGGATTAGCCATTGCAAAAACAATCGGATTCTCTGCCATAGAAGTAAGCATCGCCGGTGATACTACATTCGCAATGGATAGCCCAACAAATACATCTGCATTCACCATGGCTTCATCAAGCGTATCTATTTTTCTATCTGTAGCAAACTCTTTCTTGGATTCTGATAAATTTTCAGCATCTTTTCTAATTACACCTTTGCTATCGAGCATTACAATATTCTCTGCCTTCGCCCCAAAAGCTTTATACAGTTTAGTACATGAAACAGCCGCCGCACCGGCACCACTGATTACAATACGGGCGTTCTCCATTTTCTTATTGGAGAGTTCTAATGCATTTAGTAATGCCGCAGCAGAAATAATGGCAGTTCCATGCTGGTCATCATGCATCACAGGAATATCGAGTTCCTCCTTTAATCGACGCTCTATTTCGAATGCCTCAGGAGCTTTTATATCCTCCAGATTAATTCCTCCAAAAGTTGGAGCAATCATCTTTACCGTTTCAATAAATTTATCTACGTCCTCGGTATCCACTTCAATATCGATACCATCGATGTCAGCGAAAATCTTGAATAAAAGACTTTTACCTTCCATCACCGGTTTAGAAGCCTCAGGACCAATATTACCTAAACCTAAAACAGCCGTACCGTTTGAAATAATGGCTACTAAATTTCCTTTAGAAGTATATTTATAAACGTTTTCTTTATCCTTAGCTATTTCCAAGCATGGTTCTGCAACGCCAGGTGAATACGCCAAAGCAAGATCTCGTTGTGTACTATAAGGTTTTGTTGGTACAATCTTTATCTTACCAGGTTGTGGTTTTGCGTGATAAATAAGTGCTTCCCTTCTTAGCTTTTCATTGCTCATGCTCTTCTATTTTAAAAAAACAAATTTAAAGGTAATCTTTATAGAAGCGTGAAAAGAAGCTATATTTATATTAATAAAAATATTACCCTAAAGTGAACCGGCAAGAATTAAAATAATTATAATTCCAAGGCTTCTTCCTTTTTATCTACATTCAAACGCATAGCAAAAAATGCTGCAATAACGAAAAACGCACCTGCAAATAACATCGCATTAACGGCATTTCCACCTAATAAATACTTATAAATAGGGCCGAATGTAAGTGTTTCAACACCCATAGGAATTACAATCATCATATTTAATATTCCCATATAAACACCACGTCTTTCCTGAGGCACCACTTTTGAAACCATGGTGTAAGGAATCCCCATCATTGCCGCCCAGCCAATACCAAAAAGAACCATTGGCACTAATACCATTATGGGGTCTTGAATGAATGGAATTGCAAATAAGGCAATCGCCGTACCTACCAAACTTAACGCATACACTTTTTTACCTCCGTACTTTAGTGTCAACGGCACTAAAGCCAAAGCTACAAGCATAGTCACAATATTATAGGTTAAACTCATTTGTGCGGATTGAGATGCCGCTTCGCCGGTAGAATACCCCATTGTTAGTTTAAATAACGGAGTTGTATACTGCCAATAAATAAACAAAGCATACCATTGAAAAAGATAAACCGCACCAAGCTTCCACATAAATTTCGGCATTTTCTTAATGGACTCTGAAATTTCAATAAAAGGCAATGCGATACGCTCGGCAAAAGGCTTAGCCTTTGCCTGATTAATATCTGCTAGTTCATCGGAAGTAGGTGGAATTTCAGGTGTTTTTAAAACAGACCATAATATTGTAGTAATCGAAAGAATTGCACCAATATAAAATGAGTAATACAACCAAGTAGGGATGGTACCTGCCAATTCTACAGATTCACCGCCAAATAAGTATTGAAATAATACAATAGAACCATTGGCCAAAAGAATACCAGCGCCGACAAACAAACTTTGCATTTGATACCCTAGACTCAATTGTTTTTCTGGTAATTTATCACCAACAAATGCGCGATACGGCTCCATGGCCATATTGTTACCCACATCTAAAATCCACAAAAGTCCTACGGCAAACCATAACACAGGACTGGTTGGAAAAGCGAATAAGCACAAACTTCCCAAAATTGCACCAATTAAAAAAAAGGGTTTACGTCGACCCCATCGTTCTGACCATGTTTTATCTGACATTGCACCTATTATAGGTTGAATAATTAACCCAGTAATTGGTCCTGCAATATTTAGAATTGGAAGCATATCTTCAGGTGCACCTAAGTATAAAAAAATAGGATTAATGGCTGTTTGCTGTAATCCGAAACTATATTGAATTCCTAAAAACCCAACATTCATATTAAAAATCTGCCAAAAACTAAGACTCGGTTTTTTTATTTTCATTTACGTTTATTAATCTTTAACTAGATAAGGAATTACAGTATTCTTATTAGAACCTTGTATAATTTTAGAATTACACAATATTAACCAATAAGCAATATAATATAATTAAGCCTTAGCACAATCTTTCTAAGAAACAAAAGCTTTCGAAAACGATTGAGTAACCTATTTTATTTTAAAAACTTGATATTTCTACTTAGACCTTCAAACTTGGTTCGTTTTACAGCAGACTTTTTAAAGACTTTTTGAAAAACATCTTCAGTAATTTCTTCCCAGTCTTTTTTTGTCATTGAGAGCAATTCAGGATTAGGGTTGAATAACGGTTCTTTATGGGGTTTTGAAAACCGATTCCAAGGACATACATCTTGACAAACATCGCAACCAAACATCCAGTCATCAAAACTTCCTTTAACATCAATGGGCAACTCATTTTTCAATTCTATAGTGAAATAAGAAATGCACTTACTACCATCTACGACATAAGGCTCAACAATTGCTTGCGTTGGGCAGGCGTCTAAACATGCCGTGCAAGTTCCACAATGATCTGTCACCGCATGATCATACTCCAATTCTATATCAACGATTAGCTCTGCAATAAAATAAAAAGACCCTACTTGCTGAGTTAATAAGTTACTATTTTTACCAATCCATCCTAAGCCACTTTTAGCAGCCCATGCCTTATCCAAAACAGGGGCAGAATCTACAAAGGCACGCCCGTTGACTTCACCAATTTCTTCTGTAATAAATTCTTGTAATTGTTTTAATTTGGATTTAATGATATGATGATAATCTTGGCCATATGCATATTTAGAAATTTTATAGGTATCTGCTACTTGTGTTTCTTCTGGAAAATAATTTAAAAGAAGTGAAATCACAGATTTAGAACCTTCTACCAACAAACGAGGGTCTAAACGTTTATCGAAATGGTTCTCCATATATCCCATTTCGCCATGCATATTATTGTTGAGCCATTTTTCCAGTCTTGGTGCCTCTTCTTCCAAAAAATCAGATTTGGATACACCACATGATAAAAAACCGAGGCGTTTGGCTTCGGTTTTAATACTATTGGTCCATTTAGATTTTATATCAATACTCAAAATAACCCTGGTTGAATTCCGCCCTTTACACGACCGAGATGTTTATAAGCAAGCTCAGTTACTTCACGCCCACGAGGCGTTCGCATTATAAAACCTTGTTGTATTAAAAACGGTTCATACACTTCCTCAATGGTTTCTGAACTTTCAGATACTGCTGTAGCTAATGTAGAAATTCCGACTGGGCCTCCTTTAAATTTATCGATAATTGTAGTCAAAATTTTATTATCCATCTCATCTAAACCATGAGCATCAACATTTAAAGCTTTAAGACTGAACTTTGAAATTTCCATATCGATGGAGCCATTACCTTTAATTTCAGCAAAATCTCGAACTCTTCTTAGTAATGCGTTACAAATTCTAGGTGTACCTCTACTTCTTCCTGCAATTTCAATTGCTGCATCTTGGGTAATTGGAACACGTAATATTTCGGCACTACGTTCAACAATTGTAGAAAGCAATTCTGTTGAATAATATTGCAATCTACTTTGAATACCGAACCTAGCCCGCATTGGTGCAGTTAATAAGCCCGAGCGGGTAGTTGCTCCAATCAACGTAAACGGATTTAAATTAATTTGAACAGAGCGGGCATTAGGCCCAGTTTCAATCATTATATCAATTCTAAAATCTTCCATAGCTGAATATAAATATTCTTCAACTATAGGGCTTAATCTATGTATTTCGTCTATGAACAATACATCGCGTTCATCTAAATTGGTTAGCAATCCTGCTAAATCACCAGGTTTATCTAAAACAGGACCTGAAGTAATTTTTATTCCTACTCCCAATTCATTAGCCAAGATATTGGCCAAAGTGGTTTTTCCTAATCCTGGAGGGCCATGAAACAAGGTATGGTCAAGGGCTTCACCTCTTCTATTGGCAGCTTCAACAAAGACCTTAAGATTTTCAAGCACCTGTTCTTGACCTGTAAAATCGTCAAAATTAATTGGGCGTAATGCTCTTTCAATATCCAATTCCTCATTTGAGAAACCTTCAGCAGATGGGTCTAAATGCTCATTCATATACTCACAAAGATATACAAACACAATATAACTTCTTTGGTAGGTAGTTTTCTAAATTTAATTTAACAAATAGACATACAGCGCATTATATACTCATTAGAATTAGGCATAAAAATTGTAAATTCATAGTATGACAAAAGAAAATTATACCGCAGAAGTTCTTCAATATATTGCCATATTTTATATTATCTGGTCTGACGACCTATTATCAGCATCTGAAATTAATGTCGTTGAAAATGCTATAACAGAGGACATCTCTTTAACCCAAAGTGATAAAAAACAACTACGTAATTGGTTGGATAAAAAAAATCCGCCTAAAAATCAATTATTCAAATCTTGGAAACAAATCATCACTAACAGCGGTGTAAAATTAGTAGAGTATGAGACCTATCCTTTAACAGCATTTAGCCAGAAAGTTGCTTCGCATTATCATAACGGAATTGCATTGAATGACCATATTAAAAAAATAGAAGTTAATCTTGGTATTCAACCGAATCATTACAACCATTTATTCGATGTTCATATCGATGTAGATAAAAACTCGGCTCAATATTCTGCTATAGAAATTGATAGAATTTTAAAAGGAAATCATGCGGAGGTAGTCGATAATTTTAGACAAATTTTAAAAGACCCCATATTTTCTTGGAAGATACGCAGAAATAAAGAAGAGTTCAGAAATCATGTTTTAAAGCAAGTAGAATTTTTAGCAGATAAGGGTTATGGCGCTATGGCCTACCCTGAAACCTATGGTGGTAAAAGCGACATGGAAGGTTACGCTTCAATTTTCGAAAACATGATGTTCGTTGATGGGAGTTTGGCAATAAAATTTGGTGTTCAATTCGGGCTTTTTGGAGGTAGTATTCAAAAATTAGGAACTAAAAAACATCACGATAAGTACCTTACCGATGCTGGTTCTGCTAATCTCTTAGGGTGTTTTGCAATGACAGAAACAGGTCATGGTTCTAATGTACGAGGAATAAAGACCACAGCAACATACGACCACACTACAGAAACACTGGTTATTCATACTCCCGGGAAAAATGACAATAAAGAATATATCGGTAATGCATTGCATTCTAAAATGGCTTCTGTTTTCGCCCAACTAATCGTTAATGGAAAAAATGAAGGAGTTCATGCAATTTTAGTTCCACTAAGAAATGAAAACCATGAATTACTACCAGGAATAGAAGTTGAAGATAATGGCTACAAACTAGGTCTAAACGGTGTTGATAATGGAAAAATATGGTTTAATCAGGTTTCAGTGCCTAAAGTAAATTTGTTAAATAAATATGGAACAATTCTCGGTAATGGAAATTATTATTCGGAAATAAAAAATCCGAATAAAAGGTTTTTTACCATGTTAGGCACCTTAGTAGGTGGAAGGATTTGCGTTGCCAGAGCTGGTCTAGGAGGTGCGAAATTCGCACTTACCGTAGCTATAAAACACGCATTGAAAAGAAGACAGTTTAATGATAGTGTTAAAATTCAAGAAGATTTATTGATGGATTATCCATCGCATCAATTGCGATTAACACCTTTAGTCGCAAGTGCTTATGTCTATCACATTACCTTAGATAAAATGATGAAGGTTTATTGTGATGAGTCTCAACCCGACAAAAGACAAGTAGAAACACAAGTAGCAGGATTAAAATCTATTATTACATGGTATGCAAATAACACTATTCAAGAATGCAGAGAAGCCTGTGGCGGCAAAGGGTATTTGTTAGAGAACCGTATTGCAGATCTAAAAGGCGATGTTGACATTTTTACCACATTTGAAGGGGACAATAATGTTCTGTTGCAATTAGCAGCTAAGGGAGTGCTTTCTGACTTTAAAGCAGAATTCAATAGCGCAGGCTTTTCAACGGTACTAAAATTATTGAGTTCACAAATAAGCGATAAACTATCAAACGTAAACCCACTATACACCAACAAAACGGATAAAGACCATTTGTACAATGCTAAGTTTCATATACATGCTTTTGAACATAGAACACGAAGATTGACCTATACTATAGCCATGAGAATTAGAGGTTATATTAAAAAAGGAATTCCTTCTTACCAAGCCTTTCTTAAAGTACAGACTCACTTAATAACACTTGGCAAAGCATATAGCGTAGAACTTGCATACAAATCGTTTATAGAGCACAACAGTACTATAACAGATCCTCAACACAAAGCACTATTTGAAAAACTAGGAATACTTTACGCTCTTTATGAAATAAGAAAAGATGCCTCTTGGTATTTAGAACAAGGTTATATTGGTAGCTCCAAATCAAAAGCTATACGACAACGTGTTGAAAGACTCTGTACAGAATTGAGACCACATCTAGATAGCTTAGTAGATGGTTTTGGAATACCTGACCATTGTTTAACCGCACCTATAGCAAACTAGTTATTTTCCTTTTCTAACCTTGATGTATCTAAAAAGTCTGAAATTGTAATCTTCGGATCACCAAAAAGTTTTGTTCTAGAACCTCCTTTAGAACTAAGTTGAAAATTACTTAACACTCTAACTTCAGCATTAGGAGAGTCTTCTGTAATCAAAAGAACATCGTTTGCCTGTAAATCAGACGCTTTCAATGAGCTATTACCATATAATTTGGCCATTAAAAAGTCTGCAGTACCTTCAACCTTAGCTGAAGCATTTTCATACATATATATATGATTATTGGAACCTGTAGTATATAGTTTAACATCAATTCTATCTTTCAAAATTACATTTAGAGAATCGCTTGCCAAATTAAAATCACCTGAACTAATTTCTTCCATTGTAATATCGATAATATCAGCAGTAGCATTTAATTCTAACCTAGAAGTGCCAGATGTTTGAACCTTTAAACGATCTGTTGAAATAACATCTTTCATACTAATCTTTCCATTTAACATCTTTACAGATCTTAATTCTTGGAAGAAAATAGTGATATCAAGCTTTCTTTTAGAGGTAATATTATAGAAAGATGAAATTTTCAAAATACCATTATCCACTTTAAATCTAAGCACATCCAATAAATTATCATCTAGCTCTAAAGCGTATCCTTCTTGAGAAGATTTTTGAAGAACGATATCTAAATCATCAGAAAGTTCTATAGCGGTAAAAGGTTCTAAATCTTCTCTTACCTCAATAACATTTTTATTACCCTTTATTTTTGGTTTTCGTTGAGAATAAGTTTGAAATGAAATAACCGAAACAATTAACAGAAGGGCGAACTTTTTCATAATCTTATTTTTTTTAAAAATGAAGATATTGCTTTTTATGTTATCTAAAAATAACTTAGCAATATCTTAAGGAGTTAGCAAAAAAAAGCCCAACTTATATAAGTTGGGCTTTTTTATTTTTAATTTTTTAATGATTCATTTCCTCTTCATCTTCCTGTAAAGGAATATTTTGTGGGACAAAATCCTGACCTGGAATTATATATTCCCCATTCTCATCAACTTTGCTATAATCGTATGCCCATCTATGAACTTCAGGTATAGCACCAGCCCAGTTACCATGAATATGCTTCTGTTCTGTAGTCCATTCTAACGTATTAGATTTCCAAGGATTTTGTGGTCCAACCTTACCGTAGAAAATACTATAAATAAAGTTCGCAACGAAAACTAATTGTGCCGCAGCTGCAATGATTGCAAACACAGTCATCAATACTTGTATATCTGTTAACTCATCGAACATTGGGAAAGCTGTATTCTCATAATACCTTCTTGGCACACCTGCCATACCGACAAAGTGCATTGGAAAAAATACACCATAAGCACATATAGCGGTTACCCAAAAGTGAACATACCCTAAATTCTTGTTCATCATTTTTCCTTCAAACATTTTAGGGAACCAATGATATACACCAGCAAACAAACCATATAATGCCGAAATACCCATTACTAAGTGAAAGTGAGCAATTACAAAATAGGTATCATGAACATTTATATCTAATGTACTATCTCCTAAAATAATACCCGTTAGACCACCACTAATAAAAGTAGAAACCAAACCGATAGAGAATAACATTGCAGGGTTGAGCTGCAAATTACCCTTCCATAACGTGGTTATATAGTTGAATGCTTTTACCGCAGATGGTATTGCAATCAATAATGTTGTAAATGTAAATACGGAACCTAAGAAAGGATTCATACCTGAGATAAACATATGGTGACCCCAAACTATTGTTGAAAGAAATGCTATAGCAAGTATTGAAGCAACCATGGCACGGTAACCAAAAATTGGTTTACGTGCATTTGTTGACATAACTTCTGATGTAATACCTAATGCAGGTAATAATACAATATATACTTCTGGGTGACCTAAGAACCAAAATAAATGCTCATATAATACTGGTGACCCTCCTTGATAGTGAAGCACCTCTCCTTGAATAAAAATATCTGAAAGGAAAAATGAAGTTCCAAAACTTCTATCCATTATCAACAACAATGCCGCTGATAATAGAACAGGGAAGGAAACTACCCCAATAATAGCTGTTACAAAGAAAGCCCAAATTGTCAAAGGCAATCTAGTCATAGACATGCCTTTAGTTCTAAGGTTAATTACAGTAACGATATAGTTCAAAGAACCTAACAAGGAGGACGCAATGAAAATGGCCATTGAAACTAGCCATAGCGTCATACCCATACCAGAACCAGGTTGAGCCATAGGTAATGCACTTAAAGGTGGATAAATCGTCCAACCAGCTGCTGCAGGGCCAGCCTCAACAAATAATGAAATTACCATTATAACACTAGCAACAAAAAATAACCAAAATGAAACCATGTTAAGGAACCCAGATGCCATATCCCTAGCACCAATTTGAAGTGGTATTAGAAGGTTACTAAATGTACCACTTAAACCCGCGGTTAGTACAAAAAACACCATTATGGTACCATGCATTGTAACCAATGCTAAATACACATCAGCATCCATTACACCACCTGGAGCCCATTTACCAAGAAGAGCTTCAAAAATAGCGAAAGACTCTCCTGGCCAAGCCAATTGCATTCTAAACAATAATGACATTGCAATACCAATAAAACCCATTACCAAAACACCAATAATAAGGTATTGTTTAGCAATCATTTTATGGTCTTGACTAAAGATATACTTTGTTACAAAAGTTTCTTTATGATGATGATGTCCATGATCGTCATGTGCGTGATCATCTACATGTGCATGTGCTGTTGCTGACATAATCGTAATCTTTATTTTATTAATTTTCTTATTATAGCCTTTTTCTATTCGAGTAATACCGAATTACTCCTCCACTTCTACAGATTCTACCATATTGAAAGCGGGTTGAGAATCATCTTTCATAACTGTTTCAGCAAAAGTTGATTGATCTTTCATCCACTTATTATAATCTTCCTCAGATTCAACGATGATTTTCATCTGCATATTATAATGCGATTTTCCACAAATCTTATTACAAAGCAAAATATAATCAAATTCCCATGGATCAATAACTTCTCCAGTACTAGCGGATTTTTCTGCACGAATTTTATTTGTTCTTTTCACTTTATCTACAACATCAGGATTTAATCTCATCTCCTCCGTTGTGTATATAGGTGTAAAAGAAAATTCTGTTATCATACCAGGCACACAATTCATTTGTGCTCTAAAATGAGGCATATAAGCAGAATGTAAAACATCTTGAGAACGCATTTTAAAATTTACTTTTCTACCTACTGGCAAATGAAGTTCCTTTACAATAACATCATCATGAGCATATGAATCTGCTTCATCCAAACCAAGAACATTTGCTTTATCAATATCAATCATTCTTACGTTAGCACCGCCTAAAACATTATCACTACCTCCATATCTAGCCGTCCAGTTAAATTGTTGGGCATATAGCTCGACAATTAAAGGATCATCCTCATCATTGACATCCATAATACTTGTCCAAGTATAAAGACCCCATAAAATAAGACCTGCTAAAACAATTACCGGTATAATGGTCCAGATAAATTCTAAACGATCATTATCAGCATAAAATAATGCCTTTTGACCTTTTTTTCCACTGTACTTATATCCAAAATAGTGTAATAATGCCTGAGTAATAGTTTGTACAATGAAAATGATTACCATAGAAACTAGCATCAAACTATCGTACTCTTCTCCATGAGCTGAACCAGCTTCTGGCAATAAGAATTTACCATATTTCCAAAAACTGAAAATAGTTATTCCGTATATAAACACCAAAAATGCGAATAACATGTAACCGTTATTCTTATTATCGCTATCCGTAGCTATTTGGTGATTCGCAGTTTTAAGCTGAGATAATTCAAAGATTTTAGTCAACTGCCAAATGGCAATCGCTACAAGAACAAGAACAGCTAAAGTCAATAATGTCGTCATCGTATATATAAATGTTATACTTACTTATCTATTAATAATGAAAGTGTCTACTTTCCTCAATAAACGGGTTTCTCTTAGGTTGCAAGGGAGCAGTTGAAAGTGCTCTAAAAATCCAAAATATAAATAATCCTGCAAAAAATAATACTGAACCAATTTCAGGAATTCCAATGTACCAGTTCTTACCAACAGTTGATGGCATAATAGCATTGAATATATCCATATAATGTCCTGCAAGGATTACAATACCTGTCAATATAACGAACCAATTAATTCTTTTATAATCACTATTCATCAATAATAGTACAGGGAACAAAAAGTTCATAGCTACCATACCAAAGAAAGGCAATCTATAATCTGCAATTCTAGTTATATAATATGTTACTTCTTCAGGAATATTCGAGTACCAAATCAACATGAATTGTGAAAACCATAGATATGTCCAGAAAATACTAATACCGAACATAAATTTTGCTAAATCATGAATATGACTATTATTAACGTCTGGCAAATGACCTTTCGATTTCAAGTATATGGTAACCATTGCAATAACAGTAATACCAGACACAAACATACTTGCAAAGATATACCAACCAAATAGCGTACTAAACCAATGTGGCTCAACACTCATTATCCAATCCCAAGACATAATAGATTCTGATATTAAATAAAATACCAAGAAACCTGCAGAAATTCTAAAGTTTAATTTAAAGTTTGAATTATCATCAGACTCATCTTGAGCCAATGACAATTTTCTTGAATATTCTCTATATCCTATCCATCCAGCTAAAAATATCGCGGCTCTAATTAAAAAGAAAGTAGGATTTAAATAACCGGACTTACCTTGTAATAAAGCATCATCTGCTACTACATCAGCATCCATCCAGATGAACAAGTGATTCATATGTAATACCGAAAGTAGAAGTATAACAAAAACAATAATTCCCCCAGGAACCAAATAAGATGTTATTCCTTCCATCACTCTAAAGAGTAATGGCGACCATCCTGCTTGCGCAGCACGTTGTATAGCATAAAAGGCTAAAACACCTAATGATATCATCATAAAAAAGAATGCCGCTACATATAATGCAGCCCATGGCCTATTTTTTAATTGATCTAATAGATGTTGATCATGAGAAGAATCATGTTCTTCACCATGTGTATCAGCAACAGCATGATCATTTTCTTTTGGTGCCTGTGCAGCTTCAGTTTCGTGTGCATCACCATGACCACCGTCATGACTTGCTACCATGGCCTTTGCCTCTGCTATAGTTCCAGGAGCCATAACAAATCCTCCAATGATTCCTAATGCACCTACAATCATTAGAATAATGGAAGCTATTTTAAGTCTATTTGAAAACGTATACATAGTATTGTTTACCTATTATTTGGTTAAATCTTGTTTCAATTGCATTACATATTCCGATACTTGCCACATTTCTTCTGTATTCATTTGAGAAGCGTAAGAGCCCATAGAATTTAATCCATAATGAATTGTGTAATATGTAGATCCTACTGTTAGATTCCTAACAGGATCAGCATAACTTGGAACACCCAATATCTTTTCTCTCTTTACCAAGGTTCCTTTACCATCACCTTTATCACCGTGACATATAGCACAATAAATAGAATATAATTGACCTCCATTAGTTAAATTCTTTTCAACATTCATAGAATCTAATGGGCTTCCTTGCAATCTAGCCAACTCTTTTCCCTCAGGTGAATTTTCAATTTCGTAAGGCAGCCACCCTCTGTTAATAGTATTCGCAGGAGGCAACAAGGCTTCAGATTGATTTGGCAAAAACGCTGCCTCACCATAAGTCTCGTAACCAACTGACTCGTACATATTAGGCATATATTGATAATTACGTGACTTATCATTATGACAAGATGTAACCAATACGACTAAAGCAAATAGTATTGCTATGTTTTTAAAACTGTTCATATTTAATGACTGTTTTTTTCTGATACATTAATTTCAACAGCTCCTGTTTCCATTAATAAATCCTTTAATTCCTGCTCATTATCATGGATCTCAATTTCCATTAAAAAATGGTCATCCGTTGTTCTTACATCAGGATTTTCTGCTTCTTTAAAAGGCCATAATCTACTTCTAAGATAAAAAGTAATAACCATTAAGTGAGCTGCAAAAAACACTGTTAATTCAAACATAATCGGTACAAATGCCGGCATGTTCTCGATATAGCTGAAGCTTGGCTTACCACCAATATCTTGAGGCCAATCTTCAATCATGATATAGTTCATCATAAGAATTGACACCGCCAGACCAACACAACCATACATAAAGGATGTAATTGCAATTCTAGTTGGGGCCAATCCCATTGCCTTATCCAATCCATGTACAGGAAAAGGACAATATACTTCGTCAATATGATGTTTCGCTGCTTTTACCTTTTTAACGGCAAGCATAAGTACATCATCATCGTCGTAAAAAGCATGTATAACTTTAGATGCCATATTTATCTTTTGTTATTTAATAATATAGTTGCCTGACCTGCCCAATCATCTCTCTGAGCTCTACCTGGGAACGAACCTGTAATTGAATCTAACAAGTTATATTCACGCTCTGTCATTCTAGCTACTTGGGCAAATGTGTAAATTCCTAATTTATTCAAGGTTGCTTCCATTTGCGGACCAATACCTTTCACCAATTTCAAGTTATCTGCTTGTTGTGTTGTCGCATCAAATGTACCAACTGCACTTAACAAATCAGATACTCCCACTTTATCATCAACAGGTAGCTTAACCTCACCCATGATAACATCATCAGTAATCGGTTCTTTCACTACAGCCTTTAAGGTTGAAATTTGATATAAAGGCTTACCAGCATCTCTTAGTTTTTTATACTTTTCACCAGAAGCCTTCAAAATAGACTTTACTTCTGCCTGAGCAATAACAGGGAATGTTCTAGCATATAAAAGAAACAGTACAAAGAAGAACCCAATGGTACCAATGAATATACCGATATCTACAAATGTCGGAGAGAACATTGTCCAAGATGATGGCAAGTAATCTCTATGCAAAGAGGTTACGATAATCACAAATCTTTCGAACCACATTCCAATGTTTACAACAATAGAAATAAAGAAAGAGAACATAATACTAGTTCTAAGCTTCTTAAACCACATGAACTGTGGAGAGAATACATTACAAGTCATCATTGACCAATAAGCCCACCAATAAGGTCCGGTAGCTCTATTCAAGAATGCATATTGTTCATATTCAACACCAGAATACCACGCCATGAACAATTCGGTAATGTAGGCACAACCTACAATAGAACCCGTAAGCATGATTACGATGTTCATTAACTCGATATGCTGAATAGTTATATAATTTTCTAAATGACACACCTTTCTCATTATTATCAATAATGTGTTCACCATTGCGAATCCTGAGAAAATAGCACCAGCAACGAAATAAGGTGGAAAGATAGTTGTATGCCATCCTGGTATAACCGAGGTAGCAAAGTCAAAAGATACAATGGTATGTACCGATAATACCAATGGAGTTGCTAAACCAGCAAGTACCAATGAAACCTCTTCGAATCGTTGCCAATCTTTAGCACGACCTGTCCATCCAAAACTTAATAAACTATATATTTTTTTCTGAAAAGGCAAAACAGCCCTATCTCTAATCATTGCGAAATCTGGAAGTAAACCTGTCCACCAGAATACTAAAGATACAGATAGATAAGTTGAGATAGCAAATACATCCCAAAGAAGCGGTGAGTTAAAGTTTACCCATAATGAACCAAACTGGTTTGGTATAGGCAATACCCAATATGCCAACCAAGGACGACCCATGTGAATTATTGGAAAAAGACCAGCTTGAATAACCGAGAAAATGGTCATTGCTTCCGCAGAACGGTTAATTGCCATTCTCCATTTCTGACGGAATAATAAAAGCACCGCTGAAATTAATGTACCGGCATGACCAATACCTACCCACCAAACAAAGTTGGTTATATCCCAAGCCCAGTTAACGGTTTTGTTAAGACCCCATGTACCGATACCGGTAGAGACCGTATAAATTATACAACCTACTCCCCAAAGAAATGCCACTAAGGCAATGGAAAAAACTATCCACCAATGCTTATTTGCTCTTCCTTCTACAGGAGCGGCAATATCCACTGTTACATCGTGGTAGCCTTTGTCTCCAATTACAAGAGGTTTACGTATAGGTGCTTCGTAATGCGACGCCATAGACTTTTGTTATAATTACTTTCTACTATTGATTATGCTTCGTTGGTGTTTCTAACCTTAACATGGTAGAAAACATTTGGTTGAGTACCCACATGCTCTAATAAATGATACATACGATCACTCTCCTTTAATTCTGCCACTTTACTCTCCTTATCATTAACATCACCAAATACAATGGCTCCATTACTACAAGCTGAAGAACAGGCGGTTTGAAACTCTCCATCTTCAATTACTCGTCCATCTCGTTTGGCATCTAAAATAGTCTTTTGTGTTTTTTGAATACACATCGAACATTTTTCAATAACCCCTCTAGAACGAACATTAACATCTGGGTTTAAAACCATTTTACCCAAATCATTATTCATATGGAAATCGAACTCATCATTGTTATTATACAAAAACCAGTTAAATCTACGTACTTTATAAGGACAGTTGTTAGCACAATATCTTGTACCTACACATCTGTTATAAGCCATTTGATTTTGACCTTGTCTACCATGTGAAGTTGCCGCTACAGGACAAACAGTTTCACAAGGTGCATGATTACAATGCTGACACATTACAGGTTGAAAGGCAACTTGTGGGTTTTCAGATGGATCTTCTAATTCACCAAAACCACTTAATGATCCTTTTTCGCCCGTTAAGCCATCAAATTCATCCTTCTTAGTATCATCTTGTTCAAAAGTCTCTTCAGAAGAATAATATCTATCAATACGCAACCAGTGCATATCTCTTGACTTTCTTACCTCTGCCTTACCAACAACAGGTACGTTATTTTCAGCATGACATGCTATAACACAAGAACCACATCCAGTACATGCATTCAAATCAATTGACATGTTGAAATGATGACCGATTGTACGATCAAAACTATCCCATAAATCAACTGATGTTGCAGGAACTTCTTGATGGTCTAAAGAAACCATAGGAACTTCATTCCACTCTGAGTGATCCTTCGTATTGAATATCTCTAAAGTTGTTTCCTTTATAATATCCCCTCTACCCATAAGGGTTTTATGTAATTGAATACAGGCAAACTCATGATTACCTGAAACTTTCTCTACACTTACAGATTGATTGGCACTAAAACCATCATATAACTTAAAGGCATTTACACCCGTCCGCATATCTTCTTTCAACCCTACTTTCTTACCGTAACCAAAAGAAAGACCCACTGAACCTTTCGCTTGACCAGGCTGAACAACAACAGGAACCTGCTCTAAACTCACACCATTAACGGTAAGCTTAACATAACTACCATCCATACCGCCATTCGCGACATTCACATTCTCTACACCTAATTCAGCTGCATCAGCTTTAGAAATAGTAACATAGTTATCCCAAGATACTCTTGTAATCGGGTCAGGAAATTCTTGAAGCCAAGGATTACTAGCCTGCTGACCATCACCCATACCTACTTTTGAATACAAAGTAAGCTCCATTCCATCGCTAGTCGTATTGGCCAAACTACGAATTGCGGAAGCAATTGGAGCCAAACCTATTACTTCAGAAACTTCTGCTGACGAAATAGCATTTTGAGTAGAACCATCAGCATCAACTACCATGGTTTCAGCACTAAAAACACCGTCTTGCAATGCTTGATTCCAGTTTGCACCGTTCAAAACATTATCAGTCCATGTTTGTTTTATATAATCATAATACGATTGATCACTTTCTAACAATTCTAATATAAATGTTTGAAACTGCTTCGTATCAAATAATTCTTTTATAGTAGGTTGCATTAAACTGTAATGTCCTTTTTTAATCTGAACATCACCCCAAGATTCTAAATAGTGATTTGCTGCTGCAACATATTGCACAGCTTCGGTAGTTTCATTCCAAATTGTTGAAAAAGCAACAGTAAGATCTACTTTAGAAAGCCCTTCTTTAAAATCTACTGCATTTGGCAAAGAATACATCGGGTTTACCGTATCAATTATTAACGCTCCAACTCTTCCTGCTTTCATATCAGCAATTAAAGAATTTACAGCTTTAACATCACCTTTTCTAATATACTTAGGAGCTGCAACATCAAAGGCTTTACTTGATAACATTTCATTAATCGCCAAAACTACAGCCTGGGCATTAACATCATCTAAACCAGTTACTACAACAGCATTAGATCCAGCTTTCTTTATTTCAGCAGCCAAAATATCGACAGCGTCATCATATTCTGAAGTATTTCCACTAACAGAGGTACCGTTTAGTTTTCCATATAACTTGGCCAATACCACTTTTTGAGCACTTGGCTTCATAGCTATTCGCTTGTCAGCATTAGCACCTGTTAAAGACATATTCGCCTCTAACTGTACATGCCTAGACATTTTTCCTTTCTTTGGAACACGACCCCTAGAATAACCCACATCGTAACCTCCACCTTGCCAATCTGAAAGAAAATCAGCACCAAAAGAAACAATTAAGCCTGCTTTTTCGAAATTATAATCCGCCAAAGCACGTTCACCATACTTATTTTCAAATGCAGTTAAAGCAGCATCCTCAGAAATTGCATCATAAGTTACATGAACTACATTTTCATTTGCCAACATCAAGTCAGTCAACAAACGATCCGTAGATGGACTAGCGTAAGTTTGAGTAAGCAAAGCAATCTTTTTAGAAGAACCCTTAAGTCCGCCCATTTTAGATTTAACCGTAGCTTTCAACACATCCCATTCAACTGGCTCGCCATTTGCTAACGGACCCTGTAATCTAGTACTATCATACAATGAAAGAACAGAACCTTGCACTCTTGCATTAGCAGAACCAGCGACTTTAGCCAAAGTATTGTTTTCAACTTTGATAGGTCGTCCTTCTCGTGTTTTAATTAAAATACTCGCAAAGTCAAAACCATTAGCGATTGTAGTTGCGTAATAATTCGCAACACCAGGAACTATATTTTCTGGAAGCACAACATAAGGTATCGATTTTATAACCGGACCTTCACAGGCAGCCAAAGAAGCCGCAGCTGTACTAAAACCAACATACTTCAAGAAATCCCTACGATTTGTATTTGTGGAAGACAAAGTTTCCTTGTCACCCAAGAAATCATCAACAGGAATCTGCTCTACAAATTCGTTCTGCTTTAGCGCCTCAACAATGGAATCGTTAGGATTTAACTCCGCTTCGTTTTTCCAATATTTTTTGTTTGATGCCATACGTATTATCTGTAATTAGCTTCTTTAATTTATTATTAATAATGACACTTTCCACATTCCAGACCACCCAATTGAGCAGCTGTCAAGTTATCTACACCATACTTCTTAGAAAGTTCAGCATGTATTTTTTCGTAATACTCATTACCTTCTACCTTAACATTGGTTTCTCGGTGACAATCTATACACCAACCCATAGTTAATGGAGAATATTGATACATAATTTCCATTTCCTCAACAGGACCGTGACATGTTTGACATTCAACACCGGCAACAGAAACATGTTGCGAATGATTGAAATATGCGAAATCTGGAAGGTTATGAATACGAACCCATTCTACAGGCTGACTTTCACCAGTGTATTTTTGACTCTCTTCATCCCATCCAACAGCTTTATACAATTTCTTGATTTCCCCTGTATAAAATTCGTTGGTATAGCCGTTCTCCAAATCTTCTTGAGTAGGACCTTCTGGATTACCAGCGTACTCATAAATAGACTTATGACAATTCATACAAACATTCAAAGAAGGAATTCCGGAATGTTTTGAAACCCTCGCAGAGGAGTGACAATATTTACATTCAATCTTATTATCACCAGCATGTATTTTATGAGAATAATGTATAGGTTGAATAGGCTTATAACCTTGATCAACACCTACCTGCATCATCCATCCGTAAGCAAAATAAGCACTACCCAGCAAAAGGAATATTGCTGTAACCAAAACTAAAAATTGATTCTGAGCAAAAGCCTTCCAAATCGGAGTTCTTTTTTCGGCATTCTCTTTTTCAACGACAATACCATTTGCTTGAGCAATACGTTGCAATGTTTTATTAACCAACAACAACATTACCACAAGAAGTCCGAATACCAGAACTAAAGCTCCCAAGATAATTTCGTTAGACACGCCAGCCGAACTTGCAGACCCGCCAGAACCAGATTGAACATCACCAGCGGCAGCGGCAGGAGCGGCAGGTGCCGGAGCAGCGGTATACGCTAAAATGTCATCAATATCACCATTGGATAATGTTGGAAAAGCAGTCATTGCAGCCTGATTGTATTCCGCATACACCTTATTAGCATAAGCATCACCAGACTTAATTACACCTGGACTATTTTTTATCCAACTATACAGCCATTCTTTCCCCAATCCTTCATCTTCACTCAATCTACTCTCTACATTTGCTAATGCAGGACCAGTCATTTTACGATTTAACGCATGACATGCAGCACAGTTCTGATTAAACAAAGCCTTACCTTTCGCAGCGTCACCACCAGCAGCGGCAGCTTCTGTTACCGTTGCATCAACAACAGCATCTTGCGCAGTTAATGAGCTTGCAAAAAGTAAAAATACAATTAGGGATAAACCTAAAATTTTAGAAAACTGATTTCGGTATGGAACCTTTTTCATATATCGAATATTTCTATCGGAATCTTGGCATGATTTTGGTCGTAGATGAAACCTATTAATATCCATCAAACGCCTAAATCGGAGACAAAAATACGACATAGACTTTATTTTGAAAATGTTAATGTATTTATAATTTACAATTTAGAAATATTCTAAATAAACTCTGATTTATTTGTTTGATCCTTAATAATTTACTTTTGTAACGATTCAAAATAAAACTACACATAGGCTATGAAAATACTAAGTACAATGGTGCTTTTTGCATGTTTTACTCATTTTAGCTATTCACAAGGCGCTAAAGTAAACATTCAACAAGATCAAAAAATTGATCAATTATTAGAGATATATAAATCTTCATTAAGTAATAACGAATACTATAGGATACAAGTTGGATTTGGAGACTACGCCAAAGCGCAGCGCATAAAAGCAAATGTTGAAGAAGATTTTCCTGATCTACCTTCAAAAATTGATTTTGACTCTCCTACTTATCGTGTACGTGTTGGTCGATTCACATCTAAATTAGATGCCGAACGAAAATTTAACGAGGTCCGGATTAAATATCCAGATGCGATGTTATTAAAACCAAAAAAATCGACCAATTAGGTCGATTTTTTTTTGAGCATTATTAAGCCCTAGCTTAACTTATATTCCTAAATTCTTATTTAGATTTCAATTTCTTCTTAACTGCTACCTCTTGGAATGCTTCTACAATATCCCCTTCTATGATGTCATTATAGTTTTTAACCTGAAGACCACAATCATATCCTTTAGCTACCTCTCTAACATCATCCTTAAATCGTTTTAAGGAAGATAGAGTACCAGTATAGATTACTACACCGTCACGTATTAATCGGATATTAGAATTTCTAAAGATTTTTCCACTAGTTACCATACAACCGGCAATAGTACCAATCTTAGAAATCTTAAATGTCTCTCTTATTTCAGCGGTACCAGAAATCTCCTCTTTCATCTCAGGAGACAACATACCTTCCATTGCATCTTTAAGGTCGTTGATAGCAGCATATATAATAGAATACATACGAATATCTATTTCTTCTTTTTCAGCAATGGCCTTAGCATTACCCATTGGTCTTACATTAAAACCAATAATAACTGCATCTGAAGCTGAAGCCAATAAAACGTCTGACTCCGTAATAGGACCAACTGCCTTATGTATAATGTTTACTTGGATTTCATCTGTAGACAATTTTTGGAATGAATCAGTCAATGCTTCAACAGAACCATCAACATCACCTTTTAGAATAATGTTAAGTTCTTTAAACTCACCTAACGCGATTCTTCTTCCAATTTCATCAAGAGTAATATGACGCTGTGTTCTTACGGACTGCTCACGTTGTAATTGCGATCTTCTAGAAGCAATTTGCTTAGCTTCACGTTCATCTTCTAATACATAGAACTTATCACCAGCTTGCGAAGCACCATCAAGACCTAATATAGATATTGGTCGAGAAGGACCTACTTCTGTAACAGATTTACCTCTTTCATCTTGCATTGCCTTAATCTTACCACTAGTGGTACCGGCCAATACATAATCACCAATTTTAAGGGTACCCGACTGAACTAAAACCGTAGACACATAACCCTTACCTTTATCTAAAAAGGCCTCTACAACTGTACCAGAAGCACGTTTATCAGGGTTTGCCTTAAGCTCTAAAATTTCAGCTTCAAGTAATACTTTCTCTAATAGTTCTTTAACACCTAAACCTGTTTTTGCAGAAATATCATGAGATTGAATTTTTCCACCCCAATCTTCTACCAACAAATTCATTTGTGCCAAACCTTCTTTTATTTTATCAGGGTTAGCTGTTGATTTATCAATTTTATTTATAGCAAAAACGATTGGCACACCAGCAGCTTGCGCATGACTAATAGCTTCTTTCGTTTGTGGCATAATGTCATCATCTGCAGCAACTACGATTATTGCGATATCGGTAACTTGAGCACCTCTAGCACGCATAGCTGTAAACGCTTCGTGACCAGGTGTATCTAAGAAAGCTATACGCTCTCCATTCTCTAACGTAACCCCATAAGCACCAATATGTTGAGTGATTCCTCCACTTTCACCGGCAATAACATTCTCCTTACGTATATAATCCAACAAAGAAGTCTTACCGTGATCCACATGACCCATCACTGTTACGATTGGAGCTCGTGGTTTCAAATCTTCAGGGGCATCAACGGCCTCAACTATACTTTCTTCAATATCAGCTGTTACGAAATCGACCTCATAACCAAACTCTTCAGCCACAATAGACAAGGTTTCAGCATCTAAACGCTGATTCATTGTTACCATAATACCTAAAGACATACAAGCAGAAATAATTTCGGTGGTAGAAACACCCATCATGGTCGCAACCTCAGTTGCCGTAACGAACTCAGTAACTTTAAGTACTTTGTTCTCTAATTCTTGTTGTTCAAGATCTTTCTCCGTTTGTTCACGGTGCTGATCTCTTTTGCTTCTTCTATATTTAGCACCTTTACCCTTTTTAGACTTACCTTGAAGTTTTTCTAAGGTTTCACGTACTTGTTTTTGTACATCTTCTTCAGTAGGCTCTACTTTTGCTACAGGTGCAAATCGACCTCTACCTTTATTACGATCTCCAGTATTTGGAGCTGTTCTTGTTTGACCTGGTCCAGAAGGATTCTTTGTTACAATTCTTCTTCTTCTCTTTTTACGATCAACACCCGCTTTGTCAGCAGGCTTTCTTTCTTCTTTCTTTTTCTTTGGCTTTTCGAACTTACTAAGATCAATTTTCTCACCAGCAATTTTTGGTCCGGTAAGCTTTTGATATTGAGTCTCAATAGTTTTTGGCTCATCAGATTCTGCCTTAACCTCTACTTCAGGTTCTTTTGGAATCTCTTTTTTAATCTCTACCTTTTTAGTTACCTCAACTTTTGGCCCCTCAACTTTAGGTTCCTGAACTTTAGGTTCTTCCTTCTTAACTTCCACTTTTGGAACAACAGGAACTTCTTTAGGCTTTTCTTCTACAACCTTAGGAGTTTCTTTGACCTCTACTTTTGCTTCAACCTTTTCCTCTACTTTTGGTTCTTCTTTAGCAGGCTCTTCCCTTTTCTTCTTAGGACTAAGGTCAATTTTACCCACCATTTTAGGACCTGCAAGTTCAACTTTGCCAACCAAAGTATTCTGTCCAGCCTCGGTACTTTTACGCTCACGCGCTAATCGACGATCCTCTTGCTCTTTTTCCAATTGAACACGAATTGCCTCTTTCTCCTTACGCTTTTCCTCTCCGACTTCCTTAGATGCAACCTTTTTACTCTTATCCGTTTGGAACTCGTCAAGCAATACTTGATAAACATCGTCAGAAATTTTTGTGGTAGGCCTCGCTTCCACATCATGTCCTTTCCCATTAAGAAAGTCCACTGCCCTATCCAAGGAAATATTAAGTTCACGAAGAACTTTATTAAGCCTTATTTTTGCATTGTCTGCCATAAATACTGATTCCCGTTCTTTTATTTAAGTGCTAATATATAGCTAATCTTCTAATTCTTCTTTTAGGATTCGCACAACTTCTAAAATAGTTTCCTCTTCTAAATCAGTGCGTTTCACTAAATCTGCAACATCTTGCTCTAAGACGCTACGAGCTGTATCCATTCCAATCTTCTTGAATTCTTCAATAATCCAAGCATCGATTTCATCAGAGAACTCTGTTAACTCAACATCTTCCTCTACTCCTTCACGGAATACATCTATCTCATAACCAGTTAACTGACCAGCTAATCTAATATTATGACCACCTCTACCTATAGCCTTCGAAACCTCTTCTGGCTTCAAATAAACTTGAGCAGTCTTTTTCTCCTCGTTCAATTTCACAGATGAAACTCTCGCTGGACTCAAAGCCCTAGTAACCAATAATTGTGGGTTAGCTGTCCAGTTAATAACATCTATATTCTCATTACCTAATTCACGAACAATACCATGAATTCTAGAACCTTTCATACCTACACAAGCACCTACAGGATCAATACGATCATCATAAGAATCAACAGCAACTTTTGCCTTTTCACCTGGAATACGAACAACTTTCTTCACTGTAATTAAACCATCAAAAACCTCTGGTATTTCTTGGAAGAATAATTGCTCCAAAAACTTAGGTGAGCTTCTTGACATTATAATAGTGGGTTTTGCACCTTTCAATTCAACGCTTTCGATTACACCCCTAACGTTATCTCCTTTACGGAAAAAATCTGATGGTATCTGTCTATCTTTAGGAAGAATGATTTCATTTCCTTCATCATCCAACAAAATTATAGCCTTATGACGAATATGATGCACCTCTGCAGTATAAATCTCCCCCTCTAAATCCTTAAAGTGCTTATATATAGTTGTATTATCGTGCTCATGAATTTTTGAAATAAGATTCTGACGTAATGCCAAAATAGCTCTTCTCCCTAAATCGATTAATTTAACTTCTTCAGACACATCTTCACCAACTTCAAAATCTGGCTCTATTTTACGCGCTGCAGATAAAGAAATTTCCTCATTTGGTTCTTCAACCTCACCATCGTTAACCACGATACGGTTACGCCAAATTTCTAAATCCCCTTTATCCGGATTAATAATGATATCAAAGTTATCATCTGAACCAAACTTCTTCTTAAGCGCATTTCTGAAAACATCTTCCAAAATGGCCATCAACGTTACCCTGTCTATGAATTTATCGTCCTTAAACTCTGAGAAAGATTCAATTAACGCAATATTTTCCA
The DNA here is from genome assembly GCF_900109345.1 of Maribacter orientalis. Lineage (GTDB taxonomy): Bacteria > Bacteroidota > Bacteroidia > Flavobacteriales > Flavobacteriaceae > Maribacter > Maribacter orientalis. The sequence continues at coordinate 148,939 of NZ_FNZN01000004.1, forward strand.
TTGGTAATTACAATTAAAATTTTAATACAACTTTTGCTTTAATAATATCTGAAAAATTTACTTCTTCTTTTTTCTGAACCGTAACCTTTCCTTTTCCAATAGGCTTAGGCTCTCTTGCCTTCCACTCTAAAACAATGAATCCATCATTTACCGAGGTTAAATTACCTTCGAATTTCTGATCCTTTGTTTGAACTTCAAGCTTTCTTCCAACATTCTTTAAATATTGACGTGGCATTACTAACGGAGCCGAAGCACCTGCCGAAGCAACTTCTAGTGAAAAATCGTACTCGTCTCGATCTAAATTATGCTCGATAGCCCTACTAATTTTCATACAGTCACTAACCGTAACCCCATGATCACCGTCTATTACCACGTGAATACTATTATCAGCACCCATGGTAAAATCAATCAAAAATAGGGATGGGTCTTCTTCAAGACCTTGCTCTAATAATTCTTTTACTTTTTCCTTTAGCATAAATAATAAGTAATAAAAGAGGGGACTAATTGTCCCCTCATGAATACTTTTATATCCTTTCAGCACTGCAAATATACAATAAATTTAATTTCCTACAATACCGTTTCACTTCCTAATTCAATCAACACTAAAACAGTCAAATAAAAAATAACCTCTTTAGAAAGAAGCAAGGCTAGTTTTTATGTTAATTTTAGGCGAATGTCAACCAAAACACAACCAAATGGAAATTTTATCCTCCTATAACCTAATCATTGGCGCATCGCTTATTGTTGTATTGTCGTTCTTATTTAATGGCATATCAAAAAAAACGAATATACCTGCAGTGTTAATGCTAATCGTATTAGGCATACTAATAAAGATAGGCTTAGGGTTTTTTATTCCTGAAATACCCGATTTTAAAGGCTCCTTAGAAATATTAGGAACAGTAGGTTTAATTATGATTGTACTTGAGGCCGCTTTAGAACTAGAGCTGAAGAAAGAAAAATTATGGCCTATTCTAAAATCAATGGCGGTTGCTTTAATAGGCTTAATTGGCTCTGCATATATAGCAGCACTCATTCTATATCAATTCATACCCAATATGACCATGCAATCTGCCTGGCTATACGCAACCCCCCTATCCATTCTTTCAAGCGCTATAATTATACCTAGTGTTGGCGGACTCGCAGAAACTAAAAAAGAATTTCATATTTATGAAAGCACCTTTTCTGACATCATGGGTATTATGATGTTCTATTTCTTAATAGGCAAACTAAATCCTACAGAGGATGCTGGTGTAGTAGGTTTCGCAGGAAATTTAGTACTAACCATCATAATTGCAATTGTTGCGAGTTATGCTATCATCTTAATATTTCAACGTATTAAAAGTCAGGCAAAACAATTTTTACTCATATCGGTATTACTGCTACTATATGCAATTGGAAAAAAGATGCACTTATCCTCTTTAATTATAATCCTCATATTCGGTTTAATTGTAAAGAATGTGAATTTATTTTTTCCTGGGAAAACAAAAATTTTCTTGGAATCTGAACGGATGCAACAAATATATCATGAACTACATATAATAACTTTAGAAACCGCATTTGTCGTTCGCACCTTCTTTTTTGTGATATTCGGAATCACAATTGTGCTTGCAACCTTATTAAGCGTTAATGTAGCAATAGTGAGTTTACTAATAATAGCCTCTATTTACGCAATACGCTTTATTGTACTTATTATCTTTGTCGGCAAAGACATACTACCACAACTATTTATTGCCCCAAGAGGATTAATAACCATATTACTTTTTTACGCGATACCCATGGAAGCTCAAGTAGAAGGATTCGAATCGGGTATATTGTTATTTGTAATAATCGCAACAAGCTTAGTTATGACGTGGGCTATGATTCACGACAAACGCAAAATGGGAACCATGCTAGATGAAATAGATGAAGAAATATTAGAACGCAATTTAGCTGAAGATGCATTACGTGCTTCTGAAATAGAATCAGCAAACGACCATAGTATTGAAAAAACGCAGTAAACATCAAAAGAAGATCCTATTTGATATAAAAATAGCATACGAAATAGCTTAAAAAGGGTCGTCTTTTTTTAACCTTAATGAGTACTATTGAGGACCAAACGAGGCATGAACCTCTACCTGATCGCTTTGAACTTCAAGCTGATTATTGTTCATGCTATCCACTTCTTTTCTAAAACGAAGAATCATAAGTGTATCTAATTGCTGATCGATACTGTCTCGCAAAACCCTCCAGTTAGTGGAATTCATTTTTTTATTGTACTCCATTATTTTATTGAACCTATCTAAATTATAACGGTTCGCTTTCCATGCATGTGTAGTACTTTCTTCGTGCTTTAAATCTTGCAAGTAAAATCCAATGCCAAATCCAAGCAACACAATAATCAATAAAATTTTTAAAATTTTTGGAGAAAGATTCATAGGTCAAGTTATTAAGGGCACTAAATTATAACAAAACGACATCGAAATGGTTTCTTTTCCGATAAATTACTAACGTTATTAGATTAAATGTACAAAAATACTGACATAATAGATAGCCATTTCTTCTCGTTAACATTCATATCAAATCTCATCACTCCACAAATTTAACGAATACACAGTTTGTTAAAAACAAAAATCCCGACATCATATGATATCGGGATTTTCTTTGTTCTCATTAGTTGGCCCACAAGGACTCGAACCTTGAATGACGGTACCAAAAACCGAAGTGTTACCATTACACCATGGGCCAATACCTTCTAAGAGGGTGCAAATTTAAAACAATGTTTGGTTTCACCAAACATTTTTTAATGTAATAATAAAAAATAGTGCTTTTACCCTGTTAAAGGTTTATAAAAATAGTACAAACTTCTCTATATTAATTAGTAAATTCGCCACTTAGGTTTAACCCAAGCTTCATGTTTTCAAAGAACTACCATAAGTGGGACACCATATTAGGATGGTCCGTATTTTTCATAGCCCTTATTACATACTATATTACCGTAGAACCAACAAATAGTTTTTGGGATGCTGGCGAGTATATAGCTACAGCCGCAAAGCTGCAGGTAGGACACCCACCAGGAGCTCCTTTACTGCAAATGATAGGTGCATTTTTCTCTATGTTCGCCTTCGAACCTAATAAGGTTGCCATGATGGTGAATTTAGTGTCAGGTGTTTCAAGTGCATTTACCATTTTATTTATGTTCTGGACAATTACAAACATCACCAGAAAACTTATCGATAAAGATGGTCCGTTCACAAATAGTAAAGCTATAGCTGTTTTTGGTAGTGCATTGGTAGGATCACTTGCCTTTACCTATTCAGACAGTTTTTGGTTCAATGCAGTTGAAACAGAGGTTTATGCAACGGCAAGTTTCATCATGGCCTTATTATTATGGCTAGGCTTAAAATGGACTGATAATTTAAATGACCCACGAGGTAACCGATGGATTATTTTAATCTCATTTGTTGTAGGCCTTACTTTCGGTATTCAATTCATGGGCTTCTTAGCCATACCATCTATTGGACTTTTATATTATTTTAAAACCTATAAAGAGACTACAGTTAAAAATTTCTTGTTAGCTAATATTATTGTGATAGCAATTTTAATGTTAGTTTATAAATTCTCACTTACCTATGTACTTCAGCTTTTTGGATGGGGAGAAGTCTTTTTCATTAATAGCATTGGACTACCCTTCAATTCAGGATCAATTATCATCGGCTTAGTATTTATTGCTACTTTCTATTTTGGCTTGAATTACACTCGTAAGAATAATTTTAGAACCGGAAACACCATCGTATTATGTATGATGTTTTTATTCTTAGGATTTTCTTCCTGGTTGATGCTCCCAATTAGAGCAAATGCCAAGGTAGTTATTAATGAGAATAATCCAGAAGATGCAAGAGCTCTTTTAGCATATTATAATAGAGAGCAATACCCAGGGGTAGATAGCCCTGTATATGGTGCGTATTATTCAGATATGTTTGCTTCAGCTGGTGAAGACCAAGATGGCAAACCGAAATATGAAAAAGATTATACCCTAGGTAAGTATATTGTTGTAAACAAATTCAAAGATGCAGTTCAAGGCCCTAATCCAAAACATCTAGGTCTATTGCCAAGAATGTGGAGTTCACAAAATGCAGAAAATTACATGCGTTATTTTGGGGCGTTAGATTTTAGAATCACACAACCAAATCAAGAATTAAGACAAGCTGCTGAGCAGATTAAAATAGGTTTTGCTAATGGTGAAATTGGTGCAGATCAATACATTAGTTTTCTAAAACGTTTTGATGAGTATATTGAAGTACAGCCACCGACTGTTTGGGATAATATTAAATACATGGTTGAATTTCAATTCAATTACATGTATCTACGCTATTTCATGTGGAACTTTGTAGGTAAACAGAATGATGTTCAAGGTCGTTACAACGATAATGGAAATTGGCTTAGCGGTATTAATTTCATAGATAGTTGGCGTTTAGGAAGTCAAGATAATTTACCGAGCGATATTAAGAATAATCCTGGTAGAAATACCTACTTCTTTTTACCGCTTCTATTAGGTATAATTGGGATTGTTTTTCAAGTTTCAAAAGACAAAAAACAGTTCTGGGTATTATTGATTTTCTTTCTTTTCACAGGTTTGGCAATTCAATTTTACACCAACCCTGGTATATTTCAACCACGTGAACGTGATTATTCCTTAGTTGGTTCATTCTATGTTTTTGCACTATGGATAGGTTTGGGCGTATACGGGCTTTACGACAGTTTTAAAGATTGGATAACACCGAAAATATTAGCTCCTGTTGTGGTTATTGTCACACTACTTGCAGTACCTACGGTTATGGCGGTTCAAAATTGGGATGACCATGACCGATCTAATCGTTTTACGGCTAACTCTTCTGCAAAAGCATATCTAGATTCTTGTCAAGAAGATGTAGGAGCCATACTTTTCACCATTGGTGATAATGACACCTTCCCTATTTGGTATGCACAAGAAATAGAGCATTATAGAACAGACGTACGTGTAGTTTGTACGAGTCTTTTTGAAACAGATTGGTACGTAGATCAAATGAAGGTTGCTGCATACGAAAGTGCTCCTATTCCTTCTCAAATTTCACATGAGAAATATAGATGGGGCTCACGAGATGTGCTATATCACCAAAGTATTACCGAAAATAGATGGCCTATTAAAGATTTCATTAATTGGATAGATAGCGACAAACCTAGAACAAAGCTCAAATATCTTTTTGAACAAAATGGCGCTGATTTAAGTCAGTACTCAGAGGACACTCAAAATATGGTGTATTACCCAACTAATAAAATAAGGGTTCCAGTTAACAAACAGAATGTATTAAATAGTGGTCTTGTTAAAGAAAAGGATGCAGATTTAATTGTTGATTTTATCGACATAGACTTACCTGGCGCTATCACCAAAAAGAGTATGATGATGTTAGATATTTTGGCCAATAATGATTGGAAAAGACCATTGTATTTTTCAGGAGGAAGTTTTGATGATGCAGAATATCTATGGATGAAAGATTACCTGCAATTAGATGGTTTGGCGTACAAATTGGTCCCTATTCGTACAGAACGCCCGAATGCTTTTGAATTAGGCCGTATTGATACAGATTTAATGTATGATATTGTTAAGAAATGGGATTGGGGTAATGCAGGCGGTGATATTTACCATGACACGCAAACACGCATACAAAGTGTGTCTTTTAGAGGCAATTTAGCCCGATTGATGGAAGCATTGATCAAAGAGAACAAAATGGATAAGGCTAAAGATATTATTGAAATATCATTAACAAATATGCCAGTTGAAAAATTCGGTTATTATACGCTTATAGAACCATTTATCGATGGATACTATAAAGTGGGTGAAAGCCAAAAAGCGCGTGAACTTTTCGAAACATTGAAGAAGAAGTATCAAGAACGATTAGAATACTATGCCTCAGTAAGTTTAGATGAACAATACAGTAGCATCGATGACATTATCGCCGATATGGAAGCCTATAGGCGTAATATAGATATAATCATCGCTAACGATACTGAAGAGATGGCTGAAAAAGAAACTTTAATATTTAACGAGTATATAGATAAATTTCAACATTTCTATAAAGACGAGGATGATATGACGTTACCAGAGGGCGGATTAGAATCTGACCCAGATATGATTGATACATTACCAGTTTCAGATACGATACAGACAGACAATACAAATACCGACATATTACAAGACACTGTTGGCATAAAGGCACAACAATAAGCTTTGGGCGAAAGCCCAAGGCAATGCTTAGCTAATAGAATTTATTTAGAAAAGTTAAACGTACTCCTTAAGAATACCAATAAGGGTATTTGCATCTTGCTCACCGCTTTGGCGCCATACCATTTCGCCTTTTTTGTAGATCATTAAGGTTGGCAGACCTTTAACACGTAAAGCTTGGGAAAGCTCTTTATTTTTATCCACATCAATTTTAATAACCTTACCTCTATCGCCTAGAGCTGCAGCAACATCTCTCAATACAGGATGCATTGCAGTAGACTGTTCATTCCACTCAGCATAAAAATCGAGAAGAACCGGTACTTGTAAATCTATAAGCTCACCAAATTTGGACATATAAAATGCTTTACTATGTTAGCCAAATGTAATAAAAATTGTTAAAATACTACCCTAGCGGATGCATTTGTAGGCTTCTAAAAGGGTTAAAATCATGTTAATGCCCTTTTTCGCAATGTAATGACAGTAATTTCCGGCCATATACCAACTCTTCCTGGATATCCCAAAAACCCAAAACCTCTATTTACATTAATAAATTGACCCATTTCCTTATAAATACCTGCCCAATAAGGATATCTCCATTTTACAGGACTCCATTTGATCCATCCTGGTATTTCAATTCCAAATTGCATCCCATGGGTATGTCCACTTAAAGTCAAATGGTAATGATATGAATCTTTGATTACTTCCATCTCCCAATGAGATGGGTCATGACTCATTAGTATCTTAAAATCATTCTCATTGATTTGAGAAGCTGCTTTGCTTAAATCTCCGGCCTTTTTAAATCCACCCTTACCCCAATTCTCAACTCCTACCAAAGCAATTTTATCCGTCCCTTTCTTTAAATATCGATGTTCATTAAGCAACAAATCAAAACCCATTTTTTTCTGCAATATTTTTAGGTCTTCTAAATTCTGACTCTTTAACTCCTCAGTCTCCCATGGTATATAATCTCCATAATCATGGTTACCTAAAACAGAAAACTTACCATCTTTAGCTTCTAAGGTTGAGAATAAATCTGCCCATGGTAGCATTTCTGAAGTCATATTATTTACCATATCACCTGTAAACAAAAGCACATCACTTTTTTGTTTATTAATTAGATCAACACCATACTCAATCATTTTTCTATCATCAAAACTACCGCTATGAATATCTGAAATCTGAGTAATTTGATAGCCTTCAAAACCATCGGGAAGATCATCAAATTCTAAAGTATATTTTAAAACCTTAAAGTTGTATTTACCCTTATACATGCCGTAAAGAAGTGCACCAAAAGGTATTGAAGCTATCCCAAGGGCGATTAAACTCAAAAATCGCCTACGTGCCGGTAGGCCAAATTCTTTGTCCACCCCATAAATTTTATGATAAATTCCGGAAGTGATTCTGTACAAATCTTCAGAAAATAAAAAGATAATGGTTATGATATTGAAAGTAAGTACTGTCAATAAAAATCCAAACGCATAGCTTTTAGGTACATTTAAAACTCTACTGGTATCATCACCTACCGTAAACTGATATATAAAATTGACCATTACCGACAACGAAACAATAATGTATAAATAAGACCACCATGGCTGTTTAGCAATAGTTTTTAAGGCCTGTATTACGTAAAACCCCAGTGCTATATAAACCAAGATAAAAATAATCCAACGTATCATAGTTTCTTTTTTACAAAGATATCCGTATCACAACTTTATACGAGCTCATTTGCATTTTATTTAACCTTATTCATAACTGCCTTTATATTCTCTAACTTTGTAACCGCTTTATGATCATCACTTAGAAAACCACTTGAAATCATAGAAATCAGTGGTGCTTTAGACAAAGTTTCAGTCATTGCCGTACCAGATAAATGAACAATACTAAAACCCTTTTTCTTAAAAAGTTCAACATTACCTGCATTTATTCCTGAACCTGGCATTATTTGAACACGAGAATTTTGCAGCTTTAAATCAGACAATAAATCAATACCTAAGAGTGCAGACTTTTGCTGGCCAGAAGACAAAATATAACTTATCTGTAAATCATCTAATTGCTTAAGGGTTCTAAATGGGTCTTTAACCCAATCAAATGCCCTATGAAATGTAAACGTTAAATCACCTGCTGAAGATTTTAATTTTCGTGTTCGTTCTACATCCAAAGTAAAACTTTTGTTAAGCACCCCAGATACGACACCTTCAAATCCCAGTTCCTTGCATAGCGCTATATCGGTCAACATAATGTCAAACTCTGCATCCGAATACGTAAAATCGCCACTTCTAGGACGAATCAATACATGAACAGGAATACTCACTTGTTCTTTTACCGCTTTCAACAATCCGTAAGATGGAGTTAATCCCCCTACTGCCAACTCAGAACATAACTCAATGCGGTCTGCACCAGCACGTTCGGCAACTAAGGCAGATTCTAACGAATTAGCACAAACTTCTACTAGCATATTCTTATATTTAGGCTTGTTAAAAGTAAAGAACCCAACCCATGAAAAGAAGAAAGTTCCTTAGAAAATCAAGTACGGTTGCTGCAGGAATAATGTCAGCTCCATTGTTAGCATCCTACACTGAAAAAACAACTTCGAAAGAAACAAATTCTATCGGAATTACCCCTATCGCTATTTGCACATGGGATTTCGGTAACGCGACCGCCAAAGCATGGGAAGTATTAAAAGTTGGTGGCAGCTCGCTTGATGCCGTTCACCAAGGCGTTATGGTCGAAGAAAACGATTTAAATAACAGTACCGTTGGTAATGGCGGTAGACCTGACCGTGATGGCAATGTCACCTTAGATGCATGTATTATGGATAAGGATGGTAATTGCGGAGCTGTTTTAGCAATGCAAAATATTGCGAATCCAATATCCGTGGCTAGAAAAGTAATGGAAGAAACACCACATGTTATGCTTGCAGGTAAAGGAGCAGAACAATTCGCGTACGAGCAAGGTTTTGAGAAAACCGACTTATTGACCGAAGAGTCAAAAGAAGCATGGTTAAAATGGAAAGAAACCTCACAGTACAAGCCCATAATAAATATAGAAAATCATGACACCATAGGCATGTTAGCTATTGATAAAAAAGGAGATATTTCAGGAGCTTGCACCACTAGTGGCATGGCCTACAAAATGGCTGGTAGAGTTGGAGACTCTCCAATCATAGGTGCAGGATTGTTTGTGGACAATGAAATTGGTGGAGCAACCGCTACAGGTGTAGGTGAAGAAGTAGTGAGAACAGTTGGTAGTTTTCTTATTGTTGAATTAATGAGACAAGGAAAGTCACCACAAGAAGCTTGTGAAGAAGGTGTTAAACGTATTATCGCAAAAAATAAAGACAAACAAGATTTTCAAATTGGCTTTATTGCTATTAATAAAAAAGGAGAAACAGGTGGTTATTGTATTCACCCAGGGTTCACCTATAGAACATATACCAAAGATGGTCACATAAATAACCCATCAGATAGTTATTTGAAAAGTTAAGACAGGTTGACTTAGAAAAATTTTAATGTCTAACCACTTGACTAATCCTTGGGTTAGTTTCCCTTTCAATTTGTACTTTTAATCCCTCACATTTAATATTCAAAAATGGCAGATCAAAAAAGACTCTTTTTGCTAGACGCATATGCATTGATATTTCGTGGCTATTATGCCTTGATAAAAAATCCTAGAATCAACTCTAAAGGCATGGATACGTCTGCGATAATGGGATTTATGAATTCTTTGCTCGATGTAATTAGAAGAGAAAAACCAGACCATTTAGCTGTATGCTTTGATAAAGGAGGTAGTGTAGAGCGTACAGATATGTTTGAAGCCTATAAAGCAAACCGTGATGCAACGCCCGATGCCATTCGTATAGCGATACCCTATATTCAGAATATTTTAGAAGCGATGCATATACCTAGTGTAGTTTTAGAAGGCTGGGAGGCAGATGATATTATCGGTACCTTATCCAAACAAGCGGAAAAGGAAGATTACAAAGTATTTATGGTGACTCCGGATAAGGATTTTGGACAATTAGTTTCAGAAAACATATTCATGTACCGCCCTGCACGCATGGGTAATGGCATTGAAATATGGGGAATTCCAGAAATTCAAAAACGCTTTGGAGTTGAACGACCAGAACAGGTTATTGATTACTTAGGTATGATGGGCGATGCCAGTGACAATATACCCGGTCTACCAGGTGTTGGCGATAAAACTGCCAAAAAATTCATTGCTGAGTTCGGTAGTATGGAAAATCTTTTAGCAAATACTGATAAGCTGAAAGGAAAAATGAAAGAGAAGATTGAAGAAAACAAAGAACTTGGAATTCTTTCTAAAAAGCTAGCAACTATCTGTATTGATTGTGATGTAACCTTTAACGCATCAGATTACGAACTTTCTAGGCCTGATTTTGAAAAAGTTCAAGAAATATTTGAAGAGTTAGAGTTTAGAAGATTAAAAGAGCAATTCCTAAAACTGTTTTCAAATGAATCTGAAGAAACAGTAACACAAGTAACCGGCACACCAACAGGCAAAAAACAAGAACAAGATGCAGGATCAGGTCAGTTTTCGCTTTTTGGTAGCCCTAGTGATTCACCTGTAACCATTAAAGACTATTCAAGTAGACAAACAATTACCGATGTAGCTCATGCATACCAAAGTATAGCCCCTGGCATGGCATTAAAATTGTTTCTTCAAAATTTGATGAAGCAAACATCTGTTTGTTTTGATACAGAAACTACAGGATTGAATCCTTTAACGGCAGAATTAGTAGGAATTGCTTTTTCTTGGGAAGCCACTAAAGGTTTTTATATTCCTTTTTCTGAAGATAAAGCAGAAGCTCAAGCCCTTATTGAAGAACTACGCCCTTTCTTTGAATCTGAAAAAATTGAGAAAATAGGTCAGAACCTAAAATATGACATCAAAGTTTTAGACAAATATAATGTTGATGTAAAGGGACCTTTGTTCGATACCATGTTAGCGCATTACCTTATCAATCCTGATATGCGTCATAACATGGATGTTTTGGCGGAAACCTACCTTAACTATACTCCAATATCTATTACCGAACTTATTGGAAAAAAAGGTAAGAACCAGTTGAATATGCGAGAAGTTCCTGTAGAAAAACAAACGGAGTATGCAGTAGAGGATGCCGATATTACTTTTCAACTGGCACAACATTTTAGACCAGAGCTTAAAGAAGCAAATACAGAAAAATTATTCCAAGAAATTGAAATTCCCTTATTACGGGTATTAGCCGACATGGAATTGGAAGGAATAAATCTTGACAAAGAGTTTCTTAATTCACTCTCTTCAGATTTAAATAATGATATCGCTACCCTTGAGAAGAAAATTTATGAAGACGCTGGCACCGAATTTAACATTGGTTCACCAAAGCAGTTGGGTGAAATCTTATTTGACAAACTAAAACTTGTAGAAAAACCTAAAAAGACAAAAACAGGTCAATACTCAACTGCAGAAGATGTGTTATCGTATTTAGCAAAAGACCATGAAATTATTCAAAATGTTTTAGACTATAGGGGTTTGGCTAAATTGAAAAGCACTTATGTAGATGCTTTACCAGAACAAGTTGAACCATCTACCGGGCGTGTTCATACAGATTATATGCAAACAGTTGCTGCAACAGGTCGTTTAAGCAGCAATAATCCCAATTTGCAGAACATTCCAATTCGAACCGAACGTGGTCGTCAAGTTCGTAAGGCATTCATCCCAAGAGATGAAAATTATACGTTATTGGCTGCAGATTATTCTCAAATAGAACTTAGAATCATTGCTGCTTTAAGCGAAGAAACCACTATGATAGAGGCTTTTAAAAATGGCGAGGATATTCATGCTTCAACCGCATCAAAGGTTTTTGATATTCCTATAGAACAAGTAACCCGTGAACAACGTAGTAATGCTAAAACGGTCAATTTTGGAATCATTTACGGAGTATCTGCGTTCGGCCTTAGTAATCAAACAGATTTATCAAGATCAGAAGCAAAAGAACTTATAGACACGTATTATAAGACCTACCCAAAATTGCGTAACTATATGAGCGAGCAAGTCGATTTTGCTCGTGAAAATGGTTATGTACAAACTGTTTTAGGCCGAAGAAGATATCTTAAGGATATTAACGGCAGCAATGCCATTGTTAGAGGCGCCGCTGAACGTAATGCAGTAAACGCTCCTATTCAAGGTAGTGCCGCTGATATTATCAAAATAGCCATGATCAACATTCATAAAAAGCTTGAAGAAGGTAATTACAAATCTAAAATGCTTTTACAGGTACATGATGAATTGGTGTTTGATATTTACAACCCAGAGTTAGAGGAATTAAAAACTTTAATAAAGTCTGAAATGGAGAATGCCTACAAATTAGATGTTCCTTTAGATGTGGAAGTAGGTGTAGGAGAAAATTGGTTGGTGGCGCATTAACACTATTTTCCTAGATGTTAAACCTTCTTAATATTACAAGAAACACATTTAACAAGACGTTAGGTATTTACTATTCTATTGTAAAATACCATGAAAAACGTAATATTATTTGTCATTTTCATAACCGCTATTCATCTAGGTTTTTCCCAATCATATAAACAAGAAATAAGTGTTGAGACTAAAAACACCATAAAAATAAAAGTTTTTCCTAATCCAGCAACTAATGTTATAAATGTTTTAGGTCTTCATAATTCACCCAATGCATCGATTATAATAACAGACATGTACGGTACGCAGGTTATCTCGCATCATTGGGTAATTCAGCATAACGCCCTTAATATTCCTGTTTTTAATTTAGAGAAAGGGGTTTATTTGCTAACCATTCAAACGGAACATCAAAATATACAGCGTAAGTTTTTTAAGGAATAAAATATCTATTATTGAAAAACAAAATTGTAGGTCAATGCAAATAGTGGACTATTTAAAATAGAAAGTTCATAAGAACCTAATGGGCTTCCCAAAAACACATCTGCATCAACACCTGCCTGACGTTGGGAATAATATATATTAAAAGGATTTCGACGACTATAAACATTATAGATTGTAAATGTCCAATCGCCAATCCATCTTTTATTTACTTTCTCACCATACTTTATATTCCAAGAGAAATCTAACCTATGGTAAGGCCGAAGTCTTGCATTGTTACGTTCAATAAAAATTGGAACATCAATATTTTCTAATTTAAAAACACTATTTGCAACAGTATAAGGTCTTCCTGTTTGCCCTGTGAAATTAAAACTCCATGTATTATACTTATCTCCTTCAAAATTTATGGTTGAATTTACAACGTGTGGTCTATCAAAATCTGAAGCATACCAATTATTATTATTTATTCGATCTCCAAGATTTTCATTATCGGATCTTAACAAACTTCTAGACCATGTATAGTTTAACCAGCCATTTACTTTACCACTAGATTTTTTTATACTAAACTCAACACCATATGCCCTACCCTCACCCTGAATGACATCTCTTTCTAAAAACTCTTCAAGAAAAAAATCTGCTCCAGGCTTAAAGGTCAAGTTATTTTTAGAATCGCGATAATACCCTTCTAAGCCCAGTTCAACAGCATTATTCGCCAAATTTTTATAAATCCCTAATCCATAAGTATCACTTATTTGGGGTTTTATATTTGAATCAGAAGTCTTCCATCTAGAAGTAGGCAATGGTGTTGTTGAATTATATACATTTTGAAGATATTGGTTTAGTCTTGCGTAACTTGCCTTTATCGATGTAGTTTCATTTAATTTTATATTAGCTCCTAGTCTAGGCTCCAATCCATTATAAGTCTTCACCCCTGCACCCTTTTCAAAATCAGTAACACCTAATAACAAACCTGTTGTTTGATCTAATTGTGCTTGTTTATAAGGACCTACAAGAACATAATGACTAAATCTTAAACCAGCTGAAATGGCCATATTGGTAACTGGCTTAAAATTGATATTACCATAACCAGCAAATTCATAACTGTTTTCTTCAGCCAAAGATACCGCTACTACACTATTTCCATTACCTGGGCGTAATTCTCCTGGTCTAATCTGATACTTATTAGCCTGAACACCTACATAATAATCTAGATTAGATTTAATCTCTTTAGAAAATTCTGTAGCAAAACTTTGATAGTTAATTTTAGATTCGAATATAATTTCATTTGGATTATCTACTTCTGGAAAAATAGTTTTTGGTGTATAATCACTCATTACTAAGAATGTTCTTAGATTACTTTTATCATTAAAAGAATGCCTCCAATTTAGCGTGCCATTGAGCGTTTTAAAATCATACTGATTATTTTTCGCATTGATATTCTGTATTTGTGTAATCAAATCCAATTGATAAAAATCTTTACTATAAAATCCAGTAAATGTTATTTGATCATCTTCTGTTGGCAGATATAATAATTTTAAAGTACTATCATAAAATTTAGCCTTTGTATCCTTTAATCGTTCTGAAACCAAAGGCAATAAAAAATCTGTGAGACCTGCTCGTCCGCCAAAAGTCATCATTAGCTTATCTTTAATTATAGGCGTTTCAATATTCAAACGACTTGAAACAATACCTATTCCCCCACTCAATTTAAATTTGTCTACATATGGATTTTTCACCTTTATATCTAATACCGAGGTGATTCTACCACCGTATCGTGCAGGAATATTAGCTCTATACAAGTCAACACTTGAAATAACATCTGGAGTAAATACTGAAAAAAGACCAAAAAGATGGGTTGGGTTAAATACAGGCGCATTATCTAATAGTAATAAATTTTGATCTAAAGCGCCACCCCTAACTGATAACCCATTACTGATTTCACCAGCATTATTTACCCCTGCCAAAAGAGTCATACTCCTTAAGACATCTGCCTCGCCAAGACCTGATGGTATTTTTTTCAACTCTTGTGTTTGTAATTGCAAGGCTCCCATTTGGGGTAATTCCAAATTATCATTAATGCGTTTAGCTCTAACAACAACTTCAGAAAGCTGCTCTTGTTCTTCAACAAGGTTAATTATAATTTTCTTCCTAGAGTTTAAGTTAACATTAGTGGTCTCACTTTTAAAACCGATATAATTAACATGAACCGAATAGGTATTTTGAGGAAGATTAATAGAGAAAATTCCATTATTATTTGTGATTCCACCACATGAACATTGATCGATAATAATTTCTGCACTCTCCAATGGTTGCTGTGTTAGCTCATCCATAACTTCTACAACTAAAAGATACTCTTGAGCTGCAATTGTAGTTGAGCATAAAACCGTAAACACTAAACCCAAAATAAGATTTATGGCTTTCCTTGAAAAATGATTTTTATCTTGATCTAATTCATCCATGCTTCTGGCTGTATCGCTGTTTTAAATCTTCCTTCATTACAAGGAGCTTCTATAGTTGCAGGGGGTGGGTAAGGAGACATAAATGTTGGTTCAATGCTCAATGGCATTTGAGTTTCCAATGAATTTTCTGGAATATCACCTCTTTTAATAAAAATATCAGCACTTGATGTAGCAGCGGCAGTGAACCTGCCAAACACAAAATCATCTGAATCGTTTGGGTTGTATATATTACCTATTAATGCTGCTGGCGGAGGTGCATTGAACCCACTATTATTATCGACCAAGTCTTTTAAGACTTTATAATAATCAAATGCATCTGGAGTCAACGATAACTGTTGAATTTCTACCACAATATTTTCTTTTGTATATAGTGGTACATTGGCAACAATTAAATCAGTTGTAGTCTTTCCGTTTGAAAATTTATCATCAAATATCGATATACTTTCTGGATATCTAATTTTCCAACAATCTGTGTCACAAGTGTAACTAAAATAATCAGGTGTAGATATGCTGGTAGGGCCGCATAACCCATCACGGTAAATACCATCAAAACAGACTTGGCAAACCAATAAATTTTCATAAGATTTGAATGTCCAGTAATAATAATTCTCTTCATTAACCGGATCATCAAAAGTAATTGAAATAGCATGGCCAGGTTCAAAAGAGCCTGTTCCGTCATTATATTGCAATTCGGGATTATAGGAAGCCTTAATATTTGAAATAGGAACAGATTCCAATACTGTTTCAGGTTGGGAACGGTATTGCCTGCCGTCTTCTAAGACAACATCAATTTCCCACTGCTCACCCACATTAGCCTTAAATTCGATTGAAGGCACATATGCCCCTTCCAATTCTACTAATTCAACTACTTGGCCCGTCAAAGAATTTACAAATGAAACAGATGCTCCATTTTCAAATTTTGTTTTATTTATTCCAAATTCATTTACCGATTTATTAATTATCACATAAGAGCCTCCTTTTACAGTCGTAGCTATACCCTCTATAAAAACCAAACCTTCTTTAAACTCAAACTCAGGTTCAACCGGATCTATACAATTTGTAAGGAAAAATGGCGATACTAATAAAAGGAATTTGACAATTAATTTATTCATTGAAATATTCAAAAAAGTACTATTGTGATTTTTAAAGATAGTATTAAATATCACATAGAGTTCTTTTATAAAAAAACCCTCACAAATAATTGTGAGGGCTTATATCTAGAATAAAAAAAATTATCTTTTTACGAAAATCATTTGTCCGTCATCCGAAAAGTTCGGAATTTTCAAATCAGCAGCATCAACGGTCATAATATCTCCATCTATAGAAACAGTAATATTTAAAACTTCGCCGTCACTTTTAGTAGTCGTCACTGTAGTACCATCAAAAGTATAGGTGCTTGATTCGATGTCAGACTCAGTTGGACAAGGAATATCTAAACCCGTACCAGTTGCATTTACTTCTACATAGTTTGCTGAATTAGAAGCACTAGCCGTTAAATCTTCGTTAAATGTCAAGGTAACTACATAACAATCTTTATCCGTTAAAAGATCCAGAATCCCTTTTGCAAATTTTGTGTTATCCGACGCTGTAGCATCATCAATTACAAGTTCAGTGGCATCCCAAGTGCCTAAAATAGCAGTGCTTGCAACTTGGGTTTCTGCTTCGCTATCATTTTTGTCTGAACTACAAGAAATGAGCACCAGAGCCATCCCTAAAAAGAATAAAATATGTTTATACATCGTTGTTAAAATTGGTTATTAACCTTTTAAAACGAAATTATCAACATATTATTTCACAAACAAATTTCACTTATAAAACAAAACGATAGGTAGCTTTTATTAGAAATGTATTATCCTTCTTTTGTCCAAAGATTTGAGCATCTAAATTATTCCCTAGGGTTTCATAAGGATTTGCAGAACCTACAACACCTTGCGACCATACCAAAAAGATTTCTGAACCAGGTATATACTCCCATCTTAAAACAAGATTTGACCTAAACTGAACGAATGAAAAATCTGGATTTTCTATTTCATAATCAACTATTCCATCTATATCTTCATCTATCAAATAAGGATTTCCAATATCTGAACTACTAATTTGATTATTAGAAAACAAAGTCACCCGTTCATTAAGGTTTTCAGCTATCGGGTTATTTACAAAATTTAAATCGGTATATGTGCCTCTAGAAATAAATGGTTGTCCGTAATATTGAATTGATAGATTCGGATTTAAACTGTAATTGAATCGGATAGAAGTGCTGAACGTTCGTTGATCAATATTACCTGTAATATATCTTGGAGTACCATTAAAGCTTTTTTCAGTTACATATTGCGTTTTATTGGGATTCTCTTCATATTCAGATGAGATAGAAAGACTAAAAGCATCGAAAGGTTGGTAGTATAACCGTAAAACATAACGCTCTAAAGAGAAGTTATTTTCAGCCGCCTGACTATTAACGTAGCCTAATGTAAAACTTACCTTTTTTCTGTTATCAGAACCAAAAAAGAGATATCCGAAATTCTCATCAGACCATCGCCACCTTGGTCCACCCCGTAGAACTGTGTTCGAAAATATTCTTGGTTTATGTGCCCCTCCAAGTTCAGTCCACCAATTATTCTTATAATTTATAAATCCTTCAAATTGATATTGAACTCTGTTGTAATTACCTTCAAAATCAAAGGTTGTATACTGACTTAGTTCCATTTGCGCACGACGATAAAAATTGGTTGGTTTTAAAAACAATCGTTTAATAGATGCTGTTTGCTTAATTTCATCGGCCTGCCTTAAAAAACCAATATCATTCAATTCTAATTCTGGCGACCTCCATATCAATCCACCATCATAACGCCAATTTCCACCACCGGCTTTGCCTATTTCTATTTTACCGCCAGTACCTGACATCGAGGTTCTTGTAGAATCAACTTCTACATGACCAGCATCTACTCTTTGAAATAAATGGGTTATACTATTTTGAGTTTCGGCAATAGCCTTTTCACTACCCGTAATATGACTTGTAACAAAATTACTTTCAAAATAATAGTTTCTATTTTTCCAACTATGTCTAAAATCGACTCCACCGGTATAGGCGGCACTTCTTAGAAAATTCAATTCATCGGTAAGGTTTCTATTTGTGGCCGTAAAAATTCCTCCGATATACGAATTTCTCTCATTAAAATCTTTCTGAACTCTACCGACAAGGTAGTTTGTTAATGGCTCAACAAGCTCAGACCTTCTATTACCGGCAACATCTTCAACATCTGCAAACATTTTACCCGTAACACTTTCCAAAAGACCTAATGACCACCCATTTTTTGTCTTTCCTGAAAATTTAGCGGCTCCTAAAATGGTCGAATTGGTAGGTTCATCAATAAATTCAGTAGCAGTCGCAGTAGTAAAACCTTGTGGACTTCTGCCGATTCTTCTACTGTAAAACACGTTATCATTACCATCAGCAAATTCGTAATCAAAAATATTCTTGTTTTCTATAAAAAAAGGCCTTCGTTCT
The DNA here is from genome assembly GCF_900109345.1 of Maribacter orientalis. Lineage (GTDB taxonomy): Bacteria > Bacteroidota > Bacteroidia > Flavobacteriales > Flavobacteriaceae > Maribacter > Maribacter orientalis. Next base: position 167,990 of record NZ_FNZN01000004.1, read on the forward strand.
TCAAAGAAAATTTGAAAGCCATCTAATGCAATAGCTCCAGGATCCGCATCTACTTGTCCAAAATCAGGATTTACAGTCAAATCTAAAGTAAGATCATTTGTGAGTCCGATTTTAGCATCTAACCCTACATTTAGCTTATAATCTCGCCCATCTCTAAACGGATTGCCATCTTGTGCGGGATATCTATCGTATTGATTAACCAAAAACGGTTGTATTTCTAATTGCTTTTGAGGCTTTATATTATTTAACCCTTTTAATCTTCCAAACTCACTTACCCAACCTGGAGCTTCTAATGAAATAGGTTGCCATATAGAGCGCTCTTCGCCTCTAAAATATCTTCTATGCACTTGAAGACCCCAAATTTGTTCTTTCTCAGAACCAAACTTTAATTGACTAAAGGGTATTTTCATTTCAGCTGTCCATCCTTCCGCATCAATATTTGTAGATGTATACCAAATAGGGTTCCAACTAGAATCCCAAAAATCCCCATTTTGTGAAATAAATTCATCGCCTTTAACGCCAGCTGCTGATACATTAAATGAAAAACCAGTTCGCTTGTCACTATAACTGTCAATATTCACTTCTATCCAATCACCAGAAAAACTATCACGTCTTGAAAGACGTTTCTCAATTTTACTAGGTATACTATCTAAACATTTAATACCAACATATAAATATTTATCATCATACGTAATTTTAAACATGGTAGCCTGGCTAGGCAACTTACCGTTATTAGGTTCAAAAACGGTGAAATCACCATCCCAATGAACATTATCCCATGCGCTATCTGAAAGAATTCCATCAATAATTACCGACTCTCCAACAGGTATTGGCGCTGTGATATATTCCTTGATAATCTTTAAAGTGTCTTTTTGAGCATAAGTAAGAGTAAAACATAAAATAAATATTAGACACAGATAAAGATATTTAAACATAATAATGCGTTCTTTGGTTGATTGGTGATGATAGTAGAGTGACGCAAAAAATACCTACTTGTTACAATTTTGGCACTAAATGAGATAAGTTTAACAGTAATACATTAGCTTAACAGCCTCTAGAAATTATATTTACAATAAAAATGTAAAAATAAAGAAACAAGTATTTGCAATTCAACTTAATAATCGTAGATTTGCAGCCCCTTTGACGGGATTGATTAAAATAATAGTTAAAAATAGCAGTAGTGGATACATTAAGTTATAAGACCGTTTCGGCCAACAGAACAACTGTAAACAAAGAGTGGTTATTGGTAGATGCCGAAGGAGAAACATTAGGACGCATGGCTTCAAAAGTCGCCTATTTGTTAAGAGGAAAGCACAAGCCAAGTTTCACCCCTCATGTTGATTGTGGTGATAATGTTGTTATTATCAACGCGGAGAAAATTGTTCTTTCAGGAAATAAATGGTCTGATAAGACGTATTTAAGATACACAGGCTACCCAGGTGGTCAACGTTCTACTAGCGTAAAACAATTATTGGATAAAAATCCAGAAGGTATTCTTGAAAAAGCAATAAAAGGGATGTTACCTAAAAATAGATTAGGCGCAGAACTTTTCAGAAACCTTAAAGTTTACGCAGGTACTGAGCATGGTCAGGAAGCACAGAAACCAACTGTTGTTAATCTAAAAGACATTAAATAAGATGGAAGTAATTCATAAAATTGGTCGTAGAAAGACCGCTGTAGCTAGAGTATATCTTTCTGATGGAAATGGAGACATTACTATCAACAATAAAGATTTAAGTGTATACTTTCCAACTGCAACACTTCAATATAAGGTAAAACAACCTTTCACTTTAACCGAGAGTTTGGATACTTATAACGTAAAAGTAAATGTTTACGGTGGTGGTATCACAGGTCAAGCAGAAGCTATTCGCCTTGCTCTTTCAAGAGCAATGTGTGAGATTGATGCTGAGAATAGAACTATCTTGAAGCCAGAAGGCTTATTGACAAGAGACCCAAGAATGGTTGAACGTAAGAAATTCGGTCAGAAGAAAGCGCGTAAGAAATTCCAATTCTCGAAACGTTAATTCAAATCACAAAATTACCAGGCACCCTTTTTGGGTGCCTATTTTATATATTTTATCACACTGGAAAATCCAGATTATTAACAAGTTCATTGAAAGTCCTTTGAAGGACAATTAAAAATCCTTTAGTCACTTATGATTAAGGGTAAATTAGTTTAGCATCTAAATGGTGAAGGCTTTTGCACAATTGCAAATACCACTTTACCATTGCTAATTCATAAGAACGTAAACTAAATTTAAAATGGCGAGAGTCGAAGTAAAACAATTATTAGAAGCAGGTGTGCATTTTGGTCACCTAACAAGAAAGTGGAATCCAAACATGGCTCCTTACATCTACATGGAGCGTAACGGTATTCACGTTATCAATCTTTACAAAACAGTTGCAAAATTAGATGAGACCAATGAGGCTCTTAGTAAAATTGCAGCATCGGGTAGAAAAATACTTTTTGTAGCTACCAAAAAACAAGCAAAGGACATAGTAGCTGAAAAAGCAGCTAAAGTAAACATGCCTTACATCACTGAAAGATGGCCAGGGGGTATGTTGACTAATTTCGTTACAATTCGTAAAGCTGTAAAGAAAATGGCTTCTATCGATCGAATGAAAAAGGATGGTACATTCTTAACTCTTTCTAAAAAAGAAAGACTTCAAGTAGATCGTTTACGTGCAAAATTAGAAAAGAACCTTGGTTCTATTTCTGAAATGACACGTTTACCAGGTGCATTATTCATCGTTGATACAATGAGAGAGCACATTGCAGTTAAAGAAGCTCAAAAATTGAACATTCCTATTTTCGCAATGGTTGATACAAACTGTGACCCTAGAGATGTAGATTATTTAATACCTTCCAATGATGATGCTTCTAAGTCAATTGACATCATTATGACAGAAGTTACCAATGCGGTTGCCGAAGGTCTTGCTGAACGTAAGTCTGAAAAAGGTGATGCTGCTGAAGGTAAATCTGATGATAAAAAAGAAAAAGCTCCTAAGAAAAAAGAAGCAGCCGATAAACCGGCACCATCTCCTGAAAAGGTTGATACTAAACCAGCTCCTGTAGTTGCTAAAGCACCAAACGTTGAAGTTGATGTTGAGGCTACCAAAGAAACAGTTGCTAAAAAAGAAAAAGTTGAGGCAGATGACTTAACTAAAGTAGAAGGTATCGGACCTAAAGCTGCTGAAGCATTGGTTGCTGCAGGTATTGCTACATTTGCTGATCTTTCTAAAGGAGATGCTGAAAAAATCAAAGAAATCTTAACAGAAGCAAGTTCAAGAATGGCTCATTTAGATCCTACTTCTTGGCCAAAACAGGCTAAAATGGCCGCTGATGGTAATTGGGATGAGCTTAAAGAATGGCAAGACAACACTAAAGGTGGTGTAGAATAAGCATCTACATTTTTTTATATAAATAAATTAAGAATAACCCCCTAAAAAGGGTACACTAAAAGTAAAAGAAATGGCAAAGATTACAGCCGCAGAAGTTAATAGATTAAGAAAAACGACGGGAGCAGGAATGATGGATTGCAAAACAGCTTTGGTAGAAGCTGAAGGTGATTTTGAAACTGCAATTGAAATTCTTCGTAAAAAAGGTCAAAAAGTTGCAGCAAAGAGAGCCGATAGAGAATCTTCTGAAGGTGCTGCTATCGCTAAAGTAAATGATGCTCACACTAGTGGTGTTATCATTTCACTTAACTGCGAAACTGATTTCGTTGCTAAAAACGAATCTTTTGTAACGTTGGCTACAGAATTGGCAGATTTAGCAATCAATTTTGATACTAAAGAGGCATTCTTAGCTGCTGATTATAAAGGCATGACTGTTCAAGAAAAACTTATTGAACAAACAGGAGTTATTGGTGAGAAAATTGAAATCGGAGGTTTTGAGACTTTAAGCGCTCCTTTCGTTGGTTCATACATACATGCAGGAAATAAAATTGCTGTTCTTACAGGTCTTTCAGCTGCGGTTGATGGCGCTGAAGAAGTTGCAAAAGATGTTTCTATGCAGGCTGCAGCAATGAACCCTGTTGCATTAAATGAGGATGGTGTTGATCAATCTGTAATCGATAAAGAAATCGAAATTGCAAAAGATCAATTACGTCAAGAAGGCAAGCCAGAAGAAATGCTTGACAATATCGCAAAAGGTAAATTAAAGCGTTTCTTTAAAGACAACACCTTGATTAATCAAGACTTCATTAAAGACAGCAAACAAAGTGTTTCTCAATACGTAAAATCTGTTGATTCTAAATTAGAAGTAACAGGATTTAAAAGAGTAGCATTAGGTTAATTACAATACAACTAACTCAATAAAAAACCGTCTTACTGTTAAAAGTAGACGGTTTTTTTATTTATTCTATTTAAACTTTAATCTTTAAATTTTCAAGGAATAATACGCTTAGAGCAGATATTACTTAATATTTTAACCACGCATTACGCAAAGAGACTTCCTTTTCAGTTGCATCTTTTATAAGAGTTATTTTTTTGACCATCTTCATAGGTGAACCTACAGTTCCTTTGACAGTGACCATCTCTCCATTTCTTTCTACAGTAACCTCAATAACCTTTTCAGGAGTCCAACTAAAACTTTCACCTATAATAGGCCGTAGCGATTCAATAGTAATCATTTCTCCATTAATTGCCCGTAAAACATCACCACCCTTTAATTCTAAATCATTGAAAAAAGAGTTTAATTTTATTCCCTCTCTTATAAATACAACGCTATCATTCTCTATATCTACATCAATATATGGCACTTGACCATCAAAGAAATATCCTGTTTGCTGTTCAACATCCAAGATAGTTAAACCAACCTTTTTCAAATAAAGTTCATAATCTATTGGATTAACGCCAATTACATGATTTTTAAAAAATGTATCTACCTCAGGATATGTCATTTCTACTATCTCTTCAAACAAATCGTCATCTTCGAAGGGAACATTCACTCCATATTTCTTAGACAACTGCTTTAATAGCCAAAGCACACCTTTTTCACCATTACTTTTCTCACGTAACACTAAATCTAACGACATATTGATTAGAGCACCTTTTTCATATACATTGGCATAATTCGCCTTATATGGTTCTTCTAAAACATTCTTGCTCATAATTGTAAAAGACATAGTATCATCATAGAATTTAGAGTTGTCAATCTTCTTTAACATTCTTTCATAAAACTCTTCCTCTGAAATTAAACCCTGTTGAACTTGAAACAAATTCGCAAAGTACTCGGTGGTACCTTCATACATCCATAGATGTTGAGACATTTTAGGGTTATTAAAATTAAAGAACTGTATTTCTTTAGAGTGAACCGATAATGGTGTTACAATATGAAAAAATTCGTGAGAAACTACATCAACCATTGCCTGTTCCAACCTTTCCATTGGCATAGCCTCAGGCAAAACAACAACAGTAGATGTATGGTGTTCTAAAGCGCCAAAACCATGTGCGTCAGGTGTATTTATATCTGACAGATACAATAAAATATTATATTCTTTAGTACTATCTACATCACCCAAAAATTTCTTTTGCGCACCCATCATAGTCATCATCCTATCTTTTAAATCTACAGCTTTATACACTCCGTTAGGAGAAAAGAGGCTTAACGTTACAGTGATTCCGTTAATTTCGAATATCTCACTATTTGGCACAGCATACATGATAGGATTATCAATAACATCGAAATATCGTTTAGCCGTGAAACCATCCCAAAGTGCATCTGGTTTTCTGTTCGGTTCAAGAGACAGTGACGTAGTAGCCTCAAGTGTTTCAGGTTTGTGGACTAAAATAGTGTATGGCGTTTCTTGAAAACCATCAAAATAACCAACAAACCCATGCAGGTTAAGCATAAAATTGCTTCCCTTAGAAATATTGGTGCCAGCCGGTGAGAAGACCGCGTCAGCAACTTCGTTCTCAGTATCATAGGTATCATTCACCAAATATTCAACCTTATCTAGTTGATTACCATTCGAAATACTCCAAGAATTTTCATCAAAATTAACAACCTCAAGTTGATTACCTTTATAATCGAGCGCCTTAAAATCTTGAATATACTTTCCGTAATTATCCGAACTATATGTACCAGGTACGGTTTTAGGTATTCTAAACAATACCGTTTCAGTTGCAAAATAACTTGGGTTTATTTCAACCCTAACACGATCATCAACAACATTTACCAAATCTATCGTAGTTAAAATTGGACCAGCATTCTCAAATAATAATGATTTACCTGTTCCACAGGCATTAAACAATATTGCTAGAGCAAAGACTATTATTATTTTTCTCATGATCAATAACTAATTTTCTTGTTAATTTAAGGATGCCAAAGATATATAATCTATGATATACCATTCTGAAAGAATTATGTTTTGCTTCCACAAAATATTGACCACACCCATCAAATATTTTCATTATTTTTGATGGCAAATAAAAAATAAAGATGCACTACAAAAGAATTCTTCTAAAATTAAGTGGCGAAGCACTAATGGGTGAAAAGCAATATGGAATTGACTCCAACAGGCTTAACGAATATGCAGAAGAGATTAAGGAAGTAGTAGAAAAAGGAATTGAAGTAGCTATTGTTATCGGCGGAGGAAATATTTTCAGAGGATTAGCAGGTGCAGCTACAGGTATGGATCGTGTACAAGGAGACCATATGGGTATGTTGGCAACTGTAATAAATGGTCTAGCCCTGCAAAGTGCATTAGAAATGTGTGGTGTTCAAACCAGACTACAGTCTGCAATAAAAATTAATGAAGTAGCCGAACCTTTCATAAGAAGGAGAGCTATGAGACATCTTGAAAAAGGAAGAGTAGTTATTTTCGGTGGCGGAACCGGCAACCCCTATTTCACTACAGATTCAGCAGCAGTTTTAAGAGCCATTGAAATAGAGGCCGATGTAATTCTAAAAGGTACTCGTGTTGACGGTATTTACACATCAGACCCAGAGAAAGATAAAAACGCCACCAAATTTGATACGATATCTTTCAACGATGTCCTTAAAAAAGGCTTGAAAGTTATGGATACGACCGCCTTCACATTAAGTCAAGAAAATGAACTACCAATTGTAGTTTTTGATATGAACAAAAAAGGAAACTTACTTAAAATTGTTGACGGCCAAAGTATTGGTACAACAGTCAATATTTAATTTTGGTACAGTTTATGTTTTGAGAAAGTAATATTATTGTTTTATGAACGAAGAAGTACAATTTATTTTAGACGCGACAAAAGAAGGAATGGATGCCGCTATGGCCCACTTAGAACGTGAATTTTTAAAAATTAGAGCAGGTAAAGCTAGCCCTGCAATGTTATCATCTATACTAGTTGATTATTATGGCTCCCAAACCCCATTATCACAGGTAGCCAATGTCAATACTCCCGACGGTCGAACTATTTCTGTACAACCATGGGAAAAAGGAATGCTTCAAGAGATTGAAAAAGCAATCATGAATGCCAACCTAGGCTTCAACCCTATGAACAATGGCGATTTAATTATCATAAATGTTCCGCCACTTACAGAGGAAAGAAGAATACAACTTACAAAACAGGCTAAAGCTGAGGCAGAACATGCAAAAGTGGGTGTACGTAGCGCTAGGCAAGATGCAAATAAAGAAATTAAAGATCTTGATATCTCAGAAGACCTTCAGAAGAATGCAACTGCAGATGTTCAAGATATAACCGATGCTTACACAAAAAAGATTGATGATTTTCTTGCCAAAAAAGAAGCGGAAATTATGAAAGTATAGGTTTACACTATTCATTTAAATACCCAGCTACCTTAAATTGGTAGCTTTTTTTGTTTATAGCCAATTTTAAACTTTTCCTTTTAGGAACAAATGCACCTATTGGTTACCTTTGCCACCTGCAAAAACAGTTATGGTAGCTAAACTAACTAAAGGATTTTGGCCGAAAACGGCAAACATTATTCTGCGAAACAGAATCCTAATCATTTTTCTCATTGTTGGATTTACAATTTTCATGGCCATGCAGTGGCAATATATGCGATTTTCAAGTTCGCAAACCAATCTATTACCAGATGACCATCCGGTAAACCAAGAATATCAAGATTTTCTTAGCAAGTTCGGCGAAGAAGGTAATGCTGTTGTATTTGCTATACGCGATAGCGCTCTTTTTAATCCTATCAATTTTAATAGATGGAATAAACTGAGTAAGCAATTAGCTGCATTTCCTGAAGTAGATTTTGTACTCTCTACCGACAATCTACAAGAACTGATAAAAGATAATGAGAAGCAAGAGTTTAAAATGCAACCGTTAATAACGGGAGAACTAAATTCTCAAATAGAAGTTGATAGCATTACGAATCATTTATTCAATGATCTGCCATTTTATGAAAATCTACTTTACAATAAAGAAAGTAAAACAGTAAGAACTATTGTAAATTTAGATAAGGATATTGTTAACACTTCAGTAAGAAAGGACTTTATTCTACAAGATTTAAATACGTTAGTTAAGAATTTTGAAAAAGAAACAAATTTAGATGTTCACATATCTGGCATGCCGTATGTCAGAACCATGAATTCCCAGAATATTATCGATGAAATCGGTAAATTTATTCTGGCCGCTCTAGGTGTTACTTCATTAATCTTTTTCTTCTTCTTTAGAAGTATTCGTGCTACGGTAATATCTATGTGTGTAGTAATTATTGGCGTAATGTGGGCCTTTGGTCTTCTAGGCTTGCTGCAATATGAAATTACTGTTCTAACAGCCCTTATACCACCATTAATTATAGTTATTGGTATTCCCAACTGTATATTCTTAATTAATAAATACCAACAAGAAGTTAAAAAACACGGTAATCAAGCGTTATCATTGCAGCGAGTTATTTCTAAAATTGGAAATGCTACTTTAATGACAAATATTACCACAGCCTCTGGGTTTGCCACTTTCATAATTACCGATAGCAAGCTTTTAAAAGAATTTGGTATTGTTGCCTCTATAAATATTATAGGCATATTTATTCTTTCTTTACTTATCATTCCTATTGCATATAGTTTCATGCCTTTGCCTAAAACAAAACATCTAAAACACTTAAATAAAAAGTGGATCGACGCTTTCGTAAGTTGGATGGAGCGCATCGTAAGACATAGAAGAATATCTGTTTATATTGTTTCTATTGCCTTGTTGGTCATAAGCATAATCGGTATTTATCAGATTAAAATATCAGGAAGTCCGATTGAGGATATGCCTAAGAATGCCGAGTTTTTTCACGACATAAGATTTTTCGAAAAAGAGTTTAAAGGCATAATGCCCGTTGAAATAGTGATTGACACAAAAACACCTAAGGGTGTTTTAAAACAAGCCACTCTTAAACGCATGAATGAATTAGGAGAGGTTATTGAAGATATTCCAGAACTCTCTTCTCCAGTATCTGTAGTTAATTTAGTGAAGTATTCTAAACAGGCTTTTTATAATGGCCTACCAAAATATTATCAATTACCCACAAGTCAAGAGAATACTTTCATTATGGATGTTGCAAGAAAATCTTCCAACAACAGCGACCTATTGAAAACATTTGTGGACAGCACTGGTCAAACCGCGAGAATAACGACATTCATGCGAGATGTAAATACAACTCGAATGGAACAAATTGAAGCGCGGCTAATGGAGCATATCTCCAAAATATTTCCAGCCGAACGCTACAACGTTTACATGACCGGTAGTGCGCTCTTATTCTTAAAGGGAACAAAGTACTTAGTTAAAAACCTAATAATGTCTCTCGCATTGGCTATTGGCTTAATTGCTCTTTTTATGGCTTATCTTTTTAGATCTTTTAGAATGATTATCATTTCGCTAATCCCAAATCTATTACCATTGGTAATTACGGCAGGCATAATGGGCTTTGTTGGCGTGCCTATAAAACCTTCTACAATTTTAGTGTTCAGTATTGCATTCGGGATTTCAGTGGATGATACCATACATTTCTTAGCGAAGTATAGGCAAGAATTAACGGCGAACAGTTGGAGAATTGAAAAATCGGTATACAATGCCTTACGTGAAACTGGGGTAAGTATGTTCTATACATCAATAGTATTATTTTTCGGGTTTTCGGTCTTTGTAATTTCCAACTTCGGGGGTACGGTAGCCTTAGGATCTTTGGTTTCGGCAACACTGCTTCTTGCAATGCTTGCGAATCTAATTCTTTTACCTTCATTACTGTTATCATTAGAAAAAAGTATCGCCAACAAGCAAACACTCAAAAAACCGCAGATAGACATATTGCCACAAGATGAAAATAACAATTAAATAAAATTCATTTAGGTCATTGTTTTATATCATAACATAAGCCAATTATTTTTTAACAAAATCCTATCTTTGGCGTTTTAATTTTCAATTCAATAAGCATGCGTTCAGCTACTATAAAAGAACTTTTATCAAGTAAAAATTTACTTCAAGAAATAACTATCAAAGGTTGGGTAAGAACCTTTAGAAGCAATAGGTTCATTGCTTTAAATGATGGGTCAACATTGAATACCATTCAATGTGTAGTAGATTTCGAAAATTTTGATGAAGAATTATTAAAAAAAGTAAATACAGGAGCAGCATTAAAAATTACCGGTACGCTTGTAGAAAGCCAAGGTAAAGGACAATCGGTTGAAATTCAAGTTTCGGCTTTAGAAGTTTTAGGTATCGCTGACCCAGAAGAATATCCTATTCAGCCTAAAAAACACTCCTTAGAATTTTTAAGAGAAAAAGCACATTTAAGAATTCGAACGAATACATTTGCCGCAATAATGCGTGTTAGGTCTACCCTATCATTCGCTATTCACAATTATTTTAGAGAAAACGGTTTTAATTATTTTCACGCTCCCATAATTACAGGTTCCGATGCCGAGGGTGCAGGGGAAATGTTTAGAGTAACAACACTTGATGAAAAAAATCCGCCTTTAACAGAAGATGGAGCAGTTGATTACAAACAAGATTTTTTTGGAAAAGAAACCAACTTAACCGTTTCAGGGCAATTGGAAGCTGAAGCTTATGCCATGGCTTTAGGTAAAGTATATACCTTCGGGCCAACGTTTAGAGCTGAAAATTCAAATACTTCTAGGCATTTAGCAGAATTTTGGATGATTGAACCAGAAATGGCTTTCTTTGATTTAGATGCTAATATGGATTTAGCTGAAGATTTCATAAAAAATGTTATCTCATATACTTTGACACATTGTCAAGAGGATTTAGAATTTTTAGAGAAAAGATTATTAGACGAGGAAAAAAGCAAACCACAAGCACAGCGCAGTGATATGCCTTTAATAGAAAAATTAAAGTTTGTCGTCGACAATAATTTCAAGCGAGTAAGCTACACAGAGGCAATCGACATTCTTAAAAACTGCAAGCCGAACAAAAAGAAGCAATTTAAATATCCTATTGAAGAATGGGGTACCGACCTACAAAGTGAGCATGAGCGCTACCTTGTTGAAAAGCATTTTAACTGTCCGGTGATATTATTTGATTATCCAGCAAAAATCAAGGCTTTCTATATGCGTCTAAATGAAGATGGTAAAACCGTTAGAGCTATGGATATTTTATTCCCTGGTATAGGCGAAATAGTTGGAGGCTCGCAAAGAGAAGAACGCTTAGATATTCTAAAAGAGAAAATTAAGGAATTAGGCATTGATGAAAAAGAACTTTGGTGGTATCTAGATTTAAGAAAATTCGGCACAGCTGAGCATAGTGGTTTTGGACTTGGATTTGAACGATTAGTTCTTTTTGCAACAGGCATGGGTAACATTAGAGATGTTATCCCATTTCCTAGAACACCACAGAATGCAGAATTCTAAGCGGATTTAGTTACTTTTACCAGTACTAGAAAAAAGTAATGCTGAAACAACATCTACAATTTAAACTTTCCCAAAAATTATCTCCTCAGCAAATTCAATTGATGAAGCTGATTCAACTGCCCACACAAGCCTTTGAACAACGGTTAAAACAAGAATTAGAGGAAAATCCCGCTCTGGAAACAGGAAAGGAAGAATTAGAAACAGCCTCTGACGAGTATGATGATATTTATGAAGATGATTCTGATAATGAGACCATCAACACAGAAGACATCAATATTGATGACTATTTAAGTGATGATGAAATTCCCGATTATCGTACCAAAGCAAATAATTATAGTTCAGACGACGAGGAGAAAAGTGTACCATATGCTGCAGGTATTTCATTTAATCAATATCTAATAAATCAATTAAATACCTTTTATTTAAGTGATGATGAATGGACCATTGCCGAATTTTTAGTAGGCAGCGTAGATGAAAGCGGGTATATCAGAAGACCAATTGCCGACATCATGGATGATTTGGCATTTACCCAAAACGTTTACACCGATGAGCAAACCATAGAAAAAATTCTTGCCATCGTTCAAGACTTAGACCCACCAGGTGTAGGTGCCCGTTCTTTAGAAGAGTGTTTAATTATTCAATTAGAACGTAAAGAACTTACCCCAAGTGTAGAATTGGCAATCGCTATTCTGAAAAAATCGTTTGAGCACTTTACCAAAAAACACTATCAAAAATTAATTCAAAAACATAATATTTCAGAGGCGGAATTAAAAGAAGCTATAGGTGAAATTGAAAAATTAAACCCTAAACCAGGTGGTTCTTATTCTGGCAACAATAGAATTGTAGAGCATGTTGTACCTGATTTTGCCATACGAATTGTCGAAGGTGAATTAGAATTAACCCTTAATGGCCGTAATGCACCCGAGTTGCATGTGTCAAGAGAATATAGCAATATGCTCAAAGGCTATAAAGAGGCCAAGGACAAGTCCAAATCTCAAAAAGACACGGTTATGTTCATCAAGCAAAAATTAGACGCTGCAAAATGGTTTATCGACGCAATACGACAACGTCAACAGACTTTGTTTATTACTATGAACTCCATTATGCACTATCAAAGTGAATATTTTTTAACTGGTGACGAGCGAAACTTGCGTCCTATGATATTGAAAGATATTGCTGACGAAATTGGAATGGATGTCTCCACTGTATCTAGAGTTGCCAATAGCAAATATGTAGACACCCCATATGGTACAAAATTGATAAAAGAATATTTTTCTGAATCAATGAAAAACGAACAAGGTGAAGATGTATCTACTAAGGAAATAAAAAAAATTCTAGAAACTGTAATACAAAACGAAGTAAAAAAGAAACCATTAACCGATGACAAACTTGCAGCTATCTTAAAAGCAAAAGGATATCCAATTGCTAGAAGGACGGTTGCTAAATACAGGGAACAGCTTAACATACCTGTTGCCCGAATGAGAAAGGAAATCTAATGAAGGTTTTTTCAAATTTTGTGTCTTATCTACTTCATCCTCTTTTCATCCCTATCGGAGGTACAATTGCTTATTTTCTAATTACCCCTAAATACACGCCTTTAGAAATACAAAGTGCCAGCATATTACCCATATTTATATTGACCGTCATAATCCCTATTGTGACATTTTTCATTTTAAAAAACGTAGGATTAGTTAATTCAATATTTTTGGAAACAGCGACAGAACGTAAATACCCACTTTACATTCATGCTTCTATACTGCTTTTAATATTATATAAAGTAATACCTAACAATTATGTTAGCGAGATATATTTTTATTTCACAGGCCTATTAGGAGCTACGGTAGCGTGCCTATTATTGTTATTATTTAACTTTAAAACAAGTTTACATGCTGTAGGTGTAAGTGGCCTACTCATGTATCTTATTAACCTGAGTATCCATTTCGAAATCAATCTAATAATCGCAATTAGCATTTTCATTTTACTGACAGGCGCTATTTTAACAGCACGACTTTATTTAAAAGCGCACACTAGAATAGAACTTTTTATCGGTGTTTTTATCGGCCTGCTATCTCAGTTGTTAACTGTACGGTTCTGGTTATAGAATATAAAATATAAGTCCAATTCGAAGAGGTCGATATTGAAGTACTTCTCCATTAACAGTTGCACTACCGTTAAAAAGGTCTGTTAATGCGTAATATGCATTTAAGTTGAACGTATTATAACCAAAGCTCAATGTTAGACCATATTGAAATCTTGATAAATCTGTATTATAAAATCCATCACTAGTGGTATCCGAAACAAATTTTGACCTAGCTCCTACTATATAGGCGGCTTTAATACCTGTATAAATTCTCCAGAATTTATATTCTTCGGGTGTTGAATTACGCCACCTAAATTCTAAGGGAAATTCAAAAAGGTGGGTTTCCAATTTACTTCTTGTAATATTATCATCAATACTATAGGTGATTTCATTATTTGATAAGTTCGCCACAAGATTCGAGTAATAACTATTTAACGCCAACCCAGCTCCGATACCAATAGCTTTAGTTCCTGAGCGATTTAAAGGAATATCTTTAATAACGCCTGCATGTAGTCCATAAGATAAATTCCGTTGATTAGAGCCTTCAGGGTGATTCAATAGAAAATTATATGATAAACCTAAATAAAACTGGTCTTCAAAATATTTTTGACTGCTTAAGCTATCATTACCGTTCTGACCAAAGAAAGTAAACGGTAAAAGAAAAAATAGAAGTACGAATCGCATCTAGTAAAGTTAATGAAATAAAAAACGCTTCAAATAAATTTGAAGCGTTTTGAAAATTTGTATTCTACTAACTAACTATTGTAGATTATTAAAAGCATCTCCTTCATAGGTAGTATAATTTACCTTTAAAGCATTTACTTTTCTCAACTCTTGTTTAATATCGGATATTAATCCCATACTAGCATTCTTATCAACTTTTAAAGCTGTAGTCAATACATTTTGAAGTTCTTGAGGCTTCTTAGCCCTTTCCATCAAAATATAATCACCAACTTCAGATGGACTAGCGAATTTATCATTTAATTGAATTTTTGGTTCTGTACCAAAAGTTTTCTCGTACTCTCTAGTTGGCTTACCAACATAAATATAGATTACACGATCTTTCTTTTCCAATTTCTTAACTTCACTAGCATTTGGAAGTACGTTTTCCACTTTTAAAGAACTATCCTTCATTACTGTTACCGTCATAAAGAAAAACAAAAGCATAAATACAATGTCAGGAAGTGAAGCAGTGGAAACTGCTGGAATCTCTCCGTCTTTTTTCTTTGCAAATTT
This sequence comes from Maribacter orientalis, assembly GCF_900109345.1. Taxonomy (GTDB): domain Bacteria; phylum Bacteroidota; class Bacteroidia; order Flavobacteriales; family Flavobacteriaceae; genus Maribacter; species Maribacter orientalis. The sequence continues at coordinate 183,107 of NZ_FNZN01000004.1, forward strand.
TGACATAGTGTTACTTTTAGTTGTTAATTATTCTTTTGAGGTTTCAGCTTCAGATAATTTTTGCGGATACAAACCTTGAATACGAGTTACCTTTTCCTTTAATTCTTCTTTAACAGAATCATCAGTTTCAGGATTCAAATACTCAGCTTCCATATCAACATACTCTTTACCGAATAGTCTCTTAGATTCTCTGTTACGAAGTTCATTATAAGCCCCTACCAATTCGTTTTGAACTGTAATGTAGGTACTATACTTTGTCTCGCGATCGTTCTTTAAAGAAATAATCGCCTTTGTCGGATTATCTGAAGATTCAGCATTACGCTTTCCTTTACAATAGCTACAATAATCTGGGCTACCTTGAGGCGCTCCACCGTTATCTAAAAACGCTATCGCCTTTTCGCGCAATTTATTAATTGGAAGAATTTCATCTTCCACCAACAATTGACCATTACGGTTAATATTTACCGTGAAAATGTTCTTTTGTTTAATAATTGGTGGTTCCTCCGTAGGTGGTTCCATTGGTGGAAGCATACGATCCAATCCTGCATCTGTTTCAATGGTAGTTGTTACCAAGAAAAAGATTAGTAAAAGGAAAGCTATGTCCGCCATCGAACCAGCACTAACCTCTGGTGCTCCTGCTCTTCTAGCCATAGTTCTTTATTTTATTATTTACTAAACATATTTTTAATTGCTGGTAACACCAAAGACGCCACAGCTATAATGGTAAGGATAAAGAAAACATTCAATCCCATACCAATTTTCTTAACTGTACTTTCAGTTGTCATAGCCATGAATTCAGGAGCAACGTCCGTCCCACTTGACATAACATAAGATATACCAACTACCAATAAAAGACCACCTACTACAAACAAGGTTTTTTTCAATCCTTGTGGATTAGAAAATAGGTTTTTCAAGGTAAAGACTAAACTTACTATAACCGCAACCGCTAAAAGGAAATAAGTTATAATAAACATAAAGTTCATAGCTCCGCTTTGAGCCGCTTCAGCAGCAGGCATATCCCTTTCAGGAAGCATGAACCATAAAACCGCACCAAGTAATCCTATTACTACCAATGCTATTTTTACAATTTTTTGCATAATATTTTAGGTATTAAAAGTGTTACTTATTTTTTGTGATCTACTAACATATCGATTAAAGAAATCGAAGAATCTTCCATATCATTAACAATACTGTCAATTTTTGCAATGATATAATTATAAAAAATTTGAAGTATAATAGCCGTAATAAGACCAAATACCGTTGTTAATAATGCAACCTGAATATCACCTGCAATAAGAGATGCACTTAAGTTACCAACAGCAGCAATCTTTTGGAAGGCTTGAATCATACCAATTACCGTACCCATGAAACCAAGCATCGGTGCAATAGCGATAAACAATGACAACCAAGAAACATTCTTCTCTAATTGTCCCATTTGAACTCCACCGTAAGCAACAACAGCTTTTTCAGCAGATTCTACACTTTCACCTGCTCTATCTAAACCTTGATAGTAAATAGATGCAACAGGACCTTTTGTATTTCTACAAACTTCCTTAGCAGCTTCTACACCACCTGACGCTAATGCATCCTCAACTTGTTGTTTCAACTTAGCAGTGTTTGTACTCGCCATGTTTAAATAGATAATTCTTTCGATAGCAACTGCTAAACCAAGAATCAAACATAAAAGAACGATACCCATAAATCCGGCACCACCAGTAATAAACATTTCTTTTAACATTTGAGTAAAACCTCTCTCTGCTTCCGGTGTTGCGTCTTGAAGTAATAAAGCTACTGCAGCTACTTTAGCGCTTGCCATATTTGTACCTGCTACAAATGCCCCAGCAATTGCTAGGCTTGGGAATAATTTTTTCATTTTTTCGAACTTAAATTAGTTAGTTAATAGGGTTAAAGATAAAAAAAAAACAATATAAAAAAAGTAAAACTTACTTGCAGAGAGGAAGGGATTCGAACCCTCGATACCCTTTTGGGGTATACACACTTTCCAGGCGTGCGCCTTCGACCACTCGGCCACCTCTCTAAATTACCCTTTTTAAGGGTGGGCAAATAACAAAAAAAATGTTAGTTAAAGAAATTAAACCAGTGTTAATTTTAAAGCATTTCGCCACGCAAAGAAGTTTCGAAAACTGTTTTAAATAAGTCATGCGAGACACCACAACCTAATAGATACATTGCCTTTGTTATTGCTGCTTCGGTCGTAATATCCTTACCGTTAATAACTTGCATTTTCTTTAACCCTGAACTTGTCTCATAATGACCCATCATAACCGCACCGCCTGAACATTGTGTAACGTTAATTATATGAATACCATTTTCTATAGCATTATTTAATCGCTCCAAAAACCATTCTTCCATTGGTGCATTTCCTGAACCGTATGTTTCCAAAACAAGTGCTTTTAAATTTTTAGCTCCCAACATGGCATCGATAACATTTTTGTTAATTCCTGGAAAAATTTTTAAAATAGCAACATTATCATCCATATTTCTATGAGTTTTTAAGCCTAATTTCTTCTTTTGTGGTAATAAATATTCATTAAATACTGTCAAATGAACACCCGATTCAATTAGTTGAGGGTAATTTAAAGAGGCAAATGCCTGAAATTGTTCTGCATTTATTTTAGTTGTTCTATTTCCTCTATACAATTTATATTCAAAATAAAGTCCCACTTCTTGAATTACAGCTTTCCCCTTATTTTTCAATGCTGCTATTTGTATCGCCGTAATTAAATTCTCTTTAGCATCGGTTCTTAAATCACCAATTGGCAATTGCGAACCAGTTAATATCACAGGTTTTGCTAAATTCTCTAGCAAAAAACTAAGAGCAGAAGCGGTATAACTCATCGTATCACTCCCATGCAGTACCACAAAACCATCATATTCATTATACTTTACTGAAATAATATCTGCTATTGCAATCCAATGGGTAGGATTCATGTTCGAGGAATCTATAGGATGCTCAAAAGAGTAGCTTGATATCGTACAATCTAGCTGATTAAGTTCTGGAATATTCTTCAATAACTGCGAGAAATCAAAAGCTTTCAACGCCCCAGAAGTATAATCCTTCATCATTCCGATCGTACCCCCTGTGTAAATCAACAAAATACTACTCTTAGCTGTGCTCACATTTTCTCTTTTAAATAATTATTAAATTCCAAATACCTCTATCGAATTCTTGGTTGTCACCAAAGCAACCTGTTCATTAGGAATCTGATGAATATCAGCTAATTTCTCGAGAACATTAACAATATAAGAACTTTCATTTCTTTTGCCTCTATATGGAGTAGGTGCCAAATAAGGAGAATCTGTTTCCAATACAATATGCTTTAAATCGATATCCTTTAAAAACATATCAATTTTACCATTCTTAAAAGTCACAACGCCCCCAATACCTAATTTCATGTTATAAGATATCGCCCTAAGCGCCTGTTCATATGTACCTGTAAAACAATGAAAAATTCCTCTTAAATCTTCACCCTTTTCATCTTCCAAAATTTCAAAAACTTCATCAAACGCATCTCTGCAGTGAATTACAATAGGGAGTTTATTCCTTTTCGCGAGTTGTATCTGAGATTTAAAGGCAATTTGTTGTTCTTTCAAATACTTTTTTTCCCAATATAAATCTATTCCGATTTCGCCAATTGCATAAAACTTATGAGTGGCTAGCATTTCTTCAACATGAGAAAGCTCCTCTAGAAAATTCTCTTTCACGTGTGTAGGATGTAAACCAGTCATTAGATATACATGCTTCGGAAAGTCTTTTTCCAAATCAAGCATGCGTTGCGTATACGTAGAATCAATTGCTGGTACAAAAAATCGCCCAACCCCTAAATCAATTGCTTTTTGAACAACATCACTTCTATCCTCATCGAAAGCTTCGCTATATAAATGCGTATGTGTGTCGGTTATCATCATGCCACAAAAATAGACTTATCTTTGAAAAAAATGAGTAATGAGCACCCTCAAAAAATTCTTAAAGAAGAAAAACTACGTCAATATTCCATTGATTTTAACAGCTACAGATCACTTTGAAATTAACGCCAAAATAAACTCTATAAAAGGTAGGTTCATTTTAGATACAGGTGCTTCGAACACATGTATTGGCATGGACCGTATTGAACATTTCAATCTTGTATCGGAAGAATCTAAAATAAAGGCTGCTGGCGCAGGAGCTACGAACATGGAAACGCTTATCTCAAAAAAAAATGTAATAGACTTACGTTCATGGCAATTCAATAAACTTAAAATTGTTCTATTCGATCTTAAACATGTAAATGAAGCGTTGATTGCCCATAATGCCGAACCCGTAGATGGAATAATTGGTGCAGATATTCTAAAAAAATCGAAAGCAATAATTGACTACGATAACAAATGTCTCTATTTGAAAAACAAAAAGCGCTGAGAATTCTCAGCGCTTTTTGTTTGTTTTTTTTTTTAAAATTACATTTCTAAAGCCTTCTTCACATTATTATCCATCAATAACGCTTCAGGGCTTTCTAATGCCTCTTTAATGGCCACTAAGAAACCTACTGACTCCTTACCATCGATGATACGGTGATCATAAGAAACCGCAACATACATAATAGGGGCGATTGCAATAGCACCATCACGTGCGATAGGTCGCTCAACAATATTGTGCATACCTAAAATTGCGCTCTGTGGTGGATTAATAATCGGTGTTGATAACATTGAACCAAAGACACCACCATTAGTAATAGTAAAGGTACCACCTGTCATTTCATCTACAGTTATTTCACCTTCACGCGCTCTAATAGCAAGTCTTTTCACTTCTGCCTCAATACCTCTAAAAGTTAAATTCTCTGCATTTCTAATTACCGGCACCATAAGTCCTTTTGGCCCCGATACCGCGATACTAATATCACAGAAATCAAAAGAAATCATTTCTTTACCATCTATCATAGAATTAACAGCCGGGTACATCTCCAAGGCTCTAACAACTGCTTTAGTAAAAAAAGACATAAAACCAAGCCCTACTCCGTGCTTATTTTTAAAATCTTCCTTATACTTATCCCTAAGTTCAAAGATGGCACTCATATCCACTTCATTGAAAGTGGTTAACATTGCGGTCTCATTCTTAGCAGAAACCAATCGTTCTGCAACTTTTCTACGTAACATAGACAATTTCGATCTTGTCTCACCACGATTACCACCAGTAGGAGTACCCATAGAAGGAACCGCATTCACAGCATCTTCTTTGGTAATTCTACCATCACGACCTGAACCAGAAACGGTATTTTTATCAACCCCCTTCTCGTCTAAAATTTTCTTTGCAGCAGGTGAAGGAACTCCCGATGCATAGGTTGCTTTAGCCTGAGCAGTTTGCGGAGCTTTTTCAGCAACGACTTCTTTTTTTACTTTCTCACCGTTAGATGCAGATGAAGCGCCATTATCATCACCTTCTGGCTTAGCAGCACTAGTATCAATTAAACATATAATCGCACCTACCGCTACAGCATCTCCTTCTTCAGCTTTCAACGTGATAATACCACTTGCTTCAGCTGGCAACTCTAAAGTAGCCTTATCTGAATCTACCTCTGCGATTGCCTGATCTTTTTCTACGTAATCCCCATCTTGAACTAACCATTCCGCTATTTCTACCTCCGTGATAGACTCTCCCGGTGAAGGGACCTTCATTTCTAGAATCATTCTTTCTATAATTTGATATGTTATTTTAAATCTTTGGGTTTGAACATATTATCCTTTGACTTATCAAAGACATAATCTATTACTTGTTGATGACGCATTTTAGACCTAACCGCACTACCTGCAGCAGGGGCGGCATAAAAACGTCGAGAAGCTACTCTAAATTTTTGAACTTCGCTAAAGTGCATTAATAAATGACTCCATGCTCCCATATTTCTTGGTTCTTCCTGTGCCCAAACAAAGTCATCTGCATTCTTATACTTCACCATTACCTCTTTCATTTTCTCTTCAGGTAATGGAAATAATTGCTCAACTCTTACAAGAGCAACATCATCTCTATTTTGCTCTTCTTTAACTGCTAATAAGTCATAATAAAATTTACCCGTACAGAAAACTAAACTTTTAACTTTCTTAGCATCGGCCGTTTCATCGTCGATAACTTCTTGAAAACTACCTTCAGTCAAATCAGAAATTTTTGAAACCGCTTTTGGATGCCTTAATAAACTTTTAGGTGTAAATATGATTAAAGGCTTTCTAAAATTCGCCTTCATTTGTCTTCTTAAGATATGAAACATCTGTGCAGGCGTTGTTACATCTGCGATATACATATTATCCTTAGCGCATAACTGTAAATAACGCTCCATTCTTGCTGAGGAATGTTCAGCACCTTGACCTTCATAACCATGAGGTAATAACATTACCAATCCGTTTTGAAGTTTCCACTTATCTTCTGCAGCAGAAATATATTGGTCAATCATAATTTGGGCTCCATTACTGAAATCTCCAAATTGAGCTTCCCAAATAGTTAATGTATTAGGGCTGGCCATGGCATAGCCATAATCAAAACCTACAACACCATATTCTGATAAAAGTGAATTGTAAATTTGAAATTTAGCTTGTTCCTCAGAAAGCATGTTCAAAAGGATAACCTCTTCTTCACTTTCTTCAACCTTCATTACGGCATGACGATGCGAAAAAGTACCACGCTCAACATCTTGACCAGACATACGCACTGCAAAACCTTCTTCTAATAGAGAGCCATAAGCCAATAATTCACCCATTGCCCAATCTAGATTATCAGATTCGAAAAACATATTATGACGATCATTAACCAATTTTTCAACTTTTCGCAAGAACTTTTTACCTTTAGGTAATTCTGTTAAAACTTTAGCGATTTTGGTTAATTTATCTTTATCAAAAGTGGTGTCAAAGGTTTCCATCATTTCCCATTCACGCACATTTTCAAAGCCTTTCCATTCATCGGCCATAAAAGGCGTGATTACGGTTTTATCCTCTTTTCTTGAATCTTCTAATTTTTCTTCAAGAGAGTCTTTATATTGTTTTTCGAGCTCAGCAACGTAGGTATCATCAATTACACCCTCTTGCATCAATCTTTCTGCATAAATATCTCTTGGGTTTTTATGCTTTGCTATCGCTTTATATAATTTTGGCTGTGTAAACCTAGGTTCATCACCTTCGTTATGACCATATTTTCTATATCCTAACAAATCAATGAATACATCACTTGCAAATCGCATTCTATATTCCAATGCGAAAAGTGAGGCGTGTACAACTGCTTCTGCATCATCTGCATTTACATGAAGTACTGGACTTAAAGTAACTTTTGCAACGTCAGTACAATACGTAGATGTTCTAGCATCTAAATAGTTCGTAGTAAACCCTATTTGATTATTAACTACTATATGTATAGTACCACCCGTTTTATACCCGTCAAGATTGGCCATTTGAACCAATTCATATACCACACCTTGACCAGCTATTGCAGCATCACCATGAACTACAATTGGTAGAACTTTAGAGAAATCGTCTTGATAATGAGCATCTTGTTTTGCTCTTGCTATACCTTCAACAACTGCACCTACCGTTTCTAAATGTGACGGATTTGGCGCAATATTCATCTTAATTTTATTACCATTATCAGATTTTCTATCGGATGTCCAGCCTAAATGGTACTTAACATCGCCATCAAAAATCTCTTGCTCGTAATCTTTACCATCAAACTCACTAAAGATATCTTTCGCCGATTTACCAAAAATATTAGTAAGTACATTTAATCTGCCCCGGTGTGCCATACCCATAACGAACTGTTTCACACCCATTTCTGCAGCACGTTCAACAATCACATCTAATGCAGGTATTAAAGATTCGTTCCCCTCTAAAGAAAATCTTTTCTGCCCTACGTACTTCGTATGAAGAAAAGTTTCAAAAGAAATCGCATGATTTAATTTTTTAAGAATATGCTTTTTTCGGTCTGAATCAAAATTTGGATGATTGTCATTAACATTAATCCAATCTTGTATCCATTTCACCTTTTCAGGTTTACGAATAAACATATACTCAACACCAATTGCATCGCAATAAATGCTTTGAAGGTGTCTAATTATTTCATTTAACGAACATGGCCCAATACCGATGATATCACCCGCATTAAAAACTGTTGCTAAATCAGATTCTTCTAAACCAAAGTTTTGAATATCTAAAGTTGGCTCGTAATGTCTTCGCTCTCTAACCGGGTTAGTCTCTGTAAACAAATGACCTCTACTTCTATAACCGTCAATTAAACGAATTACCTGAAACTCCTTTTGTAGAGATTCTGGCATTTCACTTTTGTTGCCATTGACTATAGCTGTAGTTCGATTTTCATCAATATCTAGTTCACCTAACGAACTCTCTAGACCAAAGTCAAAACCTTGAAAAAAGGCTCTCCAACTTGGCTCTACACTATCCGGATTCACTAAATACTTATCATATAGCTCTGAAAAAAAAGAGGTATGAGCGGTATTCAAAAAGGAATATTTATCCATGAATTACTTTCTGTATCTTTAGAATAAATTTGTACAAATTTACAACATTTACCATATCTAACGGAAGAATATAGTGTATTATTGAAAAAAATGAAACTTTAAAACAAAATATATAAATGGCCTTAAAAAAATTACTTTTTATACTTCTAGCCATCCTCAATTTTATTTTTTCTTTTGCTCAAAATTCAATTAACAATGCCGATTTTTGGAACAACGTTAGATTTGGCGGTGGCATTGGCTTAGGTTTTAGCAACAATAGCTTTAATGGCTCAATATCACCAAGCGCCATTTACCAATTTAATGACCAAATAGCGTTAGGCACAAGTTTAAATTTTAATTACGCTAAGTTCAACGATGATAAATTTTTAGCCTACGGCGGAAGCGTACTATCACTTTTTAATCCTATACCACAACTTCAGCTTTCTACAGAGTTTGAACAATTACGCATCAATAGAACATTATATACCCAAACAATCAATATTGAAGATAATTATTGGTTACCTGCTTTCTTTGTTGGCCTTGGTTATAGCACACGAAATGTGACGCTCGGCTTACGATATGATTTACTCTATAATGATAGTAAAAGTATTTATGGCAATGCATTGATGCCTTTTGTTCGTGTTTACTTTTAAATTTTATGCTACCTTTCACTACCGACCAAACCAACCAAAATGAATACATTAAAAAATAGATATCTTTCATTAGATGTTTTTAGGGGAATGGATGTTGCTCTAATGATAATAGTTAATTCACCTGGAAATGGCGATACAAGTTTCGGGATATTAAAACATGCCGAATGGAACGGATTCACCTTGACCGATTTGGTTTTCCCTACCTTTTTATTCGTGGTTGGTAATGCTATGAGCTTTAGCATGAAAAAATATGAAGCAATTGGCGATGGCGCTTTCCTTAAAAAAATATTTAAACGTTTTTTAATTATTTTTCTTTTAGGCTTTTTAATGTACTGGTTTCCTTTTTTCGAGAACGGCAACTTAAAACCTATTGCAGAGACCCGAATTTTTGGTGTATTACAGCGCATAGCTCTTTGCTATTTATTTGCATCTCTTCTCCTTCATTATTTTAAAACTAGAACCGTCATTATATTCAGCATATTAGCATTAATTGGCTACAATATTCTACTTGTTGCGTTTGGCGACTTAACACTATTGGGTAATGCAGTTATAAAACTTGACGAGTTTTTAATTGGGGAAAAACACATGTACCACGGTAATGGAGGTGTCGCTTTTGACCCTGAAGGATTATTGAGCACACTTCCCGCTATCGTTAATGTAATTGCTGGATATCTTACGGGAAAATTCATTCAGAAGAATGGTCAAAATTTTGAAACCATAGCAAAATTACTAATGGTCGCGGCCATATTAGTTGTGGCTGGTTTTGCTTGGGATTTAATTATGCCATTCAATAAAAAACTTTGGTCTAGTTCGTTCGTTTTACTGACTTGTGGTATCGATTTATTCATCATAGCCACTTTAATATATTTACTGGATATGAGAAAACCTGGTAAGTGGACCTATTTTTTTGAAATCTTTGGTAGAAACACTTTATTTATATACTTATTGTCAGAATTGTTTGTTATTTCGTTAGGTGTAATATCAATGAAAGGCACTAGCGCCTATAACTGGATTGCAGAAAATATTTTCATTGCGACAGGAGGTGACTACTTTGGATCACTACTGTTTGCATTATGGATTATGTTGACTTGCTGGTTCGTTGGATATCTTATGGATAAGAATAGTATTTATGTGAAAGTTTAGTCATAATAAGCAGATTTCAGCAACGAATAATATTCTGCCTATTTATACTTATTTCTATACCATACTTTTTGATATTCGCGTTTCAGAATCAAAAAGGTTACTTGATCTGCAACTTCTACTGCGTCTGTGACTTCAATATATTGAAATTCTCTTTCTGGCACATCCACTATATAAAGAAGGTTAAGATACTCTGCAAAATGCTCCATCATCAAGTGATAAACTTTTTCTCGAATCATAGATACAAAAGTTTGTGCATCAAACTTCAGTGGTAATTTCAAAGAAATATTGGCAAGACTAAAGTCTTTTTCCAATTGTGTAGATAATTCCTTAATGAGCAAACTTTCACTTGCGATATCCAATAATTGACCACTATTAACAACTTCCAAATTCATTTGACCTAAACAACTACTCTCTATCTTGAATAACTCAATCGTATAAGCTTGATTCGCTTATTGCTTATAAACAACACCCTCTTTCATTACAAAAATTACATTCTCCAATGTTTTCACATTTTGATCAGGATTTTCTTCAACCGCTATAATATCTGCTATATATCCTTGTTTAATCTCTCCTAATTTTTCTTGCACACCCAATAAACCTGCATTTATAATTGTTGCTTGCTTTAATGATTCTTTTACTGGAATACCCGCTTCTAACAAATATCCAAATTCAATCGCATTTTTACCATGAGGAAATACACCTGCATCAGTACCAAAACCCATCGGAACACCTTTTTTATAAGCTTTTGCCATAGTAGCAAGATGTTTAGGCCCTATTTCCAAAGCTTTCTTAGCAACAATTTCTGGGAAAAAACCAGGTATAAGGGCTTTTTCAGCAACTTGCTTTCCTGCACTTATGGTTGGAATCAGATAGCACTGGTTTTTAATCATCAGATCCATAGTTTCCTCACTCATTAATGTACCATGTTCAATGGTATTAACGCCTCCCAAAACCGCTATTTTCATACCTTCATCTCCATGGGCATGTGCAGCAACAGTAAAACCATAATTCTTTGCAGTTTCTGTAATCGCTTTTATCTCTTCTAGTGTAAACTGCGGGTTTTGACCACTTTTAGCAACACTTAAAACTCCACCTGTTGCGGTAATTTTAATGACGTCAGCTCCATTTTTATATCGTTGTCTCACCGCTTTTTTTGCATCTGGCACAGAATTCACCACTCCTTCTTTTGGGCCTGGATCTCCCATCAGGTCATTTCGCCTACCATTGGTTGGGTCGGCATGCCCTCCGGTAGTAGCAAGCGCCTTGCCTGCAGTAAAAATACGCGGTCCATCTACCAGGCCTCCATTAATAGCATTTCTAAGCGCAATATTTACACCGGTACCTCCTAAATCACGCACCGTAGTAAAACCAGCCATCAATGTACGTTTAGCATAAACCGTTGATTCTAAAGCGATATCAGCTTCATTTGCTGTAAATTCTTTTATATAGGATTGTGCATTATACTCTCCTTCTATATGAACATGCATATCGATAAGACCAGGCAACACAATTTTATCCTTTAAATTGATTATCCTATCTGAATCTGTTCCAAAAACAAAACCATTCTCAATAGATTTAATTTTGTTCTCAAAGACCACTATTGTTTTATCCTTAATAAGCTTTCCAGAGTTAGTATCATAAATTGTCCCGCATTGGATATAAATATCTTGTGCAGAGATTATAGTAGTAACGAACAAACAAATTATTAGGTTCAAGTTTTTCATGAGATAATGTTTAAAGTAATAAGGGGAAATATAACCATATTTCCCCTTATTCAAGTCCTTGAGAATAAGAATTTCAATCACGAATTTTCTGTTCCCAGATCCATGCATAGTTCATGGCCTCATCTAAAGTATATTCAGCTTTCCACCCTAAAACAGTATTCGCTTTAGTTGTATCAGCATATGCCGAAGTGATATCACCTGGCCTTCTATCAACAATTTTATAATTTAACTTTCTGCCTGAAACTTTTTCAAAGCTATGAATAGCTTCCAATACAGAACTTCCTGTACCGGTACCTACATTGAAAACTTCATAGTTTTTTTCATTCTTTTCTTGAAACAAACGCTCTAAAGCAACAACATGTGCTTTAGCCAAGTCGACGACATATATATAGTCTCTAATACAAGTACCATCTGGTGTTGGGTAATCATTACCAAATACAGATAATTCTTTTCTTAAGCCGATTCCCGTTTGGGTAATAAATGGTACTAGGTTTTGTGGAACTCCTTTTGGTAATTCACCAATCTCTCCGCTTGGGTGGGCTCCCATCGGATTAAAATAACGCAATGCAATAGCATTTAAACTAGGTGTAACTTTACAGGTATCCGCAATAATTTCCTCGCCCATTTGCTTTGTATTACCGTAAGGAGATTCGGCAACCTTAACCGGAGCGTCTTCGGTAATAGGCATTTTATCTGCTTGGCCATAAACCGTACATGAAGAGCTGAAAATAAAACTTGACTTGGTTTTTTTACAAAGTTCTTTTAAGATGTAAATTAATGTACCAATATTGTTCTCATAATAAAGTAATGGTTTTTCAACGCTCTCCCCTACCGCTTTTGAAGCAGCAAAATGGATAACGCCTGCAACATCTTGATGTCTTTGAAAAAAATCTTCTACGCTATGCTTTTCCTTCAAATCCAACTTTTCAAAAAGAGGTTTTTTACCGGTAATGGCTTCTATACCTATAAGTACTTTTTCATCAGAATTTGAGCAATCATCTATGATGATGACCTCAAAACCTTTATTTTGAAGTTCTACAACTGTATGTGATCCAATAAACCCTAACCCACCTGTTACTAATACTTTCATCTAAATGATATTTCAACTTTAACCAAATATAGAACACTTACATATTTAACCATTCACAAACTCGATAACCATCTTTGTAATATGGTTAATCTGTTCCTCATCTAATTCTGTATGCATCGGTAATGAGATTACTTCTTTCACTAATTGATTGGTAACCGGAAAATCTTCTTCCTTATATCGCTTATCTACATAAGCTTTTTGCTTATGTAAGGGAATCGGGTAATATACCCCACAAGGAATTTCGTTCTCGTTTAAATATTTCACCAACGCATCTCTTTTTCCGTTGGTAATTTTTAAGGTGTATTGATGAAAAACATGACAATCGCACACATCACAAATACCATCACAATTATTTACGGTAACCGGCGTAACGATATGTTCTTGATTTTTAAACGCTTTTGAATATGCCCGTGCTGAATTTCTTCTAGCTTCACAATACCCATCCAATTTCGGAAGTTTTGTTCTCAAAACAGCAGCTTGTATAGAATCTAATCTAGAATTAACCCCCACCACGTCATGATGATATCTTTCATACATACCATGATTTACAATACCTCTTATGATATGTGCCAATTCATCATCATTGGTAAAAATAGCACCTCCATCACCATAACATCCTAAGTTTTTAGAAGGAAAAAAGGAAGTTGCGCCTACCTGACCCATGCTACCCGCCATAGATTTTTTACCGTTTTTAGATAAGTATTTAGCGCCAATAGCTTGTGCATTATCCTCTATCACATATAAATTATGCTTTTCAGCTAAGGCAAGAATGGCATCCATATTAGCACATTGTCCAAAAAGATGAACAGGAACAATTGCCTTTGTATTAGGTGTAATTGCCTTTTCTATGGCCTCAATATTAATATTAAAGGTGTCAGGGTATACATCTACCAAAACCGGTGTTAATTGCAATAGCGCGATAACCTCCACGGTTGCGGCAAAAGTAAAATCTGCAGTAATAACCTCATCCCCTGGCTTCAAACCCAATCCCATCATTGCAATTTGCAATGCGTCTGTACCGTTTGCACACGGAATTACATGTTTTACACCTAGATACGTTTCTAACTCCTTTTGAAATGCATGAACTTCAGGACCATTTATAAAGGCCGATGTTTCTAGTATTTGAGTTATAGCGGAGTTGACTTGAACTTTAATTTCTTGGTATTGACCACTTAGGTCTACCATTTGTATCTTTTTCATCTGTTGAAATTACATGAAGCGATACAAAAATACGAAACAGACGACACTAAATTTATGGAAAGAAACGTAATTTAGCCCAAAAGCATAGGTTTGTACTTTCTTTATAATCTTCTTGTCTTAACCGCTTCTGCTATTCTTCGAGCATTAGCCTTGGTAAACACCAAACTATCTCTTTTTGTAAATGGCAGAAAAGAGACATTTTCAATATTAAAAAAAACTATCTCAAAAAAGGATAAAGTTATTTGGATTCACGCTGCATCGTTAGGGGAATACGAACAAGGACTCCCCATTATGGAAGAATTGAGAAAGACTCGTCCTAATCATAAATTAGTACTCTCCTTTTTTTCTCCATCAGGTTATGAAGTAAAAAAGAACAGTAAAACCGCAGATGTAATATGCTATTTACCATTAGATACTAGAAAAAATGTGTCACAGTTTTTAAAAGCAGTTCATCCAGAATTGGTGATCTTTATTAAATATGAAATTTGGCCGAACTACCTATCATCATTAAAAAAAGAGAATATACCTACCTTTTTAATCTCTGCTTTATTCAAAGAAAGTCAGATTTACTTTAAATGGTATGGCGCATTCATGCGAAAAGCGTTATCCAAGTTTACGCACTTCTTTGTTCAAAATGAAAAGTCATATGACTTACTCAATTCTATCGGATTTAATAATGCGACTATTGCAGGTGATACTCGTTTTGATAGGGTAAACGAAATTCTAGAAAAAGACAATTCTTTAGATTTTATGAGTAGTTTTAAGCAAGACAAATTCTGTTTTGTAGCTGGTAGCACATGGCCAGAAGATGAAAATATCATTATAGATTATATTAACCAAAACACTCATCCAATTCAATTCGTTATTGCTCCACATACTATGAAAGCAAAACATATAGAATCTATTAAACAAGCTGTACATAAACCTGTTTTATGCTATTCTGAACTTAGTGATAAAGACCCTACAAATTATCAAGTCATTATCATAGACACTATTGGCATATTGACCAAAATATATAGTTATGCAGATGTAGCTTATGTAGGTGGTGGTTTTGCTACCGGTTTACACAACACATTAGAGCCTGCCGTATATGGCATACCAGTTATTATAGGTCCAAAATACGATGGCTTTGCAGAAGCTGAAGAATTGGTACAACTAAAAGGGGTTTTATCTATACACAGCCCATCTGAGTTTAGAAAAAACATGAATTTGTGTTTTGAAAGAGTAGATTATAAGGAAAAAACAGGTCAAATAAACTATTCTTATATAACCTCAAGAAAAGGAGCGACCAGCAAAATAATGAATGTAATTAATTTAAAAATTCAATCTTAGAATTTATTTTTTGCTTTAACCTCGATCCATATAAATTACCACATAGATAATTGGTTCTAAATAGGTAAATCTTACTTTACAAAGGTGATTTGATACTTTAGTCGATTTTACACCTCTATTTCACAGCACGTTAACCCCAATATCCTTATATTGAGTACAGAACAATAGAACTATGATTATGGAACAACAACTTTCTTCAGGAGTTAAAATGCTCAATGGTTTTTTAAAATTAATGATTGGTTGCTTAATACTGATACTTATTTCAGTACCCCTAGCTGCTATAGCAGATTGGATTGGTTTAATTGAATAATTTAAATTCACAACATCAAAAATCTTTAATTTATAGAGTGCATTTTAAACAAGTATCGATAAATTACCATTTTAATAGATAAAATACATTACAAGAATTACCAAACATCAACAAAGTAAGACTATACAACAGGTTTGTGAGGTTTTACAACATTGTCTATTTAAATGTTGCAAACATCAACTAGCTTTAGTAGTATAACTTTAAAGTAGGTAATGTTATGAATAATTTATCATTTAAAACGGGGGTAGATTCTTATCTATCCGTGTTAATTATTGCAATGAATGCTTTTTTAGCAGTCGTTGCAGTTGGAACTCTTTTAGCCCTAATAGGGATAGTTTAATCTTTTAACCATAGCCCATATTGTTAAAAAAAACTTTAAAAAAAGCCCCTTGTAAAAAGGGGCTTTTTATTTGGACAAAAATTTATATCCTTAAATAATCATAATCATCCTATTAAAGACTAAATCATTTTATTTAACCTGTTTTAATTTTTTCTTTGTCTTTCTTTTCCAGATATCAACCATATCTAAAGAGAACGGTATCGTTTGCCATATCGTTGGGTAAAATTTTATATTCTTCATGATTTTAATTCTTTGCATTAATATTATACAAAGGTTTAAAATCTTAGGAAACAATAACACAAGCATATTATCTACTATCTATGTTAGATTAACCTAATAAATACTGATTTACAATTATGTACAAACATATTCCTGATTTAAGTAAAATCTCTAAACAGTTTTGATGCAAATGATTTAATCTGAATTCATTGTAGGAAAAGGACTTTAATGGCAAACTACTATTTACTAAATAAAAGGACTAATTTAGGATTCCATTAATCCAATATTCTAAGACATTTAATTAATGAAAATCACTTTACTTTTTTGTTTAACACTATTTGCGAGTCAAATCATCTGTCATGCCCAAACAACCACAAAAAATAGGGTAATTATATTATCAGACATTGAAGCTGATCCAGACGACACTCAATCGTTTGTACGTTTATTTCTATATGCCAATGAAATTGACATCAAAGGCATGATTGCCACTACTTCTTGTTGGTTGCAAGCTAAAATCAATCCTGAGTCTATAGACAAAATAGTTAGCGCTTATGGTGAAATTCACTCCAACCTTTTAATACATGACAAAAACTATCCTAATGCCAATTCCCTTTCAAAATTGATTAAGTCAGGTCTACCAAAATACGGTATGTTGGGTGTTGGAGAAGGAATGGATTCAGAAGGTACAGATTGGATAATAAAAATACTTGAAGAAGATGATGACCGACCATTGTGGATTTCGGTTTGGGGAGGAGTAAATACACTTGCGCAATCATTACATAAAATCAAAAACACAAAAAGTGAAAAAGAAGCTAAAAGGCTAATTTCTAAACTTAGAGTTTACACCATCTCTGATCAAGATGATAGCGGCATCTGGATTAGGAATAATTTTCCAGATTTGTTTTATATTGTTAGCCCTGGAGATGAATATAGCCAAGCAACTTGGACAGGAATCAACTCATATATCAAAGGCATCGATAACACCACAATAAGTAATGATTGGATTGCAAAACATATTCAACAAAATCATGGTCCGCTAGGCGCTATCTATCCTGATGTAGCTTGGGGCGTAGAGGGAGATACGCCCGCTTTCTTATCATTAATACCCAATGGACTTAATGATGCTGAACATCCTGAATTGGGTGGCTGGGGAGGTCGATACGAATTATATAAGCCTGATTTTTCGAAAACCAAAAAAGGCGGTTCAATTGTAACTATCGCACCTGAAACTAGAGCAATTTGGACCAATACCAATGACAGCTATAGCCCTTACATACCAAATGAATATGGAAGATCTATCAAACCGGATACAATCACTTTCAATGGGTACAAAGAAACATTATGGCGCTGGAGAGATGATTTTCAAAATGATTTTGCCGCCCGTATGGATTGGTCTGTTATGAATTTTGAAGAAGCAAATCATCCACCGGTACCTGTATTGACTCACCCCGAAACTTTTACCGTAAAATCGGGTGAAGGCTTTTTTCTTGATGCTTTGAACTCCACAGACCCTGATGGTGATAACCTTAGCTTTTTATGGTTTCAATACCCAGAAATTGGCTCCTATAAAAAGAAGATAAATATGGGTGCAGACAATGTGCATATTGTCAACCTCACCGCACCAGAAGTATCTAAAAAAGAAACAATTCATTTCATCCTCAAGGTTTCTGATAAGGGTACGCCAGTACTCTCAAGATATAAGCGTGTAATTGTAACCGTGTTACCTAAGTAGAAATAAGATGCAAAAAAAAGTATGTTCTAATTAATTTCTACGGCCAGTAAAAATTAAAATCATATTGTGATCCATTATTCAATCGCCTTTTCCTGTTTAACAATAAAATACTTTTATTAGTTATCCAATATTAGTTATCCAAATTCGAACACTTGGTATCATCCATATCAAAAGTTTAGTTGTCTGTAGAATTTTTATTCAATAATAATTAAGTATGCTGCATCTTTACAGTTATCTATTTATCAATAAAAATTTACAATCGAATTTACCTTCCACTACTTATTAAATTCTTCTTATATTTTTCATTTTCATTTGTAACCAACCAACAGCTTAAGAAAAAATAACCATAATTACTGGTAAAATAGTAGAAGACAACAATAGTGGCCCGATTAATTTACAACGGTATTGGTTGGAAATCCTGTAGACCAAAAACCAATCGTTGGCACAACTACAATCGAAGACGGTAGTTTTGTTCTAGAAACCAATCCACCCGATTTTTATATCGAAGTTAGTTTTACAGGGTTCACCACAAAGAGATTTGACAATCCGAATAAAGTTAATGGAAAAATCAACCTAGGTATGGTAACGATAGCCGAAGATTCAGAACAATTAGATGAACTTCTTGTAGAAGGTGAAATTTCAGAATACAACCACAGCTTATTTCACTTACACAACATTTCCTTTTGTTAGAATTCAAATAGTAATATTTTACAGTTTGATAATGGAACAAATGGAAAATGAAATTATTCATCCTCTCAATTATAACGGTCATTTTAGGTTTAGCGAATTTAAATGCACAACAAATTGGAGACTATAAATCTGTCGGCTCAGGAAATTGGACAAGTGTTGGTATTTGGAATACCTATAATGGAACAGCATGGATTCCGGCAACCTATTATCCTGGCCAAATTATTGGCACAAATGACGTACACATTATTGGAGGCAACTCCGTCTCAATTTCATCAACCATTGCAAATACCATCAACACGGTAACCATAGGGGATGGTACAGGAGCCATGGATAATTTTTTTGTAAGTGGAACTTCAACCCTGAATACACAAGTTATCACAATTGCAAATGGAGGCATAGCAGAATGGATTTCCAACGTAAGTTTATCTCTTCCAGCAGGAGCCAATTTCAAGATTGATACTGGGGGTGAACTTGTTACAGACAAACCTTGTAATGCTGCAAAAAGATTGATTATAGGCACCACTATCTATTCTACATGTAACGGTGCTGCTGGGGCGCAATTTAGTTTTACAGATTTAAACGAAGAGGGCGGAACGTTGTCGGTTACACCTACTTCGAATAGCGCGATATGCGAGGGAGACTTATTGAATTTATATTCGAATCCATCGGGCACAGGTTCTTCAAACGCATCGTATTTATGGACAGGGCCAAACGGATATACCTCAACTATCCAAAATCCAGTAATTTCTGGTCTTATTGCAGGTAATTATGATTATACCGTGACAATTAGAGATTCGGCTGGAAATACAAATACCAAAACATTGAGTATTATAGTTTTGCCTACACCAATAGTAACAAGTACAACACCCGGCTTCAGAAATGGACCTGGAACCGTTGTTTTAGAAGCATCTGTATCTTCAGGAACATTAAATTGGTATTTAAACCCTACTGGAGGTTCTTCTTTAGGAACCGGAACATCTTTTACTACACCTGCCATTTCCACATCTACTAGCTTTTATGTAGAAGCATCAGAGAACGGTTGTATTTCTGACAGAGTAGTTGTTTTGGCAACAGTCAATAATAATTTTACCGTCATTACCAATCGTAATATTACCTACCGAATAAAAATGAATTAATAAATGATTCGCTAGTTTTAATCTTCAAAGAAGATTATATAAAAAGTTGAAAATTGAATAATTCGAAAAGATATCTTTCAATAATTTTTTTTTGCAACGAACAGTAATTCAAAAGTTACCAAAAGAATTCAATTAAGTTCATCAAAGAAAGCTATCGAAAAAAGCCACATTAGTCTAACCTTTTGTTTCTCAGAGTTAAAAACGAATTTACCCCATAAAAAAAGCCTCCAGATTTCTCAAGAGGCTTTCGTTGTACAGGCGGAGAGACTCGAACTCTCACACCTTGCGGCACTAGATCCTAAGTCTAGCGTGTCTACCAATTCCACCACGCCTGCATCAATATCCGATTATTATCGGGCTGCAAATATAAGCCAAAAATTCAATTCTCTAAATTTTACCATTTAAAAATTACGCTTTTCGTACTTTTATCAAAAGTCATATAATATAGTACATGAAAAACGTAAAGAATTATTTATCGGAAAATAAGGATCGATTTTTAAATGAGCTTATAGAACTACTTAAGATTCCATCGGTTAGTGCAGATCCTGCCTATTCGCAAGATGTAATAGATACAGCCGAAACAGTAAAGAGAAGGTTAGAAGAAGCAGGTTGCGATGTTGTAGAAATTCATGAAACTGCAGGATATCCAATTGTATACGGTGAAAAAATTATAAATCCTGATTTACCGACTGTACTAGTTTATGGCCATTATGATGTGCAACCCGCAGATCCAATTGACTTATGGCATTCACCACCGTTTGAACCGGTTATTAAAAAGAACGATGCACACCCAGAAGGTGCTATTTATGCTAGAGGAGCCTGTGATGACAAAGGCCAAATGTACATGCATGTTAAAGCATTAGAACTGATGGTAAAGACCGATCAACTGCCTTGCAACGTCAAATTCATGATTGAAGGTGAAGAAGAAGTCGGCAGTAATAATTTGGGTATTTATGTAGCTGCGAATAAAGCGAAGTTGGCCAATGATGTTATTTTAATTTCAGATACGGGAATGATTGCTAACGATGTGCCTTCTATCACAACCGGACTTCGTGGATTAAGCTATGTGGAGGTAGAAGTAACGGGACCAAACAGAGACTTACATTCAGGACTATATGGTGGAGCGGTTGCCAACCCAATCAATATACTAACAAAAATGATTGCCAGTCTTCATGATGAAAATAATCATGTAACCATACCTGGTTTTTACGATAAAGTTGAAGAATTATCAAAAGAAGAAAGAGCAGAAATGGCAAAAGCGCCATTTAGTTTAGAAAGCTATCAGAAAGCTCTTGATATTGAATCTGTTTACGGTGAAAAGGGATATTCTACAAATGAACGCAACTCCATCAGACCTACCTTAGATGTAAACGGTATTTGGGGGGGTTATATTGGTGAAGGTGCAAAAACGGTTATAGCAAGCAAGGCCTTTGCAAAAATTTCTATGCGTTTGGTTCCTAATCAAGATTGGAAAGAAATCACAGAACTATTCAAAACCCATTTTGAGTCGATTGCCCCAAAAGGGGTTACGGTTAAAGTCAAACCACACCATGGTGGGCAAGGGTATGTTACTCCGATTGATACTATTGCTTATCAGGCAGCGTCAAAAGCGTATGAAACTACCTTTGGGAAAAAACCTATTCCACAACGTAGTGGCGGTAGTATTCCAATTGTTTCTTTGTTTGAAAAAGAATTGGGCAGCAAGACTATTCTAATGGGCTTTGGCTTAGATAGTGATGCAATCCACTCCCCTAATGAGCATTTCGGGGTTTGGAACTATTTTAAAGGCATTGAAACAATTCCATACTTCTATGAGTATTTTACCGAAATGAACAAATAAAATAAATGGCTTTGCCAAGAGCTTTTTAGCGACGAAGCGATCTATTAGTTTGGTATACCAAACTAATAGATCGCTTCGTTTTACCCGCAAAGACTTTTTAAATTTTCTTAACGTACTTCGTAATAATTACAGTAAGCGTAGGGCCTACCTTTCCCTCAATATATTCAGCATTTTCACGGTCTAATGAAATTCTACGAACCGCAGTACCTTGCTTAGCAACTTGACTAGAGCCCTTTATTTTAAGGTCTTTTATCAATACTACACTATCACCATTTTCTAGAATTACACCGTTCACATCTCTATGTATTATTTTATCGGCTTCGGCCACCCCTTCACCTGTAGCTTTTGCCCATTCTAAAACTTCTGGCTCCAAATACATCATATCCAAAAGGTCTTTAGGCCATCCTTCAGACTTTAAACGTGACAACATACGCCAGACAACGACCTTTACAGAATCATATTCACTCCACATACTATCATTAAGACAGCGCCAGTGGTTAGCATCCATTTGCTCAGCGTCTTCAATTTGTGTACGACAGGTTTGACACGCCAAAATACTCGAATCAACTCCACTTATAGAAACTGGCTCCACTTCAAAAACTTCTAAATTATTGGTACCCGTACAAAGTTCGCAAGTTGAACCGCTACGTGCTTCCAAATCAGATAATACACTCATTATTGGTTATTTTAAAAACAAACTTACATCTTTTTCATGTGGTGGTTGGGCCTTTCCCCAAAGAATTAGGGTCGGGCTATTCGTTACAAGTACGCTACGCAATACGCGAATGCGAGCTTTTGACCTCTATACTTAAGGCAAAAATAACTAATTTCACTCTACACTTGTAGAATTAAAATATTTATTCTATGTTTGTAGAACAC
Organism: Maribacter orientalis; assembly: GCF_900109345.1. GTDB lineage: Bacteria > Bacteroidota > Bacteroidia > Flavobacteriales > Flavobacteriaceae > Maribacter > Maribacter orientalis. The sequence goes on from NZ_FNZN01000004.1 coordinate 205,878, forward strand.
ATTCTAAACTTGTAGAAAATGCAGTTGTCAAAATCGGAAGAAGAATTAATGAATATTCTCTGGAAACAGAAAAAAGCTTTTATGAAAGATTTGCTAGAAGAGTATCCAGAACCTAAACCTGCTACCACAACGGTAGCAACACTTCTTAAACGTATGACCGATAAAGGCTTCATTGATTATAAAAATTTTGGAAGAAGTAGGAAATACTTCCCGCTTGTGAAAAAGAAAGATTATTTCTCAAAACATGTAAACGGACTCATTAAAAACTTTTTTAATGACAGCGCTAGTCAGTTCGCTTCGTTTTTTACCCAAGAAACCAATTTGAGCAAAACCGAATTGGAAGATTTAAAGAAATTGATAGACATTGAAATAAAAAAGAAATAATTATGCTGGTATATATTCTAAAATCAACGGCCTGCCTTGCTATTCTGTATGTCTTTTACAACGTATTTTTAGAAAAGGAAAGTATACATAGATTAAAACGATTCTATTTGCTTGGAGCTTTACTATTCTCATTAATAGTACCTGCCTTGGTATATACGGAGTATGTTGAATCTGAACCTATAAATCAAATATACTACCCAACAGAACAAGCTGTTCAACAACCAGAAGATATCATCAATGTACCAACAGCATTAGAAACAGGTGTTTTAGACATAGCGCCTTTACTCTGGAGCATCTATTTTATTGGTCTCTTCTTTTTTGGCATAAAATTCCTGAGAAACCTATTACACATATTTTTTAGAATCCGTAAAAACCCAAAACATAAATTAGCTAGAATAACACAAGTACTCTTACAAGAGAAAATCATACCTCATACCTTTATGAGCTATATTTTCCTAAATAAATCCAAATTTGAAAGCAATCAGATTCCTAAAGAAGTACTGCTACATGAAGAAACCCATGCCAAGCAAAAACACACTTGGGATGTTCTTTTTGTAGAACTCCTACAGGTCATATTTTGGGTAAACCCATTGATATATCTTTCTAAAAAAGCCATAAAATTAAATCACGAGTTTTTGGCAGATCAATCGGTCTTAGAAAACAATATCGACCAGACTTCTTATAAGAATACGTTACTATCGTACTTATCACCCGATAGTGAAAAGAAGTATCAGCCGCTGTCAAACGCCATCAATTATTCATCAATCAAAAAACGTTTTAAAATCATGAAAAAACAAACATCAAAAAAAGGGATTGTATTAAGAAGCACAGTACTTCTCCCCTTACTCGCAATTTTACTGTATGGTTTTAGTGAAACCAAAATTATCGTCAAAAAAGAAAAATCTAACAGTAGTATTCAAACAACGGATTTAGAGATAACTCCAGAAATTAAAATATATGATTCGCTCGCAAAAAAATACAATGCCATCCCAATTGAAAAAAGGAATATCCCTTTAAAGGATTTAAACATATTAGAAACCATCTACCGTAATATGAGTGCGGCTCAAAAAGATGAAGCGCAACCTTTTCCTGAATGTTTACCAAAGGAGAAACAAGAAGATGCAACGAAAAAACAAATTGTAGCCTACAACAAATTGGCTAAAAAGTATAATACCATGATGAACAAAGGTAGAAATATTCACATCGTAAAATCAGATGTAGACCAGTTAAACCGTATCTATGAATTAATGACAGAGTCACAAAAAGTAGACTCAGAACCTTTTCCTAAATTTCCTGAACCACCACAGCCTCCAAAAGCGCCTAGGGTTTTAAAAGGAGAGAAAAGTACTATTCCACCTCCTCCAATACCAAAAGAACCAAAAACAAATGTAGAATCATCCTTAAATTTTCCTGCTCCACCGCGTTCACCAAACGCTCCTAAAGCACTAAACACTTCTGATTTTGCAGATAACCAACTAAAAGAAATTTTAAAGAACCAAGATTCTTATGACCATAACAACCTTGACCTAAAAACGATTAACGGCATTCCAACAACCACAAATACGTTTTATTCCGGTAGCGATATAGAAAATATAGATTTTGAAACTCAGGAAAACATGAGAGTATATATTCATAACTCTGGTTCGTCTAAAAAAGCGATTTCCTCAAATCTTTTGGAAAGCTTACGTTCACTTGAAGAACAAGATGCACAATTCTATTATGATGGAAAGATAATAACAGCTGAACAAGGGTTTCAAATTATAAAGAAAGAAAAAGATATTAAAATAGAAACGCTACCTTTTTCAAATAAGCAACCAGAAGTTCGGATTTATAAGGAAAATAATGATTTACGAATTCCACCACCTCCTTCACCACCAACCCCTCCTTCTCCTTTAGACTTTGTTATTAACGCAGCTAAAAAAGGGGCCACTTTTATGTATGAAGGCAAAGCAGTTTCATCTGACAAAGCCATTGATTTATTAAGGAAAAACAAAGAGTTGAATATAGAATCGCGCATCAAAAATGGCAAGCAAATTGTTCGAATTACAAAAGAGCCTGTAACAATCGAATAGAAATAACGTCAAACATATGTTAAAGCCCTCTTTTCGAGGGCTTTTTGCGTACCAAAAATGAAATAGTTACGTTCACCCATTATATACAATCATCAATCTGCCCGCCTCTGGAGGGTCAAAATCAATCATCATGATACAAGACTTTTTTATTCTTTGCTCAGGCGCTGATGCCGAGCTATTAAAAACATGCTCAAAAGGAGAACAGAACAAATATGCTGGCATAGGGGCCACTGTATTCTTTACGGCCGTTATGGCATTTATAGCCAGTAGTTATGCACTTTTTACAGTTTTCGATAATGTGTATACCGCAATATTATTCGGTCTCATTTGGGGTCTGCTTATTTTCAACTTAGATAGATTTATTGTTAGTACGATAAAAAAACGTAATAGTTTTAGTCAAGAATTCTTTCAAGCTACGCCACGTATATTATTAGCGATAATAATTGCAATAGTAATTTCCAAACCACTGGAAATGAAAATATTTGAAAAGGAAATCAATCAGGTTTTATTAGAGCAAAAAAATGAATTGACCTTAGCCAACAAAGACCAATTAGCGTTACAATACACCCCGAAAGTTGAGCAACTAAATCAAGAAATTACTGCTTTAAAAACAGAGATAGCAACTAAAGAGATTGAGACAAATGCTTTATATGATGTGTACATCAACGAAGCAGAAGGCACAGCTGGCACCAAGTTATTGGGAAAAGGTCCGGTTTATGCAGAAAAGCGTGAAAAGCACGATGCTGCGTTGAATGAATTAAACGCATTAAAAACAACAAACGCTGAAAGAATAACTGGTCTTGAAACACAGATTGCTGATTTAAATACTGAATATGCTGAAGTAGTAAAAAACTCCCAACCCATTATTGATAGTTTTGATGGACTAATGGCTAGAATTACAGCTTTAGATGAACTGCCTTGGCTTCCGTCTTTCTTTATATTCCTATTGTTTTTAGCAATTGAGACTTCTCCAATAATTGCCAAACTATTAGCTCAAAAAGGTGAATATGATATAAAATCAGAAGAAGAAGAAAGTATTTTGTCTTCTTGGGTAACACAGAAAGTTGCCCAGCGTAAATTAATCGTTTCGACTGATGGTGATATCAACCAAAAAATATATGAAGATTTAAAAGGTGAGTCAGAGTTGTATGGTTACAAAAAGAAAAAGGCAGAAGAATTGTTACGGCTACAAGCAGATAGCTTTCACGATATTCAGATAAAAGGTCTAAAATAAAAAAAGACCAATATTCCTATTGGTCCTTAGTAGATTTGGGGGAACTACCTAAACAATTATTATATGGTTATAGCCTCTAAAATTAGCTCAGTACTAGTCACATTAAAATTACTAATCTCATATATTTCATTTTGACTGGCGGCTTCAAAATAACCTAAACATCTTTTAATATTTTCAACTGATTTCATATGGATTATACTTTGGTGAAATTAATAGTTTAACATTTTCTACGCTCCAAAGGTATCTTCTTCATTAGTGTTTAATTATACCTTATAGATAAAAACCCTCTTTAATGTAGTTCGAATGAAGACAAGTATCGATGAATAAAATATTCTCTATAAGAATAGATGAAATTTTAGCAAAAAACTCATTAGCTATATAGATAATCTTAATTCGAATTAAGTTAAAATTATTGCACAGTAGTCTTAACTTTGCAGTATTATGGCAACACTTAAAGAAACCAAGAAGAAAAAAAGAAGGTTTTATAACCTGGTTATCATAATAGTACTACTCATTATAATAGTAACAGGTTTTATGGCACAGCTTGGATCTTAGTTTAACAAAGCTCAGAATTGAATATTACTATTCAAGCTTAACATGTTTACCATATGACCATGAAAAATCTAAAAATTAAAAAATACCTAAAACTCTTCGGGAAAATTATTCTCAGTGTTTTAATACTGTTTTTTATTTTGGTTTTGGTTATTAGAACCCCTTGGGCTCAAAACCTCATTGTTTCTAAAGTGACTAAGTATATTTCAGGCAAGACCAATACGAAGGTTGCTGTTCGACATTTATATTTAACGTTCTCTGGCGATTTACAGGCCGATCAAATATACCTAGAAGATAAAAAGGGTGACACTCTCTTTTATTCTGAATCACTTCAAGCTGACATTCCTATTTATCCTGTATTATTTAAGAATCAGTTATCGATTGATGGCGTAATTTCAAATAGCGTCGTAGTAAACATCAGCAGAGACAATAATATAGACGACTTTAATTTCTCTTTTCTAATAAATGCATTAACCACTCCGACTGATAGTAGTGCTACAACTACTGAACCATTAAAAATTGCATTGGGTGAATTAAATTTCTCTGATTGGAAGTTGAATTATAATGATGCTTACTTAGGAACGGACATAAAACTAATTTTAGGGAAACTAGCTGTTGATGTTAATGAATTTGACTTGGAAAAGATGAAATTCTCAATAGACGAATTCTCCTTAAATGACACACAATTCAGCTATTTACAGTCACATCCATTTCCTGTGAGTGAAGACACTACTAGTACGTTGTTGCCCTATATTGAAGTCGATGAATTTAGCGTACATAATCTTTTGGTCAATTACAATAGTAAACCAGATGGTCTAAATACCGATTTACAATTAGGCACAATTAATCTTACTAGCCTATTGGCTAATATTGCCGAAAATCAATACGAAACAGAAGACCTGATATTTAATGACTCCCACTTTAAACTAAATCTAACTGCTGAGGAACCATTATTAGAAGATACAAACACAGCAAAGAGTTTTGAATGGCCTAAATTTATTTTAGCGGCCAAGAATATAGAAATTCAGAAAAACTCGTTTACATATACCTTAAACAACACGCAGCAAAGAGAAAATCTATTTGATTCTGATGCATTTAAAATTCAACAACTACATCTACTAGCAAACAATTTTGAATATCAACCAGAAAAGTTTAATCTACTTGTTTCAAAGTTTTCATTTTCTGAGCCTGGCGGAATTCATTTAGATCAATTAACTTTTAAAGCAGGGTTGACCGACACGAATGCTTCATTGTCAGATGTTGCTCTTCATATTAACCAAAGTACGGCAGAGGCAAATTTAAAAATTCAATTTCAATCATTGAATAAAGCATTTAAAGACCCGAAGAACAGCACCTTATCAGCCTCAATTTCAAACCTAAATTTAGACGTAGGCGATGTACAAAAATTTGTACCCGAATTTGCCCAAAATCAATACTTAGATTCTTTATCAACACATAACATAACAGGTTCTTTTAAAGCCGAAGGTAACCTAAATAAAGTAAGTGATCTTAATACCAAATTACAATGGGGTCCCAACACTAAATTGGCCGTAAAAGGATCAATTAGCAATCTGACCAATGTAGATTCACTTCAATACAGCTTGAACAATATTAACTTTTCGAGCACCAAAAATGATATTTATAAATTAATATCGTTAAAAGAAATCGGAATTTCGGTTCCAGAAACCATAATTGCCACAGGTAGCCTATCTGGAGGAACAACATGGGTAAAGTCCGATTTGGACATCAATATTCCCGAAGGTTTTGCTCAGATTAATGCCAAGGTCAATTTTGGTAAAATGATACGTTTTAATGGTGCAGTTTCGGTCGATAGTTTGCAGTTAAATAAACTTCTTCAAAACGAACAATTAGACAAATTATCCCTTAGCCTAAAAGGCTCAGGTTCGGGAACAACTTTAGGTACTATAAACGCAGACATTGAAGGAGTCATTTCACAATTTCAATATGCTGGTTATACCTATAAGGCAATTGATATTTCTGGTAATATGATAGATGGTAACGGAAAAGTTACAGCCAATATCAATGACCCTAATTTAAACATGAAGGCCATTTCTACTCTTGTTTTAGAATCAGAAAGTAATGACATAACCTTTAGTTCGAATATTATTGGAGCAGATTTGCAAAAATTGGGACTTACAAAGAATAATATTAAAGTTGCAGCCAACATAGACGGAACTTATACGGGAACACCTTCAAACTTTACTATTAAGGCTAATATTAACGATGGTATTGCAATTGCGGATAACGAGCAATATCAAATTTCAACAGTATCGTTAAGAGCACATATTGAAGATTCAATCACGGATGTTTCTATTCGCAGCGACTTTCTAAATGGGGAACTCTCATCGAATGCATCACCCAATCGTATTACAGATGCCCTTAAAAAACAAATAGAACACTATTTCACAAATGACACTTTAGCCTTTGAGCCAGAAGATAGCATCGAGGCAAAACTGGCACTCGCGATAGTGCCAACCCCTGTTTTATCGAAAGTATTTTTCAATGGAATAAAAGACTTAGATTCTTTGAATATAGACGCCAGCTTCAATTCAAGAAAGCAACTAATCTCAGCCGAAGCAAAAGTACCCCATATAGCATACGCAGGCAGCTCTGTCGATAGTTTAAATGCTTTTGTAAAAGCAGATTCCGTTGACCTTAAATTCTCAGCAGGCATAGCCGAATTAATTTATGACCCGATACACTTAAAACAGACTTACTTAGAGGGAAGTCTTAAAAACAAGCAACTTGTTTTAGATTTTAACTCTAAAAACGACACGGTTCAAGTATTGCATATTTCATCTTCACTAGTATTTCAAAAAGATACTCTGAAACTGCATATATCCCCTGATAACCTGACACTCAACAATAAACAATGGAAAATACCAGAAGATAATAATATTGTAATTGCAGAATCTTACACCAATTTTCAAAATGTTATACTGGGCAGAAATTCCCAAAAATTAGAAATTTCTACTAAAATACCTAAAATGGAAACCGACCATTTAGGCATACTTTTTGAAAATTTTCAATTACAGACTTTTCTAAGTTTTTTGAATCCTGAAGAAGCTTTGGCAAAAGGGAAAGTTGAGGGTAGTTTCGTAATACTTAATCCCTATAGTGCCTCAGGTTTAGTAGCTGATATTGATATCAAAGATTTTCAGGTAATGTCAAATCCGTTAGGTACATTAACCCTAGGCGCATCTTCAAAATCACTATCTGAATATGACTTTGATTTAGCTTTAAAAGATGGCGCTGCCAATTTGACCTTAACTGGCGATTATTCGGCAAAAGAAACTTCCGCTGACCTAAACATGGAGCTTGACATTCAAAAATTGGAAGCTAGTATAATACAGGGATTTGCGAAAGACCAACTTACCAACGCCAAAGGATATATTGATGGAAACTTACTTCTAAGGGGCACACTTTCAGAACCGAAATATTCAGGAAGACTTAATTTTAATGATTTCGGTTTAAGCTTATCTTCTTACAAGACTACTTTAGAAATTAACAATCAAGCAATAGATATTAATCAAGATGAAATAACGTTAGACAGCTTCCAAATAAATGATGTCAACCAAGGCACACTAACTTTAGATGGGCGAATTATAACGAAAAACATACTAAATCCTGGTTTTGACCTTACCATTAAGACCGATAAATTTAGAGTATTAGATTCTAAAAAAGGTGATGATGAATTAGTGTATGGTATTGCTAGTATACGTGCTAATTTAATAGTTGGTGGTAATTTAGAAATGCCCGTTATAAATGGGAAACTTAGAGTTAGAGATATTACTGACCTAACCTATTTAGTACCACAAGACCAATTAGATATACAAGAACGTGACGGTGTGGTCATTTTCGTAAACAGAGAAAATCCTGATGCTATATTAACACGTAACGACGGCGAGGCGTCAAATTCATTTTTCGCAGGTATGGATATCAACACCACCTTAGAAATTGCCAATGAAGCCACATTCACCATTGTTCTAGATGAAAAGACACAAGATAAATTACAAGCTTCAGGAGAAGCGATTCTTAACTTAAATATTGATCCAAACCAAGACATTAGATTATCGGGAAGATTAGAACTTAATTCAGGTTTTTACCGAACCAGTTTATATAATTTGGTAAGTCGTGAATTTAAATTGCAAAAAGGAAGTAGTATAGTTTGGAGTGGCGATCCCTACGATGCCAAAATGGACGTGACCGCTATTTACGAGATCGAAACATCGGCCGCTTCTTTAATGTCTTCCATCAGCTATGGTCAAGATAGCAGTGTATCGGGTTCTTACCAACAATCAGCACCCTTTTTGGTTTATTTAAATATAGATGGACAGCTTATGCAACCCGAACTGTCTTTCGCATTGGATATGCCCGAAAATGCTAGAGGTAATTTTGGTGGTGCTGTCTATGGCCGCATTCAACAACTGAACCAACAAGAATCTGAATTGAATAAGCAAGTATTTTCATTATTGGCTCTCAATCGATTTTACCCTACTACAGGTAGTGATGGTAGTTCTGGCGGTGCAATATCTATTGCACGAAATAATGTAAACAAAGTTCTTTCTAGTGAACTAACTTCCATTTCGAACAAACTGTTAGGTAAAACCGGTTTTGAACTAGGCTTTGATTTAGATAGCTTTGATGATTATGAAAGTGGTACAGCACAAAGCCGTACACAGCTAAATATAAACGCCAGTAAAAAACTTTTTGACGATAGATTGATAGTTACCGCAGGTAGTGCCTTAGATGTAGAGGGTAGTGCTTCGTCGAGCGATACTGCAACACCTTTAATCGGTAATGTAACTTTAGAGTATTTGTTGACCGAAGAAGGCACCTATAGATTAAAAGGGTTTAGAAGACAGGAATATCAAAACGTTATCGATGGTCAATTGATCGTTACTGGGGTGGCCTTTATTTTTGACCGTGAGTTCAATAAATTCAGTCAATTATTTAATCCGTTGAAAAAAGAAAATATCGTAAAAAAAACTTCAAAAGAAGAAGAGCTGAAAAAGAAAAAGTAAAGAATAATTGATTTCGCACTATTGAAAAATAAAAACTATACATATAATACCGTATTCAGTTTGGTTTTCTTGCTTATCTACTCATGTGGTATAGAGAAGTACATACCAGAAGGAGAACAATTATACACTGGCGCTGAACTTGAACTAGAAATAGTAAGTGATTTAAAAGGCATTAAAGAGGTTAAAACAGAATTATTCAACCTCATAGAACCCAACCCAAACGCTACTTTTCTAGGGATGAAACCCGCCCTATTTTTTCATTACAAGGCGCAACGTGAAAAACCTGGCTTTTTCTATAAATTCTTAAATAAATCATTTGGTGAAGAGCCTGTTTATATTTCAGATGTAAATACGGAACGGGTAGAAGAATTGATATTAAATCGACTAGATAATAATGGTTTCTTCTATAGTCGCTCAGATTCTAAAACGACCATTGACGGCAAATTTGCTTCCGTTAATTATATGGCAAGTTTACCAGAACCTTATGTATTGGAAAATTATAATCTAGAATCAGATTCACTACCTATTTATAAGGAAATAGAAAAAATGCTAACTGAAACGGCACTAGTTAAAGGAGACCGTTTTGACCTCGATTTATTAAAAGCGGAAAGAACTCGATTAAACAACGGACTAAAACAACGTGGTTACTACAATAGCCAAGAAGACCTTTTGATATTTGAAGCGGATACAAATCAATATAAAAACAAAAAATTTGACCTTTTTTTAAGGCTTAAGAAAGATGTACCTGCTCGTGCTTCTATCCCCTATACAATTGATTCTATCACTGTTTACCCAAATTACTCAATTGAAGGAGATACATTGCCTTTGACAAAAAATAATGTCACCCAAGTTGACAGTATCGACTTTGTTCAAAATGAATTGTATTTCAAACCAGAATTACTAGAATCTTATCTGCTATTCAATGAAGGTGATTTGTATGATGCGAGCATATCTAAACAAACCAGCAACCGATTATCGGCATTAGGAAGTTACAAGTATGTAAATATTCAATATACCGAGCTTGACACCACTGCTACAGATGGTGATGGCGGTTCTTTGGCGGCCAACATCTATTTGGCACCTTTAACTAAACGCTCTATAAGAGCAGAATTACAAGCAGTAACCAAATCTAACGGATTTACAGGCCCTGGAATTCTATTGACCCATAGCAATAGAAATGTTTTTAATGGAGGAGAAACTTTTAGTGTTTCAGCTAATTTTTCTTACGAGTCTCAGCTATCTAGCGGAAATAACTCGAGTTTAAGTAGTATTGCGGGTGGTATAAACGCAGACCTTATTATTCCTAGATCGATTCCATTTTCACCGAGCAGATTTAAATATGCTGTACCTAAAACTAAGGTTTCTTTGGGGCTAAATTTTCTTCAGCGTAGCCAATTGTTCAGATTAAGTTCTGCAAATGCATCCTTTGGGTATACATGGAAAGAAAATCAATATGTATATCATCAGTTAGATCCCATTAGTATAAATTATTCTCGACTAACAAATGTAACCGATGAGTTTCAAACCATACTTGATGACAACCCTTTCTTAAGTTTAAGCTTTGAGCAACAGTTTATTGCTGGCCTTTTATATAGTTTCACCTACGATGAAGTCTCAAACATTGGTAAAGAATATCCTCTTTATTTTACCACGAATTTGGATTTAGCTGGTAACATGTTAAATCTTGTAAGTCGTAGTTCGAATACCATTTTCGGCTCAGAATATGCTCAATATGCCAAAGTTGATGCCGATTTAAGGTTTTATATGCGCTGGAAAAAAGAACGTACATTGGTTTCCCGGATCTATGCTGGTTGGGGGGTGGCATATGGTAATAGCCAAACCTTACCTTTTGTGAAACAGTTTTATTCTGGTGGCCCTTATAGCGTAAGAGCTTTTAATATACGCTCTTTAGGACCCGGAAATTTTAATGCCGAAACTGAAAATGCAACAACAGATTATTTTGACCAATCTGGTAATTTAAAATTAGAGGCCAATGTTGAATATCGGTTTCCTTTATTCTCATATTTAAAAGGCGCCTTTTTTGTTGATGCTGGCAATGTATGGCTAACAGGCGATTATTCAGATATTGAAGATGACCAACTAACAAGCAACTTTTCACAAACCCTTTTTACCGATGGTAAGTTTGAAAAAGATTGGTTAAAGGAGGTTGCAGCTGGGGTAGGTTTTGGTCTTCGATTAGATATTCAGAATTTTGTGATTCGATTAGATCTAGCTTCACCACTACGTGTGCCGTACTTGCCTGAGAATAATAGATGGAACGTTCCATTCTTTGGAAACATTGACAACAACATGACATTGAATTTTGCCATAGGATATCCTTTTTAATAATTTAATTCCCCCCAATACGTTGCCATAACGATGCCATGAGACGTTTAGCATCCCGTTTAAATTTCGGCATTTCCTCAACAATTATATCTTTCCCATTTGGTACAATCTTGTAACTGAATGCAAATTGAGTGTCAGTTTCATCCATACTAATTAATCCGAATCTTAGGTCATTAAAATAGAGCTGGCCATTCTTTTCTGAAATGGTATACCAACCTTCGGTTATCTGTATGAGCCTTTTCACTTTATCATTTTTAGCCAAATCAGCCAATAATTCATGATTTTTAGAATATGCTGTAAACACGATGGGTTTGGAGTCAAAAAAAGAGTAGTTACCCATTAAGTAGGCATCTTCTGTTTCGATATTAGCCATCCAAAGAATAGTATTAAAAGGTGCAGGCCTTGTATTCATTTGATTGTAACTAATCTTTTGCCTATCAAGGGCGTTTTCAAATTTTCCGAAAGCGATTCCTTTTAAGACTAATGTCAATACTAAGTATGAGCTACTTATGATTAGCCCAAGTTTTACATACCTTTTTCTTTTTAGGGCTGTTCTATTTTGAAATAGTGCCAAAATCAAAAAGATTATAAAAGGTACGGTATATAAGGGGTCAATGACAAAAACGCTTTGAAAGGCAAGACGGATTTTTAAAGGCCAAAAAAGTTGGGTTCCCCATGTAGTAAAGGCATCTAAAACAGGATGAGTGAAAAGTCCCCAAAACATGAGCCAAGACCAATCTTTCCAAGAAGCATCTTCTTTACGATTCAACTTCCAGACCAACCAACCAAAAATTGGAGCAAAGAGTACCGAAAAGAAAATCGAATGACTAAATCCTCTATGCCATTCGGTCGCAGTAACGGTATCCATTAAATAGCGTGTAAGCACATCCAAATCAGGAATGGTACCCGCAATGGCACCATACAGCATTGCCCTATTCCCGACTTTTCTACCTAGTACAACCTCACCAACTGCGGCACCAAGTACTATTTGGGTTAATGAATCCATCTGTAAATTTTAAACTTCAAATATTATCAAAATCTTCATTTCTACTAATTATTACTCTATAATACCCATTTTCTTCAAAAGAAATGACGCATTCATATTCTGACAAATTCCGTCTTTAAAGGTATAATCGAAATGCAGTTCGTCATCAATGATTTCTGCATCGAAATAATGGTTCTTAACTGCCGCATATTCATTCGCCACTTCACATAAACTTAAATCATGGGTAGCGATAATTCCGGTAGATTTACTTTTCACCAATCGCTCTACAAACTTTCTTGAACCCAGAGCCTTATCCGTACTATTTGTTCCTTTTAAAATTTCATCCAACACAATAAAATAACGGTCGGTCTGTATTTCATCGACGATATATCGTAGTCTTTTTAGCTCTGAGAAAAAGTATGATTCATCATCGGTTAATGAATCGGTCGTACGCATACTGGTAATCAATTTTATTGGCGAATACGTAACAGATTCTGCACACACCGGTAACCCCACATTTGCCATCATAATCTGTAAGGATACCGTTCTTAAAAAGGTACTCTTGCCAGCCATGTTAGCACCTGTAATAATAAAAAACTGACCACCTTCAATAGTAATATCATTTAAAACGCTTTTTGCAGGATCTAATAATGGGTGTCCTGCACCTTTTGCTTTCAACACTACATCGTCATTGGTAATTTCAGGATACGTAAAAGAAGGATGGTTAAATGCGAAATTTCCTAAGCTGCTATAGGCATCAAAAAAAGCAATAGTATCAAACCAAGTTTCAACATCGCTACCATAATTACTAATCCATTTTTCAATCGCCAAACAATCAGTTAACGATCGTAGAAAAAACCCATTCGCAAAAATCAGATACAGTAAGTTATTATTACGATCAAGGTTACTAAGCAGCGATGCGAATTTTTTAAGAACTTTTGAATTTTTTTCTCCCTTACTTAAGATATTCTCCTGTTGCTTTTTTAATAAAACAGAAGTGAAATCTGTTGCCTCAATCATTTCTAATAATTGATTGTACTGGTCAAAAGTAGATTTCATTTTGGTAGCGCTCTGCCCTAAACTAGTTACTTTTTTGGTAAACACCCCAACTATAATCATTCCTAAAACCAACCAGATAATTAAAAATGATTCAGGTATTTGGTCTAAGAAATAAGCAATAAAAATACCAATTGAAATTACCGAGAAAACCATAGGAATATAGCTCATGGCTTTTGGCACGAAAGGTTGATAGTTTTTTAACCATTTAGCAATAATATGGGTAGAAGTTTCCGTTTTAGTCAATGCTGCCAGAGCCGAAAATTCTTGACGCCAATCGACCTTTTCATCCATTTCTGAAATCGCATCTTGTTTTGATTTTATATCTGAAATGGAATTCTCTTTGTAGATATCAGCCAATAATTGGCTACCCTCAACTAGTTTGGTACGATTAGAAACTTGATAAAAAGAACCTTCACCAAAAAGATCTATATCTTGACTAAAATAATGCGTATCCTCAGCAAATTTTTTACCAGTTGAAAGTTTTGAATAATCCCTTTTAAGCACCTGTAACTCGAGTGAATTAAGATTTCTTAACTCTTCAATCTTTGCTTTTTCTTTTTTAAGGTTGGCGTATTTACTTACCAAAAATAGAAACAAAGGAATACCAACACATAAAACTCCAATGACATATTTCGCATTGACCGATGCAAAATAAACGGCAACAACGGTTCCTAAAAATATGATTAAACGTAGTGCACTAAAAGAAAATAACTTCTGGTTTAATTCATCAATATCCTTATCAAACCCCTTAACTTTCTGGGTATAAAATTCCTCTAAATTCTTCATGAAAATCATACTATTTTAGGAATTGCAAAGATAACCTTAGAAAATGGTTTCACCTTACTTTTCAAATGGCATCGAGTTCTGCCTTTAATTTCTTGGTGAATTTAGAAACTACCTGATCATAAGAATGGTCAATTAATTCGGTAAGTAATTTTGGGGCAAGCTGGTCGAGATATACGGTATTCCAATGTTTTTTACTCATATGCCAACCTTCGATGATACCATCATGTTCTTCACGAAGATCAATAGCCCTTTCCGGATCACATTTTAAATTGATACGTAACGGTACATGATCTAACCCACAAAGTGCGAACATTTTACCCATGACTTTAAAGACCAACGTAACCTCATCAAAAGGAAAGGTTTCAGTCACCCCTTTTTTAGCTAAGCAGTGGTCCCTAAATTCTTCAATGTTCATTGTTAAATGGCTATTGGTTAAACTCAAAAAACACTTATAATTTACCTTTCAATCCGAATTTTAGTATTAACCACCTTTAAGAATACATTCATATCCTTCCAAACATATCGAGTCTTTTGAAAAACGGTATCTCCAATATCATTGGCCTCTACAGTCTCTAAAGATTTACCTCCTATTCGGTCATAAAAAGAAATTGCTGCATAATTGGTATTCAAAACCCACAAGTAAAAACCATTCTTATAGTTTCTACCATTAATTTCTTGAGCGAGTTTACCCATCAATTTTGTGCCGATTCCTTTTCCTTTGGCAGCATCACTTACATGAAGATTATCTAAATAGGTGCCATAAATAGCGCTCTCCTTAAAATAGGAACAAATGAACCCCAACAATTGCCCATTTTCCTCAGCAATAACTATATGCTGATTCTCTTTTGGATTATTGAAACGTTCATGCCAAACGGTTAACCGATCATCTAAAACCTCATTATCCAAAAATTTATCACTAAATGAACCTCGGTAATTCTGTTGCCAACTCTGAGCATGCAAATTTGCAATACGGTCGACATCTGTGCTTTTTGCCTCTCGAAAGACCAACATGGTTCTTAGATACTGGTAGAATCGTAAACGATTACTCTAGTCCACAAATTTTCAGATTCCGAAATAAATAATTTATGAGGTGCTTCATCTTGATATGCTTGCTGAGATTCTGCTGAATCAAAAGACAAAATCAAAGAATACGTAAAAGAGCCATCAACAACATCTCTACTTGCTCTTGGTGGTGTACCTATAAACTTTGTTTTTGCATAACCCGAGTTATCTAAAAACTTCTTTAATGAGGTTTCAAAAGCTGCGCGATCTGCTGCATTATCTGGATTTTTCAACCAAAAAAATACGGTATGGGAAAAATTGGAGTCGAATTCTTTCATTTCTTTATCATTTTGAGCAAAAATGCTGCTAGTCATTAGTGTTATTACAAGAATACAAATTATGTTTTTCATTTTTAAATTTTATTTGTTTAACGTTGGTTCTCTAATTTTTCTATTTGTTGTTGTGGTATTTTTAGCGCTGTATAATCTAGCTTCCACCCAATGGTTTCCACAATTTTTTCCATTATTAATACGGTTTGTAAAGCCTCTTTACGAGCGGTATCCATTAAACCGCTTTCAGGAATTTTTTCACGAATATGTTTTTTCGCCTCTGCATTTAATTTCGTCAAATCATCCGGCACGAAAAAATTAAAAAACCCACTCTTAATATCATAAAACTCCAATTCTGGCTCTATACTCAACACCTCTGGTTGAGGAAAATTATCCAATACAATTAGTTTTCTTTCTTCATCAGCATGCATCATCAACTTGCTAAGATCATATCCAATATGGGCCTTTGCCTTTATAACGACCAAAGCTTTTTTCTTACTGCTTACCAAGCTCATAAACTCCTTTACATTCTCGTACTTGTAGATTTCAGCAAAATCTCCTTCAACGGATATCAGCTTACATACACTTCTCATTTTCTCTAAAAGCACGGTAGACTGATGTGTAGTAATCTCTTTGGTTTTCTTACCCCTAAAAAATGTAAAAACCCAATACGTACCTATAGCACCTAAGAGCAACCCAAGAAACGTATCAAAAACATTATCCATTTTTCCCTCCTATTTCACCTAAATGAGTAAACTTAAACCCTTTATCATATTTAAGTCCGTAGCCAAAGATACGGTCCATAGCTATATGTATAAAAAGAATTGTTCCTATTAATTCAACTATAGGCAACATAAAATAGGCACCTACGAAATACAATAGTATAGCTACAGCCCTATGATGAACTATATTATAACACATTGCACCAATCTTGGGTCCCGCTAGATAGCCCAACATCGATACATCGGGAGTTAATATCAACACAGGTAACCACCACCATTGATAACCCAATAGGCCAAACATAAATATACCAAGACCCATTAAGGCAACTTCTTCTAATTTCAATACATTTTTCATGATTATTCTATTTTATATAGTACTGGTCTACTTGGGCTTGCATCGTTTTCAAATGGGGCTACTTGAAGATTTAAAAAATAGCTTCCATCGGCGATAGCATCCTTCACATAGATAAATTCTGTTATTGTTGCACTTAATCGTACCTCACCACTAAAATTCCAAAATGCTTTGTGTGCTAATAACTGCCCATCATCTTTTTCTTTATCCACAGATGGCAAATCAACTAACAGATGCTCTACATCCAATTCTTTAATATAATCCATTGCTTCCTCTAAAATGTAAGGAGGATTGGTATTAGAATATTGTCTGTTTAATTTGGTTTCAGAGTTCGGCATCGTGCGAATTACTAAAGCCTTAGGAACTTTATCTTCTAACAGCTTTTTTAGCTGATTCTTAGTAATGACCAAATCACCGTTCTCTTCTGAAGGAGCTATAGTAATAACCTCAGCTAAAAAGAAAAACTGATGTAAATTCCGATTTATAGATTGATGTACTTCTGATATATGCCCTACACATTCCGTATGCGTACCATGTGAATGTGGATTGAACCAAATATCATAAAAATTTGTACTTGAGCCTGCCGAAATACTACCTATAAAATCACCATCGGTATGTGGTGAAATTTTGGGGGCATCGATATACCAGGCATTTACATTTTCTTTAGTGCCACTAACCGCAATCGAAATATCTAACGGTTTCGAAAGGTCTATGTGGTATTCTTTGGTTTTGTAGGATATGGTGGTCTTCATTTTACTACTGTCAATACGTGTGCAGTTGAATGGTTGATTAAACGTTGTATTTTGAATTAAGAAAATTACAACTTTTTAAACGGTTCAAGTAATGTTATTCGAATCTAAAAGGTTTCTTATTCCCACACTTATTTTAGATTGACCATAAACAAATCAGCTGCAATGCCGTCTGCTAAAAACATGCCTTTTTTGGTTGTTCTAAGTGTTTCATCATCTACAAATAAAAGATGTTCTTCAATAAATTTTTCGGCTTGTAATATCGCATATTCCTTAAACTTTGGGCCGAATTCGGTTGCGATTCTACTTAAAGATACTCCCCAAATAGTTCTAAGGCCCGTCATTATATATTCGTTGTATTTATCAGTAGCGGATAGCACTTCCACCTCCATAGGAACGATATCTTGCTCAATCGATTTAATATACTTCGGATTGTTATTTATGTTCCACCCCCTGCGTACACCATCAAAAGAATGTGCAGACGGACCAATACCTATATATTTTTTCTGCTGCCAATACGCGGAATTATTTTTTGAGTAATAACCAGGTTTTCCAAAGTTGGAGATTTCATAGCAATCAAATCCCGCACCCAAAAGTGTTTCGTTCAAGAGGTTAAAATGCTCTTGTGCTTCTTCATCACTGGCCGGTGAAACCAATCCTTTTTCCACAAATTTGGCAAGGGCCGTTTTGGGCTCTACGGTTAATGCATAACTAGATATGTGCGGAATTCCGTATCCAAGCGCTTTATCAATATTTTCTTTCCAACGCGCTAAACTCATGTTGGGCATTCCATAAATTAAATCAATGGAAATATTATCGAAATGTTGCCTTGCCAACTGCAAACTTTTTTCTGCCTCTGCAGCATTATGTGCCCTATTCATCAGTTTTAAATCCTCCTCAAAAAACGATTGAATACCGATACTTAATCGGTTTATAGAACTCGTTGCCAATTGCACTATTTTCTCTTCGGATAAATCATCAGGATTCGCCTCTAAGGTGATTTCAGGAGTATCGACAACAGTATAATTCGCACGAACCGCATTCAATATTTGCCCTATTTCATCCGTTTGCAAAACAGATGGTGTACCACCACCAAAATAAATTGTCGCTACAGTTTCTCCTTCAAACTCCGCCCTACGCAATTCTAGCTCCTTACATAACGCGTTCACCATTGCCTCTTTCTTCCCCATCGAGGTAGAAAAATGAAAGTCACAATAATGACAAGCTTGTTTGCAAAATGGAATGTGGATGTATATTCCGCTCATTTTTTTAGTTTTCAGTAATCAGTTGCAGTTGACAGTAAATTACTCTGAACCAAATTTTGTTGGGTTATTAATCATATAATTTAAAAGCTTACCTACTTCTTCACTATCGCTTTTAAACTCATCAAAAGTATCTTGGTCAAGATACTCACACTTTAACGCAAATTCAAGCCATGTTTGTGTTTCTGAATTTTCCGCATCACTATCGGTCAACTTACTTATAAAATGTTTAGGAAATCTTCTTTTGCGATAAGCTTCTGCAATATTTGCACTGACACTTCTTGACGAACGTCGCATTTGGTCAGTCAAAGAATACTTTTCTTCTGTTGGAAAAGACTTTGAGATATGAAAAATCTTCATAGCTAGTGTAAAAGACCTTTTATAAGCCAATAAATCTTGAAAATGCATATGATATTTATTACTATTTACTAATACTGCTAACTGAACACTGTTACTGCCTACTGAAACTGATTACTGAAAACTACTTTTTCACCCGTTTCTCGTTTTGTTTCACAAAAGCATCCCAGCCAGTATAACTTTTACCAACCTCAACTCTACCCTCGTTATAAAAATGACATACGGCAGCCGCTAGACCATCGGTGCTATCCAGGTTTTGCGGTAACGTTTTTAATCCTAATACACTTTGCAGCATTTTTGCCACTTGTTCTTTACTGGCGTTTCCATTACCGGTAATCGCCATTTTAATTTTTTTAGGAAGGTACTCAGTAATTGGGATTTGTCGTGAAAGTCCCGCAGCCATGGCTACACCCTGAGCTCTGCCTAATTTAAGCATCGACTGTACGTTCTTACCAAAAAATGGCGCTTCAATAGCTATTTCATCGGGATGATAGGTGTCAATTAACTCAATCGTACGCTCAAAAATGAGCTTTAATTTTGTGTATGGGTCATTATATTTTTGAAGTAGCAGTTCGTTCATTTGAATAAACTCCATTTTTTTACCCACTACTTTAATGAGTCCGAAACCCATTATAGTTGTACCAGGGTCAATACCCAATATAATTTTCTCGTTCGCCAAAATGTTTAGTTTGTATTTAATTGAACAGGTATACGGTATTTGGTGTTCACCGGAATCCCCCTTTTTAAAGCGGGTGCAAGTTTAGGAAGATTCTTTAAGCTTTGGGTAATGACACCATCAAATTCTGGCATTTGTTTCAATACCCAAGCATCTTTTTCTATGTCGGTGACATGGATTCTACCTATTGTATCGATTACAAAAATAACGGAGACAGTCTCACTTTCGGTATTGGAAAGCGTAAACTCAAAATCGTATAAGGTTTCCTGAAAATGAGTAATCAATGTTTCTTCAAAGCATGATTTCTGTTCAGCTTTGGTAGCTGCTTCATCACAGGTGTAGAAAAAGGGATAAGAGTCAACACTATTCCAATCTATATGACGCAATTCTTCATTTATAAGCTCTTGAGTTCGTTTTTGTTTTGATTCAAAGAACGAACAAGAACTTACCAGTATACATAAAAGAAAATATACAACTCGTTTCATCACACCTGTTCTACGGGTGAAATTACGATTTTTTTGAGGAGTTGCTTAAACAAATAAGTGGTCGAAACGCATATTGACTTTGTTTAATGTTCTATTGCAATTTAAAAGTAACCGGAATAGAATAAGGTACATTCACTGGCTTACCTTCATTTTTACCGGGAATCATATTAGGCAATCGCTTAATGATTCGCTCCACCTCATCTTCCAATAATTTATCTGGTCCACGCATTTTAATGTTTTCAATTACTCCTTCCGTAGTGATCATAAACATAGTGCTTACTCTACCTTCAATATTTGCGTCTTGTGCAGCCTTAGGATAATTAAAGTTCTTACCAATATGTAATTGTATCTTGTCATTAAAACAAGCCCTTTTATCTGCAGCATCTTCACAGCCTGGGAAAATTGGGACTTCATCTACAACTGCGAAAGGTACTTCACTTTTATTTTCAGAATCATTATTTGAAACTTTTGACGAGTTTAAATAATCCAATTTAAATACTATTGGAATTGAGTAAGGTATACCGACCTCTTTTCCTTGATGTTTTGCTGGTTGCATTTTTGGTAGTCTTTTAATAATCCGTTCAACTTCACCTTCCAACAATGGGTCTGGTCCTCTCATCTTTAGATTGTCAACATTTCCATATTCATCAATCGTAAACATAACGTTTACCCTTCCTTCAATACCCGCCTCAAAAGCTTGCTCGGGGTAAGAAAAATTTTTACTGATATGTTGTTGCATCATTTCATTAAAACAAGCCTTTTTATCCGTAACATTTTCACACCCTGGAAATACTGGTACGTGCTCTACGTTAGAGAAATATATTTCAGTACCAGATTTTAAACTTGTTTCATTTATTGATTCACTATATTCATTCTTTGATACTACCTCACAAGAACTGTAAAGCAACATTCCCAATACCATAGGAATTAATAGCAAATACTTTAACTGCCAGACTTTTTTTGATTTTGATTTTTGTAACATGACGATTCGTTTTTTGATTAATGATTTTGTAAAAAATTGATTGATGAATGATATATGCTCGGTTTGAAAAACTTGCGATAATAACTGCTGATATTGTTCAGATTTGTCTTCCTTGGCTACATGAGCATCTGCGATAAATTCGTGCAATTCTGAAATTCGATTTTGATACACATATACTAAAGGATTGAACCATGCGATAATTCGCATCAATTCAAAGAATAATAGATCCCAAGTATGACCTTGTTTTATATGTACCAACTCATGTGCAATAATGGTATCATGTTTCATTTTTAGCACCTTGTCACCGATAAATATGGATTTAAAAAATGAAAAGGCGTTGCTGCTATTTGTTATGATTACTTGTGTGAAATTTGGAAATTGAACCTGCTCACCTCGCTTTTTTAACAGATATAATTGCCTGATTTTTAAACTAAAAAACAACAATGCTACTATCATTCCGCCATATAGAACACCCTCTTGCCAAGTTACATTCCACAAAGTTACATCCTTGCTATTTACCACAACTTCGGCATTTTGTAGTCCCCATAAATACTCAGGATATGCGGCAAAAGTCTGCGGTACTTTTTGTTTAAATGCTTCTATTTTTACCCAGGGTAAAATCAAAGACAATACAAACGTACCAAGCAAATAAACCCTGCTCCATTGAAAAAAAGTTTCTCTCTTTAGAAAAAAGTCATAAATACCCAAGAATAGTAATTGAAAGGCAATACACTCCAATATATATTGTATCATGGCTTTTCTTTTTTAATTTCATTCAATACCGATTCCAATTCAGACAAGCTCATATCATTTTTCTTCATAAAAAAGGACACCATACTTTTAAACGAACCTTGAAAATAACCATCTACCAGTTTATTAATAGATTGATTGCTGTAATCGGCCTTTTGTACCAACGGAAAATACAAATACCCTTTTCCCTCTTGCTCGTGATCTACAAAGCCTTTACTTTCAAGAATACGCACTATGGTAGAAACTGTATTGTACGCCGGTTTTGGTTCAGGTAATTTTTCTATAACTGCTGCAACATTACATTTTTGCAATTGCCATACAACTTGCATGATCTCTTCTTCGGCTTTTGTTAACTGTTTCATTCAACTAATCTTTTAGTTTGATATTCAAATATAACTAAATATTTAGTTTAAACTAATTTTTTAGTTACAAAAAATAATATTCGTTGATTCTCCTGTAACTTTAGAGACCTATCTTAGTCTAACACGAAACAATTACTTTAAACAATGGATATTTTCTTATTGATACTTGGCTTTATACTAATGCTAGTGGGCATAATAGGTAGTTTTTTACCCATATTACCTGGGCCGCCAATTAGCTGGGTGGGGTTACTTCTACTTCATTCTACGAGTGTAATTGACATGACTTGGACATTCTTAGGCATTACTTTAGCCATTGCTTTACTGGTTTTTGCCTTAGATTATATAATACCTGCCATAGGAACTAAAAAATTCGGAGGCACAAAAGCTGGGGTAATCGGCACCACAATTGGTTTAATAGTCGCGCTTTTCTTTCCCATATTAGGTCCTTTTGGTATTATCATATGGCCTTTCATTGGGGCTCTAGTAGGTGAACTTTTAAATAAGGCGGATAAAAAAACCGCTACGAAAGCGGCTTTTGGTTCATTTCTAGGATTTTTAACGGGTACTTTTATGAAATTCTTGGTAGCCATTGTATACTTAGGCTTATTCATTTCTGAAGCCTGGCAACACAAAGGCTCTCTATTTCCTTTCTTTAATTAAGCTTATTCAGTAATCCATTCTGTTTTTGAAGCAATCGGATTTCGTTTTCCTTCAGGAAGATCTCCGTCAAAATTCCCCATATAAAAGAATCCTAAACATTTTTCACCTTCTGCAAGCGAAAAGAATTCATCCATATATTTTATGAGTCCCGGTGAAGACCAATACGAGCCTATACCCATTTCTGTGCATACTAACCACATATTCTGCACGGCCATAGAAACTGCAGCAACTTCTTCCCATTCTGGTAAAGATTCTTTTGGATCTCTCTGCATGCAAATAGCAATAACCGCATTTGCCCTTTGTGGATTCTCCTGAAGCTTTTTAATTTTTATAGCTTTCGGCCTAGGGTCAACTTCCTCATACTTCTTAGATAAGAATATTCCTAATCGATTTTTCGCATTTCCTTGAATCACCTTAAAACGCCAAGGCTCGGTACACTTATGGTTTGGGGCCCAATTGGCAGCTTCTAGTACTTTTTCTATATCAGCCTTCGCAATAGGGGTTTCATTATACTGAACTGGAAATATGGACCTTCTCTTCTTTATTGTATCAAATATCATACTGTCATTTTATCTTGTAAAATTAAGCCTTATCGCATAAATTTTATGTTACGCATTTACTAAAAGTAAAGTACGAACATATCTTACGTTGATTTAACTCTATTTTTCTAAAAGTAACTTCATGCAATTTTTCAAAACCGGATTCGTATGCTCTTTTTTCCATATGACCGATAGTTCTGCCCGCTGAGGAATATTCTTAAGTTCAATAAATTTTACCCGCATTTTAAATCCGTTCTGCAAAGCTGTTGGAACAATAGCGATACCCATATGATTCTCTACTAATTTAAAAATGGTATGTGCATGAACTGATTTATGCGAGACTTTCGGCGCAAAACCTGCATCTTGACAAATACTCATTATGGTATCATAATACAAGGGGCTATATGTTTGACTGAAAAGAATAAATTCATCATTTATAAATTGATGCATTCCTTCAAACTCACGAGTCAACATAGGATATCTTTCTGGCAGCACTAATGAAAAGGTATCCCTAAAGACAGTTTTCATATGTAAGGTATTGGGCACACGAGAAACACGTACGAAACCCATATCCAATTGATCATTAAGAACGCCCTCTACTTGTGCAAAATTTGAAAGCTCCTCTAAAGATGTTTTTACTTTTGGATAGTTATCTTTAATCTTTAATAATAAATCGGGAATAATCTGCTGCATTGCAGAACCTAAAAACCCTATTCGTAATTCTCCACTATTGCCATCACCAACTAATTTTAGTTGTCGTTCTACGTTTTCAAGATGATTGAATATAAATTCAACTTCTTTCTTTAAATAATGACCCGCTGGCGTAAGTGAAACTTTTTTCTTGTTTCGTTCAAACAATTGCGTTTCAAGAATATCTTCCATTTGCCGTATCTGTCGACTTAGTCCAGGTTGGGATATAAATAATTTCTCTGCAGCTTTTCTAAAATGTAATTCATTCGCGACAGCAAGAAAATAATTTAAATGACGTAACTCAAGTTGATTACTCATAGTTATGGATTGATGACAAAATTAATATTACCAAGTATTAAAAATAGGTATTAATTTTATTTTAAATCTTGAAACACAAAAGCAATGAATGAACAGACTTTTAAACTAGGTGAAGATTGGCTTACCGCAGGGAAAGCATTAGAAATTACTGAGAATAAAATTTCTGTACTACTTTCTAGTGAAACCGAGAAAAAAATAGAGAAAAGCTGGGGAATCGTTCAGAAAATAGTAGACAAGGGACACCCTGTTTATGGCATTAATACTGGATTCGGACCCTTATGCACTACTAAGATTTCAAAATCGGAAACGAATATTCTTCAGACCAATATTCTTCAAAGTCATAGTGTAGGTGTTGGTGACCCAATAAAGAAAGATATAGCAAAATTGATGCTAGTTCTTAAAGCACAATCCTTAGCTAAAGGTTTTTCAGGTATTGCACTTAAAACATTAAAAAGAATTATTTGGCATATAGAAAATGATGCAATACCAGTAGTTCCGTCTCAAGGTTCAGTTGGTGCATCAGGTGACTTGGCACCTTTATCTCATCTATTTCTTCCCTTAATTGGAATGGGAAAAGTGGAATATAAAAATGAAATTATCACGACAGCAACCTTGTTCGAAAAAACCGGTCTCGAACCTATCGCGTTGGGCCCAAAAGAAGGTTTAGCCTTAATAAACGGCACACAGTTTATTGCTTCTCATGCCGTAAAGGTAGTTTCACAATTACACTCATTATTAGCGCAAGCCGATATTATTGGCGCCATGATGATTGAAGGGTTACAAGGTTCTGTAAAACCTTTTTATAATGAACTTCACGCTTTACGCCCTTTTAAAGGCAATGTTCATGTTGCGAAAAGAGTAAAGAAATTATTGAAAGGTTCTGAAATAATGGAGGATCATATTGATTGTGAAAAGGTACAAGACCCCTACTCTATTCGCTGCATACCGCAAGTACATGGTGCTTCTCGTACCGCTTGGCTACACCTAAAAGAATTAGTAGAAGTTGAATTAAATTCGGTTACCGACAACCCCGTAATTATTGATGAAGAATTGACCATTAGTGGCGGTAATTTTCATGGTCAGCCGTTGGCTATGGCATTAGACTATGCTTGTTTAGCAGCATCGGAATTAGGTAATATTTCAGATAGAAGAATTTATTTAGCTTTAGAAGGCAATAGCCCAGGCGTACCTAAATTACTAATGAAAGACACGGGTATAAATTCTGGCTACATGATTTTACAATACACTACAGCTGCTTTGGCAAGTGAAAACAAAGGACTCTGTTTTCCATCAAGCGCAGATAGTATACCGACATCCCTAGGACAAGAAGATCATGTTAGTATGGGATCCATTGGAGGTAGAAAAGCATTACAGGTGATTGGAAATGTCGAGAAAATACTGGCTATTGAATTACTTACTGCAGCACAAGCTTTTGAGTTTCGAAAACCATTAAAATCTGGAGTTTTCCTAGATGAAGTTCATAATGCGGTTCGTGAGCAGGTCGCATTTGCGGTAAAAGACCGCATTTTCGCCGACGATATTGAAAAAGGAATTGAAATGATTCAGCATAAAACCATCATAAAAGTTGTAGATCGGGTTCAAAAGGAACACAACATTTCTTTAAAAACTAAATTTTCAACAGAATTCGAAGTATATTGAAAATATGGAAAAATCAACATTAATAGGCCCTTTCAAACAAATTATCACCATGACCGGCATACCTTTAAAAGGTGCCGTTAAGGATAGTGAATTGCACATAATTTCAGATGGCGGTATCATTATTACCGGTTCGACTATTACTAAAATAGGAGATTTTGAACTTTTAAAAGAAAGCGATAAAATTGCAGAAACAATAACCCTAAAAGGAAATCATGTTTGTGTACCGGGCTTCATCGACGCTCATACCCATATCTGTTTTGGAGGGTCACGCGCAAAGGATTATGCTATGCGAAATGCAGGTAAATCTTATTTAGAAATCGCACATGCGGGTGGTGGTATTTGGGATACGGTTATGCAAACCAGAAAATCCACACAAGAAGAATTGACCAAAAGCACCATAAAACTTGCTAATCGCCATTTAAAAAACGGCACCACCACTATAGAGGTAAAAAGTGGATATGGTCTTTCTGTAGATGAAGAACTAAAAATGCTAAGGGCCATTAAAGAGGCAAATATTACCGCGATGCCAGATTTAATACCCACATGTTTAGCTGCCCATATGTTACCCAAAGATTTTCAAGGAACAGAAACCGCATATCTATCAGAAATAGCAGACCATTTATTTCCGATGCTTAAGTCAGAAAAATTGGCTAACCGTATTGATGCATTCATTGAAGAAAGTGCATTTTCAGCCGAAGACATTAAAGATTATTTTAATACAGCACGTGCTCTGAAGTTCGATATTACCGTTCATGCCGATCAATTTACGCCAGCTGGAAGTAAAGTAGCTGTTAATTATAAGGCACTAAGTGCTGACCATTTAGAGGCAAGTACCGAAAATGAAATTGAGATCATAGCGAATAGCGATACCATTGCCGTTGCCTTACCAGGAGCTTCTATAGGATTAGGCTGTGATTTCACTCCTGCTCGTAAAATACTAGATGCAGGTGCCGCTTTAGCTATAGCGAGCGACCATAACCCTGGTTCTGCACCCATGGGCGATTTACTTACCCAAGCCAGTATTTTGGGTACATTTCAAAAATTGACGAATGCAGAGGTTTTATCAGGAATCACCTTTAGAGCAGCTGCAGCCTTAAACCTTTCTGATCGCGGAAAACTAGAAGAAGGGCTTTTAGCAGATTTCGCCGTTTTCCACAGTGATAATTACCAAGATATTCTCTACAACCAAGGCAACTTAAAACCTTGCATGGTTTGGAAGGATGGCAACCTAGTCTATGATAAGCATAATTAGGAGTTAGGAAAAATAAAAAACAGTATGATGAACTTTAAACAAGAGATACAAACCGGAATACCCGCTGAACTTCCTCTAAAAAAGGAACGTTCTTCAAATGTAAGTCATGCTCCGAATCGAAAGCAAATACTCTCTAAAGAAGAGAAACAATTGGCAATTAGAAATGCCTTACGCTATTTTCCATCAAAATGGCATTCTATTTTAGCTCCAGAATTTGCCGAAGAATTACAGGTTTACGGCCGTATTTACATGTATCGTTTTCAGCCATCTTATGAGATGTATGCCCGGCCAATATCGGACTATCCAGCTCATACTTCTCAAGCTGCTGCAATCATGTTGATGATTCAGAATAACTTAGATCCTGCAGTTGCACAACATCCTCAAGAATTGATTACATATGGTGGTAATGGTGCCGTTTTTCAAAATTGGGCTCAGTATCTGCTAACGATGCAATATCTATCGGAAATGACCGAAGAACAGACCTTGCATATGTATTCTGGTCACCCAATGGGTCTTTTTCCTTCATCAAAAGAAGCTCCACGCGTGGTAGTTACCAACGGAATGATGATCCCGAACTATTCTAAACCAGATGATTGGGAGAAATACAATGCACTTGGGGTAACTCAGTACGGTCAAATGACAGCTGGTTCATTTATGTATATTGGTCCGCAAGGCATTGTTCATGGCACCGCTATAACAGTAATGAACGCATTTAGAAAAGTATTAAAAACAACCGAATCTTCAGCAGGCAAGTTATTTTTAACTGCAGGTTTAGGTGGCATGAGTGGTGCTCAACCAAAGGCGGGTAATATTGCCGGCTGTATTACTATCTGTGCTGAGGTTAATCCACATGCCGCCAAAAAAAGATTTGAACAAGGTTGGGTAGATGAATTAATTCAAGATTTAGATTCATTGGTGATTCGAACAAAAAAAGCTAAAGCGAATAATGAAGTAATCTCTTTGGCATTTATTGGTAATGTTGTTGATGTGTGGGAGCGCTTTTATAAAGAAGATATTTATATTCATTTAGGTTCTGACCAGACCTCTTTACATAATCCATGGGCCGGCGGATATTACCCTGTCGGACTTTCATTCGAGGATGCTAATATAATGATGAATCAAGACCCGAAAGCTTTTAAAGCTAAAGTTCAGGAATCATTACGTAGACATGCAGATGCCATTAACCTCCATACTAAAAAAGGAACTTATTTCTTCGATTATGGAAATGCCTTTCTTTTAGAAGCTTCGAGAGCTGGTGCCGAGGTAATGGCAGAAAATAGTATTGATTTTAAATATCCTTCTTATGTACAAGATATTCTAGGACCAATGTGTTTTGATTATGGTTTCGGTCCTTTTAGATGGGTTTGTTCCTCAGGAAATTCTGAAGATTTACAAAAAACGGATGCAATTGCCCTACGGGTATTAAAAGCAATAAAAGAAGAAGCTCCAGTTGAAATTCAACAACAATTGCAGGATAATATTAAATGGATATCTGAAGCCGAACAAAATAAGTTGGTTGTAGGTTCTCAAGCCAGAATATTATATGCTGATGCTGAAGGTAGAGCAAAAATAGCTTTGGCCTTTAATGAGGCAATTGCTAATAGAGAGCTGTCTGCCCCTATTATTTTAGGTAGAGACCACCATGACGTAAGTGGTACAGATTCTCCTTACCGAGAAACTAGTAACATTACAGACGGCAGTAAATTCACTGCCGACATGGCCATACACAATGTTATTGGCGATAGTTTTAGAGGTGCTACTTGGGTTTCCATCCATAATGGTGGTGGTGTTGGTTGGGGTGAAGTCACCAATGGTGGTTTCGGCATGGTGTTAGATGGTTCGAACGATGCAGAGCGTAAACTAAAAAACATGCTTTTCTATGATGTAAACAATGGGATATCTCGCCGAAGCTGGGCCCGAAATAAAGAAGCAATGTTCGCGATTCAACGAGAAATGGAAAGAACTCCAACGCTCAAAGTTACTTTTCCTAATTTAGTAGAAGACAAAAATTTAGAGAACTTGTTTTAATCGAATTCTAGTGTAAATTTCATGCTTTAATTCATTACATTTCACCCCTAATTTGTTAATATAACATGTCAAATTATAAGCTTCCTAGAAAGGATAATTGGATTGGAAGGTCGTCTGACCAACAACTTTACTTGAATGAAAAAATTATTCTTTCGAGTATCAAATCACCATTTCAGTCTAACCAAAACAAGACCATAGCCTTATTAGGTTATAGTAGTGATGAAGGTGTACGCAGAAACCACGGCAGGGTTGGATCATCCTTAGGTGCTGATACTATTCGAAAGCAATTGGGGAAAATGCCCAACCATCTTGACAACAACACGCAACTCATCGATTTTGGAAATTTAGAATGTAATGATGAAGATTTAGAAACACTACAAAGTGATTTATCAGTCGCGGTTAAATTTATTTTAGAAAACAAGGCAATTCCTATTATACTTGGTGGAAGTCACGATCTTGCTTATGGGCATTACAACGGTCTGTCTCAATACTTACCAAAAGGCAAAACGATAGGAATCATTAATTTTGACGCTCATTTCGATTTTAGGCCAAACACCAATGGTAATACCTCAGGAACACCTTTTTACCAAATAGCCATGGAGCATGAAGCTAAAAATGAGTCTATAAAATATATGGCTTTAGGTATTCGAAAAGATGCCAATACAAAAGACCTATTTGAATTTGCAGAGACCCATCAGGCAAATTATTTAGAACAAAAGTATTTTTGCATGACCTATTTAGAACATGTAGAATTACGACTCATGCAATTTATAGAAGATGTTGATTATCTATACACTACAATTGATTTAGATGGTTTTTCTTCAGCTTTCGCACCAGGCGTTAGCGCCTCATCTCCAATGGGCTTTTCTCCTGACATTGTTCTTAAAAGCCTTAAACTTATTCTTGAATCGGGTAAATTACTAGGATTGGATGTGGTTGAACTAAATCCGAATTACGATATAGATGATCAAACTGCAAAGTTAGCAGCCTCTTTGGTTCATTATGTTATTCATAAAGTATAAGCGAAAACAAAAAAAGCCTCCCTTTATGGAAAGCCTTTCATTGGGTACTATCGGCATAAACCGATAAACACAATTGCCTCAATTTTTTTTTGAGACACAACACAACACCGCAAAGATAATAAAGGTTTTTAAATAAATGTATAGGCTGTTAATTTCTTACAACAACTATTTTATAACCAAATTTTATTGGTTTTCATTATTACTGAAAAGTTGAAAAATCTGTTGTTTTTCTTTTAATGAAAATTGCTTTGAAGCAAACCAATCATGAATTTTAATTTTCTCATTTTCAATTTGCGCATTCCGAATTGCTTTTAAAGAAACGATATGCCAATGCGAACCTTTATTACGTGAAACCGAATAGCCAACATCTTCCATAATATAAGATTGTTTTGGTCTATTTATAAGCCTTACTCCATTTTTTAATACAGCCAAGGTTTCAGTTAAACGTACCACTTCAGAAAATGAATATCTAGCAAAATCGTTGAATCCATTCTGCTCAACATTATAAAGTTTATCACCAATTTTAAGGTCATTCATAGCATAAAAAAGCTGCAAATTTAATGGGCTTATGTTGGTAATGGAATTTTTAAGATGTTTAGTTATTCACATAATGAAAGAAGTAAAACAAACTTAACAGGATACTACGCCATACCTTTCATAGTCAGCAAAGTAGTGACCCAAACGATTACAGAAGATAAAAAGATACCAATGGTATTAGCTACAAAGGCTTTTTTACGCTCAATTTTAAAAAGGTAACTGGCAATACTACCTGCATATACTCCTGTACCAGGAACAGGTAACATTACAAAAAATATAAGCCCGTAAAAACCATATTTTCTTATTTGATCACCAGAACCCGTTTTTGCCCTACGTGCAATGAATAGTGCACCTTTCTTATAAAAATGCCAACGAAGTAAGTATGTGTTTATGGTATTCAAGAAAAACATCATAATAGGAAACACCATGACATTTGCTAAAAAACACACTACTAATACCAAGTAAATGTTAACTCCATTTAGCAAACCATAGGGTATACCAACTTTAGCTTCCCCTAGTGGTGAGATGCTCCAAAGTGCTGCTATGATCAAATCTTTCAACAAAAGTCTATTTTAAGGGATTGCAAAATTACGCCCTTATAGAAAAATTCTTTGCCATTTAAATCATAAATAATGATGATATGCGAATTATCAAGACCAACAGCTTCCATATTTTATAAGCAATAACACATAGCTATTATTAGTTTGTCTTATAAATGAAGTAGGCATGCCCATATTCAATTTTAAAATTGCTATTTTTAAAAGTTGACAACAACTACCAATACCGAACCAAAACATGAGCAAAAAAAATTCAAGAAGATCGTTTATAAAACGCGCTTCACTTACCTCAGCTGCCTTAAGTACAAGTCCTTTTTTATTGGCAGCCTCGAGTAACAACCGTTTAATTTTAAGTAGAAGCTACACCCATCAAGAGTTTAGTGCGAACAATCAAATAAATATTGCTTTGATCGGTACAGGAATTCAGGGAATATTCGACACACAAGCTGCCCTGAAAGTTAATGGGGTACAATTGGTCGCAGCATGCGATTTATACACAGGAAGGCTTGAAAGAGCAAAAGAACTTTGGGGGCAAGGTATTTTCGTGACTAGAGATTATAGAGAAATATTAAATCGTAATGATATTGATGCCGTAATTATTGCAACACCAGATCATTGGCATCAAACTATAGCAGTTGCAGCTCTTAATGCTGGCAAGCATGTGTATTGTGAAAAACCAATGGTGCAAAATTTTAATGAAGGACAAGAAATTATAAAAGCTCAAAAAAACTCAGGTAAAATATGCCAAGTTGGTAGCCAAGGAATGTCATCACTTGGTAATGAGAAAGCAAAGCAACTTTATGAAGAAGGTGCTATTGGGGATATTGTGATGTTAGACATGTACAACGATAGGTATTCTGCTGAAGGTGCGTGGCAATACCCTATACCGCCAGATGCAAGCACGAATACCGTTGATTTCGATACCTTTTTGGGCAATGCCCCCAATGTACCTTTCGAACCAAAACGATTTTTTAGGTGGAGAAACTACCAAGATTATGGTACTGGTGTGGCAGGAGATTTATTCGTTCACGCGTTTTCCACATTAAATTATGTCATAAGTTCACATGGACCAAATAGAGCTTTAGCAACTGGCGGACTGCGTTATTGGAAAGATGGTAGAGATGTACCCGATGTTTCCATAACGTTATACGACTATCCTAAAACTGAAACTCACGCGCCTTTTAATGCAGCTTTCCGTATAAACTTTATCGCAGGCAGCGGAGGAGGAGGAGGATTTAAACTTATAGGCACCGAAGGTGAAATGGAAATAGGGCAAAATTCGGTCACCGTAAACCGTTCAAAATTAAGCATGACCCCAAGTGGATATTCGTTGATTTCGTTTACAGAGGAAATGCAACAAAAAATTAAAAACGAATATGCCGCTAAAAATTTAGAACCTAGAAGCTCTAGTCTGTCTACAGGTACAACCACTTGGGAGGCACCTGGTGATTACAAAGGAGCTCATTACGACCATTTCAATAATTTCTTTACAAGCATAAGAAGTAATGGCAAAGTAATACAAGACCCAACATTTGGACTTAGAGCAGCCGGAGCAGCACTTTTGGCTAACGAAAGTTATTCTAGAAAACAACCCGTTAATTGGAACCCTACAGAAATGAAATTAATGTAAATTATTCTTCTTTCACTTCGATGAATTGGATGTGACGTTCTACATTCTCTTCAATTGATATGAAAGATTCTATACCACGTATACCTGTAATGCTAAGAATTTCATCTTGATAGACTTGTTTGTAGTGAAAGCTATCTCTAGCATGCATCTTTATGAAAATATCGTATTTACCGGTTACGTGGTGTATTTTAACCACCTCTTCAATTTCATTTAATTTTTTCATGACCTTCTTAAAAAGGTTAATCTCACTTAAAAATATTCCTAAAAAAATAGTCATTTTCCAACCCATTTTAGCGTAATCTAAACTAAGGGTTGCTCCGGTTATTAAACCCATCTCCCTCATTTTTCGCATTCGCATATGTACCGTTCCTGGAGAAATAATCAATTTTTTGGCTACATCGGTATAAGGGGTTTGTGCATTTTCCGCCAGAATATTCAAAATATTAAAATCTACATCGTCTAATTTATTTCTCATTTGATCCGTTCGATTAAATTTTCACATCAATTAAATTCCGCCTATTTATTAAACTATTATAAGTGTTTAACCATTTTTAACAAATTTAATTTATAGTTATGTTATTTTACGTATTAATATGACAATAAAAATACCAATAATTGAGTTTTTATTTAAAATTTCATAATCACACTGATGATTGCATAAAAAGCATCTTCGCAGCAAATAATATCAAATCACCACAATCGTATTATTAGGATTTTAAAAAATCGAAATATTATCATTTTTAATCAAAAAAAGTGGTTTTAATTCAAGAAAAACAAACACAATAAGCTTGTTTACAATTAGTTACAAAACGATACTATTTTTATTATTCTTCAACAATCTATAATATTGTCTAAGTCAAATTATCAACTAATGACCTGATATTTTGATTGTAAAGTTTCCGGAACTTTTCTTTTACGCATAATGTATCCCCCGTTAGTTTTTCTATTAAAAACAGGAATACTTATTAGGCAGGTGCATCATTGAGCAACAACTAAACTCACATGATTATGAAGAAAATTCTAACTCTATCCTTCTTGTTACTATGTACCCTACATGTAGCTCGAGCACAGGAAAACACAATTACCGGTAAAGTATCAGATTCACAAGGTCCCTTGGCCGGCGTTAATGTAATGGTCAAAGGAACCACTACAGGGGTCATTACAGATTTTGACGGTTTGTATTCCATTACGGCAGCAAGCGATGCCACTTTGGTTTACTCCTTTATAGGATATGCCAAATTAGAAATGCCCGTAAATGGAAAAACGACAATGAACGTAATCCTTGAAGAGTCAGCACAACAGTTGACAGAAACCATTGTACTAGGCACAAGGGGCGCTGCAAGAACAAAATTGAACACTCCCGTACCTGTAGATGTAATCAATATTAAAAAAGATGCGATAAATATGCCGCAGCAAGACCTTTCACAAATGCTAGCAGCTTCCGCTCCATCATTTACCGCATATACAAGTGGTGGTGGTGACTTATCGTCATTTGTTAGTCCGCCTTCTTTAAGAGGTTTGGCTCCCAACCAAATGTTGGTTTTGGTAAATGGAAAAAGAAGGCATACGTCAGCTATTCTTGCCGCATCACAAACGGGTACACCTTCAAATGCGGTAGATATGAAGTTTATACCTTCTATAGGTATCGACAGAATAGAAATATTACGTGATGGTGCATCTGCCCAATATGGATCTGATGCGATTGCCGGTGTTGTGAACATAGTTCTTAAAAAAGGAACTGGCGAATTTACCGGAACACTAACTGGCGGTGCTTACCCAAATGCCTCACCTGATTTTGGCGATTCTGATTTAACAGACGCAGAAAAAGCACTAAACAGATCTTCCGGAGATTGGGACGGCTACAATTTTCAATTCGATGGAAATTATGGAGTCGGATTTGAAAATGGAGGCTACTTCAATGCTTCAGTTCTTGTAAGTCAATCAGAACGAACAATAAGACCAACAGTTTTAGAAGTTGATAGAGCACCACTCTATAGCGATATATATTTAAATAACGGAACTACCGATGTTAATGGTAATCCAATTATTACCAATCCTGAGTTGATTGCTGCCCAAGGCAGTGGTGATGCCGGTTTAATTAACTCTTTAACCACTGTTGAAGGATTAATGGGTGCTAGAGGTATTGAACAAGTAGATGTATCAACCTACTCTGGTCAACCAGCAAAAACATTAATGGGTTTTAGTTTCAATATGGAAACTCCATTAACAGATACCACAGACTTTTATGCCTTTGGTGATTTTGGATATCAGTATTCAGATGCCTATAGCTGTTTTTATAGAAGAGCTGCACAAGCAGACAGAACAAGTTATGCCCTTTATCCCAATGGTTTTAGGCCTCAAATTTATACTGACCAATACAACGTATCATTGGCTTCAGGTATTACCGGCGAGCTAGGTGATTACGAATTTGATTTAAGCAACACCTTCGGAACCAACTCAGCGAAATACGGTATGTTCAATACTTGGAACGCAAGTATTGGAGAAAGCTCTCCTACTGAAATGAACCTAGGAACACATAGCTTCTTACAAAACTCACTTAATCTAGATTTCACCAACTACTATGAAGACATTCTTTCAGGATTGAATGTTGCCTTTGGAGGTGAATTAAGAGTTGAAAACTATTCCATCGAAGCAGGACAAGAAGAAAGCTGGACAGCAGGCACTGTCGGCGTTGTAACCGCTACAGAAGACAACCAGGCATTAATTGGTCCTGATGGTTTCCCACTTGAAGACTTGAATGGTTCTCCTATTGTTAATGAAACTGGCGCCGCAGTTGTTTTACCATATGCAGGTGTAAGCCAAGAATTAGTGAAAAACTATGCATTGAACTGTCAGTGCTTTAGAGGTTTTGCCCCTGAAAACGAGAGTAACAGTTTCAGATCTGTTATGGCAGCCTACGTTGATTTAGAATTGGATGTATCCGATAAATTTCTTATCTCTGGTGCCTTACGTTTAGAAAATTATTCTGATTTTGGAAATGTTATAACCAGTAAAATTGCTGGTAGATATTCTATCAGTGATAATTTCGCAATAAGAGGATCTTACAGTAGTGGTTTTAGGGCTCCTTCATTACAGGAACTAAACTACTCGCATAGCTATACTTTCTTCGTAAATCTGGTTCCTTTTGATGGAACTCTTTACCAAAATAGCAGTTCTGCAGCAAGCGCATTGGGTATAGGTCAATTACAAGAAGAGCGTTCAAGAAACTTTAGCCTAGGTTTTACTACTAAAATTGGAAAACTAGACTTCACCTTAGATGCCTACAAAATTGATATTTTCGATAGAATTTTTGAAACTGGTGAATTTAATGCAGGCACTACTCCTGCTTTAGCACCAATCATTGGAAGCGGACTTGCAAGCTTCAGAATTAATGGAGGTGACATTAGCACCAAAGGTATTGAGGCTGTAGCCAATTACAATACTAATTTAGGCGCAGGTCAATTAGGTATTGTTCTTTCAGGAACCTTTAGGGAGAACAAATTTGAAAACATCAATTTACCAGATTTGAACACCAACCTAACCGATGAGGAATTGGCTGACAATTACGTAAATAGAGGCCTTATCGGTCAA
Organism: Maribacter orientalis; assembly: GCF_900109345.1. GTDB lineage: Bacteria > Bacteroidota > Bacteroidia > Flavobacteriales > Flavobacteriaceae > Maribacter > Maribacter orientalis. Next base: position 242,852 of record NZ_FNZN01000004.1, read on the forward strand.
TTTGAAACAGGCACTCCAAGTAGCAAACTTATAGGTACCCTAAATTATTCCATTGGAAAATTTTCAACCATGCTGAGAGGAACACGTTATGGTTCTGTTCAAACAAGAGATAGCAGAACGAGAACATTATTAGATGGTTCTACAGGGTACGCTGATCAATATTTTACTCCAGAATTTACGGTAGATCTAGGTGTCACCTACAAGGTATCAGACAATCTAAGCCTAACCGTTGGTGGTAATAATGTGTTCAATGAATATCCAGAAATCATTAGATATGAACTTCGAACATTCAACTTATATTCTAATTATCAGCAAGGGTCTTCAGGCTCTTACTATTTTGGAAGATTAACGTTCACACTATAAAGCAAGGTAACCCTTTAAGAAAAGATAATTATGAAAACATACATTAAACACATAGTAATCATAGTAGTAACAATTGGCTTTTTCTCTTGCGAACAAGAACGATTAGACCCAATATTGACCACTGCCGATGGTGGTGGCAAGTTAACTACCTATACAGCATATACCATTGATTCAACTGATCCCGATGGGTCAAATGTGTATGGCAGAATCGTGTTTTGGAAAAGCGCCTTAGACCAAACGCTAGTACAGATTTCACTTTATAACACAGTTCCTGGTCTATTGCATCCTGCATTGATTATAGATGGTGCAGCGGGCTCTGGAGGAACCACCATGATAACATTAGATAATGTTTCTGGCGAAACAGGTGAGCTAGACACTAGTAAACTCTATGTTATAACAGATACTTCTTTCTATGATTCCATTTCATCAATGGATAGCCATATTGATATCTATCTGAGTACTACCGACGATACACTGGTTGCAACAGGTGACCTTGGTAGTAATGCTGATCCTGTAGAATCTAATTGAATATTATAAACTTAAATATAGCACAAAATGAAAACAAATGTAAACAGAAGAGATTGGCTTAAAAAAGGCGTTCTCACAGCAGCAGGTGTAATGGCAGCACCTTATTTGACCTATGGGGCTTTCCCCTCACAACCAACGGTAGTAGATGCAAAAGGAAATATACCCTACACACCATTTTTTAAGGAGTATCTACCTTATGCCCCAACACAACCACTAGAGTTAGCTGCAAAACTTAACGCAAATGAAAATCCTTACGGACCATCACCTATGGCTGTTGACGCCATGCAAAAGTATGCTCCAAAAGGAAATCGATACGCCTGGAAGGAATTGTATGAATTGATGGATAAAATTGCTTTGGAAGAAGGTGTTAAGCAAGAAAATATCATGATGGGCCCAGGTTCATCAGACCTTTTGGAAAAAACGGCAATGGTTTTCTTTCAACATGGAGGTAATATTGTTTCTGCAGATCCCGCTTATATGTCCCTAATTAAAGTTGCTGAAGCAACTGGTGCCACTTGGAAACCCATTCCACTTAAAAAAGACTGGTCTCACGATTTAGCAGCCATGGAAGCAGCAGTTGATGATGATACAAAATTAGTGTACATCTGTAACCCCAACAACCCTACAGGGAGTATGACAGACCATGCAGAACTAATTGATTTCTGTTCACGAGTATCTGAAAAGACTCCAATTTTCGTAGATGAAGCCTATCTGGGGTTTTTAGACGATAGTGCTAAAAAGAGTATGGTTTCGCTAATAAATGATGGTAAAAATGTAATCATAGCACGCACATTCTCTAAAATACAGGGTATGGCAGGCTTACGTGTAGGCTATGTTGTTGCCCAACCTGAAACATTGGATATCATACAAAAGATTACGCGTGGTGGCATGGGCATTTCCCTTCCTTCAGTTTATGCAGCTATGGCAAGTATGGATGATATTGCATTTAAGGATAAATCTAGAAAATTGAATAAAGTATGTAGAGAATACGTGTACGAAAACCTTGATCGCTTAGGCTTTGAATATGTACCTTCTTCTACAAGCTTTATAATTTTCCCTATAGAAATGGACGGTAAACCTTTCTTAGAAAAAATGACCGCCGAAGGTGTTGGTGTACGAGCTTTTGAAATCTATGGAAAAAACTGGTGCCGTGTGAGCATGGGTACTATGGATGAAATGAAGCTGTTTACAGCTGCCCTTGAAAAAGTGCTAGTTTAAGTTTGAATTAGTCCAGGAGTTGGATGAATGGATAATTGCCTTGATACAACAGTCTTAAGTTCAACTCCTTCGGACTATTCATTTTTAGAGAACCCTGTCCAAACCAAATCCCTCAGAAGATGAATTTTGCTTTACAGAAAACACTGGAATTAATATTAATCATTGGCCTCGGGTTACTTTTACAAAAAAAAGTGGCCAAGCAAGATTTAAAAGGAGTTAAGGTCTTAATATTAAGTGTGGCCTTACCTGCGACTATTTTCGTAGCCCTCTTAAAAATAGAGCTTAATGGAACATTATTAGTATTTCCTTTAGCCGCTTTGACCTTTAATCTGTTGATGTTATTAGCTACAAAATATTTTCTTGCAGCATCATTACATAAAGAAGAGCAAAGTAAAAAGAGAACGTTAATGATGCTATTACCATCGACGGCACCAGGTCTTTCATGCTTTCCATTCATTGTAGCATATTTAGGTGACGATACTTTAGCATTAGCTGCACTTGCCGATATAGGTAATAAAATTTTCGTACTCATTCTACTTTATATGCTAGCCATGCATTGGTATCGCAAAAACTCATTAATTGAGAAGCAAGAATCCTCTAAAAGCAAAATAAAAGGTCTTTTCATTTCATTAATAAACGAACCCATTAATATGGTCATTGTAATAGGTTTGATTATGTTAGGTTTCGGACTAAACCTTTCTTCATTACCAACCTTTTTTCAAAACACTGCATTAAGCGTAAAAGATTTGATGACGCCATTAGTCTTATTATTTATTGGAATGGCCGTTAGAATCAATTCTGGTGAATTTAAGTTAATAATATCTATGTTATTCCGTAGAGCGGGTCTTGCTTTTTTATTAAGCGGTCTATTTGCATTCGCAATACCAACTTTAACTCCGGCAATGATTTTACTATTAATTGTTTTTCCTCAAAGCGCATGTAGTTTTTGGCCATTCGCACATATGAGTGCCATTCAGTCTATGGATGAGAAAGACGCACAGCCAAATCCGACATTCGATGTTAACTTCGGACTAAACATATTGGCATGTTCTTTACCTTTTTCTACACTATTGATTATCGGTATTTTCTCTTTTAGCGAGTTCTTCATCAATCCACTAATATTGCTTGGTTTAGGCGCATCGATTTTAGCTATTTCTTTTACTCCGGATATTTTTAAGACTACAAGCTTCATGTTAGATAGAGAACGAAAAATAACCCATAAAACTTTGAAAAAAAAATCACACTTAACCATTGCAAAAGATGATATTAAGCCTACTAATGAAAAAAATCAATTAGCGATGCCAAGGCAAGCTAAATCTAACTTTAACTAGGTTTCTTTCATCCAATTACAAAGTGGTCTATTCATCCAAAGGCAAAATATAAAATCAGAAATATCTTTCAAAAACAAAAAGAACACATGTCATGAACCGTTCTAGAGCGATTATAAAAATTACTAAAACAATTAAGGCTCATAACTCAGGTAACTATTAAACAAAAAAATGGCTCAACGTGTATAAATATACTCGCCAAGCCAACCTTTTTAATTCAAACTACTCCTCTTAAATGTTAGATAATTTGACTCATTTACATAAGAATTATATCATTTAGCTACTTCAATAGGTACGAGATATACAATACCTTCATCATAACTACCTTTTCGAAGTTCTTGAAAATCTATATTCTCCTTAATATACTCTGAAAGCAAACTGGAATTGGTAGATATGGATAATATCCTAACCAAACCTTTATCGTCAACAGCTAAACGAACTTCTGCTTTTTGCCCCCTAATCTGGTCTGGAACATTCTCTTCAGCGAATAGATTATAAATCTGACTGGTTAAAGCCTTGGTACTTTTCGGCTCGGTATCATTGGCTAAAACACATGACACACTTAAAAAAGTAAAAATTACTGTAAAATATAATATTTTTTTCATGACATGAATATTAAATTATACTTAAAGATATTAAAGATATCTTAATATTAGATACAATAAAATATTAAATTAATAATATTTTATTGTTAAACTAAGATTATAATAATTTATCAGTCATGAAATATAATTCTTAATAAGTTTCTTTCATCCAATTATACGGTTTTCTATTCATCCAAAGACCTCGTGTAAAATCAGGGAAATCTTGAGGTTCTCCATTATTTGCTATAGATACCTCAGAAAGTGGTGTAACAGCACTCCAAGCTGCAGCATCGTATGCATCTAATGGTGGAGCGATATTTTCTTTCGCCGATTCAATAAATGAATTCATCACAAAGAAGTCCATACCCCCATGACCAGCATCTAAAGCATATTCGCCATACTTTTTCCAAAGTGGGTGGTCATATTTTTCCAACCATGGCTGTGCTTCACTCCAAGTGTGAGGTTCAGATTCTCCTTCTACATAAATTCTACTTCCGTCCACTTCCCAAAGACCATTAGCACCTTGAACCCTAAACCCTAAAGAGTAAGGTCTGGGCAAATTACAATCGTGAGTAATAATAATAGTTTCGCCATTAGCCGTGTTTATGGTAGAGGTAATGACATCACCTTGCTTGAATTTCACTTTTGCATTTGGGTGAGTTTCACCACCTTCTTTTACAATATAGTTATGCAATCCTATACCTTTTGTGGCATGAGAAGTCATAGATACAAATCGATTTCCTCTATTAACATCTGCCATTACAGCAATAGGACCTAGACCATGAGTTGGGTATACATCTGCATTTCGTTTCACTGAATGTTCAGTTCGCCATTTAGACTCAGAAATACCTTTCTCCCCAAATTCAACTCCTTTACCATAGGCCGTTTTTCCATCATTAAATTTAACATGTCTTAAATCATGTTGATAACCACACCTAAAATGAACTAGCTCACCAAAAACATTTTGTTTCACCATGTTGAGCACGGCCAAAATATCTCTACGATAGTTTACATTTTCCAATATCATCATATGGGTACCGCTACGCTCATGAGTATTGACCAAATCCCAACATTCTTCTAAGGTATTTGAAGCTGATACTTCTACACCAGCATATTTTCCTGCCTCCATAGCATCTACCGTCATACGGGTATGCCAAAGCCATGGTGTCGCTATTACAACAGCATCAACATCTGCCAAGGCCAAAAGATTCTTATAATCCATATCATTAGAGCCGAATACCTTTGGAGCTTTTCCTTTTGCTTCTGCAATATGCTTTTTAGCAATAGCTATACGTTCTTGATCAACATCGCAAATCGCAGTAACATTCACATCTTTCCTCAACAATAGGTTTTGCAGATGATTCGTTCCTCTTAGTCCGACTCCAATCAATCCAACATTCAATTTATCTATAGCGCTAAAACTATTACGGGCGAACCCTGGCACTGCTACTATTCCCATACTTGCAATTGATGCATTCCTAATAAAATTTCTTCTAGAGCTCATATTCATAAAAATTATAAGCTTTGAATTTATAAAAACTACTTGACTAATATTAATTAATCATCAATTTTAATGGTGATACATCTAATTTGACAGATAATTTATCATTGCATTTCATACTTTTGACTTTTTAAACACAAAAATCATGACTTTACTTTTAATGGCTGCTGGTAGCGGCAGTAGATATGGAAAACTTAAACAATTCGATGATTTAGGCCCAAACGGTGAATTTTTAATGGAATTCGCTATTTATGACGCTATACAGAACAATTTTGAGCAAATTGTAGTTATCACGAAAAAAGAAAATGTTTCCTTTTTAGAAGAGCACCTTTCAAAAAGATTACCAAAAACTATAAAATTAAATGTTCTTGCACAAGAGCTTACGGATTTACCTGACGGAGTTACATTTACAGGTGAACGTAAAAAACCATGGGGTACAGCGCATGCAGTTTGGACAGCCAGAAATGTTATCGATGGTCCGTTTGTGGTCATTAATGCTGATGATTTTTATGGCCAATCCGCTTATAAGAGAGCTGCTGATTTTATGAAATCGGATGATAATGCATATGCGCTATTAGGATATACTTTAAAAGACACCTTATCTGAACACGGTTCTGTTTCTAGAGGTGTTTGTGAAGTTAAAGGCGATAATTTAGTTTCTGTTCAAGAACGACTAAAATTAATTCAGAGGGATAATAAAATCGTTGATGAAGATACAAATTTAGATTTCACAGGAGATGAACAGGCAAGTATGAACTTTTGGGTTTGTAGACCTTCTATTTTCGATAAGATTGAATCTGAATTCAGATTATTTTTAAATGATGATGACCGTATTGCCAATAGTGAATTGTATATTCCATTAATGATACAAGAAATGTTACAAGCAAACGAGATAGAAGTAAAATGCATACCTTCTGGTGGCGACTGGTTCGGCGTTACTTATGCAAGTGATAAAGAAAAAGCAATGAATAGCCTAAAAGAAAAATCTGACTCAGGAAAATACCCTGCTCCTATTTGGAGTTAATTTCCTTTGAATATTTATTAAAGCCCCATTAGAATAAATGTTCTAATGGGGCTTTCTTTTGGCTTAAAATGAGGTAAACTAAAAAGAGTCCAATCTTTTTGAGATTGGACTCTTTTACGAGAACACTATATGAAAATGAAAAAATTTAATTCGTTTTTTATTACATAGTAAACTTACGAGGAAGGTTAACTATTAAAAACAAATTGATGTAAACCGCTCATATTATGTGGTGAGATGAACTATTTTTGTTGTGTACTCAATTCATAGCTATGAAAATTCGAATAAAAGGCGATTCCATTCGATTTAGATTAACCCAAACAGAGGTTAAAGCGCTTTCTGAAAATGGGAAGATTTATGATAGCACCAATTTTGGGAATCAAGAATTCAATTATGGAGTTGTTCTAAAAAAAGATATTGACAACCTAAATGTCAGTTTTAAAAACAACAGCATCAGTTTAGAAATGCCATACATAAATGGTAAATCTTGGTATGCAAACGACATAATCACTTTTGACCACAATATTAAAACATCGAAGGATAACGAATTATACTTGCTTCTGGAGAAAGATTTTACCTGCCTAGATAATACCATAGAAGACCAATCGGATAATTATCCAAATCCGAAATCAAGTTAGATTCTTTCTATAATATCTAGCGTTTTTAAATTGGTCTTTCAATCGAGATATAATTTAACGAAAATAAGTCCAAAGATTTCCATCACATTAACTAAGTTTAAATCATGGACTCAAATACTCACCGAAAAGTATCCTTTAGGGGATCTGAAGATTTTCTTGAAATTGAACTAAAGGATCCCATAACACATGCAGCAGGTTATTTAGGTGTACGAGAAGCGTTGAAACATACTTTTAAGGAAATGGGCGTTCTTCGTTCTATGCGAACATTACTGAGCATGAACCAAAAAGATGGCTTTGACTGCCCTAGTTGTGCATGGCCAGACCCAGAACACCCTTCACCAATTGCGGAGTATTGCGAAAATGGGGCAAAAGCATTGGGTGATGAGGCAACTACAAGTCATATTGGTGCAGATTTTTTTCAAAAAAACTCAGTTGAAGAACTATCCCAGCTAACAGATTTTCAACTTAACAAATTTGGGCGTTTAATAGAACCAATGGTGCTGAAACCTGGAAGCGTTCATTATGAACCTATTTCGTGGGAAGAATCTTTTGAATTAATTGCATCGGAATTAAAGAAATTAAATAATCCTGATGAGGCAATTTTTTATACCTCTGGCAGGTCAAGTAATGAAGCTGCATTTTTATATGGTATGTTCGCCCGTGCACTAGGCACCAATAATTTACCCGATTGCTCAAATATGTGCCATGAAAGTAGTGGTGTTGCACTAGGTGAGACTTTGGGCATAGGTAAAGGGTCGACTACGTTAGAAGATCTTTATGAAGCCGAAGTTATACTTATTGCGGGTCAAAACCCAGGTACGAACCATCCTAGAATGTTATCTGCACTTGAAAAATGTAAGCAGAATGGTGGTAGGGTAATTAGTATAAACCCATTAGAGGAATCAGGGTTGGTAAACTTCAAAAATCCGCAGCACATAAAAGGGTGGATTGGCGGCGGTGAAGACATGGCAGATATTCATCTACCTGTAAACATCAATCAAGATATTCCACTAATAAAATTGATATTAAAAAAATTAGCAGTTTTAGACCAAGAACATAAAAATGTATTTGACCATGATTTCATTCAAAAATACACTAACGGTTATGATGCGCTTATTTCGGATTTAGATACTTATTCATCTGAAGAGCTCCTAAACCTAACCGGTGTATCTGAAGATAAAATCGATGAAACCGTAGCTCTTTTAGCCAACAAATCTAAAATCATTGTTTGTTGGGCAATGGGCCTAACCCAACATAAGAATGGTGTTGAAAACATTCGTGAATTTGTAAACCTATTACTTCTTAAGGGCGCTATTGGAAAACCGAATGCAGGTACTTGCCCAGTTCGCGGTCACAGTAACGTACAAGGCGACCGAAGTGTTGGCATTCAGCATTTCGTTGACAAAGAAATGAATGAACGCATTAAAAAACATCTAGGCTTTACCCCACCAGACCATGAAGGTGTCGATGTAGTGGGCTCAATGAAAGCTATGTTTGAAGGAAAGGCCAAAATTTTCATGTGCCTTGGCGGTAATTTCGTAATGGCTGCGTCAGATACTGAATACACCGCCAAGGGTTTACAAAACTGTGACCTTACTGTACAAGTTAGTACCAAGTTGAACCGAACGCATTTAATTACCGGTAAAACTGCATTGATTTTACCAACGATTGGCAGGTCAGAAAAAGACATGAAAAATGGAATGCCCCGTCACTTCACTGTCGAAAATAGCATGGGAAGGGTAAAAAAATCTAAGGGTATATTAAAACCTGCTTCAGACACTATTATGAGTGAGCCAGAAATCATTGCAAATATTGGCCAAGCCTACTTTGGTGATGACCACCCTATGAATTGGAAATCTTTAGGAGATGACTACGAACTAATTAGAACTCAAATAGATCAAGTAGCAAAAGGGTTTAATAAAACCAAAGAACGCTCAGAAGGTGCAGGGTACTACTTACCCAATAATGTACGTGATTTAGATTTTAGCATGCTACCTAATGGAAAAGCTCAGATATCTATCAACAAGTTACCACTTCACGAATTGGCAAAAGATGAATACATGTTAATGACCATACGTTCGCATGATCAATTCAACACCACTATTTACGGCTTAGATGATCGCTATCGTGGAGTATATAATGCCCGAAGGGTAATTTTTATGAATAGTAATGATATGAAAGCTGTAGGTCTCAAAAAATTAGACATCGTTGATATTACAAGTACGTATGATACTACCGTAAGAGTTGCCCATAATTTCAAAGTAGTACCTTATAATATACCATCGGGTAATTTGGCTTCTTACTTTCCTGAAACAAACGTTTTGGTACCCTATAATCACTTTGCAGATCGCAGTAAAACTCCAATAAGTAAATCAATAAAGGTGAGATTGGTAAAGAAATAGTTGTCTATAATACTTTATTTTAGGTTGTTACGTACATACTTATTTTAAACCATAAAGCATAAAAAAGCCAATGTTTCCATCGGCTAAGTTATATCATAAACATGCACACATCTTACTAGTGCGACTCAAAGATAGATTGAGATTTATCAATGCATGTTATGGCTACTAAAGTAAAATGTTATTTTATTGAAAAGCTGGCATACCTGTAATATCAGCACCGGTAATCAACAAATGTATATCGTGAGTACCCTCATAAGTGATCACACTTTCTAAATTCATCATGTGTCTCATAATGCTATACTCACCCGTTATACCCATACCACCTAAAACCTGTCTTGCTTCACGCGCTATATTTATGGCCATTTCAACGTTGTTTCTTTTAGCCATTGAAATCTGTGCAGTTGTTGCTTTACCCTCGTTCTTTAGTTGCCCCAAACGAAAAGCTAATAATTGAGCCTTGGTAATTTCAGTAATCATTTCGGCTAATTTCTTTTGTTGTAATTGTGTTGCAGCAATTGGCTTCCCAAATTGAATTCGCTCTTTTGCATATCTCAATGCAGTATCATAACAATCCATTGCCGCCCCAATAGCACCCCATGCAATTCCAAATCTAGCAGAATCCAAGCATCCTAAAGGTGCTCCTAAGCCTGATTTATTAGGTAATAAATTCTCTTTAGGAACTTTCACATTATCGAAAATCAATTCACCTGTAGCCGAAGCCCTTAATGACCATTTATTATGTGTTTCTGGTGTTGTAAAACCTTCCATCCCACGCTCTACAATTAGACCGTGTATACGACCTTCTTCATTCTTTGCCCATACCACCGCTATATCACAGAATGGTGAATTTGAAATCCATAATTTGGCTCCATTCAAAAGATAATGATCACCCATATCTTTGTATTTGGTTTCCATGCCGCTTGGGTTAGAACCATGGTTTGGCTCCGTTAATCCGAAAGACCCCATCCATTCCCCTGTTGCTAATTTTGGTAAATACTTTTTACGTTGTTCTTCAGTGCCGTAAGTAAATATAGGATACATCACCAAAGAAGATTGCACCGATGCTGTTGACCGTACTCCACTATCTCCCCTCTCAATTTCTTGCATGATGAGGCCGTAACTAATTTGATCTAAACCAGCACCACCGTACTCTTCAGGAATATATGGTCCGAAGGCACCAATTTCTGCAAGACCACCAATAATCTGTTTTGGAAATTCTGCTTTTTGTGCATATTCCTCAATTATAGGTGAAACATCTCTTTTTACCCATTGGCGCGCTGCATCACGTACCAATAAATGTTCTTCTGAAAATAAATCATCTAAATTATAATAGTCTGGTGCTTCAAATAAATCAGGTCTCATAACATTGCTTTTATCAAAGATAATTAAAGAAATATAACATTATGCAACCATATAGTTACATTTTTAAATAAAAATCTTTTGTTAGTTTAATGTAATCCATTGTATACACATGTCTCTCTTTTTCAATGGTTAAATCTAATACCTCGTATGCTTTTTCTAGCTTAGTAAACTCTAACAACACCCTTTTTACTTCTGCAGCAGGGTTACCTTTTACATGCAAACAACGACTGGGAAATAAATCAAAGGTTGCAGCCATTCGTATAAAATCATCTTTCTCCTTAAAAGGTATTATAGTACTAAAGATTCCATTTTCAGAAATTAGTACTGAAACCGCTTCTAGTAGTTCATTGAAAGGGAGAAATTCATTTTGTCTAGCCTGATCTCTTTGTAAATCACCTGAAGTAACGCTTTCGGTATAAAAAGGAGGGTTACAAACAATTACATCATATAAATCTTCAATTTCTTCAATAAACTCATCTAAACCAGCATGATAACAATAAAGTCTATCACCCCATAAAGAATTTTCAAAATTCTCTACACATTGCTCATACGCATTCGAATCTATTTCAATAGCATCTATGACTTCAGCGTTGCTTCTTTGTGCGAGCATTAAAGCAATAACGCCAGTGCCTACGCCAATATCCAATATAGATTCAGCATTTTTGATATCAGCCCAAGCGCCAAGTAAAACACCATCCGTACCAATTTTCATAGCACAACGATCTTGGTTGATTTCAAATTGTTTAAATCGAAATAGCTCGCTCATTAGAGAATCACTTTAAAAATGGCCGATAATATCCTATCACTACTCATTCAAATCTTTCAAAATTCTACTCTTTGCATCGTTTAAATAACTTCTACCAATAGTATATCGTATTCCGCCTATTTCAACACTATTACCCTCAACTACACTAACCTTATCGACAGCAATGGTGTAAGACCTATGAATACGTATAAAATTATCGCCAGGCAATTCATCAGTAAAACTGCTTAAGGTTTTATGAATAATGTACTTTGCCGTGGGAGTTATAATTCTGATATAATCTTTAAGACTTTCTATCACCATTATTTCATCTAGAAATATTTTCTGTAATTTCTTCTTATCGACCTTAACAAAAATTGAAGGCTTTTCGTCTTTGTCATTAACAATCTTATTCACCCCTTGTTTAAGCCCTATAACTCTATCTACAGATTTAAAAAATCTTGGTAAGGATATTGGCTTTACTAGATAATCTATTGCTTCGAGCTCAAAACTTTTTAAGGCATGTTCTTCATGTGCCGTTGTCATAATCACAAAAGGTTTTTGATGAAGTGTGCTCAAAAATTCTAACCCATTTAGGTAAGGCATATTAATATCTAAAAACATAATATCAACAGGGTTATCCCTTAAAAAAGTAGAGGCATCCATGGCATTAGAAAATGTTCCTTCTAATTGCAACTCTTTTACCCTAAGAATATAGTTTTTAATTACATTAACCGCCAATGGTTCATCATCTACAACAATCACTTTCAAAATCATATTACCTTAAGCTTTAAAATAACATTAAACATTTTATTCTCATCGAAGATAGATAGCTCATAATCGCTTTTAGCATACCCAAGTTCTAAACGCTTTTTTACATTAGAAAGTCCAATACCACCCGACTTTACCGGATACTGAAATTCCTTATGGGGGTTAGGTATTGTATTTGAAACCTTAAAAATCATAAAACCTTCAATGACTTGCAAATCGATATCAATTTTCATTTCACCGATATTCTTACTTGCACCATGTTTAAAACAGTTCTCCACCAAAGGAATTAATAACATAGGAGCCATTTTACAATTGTCAAGATCTCCTGAAATATTCATTTCTATCTTAAGACTATCGTCAAATCTAATACGCTCCAAATCTATGTAATTCTTAATACAATTAATCTCACTGGTTAAATCTTGTCTTTGTTTCTTTGTTGCGTACAACAAATACCGCATTAGTTCAGATAATTTAAGAATAACCTCAGGTGCTTGATCCGACTTCTCTAGGGTTAAAGAGTATATATTATTGAGTGTATTAAAGAAAAAATGAGGAGATACCTGAGACCTTAAAAAACGCAACTCGGTTTTCAGTTGGCGCTTTTCTAAATCGTGAAGCTTACTACTTTCGCGTAACCAATCTATAGTTAGTTTTATAGCAGTAAAAAAGGAAATAACATATACTTCGCCTATCATGGTCTGAATAGCATAACCGACGGTAAGCGTATTTACAGCCTCGGGCGCCTCGGGCATTACATCTGTGCTAACCAAGTAATACGTTAAATTGTATTTAAACAAAAGCATAATGAACAATGCCAAAAGAATATAGGCGGTATATTGAACATACTTTTTTGTGTAAATAAATTTTGGCATTAAATAATACGCATTTAAATAAGCCAAAAACATATGAATAGGAAAACCTATTAAATTGGTTCTGAAGGAAAGTAAAAAATCATCGTGAATAAAACTCCACCGAAAAGTGTTGAACACAAAATAAACCGACCAAAATAAAACATGGTGCAATGGTTTAATATCATTGTCACCAAAAAATTTAGGCCTACGTAAAAAATTCAATATCTTATGATGCATAGATAAAAGTCATTCCTTTTTATATCCATAATTGACGTTGGATATCAATCTGAAGTTGTTAAGCTAAATTTATTCCCACACTCGCTAACTTTAAAAATATTCAAGGGAAATTATGAAATGTAATAAATTGCTATTTGTTGCTAAAAGTAATTAAAAACCACAATAGGCTTAAATTCAATTTAAAAATGGAACAATTTGCAAGTCTACAATTTTAACTTTAATGAATTTAGGATTACAATAATTTTCCACGAATTCAGCCAAATAAATTAAAATTATATCGAACCAAAAGTGAAATTTATTTTCACGCATATCTCGAAAGTTTTATTTAGTATCTAAAAAAAATCAACATAACCAACCAATTGAGGTATGGCAATTTTTGAATACAACTCGATAAAGACAAAAAAGACCGTGGCAATTGTATTGTTTCTTTTGTATATAGGGAGCATCTCTCTATTGGCCCAAAATACACCTCAAACCTATGTTGCTCAAAAGACTAGCGAAACTTTAATTATTGACGGAAAAATGGATGAATCTTCTTGGAATAAAGCTAAGTGGACGAATAATTTTATAGATATTGAAGGTTGCAAAAAGCCTATCTATACCACTAAAGTAAAAATGATTTGGGATGAAAGCTACCTATACTTTTTTGCTGAATTGAAAGAACCACATGTCTGGGCTACATTAAAACAAAAGGATACTATTATTTTTTACAATAATGATTTTGACGCAAACGGAAATAGCGATATCGTATTGGGTTTATATAATAAAGAGAAGCATTACCCATAGCGGGGCTTCTCATGCTCATCTTAGCAAATACCAGATATAAAGAAAAAAATTGAAAAATATGATGCTTTCGCCTTCATGGAAATAGAAGATGTCTACGGAGAAGAAAAGCTAAACCATTCGCTTCATTACCGCACAGATACATTTGCTCCTGTTTATATGGAAAATATAGGTGCTGGTACTTTTAAAGTAAAATATTTACCCAATATGGCACAACTATCGAACCTTAACGAAATGCTTATAAGGGATTTTAACGACGATGGTGCGCTTGATGTTTTGGCAATTGGCAATCTATATGTTTCAGAAATAGAAACACCTAGAAACGACGCAGGAACAGGTGTTCTTCTCTTAGGTGATGGTAAGGGTTACTTTACAGCAAAACGAGGTTCTAAAATAGGATTTTATGCCGCCAAAGATGTCAAAAAGATTATGTAATGGTAGTGAATAATGATGATGAACTTCAGTTTTTCGAAATACAGAAGTACTAATTTATTATATCCATAATTGATAAATCACTCTTTAATTCCGGGCGCCCTATTTTCTAGACCTTCCATACCCATTAAAGAGTCCCCTAGCCTTGTACGCATATCATCTGCTAGTTTCTTGATTGTGGCAATTACTTTAGCATTGCTTGCAGCCACATTATTTATTTCACTAGCATCTGATTCTAAATCATACAATTCAATTTGCTTTAAATCAACCATTTTATATTCACCTGGCAAGCCGTCCTTTCCAGGTGTTTGACCATTCATTGTTCTATACGTGTGTGGAAAATATAACTTCCATTTTCCATATCGCACTCCGAATAACTCATTAACTCGGTAATAAAAGAAATAAGCTTCTTGCGGACTTTCATTTGTTTTACCCGTCAATAAACTCCAAGCGCTTTTACCATCTATTACCTCATCAGGAAGTTCAGAGTTTGTTACCTCTGCGAGGGATGGAAAAATATCTATGGCCATTAAAGGAGCGTCTATTGTAACCCCTGCTTCAATTTCTTTCGGATACTTAATTATAAAAGGTTCACGTTGGCCACCTTCCCACCCGGTACCTTTCCCTTCTCTAAAAGGATATGCACTACCTGAATGATTACCATATGCCAGCCATGGTCCATTATCTGATGTAAAAATTATAATTGTGTTCTCGGTTAAGCCATTTTTCTCTACGGACTTTATAATTTCACCAACCGACCAATCTAGCTCCATAATCACATCACCATAAAGACCTCTATTCGACTTGCCTTTAAACTTATCGGAAACGAAAAGAGGAACATGAGGTTGAGGATGCGGAACATATAAGAAAAATGGATTATCCTTATTCCGTTCAATAAAATCAACACTGTGCTGGGTAATCAATGTTGTTAAGTTTGTCTGATCTGTCAGGGTATCGATTACTTTCTCGTTCTCATATAATGGTAAAGCACCAAAATCAAATATTGGACCTTGCTGAGGATGCAATGGCCACATATCGTTAGAATACGGTATTCCGAAATATTCGTCAAAACCTTGCTTAGTAGGCATAAACTCTTCCGCATCACCTAAATGCCACTTACCAAATATTGCTGTAGCATAACCTTTATTTTTTAGCATTTCTGCAAGGGTAGTCTCTTTAGGGTTAAGTCCTTTCTTACTATTTGGCATAAGAGCATTATGTATCCCTATACGATTAGGATAACTACCTGTTAGAATAGCAGCTCGTGAAGCAGAGCAAACCGCTTGAGCAGCGTAAAAATTTGTGAGTTTTGCTCCATCTTTAGCCATTTGGTCAAGATTGGGCGTCGAAATATCTTCCGCCCCAAATACACCCACATCATTGTAACCCTGATCATCGGTAAGAATTAATATGATATTCGGTGATGAATAAAGTTGCTTTATAGATTCTTGACCTTTACTATTTTGATAAAAAAATAGCGTTAAAAATAGGATATAAATAACTTTTGAATTCATAAAATGTGATTCTATGGAACAAATATGCAGATTCTACTTTATATACTAATAAATCAATGTAAAATTTCATAATTTCAAGATTAGAAATTCATCTCATTCTTAATTACTTCATTAATATCTTCTATGAAATATACCTTGTTTTTAAGTCTTATTATCGGTTCTCATTTGCTTTTTAGTTGTAAACGGGAAAATACTACTCCCAAACCAGTAGATGTTGTTATTAACTCGATGTCAGATTCACTTCCTGTTTTAACGCTTCCAGAAGATGTAGACCCAGAAAATGAAGATTGGGCAGGAATTGACCTTGAACCAAAATCTCCAGTACTTCCACTTTACCCAGAACAAGAAGCAACAAAGTTTTTATTGCCTGAAGGGTATCACATAGAACCTATTCTAACAGAACCCCAAATTGAACAACCAGGCGCCATTTCTTTTGATGGAAACGGCAGAATGTATGTATTAGAATTAAGAACGTATATGTTATCAGCAGATTCTGATGGTACTTTAGACCCAAAAAGCAGAATCTCTAGATGGGAGGATAAAGACAATGATGGCATCTATGAAACAGGAACCGTATTTGTTGATAGTTTAATTTTTCCGCGGTTTGTATTGCCATACGGTAAGGATTGTATTTTAACTATGGAATCAGATACCGACAATGTGTATAAATATACAGATACCACTGGCGATGGTATAGCCGATAAAAAGGAATTTTTTACCAATAAATACGGTAGGTCTGGCAATGTTGAACATCAACAAGCATTCATGTATTATGGAATGGATAATTGGCTTTACAGCACGGTAAATGCATTTAGAGTTAAAGAAACACCAAATGGAGTGATAAGGGAAAAAACGGGCTATAATAGAGCACAATGGGGCGTAACACATGATGATGATGGAAAATTATGGTTTCAAGGAGGTGCTAGCGGTGTACCATCTCATTTTCAATTTCCCATTCATTATGGAAATTACACTATTGAAAACGAGTTGGCAGAAGGGTTTAAAGTACCCTATGGCGCTGCTGTTAAAATTGCCGACATGCAAGGAGGTATGGATCAAATAAGAGCGGAAGATGGATCATTGAACAGTGTCACCGGTTCAGCAGGTAACGATGTTTACCGTGGTGATCGTTTACCATCGGAATTATATGGTCAGTATTTTTATGGCGAACCTGTTGCGAGAATCGTAAGACAAATTAATCCGGTCGTATTTGAAGGTTTAACCACCTTACACAATGCCTATCAAGATGAACAATCTGAATTTCTTCGTTCTACTGATCCTTTATTCAGACCGGTAGACATGACCACCGCACCCGATGGCACCCTATATATTACCGATATGTATCATGGTATTATTCAAGAAGGACAATGGGCACAAAAAGGCACTTATCTTAGAACAAAAATAGAACAATACCAATTGGACAAAGTGATTGGACTAGGCAGAATATGGCGAATTACCCATGATAGTAAGGAACGTGATAAGACCCAACCAAAAATGTTCGATAAAACACCTTTGGAATTGATTACATATTTGGAACACCCGAATGGTTGGTGGCGAGACAAGGCACAACAATTAATTGTTCTTTCACGTGATCAGAGTACAGCACCAGCGCTACGAAAGGTAGCGTTATCCAGTAAAAACCAATTAGCAAGAACTCATGCAATTTGGTGTCTAGAGGGGCTTGGAGCACTACACCCAGACCTATTGGAAACACTTTTTCAAGACCCTAATCCTAAAATAAGAATACAAGCAATCCGCGGCAGCGAAACGTTGTATAAAACTGGGAATAAAAGTCTAGCAATTTCCTATTTAAAATTATTGGAAGATGACAATATAGATGTAGCCCTACAAGCCATGTTAACCGTTAAATTACTAGAGATACCAGATTATCAAAAAGCACTTTCCAAGATTGTAAAAACCAATCAGGCAAAAGGAATACAAACAGTAGGTTCTCAAATATTAACGCCAACAAAACAAGAAAATCGTTGGAATCGAAATGAAGTTCTCTTAAGTGAGGTACAACAAAAGAGTTTAGAAAAAGGCAAAATTATATTCAATGAACTATGTGTGCAATGCCACGGCAACGATGGCACAGGAACTCCTTTAGGAAATGGAACCGTAATGGCCCCACCTTTATCTGGATCCATACGCGTTCAAGAACATCCAGAATATATTATTAAAACTATTCTACACGGTCTAGAAGGCCCTATAGATGGTAAAACGTATGCGGCTGGTATTATGGTGGGCAATAAAGAACAATCTGATGAATGGGTTGCAGCAATCGCATCTTATATTAGAAATAACCTATCAAACGAAGCTTCAACGGTAACGAGCGAATATGTAGCCGAAGTAAGGGATAAAACTGTTAACCAAAAAGGAACGTATAGATATCCTGAATTGATACACTCCGTACCTACTTCTTTACCACTACAACCTGATTGGAAGATTACGGCAAGTCACACAGCTCCGAATCGAATTGGAGGAACCGCTTCGCCAAAAAGTGCATTTAATTTTGAAGGATGGACTACCGGAGAAAATCAAAAGGAAGGAATGTGGTTTCAAATTGAATTTCCAATTGCTTTATCGCTTACAGGTATACAATTCAATTCCCCTCCAATTTCAAGAGGTTGGAGAGAAGGATCACCACCACCATTACAAACGTTTGCAAATTCTTATGAAATATCAACTTCAAAGGATGGAGAAAATTGGGAAGTATTGGATAATGGTGAAGGATCAGATCAAGATTTTAAATTAGATTTCAATCCGGTTTTAACAAAATTCCTGAAATTTAAATTGACTTCTACAGTAAAAGATGAGAATGAAATACCATGGCGCATAAGACAGTTAAAATTATATGTTCTTAACACCAAAAACGAACTATCTAAATAAACTAATTACATTTTTTACAGCACCAAAACCTATCATCATGAAAACAAAAAAATCAATTCAACAACGAAGGTCTTTTCTTAAAAAAACAACAGCGCTCATTGCCGGCACAACACTATTAGGCCCTTCAGTTTTTGGAGCACGTAGTTTTCTGAGTTTTACACCACAACTTAATTCGAAGATTAACGGTGTTCAAATGGGTCTTATCACCTACTCTTTTAGAAGTATGCCAGACCAAAGCGCTGAAGCAACTTTACACAATATTTTAGACACAGGAATAAATGCAGTAGAACTTATGGGAGACCCTGCAGAACAATATGCAGGAAAACCAGAGAGTCCGGTAGACAGAAGAACTTTTTATGGTCTAATGAGACGTAAAAGAAATAATGAACTGAATGATGAAGAGGAAAAGGAATTTATGGTAATGCAATCGAAATTAGAGTCATATAATAAAACCGTTGCGGCTTGGCGTGCAACAGTCTCGATGGACAAGTTTATAGCGCTTCGTAAAATGTATAATGATGCTGGTGTTAGCATTTATGCTTTTAAACCGAATGCTTTTGGAAAAGACAATACTGACGAAGAAATCAATTGGGGCATGAAAGCAGCTAAAGCTTTAGGTGCTAGCCACGTAACTTTAGAACACCCTAGTGATGACGCACACACGTTGAAATTGGGTCAAATGGCTGAAAAACATGATGTTTTTGTAGCATACCATGGTCATGAACAGCAAACTCCAACCTTTTGGGATACCGCTTTGGAGCAATCTAGCCACAATGCTTTAAATCTAGATTTAGGCCATTTTGTAGCTGCAGGAAACGAAGCACCTTTAGAAATTGTAAGGGAAAAACATAGCCATATCAAGAGCATGCATTTAAAAGATAGGCAAACTCCTGAGCATGATAAGGGAAATGTGTTATGGGGAACCGGTGACACTCCTATTGTTGAAGTACTGCAATTAATGCGCGACAATAAATATACTTTTCCTGTAACTATTGAATTAGAATATGATATTCCAGAAGGGTCCGATGCGGTGCAAGAGGTTAAGAAATGTCTAGCCTATGCTAAAAATGCTTTGGAAAGTTAATTAAGATACAAATCCACCAAACCTTCAGGTGTTTTGACGAAAACCGTATTATTTTCACGATCTATCTTAGTAACAATATCATCGTTTATAGGAATCAATAATTGTTTGTCCTCTTTTTGTATTTCGAACAAAGCTTGTGCAGTAGTATCGTTTACACTTTCTATGACACCAATATCACCATGTACAGAATCTATAACCGTGAAACCTATTACCTCATGATAATAAAATTTATTCCCTGTTAGCTTTGGTAATTTTGTTAATGGTAGATAGAGACCAGCTTTCATAATGCGATCTGCATCAGATTCTGATTTTACTTCTTCAAAATCTATACGGAGTAGATTAGATTTATGAAGGCGACATCTTTTAATAAAAAATGGAACCAGATTGTTTCCTAAAGAAACGAATACTGATTCCATGTTTTCGTATATCTCGGGGTCATCGGTATCTAGTTTTACTAGCACCTCACCTTTGAAACTATATTTTGAAACGATATTACCTAGGTAGAAACAATCTTCCTTTTGCATCGTTTCTTATAAATTATGCTTTATCTTCTTCAGCAGCAGGAGCTTCTGGAGTTGCATCTGCAGCTTCAACAACTTGTTCTGGCTCACCAGCAGCTTCAACAGCTTCTACCTCAGCTTCAGCGCTTTCGCCTTCTTGAACTTCAGGAAGTAATGCAGCAGCAGCTTCAGCAGCACGCTTCTCATTTACTTCTTTCTCCGCTTTAAATGCTGCAGCTCTAGCGTCAGCTTTAACTTTATCTAAACCACCTACTTTATCAGCGATAGCTTGTTCTTTTTCAGAAACCCAAGTATTGAATTTTTCTTCAGCTTGTTCTTCTGTTAAAGCACCTTTACGAACACCACCTAATAAATGATGCTTTAAAAGTACACCTCTATAAGAAAGAATAGCTTTTGCAGTATCTGTAGGTTGTGCACCGTTTTGCAACCATTTTACCGAACTATCAATATCAAGTTCAATTGTTGCAGGGTTTGTATTTGGATTGTAGATACCTAATTTCTCTAAAAATTTACCATCTCTTTTAGCTCTTGCATCTGCAGCAACTACCCAATAGAATGGTTTTCCTTTTTTACCGTGTCTTTGTAATCTAATTTTTACTGGCATATCACATTAATTTGTAGGGTGCCCGACCCTTGATTATTAATTCTTTTTATTTCGTTTACTCTTAAGCGGTTGCAAATATACTTGATTTTAGTTAATACACAATTAAGATTTACAGTTATTTAAATAGCAATGAACTTCACTATTTATAACAGGTAAATAAATGAGTGAAATCGAACATAAACGAGTACTTCTAGTAATTTGCTTAATCCCATTAATAAGCTATATAAACTCTGGTATACATTTAAAATATATAACCAATAGTCATAGAATCGATTTCTTCGGTTAATAACTCTTAGCAACTCCCCTTTCTCAACACCTTACTTTTTAGTAATTTTATGGGCACTTTTTAGTTCGCTGAACTGGCCGCATTGAACACTCATAAAATTCGCTATGTACCTCATCTTTGATACCGAAACCACCGGTCTTCCTAAAAATTGGAATGCTCTCTATACTGACACGGACAATTGGCCACGTTGCATACAGATTGCTTGGCAATTGCATGATGACATGGGTAAGTTGATAGAGCATCAAGATTATTTGGTGAAGCCAGATGGTTTTACAATTCCGTTCGATGCGGAGCAAATTCACGGTATCTCGACCGAGTTGGCAGAACAAAAAGGTATTCAGTTAGCAGAAGTTTTAGAGAAGTTCAATATCGCAATGTCCAAAACTAAATTTATTGTTGGACAGAATGTAAAGTTCGACCTCAACATTATGGGTGCAGAATTTCATCGGTTGAGTGTTGAAAACCCACTGCAAGAACTTCCTGTTTTAGATACCTGTACAGAACACACGGCTAAATTGTGTCAAATACCTGGTGGTCGTGGCGGTAAATTCAAATTGCCGACCCTCACAGAATTACATCAGTATTTATTCGGAGAACCTTTTGGGGAAGCACACAATGCAACGGCAGATGTTGAGGCTACAACCCGATGTTTTTTGGAATTGGTCAGAAAACAACAATACTCTACCGAGCAATTAGATGTTCAACCTGATTATTTCAAAAATTTCTCGGAAGCTAATCCGAAAGAAATTGAACTCATCGGCCTTAAGCACATCAACCTTAAAAAAGCTTCTAAGAAAATTGCAGATGCCCTTTGGGCGAAAGATACTGGTGGTGTTTCTAAAGAAGAGTTAAAAGAAAATATAAAGACCTTAGAAGATGCGACCTTTGCCCATCTTCATAACCACTCACAGTTTTCGGTATTACAATCTACCATTGCCGTAAAAGATTTAGTAAAAGCCGCTGGTGATGCAGAAATGCCAGCTGTGGCTATTACGGATCACGCCAATATGATGGGCGCATTCCATTTCGTAAAGGAAATAGGTGCCTACAACAAATCTGTTCAAACCAAAAATGCAGAGGCAGTTGAAAAAGGTGAGGAACCTACGGCAAAAGAAGTAAAACCAATTATAGGTTGCGAATTCTTTGTCTGTGAAGACCACAAGAATAAAAGCGTTAAAGATTACGGATACCAAATAGTACTACTCGCCAAGAATAAAAAGGGATATCACAATTTGGCTAAAATGTCTTCTATCGCCTATACGGATGGATTTTACTACGTACCGCGTATCGATAAAAAAGTGATTCAACAATACAAAGAAGATATCATTGTATTGACCGGTAACTTATATGGTGAAGTACCAGGTAAAGTATTGAATGTCGGTGAACATCAAGCTGAAGAAGCCCTTTTATGGTGGAAACAGGAATTTGGTGACGACCTGTATATGGAATTGATGCGCCATGGCCAGGAAGATGAAGAAAGAGTCAATAAAGTATTACTTGAATTTGCCAAAAAACACGAGGTAAAACTGGTTGCTACCAACAACACCTATTATTGCGCCAAAGAAGATGCCAATGCACATGATGTTCTACTTTGCGTAAAAGACGGTGAAAAACAAGCTACGCCAATTGGTCGTGGAAGAGGATACAGATACGGCTTACCGAATCAAGAGTACTATTTCAAGTCTCAAAATGAGATGAAAGATCTCTTTAAGGATCTACCCGATGCTATTTTAAACATATCAGAAATTCTTAATAAAATCGAACCCTATGAATTGGCTCGTGATGTACTGTTACCCGTTTTTGATATACCAGAAGAATATAAAGACCCTGAAGATGCTGTAGACGGAGGAAACCGTGGTGAAAATGCCTATTTAAGGCATATCACTTATGAAGGCGCCAAGAAACGATATCCAGAAATTACATCAGAAATAAGGGAACGTATCGATTTTGAATTGGATACGATTCGAAACTCAGGATACCCCGGATATTTTTTGATTACGGAAGATTTTATCCGCGAAGCACGAAATATGGATGTCTCCGTTGGTCCAGGTCGTGGCTCGGCAGCTGGTTCTGTAGTAGCCTATTGCTTGAAAATTACCAATATTGACCCCCTTAAATATGATTTGCTTTTTGAGCGTTTCTTGAATCCGGATCGTGTGTCCATGCCCGATATTGATATTGACTTTGATGACGAAGGCCGTAGTAGGGTAATGGACTATGTAATCAAAAAATATGGCGCTAACCAAGTAGCGCAGATTATCACGTATGGTACCATGGCCGCCAAATCTTCAATTAGAGATACGGCTCGTGTACTTGATTTACCCTTGAGTGATTCCGATAGAATAGCCAAGCTAATCCCTACCATGTCCA
The DNA here is from genome assembly GCF_900109345.1 of Maribacter orientalis. Taxonomy (GTDB): domain Bacteria; phylum Bacteroidota; class Bacteroidia; order Flavobacteriales; family Flavobacteriaceae; genus Maribacter; species Maribacter orientalis. Next base: position 266,881 of record NZ_FNZN01000004.1, read on the forward strand.
AATTGAGCAAAATTTTTGGACAAAGTGAGGCCGACTTAAAGAAGAAATTTAGGGCAGATGATTTAGAAAAAATACATCAGCTTTTAAACATACATGACGGTGATGACCTAGAAGGCCAGACCCTTAAAATGGCCAGAATATTAGAAGGTTCTGTACGTAACACTGGTATTCATGCCTGTGGGGTGATTATTACACCTAGTGACATTACCGATTTCGTACCCGTTGCTACGGCTAAAGATTCCGATTTATATGTAACCCAATTCGATAACTCCGTTGTTGAAAGTGCTGGCTTGCTGAAAATGGACTTTTTGGGATTAAAAACCTTGACCTTAATCAAGGATACCGTAAAAATTGTAAAGGCAAAACATGGTATTGATTTGGTGCCCGATGATTTTCCGTTGGATGATGAAAAGACCTATGCACTTTTCCAACGAGGAGAAACGGTAGGGGTTTTTCAATATGAATCTCCCGGGATGCAAAAACACATGAAGGATTTGAAGCCTTCCGTTTTTGATGACCTTATTGCAATGAATGCCTTGTATCGCCCTGGTCCGATGGAATATATTCCAAGTTTCATTGCCCGTAAAAACGGTAATGAAGAAATCGCCTATGACCTTCCAGACATGGAAGAATACCTAAAAGAAACTTACGGGATAACCGTATACCAAGAGCAAGTGATGCTTTTGTCGCAAAAATTGGCAGGCTTCTCTAAAGGTGATGCCGATGTTTTACGAAAAGCGATGGGTAAAAAAATCTTTGCGGTACTGCAAAAAATGAAACCCCAGTTTTTAGAAGGTGGCGCTGCAAATGGGCACCCTACAGAAGTTTTAGAGAAAATCTGGAAAGATTGGGAAGCCTTTGCTGCCTATGCCTTCAATAAAAGTCACTCTACCTGCTACGCATATATCGCATATCAGACCGCTTATTTAAAGGCCCACTACCCAGCCGAATATATGGCAGCGGTATTGAGTAACAACATGAACGATATTAAGCAAGTAACATTCTTTATGGAGGAATGTAAGCGTATGGGCTTAGATGTTCTCGGGCCAGATGTGAATGAATCGTATTACAAATTTGCAGTAAACAAACAAGGGGCAGTTCGTTTTGGTATGGGCGCCGTAAAAGGTGTAGGCCGTTCAGCTGTAGAGACTATTGTTAAAAATCGCCAAGAAGATGGTTCATTTAAATCGGTATTTGACCTTACGAAACGTATAGATCTTAGAGCTGCGAATAAAAAAGCTTTTGAAAATTTAGCTGTTGCCGGTGGTTTCGATTCTTTTGGCACCTCACATAGAGCACAATATTTTCACGATGAAGGCGACGGAATTACCTTTTTGGAAAAGGTTATTAAATACGGAGCAAAGTTTCAAGAAAACGAAAACTCGGCACAAGTAAGTTTATTTGGCGATGCCAGTGAAGTGCAAATTCCAGAACCTATGGTACCACCTTGCGAGGAATGGGGAACGATGGAAAAATTACGTAGGGAAAAAGAGGTGGTTGGTATCTACATTTCTGGTCATCCGTTAGATGATTTTAAAACAGAAATAAAATCCTTCTGTAATGCCAATGTTGCCTGTGCTACCGACTTACCTAGTTATGTGAATAGAGAACTCACGTTCGCAGGCGTTATAACCGATGTTCAGCATAGAGTTTCAAAAAATGGAAAAGGATGGGCGGCATTTACCATGGAAGATTATACTGACTCATTTGAATTCAGGATTTTTGGAGAAGAATATTTAAAATTTCGCCATTTTCTAATGATCAATTCTTTCGCTTATGTGAAACTATTCGTTCGTGAGGGGTGGGCAAATAAAGATACTGGCAAGAAAGGTGACCCAAGAATGCAATTCAACAGTTTTATGATGCTGCAAGAGGTTATGGAAACCTATGCACGTAAATTGACCATAAAATTAGACATCACCGAATTACAGGAAAGCAAAGTATTACAGCTGAAAGACACGCTTGTAAATCATAAAGGAGAGCATCCTATTAATTTTATAGTGTATGAGATGGAAGAAAAAATAAAAGTCAATTTATCGAGTAGAAGACAAAAAGTGCAAATCTCATCCGAATTATTACATCAGCTTGAAGAGCAAAATGTACATTACAAATTGAATTAAATAAACTCAATCATAACAACCATACTTTACTCAGTCGTTATATCGTTAACAACATAGTTCTATTAACACTAAACAAATAACTATATTATGACTTAAATTTAGCTTTGGATACATGAAAACTAGCTAGATAAATTGATAAATTAGCTTGATACCTTTATAGTTAAAACGAATCGTGACCTCGTAAGGAATCGGAAGAATAATTGACTAAATTTGCATAATCAATAAAAGTAAATAAGATGGCATTAGAAATAACAGATGCTACTTTTGACGAGGTAGTTTTAAAAAGCGATAAACCAGTAGTAGTAGATTTTTGGGCAGCATGGTGTGGTCCTTGTAGAATGGTTGGTCCTATTATTGACGAAGTAAGCACTGAATACGAAGGCAAAGCTGTTGTAGGTAAAGTAGATGTTGATGCAAATCAAGAATTCGCTGCAAAGTACGGTGTACGCAACATACCAACCGTTTTGGTATTTAAAGATGGTGAAATTGTAAGTAGACAAGTAGGTGTTTCACCTAAGAAAGTTTACACAGATGCTATTGACGCTGCTTTATAAGCTGTTTATATAAAATATAATTTTTTAAAAAAGAGGATGACTAGTTTAGACATCCTCTTTTTTTTTACCTAAATCTTAGCAGTTCAACCTTTGGAAGGTAGGGGGCAATTACTATCTTTAATCTCGTGAACTTACAATCAGAATTAAATAAATCATCATTATTCTCTAATCTTGAACTTCTTGCTAATCAAGTAGTAGAAGGGTTTATTAGTGGCATTCACAGAAGCCCGTTTCATGGGTTTTCTGCAGAATTCGCAGAACACAAAATCTACAATAACGGGGAGAGCACCAAGCATATCGATTGGAAACTATTTGCAAAGACCGATAAACTATATACAAAGCGGTACGAGGAAGAAACCAACCTCAGGTGTCACATGATTTTAGATAATTCTGCATCTATGTATTATCCTGAAGTTGAAAATCTAAGTATCGATTCATTAAATAAGATAGGGTTTAGTGTGTTAGCCATAGCAGCTTTGATGAACGTGCTTAAAAGACAGCGAGATGCCGTTGGTTTAAGTATCTATTCTGATAGTTATAATTACTATGCCCCAGAAAAGGGAAGCGAACGTCATTTTCAAATGTTATTGGCGCAATTAAGTGAGATTGGTAAAACAAAGAATCCACCAAAAGAAACTAAAACCTATACTTATCTACATCAAATTGCAGAAAATATAAAACGTCGTAGTCTAATTTTCTTGTTTACCGACATGTTTCAAAGCGAAAAAGATGACGCAGAATTGTTCGAAGCACTACGACACTTGAAATATAATAAGCATGATGTGGTCCTTTTTCACCCAATGGACAAGCAACATGAATTATTTTTCAATTTTGAAAATACTCCAAAACGATTTATTGATGTTGAAACAGGTGAGCATTTAGACCTTTATGCAGACAATATAAAAGATGCCTACCATGAGCAAATTAGCAGCTATATCACTGATATTAAGATGAAATGCGCTCAATATAAAATTAAATATGTGGATATTGACATTCAAAGTGATTTCTCTACCGTGCTTAACACGTTCTTAGTTGAGCGAAATAAATTTCTTTAGTCTAAAAAAATTTAAAGAAAATGTTTGTGCAATTCAATAAACAACATATATTTGCACTCGCTAAACGCCACGGTCTGGTAGTTCAGTTGGTTAGAATACCTGCCTGTCACGCAGGGGGTCGCGGGTTCGAGTCCCGTCCAGACCGCAAGAAGCTCTCAAGAAATTGAGAGCTTTTTTCGTTTATAAAAATTTCTTAGGAATAACACCAAATAACTTGATTAAAAAAGTGGCTATACATCCTTATTGAACTTGTATTAAATCACTTTGTCAAAAACAATGTAACTCTAGGTAGTTTTAAAAAATACCTTCTTAAAGGCCATAAATAACAATAGCGCTATAAAACCAATAGCCAAGCCTATAATAAATTCAACTAGTATACCTGGAACATTAGGCAAAAGATGGTGAAAAAAATCAATGTTGTGAACAAAAATGCCGCCAGAAACTAGTAGCAAGGCAATTGTTCCAATTACCGAAAGCGCTTTAATTACCTTAGGCAGCGCATTCACAAAAAAGTGCCCTATTTTATCTGAGATACTGTCCTCTTCTTTGTTGAGGTTAATTAATCTAAATCCGAATTCATCCATACGAACAATAAGGGCCACAATACCGTAAACACCAACTGTTGCTAATAATGCTACCACAGAAACTACAGCAATTTGTATTTCTAAAGGTTCTTTAATCACTGAGCCCAAAGCAATGATTACAATTTCTATACTCAGAATAAAATCGGTTACTATAGCCGATTTTACCTTTGTCTTTTCCATTTCCAAAATTTCCTCTTTGCTTATTTCTTCCATTTCAACAATAGCATGGGCATGCTCATGAGGCACAAAAAATTCGTAAATTTTTTCGGCACCTTCGAAAGCTAGGTAGACTCCGCCTAAAACCAAAACCACCGTTACTGCCCAGGGTAAAAAGGCACTTAATAAAAACGCTATAGGTAGAATTATAATTTTATTGAGAAGAGATCCTTTGGTAATGGCCCACAACACAGGCAACTCTCGTTTAGAAACAAAACCCGAGGCTTTCTCTGCATTTACCGCTAAATCATCGCCAAGTATACCTGCTGTTTTTTTAGTTGCAATTTTACTCATCGCCGCAACATCATCTAACAGTGCTGCTACATCATCTAAAATCGCAAAAAATCCTGAAGCCATAGTCTTGTATTTTTTTCAAAAATAATTTATCCTAATCATATTTTAGAATTCTATCCGTACAAATGGTAACTCAAGACAGATTTATAGAGTCTTACTATATATTTTGATTATAGAAATTTCTAAGATCAATACAAAAAACGTAACATATCAAAAAATACGAATCGATAAAGATTGCCCTATTTTATGTACCTTGATTTTCTAATTAAACAACTAAGACCTTTTATGAAAAATTTCATCTACCTAATAGGAATTACTTCTCTTCTATGCATAGGATGTAACCCTAAAAAAGAAGAAATTCTACAAACTAGACCCAACATTGTTTTCATAATGTCTGACGACCATGCATATCAGGCAATTTCTGCATACGACAATAGTTTAATTGAAACACCGAACATTGATCGCATTGCAAAAATGGGAATGTTGTTTACCAATTCAAGTGTCACGAATTCAATTTGCGCACCCTCTAGAGCCGTAATTCTTACTGGAAAGCATTCTCACATCAATGGTAAAATTGACAATCATTTTCCTTTCGATACCACCAATGTGACCTTCCCACAGATTCTTCAAAAGGCAGGCTACCAAACAGCAATGTTCGGGAAACTCCACTTTGGAAATAACCCTAAAGGATTTGACCAATTCAAAATTCTACCAGGTCAGGGTGCCTATTACAATCCAGATTTCATCACAAAAAATGAAGGTGAAATCAATGTGAAAGGGTATGTGACAGATATCATTACCGATATGACTTTAGACTGGCTAAAGACCGAACGCAAACCAGAAGATCCTTTTTTATTAATGTATTTACACAAAGCACCACACCGTTCTTGGTTAATGGCCGAGCGGCATATGGAAGAATTCACCAATAAAACCTTTCCAGAACCTGCAACACTGTTCGATACATATGAGGGTCGCCCAGCTGCGGCAGAGGCTGAAATGAGTATTTTAAAACATTTAAGCTGGACAGGAGATAATAAAATTTACCCTGAAACCATCGATGAAATGAACGAACCAGAAATAGGCATCGATAAACGAAGATTTGAAAATTCGGTCGGTCGAATGGATGCTGAGCAAATGCTCAAATTTAGAGCTCAGTACGATAAAATAAATGAAGATTTTAAAACAAACTACTCTTCACTCAGCGATGAAGACAAAATGAAATGGAGGTACCAACGCTATATGCAAGATTATCTAGGCACCATTAAATCGGTCGATGAAAATGTAGGTAGGGTTTTAGATTATTTAGAAGAGAATGATTTAATGGAAAATACCATCATCGTTTACACCTCTGACCAAGGATTTTATTTGGGCGAACATGGTTGGTTCGATAAGCGTTTTGTGTATGATGAATCGTTTAAAACTCCGCTTTTGGTCGCATGGCCCAACAAAGTAAAGCCTGGTACAACATCAGATGAAATGGTTCAGAATTTAGATTTCGCACAAACATTTTTAGATGCAGCCGGTGTAGAACAACCATCAGATATGCAAGGAGAAAGCCTTATACCTATTCTTACCGGTAAAATGGAAGACTGGAATCGTGAAGCGGTTTACTATCATTATTACGAATATCCAGCAGAACATATGGTTAATAGGCATTATGCTATTATCACCAAAGAATACAAATTAATTCATTACTATTTTGACTTGGATCATTGGGAATTGATAGACCGAATAAAAGACCCTAAAGAATTAACGAATGAATATGATAACCCTGCTTATGCTTCTATTAAAGAGAAACTACATAAAGAGTTAGAAGAAGTAAGAAAAAAGTATGGTGACAGTGATGAATTAAACCAAAAATACATAAATACCTTTATGGACGATGTAGAGAAAAATGGCATTTTCGGAGTCAATAAAGAGAAGCTAGGTGAGATTGTCAAAAAACGCAGTGAGAATAACTAGAGGCTTTAGATTTTCCGCTATAGCTTATTCAAGGCATGCGATATTAAAATAAATTTCGAATAATTTAGTTTAATAATTATAAGTAAATCCTTAGCATGAAAACAGTCTTATACATTAGCGAAGCCCTACATACATTTACGGCCCAAGAACTAAAAGAACTCTCTTTTTCTTCTACTCTAAAGAATAAGGCTAAAGGAATAAGTGGGTATTTATATTATAAAGACAAACATTTTCTACAATATGTTGAAGGAGATGAGCAATATATCAATGAATTAATCAATACGATAAAAACAGACCCAAGACATCGGTTTATTATGGCCATTGAAGAAAATAGCTTAGATGACAGAAGATTTCCAGATTGGGGTATGAAAAGCATCGCAGAAGTAATGTTCAACAATAGTGTCGTTGAAACAACCATTATTAAAACATTGACATTATTTAAAGAAAATAATTTAACGCTCAGTGCATCATCAAAAAGTCAATTGTTTAGATTGATGGATGAATTATCGGTAAGTGTCCAAGCTTAACTATTCAAACAAAGTATATATCCCTTTTTTAAACCACTACAGGCCTAATAGCTTTATTAATTACCCTTTGTGATAGCTATCAAAGAATGCTACCCATATGATGGCTAAAACTTAATGTTCATTATATTTGGTTTAATCTATAATTAGCTGGTATGGCACTAATCAATTGGGGTATAATTGGCTGTGGCGAAGTTGCAGAAGTAAAAAGTGGCCCAGCTTTTCAGCGGGTCGAGAACTCCAACTTAGTATCGGTCATGCGCCGAGATGCTGAAAAAGCTAAAAGTTTTGCTGTCAGACATCATGTTCCACATTGGTCTACTAATGCCCGCGACATTTTAAATAGCAATGACATCAATGCCGTTTATGTTGCCACTCCCCCATCTACACATTTAAAATATGCATTACAGGCGATTCAGGCTGGTAAACACGTGTATCTTGAAAAACCGATGGCTTTAAATGTTACACAAGCCAAACAAATATGTGATGCTATAGAAAAGAGTACTAGCAAGCTTACCATAGCTCATTACCGAAGAAAACTACCTTCCTTTTTAAAAGTAAAAGAGCTCTTAAGAGACCAAAAAATTGGTGAGGTTACGCATGTCGATATTCAAATACTACAACCTAATAAAACGAATATAGTCGCAGATACAGAAGAGAGTTGGCGTATAAACCCTCAAATATCCGGAGGTGGTTATTTTTACGATTTAGCACCGCATCAAATCGATTTGATGATTCATTATTTCGGACCGATAAAGACTGTTCGTGGGCTTTCATATACATCACAAAAAAATTCGTTGGTAGAGGATGTTGTAAACGGTATTATGGCTTTCGAAAATGGAATTCAATTTCGTGGTCTATGGAGTTTCAATACCTCTACCTTAAATAAAAAAGACCAATGCATCATTTATGGTACAGAGGGCAACATCGAGTTTTCTTTTTTTGGTAGCGAGGTTATACTAACCACTACTGAAGGTATAGAAACCTTTTCATTTCATAACCCAAAACATGTTCAAGAACCAATGATAAAATCGACAGTAGATTATTTTTTAAATAAAGGTGAAAACCCTTGCCCCGCCGAAGATGGATTATTGGTCATGGAACTATTAGAGAAGTTAAGTGGGCGTAATACTTAATTTTTCTGTGTCGAAAACAACTCTAATTTAGCATAAAAATCTTCGAACAATAATCGGTTATCTAATTGTTGATACACCCGAATCATTCTTCCGTTTAAGTTCGTTTCATAAACTCCAGCATCATTAATTTTTGGCGATTGTTTAATAACATACGTACTCGATGATGGGTCTGGCTCAAAAGAAGACTGATTAGCTGTTAATAATACTAAGGGATTATCGCCATAAATATAGACTTCACCAATTGGTATATTCCATTTATTCAATTTACTAAAAGCTTCTGCCATTACACCATATAAATGGTTACCCAATTGACCCTTACCTTTAACTCGTGTTAAAAGTTCTGCGTCAGACATTATTGGTTGCCTGTATACATTTCTAGGCACTTGCCATAACTTAATGTTAGAGGTGTTGAAAATGACCTGAGCAGCTTTTATATCAATACCCAAATTGTATTCTAAGGTGGTATATCCTGGTGGTGGTATGGCAATGTCTGTATATTCTGGCCCACCAATCCAAACTAAAGTTATTTTATATGCAATTTTAGGTTCTAACAAATAAGCGCTTGCGATATTGGTTAAACCACCACCACAAACTACATAAAGTGGTAAATCGGTATCGGTTCGCATTGCCTCTTTAATAATTGCCTGCACAGCATCACTATCTATAGGTTTCTTAACATCGGTCATACTTTCACTTTTGTCAGTATATACCGGTATTGAGTTTTCTAACTTTAAAATTTTTAGTATCTCTAGCGCCTTCTCTTTCGCATACTCAGAAGTTCCTGGGGCCCCAAAACCTTGTTCATATAAATGAGAAGCAATAACTCCGCGTATTTCTACGGATGGAGACATTAAATGATGCGCTAATTGAAAAAGTCCGTCTGGATCACCTCCTAAATCATTATCTATAATTACCCGCATACGCGGTTTTACCAACGCATTTAATTCTGACAAACCATCTTGTTGCGAAAAACTTAAGCTCGAAAAAGTCATAAGGAAGCAAAGGAATATAGATTTCATAAGATTCGGATTAGCTCCTAAATTTAGGTTTTTTATAGATAATATGTTCTTCTATCTAGTTATGTTGCGATATAAAACAACAGAAGAATACACACATTCCTAAAATAATTCCCATTATATCATTAGCTTTTTGTATTCTATTACGCGTCCAAAAGATTGTTTTTAATTAACACATAGTTAATATTTAAAATAATAAATGTATTATTGTTACATATTGAGACAATAGAAAACTAATTCAAATGAAAAACCTTCAAATTTTAATATTCACTCTGATTGTATCAAGCAATTATTCATCAGCACAAGAGACCAATTCTTTTCCTGTTCAAGTAACCATTGAAAATGGAATTATCGAAGGTAATTATGATACCCATAATGGAATTCAACGCTATTTTGGAATTCCATTTGCAAAACCACCAGTAGGTGAGCTTCGTTGGAAAGCTCCACAACCGCTAGATAACTGGGATGGTATAAAGGAAACCAAAGCCTTTGGACCAAGACCGATGCAAACTATGGTTTTTGGTGATATGAACTCTAGATCCAATGGGGTCAGTGAAGATTGTCTTTATTTAAATGTTTGGACACCAGCGAATATGGAAACTAAAGATTTACCAGTACTTGTTTACTTTTTCGGAGGTGGAAATGTTGCAGGTGATGCATCCGAGCCACGGTATGATGGTGAAAGCATGGCCAAAGAAGGTATTGTTGTGGTAACTACTAACTATCGCTTAAATATATTTGGTTTTTTAGCACATCCAGAATTAAGTGCAGAGGCCTCATATAAGGCATCAGGAAATTATGGCTTATTAGACCAAAATGCAGCACTAAAGTGGGTGAATAAAAATATTGCTGCTTTTGGCGGTGACCCTAAAAAAGTGACCATCGCAGGCGAATCGGCTGGATCAATTGGTGCAAGTCAACAAATGGCTTCGCCATTATCAAAAAATTTAATTGCTGGTGCAATAGGAGAAAGCGGTGCTTCAATAAATCCTACAATGTCTCCGGTGACTTTAAAAGAAGCTGAAAAAACAGGATTAGAATTTGCTAAAAGCATTGGCTACCCAACACTTGCGCAATTAAGAAAATTGAGCACAAGGGAAGTATATGAACTATACAACAGTTCTAAAAGATTTGGGTTTCCTGCTGTGCTAGATGGTTATTTTTTACCTAAGACCCTTCCTGAAATCTTTGAGAGTAAAGAGCAAGCAATGGTGCCTTTATTACTTGGATGGAATTCAGCAGAAATACCAGGTATGGCATTTACCCAAGGTCCTTATACAGAAGAAAATTTTGTAAATAAGGTAAAAGAAGCTTATCCGAAAGAATATGCCAAGGTATTAGAATTGTATCCACATAGATCCGAAAAAGAAATTGAACTATCGGCAACGGCTCTAGCTTCTGACCGATTTATATCCTATAGTACTTGGAAATGGTTTGATCTTCATAGAAAAAATAGCAACCAACCTGTCTATCGCTATTTATATAGCAAATTAAGGCCATCTCTTGTAGATAATACCCTTGCCTCAGGTTTGGCTGGCGGAACAGTAGAAAAGGGCTCTGATGCACCACCAACACCAAAAGCGGTTGGAGCGCCACATGCTTGTGAAATTGAATACTGTATGGGAAATTTACACCTGGTAAAAGACTATGCTTGGACTGCAGATGACTTTAAAGTATCTAAAGACATGATGACTTATTTTGCTAATTTCATTAAAGCTGGAAATCCTAATGGAGAAGGTTTACCAAATTGGGAAGCAGCAGAACCAAAAGACCTTACCCCTTCTGTTATGGTTATCGATACAGAAAGCAAATTAATAGAAGCCAAAAATGATGCTCGTTACGAGTTTTTGGATAAGGCTTACAAAAATAATTAAACGATAATTTTATAATTTTTGATAATTGGTATTGGAGGTTCCTAAAAAAGGAATCCAATACCAATTATGCTTTTTGAATTACATTTTGTTTTAAAAGTAACCACCAAAACCCTTAAATTGGACCTATGAAAAAAATCATTCAAATTATTGGTGCGTGGTACGGCGCAAAGAAAATTGGAGGCGGAAAATGCGGATGTATAGGAACTTTTTTTGTGTTTCTTATATTATTCTGGATATTAGGATATGTACTTGACGCTTTTTAAACAAGCAGATTTCCTAATCTATTTTCTTCCTGGTCATTCGTTTTCTTTTGGTCAAAAACTTTGGCGCTGGTTTTCATATCTGCATACCTTGGGTCTTGTACAAAATCCTGTTTTTATAGTTTGATGACCTCTATGCCTAAAAAATCCAAACTCACTCAACACCTTACCATAAAACCGATAGATTCCCCTAACCCTAAATATTTTGTTTGGCCACGTGCGGAAATAATACTGGATCTAAAAGCTGTCGATACTTGTCCATTAGTGTTGTAAAAACGTCGGTACTCAACGAATTCTTTTAATACATTTTATTTAGAAGCTTTGATGGAATGGTAATCGCTGTAAATGACAAATTCCCATGAAATGTTATTCATGGGAATTTGTTTGTTAGTGGTAAAAACGTTTTTATAGTATTGCCACTTAAGCATTTAATAGTTCTTTTAATTCTTTCGCTGCTTGTGCAGGGTCCTCTGCTCCGTAAATAGCTGCTCCTGCAACCGCCACAATAGCACCAGATTGTTTTACAGCAGTAATACTACTACTGTTAACACCACCTGCAATAGATACTTTTACACCAGCTCTTGCAGCCTCATCAATCAACACTTGAATAGAGTAACCTTCTTCTGCTTGCTCATCTAAACCAGCATGCAACTCAACAAACTCAGCTCCTAAAGCAATAGCTTCCTTAGCACGCTTAACCCTGTCTTTAACACCGATGGTATCTACGACAACACCTTTACCATGTGCTTTAGCAGCTTTTACCGCACCAGCAATGGTAGAATCTCCTGTAGTCCCTAAAATAGTAACATAATCAGCTCCTGCACCAAAAGCCATACCAGCCTCTAATTCACCAGCATCAGCAGTTTTAAAATCTGCTAAAACTAATTTATCAGGAAAAGCATCTTTCATTTTTCGAATGCCAGATAAGCCTTCACTTTTAATAAGCGGTGTTCCAAGCTCTATAATGTCTACATAAGGAGCCACTTTTGTTGCTAATGCAATGGCATCTTCTATTTTTAATAAATCTATTGCTACTTGTAATTTTACCATAATTTAAATATTTATAATGTTCTGTTTTATTTAAGTATTGTTCTCGTATTTACTCCATATTCGCATGTCGTTTCCATAAATCTGAAGCCAAACTGCCATCTAGCCCCCATAAAGTCTGTATCAAAGCATCCATTACCAAAAGCAACGATTGCTCAAAAAGACTACCTGCATATTGTTTTGAAATATCTTCATCACGTTCTTGCTTTTGTGCCGCAGGTATGATGACCGTATGTTTTGATTGTAATGCGAGGGGAGACTCTGCATTAGTGGTAAAGCATATAACACTAGCACCTTCTCTGTTTGCAGTTTCTGCAGCACTAACAATTCCGCTGGTTGTACCAGATCCAGACCCAGCTATAAGTAGATCTCCCTTTGTAATTGCGGGTGCTGTGGTTTCACCAACAACATGTACTTTGTATCCCAAATGCATTAAACGCATTGCAAAAGCTTTCATCATAAGACCGGTTCGGCCTGAGCCAGTTACAAAAATGTTTTTGGCATTTGTAATTGTTGGTATCAATGCCGCTATCTCATGATAGTGTATAGACTTAATTAGTTTAAGATGCTCATGAATAATAATATCCATTGCATTTTCCACTAATTCAGTATCGTTCTTTTTAAGGGTATCCTCCATAATTAACTTGATTCAACGTCTTTTGGCATTCAAATCGACTACAAAAGTATGTGGAACTACTCGCTAAAGACTTATACAATTTGATAGTTGTATGGTACAATTTGCTATTATGGCTCTTAATGATGGTGTTATTGGCTATTTTTGTGGTATATTTTGGAAATGGGCTTTTTTTAGGTAGATAATGCTTTCAAAGATTTGGGTCTACTTTATAGTTAAAAAGAAGTATTATGCTGAGTGATAAAGTTTTATATATTAAAGATTTAGGAAATTGCCCGCCAGCCTATTTAAACGACCCTGCAAGAAGAGATTTTTATGAGATTGTATGGTTGCAAAATGAAGATGCGCTTCATGTTCCGCAGCACGATTTTCAGACATTAAAAGGAGATTGGATATATTTGATACCGCCGTACAGAGTGCATCAACTGAACAAAGCTGGGAAAAACGGTGTCCTGATATCTTTTAAGCAAGAATTACTAGAAGGAGATTTAAAAGAATTTTTGTTAGATGTATTCAGAATGTTCAATATTCAAGGTGAATTTTCTTGTTTACAGGTGAGCGAAGAAGGTTCGAATGGTTTGACCGCTGTTCTTCAACTTTTGAAAGAAGAATACAGTCACGAAGTCATCAATTTAATAATGATGAAAGCTCTTTTAAAGGTGTTTTTATTGAAATTGATACAGTTAAAAGAGCAGCATTTTACATTGCAAGATATTAATGAAAAGCGAGTTTATGAGTTTATGCTTCTGCTTGAAGTACACTATAAAAATAAACGAACTGCTGATTTTTATGCCAGTAAATTGGATATTAGTGCTAAGCGCTTAAATCAAATTTTAAAAGAAAAATTAGATAAAACTGGAGTGCAATTAATTCATGATCGGTTGATATTAGAGGCAAAGCGCCAAATTATACATAGCGAAAATACGATTAAAGAAATAGCATTTAATCTTCATTTTAAAGATCAATCATACTTTAGTCGTTTCTTTAAACAACACGTAGGGCAAACTCCTCAAGAATTTCAAAACAATGTAAAAGAGCATGTGATTTCTCATGACAATACGTTGTATACTTAAATTTTTAAATAATCAACACATTAACAATTCTACTTTGTAGAATCAATTTCATACCTAACAGAACCTACCCTAATTTTCAGGGCATTAGAAACCTTTTTTGTGTTTCTATTCCTATTCTTATATAGGATTTTTGGATATGTATTAGATTCATTTTAATTCAACTGACTTTCCAATCTATTACCTTCTTGATCATGGTTCTTTTGGTCAAAAACCTTTGCACTGGTCTTCATGTCCGCATATCTGGGGTCTTGTACAAAATCTTGTTTTTGCAGTTTAATGACCTCTATGCTTAAAAATCCGAACTCACTCACCACCTTACCATAAAACCGATAGATTCCCCTACCCCTAAATGTATATTTAGCGGCCACTGGCGGAAACAGTACGGTGTCAAAAACCTGCCCCTGTTGGTCGATCAAGGTAGCAAAGAACATGTGTTTCCCTGTATGGGTCTTTGTACGTTTCACGGTGACCAAATAGCCATAGATATCTATGTTTTTGTTATGATAATTTTCCAAATCCTTACTGCCCGCCGTATTCTTGGGCGGCTCCGCCAACAGCTCGAACGGACTACATAAACTAAAGCCCAATAACTCCAATTGCGTAAAGGCAACCTCTAGGTTCGTGCTGTATAAACTAGGGATCTCAAAATGCTGATGCTTGGGCGCAAACAGCTTGGGGTGGTCTATTTTTTTAGTCTTGTTCAAAAAGAGATGGGCCTTCCATAGCAGTTCATGTTTGTTCACGCCCGTAAAACGGAACGCATCAATACGTATTAAAATGCTTACCTGTTCTATGGAAATCATCACCCTATCCAAAAAACCTTCCAAAGAATCAAAACTACCATTAAGATACCGCTCCTTTAAGATACGCTCCATAACACGCTCTTCCAATTCACGCAAATAGCCTAAGCCTAAATACAGTTCTTTTCCATCAATACGGTTACCAGCATTACTTTTGTTTACGCAAGGCGGATGTATGGTAGCACCCAACATACGAGCTTCGTGCACATAAAACTCGGGCTTGTAAAATCCACCACCATTATTGAGTACTGCCACCATATATTCTAAGGGATAGTAGGCACGCAAGAACAGACTCTGATAGCTTTCTACCGCATAAGAGGCCGAATGTCCTTTAGCAAAAGCGTAGCCGGCAAAACTAGCTACTTGGTCCCACACCTCTTTAATAAGTTGTTCCGCATAGCCCTTTTTACGGCAATTATCCATAAACTTATCCTGCACTTTTTGGAACTCTTCTCGAGAGCGAAACTTACCGCTCATTCCGCGTCTCAATACATCGGCTTCCCCCAAATCCAAATCTGCAAAATGGTGTGCCACTTTGATCACGTCCTCTTGGTAGACCATAACTCCGTATGTTTCCGGCATAATCTCTAACATCACCGGGTGCGCTAACTCCTCTGCTCTGCCCTTATTACGATGGCGCAGAATATACTCGCGCATCATTCCACTTTTAGACACTCCTGGGCGAATAATAGAACTTGCCGCTACCAAACCCAAATAGGTATCTACTTCCAGTTTTTTCAATAACATGCGCATAGCGGGCGATTCTACATAAAAACAGCCCATACACTGCGCTGTTTTAACCATGTTGTTGATTTTGGGGTCTTTTTTAAAGGCCTTGATATCGTGAATATCAAACTTGGCAAACTCCTCCGGACGGTCCCGTTCCAAAATGTCCAAGGTTTCCTTTATTTTAGACAATCCTCGTTGGGCAAGAATATCGAATTTGTACAGACCTACGTCCTCCGCAATAATCATATCAAATTGTGTAGTGGGAAACCCTTTTGGGGGCATATGGGTAGCGGAAAACCAATGAATCGGTTTCTCCGTTATTAAAATACCTCCTGCGTGTATGCTCAAATAATTGGGCATACCGTGTAATAATTGGGTGTATTTCAGCACTAAGGCAGATATGTTGTCTAACCTGCTCGCCTGAAAATTACCGTCGCACAGCAAATCGATTTCATCCTTAGGCAGACCAAATACCTTCCCCAGTTCCCGAATGACCCCGCGCGCCTGAAAGGTAACATAGGTCCCTAAGAGTGCTACATTTTTAAACCGGTTAAAAATATATTCGGTCATTATAGGTCGATCTCGATGCGAAAAATCAATATCAAAATCTGGCGGATTCACGCGATACAGATTAATAAATCGTTCAAAATACAGGTCGAGCTCCATAGGATCTACATCGGTAATAAAAAGCAAATAGGCTACAATACTATTTGCACCACTACCACGCCCCACATAAAAAAAATTCTGTTTTCGGGCATAGGAAATAATATCCCAATTGATGAGAAAGTAAGAGACGAAACCCATCTTTTTAATAAGTCCCAGTTCCTTTTCTAAACGATCCAAAACAGGCTGATCCACTTCTGGATACCGATATGGCAAACCTTCTTGACACAATTTTTCAAGAAATACCTCATCCTCTTCCTTTGTTTTTAAATACGTCTGAAGATTCTGTGGTTTTCGACCTTCTGAAAAATCAAAATGTATAGAACATGTATCGATCAAGCGTTGGGTATTCTCTAGAATAAAGCTATGTTCAGAAAAATGTGCTGCCAGATTAGGAATGGAATACATTTTTTCATCTTCACTCGCCTGTTCCGTAACCGACAACATACTGAGCAAGGTGTTATTATCAATGGCACGTAATAATCGGTGTGCATTAAAATCGCGTTTATTTCTAAACGTTACGGGTTGCAACAGTACTATTTTATCTCTTTGCTCTAATAATTTTGAAAACCGAAGTCGTTTTAGCTCGCTAACAGAAACTCCTATAAACTCATTTTCAGCAAAGCTTTTCTTTTCATTCTGAAGGACTTTTTCAAACGGGTAGATAATATATACATGTTCAAACTTCGGAGCTATTTCAGGAATTTTCTTTCCTTGATGAATGTGTTCCGACAAAAAATTATTCAGCTCCAGAAAACCATTATTGTTTTTTGCGATACCTACAAAACAAGGCTCTATTCCATTTCTAAAATCAATACCCAAAATAGGCCGAACATTATATTCCGAAGCCTTACGAACAAAATTTAAACAGGCAGATGTATTATTGATATCCGTTAACACCAATTGCGTCACGTGATGCTCCCTTGCCAATTGCAAGAGCTCCAGTTCTGAAAAGGTACCGTAGCGAAGGCTGTAATATGTATGGCAGTTTAGGTACACTTTTTTGGTTGTCGGTTGTTCATTGTTAGTATTTTGCGCTGCACGTGAAGCGCTCTCTTTTCTCTTTTCTAATTTCCAACTCTCACTTCGACTACGCTCAGTGAACAGAAGGCATCATTCCGAGGCTTTTCTTTGGGCGCAATGCGAAGCACGCTCTATTTTATTCAACCCTTTGGCGCTAGGGGCTTACAATTTCCTGTGCGCTAGCACAACAGGTGCCAGTCCGTTAAAAGGATTATGCATTCTACCAATCGTTTTGGCTCCCATGCCCGATGCCCGCAATACACTTTTATCTCCATAGCGTTTACGAATTTCATCCATGGCATTATAAAGGCTTAGAATTTCTTCGGTATCATCAAACAGGTTGATTTGGTAATTACCCGTAACCAAATGACTAAAACGTATGCCTATCAACCGCACCAATAACCTACGGTTATATAAATTCTTGAACAGATCTAAAATCTTCGGAATCAAAATATGATCGGCACTCGTATAGGGAATGCGTAATTGTTTTGAATAGGTGTTAAAATCAGAATATCGAATTTTTACTGAAATACACGCTGTCAACTTTTCGCCTCGTCGTAATTGATACGCTAGATTTTCGGTCATGGCAATGAGAATACCTCGCAGTCTATTTACATCAATGGTATCCTTATCAAACGTACGTTCGGTTGAAATTGATTTTCGTTCACAGAAGGGGATTACGGGCGTATTATCTATACCGTTGGCTCTTTTCCAAATAACTCCGCCATTTGCTCCCAAAACCCGCTGCATCACTTCCATGGGCATTTCTTGCACACTACGTACTTGACGTAAACCTAGATTTCGTAAGGTCTGATACGTTTTATCACCCACCATGGGAATTTTTTTTATAGAAAGTGGTGCTAGAAAAGGTTTCTCAAGCCCTTCATCTATTTTCAATTGATTGTTAGGTTTGGCTTCGTTAGTAGCAACTTTAGAAACAACCTTGTTTGCCGATAGGCCAAAGGAAATGGGTAGTCCGGTTTCTTTAATAATCTTCTTACGCATTTCTGAAGCGTACTGATAACAGCCAAAAAAACGATCCATGCCGGATAGGTCTGCATAAAACTCATCGATACTCGATTTTTCGAATACGGGCACATACTCTTTTATAATTTCGGTCACCACATCTGAGTGCTTGCTGTACTCTCCTGCATTACCACGAATTACAAAAGCTTCGGGACATAGTTCGCGGGCCATTTTCATGGGCATACCAGAATGCACTCCAAATCCGCGGGTTTCATAACTACATGCCGCTACCACACCACGGTCTCCCGTACCACCCACCAGCAAGGGTTTATTCTGTAACTCACGATTATTGAGTCGCTCTACAGATACATAAAATGTATCTAAATCTATGTGAAGTATGGTCTTGCTCATAACTATCCCTCTAAAAAAATCGGGATAGCTAAATTATGGATTATTTCCAATTATTAGGATTTATTCCAAATATTAACATTATTATATTTTAATAGCGAAGTCAGTTTTTTTGAGGTATGTACCAAACATCATTTACAAGATCAACCCCACCACCAAGTTCTTCTTGCACTACCCTGTCAATGATATAAATTCCTTTTGTAGCCATATGGTCAAAATCATCAATACCGTCGTTGGGAAAACCAATTCTAGTACGATGTATATTGAATTTTTCGGCAAACTTTCTATCAAAAGCCTTTTCAACCTCTTCTTTACCTAACATAAAACCCAATAATCCACCCCACGTAGCGGTAGGATTATCAGAATCCCATCCACACAAGGTTCCAATTTTTATAGTTTCCTTTATATCGCCCTCACCATATAATAAGCTAACAATACTTGCCCCAAAATTGATACCTGCCGCAAAACAACCATTACAAGTTTCATCCTTAGTAGCCCATAAATACCCGTCTTCTTGACGAATTTGATATTTCTCATGCAAAGCATCTCTAGCTTCTTCCCATGTAACACCAGATTCATATTCACCTTTTACAAAATCGAACATTTTAGCGGAGTACGAATCATTGGGCAATTGTTTACGGGCTTCTGCAGCCATCCAATTTAAATTCGCTTTAATAGATTTATCATCATCTGCTAAAGAAGCCAAAGCATACATAACTACATTAAAATTAGAAATCCACTCTGCGTTTTCTCTAGCAACGGTTTGTATAGGTAAATGTGCCATTTTCAGTGCTACATCTGAGCGCGTGGGTGCGAAAAAACCAAATATTTCGGTAGTCAGTTGAGCATCAATCATTTCATAATGCGGATTATTTTCAGGTAATCCTGTTTCTGGCGGTAGCATACCTTCCTCCATTAGATCAAGTGCCTGTTGATTAGAAACCCACAAATAGTTCTCTTCTTCTTTTTTAATATGCTTTAACCATCCGGTTCTAATCATGTCACCTGTTAAGATTGAGGTCTTATTTTCATAAAGCAACTCTTGGTAGATATATTCAATATCGGTATCATCATCTGCACCCCAAATACTGTCTTGATCAGCGAATAAAAAATCAATTGTCTTAGAATAATTATTTGAGCCCCATAAATTGGGCTCATCGGGTTTACCCCAGTTATCACGAGTATAAAAACCTTCTCCTTTACCCTCACTATTGGGAATTCCGATTTTATCCATTTCGGTAATCAAGCCTGTCCAATTGGCAATACATTGACCCAACCAAAAACCATATAATTTATTCTTGTATACTGATCTCGAGATTGTAATATCAATGCTTTTTGGTTGATAGGATTTATAATCCAACAAAGAATCTTGTACTATATCGTGTGACATTTTTCCTGTAGAACCCACTTTATTCTTACAGGAAATTACAGAAATTACTATTAATAATCCTAAGAAGTAATGGGTGGTTTTTCTTGAAAAACTATTTAAATATAATATCATAATGGACGGTTTCATACACAATAAAGCTAAGTAAATAATATAATCTGATTATAGTTCCTATCAATAAATACGAAGTAAATTGCAATCTACCAAAGCACTATAGGATGTTAAGGTTAAATACTATCTTTGAAACAAGACTTTATATATGCGTCAAAGCCCTTTTTTAATTTTATGCCTTTTAAGCCTGTTTACAGCAACTTCATTTGGACAAGGTAATATGGATAATAAAAATTCTGTAATTAACCTTACCAAACCCGATACAGGTACAAATTGGAACATTCCTGATAAAATTACTTTAAAATGGAACACCATAAATATTGACACAAGTAAAACTATCCGTTTTTTTCTGGTACGAAATGAAATGGTCGTTCAAGAATTAGGCACTTTTAAGAATGATGGCTTTGAAGAAGGCATTGAGCTTGCTAAAAATATTGGCTCTGGCAGTCGATATCAAGTTGTTGCCATAGAATTGTTTCCAGACGATAAATATAAGATAGCCAAAAGAGTGACTCCCTTCTTTACCATTACCAATGCAGCATCTGATGAGCGAAAGAAAAAACAACAATTAGCAAACACTAGTTCAGTCCCTAGTAAGAAAAAATCAAAAACTAAAAAAGCAATTGCCCCTAAAAATACCGAAGTAACACAACCCGAAAAGAAACCGGTTATAAGAGAAACTTTTGAGGGTAGAAAAATATCGTACACCAAGGAATTACAATTCGATTCAGAAAATATAACTATAAAAATTTGGGATCATGGTAGACAAGATGGGGATATTGTTTCTATATACCTTAATGGCGTTTCAGTTGTTTCCAAATATTATTTAACATATTGGAAAAAAGAATTTAACGTAAAATTGGATCCTAAAAAATCTAATGACCTATTTCTTTATGCGCACAATTTAGGCGATTCACCACCTAACACCGTGTCAGTTGAAATTTCAGATGGCAAAAAATCTGAGAATATTGTTCTTAACTCAGACCTTCAAAGTTGTGAAGCTGTATTGATAAGTGTTAAGTAATACAATCTCACACCTCATGAACATTCATGACCAGTTTCTAAAAAGCTAATCAGAAAAATTTACAGTTATACACTAGAAGCTTAAACTTTAAGAAACTGAATAAATAGGTAATTAAAACACTTACAAATAGCCCGGTATTTACTTTAGTAAAGTCATTGACTCTGATATGGTATGGTATGGTATGTCTTATAAAGCATATCCTATTTAAGACGATAGCTAATTGCTATTTCCCTAACAGCCAAAATACCGATAAATACCTAAGTTGTGCTCATTGGTATTGTATTGATTATCGTAAAAAACAACAAAAAGCCAGAATATCAATTCTGGCTTTTGCTTATTAATTTTCCTATAAAAAATGATATTATAGATATCCCTTTTCTTTTAATTACCAATTATTTCAACATTGTTATTCGGCATTTCTTTCAACATATCTAATAATATGATTTGCAATATTTTTGCCAGTAGCATTTTCAATACCTTCTAAGCCTGGTGAAGAATTTACTTCTAATATTAGAGGACCACGCGCTGACTGCAGCAAATCTACCCCTGCGATTCCTAAGCCCATAGCCCTTGCTGCCTTAAGTGCGGCATTTTCTTCTTCATCGGTTAATTCTATAATATTCGCACTACCACCTCTATGAAGATTAGACCTAAACTCACCTTCTTTTCCTTGTCTCTTCATAGCACCCACCACTACTCCGTCAACAATAAAAACTCTTACATCTGCCCCTTTCGCTTCTTTTATAAATTCTTGTACTATTACACGGGCTTGTAGTCCATTAAATGCTTCTAAAATAGACTCTGCTGAATTTTGATTATCTGCCAATACCACTCCTAAACCTTGAGTTCCTTCCAATAATTTAATAACTAACGGAGCACCTCCTACGCGTTCTACAATTTGACTAACGTCTTTAGAGTAATTACTAAAAACGGTTTTTGGCAGCCCTAAGCCCGCTCTAGACAATATCTGTAGACTTCGAAGTTTATCTCTAGACCTAACCAGTGCTTGAGATTCTGTTGCGGTAAAAACCTTCATCATTTCAAACTGTCTTACAACGGCTGTACCGAAAAAAGTCACAGAAGCCCCAATTCTAGGTATAACACCGTCTACATCAGTAATTTCCTGCCCTTTATAAATTATACTTGGTTTTTTCTTTTCAATAACCAAATTACATTTGGTATGATCTACAACAACCATTTCGTGCCCCTTTTTCTCTCCGGCTTCGACTAATCTCTTTGTAGAATATAAGTTTGGATTTTGTGATAGAACTACAATCTTCATATTACTTTTTTGCTTTATTTAGGTTATTTATTTGAATTAAAAATTAGAATTACGGCACTTGAAATTTCAAATAATACTTTAATAAAAATACCTTAGAACTAGCCTAAAGGCTCAAAATCAGGTTAATTTTATTATAGTTTAAATCTTAATGCAAGTAATCGCCAAGATAATCTTTATTATGCGTTATTATTTTAATACACCTATTTATTCAAAAGTTACTTCGTGATGATCCATTTTAAATGGCAGCAATAAAAAATCACTATTATAATTGACCCTTATGCCGGAGGAAGTTACCCTTTATGCAACAAAATCCTTTAAAGTCTATATTCGACATTAATTTTTAACGATTATAGAAATGCACTTCTTTTAGGAAATAGAATGGTGCTAAAAATTTTCCCTGAACAATATATCTGCTTCAAAATTAATATCGCTCATAGGAAAACCCGCTTTAAAACTATCTGTTAGTGAAAAATCTATAGCAAGACTACTAAAACTAATGCTCGCTAATGTTGGGTGCATTCCATTTCGCAGTTCATACCTTTTTATTGTTGACTGTATTGATTACCGTACCTGCCCAAGGCTTGTCATAAATCATCACGAATTTCATTATCAAACTAGTGCCGATAATGACAAAAAGAAGAATACCCTGATTAAAAGTTGCTACTTGTGTTTCTATAGGTATCTCATAAAATAACAACACCGTAATCAATCCTCTTTGAGCTATACACAATTGAGGTAATATATCCTTTCCAACAAACATGAACAATAGCACAAATCAAATAGTGTATATAGATAGAATGATAAGCGAGCTTATAAGTGCCACATTAAATTAAATATAGATGTAATGGAAATACTGAGCCCAAATATTACAAAGAAAAAAGTACGCACAACAAAAGCTGTTTCACCAGTTATCGTATGAAGCTCATGATAAATATGATACGCTTGTTTATACTTGAGATACTTGGACAATTTACCTTTGAAGAACAACTTCATGTTTGCAATGACCAAGACGAATATCAAAATAATTATTAATGAGGATAGATGCATTTTTTTTTAAGACCATACAACAACAATAACACAGCAATCAGCAAGAAGAGGTTAATATTCTGAAAAATTAGGATTATAACATTACTAGCTATAAGCGCAATTACAACCGTTAGTATCGAATTACCAAAAAAACCTACTACACCTACATCTTCCTCTGGGTTTAAAAAATATAGAAGGCACTTTTTTACAACAATGTTTAGAAAGATTTGTGATAAATCTAAATGAAAAAGTTGAAAATAATCTAGTTGGTTCCTTCTTTGCTTATAATTTAAATGATAATTTCAGGGTAGAAGCATTCCAAATCAGTAGCGACCGCAATAAATTGACTTGATTGACTTTCACTAAACATTTCTCCTACATCTTCCATAACCAGAATTAAATAGATATTATTACTGTTAGCAATGAAATACTCTGTGTCGAAAACTGACTCATCGCCGGTTTCACATTGTGTGGATATTATAACAAAGGTGCAACTATCAATAAAATTATTTTTTAATAGTTTATTAATTAGATACCCGAAATAAAACAATTTCCTGAACAAAATTTTTAGTTCAAACTTTCATTTAATTAATATAAACTATTCTAGTTTTTAGTTTCAAAATTTTGATATCAATACGTTTTATAGGTTTAATAGTTAACAATGCAACATGTTTATTAAGTAATGCTTCAATTGTTTCAATAGAATTTTATGCTTTGGACTATTTTTAACTTGTTGCAAAATTAATATCAACCTGAAAAAAAGTATGAATACATTTAGACCAAAAATATTCCGTATTAAATCCAATTATCAACCTTTCCTCATTGTATTTTCTTTGTTATTTATAATAACAGGCTGTGGGGAATTAGATAAATCCGATCAACCAAAACAGGTAACCGAAACCTCATTAAAAGAAGCTTTTCAAAATGAATTTCTAATAGGAACTGCTCTTAACGAAAATCAAATTTTTGAAATCGATTCTTTGGCTATTAAGCTCGTAAAAAAAGAGTTTAATAGTATTACCCCTGAAAATTGTATGAAATGGATGTTTATGGAACCTGAAAAAGGAAAATTCGATTTCGATACCTCAGATAGGTTTGTGGCCTTTGGAAAGAAGAATAAGATGTTCGTTATTGGTCATAATTTGGTTTGGCACAGTCAATTGGCCGCATGGGTACCTACTATTGAAAGTCCCGAAGAACTTTCCGGCAATCTCCATAACCACATAAAAACCATTGTAGAGCATTACAAAGGCAAAATAGATGGATGGGATGTTGTCAATGAAGCCTTAAATGAGGACGGCACCTTAAGAAACTCGATATTCTACGAAAAATTGGGAGATCGTTATTTAGTAGATGCCTTTAAATGGGCTCAGGAGTACGATCCCAATGTGGAATTATATTACAATGATTACAATATGTGCAATCCTGAAAAAAGGTCTGGCGCCATTGAACTTGTTAAATTATTACAGCAAAATGGTGCTAAAATAGACGGTATCGGTATGCAAGGACATTGGAACCTAGAAGAACCATCTTTAAAGGAAATTGAAACAAGTATTGAGGAATACGCCGCCTTGGGTATAAAAGTAATGATAACCGAGCTAGATATTACCGTACTACCAAACCCATGGGATTTGGAAGGTGCTGAAGTGAGCCAAAATTACGAGAACAGTGCAGCAATGAATCCATATCCAAATGAGTTACCAGATTCGGTAGCTCTGAGACTGGCCAAAAGATATTCAGATATTTTTCAATTATTTAAAAAGCATAGTGATAAAATAAGCAGGGTTACCTTTTGGGGGGTAAACGATGGACAGTCTTGGCTCAATGGCTGGCCAATTAAAGGAAGAACAAATTACCCACTACCATTTAACAGAAATAACAGGCCTAAATCAGCTTATGACAGCATTATTCAAGTTTCTAGAGACACCATTTTATAAAGCCAACCTAACACATCTTAATTAATGAACAAAAACCATATAATATCCTTAAAGGAAAAGATTGGCTATTCTTTGGGTGATCTTTCGGCAAACCTTGTGTTCCAAACCTTGGTCACCTATTTGGCCTATTTTTATACAGATATCTATGGATTGGAAAACAATGATGCGTCTTTAATCATTTTCATTGTAGGGATGATTGCGGCTTTTGCGTTTAATCCCATAATTGGAGCACTTGCTGATCGTACACTTAGCAAATGGGGGAAATTCAGGCCCTGGATTTTATTTACCTCGGTTCCATTAGGTATTGTTGCGCTATTGGCATTCAGTACTCCTAATTTCGATTATACCGGTAAGGTTGCTTATGCCGCCGTCACGTATACTTTATTATTATTACTATATGCTGCAAATAATTTACCATATGCGGCATTGAGTGGCGTAATTACCGGAAATATGAAGGAGCGTAACAGTATCTCCTCTTACCGGTTCGTAGCGGTGATGTTCGCGCAATTCTTTGTTCAGGTATTTATGTTGCCCATTATTGAATATGCCGGTGGTGGGGATAAAGCTATTGGAATTGAAATTGTGATGACCTATTTGGCAGTAATTGGTACCATAATGCTACTGATTACATTTTTCACTACCAAGGAAAGGGTAATTCCTACTATAGAACAAAAATCAAGCCTTAAAGAAGATTTGGGGGATCTAGTTAAAAACCAACCTTGGATTATCATGTTAGTACTTACGACATTGGTTTTCATTACTTTAGCAATGAAAGGTGGTTCGTATGTCTATTATTTTGAAAATTATGTAGATGCCAATAGCTTGGCAGATTTCATCGGTCCCCTGCTACGTGGACTAACTAGTATTGGTGTCGATTTTTTCGGTGATAATCCCATTTCTGCAGGTTTCGGACTATTTAATGCAGGTGGAATTATTTTTATGATCGTTGGTATTTCCCTATCCAAAGGATTGGCGGATAAATATGGAAAACGGGATGTTTTCGGGGCCGCATTATTTGTATCAACCTTGTTTATTGCCGTTTTCTATTTCTTTACGCCTACCTCGGTCGAATTGATGTTTCTATCTCAAATTTTGCACGGATTTTTCTATGGAATTACTATTCCACTGTTATGGGCCATGATAGCTGATGTTGCGGATTATTCTGAATGGAAGAACAATAGACGCGCTACCGCAATCATTTTTTCAGCCATGATGATTGGTTTAAAATTAGGATTGACCATTGGTAGTTCTCTGGTCACCTGGATTTTAGGACTTTATCATTATATTCCTAAGAAATTTGCGGTCAACGATGCTGTTTTACAACCAGAGACTGCCATACAGGGAACAAAAATGCTTGTAAGCATTTTTCCGGCCATTGCCTTTTTCTTGGCCATTGCTCTATTATTCTTCTATGAAATCAATAAAAAAATGGAAGTGGAGATTGAAGAGGACTTAATTAAAAGAAGAAAAGAATAACGTTATGCCAGAAGAAAGTATCGATCATATAGATTTTATAAAATTAAACGAAAAAGCCATTTCCCAGCCTTTGGTGTCCCATATCTACACGGCTGATCCATCGGCACATTATTTTAACGGAAAAATATACATATACCCCTCCCATGATGTAGATGCAGGAGAAGCCTTTGATGATTTGGGGAGCCATTTTGCCATGGAAGATTATCATGTTATTTCAATGGATTCCATTAATTCCGAAGCAGTGGATCATGGTGTTGCTTTACATGTTGATAACGTATCCTGGGCTGAAAAACAGATGTGGGCCCCAGATGCAGCACATAAGAACGGAAAATATTATCTGTTCTTTCCTGCAAAGGCATATGATGGTATATTTAGGATAGGTGTTGCCGTGAGTGATAATCCCGTCGGGCCCTTCCAGCCACAACCAAAAGCCATTAATAATAGTTTTTCAATTGATCCTGCCGTTTTTGAAGATGAGGACGGTAGCTATTATATGTATTTTGGCGGACTTTGGGGAGGACAATTACAACGATGGCGAAAAGGAACTTTTAATGCTGAATCTCCTGATAGCCCCACTGCACATATTCCGAAAGATGTTGAACCCGCATTATGCCCTTCATAGCAAAAATGACCGATGACCTTTTAGAATTTGCCGAAGCCCCGAAGGAAATAGAAATCTTAGACGAAAATGGCGAATTACTATTAGCCGGGGATACTGATCGTCGTTTTTTTGAGGCTTCTTGGATGCATAGGTATAAGGAAAAATACTATTTTTCATACTCTACAGGTGATACTCACTTTATCTGTTATGCTATTGGTGATACACCCTATGGTCCCTTTACCTATGGCGGTAAAATTTTGGAACCTGTTGTTGGTTGGACCTCCCACCACTCCATTTGTAAGGTTGGGGATGCCTGGTATCTATTCTATCACGATAGTAGCCTATCCAAAGGTGTTACCCATTTAAGATCTGTAAAAGTGACCGAGCTTCACCATCTAGAAGATGGGAGTATTAAAACGATTGCACCGTATTCTAAATAATTCCGTTGAAAATTTAGCATTTCATATGAAAAATTTAAATATTATTTTGAAGGGTTTTATTGTCCTTTTTACTTGCTTCTGTAGTTTTCAAAAACTTAACGCCCAAGTGAAACTGCCCCAAATAATAAGGGACAGCATGGTACTGCAGCGCAATAGCCCAATAGAAGTTTGGGGCTGGTCTTCTCCGCAAGAAAAAATAACAGTTACATTCAATGAAGAACGGTTAAGCACCATCGCATCTACCGATGGTAATTGGAGTGTGTCATTCAAGAAAATGAAGGAAGGTGGCCCATACTCCATGAAAATAAATGGTAAAAATGAAATAACGCTAAAGGATATTTTGATAGGTGATGTTTGGTTATGTGCGGGCCAGTCTAACATGGTACACCAGTTGGATATACATGATGTTACCTATGCGGATGAAATTGCCAATACTGACTATCCAGAAATACGGCATTTTAAAATACCGACCCAAACCGATTTGAATGGACCTGATGCTGATTTCAATGGAGGATCTTGGCAAGCAGCAATCCCAGAAGAAATAAGACCCTTTTCAGCTGTAGCTTATTTCTTTGCGAAACAAATTTATGAAAAGTATAAAGTTCCTATCGGACTCATAAATGCCAGTGTAGGTGGTACCCCCATTGAATCGTGGACCAGCGAAAATGGTTTTAAGGAGTTTCCCGAAATTTTGGAAACTATAGAAAAGAATAAGGATACCGTTTATGTTAACAGTCGTAATAGGGAAAATAATAGGCCTTATAATATCACCAGCGAACATAGAGATAAAGGGTTGATCGGTCCCATAAAATGGTATGAGCCAAATTTTAAACCGAATGACTGGCGCAACATTAGTATTCCGGGATATTGGGAGGATCAAGGAATACGAAATTTAAATGGAACGGTTTGGTACCGAAAGGAAATAGAGATCCCGAATGAAATAGACATGCAGGAGGCCACGGTATTTTTAGGAAGAATCGTAGATGCAGATGAACTTTACATTAATGGTCAAAAAGTTGGAAACAC
The DNA here is from genome assembly GCF_900109345.1 of Maribacter orientalis. Lineage (GTDB taxonomy): Bacteria > Bacteroidota > Bacteroidia > Flavobacteriales > Flavobacteriaceae > Maribacter > Maribacter orientalis. Next base: position 296,129 of record NZ_FNZN01000004.1, read on the forward strand.
CACTTATCAATATCCGCAAAGAAGGTATGCCATACCAAAAAATATACTAAAATCGGGTACAAATTTATTTACAATAAGAGTCACTAATTACAATGGTAAAGGTGGTTTTGTTCCAGATAAACCCTATTATATATATACCAAAAAAGATACGATAGATCTAATGGGATATTGGAAGTATAAAGTAGGAGAAGTCTTTGAACCAAAGGCTCCGTCATCATCCGTAAAACCCTTTAACGCTCAAAATGAACCTACGGCACTCTTTAATGCAATGGTTGCACCCTATACCCAACTTCATCTCAAAGGAATACTTTGGTATCAAGGCGAAAGTAATTCCGGGAAACCGAAAGCGTATTCCAGACTTCTAAAGGCGTTGATAAATGACTGGCGCAAACAGTTCCACCAACCTACTATTCCCTTCATTTACGCTCAATTACCCAATTTTATGGAAGTTAATTATTCACCGGAGGAAAGTAATTGGGCGCAACTTAGGCAGTCTCAAATTGAGGGCTTAAAAATACCGAATACCGGCATGACAGTAAATATTGATTTAGGAGAATGGAACGATATTCATCCGGATAATAAAAAAGACGTGGGAAAGCGACTAGCATTGTCCGCTTTAAAACTTGCCTATAATGAGGATGTAGTTCATTCTGGTCCTTTATATAGCGGGTATCAAATCCGTGAAAAAACAATTGAAATCTCTTTTTCAAATATTGGAAATGGATTAGTCTCGAAGGATGGAAACCAGCTGAGCGAATTTGCAATTGCTGGAGAAGATAAACATTATGTGTGGGCCAAAGCCAAAATAGAAGGTGATAAAATAATAGTCTGGAACGATAAAATTCAAAAACCAAAATACGTACGGTATGCATGGGCGGATAATCCAAACAATCCTAATTTATATAACGTAGAAGGCCTACCTGCTTCTCCATTTACCACAGAATAAATCTTAAGATCGATGGTATTCAATAAATTAGTTTTTCTATTTATTATTTGATCTGTGCTCAATAAGATTTGCTTATATTAATGTATTGTCAGTGAATGCCCCCCTTTTTTAATGTACTGTTTTATGGTAAGTTCACATATATTTTTGGTTCAAAATTCTTAATGATTTCGGGAATTCTTCTTTCCTGTAAATTTTCAAGCATCCGAGACACTTATATATCTTTTCTGCCAATAAGAATTAGGGGAAATTAGAATAAGGATTGGCTAAATATTCAATGGAATCTACCTCATTTGCATGGGTCATCTTCCCCACATTTCTTGGGTATGGTACGGAATTCCCTAGTAGCTACCCCTTATAATCCTACTTTTTTTTAATACCCATTTATAATTGGAGTACTACTTTTTGGGCAACATATTATTATGTATTAACGGTAGTGACTATTATCGGAAGAGTATCTTTTTTAACTATTGTACTTTTCAAATCGCCATCCCTTTATTATGATTACTATAGTTACTTTTATCTCAACCATAGAATTTATTAAACCCCTTTTTTAGGGTATCATATGATAGATTACCAGTTTTTTATTAAAGATTTGGGTTATTCACTTTTCAAATCCGTAGGTAAAACACCAAAACGTTCCTTAAAACATTTCGAAAAATAGGAAGGTGAAGAAAAACCAACAAAGTCGCAGATTACCCCAATGGAATGATCGGTATTTTCAATAAGCTCCTTCGCCTTTTCCAGTCTTATTTTACGAATCAATTCATTGGCGCTTATTCCTGTCAATGCCTTTATCTTTCTATAGAGTTGACTCCTGCTCAAGTAAAAATCTATGGCCAATTTTTCAACATTTAAATTTGGCTCACTTATATTTTTATTGATATGGCCAATAATGTTTAAGATAAATTGTTGGTCTAGAGAACTCACGTCAGACTCAAGAAGTTCATTATATTCTTCCCCTAGATATTTAGAAAATAGTAGTGTTCTATTGCTAATTAATTGGTTGATATGCGATTTTATGACCTTCATATCAAAAGGTTTGTTCATATAGACATCAGCACCAGATTCAAGTCCATCTACCCAATCGTCTGCCGTTGCTTTTGCGGTTAACATAAGTACGGGAATATGGCTGGTACGTAAATCTTTCTTTATCTTTTGGCAAAATTCTATACCGTTCATGACCGGCATCAAAATATCGGTTATAATTACATCAGGAATACTTTTGAACGCGGCCTCAAGCCCCATTTGTCCATTTTCGGCCAGCACGATTTTAAAATCCTTTTTCAATTCTTCCTTAATATAAATTGAGAGTTCTATATTATCCTCAACAATCAATACCGTTTTTTTAAGCTCCTGAGCTTCATTCAATATTTTGTCCACATTAATCTGTGCAACCTTTTCTGAAGGTTGTATTAATTCAGCTTCAGCAATTTCCAAGGTACTTTTATCCATAATACCTTGCTGGGTATTAATCATGGGAATCAAAACTTTAAATTTAGTACCGACCCCTATTTCACTTTCCACCTCAATTTCACCTTGATGAAGATCCACAAAGCTACGCACCACCTCAAGGCCAATGCCGGTACCTCCGAAATACTGTTGGTCAAGTTCTTTAATTTGATAGAACCTGTCAAAAATCTTGGTTAACTCTCCCGGATCTATACCTTTTCCAGTATCCTCAATAGTTAGTTCCAGGGCATCTATAGGTCGGCCGTTCTGGATAAGCTTAAAATGATAGGCTTCTTTAACTGACAGTGTTATCGTAATAATACCATTGGTAGGTGTACTTTTAAAGGCGTTAGAAAGTATGTTGAATATAATTTTTTCAAGTTTATTCCTATCCGCCGATACATGAATACAATCAAATTCTTTCTCCAAGGAAAGCGCTATATTCCGTTGCTGTGCTTCTTCGTAATAATGGCCCATAATATCATCCACCAAGACAACCACATCAAAAAATGTTACAACTAGCGGTATTTCATTGAATTGTAGTTTTCTAAAATCCATTAGCTCATCAATCAAACGCTTTAGACGGTTAGCATTCTTATGGATGATGCCATGCTTTTTCTTGATGTTTTCGGGTAAGGAGTGCTCATTCAGGATATCCTCGAGCGGACTTAAAATTAATGTGAGGGGTGTTCTAAATTCATGTGATATATTGGTGAAAAACTGAATTTTTTTAGTGTTCAAAACCTCTTCTTGCAGGTATTTTTCACGTTCCTGTAAAATCAGGCGTTTTGATTTCAACCTTGCATCCAAAAATTGAAAAATAACGTAAGCCAATGTCAACGTAATGAGTATATATAATAAAATTGCCCAATTAGTACCCCACCATGGTCGCAATATGGTAATATCCAAGGCGGCAAAATTCGTATTCCATACGCCATCACTATTTGCTGCCTTTACCTTGAAGGTATAATCACCGGCGGGCAGGTTTGTATAGGTAGCATTTCTTGTGCTTTGGACGTAATTCCAATCATTTTCAAAACCATCCAAATAATAGGCATACGAAATTTCCTCTGGCCTAGTAAAATCTATGGGAGCATAGTCTATGGTAAAAACGGACTGTTCATGGTTCAAAGTAATTTGTTCTGTTTGCGAAAGTACCTTGGTTAAAGGTGTATTTTTTTGACCTGGTACTACACTTTTGTTAAACAGTTTTAAATCTGAAAGATACACGTCGGATGTGTTGCTATTAAGAGGTAGTTCATTGGGATCAAAGTAATTGATACCTTCATAAGAACCGAAAAAAAGTGCTCCTTTTTCACTTTTATAGGCTGCATTATTATTGAAATCATTGGTTAAAAGCCCATCGTTGATAGAAAAATTTGAAACCGTACCTGTCAATTGATTTATTTTGGATATACCATTGTTTCCAGCAACCCAAAGATTGCCAACTTCATCCTCAATAATAGAGGAAACGGTGACCTTATTAAATCCTTCAACATTCACCCAGGTAAAGGAGTCTTTACGCATATCATATTTAAAAAGTCCTGTGCCGTCAGTTCCAATCCAAATATTCTTTTTTGAATCTTCATAAATCTGTAAAACGAGGCCGGTGTATTGTTGATCCCGTTGCTGGCCTTTCCTTAAACGTTGGGTCAAGGACTCTATTTTTAAATCGTTTTTAGTCTTGGTCAACCTGAACAATCCCGCATTACCGCCGATCCATATAGTGTCTTCGCTATCTACATAAACAGTCCGGACATCACTGTAGGCGATTTTGTTAACTATAAAAGGTGTATTTGAATAGGAAGTGATTTTTTTTGAAGTTGGATCAAAAGAATATAGGCCACTTGAAAATGTTCCTATCCACAATATCCCATCTGCATCCTCTGAGAAACTTAGTATCCTATTCGTTTCGAGTGCTCCATTGGTATTGTCCATGGAATAATTAATAAATTGGCGACTCCCTTTTTGCAAAAAGTAAATGCCAAAATTCCAAGTTCCTACCCACATATTCCCCTTACTATCCTTATATACGGTTTGTACATCAGAAGCATCCAAACCTTTTGCAATAGGATTATTGCTATCCAAAAGGTGCGTAAAGGTTTTCAGGTTCATGTCGTATACATCAACACCACCACCATCCATACCAATCCATAGTCTTCCTTGATCATCCTCCGAAATTGCCGTAACGGAATTTGCTTGTAGAGAATTTACATAGTTGCTTTTACTTTCAATATCCAGAAATTTGTCATAAAAGGCATCGTAAAGACCTATTCCATTATTATAATAGGAAACCCAAATCCGATTTTTATTATCCAAAAATAAATCCCAGATGGAATTGGATTTCAAATCGCCTTCCTCGAAATTTTGATTTAAATAATGGTTAATGACTATACCCTTTCGATTCATTTCAAACATGCCCGCATTTTCTGTACCACATAAAATGGTATTTCTTGGGGTTTCCGATAGGCTCATTATCCGCTTTTCCGTAATCTTAATCGTTTCCAATTGATAGCGACCGTTTTCATTACCGTCAATTTTAATAATCCCATCTTGTGTAGTACCGATCCAAACGGAACCTTTTGAATCTACTTGCATCGTTTCGATGGATGAAGAGATTTCGGGTTCACCACTTTGTGTTTTAAAACTTATAGGATGTGCGTATTCATTGCTTACATGTTCAAGTTCCATAACCCCCTTATTGCTTCCAATAAGGATTCTGTTGTCAAAATCCGCAAGCGCATTTATAAGTAAATAACCTACATTTTCAACACCCCTAATTGGAATGGTAGTGGCTTTAAACGTTTTCGGGTCTATCCTAAAAAGGCCTTTTTGATGTGTTCCAATAATTATTGAGCCATCTTTCGCTTCCATAATCGCATGAACAGAAATAATCGTCTTATATCCATTTTCCGGTACCAGTTCAATATGCTTGAAATTATCTAGATCTCTATTATATAAATCCAGCCCCACTTGCGTCCCTATCCAGAGATTATTTTTAGAATCAACAAAGGTGGTGTGTATGAGGGAGTTGCTGATACTCGTACTATCCGACCCATTAAACTGATAGGAAATATAATCGATACCATTATATTTATTCAATCCCAACCCGTTTGTTCCCATCCAAATAAATCCTTGCTCATCTTGGGAGATGGAGGATACCGCACGTTGGGTAGTACTATTTTTTAAAGTTTCGAACTTATATTTTGGAAATGAAGTTTCCTGAGAAAATAGCAAAGCCTGACAAAAAATTAACATTCCGGCCAGAGCGCGCTTAACTTTTAAATTTGAACACTTAATAAAAAGGAAGAGTTTCATCTTAAGTAGGAAATTATTTTTAAAAAATATAGTTTCAGGACTATTAAACTATCATGACACATACCATAGACTCCGAACTTCACCTGAAATCCGTTCAAGATCGATTTAATTGTGTGGGTGTATATAATGTGCATTATTTATAATATGTCAAAAAAAAGCATTTAAATAGACTATTGCATAAAATAAACCCTCCAAATTTTTAAATGCTTCAAAAGTTATACTACTAAGCACTAAAATTGATACTCTCCTAATCAGTAACATAGTAAGTTTGGAATGCTATAATTAAGAATAATAAAACTTTTTAACCCAACCATTGCTAGACTAGCATTAGTATTCAGAAAAGTTGGAATTCCTTAGCACATTTCACCACTAGGTTACCTAACAAGTAACAAAAATTTAAACGAGTACAGTTTTTTGGTACAGATAAAATTTCATCCAAATGAAAAAATATCCTTTTAAGTCCAGAAAGATGTACTGCAAATTTAGGGATAACATGATGTAAACTAAATATCTGAAATTTTAAAAATGAACAATAGAACCTCAACTCGAATAACGCTAGTCCATGTATTAAAACAAACCTAAAAACTAATGTATTTCACAGTACCAGATTAATTGTATACCAAATATTTTGCTCTGTTGAAATTTTCCAAAAAAAAACAGCATTCAAATAATCAGTTGCTTACCACACTTTTGAAACTAACTTTTATGAAAAAAAAATTATTACTTAAAATTGGATACCTAAAGAATTTCGGATTTTCCATTATTATGCTCTTATTCATAATGAATGTCAACGCACAAACCAGCGTTTCTGGAACAATTTCAGATGAAGATGCCCCTATCCCAGCTGCGAACGTAGTCTTAAAGGGTACTTCTAATGGAACCGCTGCTGATTTTGACGGTAATTATCAAATTCAAAATGTACCTGCCAACGGTGTATTAATCTTTAGCTCGATAGGGTATAAGACGAAGGAAATTGCCGTAAATGGACAAACACAAATCAATGTTTCATTAGAATTTGATATTTCATCATTAGATGAAGTAGTGGTAATCGGCTATGGTTCCTTGAAAAGGACTGATTTAACAGGTGCCGTAACCTCAATTTCAGCAGAATCAATTGAGCAATCCGTTCCAACCTCTATCGATCAAGTATTACAAGGTCGGGCAGCTGGGGTGCAATTACAGCAAAATAGTGGTGCACCTGGTGGTAGTTCGTCTATACGAATTAGAGGTGTAAGTTCCTTAACTGGATCTAACGAACCAATTTTCGTAATAGATGGCGTAATTATAGACAACACTACAGGTTCCGGATCACAAAATGCACTTTCGGCCATTAACCCCTCAGATATTGTTTCCCTTGATGTGTTGAAGGATGCGTCGGCTACCGCGATATATGGATCAAGAGCGGCAAACGGCGTAATCATCGTTACTACAAAAAGAGGTAAAAAAGGAGAGTCTACCATTAACCTGGACTCTTATATTGGATGGCAAGAAATACCTACCAAATTAAACCTACTAAACCTACAGGAATATGCAATTCACAAAAACACAAGATCTGATCTTGGTATCGTTCAACGAGACCCAGATTTCGTTAGGACAGATTTATTAGGAGAAGGCACTGATTGGCAGGATGCCCTGTTCAATAGAGCATTTATGCAAAGCCATAACCTATCAATCTCCGGAGGAAGCGAAAAAAGCACTTATTCTATGGGTATTGGTTATCTGGACCAAGAAGGTATTGCATTTGGATCTAGTTTTGAGAGATTTAACCTTAGAGGAGTGGTTGATACACAAGTGAAAGAATATTTAAAAGTGGGAATCAATTTTGCTTTTAACAATTCAAAGCAAACCACTACGGTATCAGATGGTTCACTTATATCCATAGCTTTAAGACAGACACCTAATGTAGCGATTAGAAATGCTGACGGTTCCTTTGATGGTCCGGCTACGAACGAATTTGTTCAAAATAATCCGATAGGCTTAGCAAGTATTAGAGATAATCGTAATGAAACGGCTGGTTTAAGAGCAAACACTTTTGCTGAATTAAGCATTTTCAAAGGGTTAAAATTTAAAACGCAATACGCTATTGATTATGGATTTTCTAATGCCTATACCTTCAACCCTTCATACACCTTTGGAGCGTTGCAAAATGATATTAGGGAAGGAACAAGAACCAAGGCCTACAGTAAATACTATAATATCTCTAATTTACTTTCCTATGACAATACCTTCGGAAAAAGTACCATCAATGGCATTTTAGGACAGGAATATCAGGAAAGTAGTTTTGAAAATCTTTTTGGTTATCGATCTGGGTACTTAACAAATACAGCTACTGACCTTAATTTAGGTGATGCTACTACCGCTAGGAATAATAATGCTAGATTCAGCAATTCTATAAGTTCATATTTTGGTAGGGCATTTTATTCTTTTGATGATAAATATTTACTAACCACTACCTTACGTTACGATGGCTCTTCACGCTTTGCCAAAGAGAATAGATGGGGTTGGTTCCCATCTGCGGCATTGGCATGGAAAATTTCTAACGAGAATTTTTTAAAGGACAATACCACTGTAAATAATTTGAAATTACGGGTCGGCTGGGGTGCAGTCGGTAACCAAAGTGTACCTAATTACGCTTTCACATCTTTATACGGTGCTTCGGCAACCAATCAAGGAACCGGATTGTTACCTTCTAACACGGCAAACCCAGAATTAAAATGGGAAACTACCTATTCTAGTAATTTAGGTTTGGATATCGGTTTGTTTAATAATCGCGTAGAACTTATAGCCGATATCTATTATAAAAAGACACAAGATTTATTACTGCAACTACCATTACCGGCGTATGCAGGAAGCAGTGGTGTCGGAGCCACAGCAGCACCAACGGTTAATATAGGTTCCTTAGAAAACAAAGGTCTCGAACTAACTTTAAATACGGTAAACGCAGACACCAAGGATTTTCTTTGGCGATCTAATTTTGTTTTTTCAATGAACCGAAACAAAGTTTTGTCCCTAAATTCTGAAACAGGCATTTTAGATGAAACATTACGTGAAGGATCCGAAACAACTATTGTGACCCGTACCGCAGTTGGGCAACCTATAGGCCAGTTTTATGGCTATAAGGTAATCGGCCGTTTTGAGAACGCAACAGACTTTTACTATCGAAATGAAAATGGAGAAATAGTACCGACACCCTTGCCCAGTGACGTTAATACCATTGGTGAAAACGCCACTTGGATCGGCGATTACAAATTCGCGGACATAAATAATGATGGCGTCATCAATGAACAGGATAGAACTTACATTGGAAATCCTTCTCCGGACTTTACGTTTGGTATAGGGAACACCTTTTCATACCAAGGTCTTGATATGACTATATTTTTATCTGGATCTTACGGTAATGAAGTGGTAAACTATCAAAGACGTTTTCTCGAAAACCCACGTGGTAATACCAACCTATTGAATTCGGCCCTAGGATATGCTGAATTGGCTTTGATCAATCCAAATGGTCCAAACGACTACAGGAACGTAGAGATAGTTGGTGGTGATAAATACATGCCAAGAATAGCCGCTTCCTCCGCTTCTTCTACATCCAACTTTAGATACAGCGATAGGTTTGTGGAAGATGGATCTTACCTAAGGATCCAAAACATATCCTTAGGCTATAATCTACCTACATCATTTATTTCAAAATTTGGACTCTCTAATTTGAAGGTTTATAGCAACATGCAAAATGTGTTCACCTTCACCAAATATTCCGGCTATGATCCAGAAGTTGGTTCCATTAATCAGAATGTTCTGCTTACCGGTATAGACAATGCCCGTTATCCATCGCCGCATATTTACACCATAGGGATTAACGCTAAATTTTAAAAAAGAAACTTATGAAAACATACATATCTATAAAACATATTCTTTTTACGGTACTTTTCGTTTGTATAAGTAGCTGTAGTAGTGAGCTTGACATTTCACCATCAGATCAAATATCAAAGGAAAATTTTTTCCAATCGGAACAAGATTTCCTAGCGGCGACCGGCCCTTTGTACAATAGGGTTTGGTTCTCCTTCAATGATAAATTTTATTTTGGTTTAGGCGATGGTCGTTCCAATAACTTATACGCGCCATTCTCTGATTATATATTCCCGTTTACGGATTTTACCGAAACTGGTTTAACAGGGCCATTAGTGGAAGCATGGGGGTCATTGTACATTGTTATTCAACAATCCAATCGTGCCATACTTGGCATACAGGGTAGTAATGTTGATGAAGAAATACAAAGGGAGTTCATTGCAGAGGCTAGGTTTATGAGAGGAACTGCCTATTGGTATTTAGCATCACTTTGGGGAGATGCCATTATTTCAACTGATCCTGCGGAATTAGTGCAAAATCCTATTGTAAACAAAAGCCCTAGGAGTGATGTATCTGAATTCGCCATTCGAGATTTGGAATATGCGGCAAAATATTTACCGGAACAGGCTCGACAAACAGGCCGTGTCACCAAATATAGCGCATTTGGAATGCTGTCACGTTTCTATCTTTCCTATGCAGGTTTGAGTGATGAACCAAATAGTGGACAGAGAAACCAAGAACAATTAAATCTTGCACTAAAGGCAGCCACCAAAGCAATTGAGGAAGGGCCCTACACCTTGATGGAAGACTATGCGGATTTATTTACCGTTGAGAACAACAACAATGAAGAATCCATGTTTGCTCTTCAATGGGTACCAAATGGAGATTATGGTGTAGGTAATGCGCACCAAGCCTTTTTTGCCCTTAATTCTGAAATTACGGGTGACGCCGCCGCTTATGGTTTCTTCACAAGAGCTACTTATGATGTCCTTCAAATCTATGCGCCGAATGACTTACGTCGTAAAGCGACTTGGATGGCGGACGGAGATTTTTATCCGGAGATAAATAAAGAAAATGGAGGGTACACCGTTGATCACGAGAATACCTACGTAAACGTGAAAAAAGGAGTTGTAGGTTCTACAAAAGATAACCCAGCCATCTCCATACAAAATTCCGCTTTAAACACCTATATGTTGCGATTGGGCGAAGTGTATTTAAATTATGCCGAAGCAGTTTTAGGTAATAATGCCAGTACCACTGATGCCAATGCCCTGTTCTACGTAAATGCACTTAGGTCAAGAGCAGGATTAACGGACTTAACAGTCTTGACCAGGGAAAGTCTTTTTCTAGAAAGACGGATAGAACTATGTATGGAAGGCCAATATTGGTATGATCTAGTTAGGCAATCTTATTACGAACAACAGGAGGTACTCAACTTCATTGATGCCCAAGATAGGGGATCGGTAATTCCATTTACCTATGATGCAGAAACAAATAAAGTGACTATTGATGAAACACGTGATATTACCACGCAAGCGGTTGGTGCGGTCAACGAGGGAATTTTGCTATTACCTTATCCAGAATCAGAGGTAGTTCAAAATCCATTATTGGGGCAACCACCGGTACCCTATGAGTTTACCGAGGAACGTATTACAGACCTTTTCTAGATTGAAAATTAAATACTTTAAAATTTAAGTAAGATGAAAAAAATAATTAATCGTAATATCCTAAAGCCATTTGTTCTTTTTGGATTGATTGCCACAGTATTTTTCTTTGCTTCATGTGAAGATGAAGAGGCTACCGGTAGTCCTATAGGAATCAGTGCCGTTTATCTGCAGGATGTAAACTCTACCGTACAAGATAGGGTCGTCAGTTTTGGACGTCTAGGCCAACTTTTACGAATAGAAGGTTTTGGATTTACAGGAATTTCTAAAATTTACATAAACGGTTTTGAAACCTTTTTCAATACCGTTTATGTCTCGGACAATTCCTTGTTGGTTCGTATTTCAGGAGATACGCCTACTGTGGAAGCTGATGAAGAAGCCAGAAACACCATTCGTTTGGTAAAGGGCGCGACAGAAACAACCTATTCTTTTGAGATTAGGGATTCTGCACCCTCCATTAACAATATTTCCAATACGTTACCTAATGCAGGTGAAGAAATTACTGTTTTTGGTACAGGCTTAATAGAGGTTTCAAAAGTCATATTTCCTGGCAACATAGAGGTTACAACGGGCATTACTTTTGATGAGGAAGATGGAGAATTCTTTACCGTTACCGTACCCTCGGGTATTCCGGACAGTGGCGGACCTTTGTTGGTGGAAACTGCTAATGGTCGTGTGTATTCACCTTCTTATTTTAATGTAAGAAGAGGTCTCATTATAGATTTTGATGGCACAGGCTCATTAGGAGAATTTGGGAATACCATTAGACAAGATGAACTTCAGTCCGCATCTATTGGGGAAGGTAACGTGTCACATGGTAATTATGTATATCACGGTCCTGCGGATGGCGAAACGTTTGGTGCCGGTGCAAATAGAAATTCAGAAGTATTTACAGGAGGAAATGAAAGCTGGCGTACTGCTTACACCTCCTTTATTCCAGTTACTACCCCTGTAGATTCCGTTGCGTTTCAATTTGATGTCTTTGTTCCAGAACCCTGGGAAGGTACCGGTTTCATACAAATTTTGTTGATCAATAATTTCAATGGTGGTGAATTTACAGGTGGTGTTTATAACTATATACCATGGATCGTAGATGGAGCGGTTGAACCTTTTAAAACCACAGGTTGGACAACGGTAACCGTCCCTTTTAGCGATTTTTACGCATTTTCCGATGGCGATTTCACCTTTGAAGATGTATTGCAATTAAGGGAAGGGGCCACATTCGCAAATTTTGGTTTTTTCTTTAATAATTCTGATGTTCCCTTGGGTAGTGTTACTGGAACCAATAGTGATGTGGTTTTCCCTGCATCCGAAACTTCGATAGCGGTTTATACCGATAATTGGAGAATCGTTTCACTAGCAGTACCTGCTTTAAGCGATTTTCCGGAATAATTCATTTCCAAAAGGACTATTTACTTTACAATAATTAAAAAAATTGACATGAAAAATAAACGAATATTAAGTTTTACAGCCTTTGCCATGATGCTGTTCTCTTGTGACGATACAATTATGGAATGGGAACAAGTGAATGAAGACGACCAAATTACCCAAGCAGAACTGCCTTTAGGTCTTGAGGAGAAAATTAGCAGATATGCACCACTTAAAACCTACAGCGATTATGTTATTGGCTGTGGCATTGTAATGGACCTGTATGTTAATGATGCTGAATACAGAAATCTCGTGAACGAAAATTATGACGATGTTACCGTAGGCTATGCGATGAAACATGGCGCAATGGTGAATGCCCAAGGTGAAATTAATTTTAATGCCGTAGACAATTTTATTGCTCTAACCAATGAAGCTGGTATTGATGTGTATGGTCATACCTTAGTATGGCATGCCAACCAAAACGCCAGTTACTTAAATGGATTAATTGCCTCCACGGTGATACCTGGTTCTAGTGGATCCAATGCACTAGACCTATCAGGATTAAAAGATGGAACGTTGACCGGATGGGGAGCTTTTAATGCTGGTGATGGTATTTCTATTTTGGAAGATAACGGTCTATCCGGAACTTCACAGGCAGTGCAATTGATTTCTGGAGCGGCTTCTGCACAACCCTATGAAATGCAATTGATTACTCCGAATATTCCTGTCGTTATGGGTAATAACTATGAAGTTTCATTTTATATAAAATCCGACCAACCTGGGCAAGGAAGAATTTCATTCAGTGGTCTTGAAAATAATTACCCATATCAAGATTGGTATAATATGGGAGGAGAGTTTACAGAGTCCTTTGCTACAAACTCTCAATGGCAACAGGTTAAATTCACCGTAAACGATTTTACCGATACTACGTTTGGAATGGCATTTGATTTAGGCTATTTACCAGGGGTTACCTACTACATAGATGTAGATAATATCAGCGTCGTGGATTTGGATGCTGAACCTTCTTTTGTTAACCTAATTACAAATGGAGATTTTGAAAATGGAACCTTAGACGGTTGGGGTGGCTATGGAAATGGTTCTACCAGGGAAGTAACCACTGAAGGATCTGGTTTTGGGGATACCGGCTATGCCATGGTGCTTACCAATCCCACAGAAGCCCAAAGTTATGAGGCGCAACAGCTGTTCACCTTTGACCAACCTCTTGAAGCAGGAACGGATTATACGTGTTCATTTTGGGTAAAGGCAAGTTCTCCATCGACCTTACAATTTGAACTACAAAGTGAAGACTACAGTGGTGATTATTATGGTGGTATTAGCGTAGGTACAGATTGGATGCAAATTACGCAAACGGTAACACCATCTTCAGACGATAGAATACGGTTTATTTTTGATTTTGGCGAATCCGCCACTACGTACACCATTGATGATATTGTATTTACTTCAGGGGAAGTTTCAGGTGGATCCGAGCCTACTATTATAGAAAAAACGGATGAAGAAAAAACGGCGATCATTGGGGAAGCCATGGAAAACTGGATAGCCGGAATGGTAGGGCACTATAAGGATGAAGTATTCGCTTGGGATGTAGTCAACGAACCTATGTTAGAAGGAGGGTCATTACGTACTGGCAACGTGACGGAATTGGCAGGCGATGATTTTTACTGGGTAAAATACTTGGGTCCAGATTATGCAGTTACCGCTTTCAATCTTGCCCGACAATATGGTAATCCTACAGATGTATTATTTATAAACGATTACAATCTAGAAGCTAGTCTTGCAAAATGCGATGGTATTATCGAATATACCAACTATATAGAAAGTCAAGGAGCCACGGTTGATGGTATTGGTACACAAATGCACATTTCCTTAAATACCAGTAGAGAAAATATTGTTGAAATGTTTAAAAAATTAGCGGCAAGTGGTAAGCTGATTAAAATTTCCGAACTGGATGTAAGATTAGGAACCGCAGCGCCAACCATGGCCCAATTAATAGATCAAGCAGACATGTATCAATTCGTAGTGAATTCGTTTAACGAATTCATTCCTGCGAATCAGCGCTACGGTATTACACTTTGGAATCTTTCCGATAAGGCAAACGAGCACGAGTTCTGGTTACCAAATGAGTCACCAAATGTTTTTGATAGTAATTTTGGAAGAAAACCAGCATACAAAGGTGTTGCTGATGGTCTTGCAGGTAGGGATGTAAGTGAAGACTTTACCGGGGAAATTCAGAATTAATAACTTACAAAGTTATTAGGCTTTGGTTTGTACCCAAATATTAAAATAAAAAAAGTATACCTGGTTTAGTGGTATTAAAATTATAAAAGTAGTTGTTTAGTTAAGTTGATGAATAGAAGCGTAATAAGAATTACGCTTCTATTTTTTTTAGTAAAAAATGGAATTAGATGCATCGTTGATTTAAACTTTTCAAAATGTAATGATTTTGAATTATGACCTATCCTGTTTTACTGTAGGAAATCAATGCAATAATTTGGGATTGCAATCTCTAAACTCAATTCGAAATTAAAAAACACTACTCAATTTTTATACAATAATAACTTCATAAATCTAAGGGAAGTCGTTAACGAGATTTGTGATATCTTCAAAGTAATTGCCAATAACAAAGAGATAAGGTTAATAGCTTCTGTAATGGGTGAACCTCATTTTATAGGAGATAAGGATCAGGTTGAATTTGTGATTCGTAACTTAATCAACAATGCCATTAAGTTCACCCCAAGAAAGGGTATTGTTAATGTATCGGTTACCCAAACTTCAAACCAAATTAAAATATCAGTTTCCGATACCGGTGTTGGAATGTCGTCTGAGTTCAGTAAAAATCTTTTTTCTATTGAAAAACCCAAAGGAATTCCTGGTACCGAAGGAGAAAAAGGTAGCGGTCTTGGCCTTGTACTAAGCTCTGAATTCGTAAAAAGAAACGAAGGGGAAATTCATGTTGTTAGTCAGGAAACTATAGGTACGACTATTACTGTTTCTTTTTCAAGTGGGCGAAAAACAGCCTAATTCAGGTAATACTGTACTAAAAACAGCCCCTATCCCTATTGTGGGGAAGATTCTTTCGAATATAAAAAGTCTTACTTCTAAATGAAGTATGGTTTATTTGAACTTTAACAATTCTTTTATTTTAGTTGCCTTTTCAAAATATCGGCATTAAATAAAATTAAAAAACCCTAACATTCTAAAAATTAGATTGTTAGGGTTTTATTCTGTACTCGAGGCGGGAATCGAACCCGCACTCCGAAGAACTGGATTTTGAATCCAGCGCGTCTACCAGTTCCGCCACTCGAGCATAATTATCGTCAATAAAAGACATCCCATAAAAATAGGACTGCAAAACTAAATAATTATTTTCTTACTAACACCAAAAATATCAAGATTTATGCATTAGCAACCAAATTTAATTTTTAAATTTGCACCTCCTTAAAAATAAGAACTTCAACGATTTATCGAAGTAACTGTTTGGGAAACAATAATTAAAGACATGCCATACCAAGTTCCACAACCGAAAATATTTGCTTGCACACAAAGTAGAATCTTAGGCGAAAAAATCGCTAAGGCATATGGAATGGAACTGGGCAATGTATTATTCTCGCGCTATAGCGACGGTGAGTTTCAGCCTTCTTTTGAAGAGTCTATACGTGGAACTCGAATTTTTATTATTGGTTCGACACACCCAGGTCCTGAAAATTTAATGGAAATGTTATTGATGATCGATGCTGCAAAAAGAGCATCGGCACGTCATATAACAGCGGTAATGCCCTATTTCGGTTGGGCTAGACAAGATAGAAAAGATAAGCCTAGAGTGCCGATTGCAGCAAAGCTTGTTGCTAAAATGCTAGAAACAGCAGGAGCTACTAGAATTATTACAATGGATCTGCATGCAGATCAGATACAGGGGTTTTTCGAGAAGCCTGTAGATCATCTTTTTGCATCTACTTTGTTTTTACCATACTTGAAAAATCTTGGTTTAAACGACCTTACCATAGCCTCGCCAGATATGGGAGGTTCAAAAAGGGCTTACGCCTATTCTAAAGCTTTAGATTGTGATGTGGTTGTATGTTACAAACAAAGGGCTAAGGCGAATTTTATTTCCCATATGGAATTGATTGGTGACGTACAGGGAAAAAATGTTGTTCTCGTAGATGATATGGTTGATACGGCAGGAACTCTGACAAAAGCGGCAGATTTAATGATGGAGCGTGGTGCTACTAGCGTAAGAGCTATTACAACACATGGCCTACTATCTGGCGATGCATATGAGAAAATAGAAAAATCGAAACTAACAGAGTTAATTATCACAGATTCAATTCCAATAGAAATAAAGAGTGATAAGGTAAGAGTATTAAGCTGTGCTAATCTATTTGCAGATGTTATGGACAAGGTTCACAACAATAACTCTATCTCTTCCAAGTTTTTAATGTAGTTCGGAAGGAAAATTTAAAATAGAATATTAATTTTTAATACATATAATGAAGTCAATTACAATTAAAGGATCAGAAAGAGAAAGCGTAGGCAAAAAGGCAACGAAGGCCTTACGTAATGCTGGAAAGGTTCCTTGCGTAGTATACGGAGGGGATAAACCATTACACTTTTCAGCAGATGAACTAGCGTTCAGAGACTTGGTTTACACTCCAAATGCGCACACAGTTGCAATTGAATTGGATGGTGGAGCTTCTGTTAAAGCAGTTATGCAAGATATTCAGTTTCACCCAGTAACAGACAAGATCATTCACATTGATTTTTATCAATTGTTCGATGATAAAATGGTTACTATGGATATTCCTGTACGTTTAGAAGGAAACTCACCAGGTGTTCGTAATGGTGGTCGTTTATTATTTAGAAAACGTAAACTTGCAATCAAAGCATTACCTGCCAAATTACCAGATTTCTTTGATATCGATATTTCTAAATTGAAAATCGGTCAAAACATTTCTGTTGGTTCATTGTTAAGTGATGATTTCAGCATTCTACATCCTGATACTACTGTTGTTGTGCAAGTTAAAACTGCTCGTACTGCCGTTGCTATTGATGATGAAGATGAAGAAGGAGAAGGAGAAGAAGGTGCAGAAGGTGCTGCAGAGGAAACTGCTCAAGAATAAACATCTTTTTTTAAGATTTACTACTAAGCATCCCGATACGTGTATCGGGATGCTTTTGTATTTTTATCCCATAATTCTAACTAGCTATGTTCGGTTTTTTTAAATCATTATTTACAAAAAAGACCATAATTCCATAAGAGAAAGATCCCATGAAGAAATTTTTAATTGTTGGCCTTGGTAATATAGGTGATGAATATGCGGAGACGCGTCACAATATTGGTTTCAAGATATTAGATGAAGTAGCGCAAGCAAACGACTTTACTTTTGAAACAGCAAAACTTGGTGAAATAGGGTCATATAAAATTAAGGGTAGAACAGTAATTTGCTTAAAACCTTCAACCTATATGAACCGTAGTGGCAAAGCATTGAAGTACTGGATGGATAAAGAAAATATCCCACAAAGCAATGTTCTTGTTATTACAGATGACATTAATTTACCTTTTGGCACCATACGTATTAAAACAAAAGGAAGTAATGGCGGCCATAACGGATTAAAGGATATTGAATTATTTCTACAAACCATACTCTACAACCGATATCGTTTTGGTGTAGGTTCAGATTTTGGCAAAGGCAGACAAGTAGAATACGTATTGGGACAATGGGACGAAGAAGAAAAAGCATTGTTACCAGAACGATTAAAAAAATCAACCGAAATAATTAATTCATTTGTACTAGCTGGTATTGCTCGCACTATGAATCAATATAATAACACGTAAACTATAGTACTTTAAAATTATAAATTCCTGAATTAGATTTATTGCCTTCAGCATCGATTACAATTATACTCCAATAATAAACAGTATTTGCCGTGACCGAAACCTTTATACTATTTACTGTAGGCTGAAGTGTTCGAATTAAATCGACTGGAATAGCTTCTACAGAAAAATAAATTTCGTAACTAACTATATCGTTATCCAAATCGGATGCATTCCAAGACAGGGTAACTTCATTGTTTATATCTTTAAATACATTTTCTGAAGATACCGGACTCACATTAGTTGCAGGAAAAGGGGCAAACGTAGTTCTTGAACCAGAATTATAAAAATTCCAAACTTCACTTGATACCGTTTGGTCTACCTGACTATTTTTTGAGCGTACAATCCAAGAAAATTGCTCTCCTTTTGCCAATGGCAGTTTTGCAGATGTAGTTGATGAAGTAATAGTTTGTACCGTGCCTGTAGAAGTATTAGTTACTCTTAATTCATATGTTTCGGTATTATCTGCTGCAGACCATCTAAATTCGACCTGGCTAGTTACCTGCCCTAAACTCAGACCAGTTGTACATTCAGAATTTTGCTCTGGGAATATCAATTGAACAGCTTCTGGAGGGGAAGGTGTACGCTTCTTTTTACAGCTCGTAAAAGCCATCATCATACATAAACCTAAAAATAAAAAGCGCATCATTCTTTAATTATTTTAGAGGTCCCTTTTATAGTCATCCCTTCATATTTTAAGTAATAGATACCGGTAGACAATGAACTTAAATTTAACTCTATTATTCCTTGTTTTGCAAATTCGCTAGAATTAGAAATCAATCTTCCATCAGCACTAAAAATTCTCACTATAATATTTTCATCACTCTCACCCAAAAAAACTTGAACAAAATCGACTACAGGGTTTGGAAAAACAATTGGCTTCTCAAAAAAGCTAATTTGTTCTTCATAAATTCCTTGACAAGGAATATTAGTAGACACCTTAAGTGTATTAATCCCTTTCTCTAAATCTAAAACCACAATTGACTCTTCGGTCTGTATTGAAATTCCATTAAGCTCTATAGTATAAAAAGAAGAGCCTTCCAACTCAAGGGTAATCTGCGTGCCATCTAAAGCCATTTTAGATGTGACGCTTAGCGGCTCAGGTTCTGTTATTTGAACCTCTAAGCAGTATTCATTGTAAGAAATACTACCATCTGTTCCTGTAATACAAAGCGAATACGCACCAGAACTTAAGTTTGCCAAATTAAAAGAATTTGAAAAACTCTGAGTTACATCAAGTCCATTCCCTAATACCCTTATTTGATAATCAAGGGCCAGTTTCGGAATTACGGTTAATGCACCATCATTATTTTCCCTACATGTTTCACTAACCAGACTCACAGTAAAATTTTCAGCTGGAAAACGGTAAACTGGGCATCCAGAGGCATTTACCTCTAGACCTTCTGGTGTACCCAAACAAAGGTCGTCTCCGTCATCAAAAACTCCATCGTTATCCGCATCTGGCCTAAAATTACCCTCTACACAAACTTCAAGAGCAAAGACTTTTAAGCTACCACCATCTGAAGGTGCGTTATCTCGAACTTCTAAAACCCATTCTCCAAGTATAGATTCTCCATTAAAAGCACTAAGACTACCTAGCGGTTTTACCATTCCACTTATAGCTGGATCAATCGAACAATTAAACGACGGACTATCATCATCAAAAGTGGCATTTATATTTCGCGATTCACCACAAGAACTAGAAACTAAAGTAACCACAGTACCTGCTGGTGATGTTAAGCTAATAACCAAATCGGCCAAAAACGTGTGTTCAAGATCGATTACAACATTCATATCGGCCACAGGCAAGTCTTCATAGAATACAATTTTAGAACTGATTACCGGTGTACCACTACTTGAGATAGAAATAGGTAATGCTGTAGCATCTTTTGTCGTGCAATTAAATTGTATGGTAGTAAAGCTAAATACTGAACTAAAAATACCCTCGCCACAATCATTTTTCGGTTTTACCCTCCAGAAGTATTGGCTATTATTATCTATTTGTACAGGGGAATATGTATCTGTACTCACGGTAGCAGATTCTATAATATTTGAAAAACCAGCATCAGTCGAAATTTCGACATCATAAAGTGTATTGCCCAATGCCGCATTCCATTGTAAAATAATATCCTTTGAAGCATCTACAAAGCCGTCTAAGGGAGACAATAACTGCACCGCCTCAAAATTATCATCGTATACCCTTAACTGAAGAATTACTTCTTTAGTGACCGTCGCAGAAGTAGCCAAAACTCGAATTGGGTATGTACCAACAGATAAATTCGAAATACCTTGAAAATCAATAATAACAGGTGTATCAGTAAAATCAGCAGATACTGGAGTAAACTGCGCCGTTAAACCTGCAGGCATCTCAATAGCACTGAACGTACTCTGCTCATTAAAGCCTAAGCCTATCTCATACGTAAAAGGAATGTTAATATCGTTTGGTTTGCATATATCATATACTACCTGCTCAAAATTCAATACAATTTCTGACGGTGTTATAGAAAAATCAGCAGCATTAACTGCAAAGAAGATATTATTATCAGCCTTTACCATAATACGACCGGCACTGGCCGAAGTGTTTGGGATAATCACGCTTTGACTTCCATCATTTAAAGTATTTTCAACCAATGTTATAGGATACGTAAAACCACCATCTATAGACAAAAATACTGATACCGTTTCAGCACCAATCGGTGCAATATTGGTATTGGCTACATCCCAAGTTATCGTTTGTACCGAACCCGCCTCAAAAGATAGCTCTGTAATTTGTGAGGTGACAACAAATGGCCCAGCTTCATTTATTACGGACACCTTTAACTCATCTGAAATTGATTGACCGCCGTTTAATGCATTGTCACGAACCATCAATGAAAAATTTAACTCACGACCTATATTCGAAAGTGTTTCCCAAGCTTCACCCACTTTAGGTAATGTCTCAGTTAATTGTCCGCTCAAAATTAGAGTCAAATTTGGAAAATAACGCTGCGGCGAAAGGCTCGGAGGTAAGGACCTAAAATTAGCACCCGCCGGATTATTAGGCCCAAAAGTGGCTTGGGTAACCACACCATTATCTATCTGCTCCCATGTGTAACTAAGTATATTTGAAGTATCAACATCATTTGCCACCCCTGTTAATACAAAAGGCGTTCCTTTAGGTATACTATAGTTAGACAACGGAAGTAACGTTGGTGGTGAATTGGTCAATACCTGAGTTTGTCCACAAGAAACAGTTTGTAGATAATCTCTTATTTGTACCACACTCACATAATGAAAATAATCATCGCTATTGGCTGCCACGTTATTATTACCTGCAATACCTGCGTAGCCCATTATAGTTGTTCCACTGGCTGGCTCTACCTGCACGGTGGTACCTTCAGAAATATGTGAAAAAGAATGGTTGGCCCCAAATTGATGCCCCATTTCATGTGCAACCAAATCAATATCGAACGCATCACCAGTAGGCGATGACAAAGTCGTATAACCACTACCCTTTCTATTATCTGTACAAACCGCCCCTATAAAGCCAGAATTACCATCTAAAGTATTATCCTGTTGGTTAAACAGATGCCCTATGTCATAATTAGCTTCACCTATAATACTAGTTAGTGTATTTTGAACTTGAGCACTTAAACTACCGGTGTAGGGATCAGTTTCGGGATCAGTATAAATTACCAAATCGGTATTATCGATTAATTCAAGGGTAATTGCCAAATCACGTTCAAAAATCCCATTTATTCTTGTCAAGGTCGCGTTAATTGCGGCGAGAGCATCAACCTTTGTACCACCATGAAATTGAGTATACTCCCCAGAGGCTGAAATGGCAACCCTAAACTTTCTAAGGGTTTGATCATCGACTAATTTTGCAGTTAAATTCTGAGAATATTCCATAACCTCTGGCATGGTACTACAGACAAAGTGAAGATCACTTTCTTCTTGTTCGGTTCTTCTATAAAGAACATAGATGTCATCGGTTGACTTTTGCATAAATAGTGCTCCGTGTTCCCCTGGCGTGCTAATCATACTTTGAATGCCCTTACCTGAAACACTAAAACGAACTTGCTTGGTAGAGTTATGTAATGCTACACCTTTATATGACTTTATAGTAGGGAACTTCTTTGCAAGACCTTCCGAAAAAACATTAGCCTCTTCCACCTGAAAAGGAACCAAATTACCTTGCTCATCTGGAAAATAAATTATTTTAGAACTTGATTTTACAGACAGCGTATTTAAAAATTGTTCTTGATTCAAAGTAAATGCCCGACCTTTATCTACTCGTAAACGTTGCTTAGATAATTGTTTAGCGCTTGCATTTAATTCCGTATTTTTCCAATATGTAGATTGAGCCACCCCGTAAAAGGAAAGAAATAGTATGGTAATTGAAAAAACTAGGCGTAATTTTACAATCATTAAGAGGATTTTATCTCAAATCAAATATAAGTCTTTTTATTTTCTATCATAGGTGATAACAGTCCGCAACATTTCCAAATATAAAGAAGAATATCCCACAGTCATTACTATTGGCACTTTTGATGGGGTGCATATAGGTCACCTAAAAATACTTAATAAAGTCATAAACCATGCCAAGAGCACTGAACTAAAATCTGCAGTGCTTACCTTTTTTCCTCATCCAAGAATGGTTTTACAGAAAGATGCCGATATTAAACTATTGAATACAATAGACGAAAAAATTAGCATCTTAGAACGACTTGGATTAGATGTTTTAATTATTCATCCGTTTACAGTAGAGTTTTCTAGACTTACCGCTACAGAATTTGTTCGTGACATTTTAGTGAACAAATTGAACATTAAAAAAGTTATTATCGGTTATGACCATAGATTTGGCCGAAATAGAAATGCCAATATTACAGACCTAATTGCTTTCGGAAATGCGTTAGATTTTACCGTAGATGAAATTCCTGCACAAGAAATTGACGACGTATCTGTAAGTTCTACTAAAATCAGAAAAGCCTTAGAGGATGGCGATATAGATACGGCAAATAGTTATTTAGGCTATGAATATATGCTTACAGGTACAATTGTAAGAGGAAAAGGAATTGGCAAGCAGCTAGGCTACCCAACAGCAAACCTATCAATTACAGAAGACTACAAACTTATACCTAAAAATGGCGCATATATAGTTAAAACTGAGCTAGACGTAACCACGGTTTATGGCATGATGAATATAGGCTTCAACCCAACAGTAAATGGTACAGAAAAGACTATAGAAATCAATTTTTTCGACTTTGATTCCGACCTTTATGATAAAAAGATACAGGTAGATATTTTATCGCGCTTACGTGACGAACACAAATTTGAATCGATAGATGGTTTAAAAGCGCAATTGGCAAAAGACAAAGAAAAATCTCTCCAATATATACAGCGATAAAATGTTTAACAAGTTATTATTTCAAAAGATAGATAATAGCCCACTGATCATTTTTCGTATATTTTTCGGCATTTTAATATCTCTTGAATGTTTTGGGGCAATCGCTACAGGATGGGTTAAAAGAAATCTTATAGATCCTAAATACAATTTTCCTTTTATAGATTTTGATTGGTTACAACCATTACCTGGATCAGGCATGTATTTCTATTTTAGCCTTATGGGCCTTTTAGGTCTATGTATAGCTTTAGGTTTTAAATATCGAGTGAGCATAATTACGTTTACCTTGCTTTGGGCAGTAACCTATTTAATGCAAAAGACTGCCTATAACAACCATTATTATCTCCTCATTTTAATTTCCTTTTTGATGTGCTTTTTTCCTGCAGAAAAAGCAAAATCAATTGATGCAAAACTAAATCCAAACCTAGAGACCAACTCTATGTATAGTTATGTAAAATGGACTATTGTTCTTCAATTGTTTATAGTTTACGCATACGCATCTTTTGCTAAAATGTACGGAGACTGGTTAGACTTCAGTATGATTAAAGTATTAATGCACCCAAGAAGAGATTACTGGTTAATCGGTGAAGTTTTGCAACAACCTTGGTTACATAGTATTATAGGTACGGCAGGTATACTCTTCGACTTACTTATTGTGCCGGCTTTACTTTTCAAACCAACAAGAAGGGCGGCTTTTTTTACCTCTATAATTTTTCATTTATTCAATTCTATTATATTTCAAATCGGTATTTTTCCTTATTTATCAATTGCCTTCAGTGTATTCTTTTTTGAACCAAAAACCATACAAAGCACATTCTTTAAATCAAAACAACCATTTATCAGTTTAAACAATACTATAGTTCCAAATTACAAAAACAGCCTACTGTTACTCATGTCTATATATTTTATAGCTCAGTTATTGCTACCTGTTAGGCATTATGTTATTGAAGATGATGTTTTATGGACAGAAGAAGGTCATCGAATGAGCTGGCGAATGATGTTACGCAGCAGAATTGGCAAAGGTAATTTTAAGGTCGTTAATAAAAATACCAAACAAATATTTGAGATAATACCTAAAGATTACCTTACGGCAAGCCAAGAACGAAAAGTGTTTGCCTATCCAGATTTTGCATGGCAATTCGCTCAATATTTAAAAATTGATTTTGAAAATAAGAATATGGACGTTGCCGTGTATTTAGAAGATTCTCAAATCAGCATTAACCGAAAACCTTATGTGCCATTTATAGATTCCACCACCGACTTGGCGGCAGTACCTTGGAAAAGACTACAGCATCACCTATGGATTTTACCTTCTAATATTGAGGCAAGTACTAACTGATTTTACTAGAATTTTAAAGCACGCTGGCAAAGTTGAAGCGGCATACCCCAAGGATCTCGTAACATTACCAAATGACTACCATCTTCCTTTAAAATTTCTTCAAAATAGCTAGCCCCAGCATTGAGTAATCGTTGTTTGTCCTCTTCTGCATTTTCAGAAACAAAAGCTATATGGAACGTTAATGGGTGCCTATTACTAAAATCCTCAGCTAATTCGTCTTCTCGCTTATAAAATTCAATAACTACACGATCTGTACTATCGGCCAAAAAAGTCATGTATGGAGATTCCCTTTGTTGGTTCGCTATCGTTAGCCCTAAATGGGTACAGTACCAATTAACCACCCCGTTAATATCAATCACATTTAATGCAAAGTGTTCAAAAGTCATTTTAATCGATGATTAGACCATAAAAGTATCTAATTTAAAACTAAGATTAACGTAAATTTGTAGTCAAATACAACCTAAAATGTTACAATTACAGACCATACGGGAGAATAAAGAAGAAATTGTCCTTGCCCTTGGAAAAAGAAATATTGACGCTCATACCCTCTTGGACAATGTTCTTCAATTGGATGAAAAAAGACGTACTACTCAAACCCAATTAGATAATGTCTTAGCTGAATCCAATTCCCTTTCCAAAGAAATTGGTGCATTGTACAAAACAGGAAAGGCTAAGGAGGCCAATATATTAAAAGAGAAAACAGTCCATTTAAAAGACGAATCTAAACAACTGGCTGAAGATTTGAATACTGTCGAAGAAGAGCTTCAAGCATTGCTATATCAGATACCGAATACACCACACACCTCTGTTAGGAAAGGTTCATCCGAAGTCGATAATGAAGAAATTTATAAAGAAGGTGACATACCTACCTTAGATGCAGGAGCCCAGCCACATTGGGAATTGGCTAAAAAATACGACATTATCGATTTTGAATTAGGAGTAAAAATAGCAGGAGCCGGATTTCCCGTGTACAAAGGAAAAGGAGCCCGTTTACAGCGAGCATTAATAAATTACTTTTTAAATAAAAATATAGAAGCGGGTTATACAGAAATTCAAGTACCTCATTTAGTAAACGAATTATCTGGCTATGGAACAGGGCAATTACCTGATAAAGAAGGGCAAATGTATCACGTAACCGCAGATGACCTTTATTTAATACCTACTGCAGAGGTACCTGTTACCAATATTTTTAGGGATGTAATTGTAAATGAAAGTGATTTTCCGATAACCTATACGGGCTATACACCATGTTTTAGGAGGGAAGCAGGTAGTTATGGTGCGCATGTACGTGGTCTGAACCGTTTACATCAGTTTGATAAGGTTGAAATTGTTCGTGTAGAACATCCAGCGAAGTCTTATGAAGCTTTAGATGGCATGGTAGAACATGTGAAAAATATTTTAAGGGAATTAAAATTACCATATCGTATTCTTCGCCTTTGTGGTGGTGATTTAGGGTTTACAGCCGCTCTTACCTTTGATTTTGAAGTGTTTTCTACAGCACAAGACCGTTGGCTAGAAATTAGCTCTGTTTCGAATTTCGAAACATACCAAGCCAATAGATTAAAATTGAGGTATAAGGATGAAAACGGAAAAAATCAATTAGCACATACCTTAAACGGTAGCTCTTTAGCTTTACCTCGTGTTTTGGCAGGTATTTTAGAAAATTACCAAACCCCTGAAGGTATTAGAATACCAGATGTATTAGTACCTTATTGTGGATTTAATATGATTGATTAACCACATACTTGGGAGACTAATAATGCTATCTATGATGGTATTATCTTGTTCATATCTGGATTATTTCTAAAATGATTTCATTGCTAGTGGCATTTACTCATTTACCGTACCATTTCGGCAAATCATCCAGACATGACTTTATTTTAAATTTCCTGAACAAAAACCCCCGTACCCATTTTCTCTCTGCTCTCTAAAAATTCATACAAAGGTTAGATTAAATAAATGTATTTAAACTCATTAAACTATTTTAGAGGTATTTCAATAATTCTCATCGTTTTTGGACATTGTTTAGGTCTAGCTGATTTTTCTTATAATTCAGTCTTAGGTAATACAATTCATAACTTGACTCTAGGAGGAACGTCTTTTTTTGTGTTTATTTCTGGTTTTTTGTTTCACCATATTTTTTACGCGAAATTTCAATATAGGCTGTTTTTAATAAAAAAAACTAAATACGTTTTATTACCATACTTAATATTATCAACACTACCAATAGCCTATTTACTTCTTAGAATTTGTATTGCAGGCATTTCTTCATCAAGCTCAATTACAAAACGTTATAATGAACTTTTTTCCTTTCCAATATTTCGTCATTACCTCACCGGAGTTGATAAAAATTTTATTGGCTACTGGTATATCCCTTTTATTTTAATCATTTTCTTACTATCACCTCTTTTTATCAGATTCATAAAACTTAATTTTAAAACCCAGATATTAATTACCATTTTGCTCCTAATTTGTTCAATTTTTATGCACAGGGGTATCGAATCAAATGCGTTTTCTGTTTTTCAGAATGTTTTATTTTTTACACCTATTTATTTATTGGGCATCTTATCCTCAGAAAAGAAAGATGTTATTTATATTAAATTTAAAGAAAAAGAATTTTATATATTAGGCCTTGCACTTACACTAGCAATATATCAGGCATACATTGGCGAGTTGGGTAATTATCACAAATCGCCCTTTATTTACGGTGGGATGGATTTAATGATAATTCAGAAACTTCTCCTTTGTCTCTTTTTTATGCTTTTTCTAAATCGTATTGAAAACTATAAACTTCGTTTTTTTGAAATAATAGCTACCAATAGTTTTGGCATATTTTTTATTCATGGGATTGTCATTTATCTTTTAGGACGTATTAAAATGGAAATTGATTTTTCATTTACCCCAAATTCATTTATATTATATTTCATCGTTGCATCAATTGTATTTCTCTTTTCCCTAATGGTAACTTTTATTGTAAAAAGAATTTTTCCAAAATATAGTAGATATCTAATTGGTAGCTAATTGATAATATTCCTTTCTTTATTGGTTTAGCTTTAGTAATGTATATTATGAGACTTTCCAATTAATAAATTATAACGATATCTAAACTATGGAATACTATACAACAGCATACTCAGCCTCAAAAACAAGTGCTACAATAGCCATAAAACAAACAAGCATTGAATTTGGGATTACCCCAGAAACAGATGAGAGCCTACCAAACCCAGCAGAATTATTTTTAGGCTCATTTTCATCTTGTATTCTTAAAAATGTTGAACGTTTCTCGATTCTTATGCATTTTGAATATACCACTGCTGAAATATCGGTAAAGGCAACACGTTTCGAAAAACCTGCCAGAATGGACGAGATTAACTATATACTAAAAGTACATAGCAAAGACAATAACTTAAATATAGACTTACTGAAAAAAAATATTGAAAAGTACGGGACAATTTATAACACTATCAAATTATCTTGTACAATAAATGGTAGCATTGAAAAAATTTCAGATTAGAAAAACGAAGGTTTTAAAATCCCTATTTTTTCAACATAGTAGGCATTATAAATTCTTTGAACTAACAACTTGAAAATGAAATTTCATGACAACGATTTAGCCAAAGTGAGTCACCACTATTACAATAAATACCAAAAAATGAATTGGATTATTTTAATTATTGCAGGGGTATTCGAAGTTGTCTTTGCTTTCTGTTTAGGAAAGGCCAAAGAAACTACAGGAAACGAAATGTACCTATGGTATATAAGCTTTTTTGTTTCACTATGTATTAGCATGGTTCTTTTAGTGAAGGCAACACAAACGCTACCAATAGGAACGGCTTACGTCGTTTGGACAGGTATTGGAGCCGTTGGCACAGTTTTATTGGGGATTGTGGTATTTAAAGAACCTGCCACTTTTCTTAGACTTCTATTTATCACCACTCTCATAGGATCTATTATTGGTTTAAAGGTAGTATCTCATTAAATTAAAGCAATTAGAGATTCAGTAGCTATTAAGTAGATTCAAAGTCTACTTTTTTAAGTTTATAATTTGAAAATCTGATTATCATGAATAAAAAAGTTACAGATTATCTTAATGGACTTACCCAATGGAAAGAAGAACTTAGCCGACTTCGCGAGATAATTCTTGACTGTAATTTGGTCGAAGATTTTAAATGGATGCATCCATGCTATACCTTTAAAGGTAAAAACATTGTACTACTTCACGGTTTTAAAGAATATAGTGCCCTGCTATTTTACAAAGGAGCACTTTTAAAAGACCCAAAGAAAATACTGATTCAACAAACAGAAAATGTACAGACTGGTCGGCAAATTCGATTTATAAATTTAGAAGAGATTAATCAATTAGAAGTTGTAATTAAAAGTTATATACTAGAAGCGGTAGAACATGAAAAAACTGGTCGGAAAATACCGATGAAAAAAGTGACGGATTTTGCTTTTCCTGCAGAACTAAAGCAAAAATTTAAAGAAAATCGTGAACTTGAAACTGCCTTCAATAATCTTACTCCTGGGCGAAAGAAAGGGTATCTACTACATTTTTCTCAAGCAAAACAGTCTTCAACGCGACTTACAAGAATAGAAAAAAACACTAAACGAATTTTTGATGGTAAGGGATTAAACGATTGTATTTGCGGACTTTCTAAGCGTATGCCGAATTGTGATAGTTCTCATAATCAACTCTCTTCTAAATAAAATATTTTACACTCGTGTTGTTACCATCACTTTTATACCATCTTATAGCATTCTACGTATCTTTGAATATGCGTATCTTAATTTTCCTTATTTCGTATTTATCACTGGCCACTTTTTCTTGGGCTCAAGATGATTTTTTGGCAAAGCAATATTTCGCTGATGGCGATTTTGAAAAAGCAGTGGTTTTCTACGAGAAATTAGTGGAGAAAAATCCACGACGAACAGAATATGCACAAGATTTAGTCGCCTGCTACCAACAATTAGAACGCTACGAAGACGCAGGTGAATTTATTAAGACACGTTTAAAAGATCGCAACCCCTACCCTACTTTATTGGTAGATTTAGGATATAATCACGCCCTTCAAGAGCAGCCAGAAATGGCACAAAATTATTATGATCAAGCCTTAGACATTATTCCTAAAAATCCGAATTACGGTTATGCAATCGGTCTACAGTTTCAAAAGTATAGCCTTTTAGATATGGCGATAAGCGCTTATGAAAAATCAATGCAGCTTAACCCAGCATTAGATTTCAACTTTCAATTGGCACGTATTTATGGCGAGCAAGGTAATGTTGAAGCAATGTACAATGCCTACCTGAATTTGGTTATGGACGGAAAAACTTCAAAATCGAATATTTTAAGGAGTATCGACGATTTCGTTTCAGAAAATCCTGAGGATACCAATAATATTATTTTAAAGAAAGTACTACTAGAACGAGCTCAGAAAAACCCTGACATTATTTGGAACGAATTACTTAGCTGGCTTTTTACCCAGCAAAATCAATACAGTAGTGCCTTCAGACAAGAAAAAGCCATATTTAAACGTATAGATGGCAGTTCTACTGTGCGTTTAGAAAATTTGGGTGATAATGCCTTAGAAGCTGAAGATTACGAAGTCGCTAAAGATATTTATAGCTATATCATCGGCAATACCAACAATGAAATCACCAAATTAGATGCAGAATTAAACCTAATCGATATTGAGTTAATAAATGCCTCTCAAAGTCAATTAGAAATAATTAGGAAGAGATATGACCAACTTATAGATATCTACGGCTATAAGGCACAGACCCTTCAACTTCAAGTAGCCTATGCAAATTTTCTCACGTTTAAAAAAAATGAACCACAACCAGCAGAAAAGCTTTTAAAAAATAGTCTTGAACTTCCTTTGAGCGACCGTGGAACTGCATATCTAAAATTAGCTTTGGGTGATATTTTGGTCTATGACAAAAAATTCAACGAAGCACTTATTTATTTCTCACAGATACAGCAAAAACTAAAGAATGACGTTCTAGGGCAAGATGCCCGCTATAAAGTTGCCCAAACTAGTTTTTATAAAGGAGATTTTGATTGGGCCTTGACCCAGTTAAAAGTTTTAAGAAGTTCAACTTCACAATTGATTGCCAATGATGCGATGCAATTAAGCTTATTGATTTCAGATAATTCTTTAGAAGATTCTACCCAAACAGCTTTGAAAAAATATGCACGAGCAGACTTTCTGGCGTATCAAAATAAAACTGAAGATGCTATTATTGTCCTTAACGATATTCTTGAAAACCATAAGGGCGAAAAAATTGAAGATGATGCGTTACTAAAGCAAGCTCAATTATATGAGTTGCTAAAAAAATATGATGAGGCTCAATTAAACTATCAAAAAATAATCGCCTTTTATGGAAATGGTATTTTGGCCGATGATGCATATTATGCTTTGGGCGAGCTCTACAGAAAAATTTACAAAGACACCGCAAAAGCTAAAGAACAGTATGAAAAAATAATTTACAATTATCAAGACAGTTATTATTTTCCACAAGCACGAAAGAACTTTAGAATATTAAGGGGCGACTCTATTAATTAAAAAATATCTTCACAATTATATTTAAGATACTGTTCATTTAACTTTGTATCTGACATTTGATTTTACGGAAGAAACTGAATTTAACGTATGTACATTTATAACGTAACCACCAATATTGAAGAAACCAGTCATGATACCTGGGTAAAATGGATGAAAGAAATTCATATACCAGAAGTACTATCTACCGGTAAGTTTCTAAGTGCAAAATTCACAAAAGTATTGATTGAAGAAGACATGGGTGGTTTCACTTATTCGGTTCAATATACAGTAAAGGATAAAGCTACTTTAGAACGATATTATGAGGAAGATGCTACTAAGTTAATAGATAGTATTCAACGAAATTTTGCAGGTAAATTGGTTTCCTTTAAAACTGAGTTAGAGGTTATAGATGAATACTTCGTGCAGCGCGCCACAGCTACACATTACTTGTTTACCTATGGTACATTGCAAGAAAGAGAAGTGCAATTAGGAGTTTTTTCAAGACCCTTAACTGGTTTTGAAGATGAATTACCACTGTATATTCTTTCGGACAAAAAAGTAGCAGACCTATATCCTACGTTGCATTACACCGGACAACAAGAAGATAGTATTAAAGGGCAAGTCTATACGCTATCTCATCAAGAATTACAAAAAGCTGATATTTACGAAGGTGAGGCCTACGAACGAATTCAAATTCAATTGGCATCTGGTAAAAATGCATGGGCATATATTGCAAAATAAGTTTGGCTTAAGAACATTTTATGGGAACGAAAAGGAAAAAGAATAAAAGTGATACGTATGCTCATAAAAAGCATCAAGAGAAAGGACCAGTAAAAGCCAAGAAATACTTAGGTCAGCATTTTTTAAAAGATGAAGATATTGCCAAACAAATTGCCGATACACTTTTACAAAAAGAATATCATAATGTTATAGAAATTGGTCCTGGTACAGGGGTTTTAACCAAATACCTACTTCTACGAAACAGTAATTTAATAGCGATGGATTTAGATTCAGAGTCTATTAAATATCTAAATCAGACCTTTCCATTAGAGCATCCGAGGGTATTTGAAGGTGATGGCTCATTTAAGGTCATTGAGGCCGATTTCTTGAATTTTGATATTCAAACTTTATTTGGCACAGAGCAATTTGGTATTACAGGTAACTTCCCATATAATATCTCCACCCAAATTGTGTTTAAAATGCTAGAATTGAGAGATCAAGTTCCAGAATTCTCTGGTATGTTTCAAAAAGAAGTAGCCCAACGTATTTGTTCTAAAGAAGGAAGTAAGGCTTATGGCATTCTATCAGTTTTGGTTCAAGCATTTTATGATGCAGAATATCTTTTTACGGTACAACCAGATGTATTCGACCCACCACCAAAAGTGCAATCAGGAGTTTTACGTTTAACACGTAAAGAAGACTTTGAACTTTCTTGTGATGAGCAACTGTTTCATAGAGTGGTAAAAACAGCTTTTAACCAACGTAGAAAGACGTTACGTAATAGTTTAAAAACCTTTGACCTTTCAGATATTCTCAAAGAAGATACTATATTTGACCTAAGGCCAGAACAACTGTCCGTAGCAGATTTTATAGCATTGACGAAGAAGATAGCAAATGACACCCTTTAAACTCACCGAAGAACTTGTAAAGAATATAGAACAGCACATAGAAAATAAAAATAATGCTGAACTAATCGCATTGTTTCAAGATGTTCATTATGCTGATATTGCTGAGATTATCAATGAACTAGATAATGATGAAGCTACCTATCTGATAAAGTTAT
Organism: Maribacter orientalis; assembly: GCF_900109345.1. GTDB lineage: Bacteria > Bacteroidota > Bacteroidia > Flavobacteriales > Flavobacteriaceae > Maribacter > Maribacter orientalis. The sequence goes on from NZ_FNZN01000004.1 coordinate 329,660, forward strand.
TGGATAGCGACAAAACCTCTGATATTCTTACAGAATTAGATGAGGATGTTCGCGAGGCTATCTTAGGAAATCTTTCTTCCAAAGAAATTGCCAGTGAACTGGGAGAACTTGATACCGATGACGCAGCAGATATAATTGGTGAGCTCCCAAAAGAGCAAGTACAGGATGTTATCTCTAAAATTGAGGATAGGGAACACGCCAAAGATATAGTAGACTTATTGCGTTATGCAGAAAATTCTGCTGGTGGACTAATGGCCAAAGAGCTTGTAAAAGTCAACGAGAACTGGAATGTATTGACCTGTGTTAAAGAAATGCGGGCACAAGCTGAAAATGTAACCCGTGTTCACTCCATTTATGTAGTTGATGATGAAGACAAGCTTAAGGGACGGCTATCCTTAAAAGATCTATTGACTACTTCTACCAAAACACATATTAAGGATATTTTTATTAAGAACGTAGATTCGGTCAACGTAAATGAAGACCCCGAAGAGGTAGCTCGTATTATGAGCAAGTATGACTTAGAGGCTATACCTGTAATTGATGAGATCGGTAGGCTTGTAGGGCGTATCACGATTGACGACATTATTGATGTTATTAAGGAAGAGGCCGAGCGTGATTATCAAATGGCTGCAGGTATATCGCAAGATGTTGAAGCAGATGCAAGCATTTGGGAGCTTACCCGTGCACGTTTACCATGGTTGATTTTAGGCCTCTTTGGAGGTGCCGCGGCAGCCGTTATTATGGGTGGTTTTGAAGAAATGTTTCGTGAGTATACCGTATTGTTCTTATTTACACCTTTAATAGCGGCAATGGCTGGTAATGTAGGTGTTCAATCTAGCGCTATTATCGTACAGGGTTTGGCAAACGATGATATAAAGGGAAGCATAAGTAACCGTTTGATCAAAGAAATGCTACTTGCCCTATTAAACGGATTTATTTTATCATGTCTATTATTAGTATTTACTTGGGTCTGGAAAGGGGATTTCTTAACCTCTTTGGCAATCTCTATTTCACTTATAGCAGTTATCGTTGTAGCTGGGTTTATCGGTACTTTTGTGCCCTTATTTCTTGACAAAAGAGGTATTGACCCAGCAATCGCAACAGGACCTTTTATAACTACCAGTAATGATATTTTTGGTATTTTAATTTACTTTTCAATTGCGAAACTTATATTGGGCATTTAAAAACAAGCCAATGAAGTTTTAAAATAGGCCTGCCTTTCGTAACTTACTATATACATTTTTACTAAGATTGAATGAGTAGTAACTGTATTCTCTAAATACTATAGCTGGTACCAGCTATAGTATTAAAAATAGCTCGCACTAATGAATAGCATAAATCTTAAAAACAAATATGAGTTGGTTGATGCCCATTGGCATCCACACCAAATAGGTATAGTAGATAATATGCAAGTATTGTTGGCAAAGTTAAAAGGTGAATTCGTTTGGCATGCCCATGATAATGAAGATGAACTATTTCAAGTTATAAAAGGAACGCTTTATATGCAGTTTAGAGACCATACGGAAGTGGTAAATGAAGGTGAAATTATTATTGTACCGAAAGGAGTTGAACATTGCCCAAAAACAAAAAACAACGAAGAGGTTCAGGTATTATTATTTGAAAAATTAACTACAAACCATACGGGAAAGGTTGAAACATATTTAACTCAAACCGATTACCCAAAAATATAATCCCCTATTAAATGAAAATATTACACGTCGATGTTAACCACCCACTAATTATTGAACAATTTTCTGAATTAGGTTTTCAGAACGATGAAGATTACTCCTCATCTAAAAAAGAAATTGAAAACAAAATTGACCAGTACGATGGTTTAATAATTCGTAGTCGATTTACTATAGACTCTCAATTTTTAGACAAGGCGAAGAATCTTAAATTTATTGGTCGATTAGGTGCCGGACTCGAAAATATTGACACAAAATATGCCAAATCTCTAGGCATATTTCTTGCTGCTGCCCCAGAAGGTAATCGAAATGCAGTTGGTGAGCACGCCTTGGGTATGCTGTTATCCCTATTTAATAAATTAAATTCCGCTGACCGAGAAGTGAGAAGTGGCAAATGGGACCGTGAAGGCAATAGAGGCTTAGAATTAGAAGGTAAAATAGTTGGTATTATTGGCTATGGTAATATGGGCAAAGCCTTTGCTAAAAAGCTAATAGGTTTTGATGTTGAAGAAGTTATCTGCTATGATATACAAGGCGGTGTAGAAGATGAAAATGCGCGTCAAGTTGGGATTATGGAATTTCAAAATCGTGTTGATGTAGTAAGTTTACATGTACCTCAAACAGAATTGACAATCGGAATGATAAACTCCGTATTTCTGGAAAAGTTTCAAAATCCTATTTGGATTATAAATACCGCTAGAGGAAAATGTATCATAACCTCAGATTTGGTAGAATCATTGAAATCTGGTAAAGTTCTAGGTGCGGGGTTAGATGTATTAGAGTATGAAAAAGCTTCTTTCGAGAATATGTTTTCAGAGAATAATTTACCTGACGCCTTTCAATATTTAATAAACTCTGACCAAGTAATACTTTCACCCCACGTAGCTGGTTGGACGGTTGAAAGTAAAGTAAAATTAGCCCAAACTATAGTCAATAAAATAAAAGCAAAATTTATTGCTTAAAATGAAATATGTCGCCAATTCACCTAAAGATTATGTGGACCAACTTCCTCGAGAACGTCGTGAAGTGATTGAAAAAATACGCACTGTTATTTTACAAAATTTACCACAGGGGTTTAAAGAGCAACTAAGCTATGGTATGCTGGGATATGTTGTACCACATTCAGTGTATCCGCCTGGGTATCATGTAAACCCAGAATTACCCTTACCGTTCATCAACCTGGCATCACAAAAGAATTTTATAGCGCTATATCATTCTGGTATTTACGCCAACACTAATTTATTAGACTGGTTTGTTGCAGAATATCCGAAGCATTGTAAACTCAAACTAAACATGGGTAAAAGTTGCATTCGGTTTAAAAACTTAAATGACATTCCCTATACCCTAATTGGAGAATTATGCACTAAGGTGACAACTAAGGATTGGATTACCTTGTATGAGAAAAATATAAAGAAATAAAATAAAGTAATCATGAAAAAAAGAATTACCGGATTAGGAGGTTTCTTTTTTAAAACAAAGGATCCCAGCAAGGTAAAAGACTGGTACAATAAGCATTTAGGCCTAAATACCGACCAATATGGGAGTACATTTTGGTGGAAAAATAAAGAGGGAAATGACTGCTCTACACAATGGAGTCCTATGAAGGATGACACCACCTATTTTGAGCCTAGCACATCGAGTTTTATGATGAATTTTAGGGTCGAAAATTTAGTGGAATTAATACAGGTTTTAAAAGAAGAAGGTGTACGGTAGTTGTTGAAATTCAGGAATTTGACTATGGGAAATTTGGTTGGATTCTAGATCCTGATGGTAATAAAATAGAACTTTGGGAACCTATTGATAAAGCATTTTTATGATGTTCAAATATTTGCTACATTTAACATTACTAATAACCACCAAATAACAACTAAAATGTCAGACGAGAATAAAGATTTAGGAGATAAGGCTGAAGATGCTTTTGATAAAGCTAAAGAATCTGCAAAGGAATTTTCAGATGATGTAAAAAAAACCTTTGACACCAACAACCCTGATAGCGGTAAAACTGTGGCAATTATTGCTCATATTACTTTAATTGGGTGGATAGTGGCTATAATTATGAACGGTAGCAACAAAACTGAGCTAGGTAGCTATTATATAAGGCAAACTTTGGGTATTTGGCTTCTTGCCCTCGTACTTAGTTGGATACCTATTGTAGGATGTTTTGCATTTTTAATATGTGTAGTACTCATAGTGATGAGTGTAATTAATGCCGCTAATGAAAAAAAAGTTCCAACTCCCGTAGTTGGGGAGTATTTTCAAGATTGGTTTAAAAGTCTTTAAAAAAATAAGTCGGGTAAAATTCTATCCGACTTTTATTATTTAATTTATTATCGTAATATTGCAATATATAAATATGATATGGGCGTTACTAAAACACAAATATTTAATATAGAGCAAAACGAATTAGCAGTCATTTTTAAGGTATTATCTAATCCTGCTCGTATTGCCATCTTACAATATATAAGTCATCAAGATTCTTGTATTTGTAATGATATCGTTGATGAAATTGGACTAGCACAGCCAACCATATCACAGCATTTAAAAGAACTAAAAAGCATTAATCTTATAAAGGGAGAAATTGAAGGTAAGAAGGTTTGTTATTGTATTAATCTACCGAAATGGACAGAAATACAGGCCCTTTTTAATTCCTTCTTCAATACTACTAAAAGCAATTGTTGTTAATTAAAATTTCAAAACATGAAAACAAATGAATTTCTAGCCTTATTAAAGGAAAACTCAGATAAAAGTTTAGTATTTGAATATGCACCTGGTTTATTGGTTGGTGCAAATTACCATATCACAGAAGTAAAAAACATTACTATTGATTCTGTTGATTGTGGTGCAGGCACCGATTTCTGGAAAGAAACGATTATTCAACTATGGGAAAGTCCACAAGAGATTGGAAAAAGAGATTATATGTCTGCCTATAAAGCATTGGCCATTTTAAATAAGGTAGATAAAATAAAACCTATGGAAAAAGATGTTGAAGTTAAATTCGAATATAGCAATGCCTTATTTCATACTGCTCAGTTGTTTGTTTTATCCTATCAAAATAAGGGTAATAGTCTACTACTACATTTAGGGATTGAAAAAACAGATTGCAAAGCAAAAGAAACTTGTGGTATACCTGAAACTACAGAGGCTATGGAATCTTCATGCCTACCAGGCCAAGGTTGCTGTTAATTATCGAACCTATGAAGAAGGTAACTATTAGAAAAATGTCAGCAACAGATTGGGACTCTGTTGCTGCTATTTACAAAGAAGGTATCACTACAGGTTTTGCAACTTTTGAAACTAATGTTCCCTCCTTTGAAGCTTGGGACAACGCACATATGACCGCTTGTAGGTTTGTAGCAGAAAGCTCTAATACTATCGCGGGATGGGTGGCACTATCACCTGTTTCTAGCAGATGCGTCTATGGTGGGGTCGCAGAAGTCAGCGTCTACATTTCAAAAGCTAGTAGAGGTAATGGTATTGGCAAATTATTATTGAAACATTTAATAGATGCCAGTGAACAAGAAGGCATTTGGACATTACAATCCGGAATTTTCCCAACCAACCACGGTAGTATTAAGCTACATGAAGCAGTAGGCTTTAGACTAATAGGTACACGAGAACGTGTTGGAAAATTAAATGGACAATGGATCGATAATGTACTTTTTGAACGAAGAAGTCGCGTGGTCGGTGTTGATTAAATTACTCCTTCTCATGATTTTGAGCTTCTTGAAGTCTACGTTCCAATTCAGCCTGAAATTCTTCCATTACCGGTTTAACGGTACTTTCAGGTAAATCTGCAATCTTAATATACATTAAACCATCAACAGAATTGTTAAATAGAGGATCTACATTAAAAGCAACTACCCTTGCGTTTTGTTTAATGTATTTTTTAATTAATACAGGCAACCTCAAATTACCTGGCTCTACCTCATCAATCAATCGATCGAACTTATTTAAATCTGCCTGAGTTTCATCAAATACAAACTCTTTATCGGCATCATTAAGTTTTACCTTAAATTCTTTTTTTGGCCTTATATACTGCGCCACATATGGATCCCAGTAATTAGATTTCATAAACTCGATCATCAATGATTTCGAAAAATTTGAAAACTGATTACTAATACTTACTCCACCAATTAGGTATTTATGCTCAGGGAATCTTAAGGTAGTATGTACAATACCCTTCCAAAGTAAAAATAAGGGCATTGGTTTTTGTTGATATTCTTTTGTGATATACGCTCTACCCATTTCTATAGAGTGCTGCATCATATCATATAATTCTGGTTCAACTCTAAACAGATCTTGAACGTAGAATCCGTCAATACCATATTGTGGAAAAATTTCAGAACCCATTCCCATTCTGTATGCGCCGACAATACATTTCGCCTCATCATCCCAAAGAAATAAATGGTGGTAATACGAATCGAAACTATCTAAATCTATCGCCTTATTGGTACCTTCACCAATAGCTCTAAAAGTAACTTCTCGCTGTCTTCCTATTTCCTTTAAGATAAAAGGCATATCCTTTTCCTTGGCTAAAAACACTTCGTAGTTCTTGCTTTGCAATAAACGACAATCTTTTTCCCTAAGCTTCTCAATCTCACCCTCCATTACCTCTTTCCGAACAGCTGTAGCTATTTTCTTAGGTTGCTTAGGAAGTTTAAGAGAAGTTGGTATTTGGTCTATTAAACGTTCTTTTTCATATGCGTTCGATAAGATATAGGTCTTGCGACGTAGCAAATCTGTATATTCTTCCAAACTTTCTTGCTCCTTTTGGGTAACGACAGAAATTGGCTGTCCTATTCTAACTTTAATAGGCCTATTTCTTTGAGTAAAAACTTGAGAAGGAATCATTGCGGTTCGTAATGAATCGCCCAATTTGGCAATACGATAAAACAGTCCACTATTCTTTGCATGAAAATATATAGGTACTACTGGCACATCAGCCTTTCTAATCAATTTTATGGCAGCCTCTTCCCAAGGCTTATCTACCATCATTTTACCTTCTTTAATAGTAGATACCTCACCAGCAGGAAAAACGCCTAATACATGACCATCTTTTAAATGTTGTAGTGTATTCTTAAACCCTGCGATACTACTTCTTGCGTCTTTATGGTCGGTAAAAGGATTTACCGGTAAAATAAAAGGCGCTAATGGCACCATCCTCTGTAATAGAAAATTAGCCATTATCTTATAGTCAGGCCGTTGTTTCACCATTAACTTAAAAAGCAAAATACCATCAATAGCACCTAAAGGATGATTGCTAATGGTAATATACGGTCCTTCTTTTGGCAATCTTTTATAGTCTTCCTCAGGAATTTCGTAGTCGATTTCAAAATGCTCTAAAATAGCATCGGCATAAGCTTCACCTTCCAAATGGGCAATGGAATCATAATACCTATTGATACCCGATAATCGAGTGACTTTTAATAAAACCCAACCAATAAAAGTACCGAATACTCCATATTTAGCAAGATTAATAGCCTTGGCAACTTCTTTGGAGGTAACTAAACCCATATATCATCCTCAATTAGACTGTAAATATAGGAAAATAGCAGTAGTAGCTTCGCTTTTAAACAAGGTGAAATTAAAAGGGAATTACTTCACAACCAGCTGTACGGTTTCTGTACCTCGCTGTTCTAAAAGCAACTCATTACCATTCTGTAATGATTCTAATGATAGCGTATCAAAATGACGAATAGTATATAAGGATACATTCTCATGATAGGCAACCTTAAATTTACTTTTCAATTGCTGAAGCATCGCATCTAAACCTCCAAACTTATTATCTATACAAACCGAAAAACTAATAGCAGAGTTCTGAATAAGATCTACCTTAATCTTATGCTGATGAAATAACTTGAAAAGTTCGCTGATACTATCCTCTACTATAAATGAAAAATCGAGCGAAGATAATTTTATTAAAACTTGATTCTTTTTAACAATGAAACACGGAACCTTTGGCTCGATACCAATACCTTTACCAACAGTTGTTCCTTTATTCGTAGGGTTTATAAACGATTTAACGTGTAATGGTATTTCTTTTCTTTGCAATGGCTGCAATGTTTTTGGGTGAATAACCGACGCCCCGTAAAAAGCTAATTCTATTGCTTCTCTGTATGAGATATTGTTCAATAATTGCGTTTCTTTAAAATACCGTGGGTCGGCATTTAAAACACCAGGTACATCCTTCCAAATAGTTACAGAGTCTGCATTTAAACAAAAAGCCAAAATTGCTGCCGTATAATCTGAACCTTCTCTACCTAAAGTAGTAGTGAAATTATTATCATCGCTACCCAAAAAACCTTGAGTAATATTTAAAACTTTCTTGTCTATTTTGGTTACATTCTCTTGTGTACGCTCCCAATTAACAGTAGTATCTCTATAACTACTATCTGTTTTTATAAAGTTTCTCACATCTAACCAATTATTTGAGATACCGATTTCTTTGAAATATGCGCTAATTATTGTGGTTGAAATCAATTCACCATACCCTACAACTTGATCATATACAAAGTTGTAATTAGGTGATTTGTTCCACACGAGAAAACCATTTATTTCATCAACTAGAACTTTAATTTCCTTGTAAATGGAGTGTTGAGCATTAGGAAATAATTCAGAGACAATACCAAGGTGGTAATCTACCATTTCTGCAACCTTCGATGGTATGTCTTTTTTATCATTAAAATATGCGTTTATTATATCTTCCATGGCATTTGTGGTTTTACCCATGGCAGAAACAACTAGCAACGTATTTTCATACCCTACTTCTTTTAAAACCTTAACAACATTTCTTACTGCATCTGCATCTTTAACCGATGCACCACCAAATTTAAAAACCCTCATAGCCTTCTTTTATCTTAAATCAATCTCTCTTTGTTTACGCTATTGCGTTTAAATAATTTTTTATACCTGCTTCATCTAACTGTACAACATCCCAATCCCGCATTACGTTCGCTCCTTTACTTTCATAAAATCCTATTGCAGGTTCGTTCCAGTCTATTACCTCCCAGCTAATTCTCTTAACACCTAAGTCGTTTCCATATTTTACAACCTCGTCTAAAAGTGCAGTACCTAAACCGGTACCACGCATTTCTTTGGTTACGATTAAATCCTCTAAATGAATAACTGGTCCTTTCCATGTAGAATATCTTGGATAGACCAATGCCATACCGACAATTTTTTCTTCCTTTTCAGCGACAAAGCAATGAAACAGCTTCTGCTTACCAAAACCATCTTCCACAAGATTTTGCTCACTAATTTCTACCGCATTTTCTTCCTTTTCAAAAGTGGCTAATTCATGAATCAATTGAAGTACTTGCTTCATATCTCCTTTTTGGGCGGTTCTGATTGTGTATTCCATAATTGTTACAAATAAAACACAAAGTTATAAATTTAAAAAATGAAATTAATACCAAACTTGAACGTTTAACAAAATATCGGATATTTGTATATAACTATAAACTAAAACATGTTACCTAAAAAAAATCAAACCCTTGGAGAATTTATTATTGAAAATCAAGATTCTTTTCAATATTCTTCAGGAGAATTATCAAAACTCATTAATGCCATTAGATTAGCAGCGAAAGTTGTTAATCATGAGGTTAGTAAAGCTGGTTTAATTGACATTTTAGGTGGGGTCGGTGAGACAAATATTCAAGGGGAGGATCAGCAAAAATTAGATTTATTTGCGAATGAAAAATTTATTCAAACCTTAAAAAATCGCGAAATTGTATGCGGCATTGCCTCGGAAGAAGAAGATAGTTTTATAAGCATCAACAGTAATGATGATAATCATCAGAACAAATATGTTGTGCTTATCGACCCTTTAGATGGATCATCGAATATTGATGTAAATGTATCTGTTGGAACAATTTTCTCAATTTATAGAAGGGTTACGCCTGTTGGAACGCCTGTTACCATAGAAGACTTTTTACAACCAGGCAATAAACAAGTCGCTGCAGGGTATATAGTATACGGCACTTCAACCATGTTGGTCTATACAACTGGTGACGGCGTAAATGGTTTTACTTTAAACCCTGCCTTGGGTACTTTTTATCTATCGCACCCCAACATGAAATTTCCAGAAAATGGTACTATCTATTCTGTAAATGAAGGTAATTATGTTCATTTTCATCAAGGTGTAAAAGATTACATAAAATACTGTCAGATGGAAGAAGGAGATAGACCTTATACGTCTAGGTACATTGGTTCGTTAGTTTCAGATTTTCATAGAAACATGATAAAAGGTGGTATTTACATGTACCCAAAAAGTAGTGTAACCCAAAGTGGCAAGCTTAGGCTTCTATATGAATGTAACCCTATGGCCTTTATCGCAGAACAGGCCAATGGACTTGCAATTGGTGGAGTAAATCGTATTATGGATATTGAACCCACTGAATTGCACCAACGCGTTCCTTTCTTCTGTGGAAGTCGTAATATGGTAGAAAAACTTCAGGAATTTTTAAATAAGTATCAATAAAAAAAGGGAGCAAAATGCTCCCTTTTTATTTTCTTTCTTTTGGCACGTTAGTGTTTAACAAGGTATAGATAATCTTCGAAATCTATTTTACCACCAAAAATAGCAACAGAACGTTCAATAACTTCATCAGCTTTTTCTTCTGTAAAGCCAAGTCCTAGGGCATATTTTTTAATCAAAATACGCTCTTCATCATCAATCTCGTGATCCGAATAAATGATTGTAAAAAGATCATATAAACGCTCCAATCTTTTCTCAGAATCAGGTGTTGAATCAATGGAATATTTATTTTCCTTTTTTAAGACCTCCTCATACTCGGCCTTGGTAATATCCAATTTAATCGCAAAACGATCCAATAATTTTTTTTCTTCTGTGCTTATTTCACCGTCAATAGACGCCAAGGTTGCCAATGCGGCAAAATGGGCTAAATTTCTCCTGTGCTCACCACTTGTATATAAATCTGCAAAAGACATATCTTATTTTTTAATTATTGAGCAAATATAATTTTTTTAGAGGTTAAAGTTTATATCTGGCACAACTTTGTTGTTTTCAAAAAATTGTAACTTTCGTAGGCTATGAAATCACCTCTTTTACAATTTACTAGTAATGGTATATACTGTGAAAAGGCCCAAGTTTACCTTGATCCTTGGAAACCTGTTAACAAAGCCATTATTTCTCACGGCCATGCCGACCATAGTCGTTATGGACATAAACAATACATTACACACCAAAGAAATGTTCCCATTATTTCACATCGATTAGGGGAAATTAATGTAGTAGGAAAAGATTGGGGCGAAACCTTTACCATCAACAATGTAAAATTTAGTCTACATCCTGCAGGTCATATTATTGGATCTTCTCAAATACGTGTTGAACACAAAGGGGAAGTATGGGTATTTACCGGTGATTACAAAACGGAAATTGACGGAATTTCAACTCCCTATGAACCCATTAAATGCGATACGTTTATCACCGAATGTACTTTCGGATTACCAGCTTTTAAATGGACGCCACAAGTTGAAGTTTTCGAGAATATAAATAATTGGTGGGCAGAAAATAGAGCCGAGGGCAAAACATCCATACTCTTTGGCTATAGTTTAGGCAAAGCACAGCGATTATTGAAACACCTGAATACAGACATTGGAGATATATATACCCATGGCGCTATAGAAAATATGACCGAAGTATTGAGACCATTTGTAGATTTCCCGAAAACAACACTCATCACCAAAGAAACAAAAAAAGAACAACTGTTAGGAAATATAGTATTGGCACCACCAAGTGCCCATGGTAGTACTTGGATTAGAAAAATGGTACCATACGTAACCGCTTCAGCTAGTGGATGGATGACTTTTAGAGGTGCCCGTAGACGTAGGGCCATAGATAAAGGCTTTGTACTTAGCGATCATTGCGATTGGCCCGGACTTTTAGAGAGTATTGAAGCTACTGGAGCTGAGAAGATAATTTGCACACATGGTTATACGGATATATTTTCAAAATATCTACGTGAGCAAGGTTATGATGCCCGAACCGAGGCAACACAATATGGGGAGGAAGAAACAGAAGCCGCCTTAGCTTCAAAAGCTACCGCTACAGCATGAAAAATTTTGCACTCCTCATAAAAACATTAGACAGCACCAACAAAACTACGGTTAAGGTGCAAGCATTGACCGATTACTTTCTTAAAGCTAACGATGCGGATAAAGTTTGGACAATTGCCATACTCTCGCATCGCAGACCACCACGACCGGTTAATACAACCCTTCTTAGAACTTGGGCATCAGAATTAGCACAAATTCCTTTATGGTTATTTGAAGAGAGCTATCACATTGTAGGTGATTTGGCAGAAACCATTGCCTTGGTCATACCTGCAGCTAATCAATCTTCAGATAAAAGTCTGACTGTATTTTTAGAGGAAATGATTGCCTTAAAAAAGAAGACCGATGATGATAAAAAAGCCTATCTCTATGAAAACTGGAAAGTTCTCAATTATTACGAACGCTTTGTTTTTACAAAATTAATCACTGGAGGATTCAGAATTGGTGTCAGTCAAAAACTAATGACAAGAGCTTTGGCAAAAGCTACTGAAATAGATGAAGATATTTTGGCCTACAAATTAATGGGTAATTGGGATCCAAATATAATCACCTTTCAACAATTAGTACTTGAAAAAAATGAAAGTGACTATCTCTCCAAACCCTATCCTTTTTACTTGGCGTATGCTATAGAAGGGGAGGCTTCAGATTTGGGTGACATTCAAGAATGGTCCGCAGAGCATAAATGGGATGGTATACGTTCGCAAGTAATCTTAAGAAATGATGAATTATTTGTTTGGAGCCGCGGCGAAGAATTGGTGACCGACAAATTTCCCGAATTTGAAAAATTTATAGGAGTTATACCAAACGGTACGGTCATAGATGGTGAAATACTTCCTTTCCCTAAAGGAAACATTGGCACTTTTAACGACCTACAAACCCGTATTGGCAGAAAAACTATATCCGCGGCATTATTAAAAAAAGTACCCGTTATTTTAAAAGCCTATGATGTTTTAGAATGGGAAGGAAAAGATATTAGACAACTCCCTTTTATTGAACGTAGAGAAATTTTGGAGAAATTATTTAAAATGGTAACCAATGAAAATAATCAAAACAAGGTTACAGGGGGTAGCCAAAGTAGTATTCCACTTCACTTATCTGTAACAAAGCATTTTAGTTCTTGGGATGAATTAGCGAAAGAAAGAGACCGTTCTCGTGAAATGCATAGTGAAGGACTTATGTTGAAAAGAAAGGATTCGCCGTACTTGGTAGGACGAAAAAAAGGCGACTGGTGGAAATGGAAAGTAGACCCATTAACCATAGATGCCGTCCTCACCTACGCCATGAGAGGTCACGGAAGAAGAAGTAATCTTTTTACCGATTACACTTTTGCACTTTGGAGTGAAAACGAAGAAGGTGAAAAAGAATTGATGACTTTTGCCAAAGCTTATTCTGGATTAACGGATACGGAATTTGGAAAGCTGGATGCCTGGATTAAAAAAAACACCTTAGAACGATTTGGTCCCGTACGTAGCGTTACTCCTTACCATGTTTTTGAAATTGCTTTTGAAGGTATCGCTTTATCAAAACGACATAAAAGTGGTGTCGCTACCCGTTTCCCAAGAATGTTACGATGGAGAAAGGATAAGAATATTCATGAAGCGAATACTCTTGAGGATTTAAAATTATTAATCCCCTAATGAACAGAGAGGAACTCTACGATATCGCTAAAAATTGGTTCCAAGAACAAAATTGGAAACCTTTTAAATTCCAAAAAGACACTTGGAAAGCTTTTCTACAGGGTAAAAATGGACTTTTAAATGCCCCAACAGGCAGTGGAAAAACCTACGCGCTCTGGTTTCCCATTGTTCTAAACTATATTAAAAACAATCCGGATTACAAAACCAAACACAAAAAGGGTTTAAAAGCTATTTGGATTACTCCGCTACGTGCACTATCACAAGAAATAAAACAGTCGGCAGAACGTATTACGCTGGATCTAAGCACACAAATGACCGTTGGTATTCGATCAGGAGATACTTCTACCAAAGAGCGGGCACAACAAAAAAAGCAAATGCCCGATTTGTTGATAACCACACCAGAAAGTTTGCAGCTATTACTGGCAACTACAGGTTATGATAAAATTTTTAAAGATTGCACCGCTATTGTTGTTGATGAGTGGCATGAAATTTTAGGGACGAAACGAGGTGTACAAATGGAGCTTGCTCTATCCCGATTAAAAAATGTTTCTCCACATTTAAGAATATGGGGGATATCTGCAACCATAGGTAATTTAGAACAAGCACGAGATGTTTTATTAGGAATTGAATCACATGCTTTGGACAACTCTGTTCTTATAAAAGCCAATCTCAACAAAAAGATTACCGTAAAAAGTATCATCCCAAAAAAAATGGAAACCTTTCCATGGCGCGGTCATTTGGGGCTTCATTTGCTAGAAGATGTTATCCCCATAATCAATTCTAGTAAAACCACTTTACTGTTCACTAATACGCGTAGCCAATGTGAAATTTGGTTTCAGAAAATATTGGAGAAACACCCTGAATATGCCGGTGAAATAGCAATGCACCATGGTAGCATAAATAAAGAAACCAGGGTTTGGGTAGAAAATGCTATTAGAAATGAAAGTTTAAAAGCAGTAGTGTGCACCTCAAGTTTAGATTTGGGGGTAGATTTTGCACCGGTGGAAACCGTTATTCAAATTGGTGGGCCTAAAGGGGTTGCCCGTTTTTTACAACGTGCAGGTCGTAGTGGTCACAGTCCGGGTAAAGAAAGTGTTATCTATTTTTTACCTACACACGCCATAGAACTTATAGAAGCATCTGCATTACAAAAAGCGGTAAAACAGAATACGGTTGAAGATCGCATGCCCTACCTCAACAGTTATGATGTGCTTTTACAATATTTGACCACTTTGGCAATTTCAGACGGATTCTACCCAAAGGAACTCTATAATGAGGTTAAGCAGACCTTTTGCTACCAAACCCTTACTGAAGAAAAATGGCAATGGCTTTTGAACTTTTTGGTGATGGGGAGCCAAAGTCTTCAAAGCTATGATGAGTACAAAAAAGTAGACATTGAAGAAGATGGTAAATTCAAAGTGAATAATCGTGGTGTTGCCATGAGACATCGTTTCCAGATCGGTACCATTGTAGGCGATGTTAATTTGGCCGTGAAATATCAAAAAGGAGGATATATCGGTTCTATTGAAGAATTCTTCATATCAAAACTAAACAAAGGAGATGTGTTTACTTTTGCAGGAAGAAATCTAGAGTTTATCCGAATTAAGGAAATGACCGTACAAGTAAGGAACTCCAATAAAAAAACCAATAAAATCTCTAGTTGGATGGGGAGTCGCTTAACCCTATCAGCACAAATGTCCGAATTACTAAGAAATGAGTTGTATAGCTCTAGTGAACCTCTAAAAAACCAATCCATAGAAATACGTGCATTGGCGCCACTTTTTAAGCGCCAACGAAGAGATAGTATAGTACCGAAGCCATCAGAATTTTTAATTGAAACTTTTAAGACCCGTGATGGTTACCATCACCTTTTTTATCCTTTTGAAGGTCGTTTTGTACATGAGGCTATGGGCAGTTTATTAGGCTATCGCATTAGCTTGCTTTCCCCAATAACCTTTTCATTGGCCTTCAATGATTACGGATTCGAACTCTTATCGGACCAACAGATAGATATTCAGCAAGTTCTGGATAATGATCTGTTTACGGTAGATTTTATGTTGGATGATTTACAGAAAAGTCTCAATGCCACAGAAATGGCACGCCGTAGGTTTAGGGATGTTGCCATTATCAGCGGAATGGTGTTTACCGGCTACCCAAAGAAAGGCATTAAAATGAAGCATTTACAAAGCAGCTCTCAATTACTGTTCGATGTATTTAGAGATTATGAACCAGATAATTTATTGTTTCAACAAGCCTTTACCGAAACTTTTGAACATCAATTGGAAGAAGGTCGTTTACGACTTTCATTAGAACGTATTGCCTCCCAAGATATCGTTTGGAAAGAATGCGCAAAACCAACCCCATTTTCCTTTCCACTGATAACGGACCGAATGAGTCGCGAAAAATTATCCAGTGAAAAATTGGCTGACCGTATTAAAAAGATGGCAGCACTATTGATGAAGAAATAGGTAATTTTGCATTCATGACCCATTTGATTTCCCTTCAAGAACAATATTTTGAAATGCACTTCTCTGGCGCATTGTTTTGGAAAGAGCAATCAATGCTGCTAATCAGTGATGTTCATTTGGGCAAAGTTTCCCATTTTAGAAAATATGGTGCTGCCGTACCACAACTAGCGGTACAACAGAATTTTGATTCACTTACTTTGGTGGTTGAACATTTTAAACCAAAAACTGTTCTTTTTTTAGGGGACCTATTCCATTCTGCCCTAAATATAGAATGGACCTTGTTTGAAGACTGGGTACAATCAACCAATGCAGAAATTGTTTTGGTAAGCGGTAACCATGATATTATTTCTCCATTGAAATATGAGACTATCCACATAAAGGTGATTTCTGAGTTAGTTTTAGATTCCTTTTTATTGACCCATCACCCAGAAGAACGTGACGGATTTTTTAATTTTTCTGGTCATATTCATCCCGCAATAAGATTAAGCGGGTTAGGACGACAATCGGTAAGATTACCCTGTTTTTATAAAACGGAATCTCAAATGATTCTTCCCGCGTTTGGAGAATTTACTGGTAATTATACTCTAGAACCTTGTGATGGGTGTGAAGTATTTGCTCTTTTAGGTGATGCAGTGCTACCCGTACCGATAAAAGAGGTGAAAAAGAAACGCTCTTTTCGAAAAAAGCCCATTTAATTTTACAAAAAGTTCTTTTCTTTAATTTATCATACTAGCTTTAAGCATTATGAAGAAAAAGCTATCCATTCTAAACCTAATGTCGGTTATTTTTGTCATTGCCGTAAATTATATTTCTCAGATAATGGAGTTTAATGGCACCACTATTGGTGAAATTAGCTCAAGGTATGTAAACCTGTTTACGCCCGCTAGCTATGCCTTTGCCATTTGGGGAATCATATTTTTAGCATTATTGGCTTATGGTATATTTCAAGTTCGCAGAGCCTTTTTTAGTGAAAAAGAAAGCATATTCATAGAACAGACAGGCTACTGGTTCGTTTTGGCCAATATTTTAAATTGTTGTTGGGTATTTGCCTTTGTTTATAACTATACTGGGCTTTCGGTACTTATCATGTTCGGTATTCTAATTTCACTTATTAAGATTATTCTAAACACTAATATGGAACGTTGGGACGCTCCCATTTCTACGATAGCATTCGTTTGGTGGCCCATTTGTATCTATAGCGGATGGATTTCTGTCGCTACCATTGCAAATATTTCAGCATACTTAAGTAAACTTAATTGGAATGGTGGTATACTTTCTGAACAAGCTTGGACAATTAGTATGATAGTAGTGGCAATAATTCTCAATTTATTGATGATTTGGAAAAGGAATATGCGTGAATTTGCATTAGTTGGCATATGGGCTTTGTTCGCCATATATAGTAGACATGAAGGCTCCTATAATTCTATTGCGTACACTGCTTTAATTGGGTGTATTATTCTTCTCATAACAATAAGCATACACGGCTTTAAAAACAGAAATACTAATCCTTTTAAAAAATTGCAAGAACGTTTATAAGGGCTTATCCAAACAATGATTTGAATTTATTATCGTTTCCCTATTATTTAAAATAATATGTCCCAACTTCAAACTGGTAATCTAAAAATTGCACTCTGATCGTTTCTTAGGTATTCTTATATTTGCACAAATTTTAAATTGTTGAGTCATTCTTCTATCCAACAACAGTACGGTCAGTCTCCCCAAATAGGGAAACTGCAGAAATCTATTGCCGATTCTGAAAATTCGGGATCAAAAAACATTCAATTAAAAGGGCTTGTAGGTTCATCTCTCTCCTTTGTTTTAGCAAATGTTTTTAAAGATTCAGAGCGTCCTTTTCTAGCCATATTCAATGACAAGGAAGAAGCCGCCTATTACTTAAATGATTTAGAGCGCCTTATTGGCGAAGATAATGTTCTTTTTTACCCAGGTAGTTATAGGAGACCCTATCAAATTGAAGAAACCGATAATGCCAATGTTCTTTTACGTGCCGAGGTATTAAATAGAATAAATTCTAGAAAAAAACCGGCGGTAATTGTTACGTATCCCGATGCGCTTTTTGAAAAAGTGGTAACGCGTAAAGAACTTGATAAGAACACCTTAAAAATGAAATTAGGAGATACGCTCTCCTTAGATTTTTTAAATGAAATCTTATTCGAATATAAATTTAAGCGGGTCGATTTTGTAACCGAACCCGGCGAATTTTCGGTACGGGGCGGTATTGTTGACGTGTATTCGTTTTCTCACGATGAACCATATCGTATTGAGTTTTTTGGCGATGAAATAGATAGTATTAGAACCTTTGACGTAGAAACACAACTTTCTAAAGAAAAAGTAAAGTCAATAACTATTGTGCCAAATATGGCCAATAAATTTTTAACGGAGAAAAGACAGAGTTTTTTAACCTATGTCGCATCAAAAACATTGGTTTTTGCAAAAAACACAGACTTGCTATATGACCGTTTAGATGATTTCTTTGAAAAGGCAAAAGAAGCTTTCACCAAACTCTCGAAAGATATTAAACATGCCGAGCCAGAAGAATTGTTTATGGGTGGTACAGAGTTTAGGAAGCATCTTTCAGATTTCGCTCTTTTAACCCAAGATGCTAAACGTAACTCAGAATCTCTTATAGAATTTCATACCAAACCTCAGCCTTCATTCAATAAGAAATTCGACTTGCTTATCGAAAATCTTAATGGGTACCGTGAGCAAGGGTATACGAATTATATTTTCTGTGCTAGCGAACAACAGGCAAAACGTTTTCATGATATTTTTGAAGAGGTAAACGAGCACGTTCACTATCAAATAATTGTTTTTCCATTGTTTCAAGGTTTTGTCGATGACGACCAAAAATTAGTTTGTTATACCGACCATCAAATTTTTGAACGTTATCATAAGTTTCATGTAAAAAACGGCTATGCAAAAAAGCAAGCGATTACATTAAAGGAACTGAACAAACTTGAAATAGGTGATTATGTAACTCACATTGACCATGGTATTGGTAAGTTCGGTGGACTTCAAAAAATAGATGTTGAAGGTAAAAAACAAGAAGCCATAAAATTGATGTATGGCGAGCGCGATATTTTATACGTAAGTATACACTCATTGCACAAAATTTCAAAGTTTAACGGTAAGGACGGAACACCTCCAAAAATCTACAAATTAGGTTCTGGTGCCTGGAAAAAAATAAAGGATAAAACCAAGAGCCGAGTCAAGAAAATTGCCTTTAATCTTATAAAGGTTTATGCAAAACGAAGACTGGAAAAAGGATTTCAATACAATCCGGATAGTTATTTACAGAATGAACTAGAAGCGTCTTTTATTTACGAAGATACTCCAGACCAAAGTACGGCTACCGAAGATGTAAAAAGAGATATGGAAAGTGAGCGACCTATGGATCGCTTAATATGTGGAGATGTAGGGTTTGGAAAAACCGAAGTTGCCATTCGAGCCGCGTTTAAAGCAGTTGATAATGGTAAACAAGTAGCCATTTTAGTACCGACCACAATTTTGGCATTTCAACACCACCGTACTTTTACGGAACGTTTAAAAGACATGCCGGTAACGGTAGATTACTTGAACAGATTTCGGACGGCTAAAGAGAAAAAAGATACTATAGAACGACTAGCTGCAGGCAAGGTCGATATCATTATTGGTACACATCAGTTGGTGAACAAGAATGTACAGTTCAAAGACCTTGGTCTTTTAATTGTAGATGAAGAACAAAAGTTTGGTGTTGCCGTGAAGGATAAATTAAAATCTATTAAAGAGAATGTTGATGTGCTCACGTTGACCGCTACACCTATACCGCGTACCCTTCAATTTAGTCTTATGGCTGCTCGCGACCTTTCTACGATCACAACAGCTCCACCGAATAGATATCCTATTGAAAGTCAAGTTGTGCGGTTCAATGAAGAAATAATTCGAGATGCAATTAGTTATGAAATTGAAAGAGGCGGGCAAATTTTCTTTATCCATAATCGCATTGAAAATATCAAGGAAGTAGCTGGTATGATCCAGCGTTTGGTACCCGATGCAAAAGTAGCTGTTGGTCACGGGCAAATGGAAGGAAAGAAATTAGAAGCCCTTATGCTAGGTTTTATGAATAGCGAATTCGATGTTCTAGTTTCTACGACCATTGTAGAAAGTGGTTTAGACGTTACCAATGCCAATACCATATTCATCAACAATGCCAATAATTTTGGTTTAAGCGATCTACATCAAATGAGAGGTCGTGTTGGCCGTGGCAATAAAAAAGCATTTTGTTATTTCATAACTCCGCCTTACGAAGTAATGACAAACGATGCCCGTAAACGAATTGAAGCTCTAGAGCAATTTACCGAATTAGGAAGTGGTTTCAATATTGCTATGAAAGATTTGGAAATAAGGGGTGCAGGAGATTTATTAGGAGGTGAACAAAGTGGTTTTATTAACGAAATAGGTTTTGAAACCTATCAAAAAATATTAGCAGAAGCTATTGACGAGCTAAAAGAAAATGAGTTTAAAGACTTGTATGACGAGGTTGAAGGTCCACATGAGAAAATTTTTGTTAAGGAAACGCAAATCGATTCAGATTTTGAATTACTCTTCCCAGACGATTATATTAACAATATAACTGAAAGACTTACCTTATACACTGATTTAAATCAAGTTAAGAATGAAATTGCTCTTCAAAAATTCGAAGCACAATTAGTAGATCGTTTTGGTGAATTACCAGATCAAGCAGCAGACTTATTAAATTCTGTTCGTATTAAGTGGATCGCAAATAGCATTGGCTTGGAGAAAATAGTCATGAAACAAGGCAAAATGATTGGTTATTTCATTAGTGACCAACAGTCAGCATTTTATCAGACACCTAACTTTACAAGAGTTTTACAATATGTTCAATCGCACGCACAGCAGTGTAAAATAAAAGAGAAACAGACCCGAAACGGATTACGTTTATTATTAGTTTTTGAAAACATACGATCCGTAGATAGAGCATACTTGGCTTTGAAGCCATTCGAAATAAAAGAAAAACAAATTGTTTAAAATGAAATTTGATATATCTGAAAAATTGGCAATGGTTAATGTAATAGATTCTGTAATCGTGGCAGATGGTGAAGTTCATAAGGGCGAAATCGATGCATTGAGCAAATTGATGGAAATCATTGATTTTGACAGTAATTTTTTAATTCAAGCCCGAACGATTGATACCGAGCAAAGCATCGTGATTCTTAATGGAATGCCACAAGAAAAGAAAGATAGACTTGTGAAAATATTAGAAGATGTAGCTCTATCGGATGGTTTCTTTCATGAAAAGGAAAACGATGTTATAAATCATATTCATAAATCTATCGGTAATGTCTAGAGACTAACGAATTAGGGGAATTGTCTTTTAAAAATCTATACTCATATATAAATTTTCCCTATTTCGAATATAATATTAATTTCAATCTGAATAAGAAATAGAATCCCTCCAATTATAATAATTCATAATTTCAAAAAAAGTTCTCAACTATCGTATCTTGACGAAAGAAACTAATTTTAAATAATACGTACGTTGAGGGAAGTAAAAATTTCATCTCATGAAATGAGACGGGTTTTAGAATCTGCATTCCAGAAATATTCTTTCTCAAAAGAACAGGCCAAAATATTGGCGAATATACATACCGAAAGTACATTAGACGGTATTAATTCTCATGGTATTAACAGAGTGCCTATATTTTTAGATTACGTTAATAAAGGTCTGGTAAAAGTAGATTCCATCCCAACACTAATAGCATCAATGGGAAGTATTGAAAGATGGGAAGGTAACCTTGGCTCAGGTATATTAAATGCCATCACCTGTACTGACAGAGCGATTTTATTAGCAAAAGAACATGGCATGGGTATGGTAGCACTACGCAATACCAACCATTGGATGCGTGGCGGAACTTATGGATGGCGAGCATCTGAACAGGGCTGTATTTCAATTATGTTTACCAATACCACACCCAATATGCCAGCTTGGGGAGGTAAAGAAAATAGAATAGGAAATAATCCTTTGGTCATTTCGATTCCTAGAAAAGAAGGTCACGTAGTCTTAGACATGGCACTCTCGCAATTTTCATTTGGCAAAATGGAAAACCTGGATTTAAAAGAGGAACAATTACCATTTCATGGTGGCTGGGACACTAAAAATCAACTAAGCAAAAACCCTAAAGACATTATAGCTTCTGGGCGTGCATTACCTATTGGGTATTGGAAAGGTTCTGCACTGTCTATGGTTTTAGATATGTTGGCCACCTTGTTATCCGCAGGAAATTCTACCTATAAAATTGGTCAAAAAAGTTCTGAAACTGCTATTTCACAAGTGTTTTTATGTGTAGACCCAAGAGTTTTCTCAGATAGCGAATTACAGGAAAAACTAGTGAATGAAATTATACAATATACTCATGATGTTCATCCTATGAAAAATGGAGGTGCCACATTTTATCCTGGTGAACGTACCTTAGCCACTAGAGCAAAAAACAATAAAGAAGGTATGCAAATTAGTGCTAAAATTTGGGAGCAAGTTCTCTCATTAGCAAAGTAATCAAATTGCAATCACCATATAATTTTTAGTACTTTTAGAAAACACTCAGTCAACAATCTAATATGAAAAAACTACCCATCCTTTTTATACTGTTCTTATTTATATCTGCCTGTAAAGAATCTCCAAAAGAAACGGTGGTTGCAGAGCCAGTAATCATAACTCCTTCGGCTAAGGCAAGAATAGATTCAGTACTTCAAAATTTTGTAGATACTCAAAATATTGCGGGCGCTTCAGCACTTATTTTTGAAGAAGGTCAAGAAGTATATTACAATGCCTTTGGCTATGCAGACCTAAATGCAAAAAAACCAATGGACCGGAATACGATTGTTCAAATTTATTCTATGACCAAACCTATTACGGGTACAGCATTAATGACCCTTTACGAACAAGGTAAGTTTAAACTAGATGATCCCATCTCAAAATACCTTCCAGAATTTTCAAATATGACTGTTTACACAGGTGTAGATTCAAATGGAAATGTGATGACCGAACCACTTAAAAGAGAAGTGAGTATAAGAGATATTACTAGGCATACCGCAGGTTTTCCGAACAGAGCAGACATTCCTGGACTGAGTGAGCTTATGATAAAAGCCGATGCCATGAATCGTGAAAATACCCTAACCCAAATGGGTGAGAAAATGGGAAAAGTGCCATTATGGTTTCAGCCAGGTACACAATGGGAATATGGCCCATGTGTTGATGTACAAGCATTATTGGTAGAACGAATAGCAGGCATACCTTATGGGGAATATGTCAGGAAAAATATTTTAGACCCACTTGAAATGAGCGAAACCAGATATTTTATCCCCAGTGAAGACAGAGACCGTTTTGCAAAACTATATATAAGAAAAGGTGAAGGTGAATTAGTTCAAGATTCTATAACCTACAGTAATTATACTGAACATTGGCCACTTACCCGAGGTGGTTCTGGTCTTACCTCAACTTTAGACAACTATATGCGTTTCTCCCAAATGCTAGTTCATGAAGGTAGTTTAGATTCCGTTAAAATTTTAAAACCAGAAACTATTCAACTTATGGCAACAAATCAATTGGCAGATAGTGTTACTGAACGTTCTTGGTTACCTACTAAAGGTCAAGTTGGTTTCGGTATCGACTTTGCTGTAAGGGTAGCACCACCAAAAACACCTGAAGAAAACAATGGCGTAGTAGGAGAATTTTACTGGGATGGGGCTGCATCTACTTTATTTTGGGTGGATCCAGTTAACAACTTAACCGCCGTTCTTTTTGTACAACTTTTTCCTTATGACCAAATAGGTCTTCATAAACAGTTTAGAGATGCTGTATATGGTCCATATTCGTTTGGAAAATAACATAAAGCTCTATCCCTTGATAAGTTTTAATAATCTTATAAAACTCGATAATAAAGTACATTTAAAATTTCTGGGGTTTTGCTTATCTTTCTACTCTAAAAAAAACACATGAAGTTTGAAGAGTTTGTAAAAGCAGCCTTTGTAAAGATGATTTACGAGGTTATACAAGCAGACGGTAAAGTTCACCCCGCAGAATTAGAAATACTAAATGAGCTTAAAAAAACCCTAGGTTTTGATGATGCGTTTTTAGAACGAACTAAAAAGCTAGATTACGATAATGCGCTTGTTACCCTTTATAACATAACTCATGAGCAAAAGAAAGCTTTGGTGAAAATTTTAGACGAGGTAGCCATATCTGACGGGTCGGTTCACAAAAAAGAAATGGCCTTAATCATAGATACATTTATTAACATTGGTTTAGGTGAAGAAACGGAATAGCAGTATGGAATTTACAAGAGAGGAAAAATTAGCTGTAGTTAAAATGGTAGATTATGTAATATTAGCTGACAGTAAAGTAGATCCTGCCGAAATGAATTTACTTACTCAATTAATGGAACGGTTTAGTTTTGATAGCTTTTTTATTGGGCAGGCGAGAAATTTAAATAAAGACAAAGCTTTTAAAACTTTAAGTCTAATGTCTTTGAGCAAGAAGAAAATTCTAGCTCAACTTTTAGATGAAGTTGCCATATCTGATGGCTTTATTCATGAAAAAGAAATCATCAAAATAACAGAAGCTCTTGGCCATATGGAAATTGGCATAGAGTTATCATAAAAGAATTTAAGTACCATTAGATTAACTTAGCCAATTAACCCTTACAGCTCATTATCAACTAAAAATTATTGAACAAGGCCTTTAGCACATCAAAAAACATTAAAATATAATTGTTTTTAAGAAATTCTGGTCCGATAATTGTTTCCCCTTTTCTATGAAAGTTTTTATTATTTACTGCATTTTATTTATTTCAATTGGGTTAAACGCTCAAGGTTCTATCGCTGGTAATTTCTCTCCTGCTAAAGATTTCAAATGGTTAATAGCTTATCAATTGACCCCAGGTGGTGAACGATATACTGCAGACACAGCAGTAAAAGACGGTTCCTTTACCTTAGAAATACCTATTAATGCGCAACCCGGCATGTATAGATTGGTGTATGCCGTGCCACAAAATGAATTTTATGTTGATGTTATCTATGATAAAAAGGAGGAGGTAAAATTCAATTATAACATTAAAGACGGATTAACAATTACTAATTCAATAGAGAATAAGTGGTTCAATGAATATTTTTCTAAAATCAAAATGGCCCAAGACAGGCTAATGGATTATTATGAAAAAGGAAATGAATCGAAGAAGGAGTATTCTGATATTATTAAAGAGTTAAAAACCATTCAAAAGTCCTACGAGGAAAATCACACCAATACTATAGCCCATAAATTCATAAAGGCGAATAGGTCTTATCTTCCCGAAGATTATGAAGATTTAGAAACATTTCTAAAACATAAGAAGGAACATCATTTTGATAATGTAAATTTAAACGACCCAATTCTACAAGGCTCTAATTTTCTCACTGATAAGATGGCCAGTTATATTTTCTCTGCCATACCAACAGATATTGCAACCCAAGATGCACTAGAAATAGAAGTAATTAAAAACGTAAAAGCTGTTGCTAACATTATTAAAAGTACTCCTATAAACTTTCAAACAAAGGCCTTGCATCAAATCTGGGAAATAGCCGAAGCAAATACTTTGGGTTCTGTACAAGATTATACGTTCACAAATCATTTAAAAAAATTAGCTATTGCCAATGGAAATCAAAAAATGGTTGACGATATTGAATCTTCTTCGAGACTTAGAATAGGTGTGAAATCACCCGAAATTACTTGGGAATCAAATGGAAAAAAACATGCTCTTTCTACTATGGAAAAAGCAGAAAACTACTTATTGGTATTTTGGAGCAGTACTTGTTCACATTGCCTTAAAGAACTACCAATATTACATGAAGAATTAAAGGGTTTTAATTCTTTAAAAGTACTAGCCATTGGATTAGAAGATGATAAAATAAATTGGAAAAAGGTATCCGCTACCCTACCCAATTTTAGTCATGCCATCGCTCTTGGAAGATGGGAAAGTGAGTATGCAAAAACTTTTAATATCCAAAGCACACCTACCTATTTTATTTTAGATAGCGAAAAACGCTTTATCGCCAAACCGGAATCAGATAAAGAAGTTGTTGAATTTCTAGAAAATTAAAGCGACTTTAAGTCTTTTATAGTTTTGAAAGCTATATCAACTTGTTCATCGTTCACAAGAATGGTAAACTCATTTGTAGTAGAAATAACTTCGTAAAGTACAATTCCTTCCCAAGCTAAACGTTGAAATATGAAGTAGTAAATACCTGGAACAGAAACGTTTTCTGCTGGTAATTTCACCGTTATTGATGAGAGTTCTTCTGCTTTTTGAGTACATTTTTCATCTTTGAACAATCGCTCAACGGTCTTGTCCATCACATTACTAATAACAATGTTTATTTCATTCACACCTCGGCTAGAGGTATAAAAAACATCTTGATTATTGTTGATTTCTTCAAGCAACTTGGCTTGATGTACCAATATCTTATCCGAAGCTAAAAAAGTATAATCTGTAAGTGAAGAACGTACGGTTATCTCTCCAATATTCTTTAGAACCTTTAATATCTTATGGGTCGCTCTAAATTCAAGATCATCAGATAATCGTTTCAATGCCATTACGATAGCGCCATTGCGAATGTCTTTACCTAATTCGTGTTCAATTTCTGGTTTTACTATTCTTGATAATGACGTAAGGTTGATGATACCTTGTGCTAGAGCACTTTGTAGAAATGGTTTTTTCTTAATGTACTCTTCTACTACTGATGAGATTGTTTTCATTGTGTTAGTTGGTTGTTGTGCAAATATAACAACTTGTTACAAATAAAACAAAATGTTTTTAAATAAAATCTACTAAGCCGGTAGATTACTTAAAAATGATAGAATGCAGACTCTAAATGCTCTAGTTCAAAACGACTTTTATTCTTAAGAATCGTAATAATATCAAATCGCACATCAGCATTTATTTCATTTTCGGTAACATAATGATTTGCAGCCATAACCAACAACTTAATTTTTTTTGGGGTTACCGTTTCTGCTATATTCTCAATATAATCGGATCTTCTTGATCTCACTTCAACAATGGCCAATGTATCATTCATTTGAGCAATAATATCTATTTCTGCTTGAAGGTATCTGTAATTTTTATAATTAATAGTGTATCCTTTTTTCATTAAATAGTCAACCGCTATTTGCTCGCCTTCTTTACCAAATTCATTATGTTTTCCCATAATAATCCCTTAAGATTATGTAATTCATCGAAAATACGAGTCTTTCGACGCTTTTTTGTTAATAAATATCGTTATTTGAATCCTGAGTATCGAAAATAGATAGTTTAAAATACTATACCAAATTTCGAAACGTTTAGATTAAAGAGCCCCAACTCTACGAACGTAATACAAACGCCTATTTTAAGATTATGGAATATTTCATTAATTGTAATACTTCTACTCTTGCTCCGTATACTGCTAATTTAGACCAATTAAGAGCATCACATTTATACAGAAGATTAGGATTTAGTGCCTCGGTCACTACTATTAATCAAGCAACCGGCCAATCTGCCGCAGCTTTAATAGATAATTTAGTAGATCAAGCATTAAACATGGCCCCTCTACCCGCACCAGCATGGGCGAATTGGACCAATGCTAATTATCCTGAAGATGACGATGCCCGTAATCAATTGAAGAATCAGCAGAAATCTGAATTTCAATTAGATTATGCGAATGGATTATTAAATAATAATCTAAGAGATCGACTAAGCTTTTTCTGGAGCAACCATTTTGTGACAGAACTAGAAGTCTATAATTGTAATTCTTATTTATATGAATACATCAATTGTCTACAGCGCAATTCACTAGGTAACTTTAAAACTTTTGTAAGTGAAATAGGATTGACCAATGCCATGTTATATTATTTGGATGGTGTATTCAACAATGGAAACAATCCTAACGAAAATTATGGTCGTGAGTTATATGAGCTTTTCACACTAGGTGAAGGTAATGGCTATACAGAAGAGGATATCATAGAAACGGCCAGGGCTCTAAGTGGATATGTAGAACGCAGTGATATAGGCTGTTCACCAGTAACTTTTGATGCAACTAAACACGATACAGGATCCAAAACTATTCTAGGGCAAACCGGCAATTGGGGTTATGATGATGTTATCAATATTCTTTTTAATCAGAGAGCGCCAGAAATTGCAGAATTTATCTGTCGCAAATTATATGAATTTTTCGTTCACCCAGATTCTAAAGATGAAGCAAATAATGCACAAACTATTATAGAGGGTATGGCAGCAACCTTCGTATCTAATGACTTCGAAATAGCACCTGTCTTACGACAGCTATTTAAAAGTCAACATTTCTTTGATGACGAAGCAATTGGTGTAATCATTAAAAGTCCGATAGATTTTTATTTTAACACCCTAAAAGAAACGGATTTCAGCTATACCGATACGAATATTGCTGAAATGGTGAACTATAGCGCACTTCTGAGTCAAGAAATTTTTGAACCTGTTGATGTGGCCGGATGGCAACGTGATAGATCTTGGATTAACACCAATTTTATGATTGGGCGTTGGCTAACTATTGAAAGCATATTGGAAAACTTTTATATGGCCGATAATGAACAATTTAGAACATTAGGATTAGATATATCTGGGAATGCAGGTTTAACAAGCACAAATCCAGATACCGTCGCTAGACTAATTATCGATTTTATGCTCCCTAAAGGACTTTTAGATGAACCTGAATATGCAAAAGCATACGCAATATTCAGAAGTGATATTGAAGAAGTATACTATGAAGGTGGTAACCAAGAATCTTGGACATTGGCAACTTGGCAACAAGCCCCTTTTCAAGTATATCTTTTAATGCAATATCTAGCTAGACAACCTGAGTTTCAATTAAAATAATACCTACAGTTATGTGCAATACACACCACTCCCCATATAAAGGTCTTCAACATGAAGGTCATGATGACGAACATAAAACATGGAGCCGTCGATCATTTTTACAAGCAATGGGCATTGCCGGTTCTGGATCTATGATGCTCGGCGCAAACATGTTAACAGCTTCTGCCCCATCACCCTTATCAGCAGGTATTGCGGCAGCTGAAACAGACAATATTCTGATATTAATAAGACTATCAGGGGGTAATGATGGGTTAAGTACCGTTATACCTTTAGAACAGTATGATAGTTATGCTAAAGCACGACCAAATATTTATATCCCTGAAAGTAAAGTATTAAAACTTACTGATGAATTTGGTGTTCCATCTTATATGAATGCTTTGGCACCCATGTGGGAAGAAGGCCAATTTAAGGCTGTACATGGAGTGGGTTATGAAGGCCAAAGTCTTTCGCATTTTACAGGTTCTGATATTTTTGCCAATACCGATATAGAAACAACAGGTTTTAGTGGATTAAATACTGGTTGGATGGGTAGACATTTTGAAAATATTTATCCAGATTATTTAATAAACCCACCAGCTGCACCAGCAGCTATTCAAATCGGTCAATTTGGTAGTTTGGTCTTTCAAGGTGACGAGACTAATTATGCATTTGTAACCTCAAACATTGATCAGCTCGAAGAAATTGCTGAATCTGGAGTGGTCTATGGTTTAGACGATACACTTTTTAACAATTGCATGTATGGTGATCAACTTAAGTTTCTTAGAGGGGTTGCCAATACGACGTATGAATACTCAGGACTCATTCATGAGGCCTATGAAAGAGGACAAAATCAAGTAGAATATCAAGAAAACGGCTTTGCACGCCAATTGGCGCTTATAGCCAGATTAATAAAAGGAAACTTAGGTACAAAAGTATTTATGATTTCAATGGGAGGTTTTGATACCCATGGTAATCAACCTCAAGCTCATGCGCGATTAATGACAACTTTATCGGTTGCAGTCAACAATTTCTACGAAGATTTAGCATTTACGCAACAAGACGATAAGGTATTGAGTATGACTTTTTCAGAATTCGGTCGACGTATTTTTGAAAATGGTTCTAACGGTACTGATCATGGTAAAGCTTCCCCAACATTATTCTTTGGTTCAGGTTTAAATGGCAGTGCTTTTGTTGGCGACCACCCAACTTTAGATGACCCAGATGGAAGGGGCAACTTAGAGTACACAATGGATTTTAGAGATCTTTATGCTACCGTACTTGCCGAGTGGTTATGTGTAGATGTTCCTTTAGTGGAAGCTCATTTATTGAATTACAAACCTTATGTACCCGTTAATTTAGGCTTTAGCTGTAGTGGTGAAGCATTCCCAGAAATAGCGTATAGCGATGGTGAGGTTACACCACCAGTACCAACTGAGGAAGAAGCTGAAACACCCTTCAATCCTGATTTGTTGAATGCCGTTGTTCACAAACCATTTTATCCAACGGATAGTACTCCACATATTTATCTAGAAATGCCTTTTTCGGCACACGTAGATATTCAACTTTTTAATATCCTAGGTCAACGAGTCGGCACTGTTTTTAATGAAATGATGTTCGAAGGGTCTACCGAAATAAATATACGAGAGCGCATGCCCGAACAACTATCAACAGGAAAGTACATATATCGTATAAGTGTACAGAATCAAAAGATGAGTAAATCCGTGATGGTAGCTTAAATTGTTTCCCACTATTATAAAAAGGCCCTATTCAATACGTATGAATAGGGCTTTTTTATTTAAGCTAATTTCGACTTGTCATTCTTCGTTTTAAAAGACAGTACCTTTTTTACTCTATGGTTCTTATCCTTATAGACTAATGCTATATCCTCTACTTTAGCTTCTTCTCTTTGTGATTCTACATCTATCTTTTGCAAGCCTTCAGCCAATCTTAATTTTTTAAAATTACCAACACTCATATCATTTATATTATTGTAATTAATTAAGTATTTTTTATAAAAAAAACAGTTTTTTTAAATCTTTCGTATAAATAATCGACAAGACACACTTTTATCATCTATTTTATTTAAGATATCACCATTTAATCTATTTAAGTGCTAATTACAATTGGCAAGTATTTGGTGATTCTCCCATCAAATTCAGTATTTTTGTAGCTTAATTTATTTTGATGTCCGATATTAAATCACCCTCTAGATATACGATTACTGCTGCCTTACCTTATACGAATGGTCCAATACACATTGGTCATTTAGCTGGCGTTTATGTACCCGCAGATATTTACGCTCGTTACCTAAGATTAACCGGTAAAGATGTTGCATTTGTTTGTGGTAGCGATGAACATGGCGTAGCCATTTCAATGAAAGCTAAAAAAGAGGGCGTAACCCCAAAAGATATTATCGATAAATACCACGCGATAATTAAGCAGTCTTTCTTGGATTTCGGAATTACGTTCGATAACTATTCTAGAACATCTGCACCTATACATCATGAAACAGCATCAGAATTCTTTGTTAAGCTTTACGAAAAAGGAGATTTTATAGAAGAAACTACCGCGCAGTTATTTGATGAGGAAGCCCAGCAGTTTTTAGCAGATCGTTTTGTAATAGGTACCTGTCCCAAATGTGGCAATGAAGAAGCGTATGGCGATCAGTGTGAAAATTGTGGGTCTAGCTTAAATGCGACCGATTTAATAAATCCCAAATCAACTATAACAGGGACAATACCGACCACTAAAGAAACGAAACACTGGTTTTTGCCTTTAGATCGTTATGAAGAATTTTTAAAAAATTGGATTCTTAAAGGGCATAAAGACGATTGGAAGCCAAATGTATACGGACAATGTAAATCATGGATCGATGGCGGGCTAGAACCAAGAGCTGTTACCAGAGATTTAGATTGGGGTATACCTGTACCAGTGGAAGGTGGTGAAGGCAAAGTATTGTATGTATGGTTTGATGCACCTATCGGATACATTTCATCTACCAAAGAATGGGCAGCCCGTGAAGGTAAAGATTGGGAACCCTATTGGAAAGACAAAGACACCAAATTGGTTCATTTCATTGGGAAGGATAATATCGTTTTTCACTGTATTATTTTCCCTTCAATGCTGAAAGCAGAAGGAAGTTATATTTTACCAGATAATGTACCTGCCAACGAATTTTTAAATTTAGAAGGCAACAAACTATCCACTTCTAAAAACTGGGCAGTTTGGTTACACGAATACTTAATTGATTTTCCAGAATTGCAAGATTCGTTACGTTATACGTTAACAGCGAATGCACCAGAAACTAAGGATAACGATTTCACTTGGAAAGATTTCCAAGCCCGTAATAACAATGAATTGGTTGCTATTTTCGGGAATTTCATAAATCGGGTAGTAGTATTGACCAATAAATATTATAATGGAAAAGTGCCCGATGTTGGCAGTTTATCTGAAGTTGACACAGAAACACTTGAGCAACTTAGTAAATTTCCAGATACCATATC
Organism: Maribacter orientalis; assembly: GCF_900109345.1. Taxonomy (GTDB): domain Bacteria; phylum Bacteroidota; class Bacteroidia; order Flavobacteriales; family Flavobacteriaceae; genus Maribacter; species Maribacter orientalis. The sequence goes on from NZ_FNZN01000004.1 coordinate 361,941, forward strand.
CAGTTCTATAGAACGCTATCGATTTAGAGAGGCCGGACAAGAATTAATGAACCTGGCTCGTTTAGGAAACAAATATTTAGCCGATGCAGAACCTTGGAAGGTTATTAAGGTTGACGAAGAACGTGTAAAAACGATCATGAACGTAGCCTTGCAAATTGCTGCTGGTTTAGCTGTATTAAGCGAACCATTTTTACCATTTACCTCTGCTAAACTTAAAAATATACTCCATATCAACTTGAACTCTATAAAAGGCCTAAGTTGGGAATCAGTTTCATCTGCCGAAGCTTTGCTTTCAGAAGACCATCAAATCAACCAAGCAGAATTACTTTTTAGAAAAATTGAGGATAGTGAAATTCAGGCACAATTAGACAAGTTGGAGGCCACCAAAAAAGCGAACGCGAACGAAAATAAAAAACTAATGCTCCAAAAAGACACTATTACCTTTGATGATTTTTCTAAGCTAGACATGCGTGTAGGTACCATCATCGAAGCCGAAAAAATGGCTAAGGCCAAAAAGCTTTTAGTTTTAAAAGTAGATACCGGTTTAGATGTACGCACTATAGTTTCCGGTATTGCAGAAAGCTTTACTCCAGAAGAGATTGTTGGAAAAAAAGTAACGGTATTAATCAATTTAGCACCTCGTGCCCTTCGTGGCGTAGATAGTGAAGGAATGATTTTAATGACCGAAAATACCGATGGAAAATTGGTATTCGTGAATCCTGATGAAGATGGAGTTGGGAATGGGGAAGGAATAAACTAATTACCTCTCCTAAAAATTATCACAATACAAATGGCAAAATTGGAATCGGCCCAACTAGTTGGCTATATATTAAAACACACGCAACTCCCAGAAAAAGGAGTGAAAAACACGATTGAACTTTTAAATGAGGATTGTACAATCCCATTTATTTCAAGGTATCGAAAAGAGAAAACAGGCAATCTTGACGAAGTTCAAGTTGGCGCCATAGTACAGTTTAAAGAACAGTTTGAATCACTAGAGAAACGTAAAAAAGCTATCATTAAAGCTGTTGAGGAACAAGATGCCTTAACTCCTGAACTTCGTATTAAATTTGAAACTGCAGAAGATATCACGCAGTTAGAAGACCTTTACCTCCCCTTCAAAAAGAGTATAAAAACCAAAGCAGAAGTAGCCCGTAAAAACGGACTTGAACCTTTGGCAAAAATCATCATGGCACAACGAAATGATGATATTGAATTTACAGCATCCAAGTATCTCAATAACGATGTAGAAAACGAAGATGATGCCCTTGAAGGTGCTCGACATATTATTTCTGAATGGATTAACGAACGAACGGATATTAGAAGTCAAATACGCTCTCAATTAGCCCGTTTCGCAATTATTTCCACAAAGGTTATTTCCACCAAAAAAAAAGACGAAAAAGCACAGAAGTATCGCGATTATTTTGATTGGAGCGAGCCTTTGAATAAATGCCCATCACACCGATTTTTAGCTTTTTTACGAGCCGAGTCGGAGAAATTTATCCGCGTGAAAATTGAGTTGGATGACGAACGATTATTAGACCGAATTGAAAATAGAATTATCAAATCTAATAACGCTTGCGCTAAACAAATTAAATTGGCACTAGCCGATGCCTATAAAAGATTATTATTTCCATCATTATCCAACGAACTATTAAAAGCTGCAAAAGAAAAGGCAGATGATGAGGCTATCAGTGTATTTTCCAATAATCTAAGACAATTGCTATTAGGAGCTCCTTTGGGAGAAAAACGTATACTTGCTATTGACCCAGGTTTTAAATCGGGCTGTAAGGTAGTATGTTTAGATGCTCAAAGTAATTTAGTGCATAATGAAAATATCTATCCGCATGCACCTCAAAATGATGTAAGCGGTGCAATTAAAAAATTAAGTTCGTTAGTTAATGCCTATAAAATTGAAGCTATCGCCATAGGAAATGGCACAGCATCTAGAGAGACCGAACATCTTGTCAAAAAAGTGATATTCAATAATCCGGTTGAAGTATTTGTAGTCAGCGAAGCTGGGGCATCTATTTATTCGGCATCCAAGATTGCACGTGATGAATTTCCAAATTATGATGTTACCGTACGTGGCGCAGTTTCTATCGGTAGACGTTTGGCCGACCCACTTGCAGAACTGGTTAAAATAGACCCGAAGTCTATAGGTGTTGGCCAATATCAGCATGACGTAGATCAGACTAAACTAAAAAATTCGCTTGACGTCGTAGTAGAAAGTTGTGTAAACTCCATTGGAGTAAATATAAATACAGCCAGTGTTCCCTTATTAAGTTATGTTTCAGGTATCGGACCAAAATTGGCTGAAAACATTGTTATCCAAAGAAAAGAAAAAGGCGCATTCAAAAGCAGAAAAGAAATCATGGATGTACCTCGCTTAGGAGGTAAAGCCTTTGAACAAGGAGCTGCATTTTTACGAATAAAAGATGCTGATAACCCTTTAGATGATTCTGCGGTACATCCAGAAAGCTATGCTATTGTTAAGCAAATGGCTAAAGATAAAGGCACCGAAATTCTATCCTTAATCGGCAACAAATCGTTACTTAAGGAGATAGAATTAAAAAAATATTGCACCGAAAATGTTGGTCTACCAACCTTAGAGGATATCCGTTCAGAATTAGAAAAACCTGGATTAGACCGCCGAGAAAAAGCGAAAGTTTTTACCTTCGACCAAAACATTAAATCGATTACTGATTTACATAGTGGTCAATTACTACCCGGTATCGTAAACAACATTACCAATTTTGGGTGTTTTGTAGATATCGGCATCAAAGAAAGCGGACTCATACATGTATCCAATCTTTCAGATTCTTTTGTTAAAGATGTTAATGAACATGTGCATTTGCATCAGCAAATAATTGTGAAGGTTATAGATGTCGATGTACTTAGAAAGCGTATTCAGCTAAAGCTACACAAATAGACCAGCTAATGCTTAAAATAGCCTACCATCCCATTTATAAACATCCATTACCAGAGAGGCATCGTTTTCCAATGATAAAATATGAGCTTTTGCCTCAGCAATTGCTTCACGAAGGAACGTGTACAGAAGCTAACTTTTTCGAACCTGAAATTCCTAATGACAAGTATATTGTAGCCGTTCACGATCCTGAATATTTTTACGATTTGTTGAATATGATGATTTCAGCAAAAATGTCACGAAAAATAGGGTTTCCCCTTTCAGAAGATTTAGTGGAACGAGAACGGATTATTGCAGACGGCACCATAAAAGGATGTGAATTCGCATTAAAGTACGGCATTGCGATGAATATTGCCGGAGGTACGCATCATGCATACAGTGATCACGGGGAAGCTTTTTGTATGTTAAATGACCAAGCCATTGGCGCAAAATACCTATTGAGCAAAGGGCTAGCAAAAAAAATACTCATTGTAGATTTAGATGTTCACCAAGGTAATGGAACCGCTGAAATTTTTCAAAATGACAGCTCAGTTTTTACCTTTTCAATGCATGGAGAAGGAAATTATCCATTTAAAAAAGAACAATCAAATTTAGATATTCCATTACCTAAAGGTACAGATGATAAAACATACCTCTCCGTTCTAAAAGAGAACTTACCTAAATTAATTGACGCAGTACAACCAGATTTTATCTTTTACCTAAGTGGTGTTGATGTTCTTGAAAGTGATAAATTAGGCACCTTGAGTTTGACATTAAATGGATGCAAAAAACGAGATGAATATGTACTCGACACATGCCTAAAATTAAAAATCCCTGTGCAATGTAGTATGGGTGGTGGATATTCCGAAGACATTAAAATTATTGTGGAAGCACATGCCAATACGTTTCGGTTAGCGCAAACTTTATACTTTTAGAAAAATCCTTTTCTATTTGAACTCAAAATTAATGGTTACCGATTATTTTTAAAGTCGACAGAAGTTTAAATTTGTTGTATGAAAAAGATAGTAACACTCTTATTCCTAATCTGTTGTTCATTTTTACCTGCCCAAGAGGCAAGTAAAGATTCGTCTCAGACCCGTTGGAATATGTTCACCTACGATGTTGGCACTATGGTCAAAGGTGTAGGATATTCATATGCACGTCCTTTACATTGGCAAGGCAAACAATGGGCCCAATTCGGTGCTGTTGTTAGTGGCACCGGCTTAATATATTTAGCCGATGATAACACTTCGAGATTCATTAGAAATAATAGGGAAGGCATTCCAAAATTCCTACGTGATTATGGAGAGATCTATGGAAGTCCAGAAAATAATTATATCGCCACATCTGGGGTTTACTTTGCCGGATTGATTACAAAAAATGAAAAATTACGGCGTACAGGGGTGTTATTAATTTCTTCGGCAACTTCTGCCGGACTTTTACAACAAGTGTTAAAGTCAATTGTAGGCAGGGCAAGACCTTTGGCTAATTTAGGTAAGGATACATTTGACCCTTTTAATTCAAGTAGAAACTTTCACTCTTTTCCATCAGGGCATGCTCTGTTGGCTTTTACCAATGCGTATGCCATTGCAAAACAATTTAAAAATCCGTGGGTAAAAGCAGGTATTTATACCGTGGGTACCATACCTGGTATATCGAGAGTTTGGGATGGTCAACATTGGTTAAGCGATATGGTTTTTGCATTCGCAATAAGTATAGCTACTGTGGAATCAATAGATAGATATCTGGACAAAAAATATGACGAGAAATATAACAACCTACAAAAATTGGTGAGTTGGAATCTAAATTTTGGTCCGGGTCAAATGGGTGTAACGATTAATTTCTAACGTCGTTTAATTGAATCACTCGTTAAAAATTACTGTTGAAGTTTGACAAAACTTTGAGTACTTTAGTCAAGCATCTAAAAACTCAACCAATGAAAACTTTCATCAATTTTTTCTTCGCATTTTTCACCCTGTTGTCCATTGCCCAAACATCCTCTCTTCAAAAATCTCCGATATTAACAGAAGGAAATGCAAAAGACGTAGGCATGTCAGCAGAGCGTCTTTCAAAAATAGACGCCATGATCTCAGCAGAAGTTACTAATGGCAATATCCCTGGGGCTGTTGCTCTAATTGCACGTAATGGTAAGATTGTTTTTTATAATGCCTATGGAATGGCAGACAATGAAGCAAATATTCCGATGAATAAGGATGCCGTTTTTCGTATTGCATCTCAAACAAAAGCAATAACTTCAACAGCCGTAATGATGCTTTGGGAAGAAGGTCAATTTCAGTTAGATGATAATATATCTAAATATATTCCAGAATTCGGTGAAGCACAAATTCTAGATACCTTTAATGAAACCGATGGCACTTACACTACCAAACCTGCGAAAAATCAAATTACCATACGAGATTTATTGACGCATACTTCTGGAATCGGTTATGGCGTAATTGATGGAGATGAGCGATTTAAGAAAATATATGCAAAAGCAAGTGTTACCGACCTATTTACAACAGAAAATATTACCATTGCGGAAAGCGTAAAAAAATTGGCAAAACTACCCTTACATCATGAACCGGGAGAAGCATTCACCTATAGCGAAGGTTTAGATGTTTTAGGATATTTTATCGAAGTAATTTCTGGTGTACCATTTGATGAATTTTTAAAAACAAGAATCTTCGAACCACTTAACATGAAAGATACTTGGTTCTACCAACCGAAAGAAAACTATAATAGATTGGTAGCTGTACAAAAAAAAGAAAATGAAAAATGGATAAAATACCCTGTCACCTTTTACGACACAGACTATCCTATAAAAGGTGCAAAAACGTTCTTTTCTGGTGGTGCTGGCCTTTCAAGCACAGCCAAAGACTACGCTACATTTTTACAGATGTATCTAAACGAGGGAGAACTGAATGGAGTGCGATTATTAAGTAGAACCACGGTAAGAAGTATTTTAGGTAATCAAATAGGAGCTATTTGGGATGGTCCCAAATACCACGGACTAGCATTTTCAGTAGTAAATGAAAAAGGTGAAATTTCAGGTGGTCTAGGTAGTGACGGAACATTTGAATGGGGCGGTTATTTTAATACCCAATATTTTGCAGATCCAAAAGAAGAAATTATTGGAATTTTAATGAAACAGACCCAAGGCCCAGTAGATGATAATACCTCTTGGAAATTTAAGCAAATGCTCTTTTCTAGCATTGATGATTAAAAACTTTAAGAATCTAACAAATACAATCCGAATTTAATTTTCCAATACGGCATTTGTTCTTCAAAAAATTCAAAATAGTCTTTTAGTCCATTGGCATCAATCAACTCTGATTTAGCCTTCTCAATTTTGGCGATTTCATCTGCGCTAACGAATTGAGTCAAATCTAGTTCTTCACCTTCCGCATGTTTTTTCATAAGGTGACCATAAATGGTATTCTCAGAAAGGTTTCTTGCGGTTGCGATTTCAGAAACTGTTAAACCGTCAGAGAATAAATCGAACGTTTGCTCGTGCGTCGCTCTTTTTGATTTTTTGGTTGGCGCATATTTGGCAATTTCCTTTATAAATACATCAGCGTATTTTTCTAATTTTGCCTGCCCTACACCAGACACCTCCATGAATTCTTTTTCATTTTTAGGCATCTTGAGTTCCATATCCTTTAAACTGGCATCACCAAAAACAACATAAGCTGGCACGCCCTGATCCTCGGCAATTCGCTGCCGTAACATGCGAAGCTTTTCGAAAAGCCCTGTTTTTGGAGTTTTGGCTTTGGCAGTACTTTTCTTCTTTTCCTTTTCAGTTTGCAATACTGCCAATTGAATCTTTTTATTGGAAAATAGTACTTCTTTAGCCAATGGCGTCAAACCCAATCTGGCACCTTCCCTAAAATTAATCTCCAACACGCCTTGGTTCAATAACTGAATTACATACTGTTGTAAGTCTAACCAAGAAACATCTTTAATAGCGCCATATGTTTTAATATTTTGATATCCTCGTTCTAATACTTGGGCATTCTGTGCTCCTCTTAAGACATCGATAACCATACCCATAGGTTCACGTTCACGTAATCGAGCAACCCCAGAGCATACTTTTTGAGCTAATAATGTAGCATCAAAATATGCTGGTGGACTCGCACAGATGTCGCAATTACCACATCCTATGGTAACTTGCTCTCCAAAGTAGTTTAACAATGCAATTCGACGGCAACTCAATGCCTCTGCAAATTGCTGCATCCGTTCTAATTTGGCATATTCTACATCTGCATTTTCACTTTGCGTGATAAATCGGCGTAGCTGAGCTACATCGGCAAAACTGTAAAACAGCAAGGCATGGGCAGGAAGACCATCTCGACCACCTCGACCTATTTCTTGATAGTATCCTTCGATATTCTTCGGAAGATTATAATGAATTACCCAACGTACATTACTCTTATCGATTCCCATACCAAAAGCAATTGTTGCCGCAATGATGGGAACTCTATCTGTAATGAATTCTTCTTGTACTTTAGACCGTTCTTCAGATGACAAACCTGCATGATAGGCCTTAGCTTTGAAACCGGCCTTTTGCAACTTTTCAGCAATGGATTCCGTACTTTTTCGGCTCAAACAATAAATGATTCCGCTTTCATTGGGGCGGTCTTCCAAAAAATCGAGTATATGTTTAATTCGGTCTTGCGCAGGTTTAACATCTAGATATAAATTAGGCCTATTAAAGGACGCCAAATGTCGTTCTGCATTCGGAATCTTCAATTGGTCGGCAATATCATCTTGTGTAGTTCGATCAGCGGTTGCTGTAAGTGCCATTACAGGTATATTCGGAAAACGCTTTTTTAAACTACCCAACTGTGTATAGGCAGGTCTAAAATCATGACCCCATGAAGAAATACAATGTGCTTCATCTACTGCAAATAGGCTAATTTTCAAGTTTTCTAAAATAGAGTCAAAGAATCCTAAGCTTTCTGGAGCAACATAGAACAGTTTCAATTCGCCCTTTTCTAATTGCTGTAAAATTGCCTGACGAGTTTCTTCTGATTGAGAACTATTGTAATATGCAGCTGCAATACCATTGGCCTGCAGAACATCAACCTGGTCTTTCATTAAGGCAATCAAAGGTGAAATAACAATAGCCGTACCTTCCAAAGCTAAAGCCGTCAATTGATAACATAACGATTTTCCTCCCCCAGTCGGCATAATGGCCAACACATCTTTTTTGCTAAGGGCATCTTCTATTATTGCTAATTGATTTGGCTTAAAGGAATCATAGCCAAAATTGGTTTTTAATAAAGGAAGTAGTTCTTGTACTGTTGATATCATAGTGTGCAAAAATAGGAAGTTTAAATACCATTAAGGTCTTCGACTGCGCTCAGACTGACATTAATAATTCGAATTCAGTTTTTTTAATTAGGTAATAGATATTCAGCTCCTTTAAATAAGGGATTTATTACCAAACAAATTACTTTTAAGAATGTCATCTTAAGCGCAGTCGAAGGCTTTTGAAGAAGTGATTATTTCCCCAACATCAACAATTCATTACATCTAATTTCAGTGATATATCGTTTCTCACCTTCTTTAGTTTCGTATGAGCGATGTGTAAGTTTCCCTTCGATAGCGACTTGCTTTCCTTTTGTCAAATAATTCTCTACAATTTCTGCAGTCTTTCCCCAAGCTACAATATTATGCCATTGCGTATCATCAACTTTTTCGCCTTTCGCATTTTTGAAGCTATCGGTAGTGGCAATTGAAAATTTTGCCAATTTAGTCCCTCCTTCTAAGTTTACAATTTCTGGGTCCTGACCCAAGTTTCCAATCAACTGTACTTTGTTTTTTAGTGCGTTCATCTTAAATAATTTTATCGTTAAACAGTTCATACTATCAAGCCTCGTTGACTTGACACTGCAAACCTAAAACAGACTACAATTATTATTCGGCTTCTAAACACTTACTATCGTTTGTTATCGTTTACAGTCGTTTGCAAACTTTTATATAGCTTATTATCAATCATATATATTAAGTATCATACATCAAAAATATTTCAAATTAAATAAAATTGCGCCCTCTAAATGGTAATTAATCGCAAAGAATAAATTTTCAACTTATCAGAAAATGAAATAAATTTTAAAGTATCGTAAACATTATATATATTTAAGTGTAATTTTAACACTTTAACATGTCGAACACTCCATTAAACCTATCAAAAAGTTTCGTTTTTATCGTAACACTTTTTTTTACCTCAGTAACAATCGCCCAAGACGGAACAATCTATCCACTTACAGCCCCTGAAGAACCAACGGCCATTCCACTTAATACAGGTGGGGTCGAAAACCAGCCTGCTTCTGAGACCTGGTTTCGCCAATGGGGAGACCCTATGGCTCGAAATATAACCGAAGCAACACTAACCCCCTTTTTACCAGATCCTGAAAAGGCTAACGGCACTGCGGTAATCGTAACACCAGGAGGAGGCTTTATGTGGCTCTCCATGGGCAATGAAGGCTGGGAAGTAGCGGAAGCACTGGCTGAGCAAGGTATCGCAGCATTTGTATTAAAGTACCGCCTTAAACCCACTGATGAATCCCTTGAAGATTTTAAGATCTGGATGAATCGACCACGACCAACGCCGTCAGAAACTTCGAATACATTGAAGAATACAACACAGCCAAGTACCCAGCAACGTAACTTATCTAATCAGTTGGAAGATGCAGAAGCGGCTTATGCCATGATAATAGATCGAGCTGATGAGTGGGGGGTAGACACAAATAGAATTGGAATGATCGGCTTCTCTGCCGGCGCAGGGCTTACCATGCATTCAACCCTAAATTCCAAGACCATGAAGTTGGCTTTTATTGGTCCTATCTATGGAGGTATGGGACCTGTAGATGTTCCTAAAGATGCACCACCTATGTTTAGTGTTATTGCTACGGATGATTTTCTTTTCCTGGGACAATTTGGAGTAATTGAATCTTGGTACAAAGCAGGAATTCCAGTTGAGTTTCACCTTTACCAAAACGGTGGCCACGGTTTTGGGCTTGGGAATCCCAATCGAACAAGCAACCGTTGGTTCGATTCCTTTATGCATTGGCTTGAGGTCAACAAATTTCTAGAAGCCGCTTCTATAAATAAATCAAAGTAAATTATACGATTATTAAAAACCTCTTAGATATACATTGTTCATTATCTTTTCACTATTTCCATCGGAATTGCATAAAGCCTAGAATCGGCATAAGCTTTTCCATAATCACCCAATAGACCACTTAAACCAGATGATGACAATATAAATGAAACAACAAATAAGAAGACTATCACAAAACATTTAGTTTCCTCTAAATATTTTAAAAACCAGGTCTTTGGTCAATTGTTGTCCTTTTGCTTTTTCACGAACGGATTCGTAACTAAATCGAAAATCACAACCTGTTTTATATTGGCTACAACCATAAGCTGTTTTTCCTTTAATAATAGTTCCTTTGTTACATTTTGGACAACTATTTTCTTCGGATGACCTTGTCGAATCGGGAACAGTTTTAGTGTTCAACTGCTTTTTAGATTCCAATTTTAGATTCCAATTTTCATCAAATCTTATAAGTCCTTCAATAGCGGCATTATTAACTTTGAAGCCTTTTAAATTTACGGTCGACCCTTTTTGCAACAATCTAACGTACTGTTTTTCTGAGATGATTTTACCTTCAAAAATGAATGGAATAATAAAATCGCAGTTCTTTTTAAATTCCGAACATCCATAAGCACTTTTTCCTTTCAGTATAGATCCATTCTTACATTTAGGACATTTTTCAGATGCTATTCCTGAGGTTTTATTCACTGCTTTTTTCTTTGTACCAGTAGTCCTATTATGTACTGACGAAATATTAGCTTTTTTAGTTTCGCTTCTAACTTCGTACACCAAACGATCTACCATTTGTTTCATTTGCTTAATAAAACTTCCGGCACTAAATGTTCCTTTTTCAATGTCCTTTAACTGCTTTTCCCATTTGCCAGTGAGCTCGGCAGACTTTAATAATTCATTTTGAATGGTATCTATTAATTGAATTCCAGTATCCGTAGGGATTACTTGCTTTTTATTTCTTTTTATATATTTTCTACGGAATAACGTTTCAATAATATTAGCACGTGTAGAAGGGCGACCAATACCGTTTTCTTTCATAATTTCACGAAGTTCATCGTCGTCTACCTGTTTTCCTGCAGTTTCCATGGCGCGTAGCAGTGAGGCCTCTGTAAATTGGTTTGGTGGTTTGGTTTGCTTTTCTAGAAATGAAGTTTTGTGTGGCCCTTTTTCACCTTTTTTAAATGTTGGTAGCATTCCAGATTCCTTAGACGAAGAATTTGGAGTTTCAAAAACAACACGCCAACCTTTTTCCAAAATCTCTTTCCCTGTAGTTTTAAACTTTACTTTTTCAGCTTTACCAATAACCGCAGTATTAGAGACTTTACAATCTGGATAAAAGACAGCTATAAAACGGCGTACAATACTATTGTAAACTTGTTGCTGATTGTATTGCAAATTCATTTGCTGCCCGGTTGGTATTATTGCGTGGTGATCTGTTACTTTGCTATCATCGAAAACCTTTTTCGTCTTCTTTAATTTTTTTCCAAGCAAAGGCGCTGTTAAAGCTGTGTAATTAGTTAAATTTTTCAGTATGCCATGTACTTTTGGGTAAACATCGTTTGGTAAAAACGTGGTGTCAACTCTAGGATAAGTAACTACTTTTTGTTCGTATAGTTTTTGGACAATCTTCAAGGTTTCATCTGCAGAAAATCCAAATTTCGTATTGCAATAGACCTGTAATCCTGTTAAATCAAATAGCTTTGGTGCATATTCATTACCTGCCTTTTTTGTAATAGAAACAATTTCGAAATCGTGTTCTTTTACAATTTTTGCTAACTTCTCTCCATCTTCAACGTTAAGAAATCGCCCTTCTTCGTAGCTAAATAAAGTATCGCGATAGATCGTTTGCAATTCCCAATACGGTTGTGGTTTAAAATTTTCTATCTCCTTAAACCGATTAACCAACATAGCTAATGTTGGCGTTTGCACACGACCAACTGATAATACTTGTTTGTAGCCACCATGTTTTAAAGTGTACAAACGTGTTGCATTCATACCTAAAAGCCAATCTCCAATAGCACGAGAAAAACCTGCATAATATAAATTATCGTAATCTTCAGATGCTTTTAAGTTTTTGAAACCTTCTGTTATGGCTTCGGTTGTAAGCGAAGAAATCCAAAGCCTTTCTACCTTGCCTTTGTAATTCGCTTGATTTAAAACCCAGCGTTGTATTAATTCTCCTTCTTGCCCAGCATCACCACAATTTATAACAACATCTGCTTTATCGAATAGTTGTTTAATAATTTTAAACTGTTTTCGAATACCAGCATCTTTAGATATTTTGGTTTCAAAATGTTCTGGTAACATTGGTAAATTGTTTAAATCCCAACTTTTCCAATGCGGTTTATAATCGTTTGGCTCTTTAAGCGTACAAAGATGTCCAAAAGTATAGGTTACAGCATATCCATTGCCTTCATAATACCCATCACGTTTGGTGGTAGACCCAAGAACGGAAGCAATTTCTCTCGCTACAGATGGTTTTTCGGCAATACAGACTTTCATTTAATATGTTTAAAATTTAAAAAATCGAAGTAAGGTTGTAGACTATTTAGTTATTCGCTATCTATTAATCCTTTATTTGAATTTTGGAAAACAAGTAATAACTAGCTAAAGATATCATATTATAAAAAGTTCAATCTGCCGATTGAATTATTTTTATTCCATCAAAATAATTTCCTGCTTGCAAACCGATGTTTAGAGTCCTTTCAGAATTGGTTTGGTTTTCGAATAATGTGATTCTTATTTCCGTTGCGTTTTTCCTTTTCAATTTAAAATCTGATAGAGAAAAATTTGTAATTGACTTTATATTCAAAATTGGTAATATTAATAATTCTATAAATGAATGTGTTAGCCAGGATAATTTTAACAATTTAGCTTTAAGAATTGAAGTTGTGATTTAACTCTTGTTATCATTCCCTATCTCTATACTGCTAACCTCTAATAGTCTTTTATGGATAACCGACAAGTAGGTTCATTATCCTATCTTAAGTTATCATACATTGAATTGTACTTTTTATTTTTTACGATACAACCACCAATTCATATCTCTTGTTAGTTCAAAACCTAATTTCTCATAAAGAGGAATTGCAAGATTTCCTTTGTTTGTGTGCAAAATAGGTTTCTTATTTTCTTTTAAAATTTCTTTCGTAGTATGGGCAATTAGCTGTTTTGCCAATCCTTTTCTCGCATAATCAGGATGCGTTACAACCGCGCTTACTTCAATAAACTGATTCGTTTGCATTCGCTGACCGGTTATTGATACTAATTTACCATTCTTAAATATCCCGAAATAGTTACCCATTTCATAAGTTCTCTTTCTATAATAACCAGGCATAACCAACCAAATTAAATCATAAATCTCCTCTATAAATTCACGTCCTAAAAGCACAATGTCTTCGGATATTTGAACGTCTGTCAGCTCATTTAAAACCATCTGACATCCATCAATTTTCTTCTCTAGAAAAACTTTTTCATCGTCTATTATCGGTGTTTGATTCTCTGAAACTAAAAAGAAATGGTCTGTGGTTTTTAGATATTGATTAGAAGCTTTGGCTGTTTTAGTTTCATCAAAGAAAGCACCAAAGGTGCACACCTCTGGGTTGTAAAATTGAACTCCGTCATATTCTATAACAAATTTTTTATGAGTTTCGTTTAAGGAATACCACACCGGGTTTTTAAGTTGTTCTTCTAATGCAATCATTTTGAATAAATATAAAAAAGATTAAATGAGAATAAATCGTTAATTAAAACTTTAATATCAATCTGTCTTCACAATCAACGCTGCAATATCTACATTAAATACATATTCTTTAGAAGCAAATTAGAAATCCATTAGTAAACAATACTGAGCACCTGTTTCAAATTCACTATCATTCTCATAAAACTCATCTAACAAGTCAATTAATATATCGGTTGAAGCTACGGACAAACTGTTAAGTTATTGAACACTAAAATGACAATATTTAACAATTTGATGTACACTTAACTATCAAAAGAGGCATTTTTTCCATACCTTAAAACTCTAAATTTTTATTTTTGATTGAATTGAATTCGGTAGATTTAGAAGGAAAAGTTTTAACCTTAATTCTACTTTGTCCTTTTGTTGCCCTATATTTAAAAAAGCATCTGGAACGGAAAAAAATAGTAATGAAAGGTGTTAACATTGGTCAATAAATCATGGAGAAAGAAATTACCAAAGAATACGCTAACGGTGAGTTTATAATTGTTTGGAAACCAAAAAAATGTATCCATTCAAAAGTATGTGTCCATACTCTTCCCAAAGTATATAAACCAACTGAAAAACCTTGGATAACTCCAGAAAATGCTACTACCTCCGACTTAAAATCACAAATTAATAATTGCCCAACTGGGGCTTTAACCTATTACATAAAAAACGAAATGAGCGAAGAAAAAGAATCAATTGAAACAAATGTTACTCCAATTATTGTTGCTAACAACGGGCCGTTAAAAATTAAGGGGAACTTAGAAATACAATTGGCATCTGGTGAAATTGTAACCAAAGAAGGTACAACCGGTTTTTGCCGTTGTGGTGTATCGGAAAACAAACCGTTCTGTGATGGTTCACATAGAAAAATAGACTTTATCGGATAGGAAGTATAATCGTAAAATTTACAAATGGAATTAGCCATACATAATTGGATGCGCGCCGAATCTCTAGAGCATACACTCAATAGAATTAATAAATTAGATTATACTCATATCGAAATACAGGGTGCCCCAGAAAGCTATGACACTCAAAAGGCACAATTGCTTTTAGACCTCTATGGCATCAAGTGCTGGGGATCTGTTACCCTTATGCTTGAGCAAAGAAATTTATTGGCTAAAAATCCGGCTCAACGTAAAATGTCGGTTCAATATGTAAAAGACGTTGCCAAAATGGTGTATGAATTGGGTGGTACGGTTATTTCGTTAGTACCTGCAACAGTTGGTAAAATAGTACCCGATGCCAGACCAGAAGAGGAATGGGAATGGGCAGTTGAAGGGATTCAAGAAATATATAAATACACAGAAGACCATGGGCTAAAAATCGGAATTGAACCTATTAACCGATTTGAAACCTATTTCATTAACCGAGGCGAACAAGCTTTGGCATTGGCAGAAGCTGTTGGTCCGAACTGCGGAGTTTGTCTAGACACTTTTCATATGAACTTGGAGGAGGAAAATATGTTCAATACCATGAAAAAAATCGGTAAACGACTTGTTAATTTTCATGTGGCCGACAACAATCGTATGGCACCAGGTATGGGACACCTCAACTGGCCTAAAATTATTAGTACGCTAAAAGAAATTGAATATGACAAGGTGCTGTCGGTAGAATTTTGTTCACCATTAGACCGTACACCTGCGAATCCATATCCGAATTCCATTGAAACAAATCCTGAAGGCCTAACTGCTGAACAAAAGAAGTTTTTAGAAGACCATGGTAGTTCTGCCGTTACCGATGAGTTTTACACTATGCTCACCAAAAAATCAATCGATACATTAAAAGCACTTATCTAATGAAAATTACCAATGTAGAAGCGTATTGGTTACGCTGTCCTATCCCAAAAGAAAAACAACACTTTTCAGATTATGGGTTACTGACCAATTTTGACATGACCTTGGTCGTAGTAACTACAGATACAGGACTTCAAGGTTTTGGAGAAGCAAAAGCTGCAGTAGGATCATCAGGTTCATGTGCTTCAATTGTAAGCTGCATTGAAAATGAACTGAAGCCACAATTGATTGGTAAAGACGCCCGTAATATATCTCGTATATGGGAACATATCTATAATGGAACAAGAGACCATTACTCGTTGTCTCGTGGACGCAAATTCCCGATTTTAGGGAGAAGGGGATTAACGATTTCTGCCATGAGCGGAATTGATACCGCACTGTGGGATATTAAAGGCAAAACTTTAGGCGCACCAGTAGTTGAATTATTGGGTGGCAGCTGTCGTGATAAAATGCCCGCTTATGCAAGTGGTGGTTGGGCAAAAGCAGATGCTATAGGCGAACAATTATTAGGCTACACCTCAAAAGGATTCAGTGGGGTAAAAATGCGCGTTGGTATTATGGACCAAACCGTTGCCGAAAGTATTAAAAGGGTAAAAGCAGCAAGAGAAGCATTGCCTGACCATATTAAATTAATGACTGATGCTCATGGTACTTTTAGCGTACCAGAAGCCAAACAATTTACAAAAGGGGTCGAAGATTGTAATTTATACTGGTTTGAAGAGCCTATTAGTCCCGATAACAAAATCGGTACTGCAGAAGTACGTGCGAATACCTTTATACCTATTGCAGCTGGCGAAAGTGAATACACCGCTTTTGACGTACGGGATTTAATTGCAGAACGGGCTTTAGATGTTTTACAGCCTGATTGCGCCATTATTGGTGGAATTACCGAAGCCATGCGTGTATCGCAATTGGCACATACATATCAATTAGAACTGGCACCGCATTGTTGGGGATCTGCCTTTTCTTTTATGGCGGGACTTTCTGTAGCGTTCGCTTCCCCATCAGCAAATGTTATTGAATTTTCATTAGGGGGCAACCCAATGATGTATGATTTGGTGGAAGAAAATATAGTCGTGGATAAGGAAGGTATGCTCACAGCACCTGATAAACCAGGCTTAGGACTTACCCCTAATTGGGATTTTGTAAAAGACTTTAAACAATAGACAATGGCAAAAGCAGTAAAAATAAATCACGTAGCACTTGTTGTTAGCAACTTAGAGGAAGCCTGTAAATTTTATGAAGAAGAATTGGGCTTAGAGGCTATTCCCGCATTTCTATTCGATTATCCAACGGCATTTTTTAAGTTTAACGAAGAACAGCAATTGCATCTAACTGAGTGGGAAGATACCTGTTCATTTAGAGGGCATATTTGCGTACAGGTAGATGATATTAATACGATGTTTTTTCGGATGAAGGAATTAGGTGTTATCGATATTAAACCATGGGGGAAAGTTCGTCAACTACCTGATGGTGCCATTCAAATGTTTGTTCGTGACCCATCTGGAAATTTAGTGGAATTATCTTCTGTGCCAGGTGATTATATTGACCCAAAAATATTCGAGGACGAATTATATAAAGAAGGAATATATGTCTCCGGAAGAAATGATTTCCGTGGTTACAAATCTAAAGACGCCACCCTTTATCATAAATCTGATGAGTAAGAACATCCTTTTATTAGAAACCGTTGCAGATGAGGCAATGCAACTATTGGAAGCTGCTGAGAATATACAGATTTTGAAAGGTTTTGATGAAACAACGCTACTTCATTATATTTCAACGGAAAGAATCGATGCTATAATCACACGAGGTAAAGGTCAAGTTCGTACCGATTTAATGGATAAACTTACCCACTTACGAGTAATTTCTAGATGTGGCGTAGGGTTAGATAATATTGATGTATCAGAAGCTACTAAAAGAAATATAAAAGTAGTAAACGCTCCTAATTCGAACGCCGATACTATTGCAGAACATACCATCGCTATTTTATTAATGCTTCAGCGCAATTTGTATAACGCCATTACTATGGTAAAAGAGAATAGATGGGCCGATAGAGGTACCTATATTGGTGATGAAAGTCACGGTAAAACCTTAGGTATTATCGGTATGGGAAATATTGGTAGAAAAGTGGCGAAAATTGGAACATCTTTGGGAATGAACGTTGTGTATTGGAGTGCCAAAAAAGAAGAAGTCCCCTACCCTTTTTTAGATTTTGATGCACTTTTAAGCACATCAGATAGTATTAGTCTTCATCTGCCCTTGACTCCACAGACAGAAAATTTATTGAATGCCAGCGCATTTTCAAAAATGAAATCTAATGCTTTATTGGTAAACACCGCAAGAGGTGGTATCATAAACCAAAAGGAATTGTACAGTGCCTTACAGAATAAAAAAATAGCAGGTTTCGCAGCAGACGTTTTAGCACAAGAACCACCCGATACCAACGACCCACTTTTACAATTAGATAATGTTTTAATTACTGCACATTTGGGCAGTTTAACAAAAACCACCTACACAAAAATGTGTACCATGACTGTTGATAATACCTTAGCCATTTTAGCAGGTGCACAACCTATGGCCAATTGTATTTACAATAGAAATGAATTGAGTACCAACTAGAATACTATGAAAAATTACAAAAGTCTACTGTTTATCGTTTTACTGATTAATCCAATAATTGGGCTATATGCTCAACTTACGGTTAACCAAGACCGTTTAGAAAAAAGAATAACCGAACTAGCCCAATTTGGAATTCAAGAA
Source organism: Maribacter orientalis (assembly GCF_900109345.1). GTDB lineage: Bacteria > Bacteroidota > Bacteroidia > Flavobacteriales > Flavobacteriaceae > Maribacter > Maribacter orientalis. The sequence goes on from NZ_FNZN01000004.1 coordinate 380,240, forward strand.
AACGGAGAAACAGAACGAGTAGCTTTTAGTGATGCAGATCTTGCCGCGCAAAAATGGGTAATCTCCGAATTAAAAGAAATGGGCATAGAAACCCATATCGATTTCGCCGGAAATATAATTGGTATTCGAAAAGGAACCAATGCTTCTAAAAAGCCAATTTCTTTTGGTTCACATATAGACCGTGTGCCGCATGGTGGAAATTATGACGGCTGTGTTGGAAGCATGGCTGCCTTAGAAGTTCTAAAGGTGCTCGATGAAAACAACGTTAAAACAAAACATCCTTTAGAAATTATTATTTTTTCAAATGAAGAAGGTGGTGTTGTAGGTAGCAGAGCGATTGCTGGCCAATTGAACAAAACTGCATTTCCTGTTAAAAATTCTACAGGATATACCATTGGTGAAGGCATGATGCGATTAGGTGGTGATACCACCAGACTTGCAGATGTCGCTCGAAAAAAAGGGGATGTTGCAGCGTTCTTAGAATTACATATTGAGCAAGGCGGTATACTAGAAAAAGAAAATCTTGCTATTGGTATTGTGGAAGGCATCGTAGGTCTAAAATGGTGGAATGTTGAATTCAATGGTTTTGCCAATCACGCGGGCACCACACCTATGAATGCGAGACAAGATGCCTTATTGGCCGCTGCAAAATTTATCATCGCCGTAAACGAGGTAGCGACTAGTTTTGAGGGCGCTCAAGTTGCCACTGTCGGCAGAATATCTGCTGAACCGGGTGCGCCCAATGTGATTCCTGGCAAAGTAGTTTCTAGCCTAGAAATACGTGACCTTTCATCCGAAGTTATTGAAAAAGTATATCAAGAAATTGAAAAACGAGCTTTAGCGATTAGTAAAGCATCGGGTGTCGAAATTAAGTTTTACGCTTTGGATACCACGGCTGATCCCGCAATAATGGATTCAACTATTCAAAAGGAAATAGAAAAAAGCATCAATTCACTTGGGCTAAGTTATAAGTCTATGCCAAGTGGTGCTGGCCATGATGCTCAAGACATGGCATTAATTGCACCTACAGGAATGATATTCGTTCCGAGCAAAGGTGGCATTAGTCATTCGCCGAAAGAATTCACTTCCGCTTCCGATATGGCAAACGGCGCCAATGTGTTATTGAAAACTATTTTAGCGTTGGATAAATCGTTATAATTTTAACCACTTTCAGAACACTGTTTTTTTCAATAGTATTATCTTTAGTTAACTCAAACCAAAGAACATATTCTTATGAGAAAACTACTATCTCTTTTAGCTATAACGCTATTACTTTACAGTTCTATTATAACTGCACAAACCCAAAAAGATATTGTTGCCGCCATTGAAAAAGAAGGTAATGGAAATTCACAGCTTGAACAACTAGCCTTCGAATTAATGGACCTTAACGGACCGAGATTAGTAGGAACCCCCGAAATGAAAACTGCTCATGATTGGGCCATTAACACCTATAAAAAATGGGGCATTTCTGCAGAAAACCAACAATGGGGAACTTGGAAAGGTTGGCAACGCGGCATCACCCATGTAGATATGGTGTCGCCTCGCGTAGCATCACTTCATGCCACACAATTGGCTTGGAACCCTAGTACACATAAAAAAGGCGTTACTGCATCTTTAATTACATTACCAAGCTTCTCTGATTCTTTGGCCTTTGTTAAATGGCTACCTAATGTAAAAGGTAAAATTGTAATGGTAAGCATGTTACAGCCTACCGGTCGACCAGATGAAAACTGGGAAGAATACGCGACCAAAGTATCTTTTGAAAAAATGAAAACGGAACGCGATTCATTAGAAAAAATTTGGAGGCAGAATATTAGTAATACGGGGTATACCAGTAGAAATATCAATGCTGCTTTTGAAAAAGCAGGTGCAGTAGGTATTGCCCAATCAAGATGGTCAGAAGGTTTTGGAGCGAATAAGATATTCAGTGCAGGTACCGAAAAAATTCCTGCTGTAGATATCTCCTTAGAAGATTATGGCATGTTATACCGTATGGTTGAGCATGGTGTTGATCCACAGATAAAAATAGTAGCAGAATCGAAAGATTTGGGTAAAGTACCGACCTTCAATACTATTGCTACCATACCAGGAACTGAATTCCCAGATGAGTATGTAATTCTATCAGCACATTTCGATTCTTGGGATGGAGCGACAGGTGCCACAGATAATGGTACAGGTACTATTACCATGTTAGAGGCTGCCCGTATCCTTAAAAAAGTGTATCCTAACCCTAAACGAACCATCTTAATTGGGCATTGGGGTAGTGAAGAACAAGGATTGAACGGCTCAAGCTCTTTTGTACAAGACCATCCAGAAATTGTTGCAGGCGTACAAGCTGTTTTCAACCAAGATAATGGTACTGGTCGTGTAGTTAATCTTTCAGGTCAAGGTTTTCTTCATGCCTATGATTATTTAGGTCGTTGGTTAGAGGCTGTTCCTGAAACGTATAAAAATGAAATAGAAACTACGTTCCCTGGGTCGCCAGGCCGTGGAGGTTCTGATTACGCTTCCTTTGTTGCAGCCGGTGCACCCGCTTTTTCATTAAGCTCCCTAAGTTGGGATTATTGGAACTATACGTGGCATACAAACTTGGATACGTATGATAAAATCGTTTTTGATGATGTTCGCAACAATGCAATTCTTACAGCCATTCTAACCTATATGGCGTGTGAAGACCCTGAAAAAACATCGAGGGAAAAAGCGGTATTAGGAAAAGATTCAAGAACTGGCGAACAAGCCACATGGCCTGATCCTAGAAGTCCGAAACGCAATGGAGGTCAAGAATAAATTTTCCAAATAAAAAGAACAAAAACCAACCACATCATGAGAACCATCAAACTTTTACTTTTACTACTCCTTATTTCTCCTTTAGCACTTCAATCGCAACGTAGAAAAAATAAGGTCACCGAGCCAACGATTAAACTCGAAGACTCACTTTTTCAAGGATTAAAATGGCGAAATATAGGTCCGTTTAGAGGCGGTAGAAGTGTTGCATCAACCGGAGTGGTTGGTCAACCAATGACCTATTACATGGGAACTGTTGGAGGTGGAATTTGGAAAACTACCGATGACGGAATTACATGGAATAATATTTCTGACGGATTCTTGAAAACTGCGACCGTAGGTGCCATTTCCGTATCTGAAAGCAATCCCAATATTGTTATTGCCGGTATGGGCGAACATGCCGCTAGAGGGGTAATGACTTCTATGGGTGATGGTGTTTACAAATCTACCGATGCAGGTAAAACATGGAAGCATATGGGGTTAGATGAAACTAGACATATTTCTGATGTTATCATACACCCAACCAATCCTGATATTATTTTGATTTCAGCCCAAGGAGCACAATACGGACCTTCTTCTCAACGTGGTATTTATAAAACTATAGATGGTGGCGAAACTTGGGAGAATGTTCTTTTTATAGATAATATAACAGGTGCTTCTTCACTTTCTATGGATATGACGAACCCAACGATACTGTATGCTGCAATGTGGCAACACAGACGTTTTCCTTGGACGATGGAATCTGGCGGTAAAAATTCGGGCATCTACAAATCTACCGATGGCGGAGATACTTGGAAACAAGTAACCGAAGGTCTACCTAAAGAAATGGGTAAAATCGGTGTTTCAGTATCTCGGGCAAATCCTGAGCGGGTATTTGCTGTAATTGAGGCTGAAGGCGAAAAAGGAGGTGTTTATAGATCTGATGACGCGGGTAAGAAGTGGACACTGATCAATAAAGACCGTATCAATATTACGCGATCATGGTATTACATGGAGATTTTTGCGGATACACAAAATGAGAATATTGTTTATGTTTTGAACGCCCCAGTGACCAAATCCATTGATGGCGGCAAATCTTTTTCCCCATTATCTACTCCGCACGGTGACAATCACCATTTATGGATCGACCCTTTGAACAATCAACGTATGATAAATTCAAATGACGGCGGATCCAATGTATCAAACAATGGAGGTAAAAGCTGGAGCACCCAAGAAAACCAAAACACAGCACAATTTTATAGGGTGATAACAGATAATTTAGTGCCTTACAATGTATATGGTGGCCAGCAAGATAATTCTACAGTCGCCATAGCATCTAGAACCAATGATGATGGTATCGATTGGAAAGATTGGTATGCAGTTGCGGGTGGAGAAAGTGCTTTTTTAGCTTTTGACCCAGACAATCCAAAATTGATTTATGGTGGTACTTACCAAGGAAATATTGATAAGTGGGATGCTAATACAAAAGAATCAAAACCTATTAAAGAATATCCAGAACTTGGTTTAAGTATCTCGCCCGAAAATGCAAAATATCGCTATAACTGGAATGCTCCGATTATTACATCGCCACACGACAGAAAAACGATTTACCACGGTGGTAACGTTGTTTTCAAATCTACAGACGAAGGCCAAAGCTGGTCTGTTATTAGTCCCGATTTAACCCGAAATGAAACTGACAAACACGGTCTAGGAGGTGGGCCATTTACCAACGAAGCTGCAGGTGGTGAAATATACAACACGCTTACTTACCTTACCGAGTCTTCACATGAAGAAGGTGTTCTTTGGTCTGGCAGCGATGATGGTTTGGTACATGTTACAAAAGACGGTGGTGTAAATTGGACCAACGTTACGCCAACAGGTATTAAAGAAGGAATTATTAATAGTATTGAAGTATCTCCACATGACCCAGCCACGGCCTATATTGTACTTATGCGATATAAGTCAATGGATTTTGACAACTATATTTTTAAAACCACTGATTACGGAACAACTTGGATGAAGATTACCAATGGAATAACAGGTGATAATACATTTACCCGTGTTGTTCGTGAAGACAAAAAGGTAAAAGGTTTACTATATGCAGGTACCGAAACAGGTCTTTTTATCTCTTTGGATGACGGCCTATATTGGCAGCCCTTACAACTAAATCTACCTTTGACTCCTATAAATGACCTAACCATTCAAGATAATGATTTGGTAGTTGCCACTGCCGGTCGTGCATTTTGGATTTTAGATGATTTGGCTACGTTACAAAATATAAAAACACCCAAACAAGAGGTTTCTATTTTTCAACCCAAAGACACCTATTTGTTTATGGGTGGATCAAGTGACAAACCTGTTCCGGGGTTAGGGAGCAATCCTAAAAGTGGAGTAACGTTTGATTACTATTTAATTGAAAAACAAGATAGTACAGAACTTAAATTAGAGGTGATAAAAGACGGTGAAGTCATTCGTACCATTTCCAACCAAAAACCAAAAGATTTCAAATCATGGCCTGGCGGTCCATCTAAACCAAATGTGTTACCTTCTAAAAAAGGATATAATCGATTTACTTGGGATTTTAAAAGAGAAAGTTTGCCCGCAGTTGACAAGGTGTTTGTTTTGGGTGGTCATGATGGTTCAACAGTAGGCCCCGGAGACTATACCTTAAAAATAACTTTAGGGACAAGCACCTCAGAAACTACCGTCAAAATTTTACCGAACCCGAAAGTGAAAAGTAGCCTAGCCGATTATGCTGAGCAACAAGAACTTTTAAAGACTATAGAGGCTGCTGTGGTAGATATGCACAATTCAGTGAATTCTATGCGTTCGGCAAAGGCACAATTGAAATATTATGCCAAACTCTTAAAAGACAATGAAAAAGCTGAATCTCTATTAAAGCAAGGAGATTCTTTAGTGAAACGAATTACCGCTTGGGAAGAAAATTTAATACAACCGAATCAAAAAACTTTTCAAGATGTAATCAATTTTGAAAATAAGTTAAATGCCCAATTATTAAATTTAAGAGGTTACATTGATGTAGTAGAACCAAAAGTTACCGCAGGTGCGAAGGTTAGGCTACAAGACCTTTTAGCGCAATGGGGAATGTTTAAAACAGAGCAAAATGCGATTATTACTACTGAAATGGCCACATATAATGAGGCGTTTAGAAGTTTAGAAATTCCAGCACTAATATTATCCAATAAAAAATAGATACGACGAATTGAACAATTTAATTATTGACACAATTTATAAAGGGGAAGATTATACTAAAACTCGTTTGCCAAGAGCAGAATATGAAAATTGCGTTTTTGAAGGATGTAACTTTTCCGAAGGATATTTGGATAACCAAATATTCATGGAATGTGAATTTATAGAATGTAATTTAAGTAATACAAATATTGTGAACACCACCTTTAAAGAAGTGAAGTTCTCACATTGTAAACTTATGGGAGCGGCTTTTAATACATGTAATACGTTTTTGATTGACATATCGTTTTTTGACTGCAATCTCAGTTATGCAATTTTTAATGAATTAAAACTTGTGGGGCAGTTCTTTGTATCGTGTAAACTGAATGAAGCAGAATTTTCAGATAGCGACCTAAGTAAAGCGAACTTTGATTCGTGCGATTTAAATCGCACAATTTTTTCTAGAACTAATCTTGAAAAGACAGATTTCAGCACTGCTTTTAATTATAACATTGACCCCGAAAACAATAAGATGACAGGTGCCATTTTTACAAATGATGGCCTTGTCGGTTTATTACAGAAATATAAACTTAAGATAGTCTAGTAATAAGAAATTTATAAAAAGCTTAAATTGAATTTAACTACAAGGCAAGAGACAAAAAATAACGTCCATTAACAGAATTGATTATAACCAAGGAGTAAAAACATATATTACTAATTATTAAATAAAAATTATCATGGGAAAAGGTCAAGACGCAAAGAAAAATGTAAAAAAGGCACCGGTAAAAACAGCTAAAGAAAAAAAAGAAGAAAAGAGGTTAAAAAAATCAAAATAAGGTTAGTGTTAATCTAATTAACATCAACTAAATTTAAAAAAAGAATGCGTCAGGGCCAACGTGTTGCAATTCGAAAAGTTCAAATAAATGATTAAAGAATTCGGGAAACTCAATATTTCTTAGATAAAGGCATTTAAACAAAAGATTCCAATAAAATTCTGCCGAGAATACTTTTGTTGTAAGATTAAAAATTATTGATCCAGGCAAATTTCTCTTTTATGATATCTTCCTTTTGTTTTTCCAAAAATTCAAGTAAGGCACTTGCAGTAGGAGACAATTTCTTTGATTTCAGCCAAATTAAATTCCAAGTCGTTACGAGGGGAAGTCCTTTTACAGGTATAATTTGCAAATCTCCACATTTAAGCTCATTTTTAATACCGATTAAAGGCATTATAGAACATCCTAACCCAGAAACTACTGCTTGTTTAACTGCTTCATTTGAGGTTAGTTGAATCTTTTTTTGTACAGAAAACTTATTCGTTTCAATAAAAGTTACCATCGCATTTCTAGTCGCCGATCCCTGTTCTCTATAAATTAAGGGCAGGTCTTCAAACAATTTCTTTTTGTTTGGAGCTCCCTTAAACTTAAGATCTGAACTACCTACATAAAACAATCTATTAGACATCAGTTCCACCCTGTTCACTTTCAATTTATTAGGTAAAACCGAAACCAGTGCAAAATCTACTTCGTTCAATTCTAGATTTTCAACCACTCTCGCCTTATTGGTAACATCCATAACAAGATCTACCCCCGAATTAATCTTCATAAAGTCAGATAAAAAATAAGGCATTACATATTTACCAGTTGATACTATAGATATTTTGAGCCTCCCTGAAAGGGAACCTTGGTATGCCAAGGTTTTGTAATTAATAGCATAAACCTCATTTAGTATTTTTTCCGCTGCCAAGGCTATTTCCTTTCCGAAATCTGTGATATAAAGCTTTCTACCTACCACCTCGGTCAAGGGAATAGGAAACTGGTCTTGAAAATTTTTTAACTGAATAGAAACTGCAGGCTGGGTCAAATGGAGCTCCTCAGCAGCTTTAGTAATACTCTGTATTTGGGTTATTTTTAAAAATATTTGAAGTTGGTGCAACGTATAATGCATAAAATTTGTTTATGTATAGTATAACTAATATAAATAAAAATTTATAATTAAAATACATAATCTTTGCTTAAAGAAATAGTAATTAATCTTAATAGTCTTAAAATGGAAACAAAAAAAGTAACCTCAACAAAAAAAATTCAATTGGTCAAAGGTGAATTCACTTCGCCGGAAGCCAACGATATTATTATGTCACTTATCGATGAAAAAATCAACTTTCACAAACTACAAAGGCTTCAGCTGTGGGAAGGAAATCACATTTGTAAAACAGACCTTTTGGACGGTCGAATTAAAGAACTTCTAAAAGAAAAATTAAATACCAAAGAGTTCCTAGTAGATACCAAAGAAATTGGTAGAAAATATGTAATCAACGGGATTTTGGAAATCAAGGTTTCTGAATAAGAATCAAGCAAATAATTAGACCATCAAAATCCTATTTATTGAACTTTTTAACAACATCTTTCACTAAAAAAATCGAACATGCAATTTTCAAAATCTACTATTCTACCGGTAATGGGCATAATCTTACTTGCATTATTAATTCTAATGTCCTATGTAAATGAAGCCATTTTTTTAGACCGTATTTTAATCTGTAGCGTCATTTTAAGTTTCGTATTTATTGCCAAGCTGGGCGAAAACAGAAAACAATAGATTTTACATCCAAAAATTAAAAATTCTTTTAAAATCTGCATATGATTCTTGAAAACAAGCCACAAGAAGAAACGACCTTTAAAACAAACAAAAAAAACAATACCTCCCTTTCTATAGCACTTATAAATATTATTCCACTTTTTCTGTGGTTATTATTTATTGGAAATATTATGTACGCCTTATATTTTTATCCTACGATACCTGAATGGTCTAAAGGAACTATATTAAAAATTAATGGTTTCACTATTTTAATCTGGACAACCGTCACCTTCTTCAGTGCCATTGTAAGTAGTTATGCGAAAACCTATCTACAAGGCTTTAAACACCATACCAAATTCATGTTGCTATGCATTGGGTTTACGCTTTCAGTAATGCTTTTAGTCATGTCTAATCATGTATTACTATTACTATTTAGCTGGCTGATGATGGGCAGTTTTATGTCTTATTTAATCGGTATAGATTCTGAATGGGGAGAGGCACGGGAAGCTTTAAAATTTACTTTTCGCTATTTTCTTACTGGTAGTTTATTCCTAAGTTCTGGATTACTTCTATTGGCATATGAAAGTGGAACCTTTACCATAAGTAAAATAATTCCTATACTAGAGAATCTACCAAAGCACATTGTTTTCATAGCAGCTCTTTGCATCATTGTTGCAGCTTTTATACAATCTGCCATTTACCCTTTCCATCGTTGGTTGCTTTCATCCATGACATCGCCTACGCCTGCCTCAGCACTTATGCACGCAGGTTTTGTAAATGGTTCGGGAATAGTATTAGCTTTATTTTCTACCTTAATCTTTACATCTAACACATTTAATATTCTATTGATTGTTGGGGGACTTACCGCAATCATTGCTCAGTTCACCAAGCTTTTACAAGTTAATGTAAAACAAAAATTAGCATGCTCTACCATAGCTCAAATGGGTTTTATGATTATGCAATGCGGGTTGGGATTTTTCAATGCGGCCATAGTACACTTAATTCTTCACGGGTTTTATAAGGCCTATCTATTTCTATCTTCTGGGGAAGAAATCGCACATTCACAACCGCGAACCCCATTAGAAATTAAGATAAGACCGCTACAAGCAGTCATTGTTATTTTATTTGGAGTTCTTGGAGCCACACTTTTCGTTTTGCTTACAGGAAAGGGAACCCAAATAGATAGTAGTATTTTCCTAACTTTAATAGTAGCGATTACCGTAGGTCAGGTAACCTATAATATCGTAAAGGAGCGAAGTCTATCAATTTCTCAAAAAATCATTTTGCCGCCCTTACTTTTTTTCTTAGGCATAGGCACGTATGCAATGCTATATAATGTAGTAACCCTTATGTTAGCAGACATGCCAATGATTTCTGTACCCTTGCCGCTTTCCTCTCTACAGATAGTTTTTGGCATTATTTTCTTAGCAGGGTTTTTCATTATGAAACTTGGGTTTTACCGCAAGATTCCCTGGTTATATGTAAAACTTCTTAACCTGTCTCAGCCCTATAAAAAATCCATATTATTTTATAAATCAAACTTCTAATGAACCAGCAAAATATTCTAAAAAGTATCGAAGAAGCCTCTAAAATTTTTGGAAAGACTTGGCCATTGTACTCCTTTGTGACCTCCAACCCACTTTCGGGGTATGAAAAATCGCCTTTTAAAGTCGCTGTAAGCGACGCCAAAAAACTTTTGAATGCGAGAGTTTTTCCAGAAGCTACTCTCTACCGACAAGCATGGGAAAAAGGAGAAATTGCAAAGGAAAATATATTGCACCTGCTGAAACAGAACGGACTCACCAATACTCCAGAATTCTACCTTCGTCAATTGGAATCGCAAATACCGACAGAGAAAAAAAATAGCTTTCACGATTTAGATAGAATTATGGTGAAATGGCTATCCGCCTTTTTGGATGAGGGCCTTGCAGAATGGAATATGCCCGGAAAAGAAAAAGGGTTTTATAAAGCTTGGCGCTCCTTAGCTCCTTATGATAATGATTTGGAAATATTGAGAAATAGTGATATTCCAAAAACTAGCTCTGATGCCTTAGCATGTGTTTTAAAAGACCATTTAAAAGATGACTATATTAAAATCTTAGTTTATCATTTAGCAGCTTTGCCTGGATGGACGGGATATATTAACCACAGGTTTGAATCTAATTCACCTTGGCAGCAAAAATATCCTATAAACATAGAGGATTATTTGGCGGTACGGTTATATGTAGCCCAACAGCTAAAAATCCCTATTATTCCACAAAATGAAGAGCCAAAAAAGGATAGCAGCATAGAATTACTTCAGTATTTATGGTTAAAGGCCTGGGAAAAAAGTTGGCAAGACCAATTGATATATACTTTAGAAGAGAAATCTAAAGAAATTAAAAATAACCAGCCAAGAGTAAAATCTCCAGATGCTCAAATGGTCTTTTGTATCGATACAAGATCTGAACTTATGAGGAGGCATGTGGAAACTAAAGGTAATTATGAAACTTTTGGATATGCAGGATTTTTCGGGATTGCAATGGACTATAAAGACTTAAACAACGGTCTGTCTCGTAAATCATGTCCACCAATTGTGTCTTCATCATATCAAGTTTCTGAAATACCACAAGCGAGGAAAATAGAAAAGGTACTAGCGTATAAAAAGAAGAATGAAATCTTCAAATTCGGAGAATATTTTCTATCTCGAATGAAGAATATGCTACCCTCTGCTTTCGGATATGTAGAAGGGTCAGGATTATTTTATGGCCTTTCAATACTGGCACGCACTCTTGTACCAGGTTATTTTTATAAACTCAAAATAAAAAACACATCTTCATTTGAGCATATCTGCGAACCAAAAATCAATAGTTTAACTGTTGACGACTCTAATTATGGAATTCCTTTAGATGAACAAGTGGCTATTGTAAAATCCGCTTTTGACCTAACTGGTTGGAAATACTTTTCGCCTTTGGTACTTTTTGTAGGCCACGGTAGTCATTCTGCGAACAATCCGTTCGGTTCCAGTCTAGATTGTGGTGCATGTGCAGCAAGTCCAGGTAGACACAATGCCCGTATGCTGGCTAAGTTGGCAAATCTTTCTGAAGTTAGATTGGCACTCCTAAATAAGTATAAAATTATCATTCCACATACTACAATATTTCTAGGGGCCGAACATAATACCACTACAGATAAGATTGAGATATTTGATACTGAAGTACCGAATTCGCATCAAAAACTATTACTTCAAGTAAAATCGGATTTATTCAAAGCACAAAAAACAGCAACTCAGGATAGGCTTGGTGTTGATAGAAATAGTATTTCTAAAGCCCAGCAAAAAGCTAATAACTGGGGAGAAACTAGACCAGAATGGGGCTTAGCCAAAAATGCAGGTTTCATAATAGCCCCTAGGAATCTCACTAAAAACGTTAATCTTAATAGCCGTTGTTTTCTTCACTCTTACGACTGGGAAATGGATACCGAAGGAAAAGCTTTGGAAAGTATTCTACAGGGACCCATGGTAGTCACTCAATGGATTAACAATCATTATTATTTTTCTACAGTAGATAATTGCAATTTTGGCGGAGGCACAAAGATTACCCACAACATAACAGGGAAATTTGGCGTGGTCCAAGGAAATGGAGGCGATCTTAAAATGGGCCTTCCCTTACAATCTATACGCCAATCCGATAAGGAAATGTATCATCAACCTCTGCGTCTAACAGTTCTTGTACAAGCACCGGTAGACCGGGTACAAAAAATTCTTTTACAAAATGAACATCTAAAAACACTTTTAGACAATGAGTGGATATATTTAATGGTCATGGATCCCTTGAAACAAAATATGGTAGAGAGGTACGAAAACGGCATGAAATGGATTCCTATAAAGGAAAAACAATTTGATGAAAAAAAATATCGTTCAGAAATAGAGCTAACTATATTAGATGGGAATCTAGTATAAAATCTAATTCTCAAAGAAAGAAGATTATTCAGTTCAAATTCGGTATTATTCATAAAAAACCACAGCTAAGGCAGTGGTTTTTTATTTGTTTATTTTCCTTTCAAGCAGGTATTACTAAGTATTGAAAATTGTATTTGTATATCTCTATTTTGAGAAAAAGTAAAAACTGCAAGTCTATAAAATTTTACGAAATCACTAAATATCAAAGAGCAAAAGATGAGTATTAGTATCTTCATAAAGATAAATAAGCGCTGGGTAATACATTTAATACTTAAAAACTATACATCCTTCACAAAAACAGAAATATTGTAACTTGTTACTATATACAATATTGTGAGTCTTTTAAGAATCACAAAAAATGAAACCGAAAACAGTCGATGAATACATTAAATTGCACCAGAAATAGCGCAGGAAAAGCAAAAAGAAATGCACTCTTTTCTAAAGTTAAAATTGATGCAAGTTAACTACTAATGTTAAAAAAATAATTATTGAACGGAAAATACACTCTGACGGAAAAGAAGATTTTTTAGTGGTTTAAAAAGAAAAATATGAACAACTCAAAAAATCTTTAAACCTTAATTCAAAATTATTTCTAGAACAAAGAAAATCATATTTTAAAAAATGAAAGAAAGGATTCTAAACATAAACTTTTCTAAAAGCAATACAGGGAAAAGATCGTCAAAAGCTTAATTGAATGATAAACAAAGTACACCATATAGCCATCATAAGTTTAGACTATGAGGTTTCCAAACAATTCTATACTGATGTATTAGGTTTAGAGGTAATAAGGGAAGTATACCGGGAAGAGCGTAAATCTTATAAGCTAGATTTGGCCTTAAATGGTGAGTACATCATCGAACTGTTTTCTTTTCCCAATCCTCCAAAACGACAATCGAGACCAGAATCATGCGGACTCAGACATTTAGCATTTGAGGTAGATGATTTAGATAAAATCATAGCACATTGTAAGTCATACAATGTAATTGCTGAGCCAATACGAGTTGACGAATTCACTCAAAAGCGATTCACATTTATTGCCGATCCTGATTACTTACCTATTGAGTTTTACGAAAAGTAGATAAAGGCGTTTGTAAACGTTTAATTTGTATATTGGTACAAATACCTGAATATGAAACTTATTCTGCTATTCTTAATTGGCACCACGTGCTTATTACACGCTCAAAACACCTTCTCTTTTGAAGAAGGAATGACAAGTCCAGAATCCAATCTTAAAAATATAGAATGGCTAACAGGTCATTGGAGAGGAGAAGCCTTTGGCGGTATAGCTGAAGAAATATGGAGTCCGAAATTAGGAGGCGTCATGATGTTTTCATTTCGGTTAGTAGCAGATGGCGCGATAAGTTTTTATGAATTTGGGCATATACTTGAAACAGACGGTACATTAATTCTACAACTTAAGCACTTTAATGCTGATTTAAGTGGTTGGGAAGAAAAAGAAGAAACAATCGATTTTAAGTTGGTAAAGGTAGAAGAAGACCGCTTTTATTTCGATGACTTCACCATAGAACGCATATCGGATAAAGAGATAAACATGTATGTAGAGGTTGGTGAAGAAGATGGCACCTCTAACGAGGTAAAATTTAATTACCATAGACAGTAATAGCTAATATGGAAAAGAAAAAATGTTTGGAATGTGGAAAGGAAGTCATGGGCCGTATAGACAAAAAGTTCTGTAACGACTACTGCCGTAATGCCTACAACAACAAGGTTAATCCTGATAGTAAAAACCTAATTCGAAATATTAACAATCGACTTCGAAAGAATTACAAGGTTTTAGATAGTTACAAACTTACCGATGGCAAAACCAAAACCACACGTACCCGTTTGCTAGATAAAGGTTTCGATTTTGATTATGTCACCAATCTCTACACGACAAAAAAAGGAACTACCTATTACTTTTTATATGACCTAGGATACCTTCCTTTAGACAATGATTTTTATATGATTGTGAAACGAGAGTAACTTGTAAAAAATATGGCACTCTTACGAGTGCCTTTAGCTATTAAAAATATAAAAATGAAACTATTTCCAATTATGACCGCTTAACTTAAGTGCCGCGATAACAATATCTTTTCTACTAATTTGACCTACTAGAATACCGCTTTTCATAACAGGTAATCTTCTTCTATTATGTTGAGCAAAAATACCCGCAGCATCAAAAATTGAAATATCATGAGGTATTGTCTCAACAGATTTAGTCATGAAATTTTCAACACTTTTATCTAAAATAGGTTGATTAAAATAACGACTTTCAGAAATTTGCTTCATACAATCTGCCTCTGAAATAATACCAACCAAAAACCCATTATTGTCCAAAACGGGTCCGCCTGAAATATGATGTTTGGCAAATTTTTCCATTACGGTCAAAATAGACTCATCTGGCGAAAAAGTGATTAACTTAGTCGTCATGTAATCGGCTACCAAAATTGGGGCCTCAAATTGTTTTTTAAATATCTTTCGAACGCCTTGAAAACTTTTGATTCCCATAACAGTTTATTTAGAGGTTAATTACTAAAGATACTAAAAAATATCATTTTTACTAATAAAAATCGATGTATGCAACTTATTTTTTAATAATTTATGACTTTATAAAAGAATATCATAATGATGAAAAAAACACCAACCATTTTAACTTTACTCGTAGTTATTCTTTCAGTCTATTGGAGCTTTCGTACGCTCTTGCCCAAATACAAAGCAGATAATGCAGTAGTAGAATCTGAATTCTCAACTGACAGAGCTCTAGTACATGTAAAAGAAATTTCTAAAGAACCACACTCAGTTGGTTTTCCTGCTCACGCTAAAGTACGTTTATATATCGCCTCAGAACTTCAAAAATTAGGTCTCGAAACATCAATACAAGAAGGGTACACTGCAGGTGATTGGGGTAACCTCAGCAAAGCGGAAAATATTCTTGCACGTATTAAAGGGAAAGAATCTGGTAAGGCTTTGTTATTATTAAGTCATTATGACAGCAATCCGCATTCATCACTTGGCGCAAGTGATGCAGGCAGCGGGGTTGCCACTATACTTGAAGGGGTAAGAGCTTTTCTAAAGACGAATCCAAATCCTAAAAACGATATTATCATCCTTATTTCCGATGCTGAAGAATTAGGTTTAAATGGTGCAGACTTGTTTGTCCGCGAACATGAATGGCTCAAAGATGTTGGCCTAGTTTTAAACTTTGAAGCACGCGGTAGTGGCGGCCCTAGTTACATGCTGATGGAAACTAACCGTGGCAATAGCCATTTAATTTCAGAATTCATTACTGCGAATCCTGAATTTCCAGTAGCAAATTCATTGGCCTATAGCATCTATAAAATGTTGCCAAATGATACGGATTTAACCGTGTTTAGGGAAGATGCCGATATAGAGGGTTTTAACTTTGCTTTTATCGATGATCACTTCGATTATCATACTGTAAATGATAATTATGAACGATTGGATAGAAATACCTTAGCGCACCAAGGCAGTTATCTAATGCCCCTATTGAATTATTTCAGCAGTATTGATTTAGGGAATTTGAAAAGCTTGAATGATAATGTCTATTTTAATGTGCCGTTTTTTAGAATGGTCTCCTACCCTTTTACGTGGATTATACCCATGCTAATTCTAGCCGTTCTATTTTTTATTATTCTTTTAATAGTAGGTTTTAAAAAGAAGGTGTTAAACGGTAAAGACATTTTAAAAGGCTTTATACCCGTATTATTCTCCCTTGGCATTAACGGAATCGTTGGTTTTTATAGTTGGTCGATACTTAAATGGCTTTATCCGAGCTATAAAGATATGTTACATGGGTTCACCTATAATGGTCATGCCTATATTATAGCATTCACTCTTTTCTCACTGGGCACATGTTTCTACGCATACCATAGATTTAAAATGGTGAAAACAGCCAATTTATTGGTGGCTCCTCTTTTTTTATGGCTAATAATTTGTAGTTTATTAGCCGTCTATCTTAAGGGTGCAGCATTTTTAATTGTGCCTCTATTTAGTTTTTTAGTTGCTCTTTATGTGCATATCAATCAAAAGAATCCGAACCCATTTTTGTTGGTGTTTCTGGGTATACCTGCCTTATTTATTCTATCGCCATTCGTTACAATGTTTCCTGTTGGTTTAGGTTTAAAAATGATGGTTGCAACAACCCTTCTTACTACTTTAATTTTCTTTTTATTATTACCCCTAATTACAAAATATCGACAAAAAGCGGCATTAGCTTTTCTTAGCTTTTTGCTCTTTGTAGGTTTTATGGTGTCTGCTCATATGCAATCTAATTTCACAAAAGAAAGTCAGAAACCTACCAGCTTACTTTATGTCTTAAATGTTGACGAAGAAAAAGCCATGTGGGCAACTTATGAAAATGTTCTATCTGATTGGACAGCTCAATATATTACCGATGAAAATTATGTAGATAGTACCTTAACCAAGAATACGATTAGCAGTAAATATGGCTCAAATTTCACCTATACCAATAAGGCCCCTTTAAAGGAAGTGCCAACGCCAAACATCGATATACAATTAGATAGTGTTATTGGTCCGATTAGACAGCTAAAAGTTTGTATTACACCGAATAGAGCTATTAATCGTCTAGAAGTTTTTACTAATGAGGTTGATATATTAAAAGCTAATGTAAATGGCATAGAACTATCTGAATATTATTTAAAAAACAGAGGGAATGGAAAGCTAATAACACATTACATCAGTGATATTGTTTATACAGAACTAAACCTTGAAATTCCTTTAGACGCAAAATTAGAATTAACAGTCTATGAGGCATCGAATGATTTATTGAGTAACGCTTTGTTCACCATACCTCAAAGGAAAGAGGATGAAATGCCAATGCCGTTTGTACTTAACGATGCCATTTTAACCATTCAAAAAGTAAAATTTGACTAAAAACATAGGAATTATTGGTTGCGGATGGTTAGGGCTTCCATTAGCGGAAGAGTTGCATAAAGTAGGGTATCGTATTAGCGGTACAACCACTTCAGAAGAAAAGATAGCATTATTGAAATCGAAAGGAATTCAACCTTTTAAAATTTCAATTTCTGAAGATGGTATCAATGGCGCTATTTTAGAATTTTTAAGTACGTTATCTATACTTATCATTAATATTCCTCCTGGTTTAAGAGGTAAAGGTCCAAAGGAAAGTTATATCGAAAAAATTAAACTCTTATATTCCGCCATTAAAAAAACAGAAATAAAACAAGTAATTTTTGCGAGTAGCACGGCTGTTTATGGAGAAGCTGAGGGTATAGTTACAGAAAAAACTAAGCCGGCACCAAATACGGCATCTGGAGTTCAATTATTGGCGTGTGAAAATCTATTCCTAAATGATGAAAAATTACATACTACCATTATTCGGTTTGGAGGATTAATTGGTCCAGAAAGGCATCCGATTACCATGCTATCCGGTAGGGAAAATCTTAAAGGTGGCAATGCACCCATCAACCTTATTCATTTAGATGATTGTATAGGAATAATAAAGTCCATTATTCATCATAATCATTGGAATGCGATTCTCAATGCTGTGTATCCAAAACACCCAACCAAAGAAGAATATTACACTAAAGAAGCATTAAAGAAAGGAATAACTCCACCCCACTATGAATCAGAAAACAACAAGACATATAAATTAATAACTACCTGTAGTCTTTTTCTTATTAATGAATATGATTTTCTTACATCAATAAATTAACTTTTTACAACACTTACATTCATTTTCACAACATATTGGGCATAAAATAGTTAATAAAACATTGATTTTCAGCAATTTATAGATGAATGACATATCTTTATATGACAATTTAAATCCAAAATGTCATGAAGAAAGAAAAATTAAGGGAGAGGGTTTTAGTTGAATTAGAGAAGCTCATCTCCCTAAGTTGTAAGAATCCGAACGGTTCTAGAAAGTACGAGCAATTACATGTCGCATTATTAAAAAAGTACTATAATGCTACTAATGTAATAATAGATTATCACCGACATAGAATAAAGATGGAAGTTATACAAGATGATAGTTTATATGACCCAAAAATGGTAAATACCTATTTGCCAACATTCTATGCAAATTTACTTTTTAATAGTTTAAGTAAATTTTTAAAATCTTGTGTTGAAAGAGACAACAAAAGCATTGGCTTTTATTCACAACTTTTAAACTCTTTTAGAAATTCTAATAATACCATTGAATTGGTTTAAAAGTTTAAAAAATATTGATTTTAGTAGGCGCCTTGTAGGCGCCTTTTTCCTTTTTCAACATTTAAGGCTTTCCTTAACAGGACCATACAGAATATTTTAATAGTTTAGCGCACCTTAAATAGAACTAAAAAGATGAAAAAGACTGTTTTGATAGTATTAATTGCCACATTATTTTCTGGCAATTTTGGATATTCACAAACGAAGACAGAATTAGAAAAGCATTATCAAGCATTTTATGACCAAATGCGTATACAGGGTGATGTAGATGGTGTTATTAATGCACTGACCCACTTGAATGTACTGTCTCCTTCTAAAGAAAGAATGGATACACTTGCTTACATCTATGCAAATGACAATCAGCATTTACAGGCGTTAAATACTATCGGTATAGAAAAAGTAGATTCTGATTCAGACCTTGCTGTTCAAGTTAAGGCGATTTCTTTAAAAGCCTTAAACCAACCAAAAAGAGCTTTAGAGCAATTTGAAATTTTGAACGTTAGAGAGCCTAATGCATATTTAGCCTATGAATTAGCAGATTTAAAAGTACAGTTAGGGGACAATGCAGGTGCCATGAAAAATGTCGAATATGGTCTTGCAAATGCAACTGATGACATGAAATATGCCTTTTACGAGCGCCAACAGCCCTATGAAGTTCCTTTAAAAGCAGCCTTTATGCATATTAAAGGTCTCATACAGTATAACATGGACAAAAATAATATTGATCAAGCTATTGCCACGATTGATCAAGCTTTACAAATGGACCCGAACTTTAATTTGGCAAGTTTAAGCAAGCAAGCTTTAACATCTAGAAAAGATGCTCCTGAAGAGAAAAAATAATATTAAGCTATAGGACTAAAAAAAGCGGATCCAATGGATCCGCTTTTTTTAATTCATTTTCAACTGCTTCAGTAATAGACTATCTTTTTCACCTTTGAGTTTCACCAACTCATCTACATTTTCATTAGGCACTGCTATAGAAAGTACATAATGAGCTATTTTCCATTTTCCGTTTACTTTTTTCAAAACACCAGAACCTCTACAAATTTTCATTTGCGTATCTAAAAGCTCATCGAACCAAGCGATATTTGCTTCGCCGTTTACATATATATTTCGCTCGACAGCAGTAAAATTCCAAGCCCTACCCTTATCAAAATGAGGCTTAGCATAATTTATAAACTCATCTCTCTGCCAATTTTCAGTTGCATCTGTTCCAATAAATACAGCATCTTCGGTCATTAGTCCAAAATACGTATCAAAATCAGCCGATCCAGCAGCTGCATGCCAATCGTCTAAGGCTTTGGTAATTAGAATTTTTTCGTCACTTTGCCCAAAAAGCATAGTACCCATAAACAGAATTAATACACTAATTTTCTTCATTTGCACGTAATTCATCTGGCAGCGTATTATTTACTACTACATTAAACTGATTTCTAAGGTCATTGAAAGCGGTTATCATTTCTATCAAAGATTTCCTTGGGTTTTGACGATACTCTAAATCACCTTTTGTTTTTAAAACGTATGTTTTAAAAACCTTTTGTCTTCCTTTAATTTGAGGTATATCAAAAGCAGTAGGATAAATACCCACTTCCATTTTCTTCTGATTTTCGACCAACTCATCAACTATTAAAACGAAATCTTCTCTATTTTCAGTTGAATAAATCTTATCAAAACTCCTTTCCAAAGCCATGAAATCTTTCCAATCATTAAGTATGGTCTGTGCTTTTGAATCTATACTTACTTTGTTGGGAAGACTATCAGTAACATCCCATTGCCATTCCTGAACATTTTCTATTTCAGAAACAGCCTCCTTACATGAAGAAGCAAGAAGTATAACTATTAAATAAAAAATAATTTTGGGCATAAGCGAATGTACAAATTTTAAGAAAAGGTATCTTTATATGATATTCATTTAACGCTATTTTAAATGCCAAAATACATATTGATAATTGGAGCTTGTGGTCAAATTGGAACGGAACTAACTTTAGCCCTCAGGGAAAAATACGGAAACGACCATGTCATCGCAAGTGACATTAGAGAAGGTAACGACGAATTAATGCAGTCTGGACCCTTTGAAATATTAGATGCCACCAACTATGATAATTTAGAAGAAGTTATTGCATACTATGATATAAGTGAAATTTATTTAATGGCAGCCATGTTAAGTGCAACTGCAGAAAAATTTCCGATGCGTGCGTGGAACTTGAATATGAATACCTTGTTTAATGTACTGAATTTAGCAAAAGAGAAAAAAATAGATAAAATTTTCTGGCCTTCAAGCATAGCCGTTTTTGGACCAAATACCCCTAAAGAAAACACACCTCAAAACACTATAATGGAACCGAGTACGGTGTATGGCATCAGTAAGCAATCTGGAGAACGTTGGTGTGAATATTATTTCAACAAGTTCAATGTTGACGTGCGTAGTATTCGTTACCCTGGACTTATTAGCTGGAAAACAATGCCTGGAGGTGGTACAACCGATTATGCTGTTGAAATATACCATAAGGCCTT
The DNA here is from genome assembly GCF_900109345.1 of Maribacter orientalis. GTDB lineage: Bacteria > Bacteroidota > Bacteroidia > Flavobacteriales > Flavobacteriaceae > Maribacter > Maribacter orientalis. Next base: position 401,430 of record NZ_FNZN01000004.1, read on the forward strand.
ATCAGAAAGCTCATACATGTGCTTTTTAAAAGAAGACACTAAATTGCCCATGATGTTTATGGACGACGCCATACGTGCCACCTTACAGATAATGGAAGCTCCCGAAAGTAAAATTAAAGAGAGGTCATCTTACAATTTGGCAGCCATGAGCTTTACCCCAAAAGAAATGGCTGAAAATATCAAAGCCATTCTACCAAAATTTACAATTGATTACTCACCTGATTTTAGACAAAATATCGCCGATTCTTGGCCAAGTAGTATAGATGACTCCAAGGCACAAAAAGATTGGAAATGGAAGGCTGAATTCGACCTTCAAAAAACCACGGAAACAATGCTAGAAAATTTGAAAAATAGGGTTTAGCCTATTTTTCAAATTTTTAATTACTGAATTTCAAACGCTTTTCAATCGCCACAATCATTGCATTGGCGATATCTTTACCTGTAGCGTTTTCAATACCTTCAAGTCCTGGAGAGGAATTCACCTCTAACAACAACGGCCCTTTATTAGATCTAATAATATCAACGCCGGCAACTGCCAAGTTCAATACTTTGGCTGCTTTTAAGGCTAATTTCTTTTCTTCTGGAGTGATTTTTATTATTGAAGCTACACCACCTTGGTGAATATTTGCTCTAAATTCACCTTTTTGCGCTTGGCGTTGCATACTAGCTACAACTCTACCATTTACCACGAAACATCGTATATCTTGCCCATTCGCCTCCTTGATAAACTCTTGCACCAAAATATTAGTATTCACACTTTTGAATGCATTGATAACACTTTCCGCAGCTTTATTTGTTTCTGCCAGAACCACACCCTTACCTTGGGTACTTTCTAAAAGTTTTATAATTAATGGCGCACCGTTAACCATCTTAATAAGGTCTTTGGTATCCATAGGTGATTTTGCAAAACCGGTAATAGGAATATGAATATCGTTATTAGAGAATAACTGAGATGCAAAAAGCTTATCTCTTGATTGTGAAATAGCCTCAGCCGAATTTTGGCAATACACACCCAAATTTTTGAATTGACGTATTAACGCACAGCCATAAAAAGTTACGGCAGGTTTTATACGCGGTATAACGGCATCAAAATCTTTAAGAATATTACCTCCGCGATATCTTATTTCAGGAGAATGGGCATCAAGTTTCATGTATGCTTGCTCAACATTCAAAAACACAATTTCGTGCCCCCTAGCCTCAGCAGCTTCCATTAATCTTTTATTGCTGTACAACAACGGATTACTCGCCAAAAGCGCAATCTTTAATCCAGATTTTTCTTTAAAGTAAGGTGCGTACATTTTATTGACTTCGGTATCATCAAAATCTTGTAATTGATAATTAACCGCTGGATTTACTATAAAACGTGCGTTGAGGGCTTCTCTTCCTAATAACATTCGAAACTCCATCGTATCTCTATTGGCCAACGTAAGCTCAATATCAAAAGTCGAATCCCCAATGGTGACGGGTGTTTTTATAACCAAGCGTACTTCAGAAATACCTGAAGAACTTTTTACCATACGACGATCGACCAATCTTGCCTGGCATTCGATTGCAATACTTCGATTTTCTTGTAATGGGCTCACTTCAAACTTCACCCATTCGGTAGCTCCTCTATTAACTATTTTTATATTGGCAGCCTGTAAAGAGGATGTTTTTGCGCCAGAATCGACCCTTGCTTTTATAGCTGGTATACCCAACTCATTAAATACACACCACTCTTCACTACCTATAATCTGTAAATTATCCAAATTGTTATTTTTTGACTCCTTTAAAAATGGAGTTTTTCTTATTTCTTTCTTAACTCAAATAAATCTGTTCTTCTATCCTTTAAATTGCGTACCGCGCCAAATTGATTAAGCTCTCGCAATAGGTCAATATCCACATCTGCGATTAAAATCATTTCTGTATTTGGAGTAGCTTCCGCCTTAATACCGTTGGTTGGAAAAGAGAAATCACACGGTGTAAACACCATAGATTGAGCGAACTGTATATCCATATTCTGAACATTTGGCAAGTTACCCACACTACCTGCAATCGCTACGTAGCATTCATTTTCAATCGCGCGTGCTTGAGCGCAATGGCGCACACGTGAATATCCGTTTTGGGTATCGGTCAGGAATGGTACGAAAAGAATATCCATACCCTCATCGGCCAATAACCTACTTAGTTCAGGAAATTCAGAATCATAGCAAATCAATACTCCTATTTTTCCGCAATCCGTATCGAAAGTCTTGAAATGCGTACCTCCTTGCATTCCCCAAATCTTTGCCTCGTCAGGGGTAACGTGCAGCTTTTCATAACGTTCCATACTACCATCGCGTCTACATAAATAACCTACATTATAAAGGCGGCCATCTATCATTTCAGGCATACTACCTGAAATAATATTGATATTATAGGATATAGAGAATTCAGAAAATCTCTGAACTATGGCTTTGGTATGTTTAGCGAGCTCTCTAATAGCATTCGATGTAGACATATCATTGTCCTTTGCCATTAAGGGAGCATTAAAAAATTCGGGGAACAGAGCAAAATCTGACCTGTAACCAGAAACAGAATCTATAAAAAATTCCGCTTGCTGTAAAAGTTCTTCCAAGTCTTTGTAAGGGCGCATTTGCCATTGAATCAATCCTAAACGAACAATTGATTTTTTGGTAGCTGCCTTTTTATTCGGTTTTTGATAATAGATATTATCCCATTCCATCAGAATAGCAAAGTCTTGAGAAGCTTTATCACCATCTAAATACCCTTTCATTACTTTGGCAGGATGAAAGTCATTACTGATTTGAAAATTCAGTACTGGATCATGAATTTCTTTACGTCGAACCTTAGCAATATATTCTTTTGGCGAAAGTTCTTCAGCATGTGAATGGTAATTAGGCATACGGCCACCGAATACAATACTTTTCAGATTCAACTTCTCACATAGTTCTTTTCTATAATCATACAAACGTCGACCTAAACGTAAACCCCTAAAACTTGGTTTTATAAAAACTTCTATACCATAAAGTACATCACCTTTGTCATCATGGGTATCGAAAGTATATTTACCCGTAATTTGTTCGTAAGTATGATTATCATCGAACGCATCATAATCAACAATTATAGACAATGCAACACCAGCAATTTGCCCATTAATTTTTATAACCACTTGGCCCTCAGGAAATTTATCGATCAAAGATTTAATATGCTCCTCTTTCCAGTATGAACCTGGCATACTGGCATAAGCAGAAATCATTGCTGTCTTAAGCTCTTGATAGTCATCAAGGTCTAAAAACTTTAATTCGATATTCTCAATTTCATCAATTTTCATATAGCTTTTTCAAACACAACGGGGTTTGGTTTAAATGTTTATATAGAATATAATCCTTTTCCGATTTACAAATAGCAAACCGGAAAAGGAATTTTTAATTTTATTTAAATGTCTTTGTAGTTCTAACTAGGCAAAAGCTAGTCTTCATCTTGGCCATCGACCATATCTTCTGGATCTGGCTCTACTACTGCTTCTGGATCGTCATCTTCGAAATCTTCGTAATCATCTTCGTCATAATTCTCCATAGTATACTCAAGTTTAGCACTGATTTTCACTAAATACTTGGTATCCTCAGTTAACACCTCAACAGCCTCAATACGCTCTCCTTGTCCATTTCTGAAAGAGATAATATTACGATCATCATACCCATCAGGATATTTTTCTACCAAAAGTTTAAGAACTTCTGGAGTCAATTTTTTAAAGTCAACAATGACTCTATTTAAATGTGCGTTCTTGTCCATAATTACATATCTAAAAGGTAAGCAAAAATCAAAGGTGCAACAATAGTCGCATCACTCTCTATTATATATTTTGGAGTATGAATATCTAATTTACCCCAAGTAATCTTTTCATTTGGTACAGCACCAGAATATGATCCATAACTGGTTGTACTATCACTAATTTGACAGAAATAACTCCAAAAAGGTGTATCGGTACGTTCCATATCCTGATACAACATTGGAACAACACAAATAGGGAAATCACCAGCGATACCACCTCCTATTTGAAAGAATCCAATTCCGTTTTTAGAATTTTCAGTATACCAATCGGCCAAGAAAGTCATGTACTCAATACCTGATTTCATAGTACTTGCCTTTAACTCACCTTTCATCACATAAGATGCAAATATATTACCCATAGTACTATCTTCCCAACCCGGGCAAATGATAGGTAGGTTTTTCTCTGCAGCAGCATACATCCAAGAATCTTTAAGGTCTATTTCGTAATACTCTTCTAAAACTCCTGAAAGTAACATTTTGTACATGAATTCATGAGGCAAAAAGCGCTCACCCTTGTCATCCGCATCTTTCCAAATTTTAAAAATATGCTTTTGCAATCTTCTAAACGCCTCTTCCTCTGGAATACAGGTATCGGTAACCCGATTTAAACCCTTCTCTAACAAATCCCATTCATCTTGCGGTGTTAAATCTCTGTAATTAGGCACTCTTTTATAATGTGAATGCGCCACCAAGTTCATAATATCCTCTTCTAAGTTAGCACCCGTACAAGATATAATCTGAACTTTATCTTGACGAATAACTTCGGCGAAAATTTTACCCAACTCTGCTGTTGACATTGCCCCTGCCAATGAAACTAGCATTTTAGCTCCGTTATTCAGTTGCTCTTCGTAACCTTTGGCAGCATCTACCAAGGCGGCGGCATTGAAATGTAAGTAGTATTTTTCTATAAAATTAGTAATCGCACCTTTAGTCTTCGTCATCTTCAAATTTTGAATTTGTATTAGCTTTATAATCTATATCGAACGTATTATCATACTCTTGATCGATATCTTGACCAGCAAATTTATAGCTAAGCATTTTGTAATATAATTTAGCTGCTAAGAAATCTGATGATTTATCATTTTTATTTGGGCAAAGTTCAACAATATCAAAACCAACCACATTCTTATCTTCAAAAACTTGCTTTAAAAACTCTAAAGTCTCGTACCAAAATAAGCCCCCTGGTTCTGGCGTGCCGGTTGAAGGCATAATTGAAGGGTCAAAAGCATCTAGATCTAATGTTATAAAAACATTATCGGTCATTGTTTCAATCACCTTATCCATCCAATATTCATCATTAACCATGTCATGGGCAAAGAATGTTTTTTCTTCATCCATTAACGTTTTTTCAATAGCATCCATTGAGCGAATACCGACTTGCACCAAATTGGTGGTCTGGTTGGCTTCATATACAGCACAAGCATGGTTATACTTTGTACCTTCATATGATTCTCTCAAATCTGCATGTGCATCAATCTGCAAGACGGTAAGATCATCAAAACACTCATTAAAGGCACGAATAGAACCTATGGACATAGAATGTTCACCTCCAAACAACGTCACAAACTTATTACGCTTAATAAAGTCTTTCGTAATAGTATGTACTTCATTGACCATTGCTTCTGGCGAACTGTTTTCCGTTATAGGGTCAGTTAAGTAAATACCTTGTTTATAAACTTCAGAATCGGTTTCAATATCATACAATTCCATGTTTTCAGAAGCTTCTAAAAAAGCTTCTGGACCTTTGTCCGCTCCTTTACCCCAAGTACTGGTTCCATCATAAGGAACCGGAATCAAGATAATTTTGGATTTTTCTAATTGGGCGAATTCATCGGCAATACCGGCATAATTCTTAGATGTACTCATGATATTTCAGCTATTGTTAAGTGGTTTTTTAGAAAATTTTTCAATTTTATATACGTAATTCTATGTTTATCGGTCTTTTAGACAAAAAAAATTATTCATTAGAAGCATCAACATCATAACCCAATATACTTAAAAGGTCTTCTGCTTTTTGCTGCCCCCTAAAGAGCTTATACGTGAAATTACCGTTTTCATCTTTATCTATCAAAATATGTTTCGGCTGTGGTATTAAACAATGTTGCAAGCCACCATAACCCCCTATTGATTCTTGGTAAGCACCAGTATTAAAAAAACCAATATACAAAGGTTTATCTTTTCTATATTTTGGTAAATAAATAGCATTCATGTTCTGTTCACTGTTATAATAATCATCACTATCGCAAGTTAGACCACCTAAAAGTACACGTTCATATTCATCATTCCAACGATTAATTGGCAACATAATAAATCTTTTATTAATTGCCCAAGTGTCTGGTAATGTAGTAATAAAAGATGAATCGATCATGTTCCACTTCTCTCGATCGTTCTGTTGCTTCTGATATAAGATCTCATAAATAGCACCACCACTTTCACCTACCGTAAAACTACCGAATTCGGTAAAAATATGTGGCACTGGCACATCTGCTTCAGAACAGGTAATACTAATCTGGTTTAATATTTCATCTATCATATATTGATAGTCATAATCAAACTGTAAAGAATTCTTTATAGGGAAACCTCCACCAATGTTCAAACTATCCAATGACGGACATATCTTCTTTAATCGAACATATACTTTTAAACACTTCACTAACTCGTTCCAATAATATGCATTGTCGCGAATACCTGTATTAATAAAAAAGTGAAGCATCTTAAGCTCTACTTTATCATTATCTTTTATTTGGTTTTCATAAAATGGCACAATGTTTTTATAACCGATACCCAATCTAGAAGTATAGAATTCAAATTTAGGCTCTTCTTCAGAGGCAATTCGAATACCCACTTTAAAGGTGTCATCAATTACATCGGTAAGTAAATCTATTTCTTCGTAATTATCAATAATTGGAATACAGTTTTGATGACCGTTATTTATTAATCTAGCTATGTTCTCAATGTATTCTTCGCGCTTAAATCCATTGCAGATTACATAAGTGTTATTGGTTAGTTTACCATCTGCCTTAAGTTTTTCAACAATGTTGATATCAAAGGCTGATGAAGTTTCCATATGAATATCGTTCTTTAAAGCCTCGTGCATTACATGCTGAAAATGAGAACTTTTTGTACAATAGCAATAGTGGTACCTACCCTTGTAATCATTCTTTTCTATGGCATTCGCAAACCAGTTTTTGGCTCTTAAAATATTCTCGGATATTTTAGGTAAATAGGTGAATTTTAAAGGGCTACCATATTGCTCCACTAAATCTTGTAATGGTATACCATGAAATTGTAAATGTTCACCATCTAAATTAAACTCTTCTTGAGGAAAATAATAAGTTTGATCAATAAGATCAATGTATTTGGTATTCATGAAATTGAATTATAATGATTTTTTATAAAAATAACAACTAGCCTACAGTTTGAAAGTTAAGAAAACGTAACCATCTACTAGAAAATCAAACTAGAATTTGCTTTTGTGTGGTAGGAATGAAAAAGTAATCATGCTGACTTTGCACGATTGTTGAAAAAGGATGGGAAACTAGCTTTACCAATGGAAAACTAATGTTATAAGCTATCTGTTGAAAATTTTTCCAACTTCCCTCAAATCCAAACTTAAAAAAATTACACATAAGGTTCAGCTAAAAGCTTGAAATCTCTAACACCCATTGTAGTGTATTAGGATAGAACAAATGAAATCAAAAAAAATGAAAAAACAAGCGTTTTCATTTTTTTTACGATGAGCTACTTTGTAGTAATATTAAATTTAATAATAATGTTTTCTAATACCATGTAACTAGTTTATTTTTAGCATATTAAAAACTTCTAATGCGATGAAAGAAAAGAGAAATTATACTGTATTGAGTTACTCTAAACTTATTTTGTTATTCTTTACGTCAAATTTTATGGCAATTGGCCAGATATCTGAGGGGATTTATGTTGACTCTCTAGAAAATAACAGCTCAAAACGAATACATCAAGTTAAAATACATGATGATTATTTTATTTATACCGCTTACGAAAATGACCCGGCTAATTTCATAAAAACATTAGGTGGCTTTGCCAAAATAGAGAAGACTGATGCTAATACTCTGTTGGTCGTTTTACTAGAATTTAATTCTAATTACCCACAAGATTCCATTAGGAAGCTAAGCATACCTGTTAAAATGATTGGAGATAAACTACAATTGAACTGGTTTGAAGAATTGACCTTAGAACCTATAGAAACCAAAACCCAAGATTTAGATGGCGAATGGCTTTTTGCAACTAGAGGTCCTGATACAGGTCAAGATAGGCGTGGGGAAGAAAGCTCAAGAAAAACATTGAAATTTCTAAAGGATGGTACGTTTCAATGGATTGCTTTCGATACAGAATCTTTTCGGTTTTCTGGTACTGGCGGAGGTAGTTATACCTCTAAGGATGGTATCTATACCGAACATATAGAATTTTTCTCTAAAGACAATTCAAGGGTAGGCGCAACACTTGAGTTTAACTATGAGCTTAATAAAAATGACTGGTACCATACAGGCAATAATAGTAAAGGAGAACCTCTATATGAGATATGGGCAAAACGTAAATAGCTAGTAAATTTAAAATAATCTTACCCAGCGCTTTAAGCGTAAATGATTTTCCTTATTTAAATGAAACCCGTAACACAACCCTTTTTAGTTTTGTTTACTTTTTTGTTTGCAATTAAGATCGATAGCATACTTACAGGAATAAGAAAACTACCTACGGTATGTGTCAAAAAATAAAGGTCATTTATAAAAAGGCTTGACAAAGCCGCCAAGCCTGTATAAAAAATCAGAATTTCGGTCACTATAAATCCTATGAAGTAAACTAAAAATATCAATGTACTTTAATGCGAAGACTCACAAAAACATGTTTTCCAATTTGAACAACCTTGACTTGACTGTATTTTTAGATAAAAAAGTTGAACTGACCCAAATCATTTTATAAGTGCATTACTGGCTATACCTTCAAAGTATATTTAAATAATTTTTAATCTAAAAAATATAATTATGTCACTTGTAAAATTTAGAAAAAGGCCATTTAGAAACTTAGTTACCCAAGATTTTTTCGATATTGATAATTTTTTTGACAACCGTAGATGGGGGCGAAATATGTTGCAAGATGCCTTTTGGAATGGTAAATCTGCGGAACCAGCCTTGAACATCAAGGAAACTGACGATAATTTCGAGATTGAACTTGCCGCCCCGGGTTTTGGTAAAAAAGATTTTAATATAACAATCGATGATGGCTGCTTGAATATTTCGGCTGAAAAGTCTAAAGTGAAAGAAGAAAAAGAAGACAACTACACCCGCAGGGAATTCAGCTATAACTCTTTCGAGCGCTCGTTACAATTGCCTGAAAGTGTAAAAGAAGAAGAAATCAAAGCAAAATATAATGATGGCATCTTGAGCTTTAAATTGGCCAAAAAAGAAGAGGCCAAGAAAAGACCGCCCAAAGTGATCGAAGTCGCATAAACACATTTTCCATTAAGCAATGCCCTCTTACCAGCCCTGAACGTGTCCATTTAAAAAGGTTTAGTTCGGGGCATTGCTTATTCCAATTAAAGACTTATACTTCAATATGCTTAAAAATCCTTTAAAATTTTCCATAAAGAATTGTCTAGTAAAACTAGTGAGCGGGGTATAACAAGAACATAGGTTGAATATGAAAAAGGGCATTCCTTTACAGAAAACCTTTCACAATATATTCACCTTAAAAAGCCCACGGATAGGTTTCCGGGAGCTGGGATTTATCCACATAAACGTCCATGGCATGTACCCCCTCTGAAGAATCAATATGGATAAAGGCATCATATCGCTCGGGCATGACCGAGGGTACATAATTCCCTATTTTTTCATATTTCGGGTGATACACCACCCCAATGGCACGGTGCCCTATTGAAGTTTTAAATAGGTCGTTCTCTTTTAGTTCATCCATGAAAACCAATTGATTACCCTTACCCGTTTTATGCAATAAATATTCCCAGGAACCTTTGACTGCTTCAGGAACGTGCATATTCCGCATAGGTGCACCCCATTCAGAGCCTGCTACCACGGTACCCTGGTATGATCCAAATCCAACTATTTTAGGATTATAGCTTGGAAGTTGCTCGCGTACCAATTGACCAACATTGATGGTATTGTCAAGTACCATATCAGTAGCACGGGCATCGCCGACATGGGTATTGTGCTCCCAAATAATGGCCTTGGTATTGGGCCCGTGAAAGTGCAACAATCGGACTAAAGTATCCATCATATGGTGGTCACGCAAGTTCCAGGAACTTTGATTCGCCGAGACCATAGAACGGTAATATTTTTCTGCATTTTTAGCGATATGGGCGTTTTGTTCCATATTTAGAGCAGCTTCGATATCGGTATTAAAAGTAGGTACACGTTTCTTTATATCGCTCAATAAGGAAACAACTTCATGTTCGCAGGTCTTGGGTAAAAAACGCTGCAAAGACCGTGCGTAGGCCATGCCCATTTCATCGCCAAAGGGTTCGAAACAGCCCATGGCCCTTTTGGCTGAAGGCAAGAGTGTTCTATCGTGAATTTGTAAATAGTCGACTATAGCCTCAATGGATTCCCAAAGACTATAGACATCTAGACCATATATGCCTACCCTTTTGTGGGCGGACAAATCAGTATTATGCTCGTACAGCCAATTTACCAAGGTTTCAATTTCCCAATTCGCCCACATCCAAGTTGGCCAGCGATTGAATTCCTTAAGCACCTTGACAGAGCTATTGTGGCTGTTTTGATAGTTCTTTACATAGCGGTTTACGCGATAGAAATCGGGCCAATCGCCTTCTACGGCAATAAAATTGAATCCGTGCTCTTGAATCAGTCGCTTGCTTATAGCGGTACGCCATGTATAGTATTCATGGGTGCCATGTGATGCCTCGCCCAAAAGAACAAGTTTCGAATGTGAGAGTTCCTCTATTAGGGGATCGAGGTCCAAGACATTCTCAAGTTTTTGACTCACTTCGCTAAGTTTTTCTATTCGCTGTTGTTCAATATTCATAGCCTTTTATTTAGATGCTGTTTTAAGAAGAATTATAGTTTTTATCTACACTAATTTTTTTTCTGACAAATTTTCTAGCTTCGATATGGCCCCGTCTAAGGAATATGGATTTCTGAAAAGGTCTTCCCATGGATTTGATTTATACTTTAGTCTGTTTGAAATAGTGTCAATGGTAAAAGCTTGTGCACTTTTTATGCCATTTTGCAATTCGTCCCAACCGATGGGCACGGCAACGGGCGCATTCTCAAAGGCCCTAGCCGAAAAGGGGCAGATGGCAGTTTGCGCATATGAATTCCGAAGGTAATCCACGAATAACCTCCCCTTTCGTTTTTCCTTTCGAATTTCAGCGGTAAATTTCTCTGGATATACCTTTGCTGTATAATGCGCTATATTTTTAGCAAAAGCACGTACACTGTCAAAATTATCAGATCGGTCAAGTGGCACTACCAAATGAATTCCTGATGATCCCGTTAACATCGGAAAGCTAGTAAGGCCCAATTCGCTTTCCAACAACGATCGGAGAATCTGAGCACTTTTCGTCACATCGCAGAACGAACCGTTTGGAGGGTCTAGGTCGAATATCAATTTATCTGGATAGTCCAATTTATCGGTTCTGCTAAGCGTAATATGAAACGAAATAGTACCTTGACCCACAAGGTAAATCAAGGTCTCTTTGCAATCGCAGATAACATGGTTTACCCAACCTCCTTGCTTCTTAACTTCTATTGTCTTTATCCAGTCGGGAAAATAATCAGAAGCGTTTTTTTGGAAAAATCCTTTTTTTTCGATGCCATCGGGAAATCGGTGTAACGTCAGTGGTCTATCTTTCAGATAAGGTAACATATCAGCTGCAATTGCTTCATAATAGGCTATGAGCTTACCTTTGGTAATCCCTGATTTAGGAAACAGTATCTTATCGCTATATGCTATTTTATCAGAAAAAATCATTTACGCTTGTATTAATCGGCAAAGTCTAGATAGAACTTTACCACAATATCGTTCTGTACTTTGGTTACCCCTTTGTGATTTTAAGCGACCCTTTCGGGCAATTTATTATCCTAGTGCGAGTGTACTGTGCTCTTTATTTGTATGATGCTATCTACCACTAGTATCCGTATACACCTAGTGTTAAGATATATGCAACTATCAAGGGCATTTTTCTTCTATCATTATATTTATGGGTTTCACTTTTGGAGGTAACTTTATGTTTTTGATGCCCCTTACTTATAATAGATTTTAAACCGTGCGTTTTGCTGCAATTCCTTGACACAACCAAGGTAAATTAACAGTAAGATTTCTATAACCATGATCTACTTTTACCATAACCTTTTCATTTCGCACCGTAGCATTCCATTAAAAGGTATTTACCCCAGTTATTGTAATCTGTTTATCCATTTATTTTAGTTATCCCCATATTTTAAGACAATAACCTCGTTTACGGCCTTGACATCAGTAACACCATTAATCGCTTTTTCAGAGGCAACTTTTTACGGATAGGCATTTACGAAGCCGGTAAGGGTTACTTCGCCGTCCTCGACGATGAGCCCAATCGGTGTCTCGTCGACATCTGGTAAGCATACCCGTTCATCCAAAATAACCTGTTTGCTTTCTGCAACCGTTTTCATAATCGCATTGTTTTAATTTTATTTACATAAATCTGCCTTTTTGCAGATAAGGGAGAAACCTTATTTAATAGAATTAAAAGTAAAAGCATTTGATATCACTCAAAATGACACACATCAGTCTGTAGTTATTTTAACATTGAATTTTATCTCTTCCTAAAAACAATGGGACTGTTTCATATCTTTTTGTAAAATGGCAAGAGTTTGCGTTTTAGTGATAATCAAAAAAAATAGTTCTATCAATTAATAGTCTTCGGTTACAAGAATCAAAAGAACTTTTAGACTAGTTTTTTCAATCGAAATGCTTATGAAAAAAATACAACACCAAGCTTAAAAGCATAATAAAATCTATACCATAAGTAAAAACCGTTAAATAGAATCCCCTTTAGATGAAGGCTCGAATATACTGTCCCAAGAAAGTATAGAACGGAAAAAATCGATTGTCTTTTGAAAAGTCTAGACCCGCTTCTTTGCCCACCTTCACATTAAAACGACTGGTTACAAAGACGTTGACCAGATAGAAGTTTTCATCTTCCACACAATGCACCCTTAATTCAGCATCATTTTGAAAAAGACCTATTTCAAGAATTACCTTCAAGAGTTTCAATTTGCTCAATAATACTGTATCGGAATCCGCCTTTTTCTATAGAATTTTAAAATTGGTGATACGTTTCAAACAGAGCCAAAGCCTCAAATGCCTCATCATCCTTAACTTGGTTTCGTGAAAACGAAGTATGTTGGGAATCAATTTTTGTTGATTCAAAAAAATCATTTTTAATAATTGCAACAATTCCGTTGATTTTCCAATGTTATAGTTTTCAGTTTTAAGGTATTGTTTACCTTTAGATAGGTAACTCCGAAAAAAAGCCCTGATTTTCTTTGGTAAATCAGGGCTATTACCAACAAATAATGGTAGTAATCTATTGGAGTTTCAATCAATAGTTATGCATATTCCGTGTAATATTGAACCTTTAGCTCATTCAATACGTAATATACTCCCGGTGCGCGATAAGCAGCGGTTTCGGCATCTTCCTTCTCTTTTAAAGAATGAACCTTGCCACGTAGGGTTACTGTATGCCCATCGGTCAAAACAGTAATATTTTTTGCATCGAGTTCGGCAGAGCGCTCAAATGCTTTTTTAATTCTATCCTTCACCTCAAAGGGTTTTACATCCTGCTTTATGGTAATGCTATTGATAACGCTACGCACCCCTAGTAGATTTTCGACAGCACGTTTTGCCGCCTCTCTTTGATAGCCCCATTTAACTTCCCCGGAAAGGTATACCCAACCATCCTCAACTTTGATTGTCAAGTTCTTTTCAGGTACCGATGAGTTCCATTCAAGGGCCTCTACAACGGCCTTTGCAATCTCCTTATCGGTTTTCTTAAAATCGTTGCCATATTTTACTTCGATATCGCCTGCAAGAGCTTTTACTCCCTCAACGCTCTTTACCGCCTTTTCTGCGGCAACTTTCTTGGAATAGTTGTTCAACACACCACTTAATGTTACGACTCCATTCTCAACAATGACCCCAATCTCAGTCTCGTCTACATTCGGTTGCCATGCCAATTCATCTAATACATCCTGTTTGATTTCTGCATCTGTTTTCATGATATTTTAATTTTATATTAAACAATTAATTATGGTAATAAAGATATTCTTGAACCAGAGTGTTGAAAATGATGTAAATCATTAGCATTGCCTTTTAACAAAAAAGTGCTCAAAAAAATTGATTTTCTGAACACATTTTAGCTTGACCAAGACTTAACCCCGTTAATAAGGACTTTAATTACTTATTCTAGACATCGTAGCAAAATATGCCGCTCATTGCGCAGTTTTTATTCATGGCTCTTATTGTAGCTTTGGTAATCTCAATATCGTTAGGTATTTTGGAGTCAGCGATATCAAGCTCAACATCTTCCATAACCGCATTGATTCAATCTACCCTCATTTCGACATTTACAACTACAATTTTAGGGTAATGCTCGCTTTGTGAAAATCGGTTAATCCCCTCTTGGTAAACGGTATTCGGCCGAACAAGTTATTTATGCCTTGTTGAGATTTTTTTAATAATCTCGCATCCTCTTCGTAGTGTTTTGAATAAACTTGTTGTTGGAAGCTATTTTCTATGTTTTTGTTTCAAAATGATTTAAATCATTCCAAATACAACCGGTTTCCCTTTAATTTAAATCATAGTGGTTTTGCGTGAGGGATTGCAGCGGTTAACCCTTCGAATTGTTGTGTCAATTTTGACAAAAAAAGGTAAGGTATAAAATCGAAAAGACCTAGCCATAGGGTCATGCCCAAGTAGAAAGGCCACAATTTCTAATTTTTAAATTTTAAGCCATGTTGGGAGAATTGACCGCCAATCAGATAGAGGCCGTTTTGCACCGCGAAGTAGTAGGAAGAATCGGTTGCCATGCCGATGACATTACTTATATAGTACCGACCACTTATGCTTATGATGGGGAATTTGTATACGGACATACAATAGAGGGAATGAAAATCGATATAATGCGCAAGAACCCTAAAGTTTGCTTTGAAGTTGATACCATAGAAAACATGAGCAATTGGCGCAGCATAATTGCCTGGGGAACGTTTGAAGAACTTAAAACCAAGGAAGAACGAGGTTCGGGTATGCAGCAACTTATTGATCGTGTTTTGCCTTTATTGACAGGCGAAACAACTATTAGCCATTCCATGACCGATGGACATGGAAAGTATGTTGAGGCAATGAAAGGTGTCGTTTATCGAATCAAATTGACCAAAAAAACGGGGCGTTATGAAAAACGATAAAACCTTTGAACTTTTTGCGATTTCGTTATTATGAATTGTTCTACCCAAATAAATTCAATACTTCATTGCATCTTTTTGAGAATTTAAGTCCTGAATGATGCAGATCATTTCGAAGATGGTGGGTTTGCTATTATTTTGTTTATGAATTAACAATACTATGAATATCAAAATAAGGGAATTATTCAGGTCAGCACTGCTATTTTTCATAACTGTAATCTTATTACTATTGGCAAGTTGTAGCCCTATGGTCATGACCACAGGGGTCAGCGAGCCACCACCACCGTGGTTCTACCCGAACAGGTTGGAAGTTGTACGCTATGTATATTTTCCGGAATACCATTTTTATTATGATCTGTCGGCCCGTACCTATCTTTATTTGGACGGGGGCGTTTGGGTACGCCGTAAGGTCTTGCCACCACAGTACCGCAATCTAAATCTGAGGCGTTCAAGATACGAGCGAGTGAAAGGATATCGAGACGATAATATTCGCCCCTACCACGAAGAAAATAATGCAAATAGAGGAAGAAGTAATAGAACCACTACGAGAAGTAACAGGAATACAACACGGAGAAACAATTAAAAAGGATTTTTTGAAAACAAATACGTATATCTTAAAATTTGACACTATGAAAAATATAATGACACTATTACTGGTCTTGTTATTTATGGGATGCAAAGGCCAAGAAAAAGAGAAACTGCAGGAAAAAGGGAAAGAAAAAAAGGATTTGTCCGAAAAACCCAAGCAAGAATGGGAAGTTCACAGAGAATTTGATGAGCAAGGCAATCTAATACGCTACGATTCGGTCTTCAGATATGCCTTCCCTAATGTCGAGGGAGACTCGGTTCGAGTAAATCTAGACAGCATAATGAATTCTTTTAGGGGCTATTTTGATTATCATGCTCCCTACAAATGGAACTATGGATTCTCCTATTTTCCCAAAACAGACTCCCTTTTCATGAAGGACTTTTTTAAGAAGGACTATTTCTCTGACCAATGGAAAAGAAAACCATTGGACATAAATGAAATAATGAGAAAAATGGATTCCACTAGAAATTCGTTTCTGAGAAAATACCATCCGGGATTGCTGGAATCACAGGAAAATGATTGATGGCATAATTTTACTATAGTGTTCTATAGTACACTAATGTGAATCATAGAAATGATAAAGATTATTGGTCTAAAAATAACTTAAGCTTCCCATTGTACTATTTGAACATAGGGGAGAGATTTTCATTTACAAAGACGTTTCAAAATCGCTTTGAAGAATTAGGCATAGAAATCATTTGGAGACAAAATATTAAGAAAAGTATACTATCATTTAACACAAAAATCATGAAAAATATAAGATTCAGTTTAAACGCACTATTGATAATTTTGATGTCTATGTTGACAACATCTTGCAAGGAGGTAAGCGACCTTGAGGCAGGCACAGAAAATGAACAGGTCCAGTTTTATGCGGAGAAAAGGGGTACTGATGATTCTAAACAAAAAGATAATAAAGATTTTAAAGGCGGACCAGTTGATTTTACCGATACCGCCAAAAAAGTCTTAGATGCTGTTGTGCATATTCGATCTACACAGAGTCAGCGTAGCGGAAATCAGGATATACAGCCACAACAATTACCTGATTTTTTCAGGGAATTTTTCGGCGACCGATTTCAAATGCCAGAAAATATGCCGCAGCAACCAATGTACGGATCGGGCTCAGGAGTTATTATCGATGAGAAAGGCCATATCGTAACCAATAATCATGTTATAAACAATGCCTCAGAATTGGAGGTTACGCTGCACAACAACGAAACGTATAAGGCAGTAGTAATTGGTGCTGACCCCGCTACGGATCTTGCATTGTTACAGATTAAGGGCGACAACTTAAAGTCTTTGTCGTTTGTCAATTCCGATGATGTGGAAATCGGGGAATGGGTATTGGCTGTAGGTAACCCTTATAGCCTTTATTCTACGGTTACTGCAGGTATCGTAAGTGCCAAAGCACGTAATATCAATATGAATCCTGAGAAATTAGCAGTTGAAAGTTTTATCCAGACCGATGCGGCCATAAACCCCGGTAATAGTGGTGGTGCCCTAGTAGACCTTGATGGAAAAATTGTGGGAATCAACTCGGCCATTGCCACCCGAACGGGTAGCTATACAGGATATGGTTTTGCCATACCGAGTAACATTGTTACCAAAGTGGTTAGTGACCTTTTAAAATATGGTAGTGTACAGCGTGGGATGCTTGGTGTGACCATAACCACAATGAACGGTAATTTGGCAAAAGAAAAGAAAATCGATTTCGTAAAAGGTGTTTGGGTCGAAACTGTTGGTGAAGAAAGTGCTGCTGAAAAGGCAGGCATAGAGGCAGGGGATATTATTGTCAAAGCCGATGGCATAAATGTTACTACCTCGCCAAGGTTACAAGAAATTATTGCACAGCATAGACCAGGCGACAAGATATCAGTTGTTGTGAACCGAAAAGGAAAAGAGAAGGAGTTTCAAGTAACCCTTGAAAACGTGAAGGGCACAACCAGTTTTACGAAAAAGGAAAATGTGGAAATGCTCAATTATCTGGGTGCCGACTTTGAAACGCTGGATAAGGAAACAGCAAAAAAGTTGAATTTGGACGGTGGAGTGCGAGTGGTTAATTTGTATCCAGGAGTATTACGTCAGAAAACACAAATGCGCGCCGGTTTTATCATCACCCATGTAGATGGTAAAAAGGTGACCGATATAAAAGAAATGGTTACCGCTCTCGAAAATAAAAAAGGGGGTGTGATGCTTGAAGGGGTTTATGAAGATATGCCCGGAAAACAGTATTATGCGTTCGGACTTGATTCTTGATTTTTTGGTAAAGTAAAATGAACACTAACTTAGTCACTAAGAATCCAAATTTGTAAGCGGACCGCGTTAGCGTTTGAACGAACTGTTTTTCACATTCAGTATCATGTTTAGGTTTATTGTTTGCTTTTAGGCTTACCGTGATAAATTCAAAAAAAAAGAAATTTAAAAAAGGGGAGTACTTATGGACACCTTTGAAAGTATATAAAGATTGACTGAATTTTCTTCTGAAATATGCGAAATTACGCTTAAAAGGCTCCAAGAAGTTACTGAGGAATTTTTATTGGCGATGGAGCGATGTTGCTATGAGTTTTGGACATATCGTACAGCCCCTTATTGATGTAGATGAGCTTTTTCTATTTGGAAAAAACCAAAGAAAAACGATTTCAAAGGGAATTAGAATCAGAGGCACCATATATAGTCATTATAAGGCCTACCTATGGAACAATGATTAAAAAACTGAAAAAATACCAGCAAAAACGTCATACTACTATTTACATTCTTGATGATTTAGGAATGAACAAAGAAGTCGCCGATGAAAATGGAAAGAAAATGAGTTTCTGGCAGTTTATTATGAGGAAGGTTTTAGAACACGAAATTTATTACATGGGCCAGATAGTAGCCTATCTAAAAGTATTTTAGGGGGGAGTCCTAGTAAATTTAATTAACAATTTACTTGAATTGACCTTTGTTGAGAATTAGTCAAAATAGAATCTTACCTATAATTATGAAAATTTGACTAAATCAAATTTACCGATATATCATATAAATTATTCACTCTAATTTAGAGTCATATTTTTATGATATCCATAGGAGTTTCGACTAAAATAGTCCTATTGCCACGCAGCGTAATGGGCTGTTTTTTCCATAATCTCGATTTAGATGAATTGTTATTTGTTCTTATGCATCTCTACGTGATGGCTTAACAATTGTTTTAAACTTTCTAGATATTCCTGCATTATCTTCTTGTCGACATGCATGTGGTCATTAGTTGGTATGGTCATCGGGTTTTCATCCAAAGAACGATAGAGCTCAGGATAATTGGTTTCGATCGTTGTCGAGAGTTGTGAGATTTCTCTAAGTAATTTATGTATATCTTTCATCTTATAACATAGTTTCAAAACCAATCATACTTTTTTACTTACTCATACCGCAAAGCGTCAATCGGATTCAGTTTTGCCGCTTTTCGTGCAGGAAAATACCCAAATGCAACCCCAATCATGGCCGAAAACCCAAATCCGATCAGAATAGAATAAATTGCTGTGGGGATATAAAAATCGGTTGCCCTATATATGATTTGATTCCCAATAATACCCAGAATAATACCCAAAACACCGCCTACTAAACTCAATACAATGGCCTCGATCAAAAACTGGGTCAAAATATCGCTTTCCCTTGCACCTATGGCCAGTCGTGTACCAATTTCGCGGGTACGTTCTGTAACCGAAACCAACATAATGTTCATAATGCCAATACCACCTACAATCAATGAAATACTGGCAATAGCACCTAATAGGATGGTGAGAATACCGGTAATGTTACCTGTAATTTCCTGAAGTTCGATCTGCGTCATAATCTCAAAATCATCTTCGTCACCATCCTTGATCTTATGCGATTCGCGCAATAGTTCGGTAGCCTCTACTTTAGCATCAGCAATATGGTCTTCACTAAATGCACTTGCGACGATTAGATTATATCCACGCTGGTGTCCGAACAACCTGTTTTGAATGGTTGTGTAAGGGGCGACGACTATATCGTCCATATCTTGACCCATGCCGCCCGATCCTTCTTCCCTTAATAGACCTACAACGGTAAAGGGCACTTTATCAATTCGTATTTGCTTTCCGACAGGGTCTTGTCCTGGAAAGAGTTCTTCCCGTATAGTTTCACCGATAACGCAATATTTTTTAGCGGTCTTTACATCTTCTTCTGTAAAAAAACTACCAAATTCTAGCTCTCTACTGGTGATGTAGAAATAATCGTAGGAAACCCCGTATACCGTTGTCGATTTATAGCCATCAGGCCCAATGGCCTGGGCTCCAATGGCCACTAAGGGCGATAATTTCGGCATCCAGACGGAGTTCTTTTGCAACATATCAAAGTCTTTTTTGTCTATAGGCCTACCCATTCTCACATTAATCCCCGCTTTGTGTTCAGATTTTGTCTGTATCATCAAGAGATTGGTTCCCAATCCCGAAATTTGGTTTTCTACTTGCATGGTTGCACCTTCTCCTGCAGAAATGGTCATGATAACGGCTCCCACACCAATAATAATGCCCAGCATTGTCAATAAGCTGCGTGTCCTGTTTTTATTGATTGACTCGAAAGCTACTTTGAAAATTTTAAAAAAACGTTTCATTACTTCCCAGGTTTAAGATGTTAAGGGCTTTTCCAGTTCCCTAAGTGCAATTTCCTTGGTACTTCTATCTTCAATGATCCTATCGGAAATGATTCGTCCATCTCTTAAGTAGATCATGCGCCTGGCAAATTGGGCAATTTCGGGCTCATGGGTAATCATGACTATAGTCTTGCCCTCATTGTTCAATCTCACAAAAAGATCGGCGATATCTATACTAGTCTTGCTATCCAAATTGCCGGTTGGTTCATCGGCCAAGATAAGGGCAGGATTATTGACCAAAGCCCTGGCAATAGCCACCCTTTGTTGCTGTCCGCCAGAAAGTTCATTGGTCTTATGGTAAATACGGTCGGCCAAATCTACCTGTTCCAATGCCTTTTTGGCGATTTCCTTAGAATTTGAAAATCGCCCTGTTCTATCATATATAAGGGGTAGCTCTACATTTTCCAAAGCCGTAGTACGTGACAATAGGTTATAACTTTGAAATATGAAGCCTATCTTTTGATTTCTTATGTCTGCCAACTGGTTTTTGTCCAATTCATTCACTCGTACACCATCTAAGCTATATTCGCCTAATGTTGGCCTGTCCAAGCAGCCAATAATATGAAGCAAGGTAGATTTACCAGAGCCTGACGCTCCCATAATGGCAACAAACTCTCCCTGTTCGATAACGATATCAACATCGGTAAGTGCATGCACCTCGATTTCGCCATTTTTGAATATGCGGCTTAATTTTTTGGTTTCTATGACTTTTTTTAGAGACATTGTTACTTTTTTTTCGTTTTAATGCCGTTAATCACCTTACTTCCTTCCAATAGGTCCGAACCATCTAAAAACCGTTTGATTTCAGACTGCAAACCTGTTTTAATCCCTATTTCAATAAACTTGAAATCCAATTTACCCTGCTCATTCTTATAAAAGAAACCATCAATATGTGAGGGTAGGGTTTTCTTGAAATTTGTCGGGGTATATAGCTCTTCGTTAATAATGGCTCTATTAAATTTTTCCCGTAGCGAATCTGGGAGTATTTCCTTGGCTTTCATTTCTAGGGTCGGTTTAATTTCCTCCAACATGGCTTCGTTAGGTCTAAAGCGCAGTGCAGAATTGTTGACCAGCAATACATTTTTTGCTGTATCGGTAATAAACTCAAGATTTGTGGTCATACCGGGTAATAGTAATCCCTCTTTATTGTCAACGTCCACCACTACCTGATAGTTAACCACATTGTTAATCTCGATGGGCTGCAATCGTATCTGGCTCACCAGTCCATAAAATTCTTTTTCCGGGTACGTCTGTACCCCAAAGCGAACCTGCATACTGTCTTTGATATATCCGATATCACTTTCATCAATATCGGCCAAAATCTGCATTTTTGCGAGGTCTTCGGCTATGATGAACATGGTTGGGGTAGAAAAGGAAGCAGCTACCGTTTGCCCCTCTTCAACGCTACGCTCGATTACTGTACCTTCAATGGGAGAGGTAATATGAGCATAGCCCATACTGACTTCTATATTTTTTACCGCTGCTTCGGCAGCTTTTCTTGCACTAACCGCTTGATTGTAGGCGTATTTGGAGTCGGTGAATTCTTTATTTGAAATTACACTTTTTTCATATAGAGTTTGGTTGCGTTCATATTCGTCTTTGGCCCTATTTAGTTGTGCCTCACTAACAGCCAAATTGGCCTGAGCACTATTTAAATTGGTATTTAACAGTTTTAGATCCATATCGGCCAAAACCTGCCCCGCTGTAACCTTATCATTATAGTCTACATAGATTTTTTCAATGGTTCCCGAAATTTGGGTACCGATTTGCACCGTATTAATAGCTTCCACGGTACCGGTGCTGGATACATCAGCTTCAATATTCCCTCTTTCAAGAGAGGTGTAGGTGAAATCTAGTTTCTTAGTCTTTAATTTTGGTTTTAACATTAAGTAACCAACCATACCAATTCCTATAATTGTCAGTATAATCCATTTTAATTTTTTCATTTTTATGAATTTCACAAAACTCGGTTGTACTTGCTTCCAAATATGTCCTGTTCATTATATTTAAGAGGTCAAAATTAGAACCATTTGTCTATAATAGGCATGACATAAATCAGTTGAAGATGGTTAAAAGGGAAATAGGAAAACAGTTATAAAAAAAGATCATATGGATTTTTGGCGGTCTAATTTTTGTTCTATTTGGTAAACAGTTTGATTCGAAAATCTACTATACAGGCATCTAGCAACACTTCCTTATCATTTAGAACATCGACAAACCTATGTTTATCGAGTTATTCATTCATTATCTTTTGTACAAATTTCTCAGTATCGACTACATATTTCGTTATGGTAAAAACTTCTTTTCGATTCTTTCTAAAATCTTTGACAAAGCTAGTTAGGTCATCTTCTAGCTGTTCATGCTCTGCACGAAATTTATGGGAATCATAGGCAAAAGGATTATCGATCAACTCGGTCAAATGGTGTAGATGCTTATTTGCCCGATCCAATAAAAATCCACATTGATTGTCCATGTTATTTAATCCGACTTCGATTTCCCGAACCATATCGATATTCTCTTTTTTTGAGATCCAAATAAAATATTTGTCAATAAGATGATGCAAAAACTTTAAATCATCACTATAAAATGAAAGGTCTGATTTCCAATGCTCTGTCAGCACATAAAGTTCTTGCCAATCGGCCTCGTTTATGTAATTGGCCTTGGGCCTACTTCTAAAATTTGTCATGTTGTACGTTTGATTATAATTTTTCGGCCATTGCGATAACCGCACCTGTTTTAGCAGTTTCACCGCGTTTTACCTTGATTTCTATTAAGGTTCCGGAAAAAGGTGCAGGTACCTCAAAGGCTACCTTTTCAGTTTGCACTTCTACCAAAGTTTCTCCCTCTTCAAAAGATTCGCCAATTTCCTTATACCAGAGTACCACGGAACTCTCCGCATCTTCTCCCAATGCTTCAGGGAGTACTATTTCCTTTAATTTAGTCATATAATTAGTATGTTACCATATTTTCAACGGCATTGATAATATCGTTCGCATCGGGAATCACATATTTCTCCAATACCCGACTATACGGAATCGGAACATCGGGAATCGCCAAACGGGCAATAGGCGCTTTAAGATGTTTGAAACCTTCAGAGGCTACAATAGCACTCACTTCAGCTGTAATACCGTAGGAATAATAATCTTCATCCACAACCACCATACGGCCTGTTTTGGCAACGGATTTCAATAAGGTTTCCTTATCTATAGGTTTTATGGAACGCAGGTCAATGACTTCGGCGTCGATGCCCCTTTCAACCAGTTTATCAGCTGCCTTGAGAGCTTCAACGGTCATCATCTGAACACCGACTATGGTTACATCTTTGCCTTCGCGTACTACCTTGGCCTTATCCAACGGAGTGGTATATACCTCCTCGGGAACTGGGCCTAACGAGGCATCCAACTGATCCATCCATCCCAAACCTTGCAGCGTTTTATGGAACATAAACACCACAGGATTGTCATCGCGTATTGCCGAGATCAACATTCCTTTGATATCGTTGGGAAATGTGGGTGCGACCACCTTCATCCCAGGTAAGTGCCCGAAACTTGCATATAGGGTTTGTGAATGCTGTGCAGCATCGCTATAGCCACCGCCAACTGCGGTTAGGAGTACAATTGGTAGTTTCACGCTCCCGCCGCTCATATAGGGAATCTTGGCCATGTGGTTGTAGATTTGGTCCATGACTACCCCGTGAAAATCCACGAACATCAATTCTACGATAGGTCGTAGCCCTTCCGCCGCGGCACCTATTGCTGCACCAATGAATCCTGTTTCCGAAATGGGCGTATCCATAATCCGTTCTTGTCCGAATTTTTCATACAGTCCAGTTGTAGAACCAAAAATACCTCCGTATTTACCCACATCCTCGCCCATGATAAAGATATTCTTGTCGCGGTTCATTTCCTGTTCCAAAGCTTGCGCCATGGCCTTACTACCTGTAAGTTTTCTTGTTATTTGTTTTGTTGCTTCCATAGTTAAATAGTTTATCGTCATTCGCGTGCGGTCAAAGGGCATAGCCAAAGTAAAGACGATTATCTTTTATACTCTTCTCAGAATAGTCTTTACACAAATACATCTTCTAAGGCTTCCTCAGGTTCGGGATATGCGCTGTTGATGGCAAACTCATAGGCGTTATCCACCTCCTTCATAATTTCCTGATCAAGTACCCTTAAATCTTCTTCGGAGGCCAAAGTCTCTTCCAAAAGATACTTTTTCAACCGTTCGATAGGATCTTTGGCCCTTAATTTGGATACTTCATCCTTTGGGCGGTACAACTCGGGATCACCCTGAAAATGGCCCAGATATCTATAGGTCTCGATTTCTATAATCGATGGCCCTTCACCTTTTCTGGCGCGTTCCACAGCTTCCTTGCTTACTTCGTACATTTTTAAGGGATCATTATCCCGTACCCCATAGCCTTTTATGCCATAAGCCGCAGCCCTGACATCGTTGGTCGGCACGCATGTAGAATTCTTTTTGGACACCGAAATGCCCCACGAATTATCCTCGACAACGACCACCAAGGGTAGGTTCCAAAGTGCTGCCAGGTTCATCGATTCGTGAAAGGCTCCCGAATTCACTGCACCCTCGCCAATAAATGCCACGGCCACCCGATCGGTACCCTTCTTCTTGTTGGCCAAAGCGGCACCCACGGCATGTGGAATACCGGCCCCGACAATACCACCACAAGAAAATTTTACGATAGGGTCGAACAAATGCATGTGTCCACCCTTGCCTTTGCCCAATCCGGTTTTTTTGCCGAAAATTTCAGCGGTCATTTTTTTAAGGTCAACTCCTTTAGCTATAGCCTGATGATGGGGACGATGGGTAGCCGTTACGGTATCATCCTTTGTAAGATTTACGATCATTGATGCTGCTGCAGGCTCTTGTCCATTCGACAGATGCATTTCTCCTGGAACCGGCCCTGCACCGATGTTGAACACAGGCTGTTTACCTTCAAGATAGGCTTTCTCCATTCGTTCTTCAAAATATCGGGAAGTCTTCATTTTGCGATAGATCCACAGAAGGTCTTGTTTACTGTTTTTCTTCATGATGATAAAATTTTATGATATAAATGTATTTACCCTTAGATACATTTTAAATGATCTAGGTCATTTCACGTCCACGTATCGGTCATTAATTTTAGTTTCATTTCTACAAAGAAATTCAAGGTGAAAACAATTCTATACGCTACCGACTATTCCGAAAACTCCGTGGCCGCATTAAAATATGCGCATAAAATGGCGCAGCAAATGGGAACTCGATTGATTGTCACCCATGTCTTCGATTATCCCACTTTTTTGGGAACGAAAATACTCTCAGAACCATTTCCACAATTAGAGAAAGATGCTTTTAAAACACACCGTGCCAAATTGGTTCAATTCTGTGAAGAACACCTAGGTGGCAACTGGGAGAATCCCAATTTACAGCTAGAGGTAGTAGAAAACAAATCCGCATTTAAAGGGATTATTTCGGCAGCTGAGGAATGGCGCGCATATTTGATTGTTATCGGTATTAAAGGTGATAACGCGCTACGGAAAATGATTATGGGAAGCACGACAAAGCATCTTATTGAAAAAGCACCTTGCCCCATTTTGTCCATTCCTTTGGATGCGAGCTATATGCCTATTAAAACCATTGTTTATGCAACCGATTTTGAGGAAGAGGATGTGTATGCCATTCGAAAAGTGGCCGAAATGGCAGAACAGTTTGATGCTGAAATAAAAGTCGTCCATATTTCCACCAAAAAAGAGTATAAGGGAAAAATACAAATGGAATGGTTTAAAGGGATGCTACACAAGAAAATAAGTTATGAGAAAATAAATTTTGAACTATTAAATTCTGAGGATGTTTTTAACACCCTCAGAATTTATCTTGGAGATTGCAACGCAGATTTAATAGTCATGTTGGAACGAGAAAAGGGCGGGTTTTTAAAAAAATGGTTTCATCGGGATCTTGTCAAAAAAATGGAATCGTATGGTAGGGCACCTTTGTTAAGCTTCAGGGAGGGCAATCATCAACTCTTTTATTTAAGCGCAGTACTTTAATAATTAAATTTCTAGATCCTAGATTTAAGAATTTAGATTAGTATCTAATCAAATAAATTAGTGGTTTTTGATTTGGAAACGGATGCTAAATCAATAGAATTGAGAATAATTTAAAATGGTAAGTAGAATATAAAGTATTATGTTTTTGAGCACTTTTGGGCTGGGGTATTACCTTTATACTATTTGCGAGATACATTCTAAAAGTTCCGTTCTTTCGTTTATCTTGTTTTCTTTCACTTTCCAAGTCATCGTTAAAAAAGCCAATTTTTCTATTAATGACACACGTCATTTTTCTGCCGACAATCATAAATTATCTTGAGAAAATAATCTTATTATATGGTCTAATAAATGAAAGCTGTAGCACAAATAAAGAATTTGAACGGTTATGAAGAGAAAAATATCGTACTGCGAAATCTTAGCCGAATAATGGATATTAAAATTATTGATATCGATATCGAAAAAGGGCTATTATTTTTTCTCTATGCAAGTCCACTGACTTTTCAAAAAGTAAGACAAGAACTTTTACGTATAGGCCATCCTATGCAATCTTATAAGTGTACTATATCAAGTTCATCCAAATAGTTTTCCCTGATGATTATGCGCCTCAATTCTAAAGGTTTTCAACTTTAAATTATTGCGTGTTACCATCTCTTTGGTACAATGAAACATTCAAAAAAAATAAACCAACTCATAAAAAGTACGAAAGACAGGGTATGGCGAAAAGGCATAAGTTTTTACTACCTGTTTTAAAAAGCTCAATAGAATAAGTTTCAATTGTGATTACACTAAAAAACGCCTGCAATTCTTATAGTTCTATCGTGATTTCCCGATGTTAGAAAAAAGATTATTATCGATTATAGAATGCCTGCGTTTTTCATGATCTTTTGGTAGAAAATTTTAGTCTCCAATAATCTATGCAAATTTTACCATACCCAAAATAGAACTGTTCAAAGCAAACCCAAGACTGCTATCGAATAAGTTCGTACAGTATTAATTTCTCCATTAATAGTATAAAATAAATTAATAATATGTTTTAATGTGCATCTATCTATCTTCAGGGCTTTTATAATTTTTCAATCAGATTTTCCCGCTCTAACTGGCCTATGATTCGGGCTACATAATCATTAACGGTCGAGGTAATATTAACAGGGTCGACGATATTAAATGTACCGACCCAGACCAAAGATTCATCCTCATCGCTACTTATATTATAAATC
The DNA here is from genome assembly GCF_900109345.1 of Maribacter orientalis. Lineage (GTDB taxonomy): Bacteria > Bacteroidota > Bacteroidia > Flavobacteriales > Flavobacteriaceae > Maribacter > Maribacter orientalis. The sequence goes on from NZ_FNZN01000004.1 coordinate 429,194, forward strand.
GAAGTCTCAATATGAAAAACTTTATAGTCCTCATAATAGTCCGGGGTATAATAAATATCCTGAAATCTATAAAAATAAGGCCCGAAACGATACCACCAATTGTACCCAAAAGTGTAATGGCCAGACCTGCGTATTGTTTTATCGTCGATTCCCACAACTGCAGTGATTACGATTGCATCAAAACCCTGTTGTAAAAGCTCTTCCTTCATCATCTCTATATCTTCTTCGCTTCTTTTTGAAGCAGTGAAAGATTGGTCTAAGGCCATACTACTTTCATAAGCATTGATTCCTCGGTTTATGAACTGTTCTTTAAGTTTTTCCTCAAAGATTTTCCGAGCCGTAAGGTTCTCGGTCATGCCGATGACCAAAAGTTTTTGTGGCCTAAATACTGCTATTTCTTTATTTTTCCAGCTATCCACCAATCGTGTTGAGGAACATGCCGTCAATGCCAGTATTCCGAGAATAAAAACAATTTTCTTCATAATGTGATATTTAAGGAATAAAAGTATGGATCGGAGTCCTTGACAACAATGACCTAAATCATTCTGAAGAGCTGGTCATTTCCTGAGAAAAAAACTTTTCGAAACTTCGTATTTCGAATAATGGGCTTTAGGATTCTTTAGTATAGAATATTTGATTCAAGTACAATAAGAAACAGGAGACCTGAGGTCTCCTGTTTCCTTTGAAGCGTTCGTTTTATTCTAAACGTTTGATCTATCCTTGAGTCATCTTATCGCTAAAATGATATAGGGGCAATCTCTGCAAAAAATAACCCGAACCTTTTCAAGCTTTTATTGCCTTGAGACAATATTGGCCTTTGTGTAAAATCTTAAAAAGGACTACGATACCGGAATATCCCAGTCCTTTTTTCTGGTACCACTTTACATTAATTTATGAATACAGATCAAGCTGGATTCCGCTAGCTGCGCGTATACTTGAAATCAAAGATTAAAGTAGTTTTTGCGATACCATTTTATGACCGCTAAGGCATTACTGCTAAGAAGCCTTTTATAGTAATGTCAAAAAGAAAAAACAGGAAGTTTTGACTTCCTGTTTTCCATAAAGAAATGGAATTCATCCATACTTTTCATCAATTTTTTAAACCATTTTATCACTAAAACGAACTAACTGACCGATTAGAGTACAAACAGTATTCTTCTTCTTTATTATGATCTATACCGGTCTTACGATGGCAAAGATCAATACTATAAAGAAACTGGAACATTTGCACGTTCCAGTTTCCAAGAAAGTGTAAAAATTACCGTTGACCGCTTTGCGTGATTTTGAGTACAACCTATCGCTAGGTCTTAGCTAAAACCACACGGCATGGGGCATTTTCGACACCTTCTTATACTTTACCTTACTATTCTCCACAATAAATAAGATAGTACATTATTTTTTTATATTTAGAATCCATCAAAACTCCATTTTCAAAGAACTATTGCTTGCAATTACGAAGCTAAAGTAAGGGGTGATATTTATAATTAAAATGACCTACATCAGTTTACCGTTTCTTTAGAAAAAGAAACCGGAACACCGAAATGCTCCGGTTCCCTAGAAGACGTTATTCGACCCGATGACCACTTATAATGGCACTTACTTGAACCTATCGCTAAATCCGTTCGGCACTCAAAAAGTAAAACGGGTTTTTGTAACCTCTTCTTTTTATTTGGGCCTTGTTTTCCCAATTCTCAGCCCAACCTACTTATGCATTTTCAAAGAACTATATCGTTAATCATAGTGCTAAAATATAGCATGTTATTCACTGTTAGAATGACTTAGATCAGTTTGTAGACTTTTTTTAAAATTTTGGTAATCTTTGCCGACAATTTTATAATCTTACCTTTTCTTAAAAATCGTGGATTATTACGAATCGTTCGCCTTTATATTTTGTAACAATGAATATGCTTTTATAAGATTTTCATTGCTAGTTAACTGAATTTCAAGGCAGTATTTTTTTATAGACTAAGGAGATTGGGTCATCTGTTAAGTCATAATTCATGTGGCACGGCTATACATTTTGATTACATGATAAAAGTTCAGATATCCGCGGATAAAAGTACGAACTTGAGAGTCGATTTTTTGACCTGGGTATTGGCATTGACAACTTGACACTATGCTGTTTTTTTTGCCCTATACGTTGAAGCAATTACAGAAAAGAAATTTATAATATAAATTTTCGATACTTGGTTCAAGAGTTTTGATACTAAAAAAATCTATTACCGTCCAAATTATCGAAGATTACTCTTACATAAGTACTATTATCTAAGAATTGTAAAATCTAAAAATCTGATTTCCACTTCATAAAAAAATGACATTTTACATGTACATTAATGTATTGTATTTGATGCTTCCCAGACTGACCCAAGTCATTGTGATGGGCAGAATGATACTTTAGCTTTGAGGCGATGAACTATTATATCATCAGAAACTCACTAATAAAGTAACATAAATCTAGAATCATGCAGAGAATACTATTAGGTCTATTTGTTTTAGGATTGACAGCCCAATCTTTTGCCCAGATTATAAAGCCAATTGAATTGTCGGAAGTAGTGGTGTACGCTACCAATTATAAATATCTCCACAGCTTGGCCTCAGCAGAACCTGCTCCCTTACCTGTACAAATGCTCGAACGTAAAGTAGCGGCTTTTAACCTTAAGGATTCTGAATATTATCAAGACGATTACGACCTGTACCACATCAACTTTTATATTCCTGAGGGTACAATCCTTGCTGCATATGACAAGGATGGTAAAATCATCAGGACCGCAGAGCGTTTTAAGAATGTTTCCCTTCCAAAATCAGTGAGGAACGCCATTGCAGATCGGTTTCCTGGATGGAGCATAACCAAAGATATTTATTTGGTATACTACCATGAGGATAAAGGCGTAAGTAAAAAGTTTAAGATCAAACTGGAAAATGGAGATAAGGTCATACGTATAAAGGTGGATGAAAAAGGGGATTTTTTTTAGGGAAAATCCAAATACATTAATAATTATAAAATAAAAAAATCATGTCAGTATTAAAAGTTGTAGAGTTATTAGGGAATTCAAATAAAAGTTTTGAGGATGCCGTTCAACAAGTTGTTAATGAAGCTTCCAAGACCATTAAAGATATCAAATCGGTATACGTGCAAGATATGCAAGTTACCGTAAAGGACAACAAGATTTCTCAATACAGGGTAAATGCTAAAGTGACTTTCGGTATCATGGAAAAGTAAGGGTTATATCTTTTTTTTGGTTGATAGAACAAGGCATTAGATAAGAGTTAACATGAACTTTCGCGTGATGCCTTATCTATATTCAGGATGGAATCACTTGTGAATTGGGCTTGGTTCCTTTGTTAAAATCACTTTGGTTAAGGCTCCTTAGTGGTTGTGAAAGCGATAAAAAAAATGAAAATCGAATACCTTTCCCATACGGCGGATATCCGAATGAAAATTGAAGCATCTCATTTAGAGGAATTATTTCGAGCAGGAGTAATAGGAATGAGCAATATTCTAAAGGATGGGTTCTGTAATCAGAACGTCCAGTTCGATCACAAATGGATACTTGAAATAACTGCATTGGACAGCACCTGTTTGCTTATTGATTTTTTATCTGAGGTACTATCGGCTTCCTATGCCGAAAAAGCAGTTTTTTGCGAAGTTAATTTTTTAGATTTTTCTCCTCATCATACGATAGCTGAAATCCGTGGAAAGCAGATTCAGTTTTTTGATGAGGAAATCAAAGCGGTAACCTACCACGAGGCCGATGTACATAAAAATAAAAGGGATCAGTGGGTAACCTTGGTCATTTTTGATATCTAAGAGAACGATGAAAATCAGCAAAGAAGACATCCATAAAATCGAAGACTACTTGTGGGAGATTCCTAAAACATTCAGACCCAACATGCGAGTACCCGCTAGGGTATTGGCATCCGAATCCTTGCTCGATGCCATAATGGAAGATCGATCTTTGGTACAATTGGTAAATGTTGCTTCATTACCGGGTATTCAGGGAGCTTCCCTAGTGATGCCAGATGTTCACGAAGGTTATGGTTTTCCCATAGGCGGGGTAGCAGCCACTTTGTATCCGGACGGAGCAATTTCCCCTGGGGGTATCGGTTATGATATCAATTGTGGAGTGCGATTGTTGACTTCTAATCAAAAAATAGAGGAAATAAGGAATAATTTAGATGCTTTATCCAAAGAATTGTATATCCAGATTCCTTCTGGAATGGGGAAAGGCGGACATATCAAACTCTCAGTTCAGGAAATGGAGGAAGTACTTTTAAAAGGTGCGGAGTGGGCGGTGGAAAAGGGATATGGTGTAAAGGAAGATTTGGCTTTTATGGAAAGTAAAGGTAGGTTGGAAAATGCAGATGCTACCTTAGTCTCCGATATGGCTAAAAAAAGGGGTGCCGATCAGTTGGGCACCATAGGATCGGGGAACCATTTTGTAGAGGTAGATTACGTGGAGGAAATTTATGATGAGACCACTGCAAAAGCTTACGGTCTGTTCAAAGGTCAGGTGGTAGTATTGATCCACACTGGATCTCGAGGATTAGGGCATCAAGTCGCCACGGATTATATTCGGCAGATTATAAAGGCAATGCCTAACTATGGTATTGAAGTTCCAGATAGAGAATTGGCCTGTGTGCCGTTTAACTCTGAGGAAGGACAAAACTATTTTAAGGCTATGTGCGCTGCTGCGAATTATGCCTGGTGTAACAGGGAAGTAATTTCTTGGGAGGCTAGAACAGCTTGGAGGAATATCTTTGGATCGACCGTTGAACCTTTGAAACTCATGTACGATGTGGCGCATAATATTGCCAAAGTTGAAACACATGTGATTGACGGTGTGCAAACTGACGTTATTGTACATCGTAAGGGAGCTACGAGGGCCTTTGGCCCAGGTTTTGAGGAACTGCCAGATTCTTATAAAGCTGCTGGGCAACCTGTAATCATACCTGGAAGTATGGGTACCTGTTCCTATGTATTAGCTGGTACCGCTAGAAGCAAGGAACTAACCTTTGGTTCCTGTTGCCACGGGGCAGGAAGACGTTTGTCAAGGACGGCAGCCAAAAAGCAAGTTAATGCTCCTGTACTCAAAGAGAAACTAAAGGAAAGAGGTATTTTTGTAGAAGCCGGTTCTTTTAAAGGAATTGCCGAAGAAGCGCCTATAGCCTATAAAGATGTCAATATGGTGGTCGAGACCGTAAGCGATTCGGGCATTGCCAAGAAAGTCGCAAAATTGAGACCTGTGGCAGTTATTAAAGGTTAGTTTTTACTGATGTATTCGCCTCTTCCAATATCTGTATCGCTTCCTGATCGGAAACTTGATAGAAATCTTCATAAAACTGCCCAACCGCCTGAAAACTATAAGGTACTTGTAAACAGATTACTTCATCAATTTTTTGAGTATTCTCAAGTTTTTTTATTGCCGAATTTGGTGCCACGGGAATTGCCACGATTATTTTTTTGGGACGTTGTTTGCTTACTAGTTCTATCGTAGCCAATAGTGTGTTACCGGTCGCGATTCCGTCATCGACAATGATTACTGTTTTATTCTTTACATTTTGGGGCAAACGTTTTTTGTAATATTCGTCATGGCGTTTTAGGAGTTTTTCACGGATATGCTTCGTTTCTTCAGTAATATACCCTTGTGTAACTCCCATGGTATTTGTCAGTACAATGTCATCTAGACTTACTGCCCCAATGGCAAATTCCTTATTTGAAGGATGTCCTATTTTTTTGGTCAAGGCAACATCCAAAGGAGCTTCCAAAGTCTTAGCTACGATTGCCCCTAAAGGTAACCCACCTCTTGGAATGGCCAGGACTACAACATCTTCTTCTTTGAACTTCATCAATTTTTCTGACAACTGACGGCCTGCATCTATTCTATCCCTAAACATCTTGTTTTATTTTTTCTGGCTGCAAATATTTTGCAAACCAATTAGCTGATATGTGGGCTACTTTTTCCAATTTTCCCGACTCTTCGAACAAATGGGTGGCCATAGGCACGATTTCCAATTTACGTTCGCTTTTCAACTTTTGATACGCTTTTTCATTAAGCTCAATGACTGCATCGTCCCAACCTCCTACAATTAAAAGGGTGGGCGCTGTTACCTTGTGTAAATCTTGCAAGGCCATATCTGGTCTACCTCCTCTTGAGACTACGGCCTTGATGTCTTTACCATAAAAAGCGGCAGCACGCAATGCCGAAGCCGCACCGGTACTAGCTCCAAAATATCCAATAGCTAGACCTTTGGTTTCTTTTTGCCGTTGTACCCATTTGGTCACATCAATAAGACGCATAGTCAGTAAATCGATATTAAATCGGTTTTCATAGATATGGTCTTCATCTTTTGTCAATAGATCAAAGAGCAAGGTTGCCAATCCTTTTTCTTGTAAAACTTCAGCCACATAATTGTTTCTAGGGCTTAGGCGACTGCTTCCACTACCGTGGGAAAAGATAACCATTCCAATGGCGTTTTTGGGAACAGCAAGATTTCCCTTTAAGACAAGTCCATCTAACACGATATTTACGGATTTATATTTCTGCTCAGTTTGCATTTTATTATACTTTGAAATCTGATTAAAATTAAGTGATTGCCTTAGGGTAAAAAATGACCGACATCATTTTAGCCAAAATACTTTGAATGATCTTGATCATTTAGAATCCAGTTTGCTCCAATTACATTTATGTAAATTAATCTTCAAGACTTCCCATATAGATTACCCTGGTTTAATTAAAAATTTTAGAAAAAATTGGAAGACAATAAATAGATGTATGAAAGCAATGATCCTAAAAAAAATATCCGATTTAAAGGAAAATAGAATGCCGCTAGATTTGGTGGATATTCCCACTCCAGAGCCCAATGAAAGTGAAGTTCGTATAAAAATATCGGTCTGTGGGGTCTGCCATACCGAACTCGACGAAATCGAAGGGAGATTGGAGCCTCCAAAACTTCCGATAGTACTTGGGCATCAAGTTGTCGGTCTTGTAGAAAAATTGGGCTTAGGAGCAACAAAATTTAAGATTGGAGATCGGGTGGGTGTCGCTTGGATTTTTTCCGCTTGTGGCGAATGCAAATTTTGTAAAAAAGGTAATGAGAACCTTTGTGATGATTTTAAAGCCACAGGAAAGGACGTGAACGGCGGCTATGCAGAATATATGACCGTATCGGAAAAGTATGCGCATAGCATTCCAGCGTTTTTTACCGATAGTGAGGCAGCTCCGTTACTATGCGCGGGAGCTATTGGTTACAGGGCCATCCAACTTGCCCAGATAACTGATGGTGATAGGTTAGGACTTACAGGTTTTGGAGCATCGGCCCATTTAGTACTGAAAATGGTCAAGTACTGCTATCCGAATACCAAAGTGTTTGTATTTGCAAGAAAGGAAGAGGAACGGCAATTCGCCAAAAAACTTGGAGCCATTTGGGTGGGTGGCACAACAGATTCATCCCCCGAAAAAATGAAAGCCATTATAGACACTACACCAGCTTGGAAACCTGTTGTCGAAGCCTTGGGTAATCTCGAAAAAGGAGGACGATTGGTCATCAACGCCATTAGAAAAGAGGATTATGACAAAGAATACCTTAAAAACCTATCATACCAAAACGATTTATGGATGGAAAAGGAACTTAAGTCTGTTGCCAACGTAACGGGTAAGGATGTTTCCGAATTCTTGAAATTGGCAGCAAAAGCAAAAATAAGACCCAATTATCAAGTATATCCCTTAGCAGAAGCAAACAAGGTATTATTGGAGCTAAAGGAACAACATATCAGGGGAGCAAAAGTGTTGCAAATTTTGTCCTTGAACCGTTTTGGCTCTGTCTGTACCTGACTCCTTCAAGACACTAACAAAAAACTGTAAATAGAATCTAGTAGGACAAGAGAAATCGCCGATTTGCTTTTATCTTTAAGACACACTAGTCTTTATGCGCACTAAATTATATTAAAACGTTATTTTCATATGGGCGACCTAACCTATTTTGCAAAGAAAACGATTTGTTTTTGGCTTTTTCCTCAATGTATACCTCCCTATAATCCTGAAAAAGGATGATAACACTGTTTTGAAATCTCTTAGTGAGACGACCCAGTTACGCTAGTGAAAATAGGTACACACGTAAACTATTTAATAATAAGGATAGTAATACGTTTTCGGGATGGTTACGTTATACTCCGATTGAAGATAAGTAACTAAATCAATGAGTTCCTGAACGGTCATAGTATCATTGAAATTCTTCATTTTTGAATGTTCCGCTTCGGTAGTTTTGGTAGAATTTTTTTGTTTATAACGCGGAGCGATTTTGTGCGATGGATTGATAACCGAAGTGACAAGATCCCCATAGGACTTTTTACTGGTTACTTCACCACCAAGTTGTATATTGAGATTATCACTTCCTCCCTTCCACTCCACCTCAGAAATACTATGGCATTCATTACAGGCCAATCTCTCGTAAGTCGCTTTTCCTTGTTCAATATTACCTTCAGGTAACGCAAATCCACGGGCTTGCTCATTGCAACTACTTAAAAGTACACCCCCGGATATTAAAATGAGCATCAGTAGATAATTTGACAGTTTGCAGAGGGTATTATATTTATTAGTCATAATTTGTTGTTTTAATTAATGATTTGATTCATCACCATAAAAATTGATTAAAACAAAAGTAGTGTACAAGAAAAACAAGGTAAATGACCTGCGTCAGTGAATATCTATGATTGATAGTCACGCACGTAATTTGCACCTATTGATTCGGTCGATAGAAAAAGTACTATAAAAGGACCTGTTTATAGAATCCTCTTTTAAGTAGCACGAAACTTCTGTTGAGTATGTCCCTCATCAGGTCCTTTTATAAACTGTCCTATTTTTCAGTTAAAGTTATATTTACAGTACAGTTTTAATCTAAACCGGAAGTAAGGTTATCTCTATCAGGTAAAAAAACATCATAAAACTATCTAAACGGACTAGATAGAATTAGTTCTAATCACAGCTTACAAATCCTCTAAATTTCTTAAGCGTTTATTTTTTAGTTTTTTAAAAAAAGATGGGCTGAGCCCAGTAACTTTTTTAAATTGAGATGATAAATGGGCGACACTACTGTATTGTAATTTATAGGATATTTCGGTAAGATTAAGTTCATCATAAAGTAAAAGCTCTTTGACCCTTTCTATTTTATGGATGATAATAAATTGTTGAATCGTGATTCCCTGTATTTCAGAAAAGGTATTTGACAAATAGGTATAGTCATAACCCAGTTTTTCGCTTAGGTAATCTGAAAAGTTTACTTTGGGTATTTCATCAGAATAATGAATCATTTCAATAATCAGTCCCTTTATTTTTGAAATGATAATGTTCCGCTTATCATCAAGTAATTCAAGACCGTATTTCATTAAGTTTTCGCTTAATTGTTCTCTTTGACTATCCGTCATTTTTTCTAAAACTTCAACAGTTCCCAGGTCCAGATTTACACAATGCAACCCAAGCTTTTGTATTTCTTGTTTTACAACCAATTTACAACGTAAACTAACCATGTATTTAACGTATAAGAGCATTTGGTCTTTAAATTAGTAGTTATTTGGTGAGCTGAACGTATTGCTATTAATTTTGATTAAAAACACTCTTCATTCAGCTATGACTGATTAAAATAAGAGCCTAGGTAAGAGATTTTTGACTTTGAACCCTTTCCTTAAAAAAAGTCAACTTTAAAATACTCTAATTAATTGGTAAGATTGTTCTTTTTTAAATAATATTACTTAGGAATTTTTGAAATTGTCCGGTTTTGGTAGTTGAAAATGATTAAATGATGTCTGAAATGGGATTTAGCTGAATCTCTTAAGGATTCATTCGTACACTAGATTTTTAGATTAGTATTTAATTTCAATTTTCTTGATAGCTGTGTCATGCTATTACTCTAGTAGTCCTAGGCCAAATCATGACCAATACATGATACCCGCTCTTAAAATATTAAAGCAGCCGTAAAGCTGCTTTTGGCAATTAGTTTTTGATTATCAAAACTTTATCCCATCATATTAATTAATAACCAAAGACTTTAGCTAATGCAGTACCTGCATTTGTAATTTATTTATCGCTAGGGATAATGATATAAAGGGTAAATATTATAATACCTTTCTACCTTGAATAACCCTAAAAATTACAGCTATTACGGCAATGACCAATAGGACATGAATAATTCCACCCGCTTGAAACCCTATGAATCCAACAGCCCATGCAATAACCAAGATAACCGCTATGAAATAAAGTAAATTTCCCATAATTTTTTATTTATTGTTATATTTTTAATTTGTGTTTTTAACCGTTAAATCGCTAAATGCTTTGCCCAACTCTTTCATATCATGGTTGAATTCAGTTTTAAATGCATCCCATTGTCCATTACCGCTATTTTTATAGGCTGCAAGTTTCGCTTTCATTTCTTTATTCTTTTGTTCCAGTTCGGCTAATTTCTTTTCTAATTTAGCTTTGTTCTCTGCATTTTCTACGGCAATTTTGTCTTTGAATTCGGCAATCTTTTTTTCATTTGCCACTATTAATTCTGCGGACTCTACTTTAAATTCCTCTATCGCCTTATTCAATTCTAGGTTGGCTTCAGCAACATTTTGTTTGGCGTCCTGAACCACTTCTTGGGACTTTTCTGTTTTTTTATCCTGCATATCACAAGCTGTTAAAAGTGTACCGGATACAAAAACCAGTGCTGCTAGACGAGATAATTTATTTTTCATTTCCTATGTTTTTTTATGTTGTTTTTTTCTTAAAAAGGTATTGATCCAGGGTTTCTTTTGCAAGCTGTGCAATTCTTGAATGCGGATACCATTGTGCGCCTTTGCTCATTTGTTTTGTTAAGCTTGATGTGGTGCTTTCCAAGCAGCTTATCACTTTTATCTTCTTTATAGAGAAGGTCATTATGCGTTAGGACGGCAAATTTTTATCGAACCAACGTATTGTTCATTTCATTTTTCTTTATTCTTCTTACTTTTTTTTGATTAAGTCCTGACTATGCAAAGCTGAAAAAATTGAGCCTAAACTTTGTTATATAACCCTTCAAAGTTTTTATAACATTCACATATTTCTACCATCTTCTTAATCATGTAGTCATATCCGTGATTTAGAATTTAGTAGGTTAATCTACCGTAGACTTTTGAAAAACTGTAATTTATATAACTTTTCCACCTACTCGTATAACATACTCCTTAAGGTTCTATATTACTTTTGAATCGGTAGAATCTTTACATCTGAATTTTCTAAATATTAAATAGTTATGGAGGTAATAGAAAGAGATAATTTGGTTCATCGATTATTCAAAAACGTTAAGAGTTTCCTTAGACCTATATTATATAACGGGAGCTCCCAAACTAATCACGATTTGGATAGTACAAAAACTTACGGGCCTATTTATTCTATCACAAAAAATAAGAAAATAGTAGAAGTGTAACCGAATACCATTTATGGATAAAGTTTTTGAGTTTAGTTTGTTGATTGTTTTAAAACCGAAAAAAGGGCAGTAACTGCAAAATACTGTTCTTTTTTCAATTGCTAGCGCCTCACCACTATATATAAGAACGCTTTTTCAACACAACCATAAAACTTACACTTATCTAACGAGTACCAACCATAAAATTAGTCCATTGAGAAAATGCGCCTTATGTTTTATAGCATTAATATTTGCAATTTCCATACATTATTAAAAATTTGGAATAAAAAGATGTTTTTTTCAACAAAAAGAAACGCAGTACTTAAAGAATATTAGTGCTAAATTCATGAAACCTATCCTATATTTAGAATGTTTGAATAAATTGGATTTAGTTTCCGTATTATGATGGTACAATCATAAAAATTCAATATTATGGTTTATTCAAGTATTAGGAGTTTATTCCGGTACGGTTTTCCATCACTACTAAACCTTTTTCATTAAATTTATTGGAATAATCAAAATAAAGGCTCAGAGACTAATAGCTAAAAATTCAATTTAAAGTAAAGCATAAAATGAAGAATCAGAAAATTTTAATGATTGTTGATGATGATAAGGACGACCGCTTTTTTTTCCGTAGTGCCATTCGTAAAAACAATCCATCTTACGAATGTATAGAAGCGGAGAATGGTGATGATGCACTTAAACTATTGCGAAAAGCAAAACTGTTGCCAGATTTTATTTTTCTTGATTTGAACATGCCGAAGATGGACGGAAGAGAATGTTTAGAAGAATTGAAAAAAGATAAGAAGTTAAAAAAAATTCCGGTTATTATTTATAGTACTTCTGATTATGAAGTAGATATTAACCTAAGCGAAGAACTTGGAGCGGACTATTTTCTGACCAAATTATTTGATATTTATCCGTTACCGGAAGAATTAACAGAAGCTATGAAAAAGGCAGAAGAAAAAAGAAAACCTCAATAAAATTTTAGGTCAAGCCAATCTTCATATAGTTTATCGTATCTTTCGTTAAGTAGGGAATAAAATTGAAGACTAATGACATCCTTATTATTTATATCGTTCTCATATAATCTTTTTATTTTAATAAAAAAATATCTGGAAAATGGATTTATCCTGTGGATGACTAAAAGCCTGATGCGCTATAAGGCACTACAACTATTGCACAATTGAAAGCAATTACTAGATTTATTTTTTAGAATTAAAAATAATTTTTGACGAATAAATTGGATTTCTTTGAGAATTAAAAGAGGATCAAAAACTGAAAAGTAGTACTTCAATTTTTTACGCTACCATCAAGATGTTTAAATGGTGGCTCAATTACCAAAGAACTTGGCCTAACATAGTTAATCACTAAACTATTGGAAATAAAATAACGTTTACAGTTACTTGTTCAGGTAGCGCAAAAGTCGGAATAATACATATAGAATCATCACTAATTTTTCGTGTCTATGACTGCTCCTAAAAAGGACAAAATTGAACCGCCTGCCACCGAGCAGAACTTCCCCATTGTAGGTATTGGTGCTAGTGCCGGTGGGCTCGATGCTTTTAAGCGATTGCTCAAAGCAATACCCGAAAGTTCAGGAATGGCCTATGTGTTGGTGCAGCATCTTGATCCATCACACGAAAGTATGCTGCCTGAGATTTTACAAAGGGTAACAAAAGTTCCCGTACATGAAATCACCGAGGACATTCATCTAGCACCAGACCATATCTACATCATTCCTGAAAACAAGATTTTAACATCTACCGATGGAATACTGCAGCTGGCGCCCCGCGATAAAAAAAATCTAACGCTTTCCATTGATATTTTTTTCAAGTCCCTTGCCGAAGTGCATAAAGAGTTTGCCATAGGTGTGGTATTATCGGGCACGGGTAGCGACGGAACACAAGGGTTGAAAGCCATTAAGGAATATGGAGGTATTGGTATAGCGCAGGACATAGAAACAGCAGGCTATGGTAGTATGCCAGAAAGTGCCATCAATGCCGGGGTTGTTGATTTTATTTTAGCTCCTGAAAAAATTCCCGAGCAGCTTTTGCAAATAAACAGCGCATTCAAAACAAACGATGTTTACAAAAAAGGGGGGAAAGAGACCAAAGACGATGAAGCTGTTTTCAAACAAATTCTATCGGTACTTCACCAGCGCCGCGGAGTGGATTTCACTCATTATAAAGATCCAACCTTACGCAGGCGCATAGCCAGAAGAATTGCCATTGTAAAAAAGACAAATCTTACCAAATATCTAAATTTTCTACTGAGCGATAAAGCGGAACAGGATGCGCTTTTTCAGGACATGCTCATTCCGGTAACTTCCTTTTTTCGCGACCCGAAAACTTTTCACAACTTAACCGAAAAAATTTTTCCTTCCATCCTTAAAAATAAAAAATCCGATGCACCTATTCGTATTTGGATAGCAGGTTGCTCCACTGGTGAAGAAGCCTATTCGATTGCGATCTGCCTGCAAGAATTTTTGGAATCCAATCCTGCTGGCAATCGGAAACGCAATACAAAAATTCAAATTTTTGCTTCCGATATTTCCGAGAAAGCCATTAAAAAAGCACGCTCAGGAATTTATACCAAGGCCGAAGTAAAAACACTTTCTGCATCACAACTCAATAATTATTTCACAAAAGACAACGGCAGTTATGTAGTGAGCAAACTTATTAGGGATATGTGCATCATAGCCCCACATAATTTTTTAAAAGACCCGCCATTCGCAAAAATGGATTTAATTAGTTGTCGGAATGTACTTATCTACATGGATACTTTTTTACAGCAGAAAGTATTCGCCACTTTTCATTATGCACTTAAAGAAAATGGATTTCTTCTTCTTGGCAAATCTGAATCTATAGGTACGTCTTCCGATTTGTTCGCACCAGTGGTAAAGAAAGAAAAAATCTATACTCGCAAGCTAATTCCGGGCCGTTTCAGGCTCGTTGCTTCTGAACGAAAAGCAAAAGTGATGGCATCAAAATATAAGACCGAGAACCAACAGGACGCTACCCAAACTAATTTTCGAAAAAGTGCAGAGGCAGTAATGATTTCGAAATCACCCCCAAGTGTTGTGGTGAACGAACAAATGGATATTGTCCACATTCATGGCGATATCACGCCCTTTCTTAAGGCACCTCAGGGCAAACCCACATATAATCTCTTGAAAATGGCACGTGAAGGTCTAGGGTTCGAATTGCGAAACGCCATCCACAAAGCCAACAAAACAAAATTAGCGGTAATAACAGAAAATATTCCCGTTAAAATTAATGCCTTTATAAATGAGGAATTTAGCCAAGGGGAACAATCTATGGTTGCTATAGAAATTATTCCGCTTACCGATACCATTGAACCACATTACTTAATCCGCTTTATAAATAGAATAATTCCGTTAGTACAAGAACTAAAATTATCTGAAGCTGGAAAAATAAAAAACGACTTAGCAGAAAAGCGAATCGAACAGTTGGAAAAAGAATTGGCGCAAGCCCGCGAAGATATGCTTGCCATCACTGAGGACATGGAAAGCTCTAATGAAGAATTGCAAAGCAGCAATGAGGAGATGCAAAGCAGTAACGAGGAGATGCAAAGCTTGAACGAAGAATTGGAAACCTCCAAAGAGGAACTGCAATCGACCAATGAGGAACTGATCATCGTAAATCATGAGTTGGTGGAAAAACAAGAACAGCTCAGCGAAGCGCGTCTCTATTCAGACAGCATCGTGAGTACTATCCGTCATCCGTTAATTATTCTAGATAGATTCCTTTGCATAAAAACTGCCAATGCTGCCTTTTACAAAAAATTTAATGTGGATGAAAAGGAAACGGAAAACAAATGGTTTTATGAAATACAGCATCATCAATTTGATGATGCTAAACTGCGCTCGTTACTCATAAAGGTCCTTTCTCAAAAAAACTATATAGATGACTTTGAAATCATTCTTAAACTTCCTGTATTGGGTGAGCGCACGCTATTGATAAATGCACGCCAAATTAAAAACAAAAAAACAGATGAGCAATTAGTATTGCTTGCCATTGAAGATATTACAGATCAGGTAGCTGCACTAAAGAAAATTACGGAAAGTGAAAACCGTTTTAAATTGGCCATGAAGATAAGTGGTCAAATTGCATTTTCTCAGGATGAAAATTTAAAGCATACCTGGATTTATAATCCACATCCAGGCTTTAGTATTCAGGATATTTTGGGAAAAGATGATTATGAACTGGTTGAACCTGAAACGGCAAGACGGCTTACCTTGCTAAAAAAAGAAGTGCTGGAAACAGGCACCGGAGTAAAATCAGAAGTTTCAATGATCATAAACGGTGAGGAATCAATTTACGACATGATGATTGAGCCAGTTAAAAATGATACAGGGAAAGTATCTGGTATTACGGGGGTTGCTATGAATATTACCGAAAAAGTAATTGCCCAAAAACAAATTGAAGCAAGCGAAAAGGAACAAAAAAAATTAGCTAATTATTTAAAACTTGCAACGGATTCCGCCAAGGTTGGTATCTGGTCTTTAGATCTTGTTTCATCCAAGTTGGAGTGGTCAAAAATCCATAAAAAATTATGGGGATATGACGAATTTCGCGAAGAACTGACTTATGAAGACTGGCATAATGCTATTCTAAAAGAAGATAAAAACTTTGTTTTACAAAGATTGGAAAAAGCAAAACGAAATCGTGGGCTTTATGAGGTTGATTATCGAATTAAAAGAGCCGATGACAGCGTCATCGTTTGGATGAGATCGACTGGGGAGTATCATTATGATGAGTCTGGTAAAGCACATACACTTTCAGGTATTAGTATAGATATTACCAAACTAAAAAGTTTTACCGAAGAATTGGAAATAAAGGTTAAAGAGCGGACCACCACCCTCAAGAAATTAAACCAACAATTAAAGCAGACCAACTTGCAATTAGACCAATTTGCCCATGTGGCCAGCCACGATTTGCAAGAGCCATTACGTAAAATCTCAACCTTTTCCATGCGCTTACAGGAAAATCACAAAGATGAGCTGAGCTTGGAGGTAAAATCCTATCTCGATAAAATTGAAGGAGCATCAAGCCGTATGAAGACCCTTATTCAAGACCTGCTTAATTATTCTCGGTTGCTCCAACATGAAAAAACGGTTATCAAAACTGATCTAAATGAAACGGTTAAAAATATTTTGACTGATTTCGAACTGCTTATTGAAGAAAAAAAAGCAGTGATAAAATGCGATGAACTTCCAATCATTGATGCCATCCCTTTACAAATGAACCAACTTTTTTACAACTTGATCAGCAACGCACTTAAATTTTCAAGGAAAGATGTTCCACCTATAATCAGTATTACCTCGCGCACATTTCAAGAAAAAGAAATTAAAAAGCACCCTTGGTTAAATAACTCAACACCCTATGTTGAAATTATCGTGAAAGACAACGGAATCGGTTTTGAGCAGAAATATGCAGAAAAAATATTCACAATCTTTCAGCGCCTGCACAATAAAGAAGATTACACAGGAACTGGTATTGGTTTAGCACTCACAAATAAAATCGCCAAAAATCATCACGGACTAACCTTTGCTGATGCCAAGGAAAATAAAGGTGCCTCATTTCATGTCATACTTCCGTTTAAACAACCACTATAATTCAAAAAGCCAAAGAACTATGAAACAGCATATTGTAATGATAATAGATGATGATGAAGACGACAGGTTATTCTTCAAAGAAGCATTATTTTCGAAAATGCTAGAGCAAACCGTTTGTATTGAAGCGAATGACGGTGTAGATGCACTCGCCAAACTAAACAAAGTAGAGCAATTGCCTGGTTTTATTTTCCTTGATATGAATATGCCCCGTATGGATGGCCGTGAATGTTTGAAACAACTTAAACAAGATGAGCAATTAAAACATATTCCGGTAATTATGTATTCTACCTCTTTTTCGGAAAATGCTATAAATGAATTTCACAAACTCGGAGCATCAAATTGTCTGATTAAGCCAACGGATATGAAAAAACTTCCTGCGCAAATTAGTGAAATCATGAAACTTATTGCAGATTCTTAAAGCTCTGACCCGTCCTAAAATATTTACGCAATAAACTTTAATATATGGAAAATCAAAATAGTTTCCTTTTTCAAAGTTCATATTGAATTATTCAATGCCTCAAATCTTACCATAACCTTTAGATTAGCTTCCAAGAAATTTAAAGTTTAAAAAGAATGGTGATGGTGTTGAAAAGAGGGGGTCCGTATTTCCTCCGCCAATTGCTCCACCTCGCTGGCCAGTTTAGGGTTATGTTTCCTGAACATATTCCCGATGCGGGTGAAGTTCCCCTTGTACTTCACCAACATTTTATATTGTTCCAATTGTTCCTCGGTCAACCGTTCGATGACGGTCTTGCCTAAAGCGGAGCTGCGGCAATATTCGGAGAGGGAAAGCCCTGCCAATTCCGCCCTTTTCCGTAGCAGCTTTTTCTCGTAGAGGGAGCACCGTAACTTGATGTAGGTCCTTTTCATTTTTCCTTTAATCTAAAGGACCATCGGGAGTAAAGCGAGTTTGTCTTTGTGGCAACAAAGACACATCTCGCGCTTTCTGACCAAGTCCCGCTTTCTGACCAAATCCCTTTTTAGAATTGTATATCAGCCATTCATTCATATCCTTGAATCCTTCGTAAAGCATTCATTTGTCAAGGCAGTTAGTAGAATGGGGCATCATTTTTTGGGTCGTTCGTTTGCCATTCCCATCGTTGTCCAGATAGAGATTTATAGTTAAATAATCCTGTATGATTTTCGTCGCTTTTAAAACGAAGGAAGTTGAGTTCAGGACCAAAAAATCATACTCTGCTTCCAAAATTTCATTATTGCTAAGAAGGGATAGTAAGTCGAACACCCCTTCGGTAACGATAAGTTTTTTATTACCGTTTTTGATATGGGTAATATCCTTGGGCGAACTGCAATTCTTATAATATTTGTTCCGAAGTTCCCATCCACCCGAAACGTTCTTCAATCCGATGGCGAAGTAGCGTCTTCCATTGTTCAGGTAATGGACTTCCATACAAATGGCCGATGCTGTCGAAATGGAAATCCTTCGTTCAAATAGATATTGTAACAGACCGTAATGCAAGATAGGCCGTGCATGAAAAATCTGTATTCCATTATGGTTGTCGTTGCATAGAACAGGCCGCTGTTGAAAAGAGAAAGAGGTAGGGTTCTGTTCAAAAAACATTAAAGCTTCCTTTACCGAGGATTTGGGGATTTTACATGCCAGGTCGATAACATTTCCACCTTTTCCCTCTCCATGGTCGTACTATCTATTGAGCTTCTTGGACACCTTGAAAGAGGCTTAGGTTTCTGAGCGAAAAGGGCTCAGGAACCAGGCTTCTTTTTCGTTCGTCCTGGTCGGAAAGTGCCCGAGTTTTGCCAGCGCTTTCTCGATGGGAAAAGTTCGGGCTCTTTCACACGATAATTTGTTTGTTCTTTTTTCTTTCATAAGCCAAATGGTTCTACCTGTTTTGGGGTGAACCACATTCTAGTGGTATGCTCGCTAGATAACTGCCGCTTTTGCATGTAATATAGAAAGGCGGGTATCTCCGATATCAGTCGGTTCAGGAAATCGGTCTCCTCTTTTTTGAGCACGGGTATTTTCAAGACCCAAAAACGGGTCTCGTTCTCGTCAATTTTTATAAAGTTGTCCTCGTTGTAACTGCACGGGACGAACTTTCCGAAGAACTCCACTTCCCTTTTATCCTTTCCCTTAGCCTCCAACTTGTTGATGTTGGTCGTACTAAGGTATTTGATGCGTTCGGTCAATTCTTCTTTGTTGAGCAGTACCTCGTCTATACATATGAGCAGCTTGTTCGCCCAGTCCGCATTGAACTGGCTACTAAAACTATCATTGGTCAAGTAGGTCATGTTGTTGTCGAAGATAGCCTTCAGCCATTTCAAAAAAGTACTCTTGCCCGTGGAACGTTCCTTGGAGACCAGACACAAAATGGGCAGTACCTGTACAGGTTTTGTATACAATAATTGCAGGTAATCCAATCCTAGTTCATAGTGCTTGCCAAAAATGTGTTTCACAAAATTCAACGATCGTTGGCATTCCCCACCTTTGGTATTGCCGGCAACGGGGAATAGGTATTGTAGAACCCTTTGTACTCCTGCTTAAAATGGATATGATTGGGTATACAGGTAAAGCCATCGTATTTGGGAACCTTGCCCAGGTAATCCTTGCCATGGTCCTGGCGGATGGTCACGATGTTCCAATGCACCAGGATCTCGTTGAAATGTCCGGCGATGGTAGGTGCCTGCACCAATTTATAGTACGATGTGCCCACCCGTAAGTAAGGTACTGTTTTCATAAAAAAATGTTTTGATTTCCAAGGGGATTACCAAGATGTAACGATGGATTTTGATAAGTTCAGAGATAAGGTCGCCTAACGAAAAGGCTCCGTTATGGTTTCGATTTCATTTATCGGCCTTCGTTCGTTCTGGAGCAGCCAATCCTCTATTTTCCTCCGTTCGAAAAAAATAAGTTTTCCGTTGGGTTTGGAGTGCGGAACGGTTCCCGCAGCGGTAAGTGTGTACAGGTAGCTTCTGTATATTCCCGTATAGTCACAGGTCTCCTCGAAGGTCAGCACCTACTTGTTCGCCATCAAAAGTTTTTCCAAACGGTCCAGCCGTTCGAGTATTAAAATAGTGTCCATTTTGTTTCTTTTTAAGGTTACGAAATGAACAAAAGTGCTTTTGTTTTCCTTCAATAGTAGTATTCTATAAATGTATGGAAATAGGCGAATGGGCCTAGGTAACGAGGTAAGGAGGTAAGGAGTTATCCGCAAATAATTGATAAACAGCATATTGAACCAATATGGACCAAACCGGATTAAGTTGAGAAAGCACAAATTTTATTCGGTTCCATTTGATACCAAATGGAACCATTTTGAATCTTGGTAAAGTATCCCATAAAGAAGGGAATTGTGGGTTATCAACAATTAAAAATCCCTCTACTAAAAAATTTTAAGTCCATCAAAGGTCTTTTTTTTTAAGAATGGATTCTATAAAAGTTCTCTATTTCCACTCACCATTCAAGTTTCAATCAAAAATTGATATTTTGATTTTGATTTTATTGAACATTTGACCTAATGAATTCTCTTTGTATTTCTACTTTTATATGGCGCTCTATTTATTTCCAATTTCTCACGAAGTATTTCCTACAACATAGACTTTTTTTTAATCTTTGGAATTAACTGCTTAAAAGTTTTCTTCCAGTTTCTCGCGAAGTATTTCCATGTCATCACATACCTTTTGCTCAATTACTTTGGCATAAATTTGTGTGGTGGTTAGCTTTCTGTGTCCTAACATTCTAGAAATAGTTTCTATGGGCACTCTCTGTTAGTCATCGTAACGGTTGTCGCAAAAGTATGTCTAGCCATGTGAAAGGTGAGATTTTTTTTGAATGCCAGCTGCTATTGCAATTTCTTTTAGGTAAGCATTCACTTTTTGATTTGATATTTTAGGAAACAACGTGCCATAAATCTGACACCGTTTATCTTCTCGGTAAATTTTGATAATATTTAAAGCTTTCGATAGTAAAGGAATTTTAACTGGATTCCTGGTCTTTTGCCTTTTATTTGCAATCCACATTCGTTTATCCAAACCCATAACCAAACTCCCTTCCGAGAGTAGCATCATATCTATATAACTAATCCCTGTGTAGCAGCTGAATACAAATAAGTCTTTTACCGTTCTCAATCTCAAAGAGTGTAATGTCAACTCCTCTAAAAGTTCTAATTCTTTGCCTGTTAGATGACCGCGGTTTGTGGGAATTAGTTTTTGTTTGAATTTACGGAAGGGGTCTTGACCGATCCATTCGATATCATAAGCTAAAGTGACCATTCTCCTTAAACGCTGGATATGTTTCATTACTGCGTTGTTCCCAATCTGCTTTTGATAATGACTTGGTTTATGGCCTCGTAGAAAATTTTCAAAACCGAGTATAAATTTATAATCAAGAAGCGATAGTTCCATGTCGTCATTTTTTAAATAGAGTAGGATGTATTTTTGACTAATTAAATAGAGCCTTGAAATGTTTCTATGCAGTTTGTAAAACATTTTATCATTATGGCAGGCAATTATATCAGTAAGCGTAAATTCCTTTGGCTTATCGTCCCCTTGGAATTTGGATTTTACCGTTTGTGGGGTAATCCGCTTATCATCTGCCTTTAATTCTTGATAGCACTGAAACAACTTTGCATGTACTTCATTAAGGTATTGATTAATACTTTTGGCGTTTGCACTTAAACCCTTGACTCGCTGCTTTTCAGGACTCCAAAGTTGCGTGTCAATTCTTCTTTTAAGGCTAATGTTGAGCTTTTTGCCGTCTATGGTTATCCTGTGGCATAAAGGGGGGCTTGATTGTTCTTAATTCTTCTGGCGTATAGCCAAAATAAGATTGAAAATGTGGAAGTAGTACGCATAACAAACGTCGTTAAGTTAAACTTAATTAAGGACGAAAGTCAAATCACCTACAAATCGTTAATTTAACAGATTTAAAATAAACAATTACAAAATACGAAAACATTTGAAAAAAATGTTGACGATTTGTGAACTCTAATAGATGGTTCTAAATGATATTATTTGAAACCAATAAATATCCAAACATTGATAATCAATGTATTATATACTATATTGAATTCGTTTATAAGTCAAAAAGTGACCTCGGCAAGAATCGAACTTGCATCTAAAGTTTAGGAAACTTCTATTCTATCCATTGAACTACGAGGCCAATAATTTAAAGTGTGTGTAAAAATAGAATTAATTTAAATATCACAAATATGAATTATACCTCATTTATTTATTCTTCATAAACCTCAACGATCATCTCAACTTCAACTGCCATGTTCCCTGGTAAAGACCCCATGCCTACTGCAGCACGGGCATGTTTACCACGTTCACCAAAAACAGCCACCATTAAATCAGAATACCCATTGATTACCTTAGAATGATCCGTAAAATCAGAAGTTGCATTTACCATACCGTGTACTTTAACTATCCTTTTAATCTTATTCAAATCACCCAATTCCATCTTTAGAACTGATAGTTGATTGATCCCCACTTCACGAGCTGCAGCATAACCCTCATCTATGGTTAAATCTTTACCAAGTTTACCTACTATATTTTCACCATTGGCCTGTTTTGGTCCTTTCCCAGCTAAAAATATAAGATTACCACTTCTCACGGCATGAACATAGTTCGCCACAGGTAAACCTTGATTTCTCAACTTTAAACCCAAACTTTCTAAATTTGCTTGTGGGTTATAATTTGTATCTATAGTATCGGTAGAAGATTGTATTTCTCGATCTAGCCTCTTTTCAACATCGGCACAACTAAAAAACAAAACAACAGTTAGTATACAAACGTAGGTTTTCATAGATATTCGATTAAATAGGATTATTAAGGTTACAAGTTAGTTAATAGTTCATAATCAAAGAGATAAAGTATATTATGGCCAATTTCAGCATTGCATAAAATCCATAAAAACTTTCACAAATATTATTTTTTGTGCCATATGTCGCACTTAAGATATCATTTTACTAAAAAAGCCCTAATATTATTTCATTTTTATTAGTTTAGCAGTTAAACCAACAACAACTAAATCAATACAAATATGGAAAGTTCTAGTACAACTTCTAATGTAAATGCAAATAGACTGTTTTATGCCAGCTGTTTCGCATTAATCACGACAGCCTTCTCTTTTGCTATAGCAGCGGGAATTTTAGACCAATTAAAAACAGAATTAGAATTAACCGCAAGTCAAGCAGGTTTAATTACCTCCATGTGGTTCGCAGGGTTCCCGATTGCAATGGTAATAGGAGGACTTATTTATCATAAAGTAGGTGGTAAAATTATAATGCAATTTGCCTTTTTTGCTCATACAATTGGTATTTTATTATTAATATTCTCAGGAAGTTATGTTGGCTTATTAGTAGCTAACCTACTAATTGGGTTAGGAAATGGTTGTACCGAAGCGGCCTGCAACCCAATGATTGCAGACGCTTACAAAGGAACCAGAATGAGTAAGATGCTAAACCGTTTTCACATGTGGTTTCCTGGAGGTATTGCAGTAGGCAGTCTACTATCTGGTTTCATGACAAATTTCGGAATCATCGGACAAAGTCAAGTATGGTTACTTTTAATCCCTGCAGTTATTTACGCATATTTGTTTTATGGACAAACATGGCCCAAGGCAAAAATAGAGGAAGCTGCAACCCTAAGTGGAAATTTAAAAGGTATGCTTACCCCATTGTTTGCATTTATTGCAATATGTATGGCGCTTACCGCAATATCTGAATTCGGACCTAATCAATGGGTTGGTCTGATATTATCAAAAAGTGGTGCCGAACCTACTTTAATTTTAGCCTTAACAGCTGGTTTAATGGCGGTTGCAAGATTTTTTGGCGGGGACATGGTAAAAAGATTTGACCAAACAGGTGTACTATTGGGTTCTGCTATTTTAGCAACCATTGGTATTTATTTGTTTAGTACACAAACAGGAGCTATGGCTTACGTCGCTGCTATAATTTTTGCATTAGGAATTGCATATTTCTGGCCTAACATGATTGGACTTGCAGCAACAAAGACACCCAAAACAGGTGCTTTAGGAATGTCTATAATAGGTGCCATTGGTATGTTCTCAACTTCAATTTTTCAACCTATTATTGGAGGTTGGATTGATTCTGACAGAGCAGCTGCCTCAGCACAAGGATTTACAGGTGATGAACTGGAATTAGTTTCTGGACAGGAAACCTTAGGCACAATGGTAATATTTCCAGCCATATTGATAGTTCTTTTCACTATCCTCTATTTTTGGATGAAGAATAAAAAAAGTGAAGTAGAAGTTGCAGCAGCATAATGCATCTTTTAACTATAAAAAAAGCCGAACAAGTAATTTGTTCGGCTTTTTTTTATTTTCAACTTTTAATAGTCTTACTCCAAAAGCAATTCTAATATCTGAATGGCCGCATCACTAATTTTAGTTCCTGGTCCGAATACTGCAGTAGCTCCAGCCTCCTTCAAAAATTCATAATCTTGTTTAGGCACCACTCCACCAACAATGACCATGATATCATCTCGGCCATAACCTTTCAATTCTTTAACCACTTCTGGCACTAAGGTTTTATGGCCCCCAGCAAGTGATGAAATCCCTAGAATATGCACATCATTTTCTACTGCTTGTTTCGCGGTTTCTTTTGGCGTCTGAAAAAGAGGACCAATATCTACATCAAAACCTAAATCGGCGTACCCTGTAGCCACAACCTTTGCCCCACGATCATGGCCGTCTTGACCCATTTTTGCAACCATAATACGAGGTCTTCTGCCATCTTGCTCGGCAAAACGATCTGCTAACTCTTGCGCCTTTTTAAAACTTCCGTCTTCTTTAATCTCCCTTGAATACACACCAGTAAATGAATTAATGATTGCTTTATGTCTGCCATACGCCTTTTCTAAAGCACTACTTATCTCTCCTAAGGTTGCTCTTTCTCGAGCCGCAGCTACCGCTAAAGCTAATAAATTTTCTTCCGAATCGCTACCGGCCAATTTATTTGTTGCCGCCTTTGAAATGGCACTCAAACATTCCTCTACTTTCGTAGTATTTCGTTTTGTTTTTATTTTTTGTAATCGTTCTAATTGCTGTCTACGAACTTCTTTATTATCAACCTCTAATATTTGAAGTTCATCTTCGGCTGTTAATCGGTATTTGTTTACCCCAACAATTACATCTTGAAGACTGTCTATTCGAGCCTGTTTCCTAGCTGCTGCCTCCTCTATTCTAGTTTTTGGAATTCCTGTTTCGATAGCCTTGGTCATTCCACCTAGATTTTCAACTTCCTCCATTAACTCCCACGCCTTATGCGCTAAATCATGCGTTAATTTCTCCACATAATAACTGCCCGCCCATGGATCTACAGTCTTGGTTATATAGGTTTCATGTTGCAAGTACAATTGAGTTTCTCTTGCTATACGCGCAGAGAAATCTGTAGGCAACGCTATTGCCTCATCTAAGGCATTGGTATGTAAGCTTTGTGTTCCTCCAAAAACAGCTGCAGAGGCCTCTATAGTAGTTCGTGCTACGTTGTTGAAGGGGTCTTGTTCGGTGAGACTCCATCCACTAGTTTGGCAATGTGTTCTAAGCATTAAAGACTTTTCACTCTTGGGGTCAAATTTCTTAACCACTTTAGCCCATAACATTCTCGCAGCTCGCATTTTGGCAATTTCCATAAAATGATTCATGCCAATACCCCAAAAAAATGAAAGTCGAGGTGCAAAATCATCAATTTTCAAACCTGCTTCAATACCTGTTCTAATATATTCCAAACCATCAGACAAGGTATAAGCAAGCTCTAAATGCGCCGGTGCCCCAGCTTCATGCATATGATAACCAGAAATGCTAATACTATTATATTTCGGCATATACATACTCGTATACTTAAATATATCTGCAACCAACTGCATAGATGGTTTAGGCGGATAGATGTACGTGTTACGAACCATAAACTCTTTAAGTATATCGTTCTGTATCGTACCCGATAATTGTTCTAACGAAACACCCTGTTCTTCTGCGGCAACGATATAAAAAGCCATGATAGGCAAAACAGCCCCGTTCATAGTCATAGAAACCGACATTTCATTTAGTGGAATACCCTCGAACAGAATTTTCATATCCTCGACGGTATCAATAGCCACACCGGCCTTACCTACGTCACCAACAACACGTTCATGGTCACTGTCATAACCTCTGTGCGTAGGTAAATCAAAAGCCACTGACAATCCTTTTTGACCAGCTTTTAAATTTTTCCTATAAAATGCATTACTTTCTGTAGCTGTTGAAAACCCCGCATATTGACGTATGGTCCAAGGGCGTTGCACATACATAGTAGCATAGGGGCCACGAAGAAAAGGAGGAATACCAGCTGCATAATTAAGGTGTTCTACCTCGGCTACATCTACCGCAGAATATCTTTTTTTGATTCCTATGGTTTCTGCTGTTTCATAAACCGTATTTAATGAGTTTAACTCACTAATTTTAGTACTATGATTATCTGAGCCTTTTAAACTAATTTGCTGTAAGTCTTTTCTACTCATGTGATAAACGGTTTTGCTCTAATTCTTCTGCTAATCGCTTTTCAATTATAGGTGTAATCAAAGTTTTTCTAGGATTCTTTTTTAGAAATGGATAAATCTCCAATTCCCCGCCCATGTTATCCTTTTCATTTTGATATGCATTTGTCCCTACCAAAACAGTCTTTTTATCATCAAACTTTTCTTGTTGTTTTTTTGCACTATCAGCTATTTTATTCTGTATGGAATGATTTTTCAATTGCTTAAGAAAACCACCTTCTTTTTCAATAGACTTAAATAGAATTAAAGCCTTTTCTGCTAATTGATGAGTTAAGGTTTCTATATAGTAACTGCCCTCAGAAGGATTTTCGACCTTATCAAAATAGCTCTCCTCCTTCATCAACACTAACTGATTTAAGGCAATACGATTTGCAAAATCATTATCTTTTTTATAAATGGAATCATAAGGCAAATTATAAACCGTATCAGAACCTCCAAGAACTGCAGACATACATTCTGTTGTCGTTCTTAGCATATTAACATTATAATCAAATATGGTTTTATTACGTTTCGATGGTATTGTAGAAATGTGACAGTGTGGAGAAATTTCATAGGCTTCAGTAAGAACTTTCCAAAGCTTTCGTAACGCTTTCAATTTTGCTATCTCAAAAAAATAATTACCCTCAACAGCAACTTTGAATTCTATGCTCTTTAACTTCTTTAGGTTTCCATTATCATGCAATAGGTTTACATACTCATTGGCATGTGATAGTGCATATGCCAATTGTTGAGTAATATCTGCCCCGGCATTTTCATAAAGTGCAAGATCAACGCTTACTATATTTTCAATATTCAATTCTATCAATTCGTTAAAAACAGCGAAATCTGAAGTAAAAGAATCGTACCAATTACCAGACCTAGCTAAATGGCCAATGGGATCAACTTGAAAATAAACCTTTTTAGAATTTGGAACTAGTGTAATAATCTTCTCAATATAATTTTTGGACAAAAATTGCATATCTAAAGACACACCTGTTCTTTTTAAATCAATATTGTTCAAAAGTTTTACAACATCAATTGTTTCTGTAGCAATTACAAAATGTAACACTTCAGCACCTTTCTTAATTAATTTATGAGCTTTCTCATTGGCCATTATAGCATTACCTACGTAAATGGATTGACCTATTCTCCAAGGAGTAGTCGACAAAGATTCTACGTTAATATTCTCTAAATCGTCAGCATGGTAAAAAGGTTTTACCTTAATTCCTTCTGGAGAATCCCAAACAACCTCTTCATTATAATCTTTACCTTTTAAGTCATATTGTATTTTTTGTCTCCACTCTTTTGCAGAAACCTCCCTAAAATTTTCGAATAAGGTTTTACCCTTCATATAAGACGGAGTTAAATTAAGAAACAAGTTATAATCATACGTATTTGAAAACCTCAAACAGTGCTTATCAAAGATACGATAAGTAAATTGTGTTCAATAAAAATGCCTACTCCACTACCTCAACGGAATTCAAATTCTGAATATCCGTAGTTTCAATTCTAGAAAGTTCCTTTAATTTTCCTTTTTCGAACATTGCAGGTAGTTCTGTTAAAGGAGTGCCAACAGGTGCTTCCCAATTAATATAATCTTGAAAACGAATACCATCAATCGTTCTCGGGTTATAAGCACTCCTAAATCGAACTCCGCCGTCATTAACACTATAACTGTATGCTAAATAATTTATGTAATGCGATTTTTTATTTATCCAGTACATAAAAACATCATCGAAATCTTTACCACCACCTACTTTACCAAAAGTGACCTTAACTACGTCGTAATCTTCCCCTTTAATAATTGTTTCGCCTACTCCTTCTTTTTGAACAGCTTTATCATTTAATTTATGTGGTAACGTTGCAAAATAAATAACTGAGTTCAAAGCTTCACTATATTTGGCAATATCCTTTTTCGATAGTTCTACCAACTCATTATTTACTGTCCTGGCAAGCTTTCCATCTTTTAAAATATCTTCAATTTGATTCCCCAAACTATCCTTTGAACTCACCTTATAGGTATATCCTTTTTGATTTTCAAAAGAATATAATTTATCTCGAAAGACAAATTGATAGTGAGCAGAATCATAGAGCGTTCCACCATGTGCTATAATTGCCTTGTTTACTATAGATTGGGTGTTCTCAGCATTAAGCTCATATACAGATTTTTCGATTTGAGATGTATTTTTATCATTATTTTGAAAGTCTTTACACCCTGCTGCGATTAACAATAACACAGTTGCTATTTTAAAATGTCGATTCATATTTTGAAAATTAATTTGGCTTCTCAAATTATACGTATAGAATATTATTTGTCGAATAGTTATTCTAATACTAACCTCTCAAAGGTATTGTTTAATAGTATTTGTACCGAAGATGTACTAAAAATGAGCATTTCAATAATTTAACAATACAAACTTATAAAGGAAAATGAGTAATAAAAAAACCGAAAAATCATCAATTGTATTATTGACAACTATTCGGTTTTACATTTTTACTTCAATTATAAGAAAGTAAGACATGAATTACATAACTTATTGATTTACTACAAAAGCGTGAATTACCCCTGGTAACCAAGCTAATAAAGTCAATAAAACACTTATTAAAAAGGTTGTGCCAATACCGTGTTTCATAAAAACAGCCAACGGCGGTAAAAGAATATTTAAAATTATAGTTAATAGAGACATTTTTTAATTTTTTGATTCAGATAAATATAGCTGTATTAAAATGTGGCCATTAATTCAAATCAATTGATTACTAGCTTAAAAAAATAATAGAAATGTATCGCATCAAGGCGTTGATACCTAAAAATTTATTAAAAAAAGTCGAGTATTTTTCTTAGAATTATGACCAAACTTATTAAGTGAAATAGTTGGTTAGTTTTTCATAAACCCTATAGCATATATAATGACACAGGGTTTTATATTTTAAGAGTTTATTGGATGCTATTATTTCATCAAATTGATTTCTGATATACTTTTAATTCTATTACGTTCTAAAAAGGCATCAATAGTTTCAAAATGCTCTATCACCCTTTGGTCTTTAAATTCAAATACCTTTTCAGAAAGACCTTGTAAAAAATCACGATCATGGGAAACCAAAATCAACGTACCGTTAAAAGTGGATAGTGCTTCTTTTAAGACATCTTTTGATTTTAGGTCCAAATGATTGGTAGGCTCATCTAAAATTAAAAGGTTTACAGGTTCCAATAATAATTTAACCATCGCCAAACGGGTTTTTTCTCCACCAGAAAGCATATTTACTTTTTTATCGATATCATCACCGCTGAACATAAACCTGCCTAAAATATTCTTTATCTGATTTCGAATATCTCCAAAGGCTACCTCATCTACCGTTTGAAAAATGGTCAATTCAGGATCTAATAATGAAGCTTGATTCTGCGCAAAGTAGCCCACTTTTGCATTATGACCCAGTTGGCATTTACCTTCTACTTCAATCTCACCTAAAATAGCTTTGATCATGGTAGATTTTCCTTCTCCATTTCTACCAACAAAGGAAACTTTTTCACCCCTTGCAATAGACATATTCGCATTTTTGAATACCACTTGCTCTCCATAAGCTTTGGAAACATCTTTAACCGTTACAGGATAATCACCGGAACGCGGTGCTGGCGGAAAACTCAATTTTAAAGATGATGTATCTATTTCATCAATTTCTATGATCACTAATTTTTCTAACATTCGCTCACGAGACGTTACTTGATTTGTCTTGGAGTATGTTCCCTTGAACCGTTCAATAAAGGTCATATTATCAGCAATATATTTTTGCTGTTCTTGATAGGCTTTAATTTGATGAGACCTACGGTCTTCTCGTAATTGCAGATAGTGGGTATAGTTGGCCTTGTAATCATAGATACGGCCCATAGTAACTTCAATAGTCCTGTTGGTAATATTGTCAATAAATGCCCTATCGTGTGAAATCACCATTACGGCATTGGCTTTATTGAGTAGAAAGTCTTCTAACCAGATTACGGATTCAATATCTATATGATTGGTAGGCTCATCTAATAAAATAAGATCTGGTTTTTGTAGCAAAATTTTAGCAAGTTCAATTCGCATGCGCCATCCGCCGCTAAATTCTTTAGTCTGCCTTGTAAAATCTTCTTGTTTAAAACCAAGGCCCTTTAATGCCTTTTCAACTTCCGCATCATAATTTACGTCTTCTAGTGCATAAAATTTTTCACCTAGATCAGATACCTTCTCTATAATGCTCATATAAGCATCACTCTCATAATCTGTTCTAGTCTCTAATTCTTTATTAAGCCTATCCATTTCATCACGCATTTCAAATACATGCTTAAAAGCCTTAGCAGCTTCCTCAAAAACAGTACAATTATCCTCTGTCAATAAATGCTGTGGCAAATACGCGATTATGGCATCTTTTGGCACCCTTACATTACCACGATTTGCAGTTTGTTCCCCTGCAATTATTTTCATCATTGTGGACTTACCTGCGCCGTTCTTGCCCATAAGTGCAATTTTATCGGTAGGGTTTATTACAAAAGATACATCACTAAACAAAGTAGTTCCACTGAACTCTACAGCTAAATTATCAACTGAAATCATATACAGAATTTTTAATACTGCAAAACTAGGAATAAGGAATGGGAGGTGTGTCTTGGTTTTAGAAAAAATAATTAGGCATGTTCAGCTTTAAACAATAAATTTAATACTCTAATAATTTATAACGGTTATTTGAGACTAGACCAATAGCAATTAAAAATCAACAAATTTATTTGCGCTTTCCCCCCAAACATAGGTTATATATAATCCAATTAAATAAATGTTCAAACTACAACATTGACCATATATTAAAAATTTGAAAATTTCAAACTCAAGGGTTAAGAAGGTAAACGAAAATTGATCAAGTAAGATTTCTGACTTAATATTTTATGCATATATCACCCTAAAAGCCAAATTCTATATCAAAAATGGTTATAAATGAATCTTAAAAAATTTATACTCTTAATTACAGAATCTTTTTTTTGTATCCTATATATTAATTGTATAGAATCTGCATCTTCCCAATCACAAGTTTCGTTTAGGCAATTATCTGTAAAAGAAGGGTTATCACAAAATAGTGCAATTTCTATTTCACAAGATAGCATTGGCTTTTTGTGGATAGCCACACAAGATGGGTTAAATAAATATGATGGTAGAAAATTTACAATTTACCCCTATAATTTTTTAGACATAACCAAACCTAATTATAGTAATTTAGGAAAAGTCTATACCGATAGAGAAGGAGGAGTTTGGATCATTCCTTCCAGCAATTTACTTTATAAATTTGACCGTGTTGCTGATGTGTTTAAACCCATTTCTAGTTTAAAAAACACAAACATACTATTTCAAGATAAAAATTTGAATTTTTGGGTAGGCACCTACAATCACGAGCTCTATGTTATGGATCATGCCACTTATGAAACAAAGCTCATATTAACGTCAAATGAAATTCAAGGAGAAATTTATCATATAAGCCAACATAATAATGGGTCGCTTCTTATTACAACAAATAAGAAAATTATTGAACTTGACCCTAAATTATCAAAAAAAACAGATATCTACCCTAAGACAAAATATGGCGAAGTACTAAATGAAAATTTTAGCGCCCTTGTTTCTGAGGCATCAGGAAGGCAATGGATTAGCACCTATGGAAATGGTCTATATTTTAGAAATGAAAATGAGAACATAGTTCATAGAATATCAGAACTTTCTTTTTTAGATCCTTTACCTAATGATCTAAATATTTTAGCATTACATATCGATAAAAAAGAAAGACTATGGATTGCAACCTATGGTAGTGGATTGTATATGATTAATTTAAAAAGCTTTAAAATAACTCATCTTAGCACTGAAAAGCATAATCCAAAAGCATTACATTATAACGATATCTTAAGCATTTACGAAGATTATACTGGTACACTTTGGTTTGGTTCTGATGGGGCGGGACTAAGTTATTATGATGAGTATCTAGAAAAATTTAATTCAATAACCAATTTTCAAACCCCAGAAAATATTAGCATTGATGTTATAAGAGCAATCACGGTTAGCAAAAATGGTGATGTTTGGTTAGGAACTTCTGGCAAGGGGTTAACGCAGTATGAAACAGCTACTAATAGTTGGAGAACATTTAATACAGAAAGCACTAGAAAACAGGCTATTTCCTCCGATAGAATTATGAGTCTGTTGATTGACAATGAAGATGATTTATGGATTGGCACTCAAGGTGGTGGGCTCAATATACTCAATCAAAAAGGCGATATAGAAAAATATTCTAATACATCGACAACCAAATTATCGGCTAATACAATATGGTGTATATTTAAAGCTAATGACAACACCTATTGGTTAGGCTCTCGAGAGCATGGGTTAATTCAATTTGACAAAAATAGAGGTGAAATTAAAAAATATACCACCAATGATTCACTCCCCAGCAATAATATTAGGGTAATTACGCAAGGTAATTCTAATCAATTTTGGCTAGGAACAGAAGAAGATGGAATTGTTTTATTTGATATTAATAAACAAACATTTACTTCATACAAATTTCAAGCTTCAAACAATTCTTTATCTAATAATAAAATTAAGTCTCTTTATTATGACCCTAAAGGTATCTTATGGATCGGAACAAACGGTGGAGGTCTAAATGCCTTTGATATTGAAGAGAGTTTTTTTTACAACTATACTGTTGCAGACGGTTTGGCCAACAATGTAATCTATTCCATACAACCCGATAAAAAGGGTAATTTATGGCTAAGTTCGAATCGAGGAATTACGAAGTTTACTTCGGCCAATACATTAGAAAATCCGCCGCAGATTACAAATTATGATAATTTTGATGGTTTGGCTACCGAGTTTAATACAGGCGCCTATTTTTCAGATTCATCGGGACAACTTTATTTCGGAGGGCTCGATGGATTTTATTGGTTTCAGCCAGAGGAAATTAGAGGGAACATTACGCTTCCCAAAACAACAATAACAGGTTTTGAAGTATTAGATGAACCACAAACATTAAAGCAAGACATTACTTTAAAACATAATCAAAATACCATAACCTTTACTTTTTCCAGTTTACAATATTCTATCCCTGAAAAGAATATGTATAAATATAAATTATTGAATTTTGACGACAATTGGGTTTCCTCAGGGAATAATAATTTTGCCCGTTATCCTCAAATTCCTCCAGGATCGTATGAGTTTAAAGTAAAATCCAGTAATTATGATGGTGTTTGGAATGAAATTCCAGAAACTTTCAAGTTCTCAATAGCTTCTCCTTGGTACCTAACCAACTTGGCTAAAATTGTTTATTCACTTTTAATTTTAAGCACAATTTTTGGGATATATTCTTATTTAAAGTGGCGTTGGAGGATGCAACTAGACTTACAATTAAAGGAGGAAGAAGCGGAACGATTTAAAAAGCTCAATGAGTTTAAATCAAAATTATACACAGATATTTCCCATGAATTTAGAACGCCGCTTACACTTATTGCCGGACCTATAGATGCAAAATTAAGTGAGGGCAATATACCAGATTCCGATTTCGCAAATTTCTCTATGATCAAGCGCAATACAAATAGATTATTATCATTGGTAGATCAATTATTGGACCTTGCCAAATTGGATAAGGGGAAGTTGAAATTAAATATTTTTCAAGGGGAACTTAGCTTGTTTCTTTATACTATTGCCTCTTCTTTTGACTATTATGCAGACCTCAAAAAAATAAAATATACTATTGAAATAGCGCCAATAAAAAATTCTTGGTATGATGAGGATGTTATAGAAAAGATAGTAACAAATTTACTTTCTAATGCATTTAAATACTGCCCAAAACTAGGATTCTGTGAATTTATAGTCACAAGCGAAAAAGATAAGGTATTCATTAGTCTAAAAAATACTACAGAAAACCTTACGGAATTACATATAGAGAATCTCTTCACCCGCTTTTATCAAAAAGATGAATTTGCGGAAGGAGCAGGTGTTGGACTTTCTTTGGTAAGAGAATTGGTACAGTTATACCATGGTGAAATATCGGCACATATAGAACAAAAGAACATCATAAGTTTTCTAGTTACTCTTCCCATAAACCAAGACTCTTTTGACAAAGAGACTTACCATAAAATAAGTAGTCAAGCTTCCAAACAACCAGATGTTATATCAGAAGATTTAGTAAAAACACAAGAAGATTTTGAACTTCCTATTCTATTAGTGGTCGAAGATCACGAAGAGGTACGGAGATTCATAATGTTGGCATTGCAACATAAATATCAAATTTTTCAGGCAGAGAATGGAAAACAGGGTATTAAAAAAGCGATTGAAATAGTTCCAGATATCATAATTTCAGATATACGAATGCCAATTTGTAGTGGTATTGAATTATGTAATACCCTAAAAAACGACGAACGCACAAGTCATATACCTATAATACTGCTTACTGCAGGTATAGGTGAAGAAAATGAATTGAAAGGGTTAAAGGCTGGGGCAGATGATTTTATAACAAAACCTTTCAAATTAAGAATCCTTGAGAAAAGAATAGCCAACCTTATTGACATAAGAAAAGCACTTCGAAAACGCTATAGTCAAGAGTTAATACTTAAGGCGAAAGATATTGCAATAACACCTACCGATGAATTATTTTTGAATAAAGTGCAACAAATTCTCGATACTCATTTGTCGAACCCTGAGTTTAATGCTATTCTTTTTAGTAAAAAAGTTGCCATGAGTAGAATGCAATTACATAGAAAATTATTAGCCTATACAGGGCTAACTACTACTTCATTTATCAGATCTCAACGCTTAAAACAAGCACTCCATATTTTAAAAACTTCAGACGCCTCTATAAATGAAGTTGCCTATGCAGTTGGTTTCAACACCCCTTCCTACTTTATAAAATGTTTCAAAGAAGTATATAAAAAAACTCCTGCTGAGTATTTTCAATCACTTGATTTATAGAGATTTACTTTTCATGTTACATTCCTTGCATACTATGTTACATACATAGCATCCTCACTACATACTTTCAGATAATTTTGGTATCACAATCAAAAATCATGAAAGTAGATATCACAAAATCAAAAAAATTTAGCGTACTAATACTGCTTCTGTTTGGCGTATTTTTTTGCTCAGCACAAACAATAAGTACAAATGAAACAAAGGTTGTTTTTATCCTAAACCAAAAAACAAATTCAGTTTCTGGAATCACTTTATTAGATATTGAGAATTCTAAAAATGAACTTCCAAATACATATCCAAACCACGTATTTTATTTAGGAATTCTTAAAGGAAGTTACGAATTAAGTGACAACATGGTCAAACCACTAACCGAATCAACTATTACTATTTATACAGATAAGGCGCTTTTTTCTGAAGATCAATTTTCACACTTAGATCATATAAATTTTGGAAGTGTTAAGACAAAAGTAATTTCTAAAAAAAAGGGAGAAATAATTCTAAAAACGTTATAAAATGAAGACTATAAAAATTTTACTGGTATTAATGACTCTATTGATATCATCACAAACGAGTTATGCCCAATTCCTTAAAAAACTTGGCCAACGAGCAGAAGACGCCGCAAAGGAAGCAGTTATAAGAAAAACGGCTCAAAAGGTAAATCGAGAAACCGAAAAAACCATGGACACCATTTTAGATGGAAGCAAAGGTGGAAAAAAGAAGAAAAATAAATCTTCTAATCAAAATGGCGACAGTCAGAATGATGAAATGAATGAACACAACGAAACTTCAGAACAAGAAACCGACGCTAATACCTTTGGAGTCTATAGCAATTTTACATTCATACCTGGCAGTAAACTTTTGTTTTATGATGATTTTGCCGCAGACGCATTAGGTGATTTCCCTGCCAACTGGGAAACAGGAGGCTCTGGAGAAGTTGTAACTATTAACGATTCCAAAGATAAGTGGCTCTCCATCTCAAGAAGAGCTGGGTATATGCCCACAATGGAAAACAAACTCCCTGAAAATTATACCATAGAATTTGATTTGGCCAACAATGGGTATGGCAGTGGCAAACCTAACAGCAAACTGTTTTTTGCATTCTTGACTAAGAAAGCATACAGTATGGGTTCAGGTGGATCCTTGGCAGATATCGAAATCTTGCTTTCCAATAATGGGCTTAAAGTAAGTAATGTTGAAAATTTTGGAGGAGAGGTTGAAGTGAAAATTGGTAGCCGTATAGATAGGGAAATGACAGATTATCTAAATAATACAGTTCATATTTCAATTGCCGTGAACAAAAAAAGGCTAAGAATGTGGGTAAATGAAGAAAAAATGGTGGATTCCCCCAATTTAATACAGGCGAACATTGGTAAATATTTCATTATTGAGGCGATGGACGTATTACCAGAGAATGGGCATTTTGTAGGTGTATCAAACTTTAGAATTGCTGAGTCTACAGAGGATTTACGTTCATTATTACTTAAAAATGGAAAATTCAGTACTACGGGAATCTATTTTGATACTGCTGCAGCAACCGTAAAAAAGGAATCTTACGGTATATTATTGGACATCGCCAATATGCTTCGGGACAATAGTGATATCACTGTGCAAATAGTTGGACATACCGACAATCAAGGTGCAGAAGATTATAATCAGATACTTTCTGAAAACAGAGCAAAAGCGGTAAAGCAAATCCTGGTAGAGGAGTTTGGTATCAATGAAGATAAGTTACAGTTCATGGGCAAAGGTGAAGTAGAGGCGGTCGATGATAATACGACCGAAAAAGGGAGAGCAAATAATAGAAGAGTAGAATTTATAAAGATATAATACAAAGAAAAATGGAAACAATAGAAAACAAAACCACAGTAGTTAACGAAGGTAAGAATATAGCCATTATAGCCTACATCACCATCATTGGTCTCATCATCGCCTATGTTATGAACAATGATAAGAAAGATGCCTTTGCGGCCTATCATATTAAACAGTCATTAGGTTTGGCCGCAACTGGTTTGGCATTGGGTATTGTTGGCATGATTCCCATATTGGGCTGGATTATCAATATCCTTGGCATTATTGTTCTTCTCTATATGTGGGTGATGGGGCTTATGAATGCTATCAACGGAAAAGAAAGTCCAGTACCTTTTTTAGGGGAAAAATATAAAGAGTGGTTTAAGAATATTTAAAAATCTACTAATTATGAAAACGATATTAAAGAACTCAATTCTATTTATTCTTTTAAGTTTTATTTTCTCGTGTAGCAAAAATGATGATAGCCAACCAAATCTCATTGTTATAGAAGAAACCCAGCCTAAGCCAGAACCTCAACCTGAACCAGAACCTATAATCGATGTTTATGCTGTTGGTGTAGAATCTGATGGTGTCAAGAACATTGCCAAAATATGGAAAAACGGTGTTGCTACCCCATTAACCAATGGCGCGAATGATGCTAATGCAACCTCGGTTTATGTATCTGGTGAAGATATTTATATAGGTGGATATGAAAATAATGGAACAACCAATATTGCTACCATTTGGAAAAACGGAGTAAAAACATCACAAAGTGATGGGTCAAGGGTAGCGTTTCTTTCATCTGTTTTCGTTTCTGGAGATGCAGTCTATGCGGTTGGTATGGAGGTTTACCCAATTATCAATGGTGAGCTTTACGTTGCTACCCAATGGATAAACGGTAAAGCAACAATTTTGAGCGAAGGAAAAAATCATTCATGGGCCACATCTGTATATGTAGAAGGAAACAATGTTTATGTTGCTGGGTATGTAGAAGATCCG
The DNA here is from genome assembly GCF_900109345.1 of Maribacter orientalis. Taxonomy (GTDB): domain Bacteria; phylum Bacteroidota; class Bacteroidia; order Flavobacteriales; family Flavobacteriaceae; genus Maribacter; species Maribacter orientalis. The sequence goes on from NZ_FNZN01000004.1 coordinate 467,516, forward strand.
ATAACTAAATTTTTTGTAGCTACAATTTGGATAAATGGTGTTGCAACCTCCTTAACAGATAATCTTTTAGGCTCAAGAGCTGAGAATATACTTGTTTCGGGGGATGATGTATATGTCACTGGCTCGCAATTCAAAAATGGAAAAAACGTAGCCTATATCTGGAAAAATGGTGTTGCTACTCAGCTATCGAACAGCACTACTGACGGATTGGCTAATGCTATTTATGTCTCAAATGATGATACATATGTAGTGGGTTCAGTCAATGACTCTGATCAGAACAGGATGGCCACCCTTTGGAAAAATAATTTTCCTGTAGAGCCTCTTTCAACGAAAGGAATCGATGCTACGGCAACTTCGGTTTTTGTACTAGAAAACAATATATATGTAGGTGGCAGCGATGGTGAAATTGCAACCATATGGAAAAATGGAGAGCCAATTAAATTGACAGACGGTGCTACTTCGGCACAAGTTAATAGTGTTTTCGTAGCTGAAAAATAAACAGCATAAAAAAATAAATAATCATGAAAAATTCAATTAAAATTTTAGTAACAGTAGGCATTGTTTTCTTACTGTCATTTTCAACACAAGCACAAATACATGATTGGACTGGAAAATGGGAAACGACACTTTTAGGGAACAATTGGGAAGTGAACATCACAAAGAAGAGCGATGGAAGTTATACTGGAATTTTTCCTAATGGAGTTTTAGTCGGAAAGTATGATCATGGAAATTTACTAGGCACCTATACTAGAACCAATGTTAAAATGGATAAAACTGGAATTAAAATGGGCAAAACGGGAAAATTTTGGTTTGTGATGTATGCCCATCTAAAATCATTTGAAGGCTATTACATGCCCGAAGGTAGGGATGATTGGCAAGCTGAAAATTGGAATGGCAAAAGAGCAACAAATCGCAAACCCCTGTCTAAAAAAAAGAATTAAAGTTGCTAAAATTCAAAATCAAATAAGATTCCAGACACTTATGTGCAAAGTTTGAATTCATCGGTAATAAAAAATTAAAATAAATACTCATGAAAAAATCATATAAAATATTAGCAACCGTAAGCATTCTATTCTTAATGTCATTTACTATATATGCCCAAACAGAACATTGGTCTGGAGCATGGAATACAAAATTTGGAAAAGTAGTCATAACTAAAAACGGAACTAGCTATACAGGTACTTTCCCCTATGGTAAATTAACAGAAGGCAGAGAGCAAGATGGTAAGCTCATAGGAAGGTATACGTATAAGGCCAGAACACCCAATAAAAATAGTTTGGGAACAACCGGGGAATATCAATTTATTCTCTCCGCCGATAAAACAAAATTTGATGGATACCATAAATCGGAGACAGATACAAAATGGCGTTCAGAAAATTGGAACGGTGAAAAAGAATGGGGAACTGTAATGCCCGTGATTGTAACTAACAATATACCTACTATAACTACACCATCTTGGACGGGAACCTGGGAATCTACAGCCGGACATATCTTTAAAATCTTGGATACCGGTAACAAGAGAAATAACTTTACCGATGTCTTTGCACAAATTTCGGTCAAAGTAGATGCTACTACAAAATACTATGATGTAAAAGGCATTATTAAAGACGATAAACCCGAAGTGTTTCAAGGAAATTTATACCTTGATAATGGCTGGAATGCGGGTTTAATAGATATTGAATATGGAGCGTTAAAATTTGATGATTTTACAGGGTACATGTGGTTTGGATCAGGCGAATCAAAACTGATTATTTCCGCGCATAGAACTTCCTCAGCAAAGCCTACTGTAAAAATCTTTTAAATCAAATAAAAGATGCGTAACCTATTTTTAATTGTAATTTCCTTTGTTTTGTTTTCTTGCAACGATAGCAAAAAAGAACAGGCTAGCTTACTTGATAGCATTATAGAAGATTTTTCAAAAATGCCAGATTCTGTCATTCAAAAAGGCTTTGCCATTTTGGATACCATTCAACTAAAACCGGTGTCGGAATTAGTAAAGGAGCTTAGGCAAATCCCAGAACTACAAGAAATTGGCGTAGGAGACGAATTGTTAAGTTTTAGGCTTAAAAATGGCCCAACCATGTTAATTAAACTCAAAGAGTTTTCATCATTGACTAGAGGAGGTTCTGTAACCAAAGCTATACCCCCACTAATGATACTCAACAAAAGGACGATGGAGGAAAACACTAGTAATGTCGTAGGATCACAACGTGGAGAAGATCGGCAAAATAAAAAAGCATTGATTTTGGCTCCTTACGTTTGGTATTTTGGGAGTGATGATGATCCTTTGGTTCCTTTAAACAAATTACCAAAAAACAGAAATTATAAAGGAGGAGTAACCTACAAGGCCAACAAAACAAAGAGTCAGCAACAGATTTCGTTTGAAGACTATTTATCGTTTAATGATTATGATGTCGTACATTTTGCATCTCATGGCAGCAAAACTTGCAAGCTAACAGAAGGTGGCATAGAGCTATCAAATAATTGCCGTACCTACATTTCTACGGGTATAACCTACCAAAAGAAAGAGCGTCAAAAATTACTTGATTTAATTAAAAGTAAAAACGTTAGGGGAATAGTATTGGAATATGGTGAAATATTTTTTACACCAAAGTTCTTTTCAGACGCTTATCCAGAGGTCAATAACAAACTATTTATATTTAGCTCATGCCAATTAGGGCAACAAGGGGACCTAGAAATAACCTTTGACAATATTTTACAAAACGGTCAGCTTTTTTATTGGCAGAACACTGTTCATGCCATTGATGCCTTTAAGGCTTTTGATAATATGTATGATAGAATGCTTCAATATGGGGAAACCGCTCCTACAGCATTCGAAAACATGCCTCTTAAACTAAAGAAAAACATACCCTATTTTAAAAAAGAAAAAGAAAGAGGCGATTCCGTTGATGTTTATAACTACTTAAAAATGGCATCCAAGGGCAATGCCATGCATATTATAGAACCCATAAGTTTTATAGACGAAAAGACGAAAAAAGAGCTACAAGAAGGCACGGTATATCCATTTGAAGGTGTTTTTGAAGACGACCGACCCGAAGAAGCTAGTTTTACCTTAGAATTTTTGGGCTACACTGCTCAAGAAATAGAGGAAAAAAGCATGAGCTTTTCATTAAAAGTAGATGGTACTACGGTGCTAGATCATGTTGCCTTTTTGCCCAATAATGATCCGTATGATGCAATAGATGTTACAACGGGTAAAAACGAAAAAACAACCTTAGTCACTTTTAAAAGGACGAAGCTAAAAAAAGACTTGAAAAAAAACAGTTCGGTAAAACTGGAAGCCTTCTTTCATTTTAGCGAAGAAAATTATGGGTATCAAAGTATAAATGTGAGCACGGGAAGCTCCGATATGCGCATTGTCATGAAGTCACCAGACGGAACTATAAATATGTTTTTTGATGCCGATAATTATGGGCTTAAAATGACTCATCCAGCAGAAAATCAGACCTTATATTCAGATGAGGAAGGCTACATATATATGAACATTCCTGGCAAAGGGTGGATGAAAACTAAGTTATTACAAATGTTTAGTGCCATAACGAAACTTGTTCCAATAGATATGGATTTTGCAGGCTTAAAGATGAATAAAGGATCGGTAATGCACAAAATTCCTGGCTTTGCAGCCGAGGTTACTATTTCTATGCTAGAGAAAGAGCCGAAGGCGAAAAAAATTAGTGGCGGTATTGGTTCTGAAAAATCAATTTTTATTTATGACGGAAGGCTTACCATCACTTTTGATAATCAAAAAAGACTAGAATCTTTAGTTGAAAATGGGGCAGACATACATTATTACTATGAACAACAACGGATAATAGTACCCAATGCGCAAATTTTTTCTATACCGTCATTTAATTAATATATATACTTATGAAAAATCAATTTTATGTACTGAGTCTTTTGTTGCTTATAATTTCTTGTAATGAAAACCCTAAAGAGACAAAAAGAGGCTCAATTTCTTCAGCTACAGAAAATGTAGAGGAAGAGGTATTAACCAATTCGTACCAAGATAGTAAAAGTCAAAAGGCTGACTATAAAACACTAAAAAAGTTAACACCTCTAAGCAGTAAAGAACTGTTGCCTTTTTTACCTGAGCGTTTAAATAAACTCGCTAATTTTAGTATGTATGCTTATCCTGGAAATCAACAAATGGCTACAGGCAGTTATGGCTCTTTAGATAACGCATATAATTTCTCTATTGAAGATGGAGCAGGTTCAAAGGCTATCGTTCGAAATTTTTTTGACAGCTTAAAATTTAAGAATCAAGGGCCACCAGAAACAGAATATGTATATAAAGATCGAGATGGCTACAAAACCATTGCTTTTTTACAGCCTAAGATTAAACGAAATCAAATCTCTTTTATTTACAACAATCGATTTAAAATATCACTCCTAGGTCCTGATAATGCAGATATATTATGGTCCTATATTGACTTTGAAAATCTTAAAAAACTAGATCAATTTAATTAAACCTTTTAAATAAAAAAATGAAAAAATTACTAAAACTGTCACTTGTAATAGTGCTTTTGGTTTCCTGTAAAGATGTACCAGATTCAAAAGAAGCTAATGAATCCAAGATTGTGGAAGGATTAATGAACGAGGTAACAGGCAAAAATGATGATATCAATGAAAGATATGATCTTCTAATGAAAGATTTAAGTACAAAAACCCTACTGTCCAATGAGCAATTATTGGAGGCCTATCCCAAAAAATTGGGGCCACTAAACTTAGACTCACAAGAACCTAGAATCACTGGCGATAAAACTGTTGTCGGGAGTTTTGGAGATGGCACTATACGAATGGAAATTTTAGATGCAGCGGGTGAAAATGTTATGGGAGCTATAATTCCTTTAAAAATGTTACATCTAAATAAGATAACCTCAGAGTATAATAACACCATAAGATATTCAAAAAAAGAACGAAATGGAATATTAACCTTTGGCACCGATAGAGATAAAGATACCAAATCAGATTATCAGGCTGAACTTAGGTTTCTCTACGACAATCGCTTTTATGTAACGCTAGAAGGCAAAGGGATGAATGTTGATGCACTATGGGATGCTATACGTGTTGATAATCTAAAACGCTTTAAAGAATTTAACAAATAGATATGAGCAATTATGGGATACTTGGAGTTTCTTAGTCAATTTGAAATGGCGGGTATTATTTTACAATTGGTAGTATTGCCTTTATTAGTGATGAAGTTGCGACTTTTTTGGTGGGCAAAACAATCCATGCAATGGCCAAAGGTTAATGGAAAGGTAATGAAGGGAATAATTTTTCGAATGCCCAGGAGTTTAGATTTCTTATTTACCTATGAAATAAATGGAACTACTTACCAAGGCTACAAACCCTTTTTCTATAATTCTTATAAAACACTGAATGTTAAAAAAGTTTCTAATTTAATGGATACATATCCTGAAGGAAAGCAAGTTGTTGTCTACTATAATCCATCAAATCATAAAATAGCAACCTTAGAGCCTGGGCGAATGGATGGTGTACTAGGTGCTTTAGCACTATTATTCTTGCTATTTGCGCTAGGATTTATATCCTTTTACAATCCCTATTTACTGGTAAAATTAATCGATCACGTTTCTAAATTATAAAACATATTTATCATGAAAAAATCACTTTTACTATTAATGCTTTTATCCTTTCAGATGAACATAGCCCAAACCGAATCTATTGTTGAAAATCACCCATTAAAAGCAATGGATTTGGTCTTGTTCTCCTTTGGTATGGACAGTCCGATAGCGATAGGTACTATCTCAGATACGGGAGCGTTGAATTTCAAATTTCCAAAAGATTTGAATTTTATTTCTGATGAAACAAAAGCCAATTTCTTGTCGGATGCAGCTTTCACTTTATTTTCAAAATGTGATAATAGTTATGATATACTTTCGGAAGAGGAAAATTGTAAAGCAGTAAATGCCGGTTATATTTCATTACGTACAAAAGAGAATCCGTATTCGGGGTTATTATTTATGGTTACCGATGAAAATTTAGTGCCCTGGTTGGAAGATTATGGTGCTATAGATGCTGTTCTAGGCTCTTATTTTGAATTGATTTACATCGAGTCAGATTTTAATTATCAAGGAGAATGCACTTCTACTGTCACTTATGTAGAAAACGATCCGGTAGAAACCATCTACACTTACGACTTACATTTAAAAGCAGGTTTTAATTTTATTGAATATAAAATTGAAAGCGTTACTGAGCATAAAATACCAAGCATGTACGAAGAAGGAGTTTTTGACAACATATTGAAGCCCAGAACCATAAAGGTTTCTTCCACACAATCTGTACCACAAAACACAAGGTGGATTGGCAAATACTTTTAAAATAAAAATATGAAATCAACATATCGAATACTATTAATACTTCTTTTTTTTATTGGTTACATGGGTTTCTCACAAACTCCTGAACAGCAAAAAATGATAGACAGAGCTTTGAAAATGCGTGACAGTATTATGGAATGCATGAATCTTGAAGAAATGTTACAGCAAGCCAATACTAAGGAGAAAAGACTTGAACAAAAACAGAAAACCAATACCAAAACAAGTTCTATTACCAAGGCCGCTAAAAATGAAGATAAATATTGGAAAAATACGCTAGCCAGTGAAAATAATACATTCAAAAATTGGCAGAATGGAGCAGCCGATCTTGTTTACAACTATCGCTATGACTCCAGTAAAGATGTTGTAGAATATGTTAAAGTTGGAGTTATTAACTCTGATGGAAGTATTGTATTAAATGCAACAAGCAAAGTTCCTGTTTTAAAATCTTTGAATAACTTTAAAGACAGCAATACCTTTTTCGATATTCACGATTCTGATTTATATCAATTTAGTAATGAAAATTCAGGCTTTAAGCTTAACTCCTACATATTAGTCTATCAAAATGAGAAACAAATAGGCATTTTAACCCTCGGCAACTCAGTAAAAGTAACTCGAAACCTGTTGACACCGGGCGATTTATATTTTGGTGATGAAGGGTATCTATTATCATGGGTATATGTGGATGAAGCTTGTGCAATAAAGGCCAATGAAAATTGGAAAGGAGATTTAAGCAATACAGGAAGCCCATTGCTGGTAGAAACCAATGTTACCTATGACCTAAGTTTTAAACCTGGTTGGAATTTAGTAAAAACCGAAGTTATAGGAACATATGAGTTTCCGAATGCCCCTGAAGAAGATAGGTCTCGATATAAAAAACATGAACACACAATCGTAGATGCTATTCCTAAGGAGGCTACTTATTTTTTCAGGTCAACAGTAGAATAGCTACTATAAATAGTCAGAACAAAAGAATTTCATCCTATTTATAACTAAAACACCTGGTTATCATCTTAATCGATTTAAACTTAATGTCTTAAAACAAAAAAACCTTATCATTTCTGATAAGGTTTTCGCTTTTTGCTCCCCCTCTTGGGCTCGAACCAAGGACCCTCTGATTAACAGTCAGATGCTCTAACCAACTGAGCTAAGGAGGAAAATAACCCGTTTTAGTTTCCTAAAGCGGGTGCAAATATAGTAGTTTTTTGAAACTCGCCAAATAAATAAATGCTGTTTTTTTATTTAAATAACCATTTATACAGATCGTTACCATTTGCGAACAGTAAAAGCGCTATTAAAATAAAGAATCCTGTGATTTGAGCGTACTCTAAAAACTTATCACTTGGCTTTCTACCGGTAACCATTTCATATAGTAAGAACATAACATGACCACCATCTAAAGCAGGAATAGGCAATATATTCATAAACGCTAAAATAATGGATATAAAGGCTGTTGTAGCCCAAAATGCTGGCCAGTTCCATGTATCTGGAAACATACCCCCAATGGCAGCAAAGCCACCAACTTCTTTATAGGCGCCCGTATCTGGGTTGAATATTTTCTTCATCCCTTTGATATAGTCTGTAAGTGTTTTAACGCCTTTGTTCCATCCTGCTGGTATAGACTCTAAAAAGGTATAGTTTAAAGTTTCAACTTTAAAATAACCTTTCTCTGCATATTCCTCCATAGTATCGAAACCAAGAGTCACACCCAATTTACCTTCATCTGATATTTTTGCTTGTAACGGAACATTGGTTCCATTACGTTTTACAACCAGATTTACGGTTTTTCCCTTATTTTCTTCCAAGTAAGGGGATACTTGGTCTAAATATTCAACAGTATTACCTTCAATCTCAATCAATGCATCTCCCTTTTCAAAGCCTGTTGTTGAATTTGGGGAATTTTTTGGAACACTATTTATAATGAAAGGACTTCTTTGACTTATAAACCTAGCATTTTCTTTGTTAGCCGATATCGTTTCAATAAAATCTACAGGAACTTCCTTTTCAATTTTATTGCCGTCTCTTTCAATGGTGAATTTTTCACCGTACACCAATTCGTAAGGTATCGTCTGTAAGTTCTCTACTTCTTTACCATCAATCGCAACAAATCGGTCTCCTGTTTTAATACCTAACGCATCTCCTAAGTTTGTATCTGTTACCCAGACACCATCTTTTAAACCATCATTTGAAATATACTGCTCACCGTACGTAAAAGCTAAACCGATAAAAATTATAACGGCCAATACGAAATTAACAGTTACACCACCTAACATGATAATTAAACGTTGCCAAGCCGGTTTACTTCGAAATTCCCACTCCTTCGGTTCTTCGGCCATGGCTTCCTTATCCATGCTTTCATCGATCATACCAGATATTTTCACATATCCGCCTAAAGGCAACCAACCAATACCGTATTCCGTCTCTCCTATTTTTTTCTTGAAAAGCGCAAATTTCACATCAAAGAACAAGTAGAATTTTTCTACTCTTGTTTTAAAATATTTTGCTGGTATAAAATGCCCTAACTCATGTAGTACTATAAGTATTGAAAGGCTTAAAAAAAATTGTATCGTCTTTATTATTATGGGGCTCATTCTTTTTTCCTGAAAATTAAAATCGGACAAAAGTACATTTTTACAACCGCTTAAAAAAAGAAACACGGTAAGGTCGACATATTTTAAGAATAATTTATCAGCTAAAGACACCAATTCACTTGAAAACTATTGTACCCTAACGTACCTTTACAAAAAATAAATATGCGGTCTTTCTTCGCTAAATTCAAGTTTTTTGGTTTGGTACTCCTATTAATTTCAGGTGTTATCGTATACCTTTTTTACAACGCCCTGGTACCTAAAAAATTACTACCCATTTATTCGCCAGCAATGGTAAATTCAGAATTAGTTTCTGAAGAAATTCAACATATTAGAAAGTACCATACTATTGGAGATTTTTCGTTGACTAACCAAAACGGAAAAATTATTACTCAAGAAGACTACAAGGATAAAATTTATATCGCCGATTTCTTTTTCACTACTTGTCCTACCATATGCCCTATAATGACCAAAAACATGGCAGATATACAAAAAGAAATTATTGGTGATGATGACATTTTATTATTATCTCATTCGGTAACCCCAGAAATTGATTCTGTAGCTCAGTTAAAAAAATATGCCATTGAAAAAGGTGTTGATGATAGTAAATGGAATTTGCTTACTGGTGATAAAAAACAAATTTATGACCTTGCACGTAAATCCTATTTGGCTGTTAAGACTGATGGTGATGGCGGACCTTTCGATATGATACATACCGAAAATTTCATCCTTGTCGATAAACAAAAGCGAATACGTGGCTTTTACGACGGCACCAATAAAGAAGATATAAAACAACTTTTGACTGACCTTGAAATTCTTAGAGCGTCCTATCAAGAATAAATCGAATACTACTGAGCATAAGGCATAGAAAGTCCGCTTATTTTAATAGGATATTAATCCCTAATTAAAATATTTCCTTTACTTTTGCCTTACTTATAATGAATCTAAATAAAGATTGGAAACTACCGTTGCAGATTTAAGGAGAGGCCAAAAGGGAATTATTAAAGAATTCACTGAAGATTTTTTACCTATAAAATTACTTGAACTAGGTTGTTTGCCTGGTAATGTAGTAGAACTGGTACAAGTAGCACCATTAAAGGATCCTATTTATATTAATGTTAATGGATCTCATATTGCCATTAGAAGAGAAATGGCACTTCATATAGCTCTTGAAATTATTGAAGACAATGCGATCATATGAGCAAACAAATCAATGTAGCCCTAATAGGGAATCCTAACACAGGTAAAACATCGGTTTTTAATCAATTAACCGGTCTCAACCAAAAAGTCGGTAATTATCCTGGTATTACTGTTGAGAAAAAAGAAGGTATTTGCAAATTACCTAGAGGTGTAAAAGCACACATATTAGATTTACCTGGTACCTATAGTTTAAATACCACCTCGTTAGATGAAAGTGTTGCCGTAGAACTTCTCTTGAATAAAAATGACAAAGACCACCCAGACGTTGCCGTTGTCGTTTCTGATGTAGAGAATTTAAAGAGAAACCTTCTACTTTTCACCCAAATAAAAGATTTAAAAATACCTGCCATCTTAGTAATTAATATGGCCGACCGTATGTCTCGAAAAGGCATTTCGATAGATATTGATTTATTAGAAAAGAAACTGAACTGCAAAATTGCTTTGGTAAGTACCCGAAAAGAAACAGGTATTGATAAGCTTAGAGAGTTAATTGCAGATTACAAAAATCTTTCAAAGGCACAAAATGTAGATACTTCTGTAATTGCCCCAGAATATTTTGAGAAACTTCGCGAGACATTTCCTAAAGAGGATGTTTACAAATTATGGTTGGTCATCACACAAGATGTCAATTTCATGCCTTTAGAAAAGAAGTTATTTAAAGACGCCTCTTCTTTTGCGACCAAATCGAAATCTGAACTAAAACGGCTTCAACAAAAAGAAACCATTTTAAGATACCAGTTTATTAATGGCATTCTAAAAGAGACCTATAAGGTCGATGTTAATGCTGCCAAAGGCTTTAGGGCAACTTTAGATAAAGTATTGACCCATAAAGTATTTGGATACGTCATATTCTTATTAATTCTTTTGACTATTTTCCAAGCTATTTATGGATGGAGTGAATACCCAATGGATTTGATTGATGGTTTCTTTGCCTCTGCCACTGAATGGGTAAAAGACACGCTACCGCCAGGCGTGTTTACCAACCTTATCGCAGAAGGTATTTTAGCTGGTATTGGTGGTATCGTAATATTCATTCCCCAGATCGCTTTCTTATTCCTCTTTATAGCATTACTTGAAGAGACAGGTTATATGAGTAGGGTTGTTTTTTTAATGGATAGAATAATGCGTCCTTTTGGTTTAAGCGGTAAAAGTGTTGTGCCTTTAATTTCTGGTACTGCCTGCGCCATACCCGCGGTAATGGCTACGAGAACAATAGAAAACTGGAAAGAAAGGCTCATTACCATATTGGTTGTCCCTTTTACAACGTGCTCTGCTAGACTACCTGTTTATTTGATTATTATCGCATTGGTCATACCAGAAGGTAGCCTTCTAGGTTTAAGCTACAAAGCGCTGACCCTTATGCTTTTGTACCTATTAGGTTTTGGGGCTTCCATTTTTTCTGCACTTATCTTAAATAAGATATTAAAAATTAAGAGTAAATCATTTTTTGTTGTTGAAATGCCCAATTACAAATTACCATTGCTTAAAAATGTTGGGTATACAGTTCTTGAAAAAACTAAAAGCTTTGTTTTTGGAGCGGGTAAAATCATTCTTGCCATTTCAATTATTCTATGGTTTCTAGGTTCCAACGGATTTTCTGATGAATTCAAGAATGCAGAAACAATTGTAACCAATAGGGTTAAAGAACAAGGCTTTAGCAGTAGTAGTGAAATATATTTTGAAAACAACCAAAACGATTTAAATACTGGTTTAGAATCAGATACAGATTCTGCAGCACTGCAACAAAAAGAACTTGAAGAGCGGGCCATAAGCCAAGAGATTGCAAGCTATAAACTAGAACATTCTTACATGGGCTACATGGGAAAAGCAATAGAACCTATTGTAAGACCATTGGGTTATGATTGGAAAATAGGCATTGCAGTACTTACTTCTTTTGCTGCAAGGGAAGTCTTTGTAGGCACCCTTGCAACAATTTACAGCGTAGGCAATGATGAGGAAGAAACTATTAAAAACAGAATGGCTGCAGAAGTTAACCCAATAACTAAAAAACCACTTTTTAATTTGGCTTCTGGTATCTCCCTGCTTTTATTCTATGCTTTTGCCATGCAATGTATGAGTACATTAGCTGTTGTAAAAAGAGAGACAAATTCTTGGAAATGGCCAGCAGGACAACTAGTTTTCATGAGTCTTTTTGCGTATCTTGTTGCTTTAATAGCTTATCAATTATTAAAATAAAATGGACACTTTACAACACATATTAGTTTACATAACACTAGCAATCTCCGTAGGTTATTTAGTTTCCAAATTTTTTCTTCCAAAATCAATTTGGTCAGGCAAAAAGTCCAGCTCAAAAGCATGTGGGCAAGATGATTGTGGCTGCCATTAAGTTTGATTTATTCTTCATTGCACATTCAACAAGATTTATTATTTAGTTAAATAAATTCTAAAACGTTCCTAACGGTTTCCAAAACTGTAACGTTTCTAACATTGGTTCGTCTAGTTTGCGTTGCAATAATCGAACCTATGAATACAAAAAGACTACTCGTATCACTTTATATCGTTTTAATCGCCAGCATATCTAATGTACAGTCACAGAGTTTAAGTGCATTTGTAATAGATAGCGTAAGCCAACAACCCATACCCTACGCTACTGTTCAATTAAAAGAAAAAGGAGTAATCACCAATGAAGATGGAAATTTTAATTTCATATTAAATGAAACTATAGCAGAATCTGATTCCTTAATTATTTCTTCCATGGGCTATGAAACTCTCTCTAAACCCATATCTGAATTTATTACCAATAGAATATTACTCACACCTAAAGCAATCGAATTAAGGGAAGTCATTGTATCAAACAAAAATTATACAGCTGATGAGATAATGGAATTGGTGGAGGATAATTTAGAAAAGAACTATACTAATGACCTTACCAAAAAAAGACTTTTTCATAGAGAATCTAGTTCTCATCGTTGGACACAAAGCAATTTTAAAATAAAAAAATCTTCCATTGATGTTTTAAACCAACAATTCATAGATAGTGTAATATCTAGTGTACCCAAAAATGATAGCTATTATTCTGAAATAGTTGGTGACCTATATGGTAATTTCAATACCGAAGCACAAAAGCTCGATTTATTAAAAGCGTCAAAGCTATTTGACAAAAGCACCGATTTAGATTATGAAAAATTAGAAGAAAAATTCAATGATATTCTTAAAGACAACGTGAAACCTGGATCTTATTTTAAGATCAAGTCTGGGCTTTTATCCTTCAAAATAGATGCTGATGAAGTAAATCAGCTATTCGAAGAAGACATTGACTCTACAGATGTTGCAGAAGTTAATAAAGAGCTTGAAGAAAAAAAGAAAAATAAGGAAGAAGAAGAAAAAAATTACGCCAAATGGAGAAGGAATAATTTGGCCGGTATTTTAAGTACACTACCTACACAAGAAGATTCTGATTTAAACTTTATTTCGAAATCCAGAAAATATGATTTTGCGTTACAAGAATTTACCTATTTAGGAAATGATGCGGTTTACGTAATTTCATTTCAACCTAGTGGAGCTGCCGATTATGAAGGCACACTGTATGTAAATGCAGATGATTTTGCACTGCTACAAGTCGATTATACTAATGTGAAGCCCGTTAAAAAATTCAATTTGCTGGGCATTTCAGCTAACAAGTACCTTTCAAAAGGGAAAATCATTTACAATAAAGGCTCGAATGGTTTTTATGGCCTTCGATATTTCGAATCTGAAACAGGTGAGCGATTCGGTATAAAAAGACCTTTAAAAATAATTGAAAAAAACAAAGTAGTAAAAGGTAGAAATAAACAAAACGAATTATCTGGCAATATGGACTTTGTATTTAATAACGTAGAAAAAAATGAAGTAATCATTTTTGAATCGGAAAGTATAAGTCAGGCAACTTTTGATGCTTTCACAGAAAACAACGCCGTATCACCCACATATATGCCAAAATACGACCCAGAATTCTGGAAGGGTTATGCTATTATGGAACCAAATACAGCTATAAAAGAATTTTCCGCTACATCTTCAGAATAGCCTTAGATTATGTTTTTAATAAAGTGATAAATTAATAATCCCCAACCGATTACCAAAAAGAGTCCACCCAATGGGGTAATAGGACCAAGAATTTTGAATTTCTTCCCTTTAGCAGCGCTAATACAAAGTCCGTAAATACTAAAGGAAAAAAGAAATGTTCCAATCATAAAACAGAACAACATACTTTTCTCTAAAGAGCTTTCTAGATTGAGATTAAAACTGAGCATTAGAATCAACAAAGCATGATACATTTGATATTTTACCCCTGTTTCAAAACTACTTAACTGATCTACCGAAAATGTTTTTTTTAGTAAATGGGCTCCAAAGGCACCAAATATTACCGCCAACATACCTAACAACGCCCCAACTAACTGTGCTACTAAAACCATATTGTTTTTATTTCAAAGATACTGTCATCGCCTTTTAAATTCATATATTAACTCATACATTATCCTATAATTATGAAAAAATCAATACCAGTATTACTAATAGCAGCAATGGTTATCTTAGGTAGTTGTGGAACAACAAAAAAGACAAATAACAACACAGATTCTACTTCATTAAATGATGAATTAAAAGATAGAAATAGAGCAAATGTATCTTTATTGCAGCGTATAACCCAAATGCGGGGTGTTGTACTTCATAATAATTTACCTGTCATAAATAAAACAGCCAATTCATTCGCATCAGCAGGAAATCAAGAACCGTTATATGTTCTCAATAATCAAATTATTGGCAATTCTTTTCATTCGATTAACGAAATTATCGATAATTATAATATAAAAAAAATTACCATTCTAACCGGTGCAGATGCTGCCAGTTACGGTTCTCAAGGATCGAATGGAGTAATAAAAATAGTAAGTTATTAATAGGAATTACTGAAGGCTAATTTTCATTTCCATATTAGAATTAAAGGTAAATACACACTCTTCAAATTTTGGTGGACCGAACATTTTCATTTTACCATTCGAAAAGGCAACTTGTTCTTTAGGGATGCCGAGTATATTCGTATCTAGATTTTTATTATCATTTACATCGTGAAAAATTGCAATGGCATATTCACCATCTGGCAAATCAGTTATATGAAAAGCAGTGTTCCCTTTGACGGCTTTCTCTGAGCCAGATTTATATACCTTATCAAACTTTAAAAAAGAACTTTCATTGTTGTAAATAGCGAAACATATATACCCTTCTTCAGAAGCTACACCATCAATATTCAAACTAAGACTATGCTGTGCATTAATCATATTTGAAATCACTACAAAAAGGAAGAGTAATAAGAAATTCTTATGTATCATACTTCAAAAAATCAATTTTAAAAGTAATTCCAATTTTGATGCCATATTCTTTATTTCAACTAATTAGGAGTACGTAGCGAATTCATTTTGGCGGTTAACTCATCTAAAAGGTTGATAGTTTTTACCGAATCCTTCAGATTGAAATATAAATAAGTCGAATCTTTATACACCAATTTCACTTTCTTCTGATCTATGTTATCGACAAATACATACACTTTTTTATCTGTTAGCGAATCTTTAAACTCCCTAAAAATTCCTTTCTCTTTTTCTAGGGCCGAAAAACCATTTAAACGCTCCATAGGAGGAATTCTTTCAACCATGACCAAACTATCTAATTCGCTGTAGGGAATCTCTACAGCATAAAAACCTGACCTCAACTTAAGACTTTGGCTATCATTACTAATCCAGTTTTTAAAGTGCAGTATTAATATTGCAGCACAGAGGATTACAGTTACTATTAACAAAACTGTCCAAATCCAATGATTCTTAGTCAAGCGCATAAATTCTTAAAAGTTTATTGTTATAACCTCTAACTGCTTTAACGGTAAAAGTGCTATTAAATTACTCTTACAATGACAAACACATTTAATGTTTTATTTAGAGTGATTTTATTCTATAAACTCTAACCTAAACCAACATCTAAAGTCATCATAATTATAAAACCACCAATGAAACCCATTGTAGCAATATCGGTGTATTTGTCTTGCTGGGTTTCTGGTATCACCTCTTCTACTACCACAAAAATCATTGCGCCTGCAGCAAATGAAAGTGCATAAGGTAAAATAGGCTGAAAGGTCATTACGGCCCAAGCACCTAAAACGGCAGCTATAGGCTCTACCAAGGCCGATGCCTGACCAAACATAAAGCTTTTAGTTCTGCTAAGTCCATGTCTTCTTAAGGGCATGGCAACAGCAAACCCTTCTGGGAAATTTTGTAATCCTATACCAAGTGCCAAAGCGACAGCACCACCAATTGAGGCACCATCAAAACCAGCTGCCACCCCACCAAAAAGCACCCCAACGGCCAATCCTTCAGGAATGTTATGAAGGGTTATTGCCAAGGTAAGCAAGGTCGTTCTATGCCAAGGTGTCTTTACCCCTTCTGCTTCACTTTCTTTAAAATTGATATGAAGGTGCGGTAATATTTTATCCAATCCGAAAATAAATGCAGCCCCAAGTAGAAAACCAACAGCTGCCGGAATTACTTTTTCAAACCCCTCTCCAGGACTCATTTCTATACCTGGCGCCAACAGACTCCAAAAACTGGCTGCTACCATAACACCCCCTGTAAAGCCGAGCATACCATCTAAAACTGCACGATTTAGCGTTTTAAACAAAAACACTAATGCAGCGCCAGCTGCAGTTAGTCCCCAAGTAAATAACGTCGCATAAAATGCAGCTAAAACCGGGTCTATAGATTCAAAATAACTGATTATTTGTTCCATAAATTAAAAATTATTACTAATAAAAATTATTACTCCTCATCTACAATCTCTAAAAATAAATTTGACGCTATCTGTTCTGAAATACGAATAGCCCCAACTCTTGTTAAAATGGTAACAGAACCATCGAATTCTTCTCTATCCAAAATTTTAAATGTGTCGCCTAAAGCAATATTATTCTTATCTAAAAACTTTAAAAAAGTAACAGAAGAATCATTTACACCAACACATACACCTTCACTTAAAACAGGTAATTCACTTATTAATTTTTTCACCGACTTAGTGAAAAATCCTTCTTTATTTGGTATCGGATCACCATGTGGGTCTACCTTCGGAAATCCTAAATGAGCATCTAATTTATCAATTAAAGCATCACTCTTTATATGTTCTAATTGCTCTGCCACCTCATGAACCTCATCCCAAGAAAAATTCAGTTTATCCACCAAAAAAACTTCCCAAAGGCGATGCTTACGTATAATGGAAAGTGCCACGAGTCTACCTTTTTCAGAAAGTGATACACCTTGGTACTTCTTATATTTTACTAATGACTTCTCTGATAATTTTTTTACCATATCGGTCACAGACGATGGTTTCGTCTTCATTTGTTCTGCAATAGCATTGGTAGCCACTGATTTACTATCTATTTGACTTAGATGATAAATCGCTTTTATATAATCTTCTTCTGATAAGGTCATTTCAAAATAATATAATAACAAAAATACATTTTTATACGTAAAAACAATTTTTTAGCTTTGTCTAAATTTATTTTTAGATGTTTAGAATTATTATTTTAGTGGTTTATTGTTTCATTTTTTCGAGCACCTACGCACAAGAAATGACCCTATCTGGTTCTGTAACATCTGAAAACTCACCTGCACCGTTCGTGAATATTTATTTAAAGAACACTGAACTAGGCACTTCATCCAATGAAAATGGATGGTATGAATTAAAAAATATTCCTCCTGGAAAATATACACTCATAGCTTCTACTATTGGCTATATGCCATTTAGCAAATCAATATTCGTAAAAAAGGGTCAGGAACAGTTATTAGATATCGACCTGAAACCTTCGATAGAATCATTAGATGAAATGGTAGTTACTGGTACTTTAAAACCCGTCAGCAGACTTGAAAGTCCCGTGCCAGTTGAGGTATACAAGCCTACTTTTTTCAAGAAAAATCCAACGGCCAGTATTTTTGAAGCATTACAGAACGTGAATGGCGTACGGCCACAAATTAACTGCAATGTATGCAACACAGGCGATATTCATATAAACGGTCTTGAAGGGCCTTATACTCTTGTATTGATAGACGGCATGCCAATTGTTAGTGGGCTTGGCACCGTATATGGCCTGTCTGGCATACCTAACTCACTAATAGAGCAAATTGAAATTGTAAAAGGACCTGCTTCTACTCTTTATGGAAGTGAAGCTGTTGGCGGATTGATAAATATCATAACAAAAAACAACCTTACCGCACCAGTTTTTTCCGGAGATAGCTTTGTAACCGATTGGGGAGAGTACAATCTTGATATAGGCACTAAAATAAACGTAGGCAAAAAAACCAGTCTATTATTAGGTATCAATTATTTTAAATATGATAATCCGATTGATAATAATCGAGATAATTTCACGGATCTTACCTTACAAGATAGAATTTCCATATTTCAAAAATGGAACTTCACCAGAAAGAAATCACGCATTCTCTCTTTGGCCAGTCGCTTTTTTTATGAAGACAGATGGGGAGGAGAATTACAATGGACACCAGAATTTAGAGGTGGAGATGAAATTTATGGAGAAAGTATTTATACTCGTAGATGGGAAGTTTTAGGGAAATACCAACTCCCTTTTAAGGAGCAATTAATGTTATCATTCTCGTATAATGACCATAGTCAAAACTCTGTTTATGGTAATGTATCTTACTTAGCGGACCAACGTATTGGTTTTACTCAGCTTACCTGGGACAAATCTCTGGGCAAGCATAGTATATTGGCTGGTTCTGCATTACGCCATAATTATTATGATGACAGTACACCAGCAACGTCAGATTCGAATGGCAATAAGCCCGATGAGGTAATTATACCAAGTATTTTTCTTCAAGATGAGATTTCCTTTAACAAAAAGCACGCTTTACTTTTGGGTGCTCGATATGATTATGATAATAGACATGGTTCAATTTTTACTCCAAGAGGAGCCTACAGGTTTAAGTTTACAGATAACGATATATTACGATTAAATGCAGGCACAGGTTTCAGGGTCGTAAATCTATTTACAGAAGAGCATGCCGCCCTTACCGGCTCACGTGAAGTCATCATTACCGAAGAATTGAAACCAGAACGTTCATTCAACGTAAATCTTAATTATCTAAAAAAAATGTATGAGGCTAACGGTACTTTCGTAACACTAGATGCATCCTTATTTTATACCAATTTCCAAAATATTATAATACCAGATTATGATACTAATCCTAATCAAATCATTTATGATAATTTAAATGGAAAGTCAGTTTCTAAAGGGATAAGTGCCAATGTCGACATCTCTTTTCCAAGTAGCTTTAAACTAATGTTTGGCGGCACATTACAAAACGTAAGCAATACTGAAAACGGAATTAGCAAACGTCAAATTCTTACAGAGAGTTATTCGGCGAATTGGGGATTAAGTTACACTATTAGAACTTGGAATTTAACTTTTGATTACACAGGAAACTTGTATGGACCAATGCGATTACCAACTTTAGGTGACAAAGACCCAAGAAGAGATTTTTCACCTACTTGGAGTATACAAAATATTCAATTCACATATAATGGAATCAAGAATTTTGAAATTTATGCTGGTGTGAAAAATTTATTAAACTGGACTCCGAATATTGGTAATCCGTTTATCATCGCCCGTGCAAATGACCCCTTTGATAAAGAAGTAACTTTTGATACTAATGGCAATGCGGTTGCCACTTCTAATAATCCTTATGCGCTTACTTTTGACCCTACCTACGTTTATGGTCCTAATCAAGGAATCAGGTCTTTTCTTGGTTTACGCTACACATTGAATTAACGCCAAAAGACTATTGCTAATTCGTATTTTTGACATTATAGGAACGTCTGACCGTCAAATACCTTGAAATATTCATGAACAAGTACGACTACATTATTATTGGTGCTGGCGCATCTGGCTTATTGTTAGCAGATGCTATGGGGAATGATTCTTTTTTTGCAGATAAAAAGATTCTTATTCTTGATAAAGACGCTAAAAAAACGAATGATCGAACTTGGTGCTATTGGGAAAAAGGTAAAGGACAATTCGATGATATTGTTCATAAACAATGGGACGAAATTCATTTTGAAGGCACTCAAATTTCTAAAAGAAACAATATTGCACCCTACTCCTATAAAATGATAAGGGGTATTGATTTCTACAATCACTATTTAAATAGAAATGAGGGTTATAAAAATATAACTTTTAAACAAGATGAAGTATTAAATTTAGAGGAAACAAGTAACGAAGTAACTGTTCGCACCTTAAATAATAATTACGTTGCAGACTATATATTCACAAGTCTTTTTAATTATAAAATGGCTACCCAGCAAAAGAAATATCCTGTTTTGCAACAGCATTTTATTGGTTGGGAGATAAAAACCAAAGACCCTATATTCAATACTTCCGAAGTTACCTATATGGACTTTTCCATACCTCAAAAAGGGAACACTCGTTTTATGTATGTGTTACCATATTCAAATAATACTGCACTAATAGAGTATACCTTATTTTCAGAAAAATTACTTCCAAAACAAGAATATGAAGAGGCCATAAAAAATTATATATGGGATAGGTATAAATGCAAAGACTATACAATCATTGATAAAGAGACTGGCAGTATACCCATGACTGCTTACGATTTTAGAGAACATCATTCAAATAGAATACGGTATATAGGCACTGCTGGTGGCTGGGCCAAGCCAAGCACAGGCTATACCTTAATGAGCACAGCAAAAAAGGTACCTCAGCTAATTAACCATATTAAGAATGGAAAGCCACTAAAAAAATTAAAATTGAAGAATAAATTTTGGTACTACGACCTTCTGTTTCTTGATGTAATACACCATGATAACGCAAATGGCTATAGGGTCTTTGAATCACTATTTAAATCATTGAGCCCTCAAAT
This sequence comes from Maribacter orientalis, assembly GCF_900109345.1. Lineage (GTDB taxonomy): Bacteria > Bacteroidota > Bacteroidia > Flavobacteriales > Flavobacteriaceae > Maribacter > Maribacter orientalis. Next base: position 488,576 of record NZ_FNZN01000004.1, read on the forward strand.
GGTTTTCAAGTTTTTAGATGAGAAAACCAATTTATGGGAAGATATCATCTATATAAATGCCTGCCCTAAAACTCCCTTTATAAAAGCCTTTTTTAAACGATTATCCTAAACCGTTCTATTCATTAAATTCTCACCGAACTGTTGCAGCAAGTCTTTCTTATCTTTCGCCAGTTCAATGTTATTTAGTACTTCAAAAGCCTTTGCAGTGTAATCGGCAATTGCAACCCGTGTAGCTTCGTCTGCTTTGGTTTTTTCAAAAATAGAGCGAACAGCATTTACTTTCGTTTCCGACTCTTTAGGTTGTATCGAGTATAAATGTTCAAGCTCTTTTGTCATCATTTCTGAACCCGAACTCATAGCTTTTAGGAAAAGAAAGGTTTTCTTATTTTCAATAATATCACCACCAACTTGTTTTCCAAAAGTTTTGGGATCCCCGAAAACATCTAAATAGTCATCTTGTAACTGAAAGGCTATACCTAAGTTTAACCCGAAAGCATACATTTGTTCTTGAGATTTTTCAGATGCACCAGCAACAATAGCCCCCATTTTTAATGCTGCTGCAACTAAAACAGCAGTTTTATACTCAATCATTTTTAAATACTCTGGCAACATAACATCGTCGCGTGTCTCAAAATCGACATCATATTGTTGTCCTTCACATACTTCTAAAGCTGTTTTGCTAAAAAGTTGCGCCAATTGCCTAAATATTAGAGGCTCATAATTTTCAAATAGCTGGTATGCCATAATCAACATAGCATCTCCAGATAAAATACCCGTATTTATATCCCATTTTTCGTGTACAGTTATCTCGCCACGTCTTACAGGAGCGTCATCCATAATATCATCGTGTACTAATGAAAAATTATGAAATACTTCTACTGCCAAAGCTGCATCCAAGGCTTTTTTATAATCCGTATTGAAAATTTCGGCTGTTAGCAATACCAAAACAGGTCTAAGTCTTTTACCTCCTAAGCCTAAAATATAAGTGATTGGCTCATACAGGTTTCTCGGTTCTTTTGTAAGCTGTTTAGAATTTAAATAATTGATAAACTCTTCTCGATATTCATTTATAGAATGCATTCTCGCAATTTTTATCAAAAATAGAATAAATATGTTTTGTAATAAGCCCTTTTAATCATTGAAGGTTCGATTCTTGAAGACATACGTTATAGAAAATAAAAAAGTATAACTATCTAAGGTTTTACATGAAAAATAATTAACCCATAAGCAGTTATTAATCTATAGAGAATTACGTTTAATCAATTTTGAAGGCATAATAACTTGAGTGGTATCTTCATTTTTTAAATGCTTGGCTGCCATTTTAGCCATCTCTTTAAAATCAGTAGAAATCGTTGTAATTCCACCAAATACTATCTCTTTGGCAACATTATCATTCTGAGAAAGAATTCCAATATCTTCGCCGATTTTATACTTTTTCCGAACGCAATCTCTTAAAATATGCCACAAAATAGTATCTCCTAAAACAAAATAAAGAGTACCCTTAAAGGCAGTGCCTAAAGAATAATTATTTTTTACCGTTCCATTAATATTATAATCTTTAAGAAATCTCTCGAATGCAATTCGGATCGAAATTGGAGAGTAATCACTTTCTTCATTAAAGTATAAAATAAGGTTTTTGTATTTTTTAATTTCGGGGAGCAATTGCACTAACGATGTATAAATGACTTCTTCAAATTCTTGAGAAATATAAGAGAATGATTTCCCTAGATCTAAATACCTATCTACCAATAATAATTTTTTTGGATCAATACTTTGTAGTAACGGTACCACCTTTTGGTTTTGAATAGGGGCAATTACATACATGCCGTACTTACCTTTAATATTGGTCAGTATGGTTTCAAAAATGGTTAAATTATTGTGATGAAAAAAAACATCGATTTGAAATCGTTTACCCATCTCTTTCCTAAATGTTTTGTAAAATTCTTCCTGATAACTTTGGAAAGCGAATAATAGCAAGGCCATTCTTTTGGTAATATTCGTTTCTTGACTTATAACAAAATAGCCCTTAAGCTGTCTAGACTCTATTAAGCCTCTGTTCTTAAGCTCTTCGTAAGCCTTAAAAATAGTTTTTCTAGCATAGCCAATTTCTTCAACCATGTTATTAATTGAAGGTAATTGATCGCCTATAGACAGGGTGCCGTCTTCAATTGACGCTATAATCCCTTGCACCAATTGTTCGTGCTTTGAAAGATTATTATTTAGGGTGAAGGTTAAAATTCTTCTAACAATCGGCATAAAATACAATTATAAACAATCGAATATACAATATAATCAAGGTTATCAAAATGCCGCGAGACTTAGATATGCCTTGCGCTTATAGGAATACTTAAAAAATATTCATCACTCCAACAAAAAAATTATCACTACGTAATAATCTAGAAAATACTTGTTCTTGCTATTCGAGCAACCTTAAAATTAAGCCGATTCCCATATTGGTTTAATTGAACATAAATGGTCTTTAAATATTCAATTTTATTAAGTAGCATTTGTTATAAACAAAATTGAGCAAATACCATATTATTATATTTTTATAACATTTTTTACAAATTCAAAATATATTAAGGTTTAATTTATATAATTAACATTTTATTATATATTTGTTTGTAGTAGCATAGTGTATCATAGTCTCCGCATTTGAACAATGCTCTCAATAGAATTACGATACCTATGATTACAAAATAACTAACAACCCAAAAGAACCTATTTTTATGAATCAACTAATTAATTTTCCTAAGTTTTTCATGATTCGAAGTCATGCAATCTTAACGATGGTTTTCTTTTTTGGTGGGCTACTCTTAACGAGTATACACGCTCAAGAAGTAAAAGTATCGGGTACCGTAACATCAGCTGCGGACAACATGCCATTACCTGGCGTTTCGGTCATCGATGCAAAAAATCCTACAAGAGGGGTACAAGCAGATTTTGACGGAAACTTCACGATTACTCTAGACGATGGCAATACCAGTTTGCGCTTTAGCTATATTGGTTTTAAATCTGCTGTTGTTCCAGTTAACAATCAAAACACTATTAATGTATCTCTAGAAGAAGATGTGGCAAATCTAGAAGAAGTAGTTGTGGTTGGTTATGGTACTCAAAAGAAGGCAACAGTTACCGGTGCGGTTACAGCGGTTCAAGGGCCAGTTCTTGAAAGCTCACCCGCAATTAGTGTCTCTAACTCCCTTGCTGGTAGATTACCAGGTGTAGTTATTATCCAAACAAGTGGAGAACCCGGTAATGATCAATCGACAATTAGTATTCGTGGTACCAATACATTAGGTAACAATCAACCATTGATTGTTATTGATGGTATTCCTGATAGAGATGGTGGTATTAGCCGTATTAATTCAAATGACATAGCAAATATTTCAGTTTTGAAAGATGCTTCTGCAGCCATCTATGGAGCTAGAGCAGCAAACGGTGCTATAATTGTCACGACAAAAACTGGCAATGTCGGTAAAATGGAAGTGAAATACAACGCTGATTTTGGTCTTACTAGACCAACAAGAGTTCCTGAAATGGCTAGCGCCGTTGAGTATCAGACCATCATGAACGAATTGGCCATTTATAACAGTAATATTCCTGCAGGTCAATGGGGTGCAGCAAGTAGCGCATTTCAAAATAATGGCAGTTATACTATTCCAGGAAGTAGTCCGGCAGAAACTGTAAACGCAGCATTTAGCCCTGAGACCATTAACAACCATAGAACTAATGCTGATCCATGGTTATACCCAGACACAGATTGGTTCGGTGCTACGTTTCAAGATTGGGCAGAACAACAACGGCATAATCTTTCTGTAAGTGGCGGAAGTGAAGATCTCAAATACTACGCATCACTTGGGTATTCAGATCAAGGTGCTATTTACAAAAATTCCGCCAACCGCTATCAGCAATATAACTTTAGAATTAATACCGATGCCAAAATCAACGAGTATCTTTCTACTAAGTTGAGCATGGGTTACAGAAAAGAGAATAGAAACTTCCCAACAGAAAGTGCTGGCGCCATTTTCAGAATGTTGATGAGAGGTAGACCCAATGAGCCAGCAGTTTGGCCAAATGGATTACCAGGACCAGATATAGAAAATGGACAACAGCCTGTAGTTATTACTACAAATGCAACGGGTTATGATAATCAACCAACCGATTATTTGCAATTTACAGGTTCTGTAGATATCAAAAACCCTTGGGTTGATGGCTTAACATTAACCTTATTGGCTGGTGTCGATCAAAGCCAACAGCGCAGAAAATTATGGCAAACACCTTGGACACTTTATTCATTGGATCGTGCCAATTATATCGCAACCGGAAATCCTGTTTTAAGTGGGGCAATACGATCTAATTTTACCGACCCAAGGTTAACACAATCATCGTTAAACGTTTTAAACACCAACCTAACTGGTTTATTAAATTATGACAAAACAATAGGTGATGATCACACAATTAATTTACTAGCTGGTGTAACCCGTGAAAATTTTCAAGGGGAGTTTCTATCGGCCTTTAGAAGAAATTACTTATCCGCTGCTGTTGATCAAATTGGCGTAGGTGGTGAAGATGGACAGGTTACTGATGGTTTTGGGTATAACAGGACCCGCTTAGGGTATTATGGTCGTGCACAATACAACTTCAAGGAAAAATACTTAGCCGAATTCATTTGGCGTTATGATGGATCCTATATCTTCCCAGGCGATGATCGTTTTGGTTTTTTTCCAGGATTCTTGGTTGGATGGAATATCAATAAAGAAGATTGGTTCAATGTTGAGTCAATCGATTACCTAAAACTACGTGCCTCCTACGGTCAAATGGGTAATGATCAGGTATTCTTTCAAGGTGCGCTACAGGAATATGCCTATTTATCCATTTATGATTTTGGTAGTTATCCAATAGACGGTAACGTACAAACTACCCTTACAGAGCCATTATTAGCAAACCCTAGTTTTACATGGGAGCGGGCAAACAACCTCAATGTAGGTCTTGACGGTATTACCCTCAACGGAAAATTGAGCTTTACTTTAGAGTACTTTTTAAACAGACGTGATCAGATCTTGATTCAAAAAACAGGTTCTACACCAGGTTCTTCAGGCATATCAGATTTATTACCTCCTGTTAATGCCGGTAAAGTAGATAACGAAGGCTTTGAATTTGCCTTAAATTATTATGGTGGTGATGCAGATAGCTTTAAATGGGATGTTGGTGTAAATGGTGGTTATGCTCAGAACAGTGTAGTCTTTTTAGATGAAATTCCTGGTGCACCAGATTATCAATTACAAGAAGGCAAACCAATTGGTTCTTACTTAGTATATGAATCTGATGGAGTTTTTATCGATGAGGCGGCCGTTTCAAGTAATACATTAGATTACAGTGCTGTAAAACCACAATTGGAACCAGGAGACATGAAATTTAAGGACATTAATGGTGATGGCGCCATCAATGATTTGGACCAGGTTCGATTGGATAATAGTATTGTGCCAAACTTTAACTTTGGCGCAACCTTTAACGCCTCCTATAAGAATTTTGATTTATCGGTTCTTTTACAAGGTGCTACAGGCGCAAAGCTACCTATCCTAACTGAATCAGGAGATATAGGCAATTACCTTAAATATAGTTTTGATAATAGGTGGAGTCCAGATAACCCAAGTAGTGTACACCCAAGATTGGCAAGTAGGGGTGATACGTATTACAGTGGAGGTGCATACGGCAACAATACTTATAATTTATATAGCAAGGATTATATTAGACTTAAAAACGTTCAAATAGCATATAATTTCCCAAAAGGAATGATTGACCAATTTGGATTATCTGCATTTAGAGTTTATATGAGTGGTCTTAATTTGGCAACTTGGGCGGCACAAGACATTTATGATCCTGAATCAACGAGTAATAGTGGTCAGTTTTATCCACAACAGTCCATTATTAACACAGGTTTTAGTTTAACATTTTAAAAAAAAAATCATGAAAAAAAGAAAATTAGTACTCTTAGGCCTGTTAACGGTAGCCTTAATACCGATATCATGTAATGAAGACTTTTTAGAGACACAACCTTTAGATTCTATATCAGCAGATGCCACTTGGGCAGATGGTGCATTATCACAAGCATTTGTATTTAATGTGTATTCATCCCTTGGCTATGGAGGGTTTGAAGAAGAAGGACTTGCATCTCTAACTGATGAAGCAATGTTTACGCATTCTGGTAGAGGAATTAATGTAATCACAGAAGGATCACTTTCCCCATCAGGAACAGGTAACGTAAACATCATTCCACAATGGAATGAGATGTATTTGGCAATTCGTAAGGCAAATATTGCCATACAAGAATTACCTAACGCTACGTTCGATGATCAAAGCCTAAAAGATCGCTTACTCGGTGAAGCGCATTTCCTTAGGGCATATTACTATCATCAATTAATGCGCTATTATGGAGGTGCACCACTAATTGACAGACCATATGGTTTGGATGAAGACTATTCAGTAGCCAGAAGTACTTTTGCAGAAAATATTGATTTTATAGTTGCTGATTTAGATCAAGCAATTTCGTTACTAGATGGCAAGGATTTTACCGCTGGCAGAGCATCTAAATTAAGCGCTATGGGTCTTAAATCAAGAGTATTGATTTATGCGGCAAGCGACTTACGTGATGGTCCAACAGCAAGTGCTAAATCTTCAGTTTTAGGAAGTTATTCTAACCTTGATTTAGTAGCCTACACTTCAGGTGATAGAGCTGCACGTTGGAATACTGCTAAAGCAGCAGCTAAGGCTGTTTTAGATGAAACGACAGGTTACAAATTAGATTTAACCTCACCCGCAACTGCCGAGGAAGCTAAAGAAACTTATATTTCGATTGCAATGGGTGGTGGAAGCGCTATAGGTGATCCAGCGGCAAGAGCAGAATTACTTTTTGAACGTACTCATACACCATTATTTACCGTAGAAAGCAATTGGCCTTTAGGTGGAATTCACCAAGGTATAAACAACGGTCCTAACGGATATCACAACTGGGCAGGTAACACCCCTATTCAGCAATTGGTTGATGATTATCAGATGATGGATGGTTCTGATTTTGACTGGAGTAATCCTGAGCATGCAGCTGCTCCTTATGAGAATAGAGATCCAAGACTTTCTGCAACTATTCTTTATGACGGTTCTGGATGGAAACCAAGACCATCAGATGTTGCAGCAATCGACCCTTATGATGAGATTCAAACCGGCACCTATGCCGATGGTTCTGGCGGCATAATTAACGGTGTTGATATGCGAGACTCTCCTATAGAAAACTGGAACGGTAGTAGAACAGGTTATTATGTTAGAAAATTTATTGATGCAGATCCGGCTGTAGTAGACAACCAATCTAGTGCACAAGTAGTTCCTTGGCCATTTATACGATATACTGAAATAGTTCTTAATTACGTTGAAGCTTCTATCGCTACTGGCGATGAAGGTGAAGCTAGAAACTGGCTGAATAAACTTCGATATAGAGCAGGTATGCCTGCAATTACTGCATCTGGCGCAGACTTGTTAGAAGCCTATATAAACGAAAGAAGAGTTGAATTGGCATATGAAGAACATAGATTTCATGATGCAAGAAGATGGATGATAGCTGACCAAACTTTAGGTCGTGGCATAAAAGTGATGAAAGTTACTGCTAGCCTAAAAGCAGGTGCTACTCCAAGAACTCCATATCAATATGACCCAACAGTATACGATTATACCTATACCGTTGTTGATAATAATGATAACGAGACAAGAACTTGGGATGACAAAATGTACTTCATGCCATTAAGCAGGGATGAGATTAACCGTAATGAATTATTAGTTCAGAATCCTGGTTATTAAATAAATTTATTGTTGAGTTAGTTTTAAATTGAGTTAATGAAAAAATCTATCCCTTTTTGGGATAGATTTTTTACTTTTAAGCAAATGGCAAAAAATCTAGTTTCCTTAATTTTTATTTTATTTCTACTGCTTCAAAGTTGTACCAATAAGACAAAAAAAAACGATACGACTTCTAAGTTGGAAGCCGATGAAAAAGCATCGCTTTTTACTCTTTTACCTGAAGGAGAAACCAATATTTCATTTCAAAATACACTAAAAGAAGGGTTGAATGCCAATGTATTAGTTTATGAATACCTCTATAATGGTGGCGGTGTGGCAACAGGAGATTTTAATGGTGACGGTCTACAAGATTTATATTTCTCTTCGAATATGGGGGAGAATAAATTTTATATAAATGAAGGCGGCTTTAAGTTCAAAGACGTTACTGCAACTTCGAAAGTAGAAGGAAGACCTGGCCCATGGAAAACAGGTATTACGTCTGCCGACGTAAATGGTGATGGAAAGTTAGATTTGTATTTATGCTATTCAGGAGCTCTACCTGATGTAAAAAGAAAAAATCAACTTTTCATTAATCAAGGAAACGATGACAACAACATTCCTATTTTTAATGAGCAAGCTGAAGAATATGGGCTAGCGAGTGCGGCTTTTAGCAATCAAGGTTATTTCTTTGATTATGACAAAGATGGTGACTTGGATATGCTTTTATTAAACCATAATCCTAAATCACTACCAGTTCTAAATGAAGTAAGCACAATAGAATTTTTAAAAAAAGATGACACCTTGCAAGGCACACGCCTTTTTGAGCAAAGAGAAAACAAATTTTTTGATGTTACTGAAAAATCGGGTATTAGTGGTTCTGCCCTAACTTATGGTCTAGGTATCGCTATAAGTGACATTAACAATGATGGCTGGCAAGATTTCTATGTTTCGAATGATTATACGGTTCCTGATTATTTATATATCAACAATAAAAATGGCACATTTACAGACCAATTAGGTTCGCAAATGGGACATACGAGCCATTTCTCAATGGGTAATAATGTAGCCGATATAAACAATGATGGTTTGCAAGATATTTTTACGTTAGACATGCTACCTAAAAATAATAAACGTCAAAAATTATTATTGTCTCCTGACAACTATGAGAAATTCGACTTGAATATTAGAAGTGGATTTCATCATCAGTATATGCGAAATATGCTACAATTGAATAATGGCGACAATACTTTCAGTGAAATAGGTCAACTTTCTGGTATTTCAAATACAGATTGGAGTTGGGCTCCCCTATTTGCAGATTTTGATAATGATGGTTTAAAAGACTTATTTATCACTAATGGATATTATAGAGATTATACCAATCTAGATTTCATTAATTACATGGAAGATTTTGTGCAATCGAAAGGAAGATTACAACGACAAGATGTTTTAGAACTTATTAAAAAAATGCCTGCGTCAGACTTAACAAATTTCTACTACACCAATACCGATGGTATCAATTTCAAAGACAATACTGCGAATGCTGGCATAGACCAACCTGCAAATAGTAATGGTGCTATTTACGCCGATTTAGATAATGATGGCGATTTAGATTTAGTGGTCAACAACATTAACAAACCAGCTTTTATTTACCGAAATGATAGTTCTAAAAAGAACAATACATTTTTAAATATTGAACTTAAAGGAGAAAACAAAAACACCAATGGTATTGGAACAAAAATCAGTGCATTCTCGAACGGACACATACAAGTTGTAGAACAGATGCCAACTCAAGGTTATTTATCTACCGTATCCTCAATATTACATTTTGGTTTTGGTGAGAATGCTAAAATTGATTCATTGCTAGTAGAATGGAATTCAGGTAAAAAAGAAACGCTAAATGATATCTCAGCAAACAAATTGTTGGTTATAGAAGAACGTAATGCTAGTACATCAAAATCAGAATTGGTTAAGTCTGATAAACTGTTTGCAAAAACAGAATCTCTAATTAACTTTAAACATAAATCATCTACCATTAATGATTTTAAAAGGCAATCCCTTTTATTAAAGCAGCTATCACATGATGGTCCGGCAATGGCTAAGGCAGACCTGAATAATGATGGCCTTGAAGATATTATAGTTGGTGGTGGGGTAGGTCAAGCACCAGGTTTGTTTTTCCAAACAAAATCAAACAAATTTATTCAAAAAGTTATTCCAGATTTTGAGCTAGACAAGAATAATTTTGATACTGATATTGCCGTGTTCGATGCAAATGCAGATGATAATTTAGATATCTATATTGCAAGTGGGGGCTATCACGATTTCTCTGAAACTGACCCCAAATTACAAGACCGACTATATTTAGGTAATGGAAAAGGTGATTTTATAAAAACTGAATCGGCTTTACCGATTATGAAAGTAAGTACCGGAACAGTTTCCGTTTCTGACATCAATAACGATTCATTCATCGATATTTTTATAGGTGGCTACGTTATTCCGGGTAGATATCCAGAAATACCTAGGAGCTTTATTTTAATTAACGATGGCAAGGGTAACTATACAGATCAAACAAAAGACATTCAACCAGCTCTAGAAAATCCTGGTATGATTACAGACGCCGCTTGGGCGGATATGGATGGTGACAAAATAGAGGACCTTGTAGTATTAGGAGAGTGGGCTCCCATATCAATATATATAAACAAGAATGGAAAATTATTGAATGAAACCAATAGATTTTTAAAAGATCCCTTATCTGGACTATGGACCAGCCTTAAACTAACAGATTTAAATAAAGATGGAAAACCAGATATAATTGCAGGAAATATAGGTACTAATACTCAATTTAAATTAAGCCTTCAGACCCCTGCAGAATTGTACTATTCAGATTTCGATAATAATGGCTCTATAGACCCCATATTAAATTTTTATGTTGAAGGTAAAAGCTACCCATACTTAACAAGAGATGAACTTTTAGGTCAGTTATCTGGTTTACGCCAGCGCTTTACAAGCTATGAGAAATATTCAGACGCGGGTATGTCCGACCTCTTTAATGAAGCCGAAATACAAAATGCAAAAAAACTATCAAGTACACATCAAGAAACTACAGTGTTGCTGAGCACAATTGAAGAAAAGTACGAAATGGCAACTTTACCCCTACAAGCTCAATTTTCCCCAATTTCAGAAATATTAACTACTGACCTTAATAAAGACGGCAATATTGATATTTTATTTTTGGGTAACAATGATTATTATAAATTAAGAATAGGGAAATTCGACGCTAACTACGGAACTGTCCTTTTAAGTGATGGTAAAGGGAATTTTAACTATGTTACTCAAAGCAAATCAGGTCTATCTATAAAAGGGAGTAACACCCACGCATTACTAATAGATGATAATTTGATATTCACCAGTTATGGATTGTCTACCGAAACTTATAAACTCATAAAATAGCTTTATTGATACAATGACTATTTCAAAAAAGAAAATAATACACAGATTACCACTATTTCTTCTGCCCATAATATTGATGGCATGCACTACTACAGAACAAGCTAAACTAAGCGATAAAGATGTAGCTATGGAATGGGCAAATATGACTTTGTTTATTACCCGTTACACACCTTCTAACTCCCCTACTTTTGCGTCAAGAGCATTTGGTTATATAGGTTTAACGATGTATGAATCGATTGTTCCTGGTTTTGAAGAATCTAACTCAATGAATGGGCAACTAAAAGGTCTTGAATCGCTTCCTAAAATTGACCCTTCAAAAGATTATAACTGGGCACTTTCCTTAAATGCTGGGCAATCAGAAATCTTAAAGAAAATATACGTTCAAACATCCGACGAAAATATTCAAAAAATTGATTCGCTTGAACAAGTTGTTTTTAATCAATTTCAACAAGGTATTGATAACGAAACAGTTTTACGTTCTGTCGCATTTGGAAAATCAGTGGCTAATACAATCTTTGAGTGGTCAAAAACCGATGGTGGTCATAGAGGGTATCTTCATAATTTTGACAAAACCATGGTACATCCAGATAGACCGGGATCATGGAAACCACCATTATTCGCACAATCTTTTAGCCATCACCCATTACACCCGCATTGGGGTGAAAATAGGACTTTCGCATCAATGAATGAGACAATAGCTGACCCACAAATAATTCCGTACGACACCACTCCGGGTTCACCTTACTATAAACAATTTGAAAATGTTTATACTAAGGATTTAGAATTGACCCAGCTTGAAAAAGAAGCTGCCATTTGGTGGGGCGATGACCCAGATGTGAGTTTTACACCACCAGGGCATTCCTATTACTTTGCAACTTTAGCGCTAGATGGTCATGATTCTACAATGATAGAATGTGCACAAGTGTTTGCTCAAGTAGGCATGGCCGTAGCAGATGCCTTTATCAATTGTTGGAAATGGAAATATCAGTTCTTTACAGAACGGCCAAATACCTTTATACCAAAATATATTGATGAAGAATGGGAATCATTTTGGCCAGACCCACCCTTTCCATCTTTTCCTTCAGGGCATGCAATTCAAGCTGCAGCTGCGGCCACTATTTTAGAACATAATTTCGGAAAAGAATTCACATTTATCGACAGAGCTCATGAAGGTAGGGAGCGAGATGAACTTAAAGAGACCGATTTTGTTATCAGATCCTTTGATACCTTCTGGGAAGCTGCCCAAGAAACTGCAGATTCTAGATTTTATGGCGGTATTCACACGCAGTTAGATAATGAAGTAGGCCTAGAAAAAGGTATAGAAATAGCAAAAAATGTATATGCCTTAGAATGGAAAAAAGCAGATGAAAAATAACTTGACCCTACAAACGATACTCGTTAATCTCTTCTTTCTTTCTTTAGGATTGAAAAGTGTTGCACAACAAACATTTACCGACATTACAGAACCTTCAGGTATTGATCATGAATACCAAGTTTATGAAGGTACTTTTGGCGGAGGCGTTACGGTGTTTGATGTAAATAATGATGGTTTCGAAGACCTTTACCTTACCAGCGGTGTAAAATCGGATAGGCTATATCTAAATAATGGCAATGGAACTTTTAAAGATATTTTTAAAGGCTCTGGATTGGAGGTAACAAATGACTACGTAACCCAAGGTGTGGTTAGTGCGGACGTTGATAAAAATGGGTTTAGGGATTTATTCATTACGACAATTACTACGACAGATGGCAAAAACGTAATTCCAAGGGCAAAAAACTTATTATTCTTAAATCAAGGTGACTCCACTTTTAAAGATGTTACCGATGCATATGGCCTAGAAGATTTAAACTCTTTCAGCACCGGACCTAGTTTTGGTGATTTTAATGCAGATGGTTATCCTGACCTATTCGTTGGTAATTATTTTCAAGAATTTACTGGTAAGCTAGGGGTTATAAAAGATGCAACCATAGTGAGCGCCAACCAAACAGCTAAAAGCTATTTATTACAAAACAACGATGGCGAAAAATTTGAAAACGTTTATGAAGATTATGGTCTAGGCCATAAAGGTTTCGGTTTCGGCGGTGTATTTACAGATTTCGACAATGACCAAGACCAAGATTTATTGGTAAATCAAGATTTTGGATATAAAGCAGTGCCAAATTTTCTTTACAGAAATGAATATCCAAGTGACCATTTCGAAGATGTTAGTAAAGAAACAGGCATGGATCTAAAAATTAATGCCATGGGGGCCGCTGTAGGCGATTATAATAATGATGGCTGGATGGATTATTATATTACCAACATAAAGTTCAATATGCTAATGGAGAACCAGGGTAATGGTTTGCCATTTATTGACAAAGCAAAAGAACTTGGCACCTACAATTTAGCCATTAGTTGGGGTGCAAATTTTGCTGATTTCGACCATGATGAAGATTTAGACCTTTTTGTCTCTAATGGAGATTTGAATCCGAATTGCACACCCATGGGTAATTTCTATTTCGAGAACAACCAAAATACCTTCACTGAAAAAGGAAGAGAATTAGCCATCAATGATTACGGCATTGGTCGGGGTTCTGTGATTTTTGATATGGACAATGATGGGGATATGGATTTGTTGGTAGTAAATCAAAAACCCATATTAAATTATCCTATACCATCCACAACAAAGCTCTTTCGAAATGATTTAGCAAAAGGCAATTGGCTGAAAGTAGCCCTTAAAGGTATAGACGCAGAAGCTAATGGTATTGGTTCAAGAGTATCCATTATTGTTAAAGGGAAAAAAATGATTCGCGAAATTGATGGTGGTGGTTCAAGCCATCTTTCCCAAAATTCGGTAATAGCACATTTTGGCTTGGATGCTAATGAAGTGGTCGATTCTGTAATTGTAGATTGGACAGGTGGTAAGCAACAAATAATAACCCAAGTAAACGTAAATCAACAATTAGTAATAATAGAATTAAATACGCCAGCAAAAGACCAAACTTATTTTTGGTACTTTTTAAGTGCTATTTTAGTACTTATAATAGCTTATTTTTTATATCGCAAAAGAAGACTAGCCAAAAAATAACAAAAACTTTCCCCAAAAATGCAATAGCCTTCAAAATTTGCGTCTTTATAACTGAAGACCAATTGAAATCCCTTGGATGGCATCCAATCTAGAAAATAATACTAACCTGAACAGTTTCTTTGAAGAAGAATATAGCTCGCTTAGGCGCTATATTAAATCTAAAATTATATTTGGCTTTGGTGCTGGAAATAGCCAAAGCCAAAATAAAAAGCGATTTAATGTTAACCCATGCAGCTCAATGAGAAAAGATTTTTCTCAATGGAAATATTACGATGAATTTTGGAAAAATGAAGGTGAGCAAGCATATAAGAACCATGTAGACCGAAATCATTCAATCGACAATTTGTGATAATTATGGGTGAATATTAAATAATTGTAAAACTTTGGAAACTTTTTTAGTTTTTAAAGTTTCCTGACATATATTTGCACCCGTTATGAAAGAAAAAATTCGCGACACCGCTTCAGATTTATTTTTAGAGCGTGGCTTTAAGAGCATTACAATGGATGATATTGCCAATCAAATTGGCATTTCTAAAAAAACCATTTATAGTGAATACAGTAATAAAACGAGCTTAGTAGAAGATTGTGTGATGAATAAATTTTGCCATTTAAGCGATGGTATTGATTTAATAATAGCAATGGATAAAAATGCTATTGAAGAGCTTTACGAAATTAAAAAATATGTAATGTCTCACCTGAATGACGAAAAAAGCTCTCCACAATTTCAATTGATGAAATATTATCCTAAAATTCATAAAAGTCTAAAACTAATGCAGTTCGAAAAAATGCATAAATGTGTATTATCTAATATAGAACGTGGTTTAGAACAAGAATTATTTAGGGATAATATAGATCCCGAGTTTATTGCGAGAATATACTTTACAGGTATGAACAGCATTAAAGACCAAAACATATTTCCCTTACCTCTATTTCCAGTATCAAAATTAATGGACTCATTTTTAGAATATCACTTACGGGGAATTGTTACTCCGAAAGGAAAGAAAATATTAAATACAATCATCAATTCAAATCAATTATAAATGCGAAATCAATTAGTACTACTATTAACGCTACTTAGTTTTAGCTTTAGCTACTCACAAGAACAAACCTATAGTTTCACACTAGAAGAAGCTATACAATTTGCGTTAGAAAACAACTATGCAGCAATTAACGCGGATAGGGACATAATTGACGCTCAAAAACAAAAATGGGAAACCATTGCTAGCGGTCTACCACAAATAAATGGAGATATTAGTTATCAAAATCAATTAAAGCAACCGGTAAGTGTTATTCCTGCAGAAATATTTGGAGGCGAACCAGGCACTTTCGCTGAAGTAGTTTTTGGCCAACCACAAACCGCAACTGCAACCGCTACATTACGTCAACAAATTTTTGATGGCTCATATATTGTTGGCGTACAAGCAACGAAAGCATTTTTAAGTTATAGCGCAAATAATAAAGAAAAAACAACCTTAGAAGTTAGAAAACAAGTTGTAGAAGCTTACGGAAATGTATTACTAGCCAAAGAAAGTGTTCAAATTCTTGAGAAAAATAAAGTTACTCTTGAGAAAAACCTTTACGAAACTTCAAAACTTTACGAAAACGGGCTCGGAGAACAAGAGAGTGTAGATCAACTTCAGATTACACTTTCATCCATCGAAAACCAATTACGGAACGCAATAAGATTACAAGAAATCACCCTTCAAATGTTAAACCTTAGTATGGGCCTAGATTTAACAGCCCCTACAAAACTTAAAGAAAACCTTGAAGACTTAACGGTTGCAAAAATTGATTTGGGAATTCTTAATTACGACTTTAATCTAAACGAAAATGTTGATTTTAAACTTGCGGAGAATCTTAACCAACAGCGGTATTATGAATGGAAATTAGCCAAAAGCCGTGCGTTACCTACATTGAATGCTTTTGTTAATTATGGAAGCAGTGCTTTTTCAGACAATTTTAGTTTTTTGAATGGAGAACAGCAATGGTTTGATTCATCGGTAATGGGTTTTGACCTAAGTATTCCTATTTTCAGTTCACTTAAAAGAAGTGCCAGTACACAACGTGCTAAAATTGCCTTAGAAAAAGCTAAGACTCAATTAACAGAAGCAGAACAGCAAATTAGATTGCAGTTAGAGAATGCAAAAAATAATTACACCCTTGCTATTGCAAATTACGACACTGCAAAACAAAATCTCACCCTTTCTGAACGTATCGAAAATAAAAATCAGATAAAATATAAAGAAGGTCTTGCAACAAGTTTTGAACTGAGACAAGCTCAAATACAACTATACACAACTCAGCAAGAATTCCTACAATCCATGGTAGAAGTGATTAATAAAAAAACCGAACTGGAAATCATATTAAATACAAAAGCCTAAATAATCAATCATTAAAAATATAATCATGAAGAAAGTAATAGTTTTATTAATTGTAACCATCAGCCTGTTTTCTTGTGGCAGTGGAGACCAGTCGGTAAGTGAAATTATTGAAAACCGTAATCTAGAAGAAATACGAGCTAAGAAGACGGAGATTACTCTTCAACAAAATCAAATTGAAGCACAGCTTAAATCATTAGATTCGGCCATTGCAATTTTAGGTAATGAAGAAAAGTTTCCACTTGTTAATACATTGACTGCTAAGAAAGAAGTTTTTAATCACTATCTAGAATTACAAGGTGATGTCAGCACAAAACAAAATGTATTGATCTACCCAGAAATGGCAGGTACGCTTCAAAAAGTATATGTAAAAGAAGGCGATAGAGTATCTAAAGGACAATTATTGGCTACCATAGATGATGGGGGCATGTCTAGTCAACTTAGTCAATTAAAATCTCAAGCTACACTTGCGAAAACGACTTTCGAACGCCAAGAACGTTTATGGAAACAAAACATAGGTTCAGAAATTCAATATTTACAAGCAAAAACTAACTACGAATCATCAGAAAATATGGTTTCCCAGGCGCAGAGTCAATTAGGAAAATCTAGTATAAGAGCTCCTTTTTCAGGTATCATAGATAATGTTATAAAAGATCAAGGCACCGTAGTCGCACCAGGTCAAGGTTCTGAAGTGTTTCGTCTTGTAAACCTATCTGATATGTTTATTGAAGTAGAAGTACCAGAAACATATTTAGGTAGTGTTGTAAAAGGAAAAGAAGCATTAGTATATTTTCCTGTATTAGGTGATAGTATTACCACAAAGATTAGAGAAACAGGAAATTTTATAAATCCATCGAACAGATCTTTTGAAGTTGAAATTCCAGTTCCAAATAAGGAAGGTAAGATTAAGCCTAATCTTACTGCCAAGGTTAATATCAATGATTATACCAGTGAAAACGCCATCTTAATACCGACAAGCATTATATCTGAAAATGCTGAAGGTGAACAATACGTCTTCGTAGCAGAGGAACCGAATTCAGAAAATGAAGCAATTGTAAAAAGAATCATCATTACCACTGGAAAAACTCAAGGAGCGAAAATAGAAGTACTATCTGGCCTAGAAGATGGAAATCTTATTATTAAAGAAGGTGCACGAAGTGTAAAAGATGGTCAAAAAGTAAAAATAAAAAAATAGAAATCGATGAGCAAAGTACAAAAAAACGCTGATAAAGAATTCAGTTTATCGTCTTGGGCCATTGATAATCCGTCGGTTATTTATGTAATGATCGGCATATTTTTATGGTTAGGCTTCAATGCCTATATGGCCATGCCTAGAGAAGATTTTCCAGAAATTGTAGAGACTAAAATTTACATAAGTACCCCTTACCCTGGTAACACAGCTGAGGACATAGAAAAACTAATTACCGACCCATTAGAAGATAGGTTAAAGAACATTAGTAATGTGGTCGAAGTTACATCTACTTCGCAAGAAGATTACGCTGTTTTAACGGTAGAATTCGATGAGGAAATTACCGTTGAGCAAGCTAAGCAAAAAGTAAAGGATGAGGTCGATAGTGAAAAGGCAAGTGAAGACTGGCCTACCTTTAATGGTGCCAAAGTTGAGCCCAATGTTTTTGACTTAAACTTTTCTGAAGAAGTTCCTATAATGAACATCAACTTTACTGGTGATTATCCTGTAGAAAAGTTGAAAGAATATGCAGAATATTTACAAGACGAAATTGAAGATCTTCCTGAAATTAAAAAAGCAGATATTCGTGGGGCTCAAGATAAAGAAGTAGAAGTTGCTGTTGATATCTATAAAATGATGGCTGCTAAAATCAGCTTTCAAGATGTTATTAGCGCCATAAGTAATGGTAACATGACTATGTCTGCGGGTAATCTTAAAACCGTTGGGCAAAGACGTACTATTCGTATTATTGGAGAAGTAGAAAATCCGAATGAACTTAAAAACTTTGTAGTTAAATCTGAAAACGGGGCGGTTTATTTAAAAGACATTGCCAATATTAACTTTAAGGCAAAAGATAAAACTACGTATGCCCGTGAATTCGGTGATAACGTAGTTATGCTCGATGTTAAGAAAAGAGCAGGTAGAAATTCTATTTCCGCAGCCGATAAAATAAAGGAAATTGTAAAAAATGAGAAAGCAACTTACTTTCCACCAGACCTTAATATTTCTATAGCAAACGATTCCTCTACCCGTACATTAAATCAAGTAGATGACTTGGTGAACAACATTATTTTTGGGATTATTCTTGTTGTTACGGTATTAATGTTCTTCTTAGGGTTTAGAAATGCACTCTTCGTTGGATTCGCAATACCTATGTCGATGTTCATGTCGTTTGTAATACTCTCATGGCTTGGATATACCCTTAATACAATGATTCTCTTCGGAATGATTATGGGTCTAGGTATGTTGGTGGATAACGGTATTGTGGTAGTTGAGAATGTATATCGTCTTATGGACGAAGGTATGTCTCGTATCGATGCTGCTAAAAAAGGTATTGGTGAAATTGCCTACCCAATTATTATTTCTACCGCTACAACCGTAGCAGCATTTGTTCCGTTAGGTTTATGGCCTGGAATATTTGGTCAATTTATGATCTATTTTCCTATCACACTTTCAGTTGTTTTAGGTTCATCATTGTTTGTGGCAATTTTCATGAACTCGATGCTTGTCTCTAAATTTATGAGCACCGATGAAAAAGAACTTACCCTAAAACAGCTCATAAGAATGAGTCTTGTTTTAGGCGTTTTAGGTATATTAATACTAATCTTTGGTGGCGCAATGCGCGGTTTAGGTTCTGTTTTAATATTAACAGGAATCATGTTCTGGGCCTACAAGTATATAATAAAGGGCACTGCTATCAAATTCCAGAAAAAAACGATGTCCCGTTTTGAAAATTGGTATGAACGCCGTTTAAAACATGCACTAAATGGTCGTAATGTTTATTGGTATTTCACTGTTACATTTTTAATGCTGATTGGTGTATTTATGCTGTTCGGTATGTCTGTAGGTAGTGGCCGTACCAAAATCGAATTCTTCCCAGATAATAAACCGAATGAAATATATGTCTATGTAGAATACCCTGAAGGTACATCTATTGAGAAAACCAACGAAATCACCCTAGAGGTTGAAAAGCAGGTTTATGCGATAATGGATGATGAGAAATACAAAAAGAATGGCGAAAACTTTATGATGGCATCTGCTGTTTCTGTTGTAGGTGAAGGGGCAGGTAACCCACTTACTGATGGTGGTTCTTCTGCAGAAATGCCGCACAAAGGAAAAGTTACCGTAAACTTTAGTGAATATAAATATCGTGAAGGATTAAATACCGAAGACATTCGTGGTCGTGTTCAAGCAGCCCTGCAAGGTATTTACCCTGGTGTAGCTATTTCAGTTGAAAAAGATGCTAATGGACCACCTGCCGGTTTTCCGATTAATATTGAACTAGAGGGTAGCGATTATGATGAACTTATAAATACTGCAGAAGACATTAAAAATTTCATCAATACCAAAAATATTGCAGGTATTGAAGAGTTGAAAATTGATGTAAACAAAGGCAAACCTTCTATGCAAGTGATTGTAGATCGCGAAAAAGCAGGTGAATTGGGTGTTGCAGTAGGCCAAGTTGGTAATCAGTTAAGACGTTCTATTTTCGGAGAAAAAGCAGGTGTTTACAAGGAAGACGGTGATGATTATGATATTAACATACGATTCAACGAAGATTTACGGTACAATAAAAGTGCTCTATTCAATCAGAATATCATTTTTAGAGATCCTGCTAATGGTCAAATTAAAGAAATTCCGATTTCTGCCGTAGCGACTGAAAAGAACACATCAGGATTCAGTGCTATTAAACACCGAGACGGTAAGAGAGTCGTTACTATTTATTCCGGATTAAAACCTGGCTTTACAGATGCGGGTGCTATTGTTGCTGAGATTCAAAGAGAAATGCAAAGTTTTAACGGCACTCCGGCTACTGTAAAAATTGATTATACAGGTCAGTTAGAGGAACAGGCAAAACAACAAGCATTCTTGGTAGGTGCCTTTTTCTCAGGCTTAGGTTTAATTATGCTTATTCTAATTTTCCAATTTAGTGGTATTTCAAAACCATTGATTATAATGATTGCCATTTTCTTAAGCTTTATTGGAGTATTTGGCGGGTTAATGATAACAGGTTGGTCTTTCGTAATTATGATGACCATGATGGGTATAATCTCTTTGGCAGGGATTGTGGTAAACAACGGGGTGGTACTCCTAGATTACACCCAGATTTTGGTCGACCGTAAAAAGGTAAGATTAGGAATGGAAGACAGTGATCTTTTAACCATTGAAGATGCGACCGATTCTATGATTGTAGGTGGTAAAGCTAGACTAAGACCGGTAATTTTGACAGCGATTACAACTGTACTTGGGTTAATACCTTTAGCTATTGGTCTTAACATTGATTTCTTTTCACTTTTCTCAGAGTTCAACCCTAAGATTTATATCGGTGGCGATAACGTTGTTTTCTGGGGACCTTTAGCTTGGACGGTAATCTTCGGATTAATAGTAGCCACATTCCTTACCCTTATTATCGTACCGGTACTCTTTAACATTGTGTACCGTATAAAAATAAAACTTAGAGGTATGGGTAATAATAATGAGAAGAAAAAATTAGGCAGCGTTGCATAATTAAAAGAATCTCTGAAACAAAAAAGCCCCGTATCAAATGATACGGGGCTTTTATATATGTAGTTGCTGTTAATTATTTACAGCAACAGGCTCTTTAGTTTTAGCGTTGGTAACACTAGCGATTCTGTTATTATCAAAATTAACTTCTTTTTTAACATCACCTTCCCAAAATAACCATTTCCCAGATTTAACTCCGTTCTCATAATTACCTACGGCAATTTTATCACCTTTTTCATTGAACATTTTCCACTCACCTTCTAACCTTTCGTTTAAAAAGTAACCTTGTTGAGACACTTCTCCATTTGCATGAAAATATGTCGCCTTTACCATATCACCTTCTTTCTCAAAGGTTGGTTCTACTTGAGCAAAAGCTCCAAAGGACAATGCCATAAAAGCTATTATTAGTATTTTTTTCATGATATATATTTTTTTTGATTAATTTATCGCTTAACAGTAACGTTACAAAGATACATTTATTTCTAAATAAATCAACATTTAAGTAACTATTAATTTACATTAACTTTACATTAGATACGTAATTAATTGTTTTATAGGTTTTTACATAAAATTAGAATATTACTTCATCAATAAAATCTTGAATGTAAAACCTGCATCTTAAATAGAACGTTAATGAAATAGACTTCTTAAATTTGCCCTTTCATTAAAGCAAGCACTATGTATAGAAGCCATTCCTGCGGGGAGTTAAGAGAATCACATATTGGCCAAACCGTTACCCTTTCTGGTTGGGTAGCCAAGACTAGAGATAAAGGTTTTGTAGTTTGGGTAGATTTACGAGATCGATACGGTATTACACAACTTGTTTTAGATGAGGACCGAACTTCAGCCACTTTATTAGAGCAAGCTAGAAATTTAGGTCGTGAATTCGTGATTCAAATAAAAGGAGAGGTTATAGAAAGAGCTTCAAAAAACGCTAATATTTCTACTGGGAACATAGAGGTTTTAGTTTCTGAACTTACCATCTTAAACGAATCTAAAACTCCTCCATTTACCATAGAAAATGAAACTGACGGCGGTGAAGACCTTCGTATGAAATATCGATATTTAGATATCCGAAGAAATCCAGTAAAGAACAACCTTATCTTTAGAAGTAAGGTAACTATGGAAGTTCGTAAATTTTTATCAGGCCAAGGCTTTATAGAAGTTGAAACTCCGTACCTCATCAAATCTACACCAGAAGGTGCACGAGATTTCGTAGTACCTAGTCGCATGAACGAAGGTCAATTTTATGCCCTACCTCAATCGCCACAAACCTTCAAGCAATTGTTGATGGTTGGTGGTATGGACAAATACTTTCAAATTGTAAAATGCTTTAGAGATGAAGATTTACGTGCCGATAGACAACCAGAATTTACACAGATAGATTGTGAAATGGCCTTCGTAGAGCAAGAAGATATCCTAAACGTATTTGAAGATTTGACCAAATACCTTTTAAAAGAAGTAAATGGTGTAGAAATCGATTCATTCCCACGGATGACTTACGATGATGCCATGGCCAAATACGGAAACGATAAGCCCGATATTCGCTTTGGCATGGAATTCGGAGAACTGAATACCATAGCTCAACATAAAGAATTTTCGGTTTTCAATGACGCTGAATTAGTAGTTGGTATTGCTGTACCAAGTGCTGCTGAATATACTAGAAAAGAATTGGATGCATTGGTAGATTGGGTAAAACGCCCACAAGTTGGCGCTAAAGGCATGGTCTATGTAAAATGTAATGCTGATGGAAGTTTCAAATCTACCGTTGACAAGTTCTACGACCAAGAAGATTTAGCCAAATGGGCAGAAGTAACTGGTGCTCAACCAGGTGACCTTATTTGCGTGCTATCAGGCGATGCCAATAAAACAAGAACGCAATTAAGTGCGCTTAGAATGGAGTTGGCTACGAGACTTGGTCTTAGAAAATCAAATGAATTTGCACCATTATGGGTAGTTGATTTCCCATTATTGGAACTTGATGAAGAAACAGGGCATTACCATGCTATGCACCATCCATTCACCTCGCCTAAACCAGGTCAATTAGAATTGTTAGATTCAGATCCAGGTGCGGTTCGTGCAAATGCGTACGACCTTGTTTTAAACGGTAATGAAATTGGTGGTGGCTCTATTCGTATTCATGATAAAGATACACAAGCAACCATGTTCAAGCATTTAGGCTTTACACCTGAAGAAGCAAAAGCACAATTCGGATTTTTAATGGATGCTTTCCAATATGGAGCTCCACCACATGGCGGACTTGCGTTTGGTTTAGATAGACTAGTTGCCATTTTAGGCGGACAAGAAACGATTAGAGATTTCATCGCCTTCCCTAAAAATAATAGTGGAAGAGATGTCATGATAGATGCACCAGCTGCTATTGATGCTGCACAGTTGAAGGAATTAAATTTGAAGTTGGATATTCAAGATTAGTTATCATTAATAAAATCATAATTAAAAATCCTGCATAATGCAGGGTTTTTAATTATAATATAGACTAAATAAAAATGTAGAAATGAGGAATTATCCTTAATTATATCACTGCGAAGGATTACATTTTAATATTTATTTTCTTTTCTCAAAATCAATCTTTCTTGAAAATAATCATCTTTTACTTGGCTTTTAATTAGCTCTTCCAAGGTTGGCTTTTCATTTATTTTTTCGAGTATGAATCCTCCATCCTCCTCACCAATTCTTAATGTACTATCAGATAATATAGTCAAGGTTCCCATTTCTTGCAATTGGTTGGTCTTAAAATTTTCTAGAAATAGAGAATTATCCTTTATTCCAAACTTTTTCTTTGGCAGAATACCAATTTTATAATCATAATAATTAAAAGTTGTGTCGTCAATAAATATTTCAATATAACGGAAAGTTTGTTCTTTCTGCAGGGAGAAAGGACGCCAATTTCCTTTGATATCTTCCACATTAATTTCTTGAGAATTACAGTTGCCAAATATCATCATAAATATTAGGCTCATTAATTGAGTTTTTTTTTGCTTAGACTTTCCTTTCTTCAATTATGATTTTTTTCAAAATTATGTTGTATCGCAATTACTCCCGTGATTATGTTTGTTATAATCTCCAACAACAACAAATTAGTGCTAGTACAATGATACAAAAAACCGTGAACTACTTACTCAATAGGCCACCAGTTATAAACAAACGAAAGCGTGGCGAGATATCATAAAGAATTCTTACTTTTCAAACTGACGGCGACTTAAATGAGTTTAAAATAAAAATCACAAATGGATAAAAAAATTACTACTTTTTAGTAACACTAATTTTTATTTCATGTACAACTCAAAACTCAATAAAATCCAAAATTAAGGGTAACTGGTATTTAACTTCTGAAAGCCTTTCAGACCAATATGGTGAATTTTTTATAGACAGCAACCGTATTTGCTATTATCATGAGTTTAAAGAACAATACGAATGCAACGGGTATGTAATAAAAGAAAATAGGCTTTATTTGAAAAGAAAAATAAAAAATGATAGCTTGGATTATATGGGTTTGATATCAATCAAAAACAACCTTTTAGTCATTGACAATAATGAAGGTGGTGGTAAGTTTTCAAAACAACTTTTAAAACCAAATCTTGAAGATTTAATAAATCATAAAATTGAATTTTCAGTTTTTTACGAAGGTTATATAAATAGAGCAGCCAATTGGGTAGAAAACAAATTTAAATCTCAAAGCTATTAATACTCAAATTTTAATTGATTACATCGACGGCTATATCAATAATAGACCTTACGTAGAAACCTTGCTCCAAATTTATCTTGAAGATTTAGAAGAACTCAAAACCAGAATCATAGCTAGTAATTAAATACCTTTGACAACCATTACTGATTTGGTTTCAAAATGCCCATTCAAAAAAACAAGATTTTAAGGCGAATTTATAAGTGGAGGTATAAACATATTTCCCAGAAGACGTTTATCTATATTTTAAGTGTTGCTGTTGGCCTTTTAGCTGGTTTGGCGGCGGTTACGTTAAAAAACATTACTTATTTTATTGAAGCATCGCTCGAGAAAGGAATTATCTTTTCTAGTAATCAGCTTTATTTCATTCTACCGATAGTCGGCCTTACCCTCGTATATCTTTATGTAAAGTATATCCATAAAGAAAAATTAAAACATGCGGTTTCATCCATTCTATTTTCATTGTCAAAAAACAAAGGGAATATTGACATAAAGCAAGTTTACACACAATTGATTATTGCGCCTTTAACAGTAGGTTTCGGTGGATCCGTTGGTTTATTGGGCCCAGCAGTAGCAACGGGCGCGGCAATTAGTTCAAACCTTGGAAAACTTTTTCATATTAATTCAAAAACGCGTTCCTTATTAATTGCATGTGCCTCTGCGGGTGCAATTTCGTCCATATTTCAATCGCCAATTGCTGCCATAATTTTTGCTGTTGAGGTATTTAGTTTGGATCTCACCATGATTTCAATGCTACCCCTCTTACTGGCTTCTATCAGCGGTGTACTTACCTCCTACTTTTTTATGGGCAACGAGGTACTGTTCAATTTTACAATAACCGAATCTTTTGAAGTAAAAGACACTTTGTTCTATGTTCTGCTCGGCGTCGGTACCGCTGTTGCATCTATCTATTTCACCAAAATGTACTTTGGTATTATTAACCTCTTTAAACCATTGAAAAGTCCGAAATACAGGCTTTTAGTCGGCGGACTTGCAATTGGTATTATGCTGTATATGATCCCTCCTTTATATGGTGAAGGTTTTGTGTTTATTAATAATCTGTTGATCGGCGATCACATTCAAGCTTTAGGTAAAACTCCATTTGATGCTTATATAAGTAACATCTGGGTCGTAATCGCTTTACTATTTGGCATAACCATCTTTAAAGCCGTAGCAATGACCACTACATTAGCGGCTGGTGGAGCCGGTGGTATTTTTATTCCAACAATGGTTATGGGCAGTGCTTTAGGTAATGTTGCTGCTAAAATCATAAATAATTCTGGATTAGGCTTCTCGGTATCTGAAAGTAATTTCACTTTAATAGGTATGGCAGGTCTTATTGCAGGTGTTCAGCATGCCCCACTTACGGCCATATTCCTCATCGCTGAAATAACAGGGGGTTATACTCTTTTTGTACCCTTAATGATAACAGCATCTATCTCATATATTATTACAAAAAATACTATTGATTATACCATTTACACGAGAGAACTAGCAGAAAGTGGAGATCTTTTAACACACAACAAAGATCATGCAGTGCTTACCCTTATGGAATTGGATACGGTTATAGAGACAAATTTTAAGATTGTGAACCCAGAAATGACATTAGGAGAAATGTTGCACGATTCCGTCGCAAAATCGACACGAAATATATTCCCAGTTGTTGATACAAACCATAAGTTTTTGGGTATAATTCTATTAGATGATATTCGAGAATTTATGTTTGATACTAAATTGTATGCAACAACAAAGGTTGACTCTTTCACTCATAAAGCCCCAGACCATATATATTATGGAAGGGACAGCATGCAGACAGTGATGCAAAAATTTCAGGATAGCGGTGCATGGAATCTTCCTGTAATTAAAGATGGGAAGTATATGGGGTTTGTGTCGAAATCTAAATTATTAACGGCATACAGAAGAGAACTAATAAAATTTACTAAGTAATGAAATATTTAATCACAGCAATTACTCTAATATCTATTGGGTTAATCATCTACGGATTGAATCTAGACGGCGAACAAGAAGCAATGGCAAACAAATTTATAGGTTCTGGTACTTTAGGATTGTTTTTACTTGCGATGCCACTATTCTTAATTAAAGAAAGTAAGGGTAAAAAGTTTAAGGATTATATGTTAAACGATGAAAACGTTCGTAAAATGCAAGGGAAAAAACCTAGAAACACTGATAATCAAGATACTCCGTTAAATTAATAATTCTATTTTCTTCCTATCAATACTAAAATATTGTAAATTAGAGTGTTAATATTTAAATTTTAATACAATGATTGGCACCGTCAAATTTTACAATGAATCTAAAGGCTTTGGGTTTATTACAAACGAAGAAACAGGAAAAGATATTTTTGTTCATGCCACCGCTTTACATGGAACAGAAATTAGAGAAGGCGATAAAGTGAGTTATGAAGAAGAAGAAGGAAGAAAAGGTACTGTAGCCGGACAGGTACAAGTACTATAAATATATTCTTTTTTGCTTAAAATCAATTTGACCACGCAAATGCGTGGTTTTTTATTTTAATACATAGAAACTACTTTCTTTTTTTTTGAAAAAAATGTTGTAGCAACGAAGCAGCCTCATTTTCGAGAATTCCCCCAATAATCTTTGTTTTTGGGTGCAATGTTGTTCCCATTACTCCACAACCACGTTCTACATCTGTAGCTCCATATACAATTTTACCAATCTGGCTCCAGTATAAAGCGCCTGCACACATTTGGCAAGGCTCTAAGGTTACATATAGTGTACAATTTTTTAAATACTTTCCCCCCAGAAAATTAGCAGCTGATGTAATCGCTTGCATTTCTGCATGTGCCGTTACATCGTTCAATTTTTCAGTAAGGTTATGTGCCCTTGCAATAATTCGGTCTTGCACAACAATTACAGCACCTACTGGTACTTCACCGGCTTCTAAAGCATATTCTGCTTCTTGAAGTGCCTTTTTCATAAAATAAGCATCATCATAAGGTAAAACCATAGCCTCAAAAATACAATAGTTTCATTTTTAAAAAAGTATTTTTGTTGTCCATTACAAATGTAATTTGACAGCAATTCTAGAACATATTAATACTCCTCAAGACCTCAGAACTTTAAACCCTAAAGATTTAGAGCAATTGACTATTGAACTTCGTGAATTCATCATAGACATCGTTTCGGCAAAAGAAGGTCACTTAGGCGCAAGCCTAGGGGTTGTAGAGTTAACAATTGCCCTTCATTATGTATTCAATACACCAATAGACAAATTAATTTGGGATGTAGGCCATCAAGCTTACGGGCACAAAATACTTACCGGCCGAAAATCCATATTTGAAACCAATAGACAATTTGGTGGTATAAGTGGATTTCCGAAAATGGAAGAAAGTATTTATGATGCCTTTGGTACCGGTCACAGTTCTACTTCTATCTCAGCACTTTTGGGCATGGCGCTTTCAGCTCAATTACAAGGAAATATTCATAGACAACATATTGCTGTTATTGGCGACGCATCTATTGCTAGCGGTATGGCTTTTGAAGGGTTAAACCATGCCGGGGTAACCAATGCCAATATATTGATAGTCTTAAATGATAACGCCATGGGAATAGATCCCAGTGTTGGTGCTTTAAAAAAATACCTGACTAATGTAAAAACAGGAACCGCGAAAGAAGAAAACATTTTCGAATGTCTCAATTTTCATTACACTGGGCCCATTGATGGCCATAACCTGCCCATATTAGTAAAAGAATTAGAACGCTTAAAAAAGATAGAAGGTCCAAAATTATTACATATAATTACTACCAAAGGAAAAGGACTTAAGAGCGCTGAAGAAAATCAAGTAGTTTATCATGCGCCAGGCAAGTTTAACAAGCAAACTGGTGAACTACAAAAAAAAGAACCTCAGCAACAAGCTCCTAAATATCAAGATGTATTCGGAAAGACTTTGGTTGAATTGGCTTTGAAAAATGAAAAGATTGTAGGTATCACACCAGCGATGCCAACGGGTAGTTCTTTAAAATTCATGATGGATGCCTTACCAGAAAGAGCCTTTGATGTAGGAATAGCTGAACAACACGCTGTAACCATTGCCGCAGGTATGGCTGCTGATGGTCTTATTCCATTTTGTAATATTTACTCTACATTTTTACAGCGAGCCTATGACCAGGTTATTCATGATGTAGCCATACAAAACCTGCCTGTAATTTTTTGCTTGGACCGAGCCGGATTGGTTGGTGAAGATGGGCCTACACATCATGGTGTTTTCGATATTGCCTACTTAAGGTGTATTCCAAATCTTATGGTTTTTTCGCCTTTAAACGAAATTGAATTAAGAAATATAATGTACACAGCGCAATTAGGGCTTAATCATCCTATTGCGATACGGTACCCAAGAGGAAGGGGTGGTATTTTGAAATGGCAAAAACCCATGAGCCAAATGACCATAGGTAAGGGTGAACTTTTAAAAGAAGGTAGTAAAATTGCAATTCTTACGACGGGACCTATAGGAAATATGGCGGCGGAAATCAGTAATGAACTTGGGTCAAATTCAGGTATTGCGCATTATAATTTTCCCTTTATTAAACCTTTGGATGAAGAATTACTGACAAAAATAGTTCAAAAATTTGACCATATTATCACTATAGAAGATGGCTCTGCTATTGGTGGATTTGGTAGTGCCATATTAGAATTTTCAAATAATATTGGAATCCATAAAATAATTAAGATATTTGGCATTCCTGATTTTTTTATTCCACACGGTGATACCGAAAGATTGTATAAAGAAGCAGGAATAGATAAGATGTCCGTAAAAAAATATGTACAACAATTTCTATGAAAAGAATACTTTCACAATCCATCAAGTTTATAGCCCCTTTACTTCTTTTAGTGTCATATTGGTCTTTCGGCCAAGATACAATTCCAGCACCTATTTTAGTAGATAGCATGGTAGTTGACAGCGTTGTTATTGACACCATTGTTATAAGAAGAACGGTAGACAAAATTTATTCTCCGAGAAAAGATGTCAATCTAAAAATTCCAAATATTGATTTTAGTAAGACTAAAACATTACAAAAAGGTTTTAGCAGGTTTAGAGTGCCATCTTTTTGGGAAACAGAAAATAGTTTTGGTATAAATGTTAGTGAGGTAGCTTTTGTTAATTGGAATGCTGGGGGTGATAATGCCGTTAGTGGTCTAGGCTTTTTGAAATTTGCTAGGAAATATAAATTCAGCAACTTTCAATGGGATAATAATTTAGAATTGCGCTATGGCCTAAATGCACAAGATGGACGAAAACTTAGAAAAACAGAAGATGTAATTCGTCTAAGTTCGAACCTAGGTTTTCGAAAAGATACCATCAGCAATTGGTTTTATTCCGTTCAGCTTAACTTTAACACCCAGTTTTCAAACGGTTATAAATATCCAGATAGGGATACTCCGATTTCAAGATTTATGGCTCCTGGTTACCTGTTATTCGGAGCAGGAACCTCATTTATAACCAAAGATCAAAAATTCAATCTGTATTTATCTCCTCTTACACAAAAATCTACCTTTGTTTTAGATCAAGACTTGGCGGATAATGGTGCATTTGGTGTAAATGAGGCTATACTAGATGTTGATGGAAATATTTTAACTCCTGGTGAAAATCATCTACTAGAAATCGGTATACTTATCACAAATAATTTTAATTATAACGTTGCCGAAAACATTGAATTAAAAAGTAGGCTTAACCTATATACCGATTACATTAAAAGTTTTGGTAACATTGATGTAGATTGGGAACTGAACCTAAACATGAAGGTAAATAAGTTCATAAGCACCAGTTTAGGCACACAAATGATTTATGATGACGATATACTTTTTGATATTGTTAAAAATGACAACGGCACTATTTTAAACCCAGGTATACCCAAAATACAGTTCAAACAAATATTGGCAGTGGGTATTCTTTATGGTTTCTAAAGCTGCCTTCCTTTAATTTTATTGTGAATATGAACTGCTGCACTATCTGAAAGACTTGCAACATAACAGCACGTATTCAATAACATTTCATAAATTGATTTATCTGTTTGTTGGTAAAAACCTGGCAGGGTTCGTAACATTAGTTTGTGGTAGTTAGATGCCTTATTGTATTTTTTACCGATTAAAGCACCTATGTAAACATCAAGAATATCGGATATAATGGTATAGCCCGCAATCTCCTTTTCAACCACTTCTTGAGATTGATATATTTTTTGAACACTTAGACTAATGATATCTTCAATCTGTGCCTTATAACCACTTTTGTCCATAAGAGATACTTCGAAGGTACCATTCAAAATACTTTCTTCATTCTTAATAAAAATGGATACTGCATCTTGAATAAGCGTATTTATGGCTAAAGCACGTAAGTAGCTTAGCCTATCCTCCATATACTCCAAAGAATTATACTTATTGGTATTTATGGTATCTTTAACCAATTTAATCAAATATTCTAAAGCATAATCTTCAGATATCAATCCTAAATTGATTCCGTCTTCAAAATCAATAATGGTATAACAAATATCATCAGCCGCTTCAACTAAAAAAGTTAAGGGATGTCTACCGTACGATACCGTACCGTTATTACTTCTCGTTGGCAAACCTAAATCTTGAGCTACTTCCTCAAAAATATATTTCTCACTCTGAAAGAAGCCGAATTTTTTATCACAAATATGTTTCGAAGGTTTTTTCGGAAGCGATTCTTTTGGGTATTTCATGAAAGCACCCAACGTGGCATAACTTAATCGTAAACCTCCAGAAACTCCAGCCCTATCCTGGGTCATTAATCTAAACCCATTGGCATTACCTTCAAAATCTATAATATCTTGGTATTCAACTTCAGAAAGTTCCTCTTTATATTTTAAACCGTTACCGGTCTTAAAATACTCACCAATCGCTTTTTCACCACTGTGCCCAAAAGGCGGGTTACCAATATCATGAGCCAGTGCCGCTGCAGCAACAATAGCACCAATATCATTAAATTTATACCCATGAACTTCCTTTAAATAAGGGTGCTTCTCTATAATTTTCTTACCAGCTAACCTACCCAAACTTCTGCCTACAACAGAAACTTCAAGACTATGAGTTAATCTGGTATGAACAAAATCTGTCTTTGATAATGGTATTACTTGTGTTTTATCTTGCAAACTTCTAAAAGCTGAAGAAAAAATAATTCGATCGTAATCTACATCGAACCCTAATCGGGTCTCATCCTGCTCGTTTCGCAAACGTTTATTCTTATCCCCTTGTCTGCGTAAAGAAAGTAATTGCTCCCAGTTCATGCTATTAAATTTTAGAAGACCGCAAGATACATTTTTGATTTTTCAAAGTGAGAAGTTATACAGTTTTTGGAAATTACAATGCGTAATTCTTAACCTTTAAAACATACATTAATAATCCTTAGATAACCTTAACTTAACCTTAGCGCATTTTCTTTGCAAAAGAAAATAACCCAGTTGATGAAAAAAATATTTTTTCTATTCATAGTAAGCATTTGTTCTTTTTCCTTTGCACAGGAAACTAGTTCTATTAGAGGTAAAATTTTAGATGGCGAATTATTTAATGAGCCATTAATCATGGCTTCGATTTCTATAAACGACACACCTATTATTACACACACTAACTTTCGTGGTAATTTTGAATTCACAGATGTCGTACCTGGCTCACACGAAATTAAAATTCAATTTCTAGGTTACGAATCCGTCCAATTTATTGTAGACATTAAAGCTGGTGAAGAGATAGAAATTCTTGAAACCCTTTACGCAAAAACGCTTGCACTGCCATCTTTTTCAAAAGTAAGTTCAATAAGCGATGTATCGATGAGCAAATTAGAATTGTCTGCCAACAAAAGCAGATAAATTTAGTTACAATAACTTCAGCATGTCAACAGTAAATTTCTTAAAAAGCCTTTAATTCAAAGTTTTTCTATTTGAACTAAACCATAATTTCAAAAAAGAAATTAGTATTTTCATCACCTCTTTAAAAGGACACAAGAAATTAATGACTATTGCGGTAAAATGTACGAATATAACTTCATAACCTTATTTTAACCTTAATGATAATTTATAACATCATTTTTGTTTCTTATTTAAATTTTTGATGGGCGAAAATATTTATTTCTTCATGATTATAGCTTTGGCTGTTTTAGCTGTAACTGATTTAATAGTAGGAGTCAGTAATGATGCTGTTAACTTCTTAAATTCAGCTATAGGCTCTAAAGCCATATCATTCAAAACTATTATGATAGTTGCAAGTATAGGAATAGCATTTGGGGCTGTTTCTTCAAGTGGTATGATGGAGGTTGCCAGAAAGGGAATATTTAATCCGTCTGAGTTTGTATTTGCTGAAATCATGATCATTTTCATGGCAGTAATGATTACAGATATTATATTGCTAGATTTTTTCAATACCCTTGGTATGCCTACTTCTACAACAGTTTCTATAGTGTTTGAATTGTTAGGTGCGGCAGTTGCCATATCATTAGTTAAAATTTATGCAGGTGACGGTAATTTCACCCACCTAACAAATTACATAAATACCGATAAGGCTACCGAAATTATTGTTGGTATACTTCTATCTGTAGTTATTGCTTTTACCATTGGGGCATTCGTGCAATTCTTTACAAGGGTATTACTATCCTTTAAGTTTGAGAATAAACCAAAGTGGGTAGGAGCTATATTTGGCGGCATGGCGATTACAGCTATTATTTATTTCATTCTTATAAAAGGCTTAAAAGGAACATCTATACTTAGTCCAGAAACCTCAATGTTTATAGGGGATAATCCAGAAATATTCATTCTTGGCAATTTTTTACTTTGGTTTGCTCTATCATGGGTCGTAACCCGCTTTTTAAGTTGGAATATTTACGTTATTATAATAATTCTTGGCACGTTTGCACTAGCAATGGCCTTTGCAGGAAATGACCTTGTAAACTTTATAGGAGTGCCGTTAGCGGCATATGAATCTTTCGTTAGCTGGTCGAATTCTGGACAATTAGCCTCAGAATTTAACATGCAAGGCTTATCAGTATCGGTACAGACACCAACATATTTATTATTGGCTTCCGGTGTCGTAATGGTCGTAACGTTATGGTTCTCTTCAAAGGCAAAGAATGTTGTAAAAACTAGTGTGGATCTATCAAGACAAGATGAAGGTGACGAGCGTTTTGAGCCCAATTTCCTATCTAGACAGATTGTAAAGTTCTCTATTAAAGCTTCTGATAATTTAAATGGATTGATTCCTGCAGGGCTTCAAAAAAGAATTAATGGTCAATTTGAAAAACCTACTTCTTATGCGCAAAAAGCAAAAGTAAAAGACCTACCAGCTTTCGACCTAATTAGAGCATCGGTTAATTTAATGGTTGCTAGTGTTTTAATTTCTTTAGCAACTTCATTAAAATTACCTCTTTCAACCACATATGTCACTTTTATGGTAGCTATGGGTAGTTCTTTAGCAGATAGAGCATGGGGGTCAGAAAGTGCCGTTTATCGTGTTGCAGGAGTTCTGAACGTTATTGGTGGTTGGTTCTTTACCGCAATAGTTGCTTTTGTAGCTGCATCACTAATAGCTTATATAATTCACTTAGGGGGTATTTATGCTATTGCCGCACTATTGGTATTTGCCTTTATCCTTATTGGAAAAAATTATATTTCGCATACCAGAAAATTAAAAGAATCTAAGGAAGAAGAAAAACTTGAACGTGCAGAGAGCAGTTCTGTACAGGGTGTAATTGAAGAAAGCGCCAAGAACATAGCCAATGTGGTTAAAAGAACTAGTAAAATCTATTCTAATACTATTAACGGTCTAGCCAAGCAAGATTTAAACTTACTTAAGAAAAATAAAAAGCAAGGTTCTAAACTTGCTACAGAAATCGAAGACCTAAGAAATCATACTTTCTATTTTATCAAAAATCTAGAAGAAGCACATATTGGCGCTAGTAATTTCTATATAAATGCAATGGGCCACCTCACCGATATTTCTCAGTCGCTTGAATATATTGGCAAGGTTAGCCACAAACATGTGAACAATAATCATAAGAAATTAAAATACAATCAGATTAAGGAGTTAAAGCAAATCGATTATAAATTAGCTGAAATTTTAGAAAACACTTCAAATGCTTTTGAAGAACGATCGTTTGAAAAAATAGGCACTATTCTAAATAACAAACAAGAATTGTACGATTTGGTGTCTCAAAAAATTAAATTACAAGTAGAAAGAACACGAACAGAAGAATCAAGTCCTAAAAATACGACACTCTATTTTAGTATATTATTGGAAACAAAAGACTTAATGACTGCCACAATGAATCTTTTAGAACAGTACTACAAAGAATATGATGAAAAAATCGAGCCAGCAAGGCTAGACTAGACTAGAACAGATATGTCAACTTTCTAAAACATTACTTATGAAGTATTATATGCTGACCGTTTTTCTTTTATTAAGTTTTATTAATCAAGCACAAGACTTAACAGGTGAAGAATTATTGAATCGCGCTATAGCTTTTCATGACCCTAATGATAATTGGAAGTCATTTAACGGCGAGATGCTGATTGAAATGGAGAGTCCTAATAACGGTACGAGAAGCACTACTATACAAATAGACTTACCTTCTAACTACTTTAAATCTACTGTCAAAAAAAATAATCACACTGTAGAATCAGAACTAGATAAAGAAGAGTGCACTTTAAAATTAGATGGTAGCACTACTTTTTCAGCTAAGGTTAAGGATAGTCTAAAAATTTCATGTGACAGGGCGAATATGATGAAGAATTATTACACCTACCTGTATGGCCTTCCTATGAAGTTAAAGGACCCAGGTACTATAATAGACCCCAAGGTTCAAAAAAAGACTTTTAAAGGAAAAGAATATCTAGTACTAAAAGCAGGTTACGAAAAAGAAGTTGGTAGTGATACTTGGTATTTCTATTTCGACCCAAAGACCTATGCAATGGAAGTGTACCAATTCTTTCATGATGAAAGTAAAAATGATGGTGAGTATATACTGTTATCAGAAATAATTACCGTTAACGGCATTAAAATTCCGAAGGTTCGTGCTTGGTATTACAATAAAGAAGGTATTTATTTAGCGACTGATAAACTGGTAGAAGGAAAGATTCTAGACTAGCGATAAAAATTCATTTCATCCATATAAGTCCAAACTTCAGGCGGTAGCATTGGCTTTATATTTTTTCCTTTTTTATGTTCTTTTCTTATGAAGGTGGAAGATATTTCCATTATAGGTGCATTAACGTGGTGAATACTCCTGTGCTGCGTGAATTGTGATTCTACAGCCCCTTCTGAAATTCTTGGATAAACGTATATATTATAGTTCTCTAAAATGGTTTCATAATTTTTCCATTTATGCAGACTTTTTAAATTATCCTCGCCCATAATCAAAGAAAAGCTATAACCGGAAGGATATTTCTCATCTAAATGAACTAAGGTGTTCACTGTATAATTTGGCTGAGGAAGGTCGAACTCGATTTTACAAGGTCTTAATTTTGGATATTCTTTTGTAGCCTCATAGACCATTTCATATCTATGATGATTATCTAAAAGTGCTTTTTTAGTCTTAAATGGACTTTGAGGAGTTACAACGAACCAAACCTCATCTAAGTCCGAAAACTCCACCATGTGGTTCGCAATGACCAAATGACCAATGTGAATAGGGTTAAAGGTTCCGAAATAAAGTCCCACCTTTTTCATCTACACTTATTCCTTATCGTCATCAATGAAAGAGGCCACTAAATCTACTGCTTCTTTTAAAGCAACATCTAAATCATAATTTTTTATGATTTTGTCAAATTGAGGAGCTGTAGCCAATTCAACAGAAGCCTTTGCGATACGCATGTTTATTTTATCTTCACTTTCAGTACTTCGCTTCTTAAGTCTAATTTTTAATTCATCTACACTAGGCGGTTTTACAAAAACAGCCAAAGTTTTTTCTGGAAATTTCTTTTTAATTCGAAGTCCACCCACAACATCAATATCAAAAATAACATTTTTGCCTTCCGCCCATAAACGCTCTACTTCACTTTTTAAAGTGCCATAAAAATTATCTCGGTACACTTCTTCCCATTCCAAAAAATCATCATTTTTAATATGATTTTTAAATTCAGAAACAGACATAAAATAGTAATGCTCTTTATTTTTTTCTTTAACTCTTCTTGGTCTTGAAGTCGCAGATACAGAAAAAGCCAAATTCAGTTCTGGTTGAGCCAATAAATGACGAACGATTGTTGTTTTCCCACTTCCAGAGGGTGCAGAAAAAATTATAAGTTTCCCACCTTTCATCTATAGTACATTTAACATTTGTTCTTTAATTTTTTCAAGCTCATCTTTCATTTGCACCACTATCTGCTGCATTGGCGCATAATTCGCCTTTGAACCGATTGTATTGATTTCACGACCTATTTCCTGCGAGATAAAACCCAACTTTTTACCATTACTATCATCAGATTTAAGGGTTTTTCCAAAATAATCCAAATGGTTCGCTAATCTTACTTTCTCTTCGGTAATATCATATTTTTCTAAATAATAAATAAGCTCTTGTTCAAATCTATTGGCATCTACATCGGTCTTTAAATCTTGCACTGCCTTTTCTAATCGTTCACGAATTGTACTTTGACGATCAGGGTCAATCTTGATTACCTCTTCCAACAATTTATTCAATGAAGCTATCCTATCTAAAAAATCTTGCTCCAATACGCTACCTTCTTCAGATCTAAATTCATTTATCTCAACCAATGCACCTTGTAGTGCTAATGTTATTGCTTCATATTCCTCTTCATCAATATCTTCTTTTGCAGTTTTCATAGCATCTGGAAAACGCAACGCCATTTCTAACAGTCTAAGATCATCACCTGTAGCAATTTTTTTTAACTGTGCCATGTATTGTTTCACAGCAACCTCATTTACTTGAGAAGTAGTTTCATCTCCGGTTAGCTCAACATATAAGCTAAAATCTACCTTACCCCGTTGTAGCGAGTTCGCGATAATCTTTCTAAGTTCAAGTTCCTTTTCACGATAGCTAGAGGGCATACGCGCATTTAAATCGATGCTCTTACTGTTCAGTGATTTTAATTCTACAGTAATTTTTTTGTTAGGTAATTGAACTACACACTTGCCGAAGCCGGTCATCGATTGAATCATGAATACATTTTAGATTTAGACAAAG
This sequence comes from Maribacter orientalis, assembly GCF_900109345.1. Classification (GTDB taxonomy): domain Bacteria; phylum Bacteroidota; class Bacteroidia; order Flavobacteriales; family Flavobacteriaceae; genus Maribacter; species Maribacter orientalis. The sequence continues at coordinate 526,867 of NZ_FNZN01000004.1, forward strand.
GTAAGATAATTGTTAAATGTAATTTTAATCATATCTCTATCCCTAATTAAGAAAGGAGCAAACAAAAAATAATCTCTTGTTGACTCCTTTTTACTCTATTTTATGAACTAGATTATAGTTCTCTTACCCAAATATTTCTAAAACTTACACGGCTATCATCACCATGATCTTGTAATAATAATGGGCCTTTACCATGTGCTGGATTCTTTGGCCACCCTATATAAGGGGTAGTTCCTTTTAATTCAACATGATCTTGTACCAAAACTCCATTATGGATTACCGTAATATCACCTGATTTTATTTTACCACCATCAGCATTGAATTCTGGCGCATGGTAAATAATATCATAGGTATTCCATTCACCCGTAGGAACAGATGCCATTGCTAATGGCACATGTTGTTTGTAAATTGACCCTACTTGTCCGTTTACATAAGTAGGATTATCGTTTTGATCTAGAACCTGTACTTCATAAATTCCGTTTAGAAAAACACCGCTATTAGCCCTATGTTGACCCTCCAATTGAACAGGTAAAGGTGATTTCCATTCAATATGTAACTGTACATCCCCAAAATTTTGCTTTGTCTGTATATTTCCAGTTTTATCATTAACGGTCATACTTCCATCTTTGTTCAAATGCCATTTAGCAGCTGTACTATCATTAGAACTAATCCAGTTGTCCAAATTTGTTCCATTAAAAAGTACAATAGCATCACTTGGTGGAGCACCCATAGAGCCAGGTTTTACTACCACCACCTTTGGCTCATAAAATTCTGTTTCTTCAGGTGTAGTAGGTTCGTCTCCCATATACTCTTCATAAACGATAACGCTATCTTCTACAATAGTTTTCTCATTCTGTATCGGCTCTATTTTTTCTTGGCAAGAAATTATGCCAAAAGTTGTTACTAATAGTAATAATGAATATTTATTTTTCATAAGTGGTTATGCTATTAAAGTCGTTTGATTTTTATATTTCTAAATGCCACTACGTTTCCGTGGTCTTGTAATCCGATTTTACCAGTTGTAAACTTTCCAAAACCTTCCCAGCCTGCAAATTTAGAGTCCGCCACCATAGCATCCCATTCTTCACCTTGTACAGGAAAAGTGACCATTTCAGTATCATTCAAAACAACTCTACCGATATTATCTTTATGGTTTACGGTAATTACCATGGTATTCCATTCACCTATGGGTTTAGTAACATCTTCTGCTGGAGATACCATATCGTATAATGCACCTGCTTGATGCGTAGTGCCAGCTTTTGCATCAGGATGTTTATCATTATCTAATATCTGAACTTCTGGACCCGTTTGATAGCCGGTACTATATTTAGCATCCTCATTCACCCCCCAAAAAACACCACTGTTGCCAGCTTCAGATATTTTCCATTCCAAAGAAAGAATAAAATCCGTATACGCATCCCTAGTAACAAGGTCATGATTTTTGTTCTCTTCACCTTCTGATGGTGGAGTGTAGATTAAGGCATCTCCATCAATCTTCCAAACATCACCAACGGCATCATTCTGAAATTCTTTCCACTTATCTAATGATGTGCCATCAAATAAAATTTCCCATTCACTTTCAGGCATTTCCATTTCCTCAACTACTGTTTCAGATGTTTCTTTCTTTTCCTGTTTACAGGAGATGAAAAATATTAAAAACACAATACTTACAATTACTTTTTTCATATCATTTCTATTTAAAGTCCTAACATTTTTTTTAACATCTCTTTATCAATTTCAGCACCAGCAAAATCATCGAATGTCTTTTCGGTAGCCTCAATTATATGGTCTTGTATAAACTTTGCTCCTTCACGAGCACCTTGTTCAGGACTCTTAATACAACATTCCCATTCCATTACAGCCCAAACATCGCAACCGTATTGGGTAAGTTTAGAAAATATTGTTTTGAAATCTATTTGACCATCACCTAAAGAACGATATCTACCTGCTCTGTTACCCCAATCATTATAACCCCCAAAAGCGCCTTTCTTACCTGTTGGATTAAACTCTGAATCCTTAACATGAAAAGACTTTATAAACTCATGATAGTGGTCTATGTATGTGATGTAATCTAACTGCTGTAAAACAAAATGACTAGGGTCATAAAGAATATTTACTCTTTTATGATTACCGGTAGCCTCTAAGAAACGCTCAAACGTATCGCCATCATGTAAATCTTCACCAGGGTGAATTTCATAACATACATCAACACCTTCTTTATCAAAATGATTTAAAATAGGAGTCCATCTTTTTGCCAATTCTTCAAAACCCATTTCAACCAAACCCGCAGGTCTTTGTGGCCAAGGATGCATTGTATGCCATAATAGTGATCCAGAAAATGTAGCGTGTACATTTAACCCTAATCGTCTACTCGCCGTTGCCGCTTTTTTTACAGTTTCGATAGCCCACTTTGTTCTTTCTTTTGGTTTACCGTGTACTTCTTTTGGCGCAAAAGAATCAAACATTAAATCATATGCTGGGTGTACGGCTACTAATTGACCTTGTAAGTGAGTAGAGAGTTCTGTTATTTCCAAACCGTAAGAATTCACCTTAGCTTTTAACTCGTCACAATAATCCTGACTTTCGGCCGCTTTATCCAAATCGATTAAGAAACTTTCCCAAGTAGGAATTTGAATTCCTTTATACCCAAGATCAGAAGCCCATTTACACATACCTTCCAAGGTATTAAACGGTGCTTTACTATCTACAAATTGTGCTAAAAATACGGCTGGTCCTTTGATTGTTTTCATAAAAATATACTATCTGTTGTTTGAATTAGTTCCTCTTATCAACACTTTAAATATGTCAAATTATCTTATATTTAAAAATTATAACCCGTTAGTTACAATTCCATGAAGATTTGCTATAAATATAGGGAATACCAATAGAAAAAGATAAAAATTCAAGCATGAATCAAAATGAAATATTCGACGCAATTGTGGTCGGAACTGGCATAAGCGGCGGATGGGCAGCTAAGGAATTAACTGAAAAGGGTTTAAAAACACTTGTTTTAGAACGTGGTCGTATGGTAAAACATATTGAGGACTACCCAACCATGAATGATGACCCTTGGGATTATCCTTTGAAGGGAGAACTTTCTAAAGAGGATAAGAAAAAATACCATGTACAGAGTCGCGTTAATTGGGCGCCAAAGGAAGATGTAAAACATTTTTTTGTAAATGACCTAGAACACCCCTATGTAGAAACTAAACGTTTCGATTGGATAAGAGGATATCAAGTGGGCGGAAGATCCCTTACCTGGGGCCGTCAGAGTTACAGGTGGAGTGACATTGATTTTGAAGCCAATAAGAAAGAAGGAATCGGAGTTGACTGGCCAGTTAGATACAAAGATATTTCGCCATGGTATGATAAGGTAGAGGAGTATATTGGTGTAAGTGGTGAAAACTTAGGATTGAAAGTTTTGCCCGATGGAAAATTTCAACCTGCCATGAAATTAAATTGTGTTGAAGAAGATTTTAAAAAAAGCACATCAGAGAAATTTGATGATGGGCGTTTGATTACAATTGGACGCACAGCACACATTACCGACCCAGATGCTACGTTTGAAGGTAGAGGCACTTGTCAGAATAGAGACCGTTGTTGGAGAGGCTGCCCTTTTGGAGGATATTTTAGCAGTAATTCTTCAACCTTACCAGCTGCTGAACGAACCGGTAATATGACCTTGAGACCCAACTCAATAGTTCATGAAATAATTTATGATGATACTACCAAGAAAGCAACTGGTGTTCGGGTTATAGATGCCGAGACCAATGAAAAAATTGAATTTAAAGCTAAAGTAATTTTTCTTTGTGCATCTGCCATGGCCTCGGTAGGTATTTTACTCCAATCAAAATCTGAACGATTCCCTAATGGCTTAGGCAATGATTCTGATGCTTTAGGAAGAGGAATTATGGACCATCATTATAAGCTTGGAGCATCGGCCAAAGTAGATGGGTATTTAGACAAATATTATAAAGGTCGACAACCGACCGGATTTTATATCCCCAGGTTTGTAAATCTTGATGAAAAAACTAAAAAGAAAGATTACTTAAGAGGTTTTGGTTATCAAGGTAGAGCAAGTAGAGGTGATTGGTCTGAGACTATAGCAGAAATGAATTACGGTAAAGATCTAAAAGAGCAAATACTAAAACCAGGTCATTGGACTATTGGAGTAACCGGTTTTGGGGAATTCTTACCTTATGATGATAATAGAGTAACACTTAGCCCGACCGAAAAAGATAAATGGGGTTTGCCACAATTAGCATTCGATGTTGAATTCAAAGAAAATGAATATAATATGCGCGAAGATATTAAAGTACAAATCGCAGACATGTTCAATGCTGCCGGGTTTAAAGATGTAAGCGTCTATGATGAAAAAACTGGACCAGGATTAGGTATACATGAAATGGGTGGTGCAAGAATGGGTCATGGTTCGAAAACCTCGATATTAAATAAGAACAATCAACTTCACCTTGTGCCAAATGTTTACGTAACTGACGGTGCATTTATGGCTTCCTCAAGCTGCGTAAACCCATCACTAACCTATATGGCGTTTACCGCTAGAGCTGCAGAACATGCCGCTGAGTCGTTAAAATCTGGAAAATTTTCTTAATTATTTAATTACCATTTAAACTATAACTACAACTAATGTCGTTACAGTAAAGTAAATATTAGCTTATGGAAAATGCTTCGGCCAGAAATATGTGGGGTAATTATTTAAGTGCACATTTAGAACATGCATTTGAACATGCACCATCAACTACTTTTTTTGGTGATAATGAAATAGATGCCAATACTTTGGCAGATCTAACAAAACAAGGTGTTAAAAAAGCAACATCACATTCTTTATTAGGATTGCAAAACCGCAATGAAAAACTGCCTAAAATAGGAGACTTTATCGTAGTTACCAATTGGAGTGGTGAAGCCCAATGTATTGTTCGAACAACGGCAGTAAAGCTCAAGCCTTACTTTAGTATTGATAGCGCTTACGCACAAATAGAAGGCGAAGGTGATAAATCACTTGACTACTGGAAAAAAACACATTGGGATTATTTTACAAGAGAGTTACAAAAATTCGGAAGAGAGCCTAGAGATAGTATGATTATCGTTTGTCAAGAATTTGAAAAAGTATATTAATCGATATCAATATTTTACCAAATAAAAAGAGCCGCTAATCGCGGCTCTTTTTTATATTGATATTAGGTTTATTATTTTTCTAATGCAACCCAAGTATTTCCATTTTTATGAGAATCTACTGTAGCCTCAATAAAATTCATACCTCGAACACCATCTTTCATTGTAGGGAATTCACCGTCATTATATTTTTCACCTCTTATAGCCCTTGCAGCTCCTTTGTAAATATTTGCCATAGAATCAAAAATTCCTTCTGGGTGACCAGCAGGTAATTTTGTTCCATCTAACGACAATTCAGAGTTGTAAGCATGACCTGGCTTATATACTTGCGTAGGTTCCGAATCACTCAACTTATATAAAAAGTTTGGACGCTCTTGTTCCCATCGAAAAGCACCCTTCTCACCATAAATAGAAATGGCCAAAGCATTTTCTTCGCCAGTGGCAACTTGACTTCCTCTAATAACACCTTTAACATGGTCACTCATACGTATAAGTACGGTACCATCAACATCCATTTTATTATCCTCATAAAGATAATTGAAGTCACAAAGTAATTCATTCACCTTTAGACCGGTCGTATATTCTACAAGGTTAAAAGCATGAACACCTATGTCACCCATACATGAGCTTATACCAGCTTTTTTTGGATCTAATCTCCAAACAGAAGACCTCTTCTCTTTATCATGAATAATCGTATTGATCCACCCTTGGTAATACACTGCATCTACTTTATGAATTTTCCCTAAAGCACCAGCTTTAATCATTTCACGCATCTGGCGTACCATTGGATAACCTGTATAGGTATGGGTCAAAGCAAATACAGTACCAGCTTTCTCATGAGATTTCTGTAAGTCCTTCGCTTCGTCCAAAGAAGTTGTCATTGGTTTTTCACAAATTACATGAAATCCATTTTCCAATAATTTCTTGGCCATTGGATAGTGCAAGAAGTTTGGTGTAAGTATCGAACATACTTGAATACGTTCATCTTCTGGCAACTTTAATTCTTCTTCTATTAAAGTATCAAAATCTTTATAAATTCTATTCAAAGGAACATCTATTTCCTTCGCAAAAGCCATATTTGCTTCAAAATCCGGATTGAATACAGCACCTGTAATTTGATAATTATCATTAATATGTGAAGCTACTCTATGTAGTACTCCTATTAGGGAATCGCCTCCCCCTCCTAATATTCCTAAGCGTATTTTCTTTGGCATTTTTATATCTATTTAAGTTGAATATATTTTCCTTTAAAATCCGTGTGGATTTATCCCATAATTAAAATTAGCAATTCGTGAAAGACCTTTCATATTCCACAGAGAATAAAAGTCACTCTTTACAATACAATTTTCAGGGGTTTAATTTAAAGAATTAATCTAAGACTGATAGTCTATTTTTTCTGTTTTAAAGAAAATCGCAAATAAAACAAAAACCATTAATGCAAAACCAGCCGGATATAACCAAATAGTTTCCCAAACGTGCTTTCCATCTTCTAAAAGGTAGGCTGTTGATATCATACCCGCTACCCAAAAACCAATCAGCATTCCTACTCCATAGGTTGCTAAAGTTATTAAACCCTGCGCTGAACTCTTAAATTTTTCTCCTGCCTTACTATCAGTATAAATTTGACCTGAAACAAAGAAAAAATCATAACAGATCCCATGAAGAGCTATACCTAATAACAAGGTTACCCCTATGCCATTTGCATCGCCAAATGCGAATAACAAATAACGAACGACCCAAGCCGCCATAGCAACTAAAATCGTTTTTTTAAATCCGAATTTTGTAAAGAAATAAGGGAGTAACAACATGAATGCTATTTCAGAAACTTGTCCTAATGTCATTTTCCCTGTCGGATTGCCCATCCCTACTTCTACCAAAAACGGATTCGCATTTTGATAATAAAAGGCCAATGGAATGCAAATTAAAACCGAAGAAATAAAGAAAATCAAAAAGTTTTTATCCTTGAATAAACTAAGCGAATCCAACCCTAAGATTTCTTTCAGGTTAAGCTTATTTTCACTTTTAGCCCTAGGTGGAGTTTTCGGTAAAGTAAAACTGAACAACCCTAAAATCAAAGAAGTAATCGAAGTCATTAAAAAAGTATTTCTCAAGAGGCCGTCCCCAATATTTTTCCCTTGATCCCAGTTAAAAACAAAGCTAATTGATAGTCCGGCAATAATCCATCCTAACGTTCCAAACACCCGTACCATTGAAAACTCTTTGGCCGGGTTCTTCATTTGGTTGAAAGACACTGAATTTACTAAAGCCAGTGTGGGCATGTATAAAATCATATACCCCAAGACTAAAAGATAAAACCCATTAAATTCTGTGCTTTGATACATAAAGTACATAAGAACTGCTCCTAGAAGGTGTAGAATTCCTAAAATACGTTCGGCATTGAAATACCTATCAGCAATAATTCCAATAACAAAGGGAGCAATTATTGCTCCCCAAGATTGTGTTGAAAATGCCAATGCGATTTCACCATCCGTAGCTTTTAAATTATTTCCAAGAAAAGTACCAAGGGTAACAAACCATGCACCCCAAATAAAAAACTCTAAAAACATCATAAAGCAAAGCTGTACTCTGACTTTTTTTTTCATCTATCTTTTGTAATGAATATAATCTAAGCTTACAGGAGTTACACCATTGCTTTTAAATTCTACAGCTATTTGGCCTCTATGATTCGTAGAATGATTTACAATATGAAACAGCATATCTTTTAAAGTATTGGTAAAAAGTCTACCTTCAGAATTTTCATAATCTATACGTTTATCAAATCTATCAGCATTGGTTAAAATTTCAAAAGAGCTGCGTTGATTCTCATAATGTATATCAGCCCAATCTTTAATGTCATGTTCTTGCCAAACATCATACTCAGTTGCCTTTTGTAATATCCGAGCATTCCAAATATGATGTGCATTTAGTATATGACTAAATAAACTTTTTGTTCTTGGTGATACTTCAGATAGTCTTAAACATTCATCGATAAGTTTTTTGTTACACTGAAAATTGTAATCAAAAATTTCATTAAAAAAGGCCTTCATATTCGATTCAGTCAAGATTATTCTATTTCTTTTGCAGCTTTTAATAAAAGATCTCTGGTAGCAATTATTCCAGCTTCTTCACTTATTTCTGTACCTTCATACTCTACACCTATAAAACCGGTATAACCTGCTTCTTTTACTATTTTAAGCATTTTAACATAATCTATACCTGTATCATTCCCATTCTCATCAAAATTATTCGATTTAGCACTTACAGCTTTTGCGTATGGCATAAGTTCCTTTACTCCTTTATACTTATCATACTCCTTTAAACAGTCCCAACTATCAGGCTTACGTTCTATACAAAAATTACCAAAATCAGGCAGACTTCCGCAGTTATCCATATTCACGATTTTCATTACTTCTGCATGAAGTTCACCGTTAGATGATAAGCCGCCATGATTCTCTACCAATATATTTATATTTTTGGTTTTAGCATAGGTGGCTAATTTTGTTAATCCGTCTACAGAATTCTTAATCCACTCTTCTGGAACATTACTACCCGATAGATTAACTCTAATGGCATGGCACCCCATAGCCGCAGCAGCATCTACCCATTTTTTATGTTTCTCGACCGTTTCATTTCTCTCGGCTTCGTCATTAACAGCTAAGTTTCCTTGACCATCTATCATGATCAAAACATTCTTCATTCCATACTTCTTTGCCTCTGCATTAGATTTAGCAACAAAATTTGCCATTGCCTCTTCAGAGTAATTTGCCTTTTCCAATTCAGGATTATATAGCTGACTTACATATTCCAACCCAGTAAATCCCCAATTTTTTGCTTTTTCGGCAAAAGAGTATGGATCCACACCATCTTCTCTAATCATTTTATGCATGGACCATTGTGCCAATGATAATTCAAAAAATGGCTCTGAGTTACTGTCCATTTTAACGATTTCAGAATTTTCATCATTTTCTTTTTTCGTTTCCTTACAAGCGTAAGTTCCTAGTAATGAGATTCCAATACCTACAGCTGAGGCAATTCGAATAAAATTTTTTCTTTTCATGTTTGGTAGTTTGTTGTTGTTTGAAATATAACCTTAACTGTTAACGTTAAAATTAATAATTGATACATTAAGCTAACTCGATTCTAATTTTAGCGAATTTCGCAAGAAGAATGGACATTAAATGTATAGAATTAATTTTATATTTAATAAATTTAGAGAATAAACAACTTTTATGAGCAAATTTTATTATAACGAAGAACAAGAGTCCTATGACGCCATTGTTGTAGGAACAGGAATTAGTGGTGGTTGGGCTGCTAAAGAATTATGTGAAGCAGGCCTTAAAACTCTGGTTTTAGAACGTGGTCGAATGGTAAAGCACATAGATGATTACGTAACAGCAAATAAGGATCCATGGGATTTTCCAAATGCTGGAGAACCTACCAAAGAAATAATAGAACAACAGCCTAAACAAAATAGAACAGGTTATACAACAAACCAAGCAAGTAATATGTGGTTTGTGAATGACTTGAAACATCCATATAATGAAACCAAACGGTTCGATTGGATGCGTGGTTATCATTTGGGAGGTCGTTCTTTACAATGGGGTCGCCAAAGCTACCGTTGGAGTGATATTGATTTTAATGCGAATAAAAAAGAAGGTATTTCAATTGACTGGCCTGTAAGATATAAAGATATAGCACCTTGGTATTCTAAGGTAGAAACCTACATAGGAGTTAGTGGAGAGGCCTTGAACTTACCACAGTTACCGGATAGTGAGTTTTTACCTATGATGGAACTTAATTGTGTAGAGCAACATTTCAGGGAAAAAGTAGCAGAAAATTTCGATGGTCGCGTTGTAACGGCTGGCCGTACAGCTCACTTAACTGGTACAAAGCAATTTGACGGAAGAAGTAAGTGTCAATATAGAAATAGATGTATAAGAGGGTGTCCTTTCGGTGCATATTTTAGCAGTCTTTCTTCTACACTACCAGCAGCGGAGGCGACAGGGAATATGACACTAAGACCAGATTCTATTGTACATGAAATAATGTATGATCCCGATACTAAAAAAGCAACCGGTGTAAAAGTTATTGATGCAAATACCAAAGAAACTTTTGAATTTAAGGCCAAGGTAATATTCCTTTGTGCATCGGCAATCGCTTCTACTTCAATTTTAATGCAATCAAAATCTGATACATTCCCAAATGGAATGGGTAACGAATCAGACCAATTAGGACGTAACATTATGGACCACCATTTAGGTGTTGGTGCAAGTGGCAAATTTGATGGTTTTGAGGATAAGTATTATAAAGGTCGTAAACCAAGTGGCATCTATATTCCTAGATTTAGAAATTTGGGAGGAAAATCTGAACGGTCTGAATACAAAAGAGGTTTTGGCTACCAAGGTGGCGCTTCAAGAGGTAATTGGGAAGATACTGTAGCAGAGTTAGCCTATGGTAAAGATTTAAAAGATGCAGTATTAAAACCTGGAGGTTGGCAATTTGGTATGACCGGTTTTGGAGAAGTACTTCCTTATGAAGAAAACAGGTTTACTTTAGATTATGATAAACTAGATGATTGGGGCTTACCAACTGTTACTTTTGATGCAGAATTTAAAGAGAACGAATGGAAAATGCGAGAAGACATGAAACAATCTGCAGTAGATATGTTGACAAAAGCAGGTTTAAAAGATGTAACTCCATATGATAATCCAGGTGCCCTTGGTTTGGGAATTCATGAAATGGGAACCGCACGCATGGGAAGAGATAGAAAAACTTCTGTATTGAATGGTAACAACCAATTACATGATGTACCAAATGTTTACGTAACAGATGGTTCTTTCATGACCTCCGCAAATTGTGTAAACCCATCACTAACATACATGGCTTTCACAGCCAGAGCTGCTGATCACGCAGTTAAGGAACTTAAAAAAGGAAATATATAATGGATAGAAGACGCGTATTGAAAAATATGGGGCTGTCACTTGGATATATGGTGGCCACCCCAACACTATTAGGTATAATACAAAGTTGTAAGAGCGAGCCGACAGTTACTTGGACACCCGTATTCTTAACCCAGAACGAGGGAAATGTACTTACTAAATTGGTAGATATTATTCTACCAAAAACAGATACTCTTTCTGCTTCTGAAGTGCAAGTAGATATTTTTATCGACAAATTTGCACAAGATGTCATGGAAAAAGAACAGCAAGACTTTTTCAAAATGTCTATGAGCAATTTTATGGATAAAGCATTAACAGATTCAGGCAAAGAAAATGCTGAGGACCTAACTTCGGAAGATTTAGAGCCCGTTTTAGCAAGCTCACTAAAGTATTCTAAAGACCGGCAAACTGAAATGTTCGAATCTATTAATAGTTATACTGAAGCTATCGCAGAAGGTAAAACTTCAACATTAGATGATGAAACGACTAGATTCGCTTTCGCAAATAATTTGCGAGGTATGACTATTTGGGGTTACAAAGCCTCTGAATATGTAGGTGAAGAAGTTCTAGCTTATTTACCTGTACCAGGCGAGTACATACCATGTGGTGATATGCAAGAGCTTACTGGCGGTAAGGCATGGTCCTTATAACCAAATAATTTTTTATTAAAAAAGCCAAGAGTCCTCGTATGTAAGGCTCTTGGCTTTTTTTAAATCCTATACCAATGAAAAGAAGAAGTTTTATTCAAAAAACAGCCTTAAGTTCTGGAGCGTTGTCATTAACCGGTGCCCTATCTTATGCTAACACATTTACTAATACCGTAAATGCTCATCTATTTAATTTGAAATACGCACCACATTTAGGCATGTTCAAACATCTTGCTGGTGATGACCCTATTGATCAGCTTAATTTTATGGCAGATCAAGGTTTTACTGCTTTTGAGGATAATAACATGATGAAGCGCGATATAGCCCTTCAGGAAAAGATGGGTGAAGCCTTAGTAAAACGAGGTATGACCATGGGTGTTTTTGTCGTAGATAAAGGCGGTAACATGGAGAACACTTTGGCAGCTGGAAAACAAGAACATCTTGATATTTTTTTGGATGGATGCAGAAGAGCTGTTGATACCGCAAAACGAGTAAATGCCAAATGGATGACGGTTGTGCCAGGTGGTTATGAAAGAAATTTACCTATAGGTATTCAAAATGCCAATGTGATAGAAGCATTGCGCCGAGGTGCAGAGATTCTTGAACCACACGGATTGACCATGGTGTTAGAACCATTGTCAGATTCCCCTGATCTTCATTTACAGACCTCTGAGCAAACTTATTTAATTTGTAAAGGTGTAGATAGCCCATCGTGTAAGATATTGTACGATATCTATCATATGCAAAAGAACGAAGGGCATCTAATACATAATATGAGCCTTACCTGGGATGAAATAGCCTATATACAAATTGGAGATAACCCTGGGAGAAACGAACCTACTACAGGTGAAATAAATTACCGAAACGTTTTTAAATGGATTCATGAAAAAGGTTTCGATGGTGTCCTTGGAATGGAACATGGTAACTCTAAAGATGGTAAAGAAGGCGAGCAAGCAGTTATAGATGCTTACAAGCATGAAGATAACTTTTTATAACTCTTTATCTTTAAAACCACCCCACAAAGCAATTAGGCAAGGAAAAAAATGCATTTCATCGAAATATTATTTTTTTTTCGATGAAATGCATTATGTAAATGTAAGAATAAACCTACTTATTCGTTCTTTTGTATATGTCCCAATACCTACACATATTATTCGTCTACGCCGGTTTATTTCTGGCCTCCAAATTATCATATTATATATATAAGAAGACAAAAACCGATTCTTTTGAATTTTATCGATTAAAACTAATCTTTAAATGGACGAATTTTAAAATTGCCCTTAGGTTAATATTTAACAGTTTATTTAATGACATTATAAAATTTCCGTAATCCAAAAGGAAAATATATTCGTATATACCTTATATCAATATACTTAAGCTATGGAAAAGTATGTCACCATTTTGATAATCTACGCAGCTGCATTATTATTTACAACTGTGTTGAAGCCCTATATCAAAAATGATAAATAAGAATCCCCTGACTTAACCTCGGCTTTTGCCGCAATAAAAAAGACCCCTTAATTAAGGGGTCTTTTTTATTATGTATTTGCCGTTCTGAAATAAGTTGACACAAAATCGACTTATTTATGAAACATTCGATTATTACGGTAAACAAGCGTACTCAACGCGATTATAATTTGGGCTTTAAATTAAGTGTAGTCCATCAGGTTGAAAAAGGCGAGATGACTTATAAACAAGCGCAAAAGTCTTATGGTATTCAAGGCAGAAGTACCGTTTTGGTTTGGCTGAGAAAACATGGTACATTAGATTGGAGTAAACCTTTACGCCATCAAATGCCAAAATCAAAAGAAACACCTGCCCAAAAAATCAAACGCCTGGAGAGAGAGCTTTCCGATGAAAAATTGAGGAACAAAATTCTCAACACCATGATCGACA
>NZ_FNZN01000003.1 GCF_900109345.1 Maribacter orientalis
AACGTCCCAGCTATGGCAAGTAGGGCGGGTGATAAGCACTTATCTTTCCGCCAAGCCCATAGCCAAAGTTTTTGTATTTAGTTTTTATTTAATCTAAAAGCCAAATTAAAAGATTTGGCGGACTTCACAGACACGCCCAAGCGTTTAGATTCAGAACTTACCGCCCTATTTGCTATAGGTTTTGTTAGCATACGTTATTTTTGGTTTATTATTCGGACAAATGTTTCGTGTAAATAGATACGCCTTAATTCGTTTCCTTTCTTTTTATTAAAAATCAATATTTCAAATTCGGTTTCTGGTATTAAGTCCTTTAATGGTCCAGCTAACATTTCTGATTCGACTTTCGCTAGGGAATCCAAATAGTTCGTTTTTGAAGATAAAACCAAATTTCCAATTATTACTTTAGCTTGATTCAGAGTTTCGTTTTTGGAATTTTGAAAGTAATTACTTCTCTTAATTCCCTGATTTTCGTCATCAAGGTCATATGAAAATCCGTAAATGCTATCATTGGTAATTATAGCCCCCTTTTTTACAAAATCATTTTCAAAATTCGAATTAGTTGAGCGTTGTTCTATAAAAACAAGAGAGTCTAATTCCTTAAGGTTTATTTTTAAACTCGAAAATATTTGAGAAAGTCTTTCAGCTCTTTTGTTGTGGTTTTCCTTTGCTTGAAAAAGTAATTCTTCTTCAGGACTTCTTCCACTTTCAAGTTTGTACACAATTGTTGTGTCAATATATTTTTTTACATAATTTTCATCTTTGTAAACTTTCCAATCGTCTTCAAATCGTTCAGCGTAGAGTTCCTTTATGTTCTGTCCTTTTGCAAAGGCACAGAGAAAAAATAATATGAACGGAATTTTTTTCATAATGTATGCTAACAATTGGCTAAGAGTACCTGGGTACTCTTATATCTTTTTTGTGAACACCTAATCTAATGGATTTTTTATACTTTCGAAAGTGTTCGTGGCAACATGAGTGTAAATTTCTGTTGTTTTTGTTGAACCATGTCCTAATAGTACTTGTATTTGTCGAATGTCTGTACCTGATTCTAATAGGTGAGTGGCAAAACTATGTCGTAATACATGAGGTGTTACTACTATCCTAATTTTAGCTTTTTCTGCTGCAGTTTTTACAACTTTCAACACGCTAACTCCGCTATATTTATTTCCATTATTTCCCTCAAAAAGATACACTTTTGGTTCATATTTAGTATAGTAGCGTCGAAGATCATGGAGCGCTGTTTTTGATAATAAAGTTACTCTGTCTTTATTCCCTTTCGAATTTTCAACTCGAATTAGCATCCGTTTACTATCAATATCACTCAATTTAAGATTTAGAAGTTCACCGCGTCGTAAACCTGAACCGTAAAGTAGCTGAACTATACATCTATGTTTAATATTGTTGGTGCTTTCAATGATTGAAAGTATTTCTTCTTTTGAGATTACTGTGGGTAGTTTTGATTCTTTTCTAGGTCGTTCTATTTCATAAAAACGGTTTGGCATGTCCAAAACAATTTCATAATAGAATTTTATAGCATTAATTGCTTGATTTATATAAGAATTTGAATATTCCTTTTGAATAAGATTTTGAAGGAAACTTCTAATATCATTTTCATTAAGTTCTTTTAGTTTTTTATTGTAATGGTGATTTATGAATAGCTCAAAAAAAGTTACATAAGTTTTAACGGTACTGTTGGCATACCTTTTAAGTTCTAGTTTTAATAAATATTCTTCTGGGCAAAGTCTATAACCTGGCGTAGTAACTCTACTTCTAAACCATTGCACATCTAATGTTTTGTTATGGGTATTAATTGGTCTATTAGTAAAAAATTTATGGTAGTTTATCCATACCGCTCCTTTGAACGTATTAAACACTATACCCAAGTTCGCTTTGGTATTGGGTATATAAGCCATATTATATTGTTGACTCCATTTAGGGTCGGGGAGTCCTTTAATTAAGTTCTGTATCAACTTATCTGGCGTGAATTTGATACCGATCATCTTTACGTCTTTGATCATCAAATGATACAGGGTTATGGACTTTAGAGAATGCATATGACAAGTCTAATGAAATTCTCAACTTATAGCTGGGTGTTAAACGTTTGTAAGCGTTTATTGTCGTTTGTAATCGCTTAAATCATACTATTTATAAGGAATAAATAAACTTACAGCGATTTTAATAATCCACCATCAATAGGCAGGTTTATACCTGTAATATAGGCCGCATTATCAGAGGCTAAAAATGCTGCTAAGTAGCCATATTCTTTTGGGTCGCCTATACGCTGTGCCGCCACCCTCGATTCCATTTCTTTTCTAACTTCACTTTGGGCAATACCTAACTGCTCGGCTTTTTTAGCATTTAGTTGTGCAATACGGTCGGTGTCGAAATAACCGGTAAGAACATTATTAACGGTAATATTATATTTACCAACATCGGTTGCCAATGATTTTGCCCAAGTAACTACTGCAGCTCGTATGGAGTTTGATAATGCTAAATACGAAAGCGGCTCTTTTACCGAAACAGATGCCACATTGATAATGCGCCCCCAATTGTTTTCAATCATATGTTTTAAGGCCAATTCTGTAGTGAAAACAACTGTTTTAAAGAGTAAGTCGAACGCTTCTTGATAATCGCTAACTTTTTTTTCGAGTGCATTGCCTGCTGCCGGACCTTGAGTGTTGTTTACCAAAATATCAACGGAATTATGTTCGAAATAATCGGTTATAATGTTGCGATATCCGTGAAAATCATTGAAATCTACTACTAAATATTGATGCCGTTGACCTTCGTCTTTCGGTAGCTTGGCTACAATGTGTTGTAGTTTTTCGGCACTATGAGACATAAGGGTTACACTTGCTCCACTTGCTGCCAACTGTTGTGCAATTGCCTTGCCGATACCATCACTACTGCCACCAACCAATGCTTTTTTATTTTTTAGAGATATGTTCATTTCATAAACTTATTTATATTAGGTTACTGAGCGTAGTCGAAGTCATTCAATCATCAACCAACAACCAACAACCAATTATCGATACTCTTCTCGCGTCGGACTAAAAACATCTAACAATTTGCAATCGGTCAATGCCTTACCACTATGTTTTAAGTGAGGTGCAATGATAACAATATCACCCGAGTGATAGACTTTTGTTTCACCGTCTAAGGTAAATTCAAAATCGCCTTCCATAACATGCATAATCTGCTCATTCATATGTGCATGTTCGGGCACTTTGGCGTCTTTTTTCACCTCCCAGATGGCAATACTCATGTTTTCTGAGTGTACTAGTTTGCCAAAATAGCCAGGCATGATTTCTTTTGATGGAATGTTGGAAAGGTTCAGTGTCATAGCTTTTATTTATGAACACCAAGATAATTGAAATGGTTGCAAAAAGAAAGCCTCAGAAGATTAATCCTATGAGGCTTTTGATTTTTTAAATTTTAGTATGTTATAAAGGTTTCTTACTATCATAATCCCAACCTACTACTACGAATTCGCAGCGACGGTTCCATTCATGGTCTTCTTCTGAACAAGCTTCTTCCCCAGGGTAACCTGAACGTAGTTGGTTGATAAATGCAATTATTCGATTTTAAAAGTATTTCGGAATAGTAGGGTAAGGAAAAATATATTGTCAGGCAATAAAATTGTAGGGTGAATACTACTAATAGTGTTGAATAGTGTTAATAAAATCTGTATTTCATCGATAAAACAATGCGTATTAAATAGTTAAGGAATCGCTTCGAAAGGCTAGAATTCCGTTATTATAAAAGGACAATACTTATCTTTGGAGACTAAAATTTAGGAATGCAAATACATTTTATTGCTATAGGAGGAAGTGCCATGCACAATTTAGCACTTGCTTTAGAACACAAAGGATACAAGATTACAGGTAGTGATGATGTTATATTTGAGCCTTCTAAATCGAGGTTGCAAGCAAAGGGATTATTGCCAAATGAATTCGGTTGGTTTCCTGAAAAGATAAATTCTGATTTAGATGCCATTGTATTAGGCATGCATGCAAAGGCAGATAATCCTGAATTACTAAAAGCACAAGAATTAGGGTTGACCATTTATTCGTACCCAGAATTTCTTTACGAGCAATCTAAGAATAAGACGAGAGTAGTTATTGGTGGTAGTCATGGTAAAACGACTATTACGTCTATGATTTTACATGTACTAAACTTTCATGATATTGAGGTTGATTACATGGTAGGGGCACAATTAGAAGGATTTGAGAGAATGGTTCATTTGACCGAGGATAATGACTTTATCGTTTTGGAAGGAGATGAGTATTTGTCCTCACCCATAGACAGGCGACCTAAGTTTCATTTATATAAGCCCAATATTGCCTTATTGAGTGGTATTGCTTGGGATCATATCAACGTATTTCCAACTTTTGAGAATTATGTTGAGCAATTCAAAATTTTCGTGGACAGTATTGTGAAAGGAGGTTCAATAACCTATAATGAGGAAGACGATATAGTAAAGCAAGTAGTTGAAGCATCTGAAAATGCCATTCGTAAATTACCATATACAACTCCAGAATATAGTGTTGAAGATGGAGAAACTCTTTTAGAAACTTCTGAAGGCCCTATGCCTATTGAGGTGTTCGGAAAACATAATTTAAGTAATTTGGCCGGCGCAAAATGGATCTGTCAAAATATGGGTGTTGATGAAGATGATTTTTACGAGGCGATAGCCACTTTTAAAGGAGCATCGAAACGACTAGAAAAGATTGCTGAAGGTGCTTCGAGTATTGCATATAAAGATTTTGCACATTCACCAAGTAAGGTAGCAGCAACGACAAAGGCGGTAAAAGAACAGTATCCTGATAGAAAATTAATAGCTTGTTTAGAGCTGCATACCTACAGTAGTTTTAACCCAGAATTTTTAAAGGAATATAAAGGTGCTTTAAATGCTGCCGATGAAGCTGTGATTTTCTTTCTACCAGAATCGGTAGCGATTAAAAAATTAGATGCAGTTACACCAGAACAAATTTCCGAAGCTTTTGAAAGAGACGATCTGAAGATTTTTACCGATGCAAAATCGTTTCATGAACTTTTAGAAAATCAACAGTACAAAAACGCCACATTATTGTTAATGAGTTCCGGTAATTACGGCGGATTCGATTTGAATAAACTGCAGGGTTTAATGGCTGGTACAAAATAAAGATCTAGTTTTTTAGGTGTTAAGAATCAGAGGTATTCTTTTTTTAAAACTTTTAGTTTTTTTCCAACAACCAATACTTAAACCCCAAATTGCGTTAAATGGTGGTCTAAATGTTTATACTGCATTTGGCCCCATTGTTCTTTAGTAAATGTGCCAAAAGCAGGGTGTGGGTACCATTCATCCCGGTCACGCACAGCATATAATTCATTTACTAAAGATTTTAAGGTCTCATGTTCAGAAGAGAAATCCTTATTTTCCTTCGTTTTTAGTTGAGGTGCTGTTGGCAAGTTCTTACGCCAAGGCTTATCATTATATAATGATTTCTTAAAAAAGGTTTTAATGAACCAATTTCCTTTAGAGGTATTTGGTTTATTGGTTATGGCTAATTTCAACGGATATTGACAATGCCAACACATTTGACCAACAGACATTTTACCCCAACCTTTTTCTGAATTTTCAGTAAGTTGTTCAATTCTTCCTTTTATTTCTTGATATCCATCTTCGGTAAGTAATGATTTCATAGGTGCCTTTTAATTGATGTTTAAATTTACCATAAAATAATTTGTTCTGTATCTTTAGCCTATGCAGGATAAATCAAAATCGTTCTCTATAAAAAATTGGTCAGATGATGATAAGCCAAGAGAAAAATTGGTGCAGAAAGGTCGTTCGGTATTATCTGATGCAGAATTGATTGCTATTTTAATAGGCTCAGGTAGTAGGGCCGAAAGTGCTGTTGAGCTCTCTAAACGTATTTTAGCAACTGTAGATAATAATCTGAATGAGCTAGGTAGACTTTCAATTAAACAGCTAATGACCTTTAAAGGAATTGGTGAAGCGAAAGCGGTAAGTATTACGGCAGCCTTAGAAATTGGAAGAAGGAGAAGGGAAGAAGACGCTGCTAAAATTGATAAGATAGGAAGCAGTCAAGATGTTTATCACCTTTTACAGCCTTTACTTGGCGATTTGGAACATGAAGAATTTTGGATTCTTTTTTTAAATAATTCCAATAAAGTATTACATAAGGCTCAGTTAAGTAAGGGGGGTATTACCGGCACCTTGGTCGATGTTCGTTTGGTAATGAAACAAACGTTAGAGATTGGGGCAGTAGCCATTATTTTAGCACATAACCATCCTTCGGGTACCCTAAGCCCAAGTGCTGCAGATAAACAGATTACCCAAAAAATAAAGACCGCTAGCGAAACTTTAGATGTTAAGGTATTGGATCATTTGATTATTACTCAGAAAAGTTATTATAGCTTTGCCGATGAAAAAATTCTATAAATGTTACTGATTTACACTCATAAAATAACACCTCGCCTTACCTATATCATGAGGCATATTTTCGTTAATATATTGGGTGTTGAATTAGATTTTACAACTAAGGTTGAAGAATTTATAAAACATACTGGGCCAAAAATAACCTATACTAAACAGCCTTTACAGAACGAGTTTTTTATACGTAGTAATGAATTGTTGTTCGAACAGGGAATTAATGATATTCAATTAACTAGTGCAGATTGGGAGGGTACACCTTGCTTTTTTCCAACTGGTGAGCGTAGTAATCTTCCCTATGACGTTTTTGCCGCTAGTTTTTTTCTAATTTCTAGGTACGAGGAATATTTACCACATGTAAAAGATATACATAGTAGATTTTCACCAAAAGATAGTATTGCATATCAAAATGGCTTTCTTCAAAAACCAGTTGTAGATATATGGGCCTATAAATTATTAGATGCCTTAAAAGAACGTTTCGATGATTTTGAATATAAAATTAAAGGCTATGAGTTTGTTTCAGTCTTAGATGTAGCTACCTCACATTGTTATGCCAATAGAGGCATAGTGCGTGGCTTAGCAGGGTTGTTAATGGATCTCGGTACTCTTAAGTTGAGACGGGTTGCTGACCGAATATCGGTTGGTCTAAATAAAATGAAGGATCCTTTTGACAATTATGAAGAGTTAATAGCTTTACATAAAAAGTACAACGTGAAGAGTAATTTCTTTTTTCAGTTTGCTGATTATTCGAAATACGATAAGAATGTTTCTACTAATAGCATCAAGTTTAAGTCGTTAATAAAATATGTTGCCGATTATGCACCAGTATCTTTGGCGGCCTCGTATAGTTCTTTTACAGATCTAGAATTATTGAAAAAGGAAAAGGCTAATTTAGAGGAGGTAATCAATAGACCTGTCAACAGTTCTAAAATGCGCTATAATAGAGTAGATGTACCCGAAACTTACCGAAATTTAATTACCGCAGAATTTACTGATGACTATACCATGGGGTATACCTATGAATTAGGATTTAGGGCAGGTACGTGTACCGCATTTCAGTTCTATGATATTCCCTTAGAAGTAAAGCAACCCATTAAAGTACACCCTTTTGCTATTCATGATTACGCCTTGGCAAAAATTAAGAAAGATGAGGTACTACTGCAACACGTAAGAAAAATAAAAGATGAGGTAAATAAAGTCAATGGTACTATGATCGTAATGTTTTCTAATGAACTTCTAGGGAATAAGGATGATAGAGATTGGATGTCATTGTACGCTGAAATATTAAAAGAACAACATGTTTAAAAATAAGGTTACCGATGTTTTTTTCGATTTAGATCATACACTTTGGGATTTCGATAAAAATTCAGCATTTACTTTTCAGAAAATTTTTGTTGAACAACAAATAAATTTAGAGATTGGAGATTTCTTAGAAGTTTATGTGCCTGCAAATCTCAGGTTTTGGAAAATGTATCGTGAGGAAAAAATTACGAAATCAGAATTGCGATATCAAAGGTTGAAGTCGGTTTTTGATACGATAGGCTATCCTGTTTCAGATCAGCTTATCGATATTTTATCCGATGAATATATCAACAATCTTTCTACATTTAATAATCTTTTTCCCAATACTATTGAGGTGCTAGACTATTTGCAACCAAATTATAAACTGCATATAATTACCAATGGGTTTCAAGAAATACAAGATAAAAAATTAAGGAATTCAGGTATTCATAGTTATTTCAATCACATTATTGATTCTGAAATGGCAGGGGTAAAAAAACCCAATCCTATCATATTTAATCTTGCCTTAAACAGGGCTAATGCCAATCCTCAGACTTCTTTAATGATCGGCGATAGTTTAGAAGCCGATATTCTTGGTGCAAAAGCTGTTGGTTTTCATACAATTCATTTTAACGCCCATAGAGAAGAAAGTCATAATGAAGCGCCCATTATTTACGATTTACAAGAAATAAAATCGTTTTTATAGAGTTAATACTACTACAGGGTTACCCCCTGTAATGTATAATCTATAAATAGAAATGAAAGGCTTTCGAATTTTAGTAACTGTAATTTTTGGCTTTCTGTTGGTTATAGCTTGTTCTGAACCACAAGATTTCGACCAGCTAGATAATTTAGAAATTACACCTACTTATGAGACAAGTGTTTTCTATGTTAAGGCTCAAGAAAGCCTTATAAATAGGGTTTCGGGACTCAGTTTTTTTACTCAAGATTTTAATTTCGATGCTTTTGAAGAGCCTTTTTTTGCAGAAAGAGTACTTTCAGGTGTGCTAAGTTATGAGCTTGAAAATACGACAAGCAAGCCAATAGAAATAAGTCTTGAATTTCTTGATGAAAATGAAAATATTTTAGATACTGAAGAATTCAGAATGGACGCAGCGCCTACTTCTACTCTAATAAGAAATGTTGCTTATGGCCCTACCGGTAAAAGTCTTGATATCATTAAAAATACTTCAAAAATAAGATTGGTTGCCACTAATTTAGGAGATGGCAGTAGTACTTCAAATCTTACGAATCCCTCCATCGTGCTTCGTTCTAGCGCTAAATTCACATTAGAATTAAAATGAGGTTAACCCATTATTTACTACTTGGTAGTGTAATGCTTACCATGAGTGTTTTTGCCCAGAATAAGGAAATACTCTATGATTTTAATGAGATTCCTCAATCGTTATCATTAAACCCTGGTACGGAAATAGATTTTAAATGGTATGCTGGTCTGCCACTATTATCTGGAGTTTCAGGCTATGTCGGTGCAAATGGAATATCTGTAAATGATATTTTCGCTAATGATGGTGTTGACATTAATATAAAAGTGCGAGAAAGAGCATTAGATGTATTAAAGCCACGTGATGAATTTAGTACTACCGTGCAATTAGAATATTTTAATGGAGGATTTAGAAGTAATGACCCTAGTATTTTTTATTCCTTCGGAGGTTATTTGGAAATAGATAATATCACTTTTTGGCCACAAGATTATGCCTATTTAATCTTTGATGGTAATGCAGACCAGTTGAATAGAGAATTTGACTTAGGTGACTTGAAGTCAAGAGGTTCGATGATTAATGTAATTCATTTTGGAATAAATAAAAAGGTAGACAGAAATTTAACGGTAGGTGCAAGAGGTAAACTTTATTCTGGAATTGTAGATTATAGCTCTACGTCAAATAAAGGTTATTTGGTAAATACGGAAGGTCAAAATAATAGAATAGCAACGACATTAGATGCAGATTTAATGTTGCATACTTCTGGATTTCAAGCTTTAGATGAAGCAAGTGATTCAGATACGGCTGCAGGTCAATTTGTGAAAAGAGCTTTTTTCGGAGGTGATTTAGGTTTGGGAATTGATGTTGGTTTTACATTTCATTTAAACGAAAGAACTACTATAACGGGTAGTGTTCTAGATTTAGGTTTTATATATCACGGTAACGATGCTAAAAGTTATAGTCTAAACGGAAAAGCAACTGTTGAAGGTATAGAGATTGATATTTTAGAAAATTTCGCAAATTTGAATAGAGATTTTTGGCAAGATTTAGTAGATGAGGTTGAAGCTTTAGTTCCCTTTGAAACTGACACGAATAGTTATGTCACATTTAGGCCTACAAAACTATATGCATCTATTCGAAATGATTTTGGAGAGCCTGTAAATAATGGAAGTGGGCAATTAGATTGTGATTGCACCGCAGGGTCTTCCGGTGGTGCTGAACTTCGCACAAAGTATAGAAATTCAATCGGTGGTCAATTATATATGATTAATAGGCCTAGAGGTCCGCAAATTGCTCTTACCGGTTTTTATACTCGTAGGTTGGGTAATTTTCTAGCACTAAAAGGAACGTATACGGTAGATAAATTTAGTTACACGAATGTGGGTTTAGGAATGAACTTACAAGCAGGACCAATAAACTTTTACGTAATGGCAGATAATTTGCTTTCATATAAGAATATAGCTGCAGCGAACTACGCTTCATTTCAGCTAGGAATGAATATTATATCTTGGGGACGTAATAAGTAGTCTGCCTTCTTCGCACTATTTTATATTTTTGGCATGCTTTTTTCATATATTACCTCGAATTTAAAATTATAGAATTTTGAAAACTTTTATCGCATTACTATTTGTTTGTATAGGTTATTCCGCCTATGCTCAAACGAATTTAAATGATTATAAATACATTATCGTTCCTAAAAAGTTCGATTCATTTAAAGAAACCAACGAGTTTCAAACGAGTACGTTAATAAAATATCTTTTTAATGGAAAAGGGTTCAATGTCGTTTATGATGATGCTTTGCCTAGCGATTTGAATACAAATAGATGTTTAGGGCTATTGGTTGAGTTACAAGATGATAGTAGTTTGTTTACTACAAAGACAATCATAGTATTAAAAGATTGTAATGATAATACCGTTTTTACTTCAATGCAAGGGACAAGTAAAGAAAAGGAATATAAGCAGGCCTATACTGAGTCAATAAGAGAGGCAATGCGTTCTTTTAATGGGGTTGAATATGCGTATACTGGAAAGAGTGAGAAGAACGAAGCTGTTACGGTTAGTTTTAGAAATGATGTTAAAAAACTTGATGAAGATAAAGTTGATGAAATGAGTAATATAGAGTCGGCAAAAATGGAAGAAAAAGGTGGTGATTCAAAAATTGTTGCTGAAGAAGCTACAGAGACAACACAATACTACAAAGATAATACACCAGTGGATTCGAACATTAAAAAAGCGGAAAAGGAGATAACAACTTTTAAGAAAGTAGAATTAAAAAAACCGAACGTTGACGATATTTGGTACGCCCAAGCAACCAATGTTGGCTTTCAATTGGTTGATAGTACGCCTAAAGTAAGAATGAATTTACTAAAGAGCTCAGTCGATAATATATTTATGGGCAAAACCGATACAAAAAACGGAATAGTATTTCAGAAAGAGGGTAGCTGGATTTTTGAGTACTATGAGAATGACAAATTGGTTCAAGAAGAACTGAACATAAAATTCTAAAAATCATACTTCTCTTTCCATCTATTTTTTAAGAAATCACTTAGTGCTTTTTCTCGTGCATTACTTCCGGGTTTATAAAAAGTAGTACCAGAAAGTTCCTCAGGTAAAAATTCTGCATCTACAAAGTTGTTTTGGAAATCGTGTGCGTATTTATATTCTTGTCCATATCCTAAATCTTTCATTAATTTAGTTGGTGCATTTCGTAAGGGTAAGGGTACGGGTAAATTTCCAGTCTGTTTTACTGCTTGCTGTGCCTTTCCTATTGCTATATAACTTGCATTGCTTTTAGCAGAAGTTGCCAAATAAATAGCACACTGGCTAAGAACGATACGTGCTTCAGGGTAACCGATAGTTGTAACTGCTTGAAAAGTGGTATTTGCCATCACTAAAGCCGTAGGGTTTGCTAAACCGATATCTTCAGAGGCAGATATAAGCATTCTACGCGCAATAAATTTCACATCTTCGCCACCTTCTATCATTCTTGCTAACCAATAAACGGCACCATTGGGGTCACTGCCACGTATAGATTTAATAAAAGCTGATATAATATCGTAATGCTGCTCACCTGTTTTGTCATACAGAACGGTGTTTTTTTGAACTTTTGAGAGTACCAGATCATTGGTTATAATAACATTATTACCTTCTTCAGAATTAACGACCAGTTCAAAAATATTTAGCAATTTTCTACCATCACCTCCAGATAAACGAAGCAAGGCTTCGGTTTCTTTAAGTTCAATATTTTTATTTTTCAGAAATTGGTCCTTGTCCATCGCTCTAGTAATTAGATTTTCTAAATCTTCTTTTCCAAAAGCATTTAATACATAAACCTGGCATCGAGATAATAGTGCAGGTATAACTTCAAAACTTGGATTTTCGGTAGTTGCGCCAATTAAAGTTACCCAACCTTTTTCTACAGCCGCTAATAATGAATCTTGTTGAGATTTACTGAAACGGTGTATCTCATCAATAAATAAAATAGGATTTTTAGAAGTAAATAGGCCACCCGCCTGCTTCGCTTTATCAATAACTTCACGAATATCTTTAACACCACTATTAATAGCACTGAGTACGTAAAATGGGCGTTTGCTTTCTTCTGCGATAATATTGGCCAACGTAGTTTTACCAGTTCCAGGAGGGCCCCAAAGTATGAGTGAAGGAATTATTCCTTTTTTAATTTGATGTGTTAACGAGCCTTTTTCACCAACTAAATGATGTTGACTAATATATTCGTCTAGGGTTTTAGGGCGTACACGTTCGGCTAAAGGTTCATTCATACTACAAAAGTATGATAATCTTAAAAGAGAAGATAATTCTTAGTTAGTCAATTGATAACTTTACAAATCATCGTGTGACAATTTGACCAATTTCAATAATTTGGCCACATAATTGTAAAATCAATTCAAAAGAAAGCTGATGTCAGAAATGGGACATTTTAAATTTTCAAATAGAGTATTGGTGATTCCACTTTTGGCCATGATTATTATTTGGGCGGTGTATTGGGTAGAATTGGCTCTGGGAGTAAACTTCAATGAAATGGGTGTGATGCCAAGAACGCTATCTGGTCTTAAAGGGGTGATTTTAAGTCCATTCATACATGGGTCACTAGAGCATTTATATAACAATACGATTCCGTTAGGGATTCTACTTACTGCATTATGGTATTTTTATAAGGATGTGGCTTGGAAAATAGTGATTTATGGAATTATAATATCAGGTCTTCTAACATGGTTAATTGGCCGTACTTCATATCATATCGGTGCAAGCGGACTTATTTATGTGCTTGCAAGTTTTATATTTTTCAAGGGTATTTTTAGTTCTTACTATAGGCTTATTGCACTTTCTTTAATTGTGGTTTTTATTTATGGTAGTTTGCTATGGTATATATTTCCTGTTGAGGAAGGAATTTCATGGGAGGGACACCTTGCCGGTTTTCTTACCGGATTATTTTTGGCAAGGGTAATAAAGGCGACCATTCCAAAACCTAAAAAATATGAATGGGAGAAAGAAGATTTTAAAGAAGAGGATGATTTGTTCTTAAAACATTTTGATGAAGAAGGAAATTTTAGAGAACTACCCACGATAGAAGAAATGTCTGAAGATGATAATTTTAAGGTAAATTATATCTACAGATCTACTGATCAAAATAATGAGAAAGAATAATGTTTTACATACGTTGACGTACAGCTTCGTATAAAAATACGGCACAAGCCACAGATACATTCAATGACTCGATTTCACCTAATAAAGGTACCTTTGCGCGATAATCGGAAGCTTTCAAAATAGAAGGTGTAATGCCTCGGTCTTCAGCTCCCATGACAATTGCAATAGAATCGGTAAAAGGAACATCATAAACAGAATCCTCTGTTTTTTCTGTCGCAGAAACTATTTTAATACCTGAGGCCTGTAAGTAAAAAACGGCATCTTTTAAATGGTCTACTTTTGCAATAGGTACTCTATACGCTGCGCCGGCAGATGTTTTTATCGTGTCAGCCGTTACAGGGGCGGCGCCTTTCTTTTGAACAATAATGCCATCAACACCAGTGCATTCCGCTGTTCTGATAATAGCACCGAAATTACGAACATCAGATAGTTGGTCTAAAAGTAAGAATAGGGCAGGACCCTCCTTTTCACTAGCCTTTTCAACAAGTTCTTCTATCGTATGAAATGAAATAGGAGAGATGTTGGCAACTGCTCCTTGGTGGTTGCTTTTTGTTAAGCGGTTTAGTTTTTCAACAGGTACATATACCATGTTGATTTCATTTCTACGCAATAAACCCTCCAATTCTTTCATAAGATCACCCTTAAGACCTTTTTGAAGAAATACCTTGTCTATTTCCTCATTTGAGTTAACGGCTTCTATAATGGCTCTAAGGCCATAAATCTGAGTGGTTTTTTCCATGGGGCAAAGGTAAATAAAAACAGCTCAACTATTGTTGAGCTGTTGCAAATCTTGTGTATTAAAAACTAATTTATAATGTATAATTTTTTCAATTTATTTATATGCTAGTTAAAGACCGAGAGCCAAGATTGCAGGATCATCTTTAGCATAATGGTATGCTCTCCAAAAGAATCCTGGCGCAGAAAATTTCCAAACGACTTCACCTTGTTGGGTTACTTCCCATAATCCAAAATCACCTTCGGTAATTAATGTATTGCCATTAGGCAAGCGAACTGCCCCTGAAACTTTAGGCGCATACAATTCTGTATCAGTAAAACTCCACAGAATTTCTGGTTGTGTAGGTTTTGGTATTGTCTTTTGAGTAAGTTCAGTAGGTAGTTTAAGTTCATAAACGGTAGATTGCTCTAGATCTCCACCATTGGTGTAGATTAATATTTTACCAGGTTCAAATAGGTTGGGGTAATGATTATTGATGAATAAACGTTCTGTAGTTTCATCATTTTGAGTTGAAGGGTTTCCAAATCGGTATAATAAATCACCACCTTTTCCAAATTTTCCACCCGAATGTAATGCAGCATCATCAGTATTTGTAGAATGATCTATGACCCAAACTTCACTATAATAATTTACACTTAAATAAATTAAATCATTTATTTCGTCGTAGCCAATTCCATTTGCGTGCATAATATTTCCTCCATCTGCATCAACATAGTTTAAATTTATCAGCTGAGGATTCTCTTCGATGCTTCCAAAATTTAATTTTGAGTTATCAAAATCCTGAATTAGATGATGCTTAGCATGCCATTCCCAAACAATAGTGTTTGTTATAGGATCAATCTCTATAATAGATTCTGGAAAAATATCTGTACCTAGCATTGAGCCATTTGCAATTGCTTCTTCTTTAACCATTTTCTCCCATGCAATTGCTAATACGTTGCCATTTGGTAAAAGTTCTACGTCATGATGAGATCTATGTTCAGTAGTAGAATATTCGAAATTCCATAAAGTTTGCCCATTTTTATCTATGATTTGAATTATGCCCCCTTGTCCTCCAAATTGAAAATCTGGATTGTCTGATTCAAGTGAAGCTAACAATGTGCCGTCATTTAGTAAAATAACATCATTACCGATTATACGATCACCTAATGGCCATTCATAGACTAAGTCCGCATTTTTATCCATTAGATATACACTGTTTGCAGCGGCATCATTTACGAGAATGTATTCATCTTCTGATAGTTCTTCATTGTAAAAGGTAACGGTACCCAATTCGCCAATAGTTGTGGTTGAAGATTCTGTCGGAGTTTCTTCATTTCCCTCTACGCTAGAGGGTACTTCAGTCTCTATTTCTTCCTCTGGTATTACGTTGATTTTTGTATTGTCTGTAGAACAAGACGATAAAACAAAAATTAATATACAATAGAGGCTGATTTTAATATTTAGGTATTTTAGTTGCATTATTGCTGCTTATATGTTTAATTAAAAAAATCGAATTTTAAATAATTTTCAATTTAAAGTCCCTAGGTAATATGTGATTTTATTAAATATAATGTATTGCTTCATTCTCTATCTAAATTTTCAGGTGTCTTAAGATATGACTTTGATTTCCTGCTCTCCATTTCTGAGAGTTGTTCGGTTCCGAAAGCTTTTTTATCCCCATTAAATTGTACACGCCAAATTTTACCTTGTTTCGATTCTGAAATATAAAGTGAACCATCTGCACCTTCTGCCAAGCCCATTGGTCTATATTTTGCATCAGGCATTGAAACGATGGTATCCACCCCTGCAAAACCATCAGCAAAAACTTCCCACGTACCTGTTGGTTTACCATTGTTAAATGGAATAAAGGCTACAATATATCCTGCCTGTGGGTAAGGTGTTCTATTCATAGAACCATGAAATGCAACAAATGCTCCACTTTTATATCTTTCTGGAAATTCATCGCCTTTATAGAATAATAAATCATTAGGTGCAAAATGTGCAGGAAGACCCATAATAGGGTTCTTATAATCTTTAGCTTCCTTTTTACCGTCACCCCCATACTCAGGCGCTATTAGTTTTTTGTTTTTAAAGTGATCGTAATAACTGTAGGGCCAGCCGAAATCATCACCTTTTTCAATTTTCATAAATTCTTCTGCAGGTAATACGGCTTGATCCCATTTACTATAATATTGTGGGGCATGGTTGTGTAGATAATCGCGACCGTGTTGAAGTCCATATAGGCTGTTGTCCATATCATTCCAAGAAATGGCAACCATGCTTCGTACACCAGTGGCGTAAAGTTCACCATCTTGTTGTGATTGATTTAGTTTATTCTCATCAAATCTCCAAATACTACCCAATACTTCAAGTCCAGGACAAGGTTTCATTCCTTTTATTTGACCTACCGAATTTGGGTCTTCACAAGCGTTGGTTGGCGCGCTAAACGTTACATACATGTTACCTTTTTTATCAAAGGCCAAAGATTTAGCATTGTGCCATCTTTTTGGAAAATAATCGGTTAAAATTACTTCAGGCTTGCCTTCTGGTATTAATTGGTTTGGAGATAGTTTTTGTCTATAAATGACCTGTTCTGAACTAAAATATAGATACCCATTATGTATGCGCATTTCAGTCGCAAAAGTTCCATCATTGGGATAATCTCCAAATCGTTGAATGATATTGGCAACTCCGTTACCAGTTGTATCACGTAAGGCCATATTTCCTTTGGTACCGTTTGGTTCTCTTAATTTTGCATAGATATCACCATTTGTATTTACGGCTATATGCCTTGATGGTCCAATGCTATCAACAACTACGGTAGCGGTAAAACCTTCTGGGAAATACAGGCCACCATTTATTTCTTTTTTTTGGGGTGTAATCTTTGTCGTTGAGGTATTGGTGATAACGGTAGTGTTGTCTTTATTTTCTGAACGGTCCTTGCAAGAGAAAATGAGAACAACGATAATAGAAATTATATAGTGCTTGAGTAGTCTTTTTTGAATTATGTATTGAAAATGCATATGCAGATTTATAATTGATTTTTTTATCTTAAAGGGTCAAAAAAACTCAATGTTCAGTGTCTTCCAATATAATAAAAGGTTTTGAATTGTTTATACCCAAAATGAAAAAAGGGTGTAAACATAGTTTACACCCTTTTTGGTATTTATAGATTTATAGCTTAATCAACACAGAAATCAATAGCAATTGGTCCAGCAGCAGTTCCAGGAGAACCACTAGCGGCAACATTACCATTTGGCGTTACGATTTCAAATACTATTTCACCATATGCATCACCAGGGAAGTACCAATCAGCAGTTGTCGTTCCAGCTGGAATTTCTACAGTTGCAGATCCAACGTTACCGGGAGTACAGTCATAGGCAGATGGTCCATAAGGAGAACAAAGGCCAACCTCGAAAACAGTGCCATCATCTAAAGTAATAGTGATGCCATCTCCAGCAGTGGTGTCAGATGTTTGCCATCCATCGCCGTAAGTATCCTCCATGTTTACAACCCAAGTTCCCGCAGTTGGAGGAACAGGTGGGCAAACTAAAGGGATAGTATAGGTGAAAGGTGATCTAAAGAAAGCCCCACCGGCAACCGTACTGTTCAAATTAGTACTAGTAAAAGTTCTACCATCAGTAAGATTTAAAGCATATCTTATTGTGAAAGAATCTCCACCAGTATAATCACTTGCATTTAAACCAGAAGCACCAGCTAATTCACCTAAGGTAAATGTAACATCAATGCTTGGTAAGCCATCTGAATTAGTAGTAAATTCTGATGCAGCTATTGTTCTAACCAAAACTTCTGCTACAGATGTTGCAGGGTCAGCAGCGCTATTAAAAGAGCTATACACTTGAACGTCTTGTAAAAGTCCTCCTTGTGCATTGTCTTCAACTTCAAATGTTGTTGAAATACTCGCTGAAGGATCAGAAAAACTGAATTCTTGTGCGGCTATAACCGAACCAGGTGTAGTAGATCTGAAAACAGCCCCACGAGTTATTTCTGCGAAGACATCATCAATTGTCTTGTTGCTAGACTCACAGGCTAAGAAGCCTGTGGTAACTAGCGAAAGTATCATTATGTTCTTAATATATCTTTTCATCTTTTCTTTTTTTAGTTTGATAATGGAAAACCAGCATCAGGATTGTTGTCCCAGAAAACTTTTTCGGTCACAGAAGTCTTTTGTGTAACCTTATTGTTGTTATTCGCATAAACTGCTGGATATAAGAATGATCTTATGTAAGCTCCTGGATTAAACTCAAGATTTGGCTGTAAATCGTTAGGGTATCCTGTTCTTCTATAGAAGTTATAAGCATCGATTCCATTTCCAAATAACGAAACAAAGAATTCCTTTGCGATTAAGTTAAGCTTTTCATCACCAACAGCTGCTTCATAAAGAGCATCAACTTCGGCAATATAGTCAGCAACATCATCATCAGATGGAGCAAGTGATAAATCTGCACCGCCATCTAATTCGCCAAAAGCCAATGTTTTATCCATTGATTTTTGAATACCGTTAAGTAGGAATGTTTTAGCACCAGCTGCGTTGCCACTAGCATAAGCCACTTCTGCTCTTAAGAAGTCGACAGTTTGTGCCAAGAATATTGGCATGATACCAGCTCCACCAGCTCCAGATCCTAAATCAACTGGAGTGAAGGCACTGTCATCGAATTCACCACCTGCAGGATAAACACCATAGGTTGTTTTTAATTGACCATCTGGAGGTGTACCATCATCATCACCATGATCTCTACCCCAGTATCCATTAGGTAAATAACAGAATGTAAAGCCAGCGTAATGTGCAGGTGCAGGTTCTACACTACAAGAAAGATCTTGTTGATTAGGACCATCTGAGTCAGATGCGCCTGGTGTAGTTTCAGCTTGTCTATAGTAGTAATATCTAATTCTTGGATCACTACCTTCATAGTTTCCAACACCATTACCAACTTTAGAATTATCCATGTAGTTCATCAACCAGTTGCTCATGTAATCATTAGAACCTTGTGGTGTATAATTGTCTATATAGTTTGGATGTCTAGAATCAGGATTAACAACATTTGTTCCCCATGTAAATTGAAAATCCTCATCTACAGTTTTTATGTAGTTACCGCCAGTGATAATTGCATTAAAAGCACTTACAGCTCCTGCATCTACTAATCTAGATTGAGCATAGATCTTTAATTTCAATGAGTTAGATAATTTTACCCAATTCTCCCAATCACCACCGTAGAAGTAATCATTTTCAGGATCCGCTGCATTGTCAGTAGTATTAAAGTTCGCATTTGCAGCAGTCAATAAATCTAAAGCAGCTGCATAAATTGAAGCACCGCTGTCAGCAGAAGGGTTCAAGTTATCAATACCTGTATTGGCCTCGCTATATGGTACATCACCATAGAAATCTACCAAAGTAACCAAAGTGAATGCTTTCATTACTTGCCCCATACCAATATGACGTTTGAAGTTAGCGTCTGTTGCTAAAACATTCATCGCATTAATATCGGTGATCATGGAAGAATAAGCAAATCTCCATTCTGCATCTTGTGAAGCAGGTGAATATGCTTGTTGATAAAGTCGAGTTCCCATTTGTTCAATACGAGTAACTTCAGATCCATTGGTGCCAAAGGCATCATTAAATCGAGCGAACTCTTCTTGTACGCGATTCAGATAAAAATCTGGCGTTGCTTGATCTGGACTAACCGCATTTGGGTCAGTAATCAAATTTAGTTCAGTAGTCTCACACGAAAGGATAAGCCCTGCGGAGAATAAAGTTAGAACTACGTTTTTAATAAATATTTTCATTTTTCTATTTTTTTAAAATGTTGCTTTAATAGACATACCATATCTCCTAGAACCTGGACTATTGATAAAGTCAAATCCTAATGCATTACCTACACCAACCCCAAGATTTTCCGGGTCAAAATTAGTTCCATCAGGAACATTAAGACCTTTAAACCATATGTTTTGACCACTTACGGTAAAACTTAATGATCCAAAAGGAGTTTGTTCTAATGCTTTGCTAGGTACTGAGTACCCTAATCTAAGTTCTCTTAAACGAAGTGTACTACCATCATAAACTTGTAACTCACTAGGGCCAAATGCAACGTTACTGAAATAATAATCAGAGTTGTTGATTTGAATGTCATTTACAGAACCATCAGCTTTAACGGCTGGCAAAACAAAAGTAGATACACGATCTTCAGTATCTGTAGTTAAACCTCTACCTACCAAAGCAGATATTGTGTTAGAATACACATCACCACCATGTCTGTAAGAAATGTCAAAGTTGAAAGAGAAGTTTTTGAAATTGAAACCATTACTTACGTTAAGTCTCCAATCCGCATTTGGATCACCGATTTCAAACAAACCATTTTCTTCAACGAAGAATCCGTTACTAGAAACAACTTTGTTGTCATTTTCATCTCTCAATACTCTACTACCCATTATAATACCAAAAGGTCTATTTGTTACAGCAAAGTTAGAAAGGTCAGAGAATATACCACCTATGTTAATGTTGTCCGTGTCTTGACCTAAATCAATAACCGTAGATTCATCAGCTGTAAAGTTAGCGTTGATATTCCAATTAAAACCTCCTGGATTATCATTACGGAACAAAGTAAGACCTAGATCAGCCTCAATACCTTTAACTTGAACTTCACCAATATTGGTAACCGTAGAAGTATATCCAGTTGAAGGATCTAAAGGTTGTTCAGAAATTAAATCAGTTGTATTCTTTTTATAAACAGATACATCTAACGATACTCTGTTATTGATAAAACGAGTTTCCAAACCAAATTCAAGTTCTTTTAATAACTCTGGGCTTAGACCTGGATTAGCTAATTCATCATCAACAGTAATTGAAGATACCAATGTACCGTCTTTTAAGAATTCTCTTGTATCTAAAGTTGCAGTATTTGCTACTGGATATCCACCGAAGAAACCGGCAGAAGTACCGTAACCAGCTCTTAACTTCAAGAAGTTAAGTCCGTTTTGAGATTGCAAACCGTCAATAAGGGCTGTAGGTAAAATTGATAAACTCGCAGATGGGTAAAATATTGAATTTTCAATAAAGTTAGAAACCCAATCATTTCTAGCCGCTAATGTTAAGTAGGCGAAATTGTCATATCCAAATTCTGTTTGTGCATATACACCCATAATGTTTTGAGTTTCATCACGCTGAACAGGTGCTTGTGTAGCAAAGTTGTAGTGTCTGAATACTCCAAAAATAGATTGTTGATCACTAGTAACCCCTTGTCTAGAAAATTCTGTTCTTCTAGAGGTAGCTCCTAAGTTCACGTTCATATCTAATTTCTCGGTTAATTGCCACATACCGTTAATCTGTGCGGTATGATCCCAAATAGTGTTTTTGTTATCATACGTTTGGTATCTACCTTGTATATACCCTTCAGCACCACCTTTATTTTGACCAATTTCGTTACGTTCTGAATAGAAATCTAAACCAGTTCTAAAGAATGCATTGATATTGTCATTAATTTTATAGGTAAATTGTGTGCTACCAAAAACTCTATTAGTCAACTGATTTGCAAAAGCATTTTCAGCTGTCCATCTTGGGTTTTGAATATCGTTACCGCCTCTATAGTAAATACTTCTACCATCGATAGGGCTCTGAAAAGGAAGACCCATTAAGTCAACACTTCTAGGAGTAAAGAATAAATGACCAAAAACCGAAGCACCGTCACCTGTAGCACCATTACCTAAACTAGCGGCAATAGGTGGTGATTTCACATCACTCTTGGTAAAGTTCATTGTACCATTAACAGTAAATCTATTGCTTAATTCAGCTTTACCACCAATACTAAATGTTGTTCTTTGTAATTTGTTTCCTGGTGTAAACCCTTCGTCTCTTAAATTACCAACACTAGCGTTATATGATATTTTCCCATCATCAGAAGAGCCTGAAGCACTTACTGAGTTGTTCGTTACCGTACCAGTACGAAAGAAATTCTTAACACCATCATAAGGCTTATACTCGTAAGTTTGTCCTTGATATTCTGGGAAAGCAGCACTTACAGCAGCATTGTTCGAGTAAGGATGCTTAATTAAAATGGTTCCGTCAGAGGTAGTACCTCTCCATTTATCACCAAAACTATTTGGATTGGCAATATTGAAATCAGGACCCCAGTTACTGAAAAATTCACCATAAGCCTGATCAAAACCATTACCATATCGGTCTTGGTAATCAGGTAATGTAGAAATTTCGTTGTAGAAAAGAGATGAACTAACTGTGATTTCAGATTTTTTCTTACCTGTACCAGTTGAGCCAGCTTTTGTAGTAATTAATATTACACCGTTTCTACCTGCAGTACCGTATAAGTTAGCCGCAGCCAAACCTTTAAGTACATTCACATTGGCAATGTTGTTTGGATCTAGATCCAAAAATCTACTCGAACCAACGTTACCATCGATAGCATCACCCTGGTTGTTCGTGTCAGAACTAAAAGGAACACCATCTACAATGAATAAAGGTTGGTTAGAACCTGAGATAGAAGTAAAACCACGAATAATAATGTTCGTAGCAGAACCTGAAACACCACTGGCAGCATTAATTAATACACCAGAAGCTTTACCGTTTAGTACTCTACCAACGTCACCTTCAGCTCTTTGCTCTAAATCTTCTTCACCAACGGAAGAAACTGCGTAACCAAGAGATTTTTTCTCTCTTTTAATACCCTGGGCAGTAACAACTACTTCTTCCAAAGCTTGAGCATCTTCCTCCATCTGTACATTAATCGTACTTCCAGCGCCTACTGTTTGGCGAACTGCTTTCTGACCAATATAGGTAATGAGTAATGTTTGCCCTTGAGAGGCCATAATTGAATAATTTCCATCGAAATCGGTTTGAGTACCTGTAGTGGTACCTTCAACTACGATGTTAACCCCGGGCAAAGGAAGCCCTCCTTGATCAGTAACCGTACCGGATACTGTTTTTTGTTGTGCAAAAGAAATATGCACAACTAACGCCAATAGTAGCGTTAACAATCCATTTAGTTTTGTTCTCATTTTTAAATTATTTGAATTAGCTAGCTACAAACTTCATAATAAACTGTTAATAATGCAAGTTAATTTTAATAAAACTTTAAGAGCAGGTTATAAAATTGGAAGTTACAGATTAAACACCATGTGTATTTAAAGGTGAATAATATAACATATGATTTTTTGTGAAATTCATAATTAATCACCAAAAGAGTAAATTAATTAAATTTAGTAAAACTTAAAAAATCATAATTTTTGGTAAAGAAGAGGTACTACCTATTATATGGGTTAGCTGTTTTGTGAATGAATAATTTGTGGTGTAATTAAAAAAAATGAAAATAAATTGATCGGGGTTTGAATTATTGCAAAATATCACTACATTTGCCGACCCTTAAAGTAGGGGTAATTTTTATATATTATTATAGTATGCCAACAATATCACAATTAGTACGAATAGGAAGAGAGACGATTACTAAGAAGAGTAAATCGGCTGCTTTGGATTCGTGTCCTCAAAGAAGGGGTGTTTGTACACGTGTTTATACTACAACGCCAAAGAAACCAAATTCAGCTATGAGAAAAGTAGCAAGGGTTAGGTTGACAAATGGTAAGGAAGTTAACGCTTACATTCCAGGAGAGGGTCACAATCTACAAGAGCACTCGATAGTATTAGTAAGAGGCGGAAGAGTTAAAGATTTACCAGGAGTTAGGTATCATATTGTACGTGGTGCATTGGACACAGCAGGTGTGGCCGGTAGAACACAACGTAGATCTAAATATGGTGCAAAACGCCCTAAGAATTAATTAAACTTGTTTAAAAGGAAGTAATGAGAAAAAGACAGGCAAAGAAAAGACCACTTTTACCAGATCCAAGATTTCATGATCAATTGGTGACACGTTTCGTCAACATGATGATGTGGGATGGTAAAAAATCAGTTGCGTTTAGCGTTTTTTATGATGCAATAGACATCGTAGATGCTAAAAAGACCGATGATGAGAAAACGGCTTTAGAGTTGTGGAAAGATGCATTAAGTAATGTAATGCCTCATGTTGAAGTAAGAAGTAGAAGGGTTGGTGGAGCTACGTTCCAGATTCCTATGCAAATTAGGCCAGACAGAAAGATTTCTACTGCAATGAAATGGTTGATTAGTTATGCTAGAAAGCGTAATGAAAAAGGGATGTCTCAAAAATTAGCAGGGGAGATTTTAGCGGCAGCTAAAGAAGAAGGTGCAGCGGTTAAGAAAAGAACCGATACACACAAAATGGCTGAAGCAAACAAAGCATTCTCTCACTTTAGATTTTAATCGGAAATGGCAAGAGATTTAAGATATACAAGAAACATAGGTATTGCTGCGCACATTGATGCTGGTAAAACCACCACTACTGAACGTATTCTTTTTTATACGGGAGTTAGTCATAAAATAGGTGAAGTTCATGATGGTGCAGCCACTATGGACTGGATGGAGCAAGAGCAGGAAAGAGGTATTACAATTACTTCGGCTGCCACTACTTGTGAGTGGAAATTTCCTAAAGAGAATGGTGAACCAACTGCTGAGGCAATGGATTATCATTTTAACATTATCGATACCCCGGGACACGTTGATTTTACCGTTGAGGTAAATCGTTCTTTACGTGTTTTAGATGGTTTAGTCTTTTTGTTTAGTGCTGTTGATGGTGTTGAGCCACAATCGGAAACTAACTGGAGATTGGCGGATAACTATAAGGTTCCAAGAATTGGATTTGTGAACAAAATGGATCGTCAAGGTTCTAATTTCCTTATGGTTTGTAAGCAAGTAAAGGAAATGTTAGGTTCAAATGCAGTTCCAATTGTACTTCCAATCGGTGATGAATCCGATTTTAGAGGTATAGTGGATTTAGCAAAAAACAGAGCTATCGTATGGCATGAAGAGGGCTTCGGTGCTACTTTTGATGTTATCGATATTCCTGAGGATATGAAGGCAGAGGTTAAGGAGTATAGAGCTGCCTTGATTGAAGCTGTAGCTGAGTATGATGAACAATTGATGGAAAAATTCTTCGAAGATGAAGATTCTATTTCTGAAGATGAAGTTCATGCTGCTTTAAGAGCTGCTGTAATGGATCGCGCAATCATTCCAATGATTTGTGGTTCTTCATTTAAAAATAAAGGTGTTCAGTTTTTATTGGATGCTGTTTGTAGATATCTTCCATCTCCTATGGATAAGGAAGCTATTGAAGGTACAAACCCTGATACAGGTGCGATTGAAAGACGTAAACCTAGTGTAAAGGAGCCTTTTTCGGCATTAGCTTTTAAAATTGCTACTGATCCATTTGTTGGAAGGTTAGCTTTTTTTAGAACATATTCTGGTCGTTTAGATGCGGGTTCATATATATTGAATAACCGTTCTGGAAAAAAAGAGCGTATTTCTCGTATATATCAAATGCACTCTAATAAGCAAAATGCTATCGATTATATCGAAGCAGGTGATATTGGAGCGGCAGTAGGTTTCAAGGATATAAAGACTGGTGATACCATGTCTGATGAAAAGCACCCAATTGTTTTGGAAAGTATGAATTTCCCAGAACCGGTTATTGGTATTGCTGTTGAACCTAAAACTAAGGCTGATGTAGATAAGTTAGGAATGGCGTTGTCTAAATTGGCAGAAGAAGATCCAACTTTTCAAGTGAAAACCGATGAAGCTTCAGGTCAGACTATTATTTCTGGAATGGGCGAGTTGCACTTAGATATTATTGTAGATCGTTTAAGAAGAGAATTTAAGGTAGAGGTTAATCAAGGTGAGCCTCAAGTAGAATATAAAGAAGCATTGACTAAAACAGCTTCACATAGAGAAACTTATAAGAAGCAATCTGGTGGACGTGGTAAATTTGGTGATATTGTATTTGAAATGGGTCCTGCGGATGAGGATTTCGAAGGAGAAGGACTTCA
This sequence comes from Maribacter orientalis, assembly GCF_900109345.1. Lineage (GTDB taxonomy): Bacteria > Bacteroidota > Bacteroidia > Flavobacteriales > Flavobacteriaceae > Maribacter > Maribacter orientalis. The sequence continues at coordinate 26,238 of NZ_FNZN01000003.1, forward strand.
ATTCGTAGATCAGATAAAAGGTGGTCGTATTCCAAAAGAATTTATACCATCTGTGGAAAAAGGATTTCAAGCTGCAATGCAGAATGGACCTTTGGCCGGTTATGAAATGGATACGATGAAAGTTGTTCTTAAGGATGGATCTTTCCACGCTGTGGATTCTGATGCGCTTTCTTTCGAATTGGCTGCAAAAATGGGTTACAAGGCTGCGGGTAAAGCTGCAGGTGCTGTAATAATGGAGCCAATAATGAAGTTAGAGGTTATTACCCCTGAGGAAAATATGGGTGATATCGTTGGAGATTTAAACAGACGTAGAGGTGCTATCGGCGATATGAGTGATAGAGCTGGTGCTAAAGTTGTAAAAGGGACTGTTCCATTATCTGAAATGTTCGGATATGTTACTTCACTTAGAACTTTATCTTCGGGTCGTGCAACGTCAACAATGGAATTTTCACATTATGCAGAAACTCCTTCTAACATATCAGAAGAAGTAATCAAAGCAGCAAAAGGAATAACAGCATAAATTTAGGACATGAGTCAGAAAATTAGAATAAAACTAAAATCTTACGATCACAATTTGGTAGATAAGTCTGCCGAGAAGATTGTAAAAACGGTAAAGACTACCGGTGCTGTAGTAACAGGACCAATTCCATTACCAACGCATAAAAAAATATTCACCGTTTTGCGTTCACCACACGTGAACAAGAAGTCTAGAGAACAGTTCCAATTAAGTTCTTATAAGAGATTATTGGATATTTATAGTTCTTCATCAAAAACTATTGATGCACTTATGAAGTTAGAGCTTCCAAGTGGTGTAGAAGTAGAGATTAAGGTGTAAATTTGCTGTCTATCCCGATTATGGGTTAGGCTACATGTCCTAAGCTGCGTGCGAAGGAAAAATGGAAAAAATAATTTAGGGTTAAATTATTTTGACCCTATTTTTTTGTAAAGAATTTAATAAGTAATAATTAATATAAATAAGTATGTCTGGGTTAATAGGAAAGAAAATAGGCATGACTAGTATTTTTGACGAGAATGGAAAGAATATTCCATGTACCGTAATAGAAGCTGGGCCATGTGTAGTTACCCAAGTCAGAACCGAAGAGGTTGACGGGTATAGTGCTCTTCAGCTTGGTTTCGATGACAAGGCAGAAAGTCGTGCTAATAAGGCTGAGTTAGGCCATTTTAAAAAAGCAGGTGCTTCTCCTAAGAAAAAAGTCGTTGAGTTCCAAGATTTTGAAGGTGATTTTAAATTAGGTGACACTGTAGGTGTTGACGTTTTTGTTGAAGGCGAATTCGTAGATGTTATTGGTACATCTAAGGGTAAAGGTTTTCAAGGTGTGGTAAAGCGTCACGGTTTTGCTGGTGTGGGTCAAGCGACGCATGGTCAGCATAACAGACTTAGGGCCCCAGGTTCTATTGGTGCTGCGTCATATCCTGCAAGAGTTTTCAAAGGTATGAAAATGGCCGGTAGAATGGGTACGGATCGTGTTACGGTTCAAAACCTGAAAGTTTTAAAAGTAGTTCCAGAAAAGAATCTTTTAGTTGTAAAAGGTTGTGTTCCGGGCCATAAGAATGCTTATGTAACTATACAAAGGTGGATGTAATGAAAATAGCAGTTTTAGATATTAAAGGAAAAGACACAGGTAGAAAGGCAAACCTTTCTGATGATGTTTTCGCTATAGAGCCTAATGATCACGCAGTTTATTTGGATGTTAAGCAATATTTGGCACACCAAAGACAAGGAACGCATAAGGCAAAGGAAAGAGCCGAAATTGCTGGAAGTACTCGGAAGATTAAAAAACAAAAAGGTACAGGTACAGCAAGAGCTGGTAGTATTAAATCACCAATCTTTAGAGGTGGGGGTAGAATTTTTGGACCAAGACCTAAGGATTATACTCAAAAATTGAACAAGAATTTAAAGCGTTTGGCAAGAAAATCAGCCTTGTCTTTAAAATCTAAAGAAAATGCAATTTTAGTAGTTGAAGACTTTGATTTCGACACTCCGAAAACAAAAGATTTTATACAGGTTTTAAGGACTTTAGGTCTTGAGAACAAAAAATCTTTAATAGTGTTGGGTGATTCAAATAAAGGTGTATATTTGTCTTCGCGTAATTTTAAAGGCTCTGAAGTTATAACTAACTCAGAATTAAGTACTTATAAAATTCTTAATGCTAACAGTGTAGTGTTGTTGGAAAGCTCTTTAGAAGGAATCGAATCGAATTTAAATAAACAATAATAGCATGAGTGTGTTGATAAAGCCAATTATAACGGAGAAGATGACTGCTGATAGCGAGTTGAATAATCGTTATGGTTTCGTAGTTAACCCTAAGGCAAATAAATTGCAAATTAAGGATGCAATTGAAGCTACTTATGGTGTTTCAGTAAAGAAGGTTCGTACTATGAATTACGGACCCACCAGAAAATCCAGATATACAAAAACTGGAGTTCAGCATGGTAAAACAAATGCAATTAAAAAAGCAATTGTTGATGTTGTAGAGGGTGATATTATCGATTTTTACAGTAATCTATAAAGACAAGAAATGTCAGTTAGAAAATTAAAACCAATCACTCCAGGACAGCGTTTTAGAGTAGTAAATGGATTTGACGCCATTACTGCTGATAAGCCGGAGAAGAGCTTGCTTGCTCCGTTAAAAAAGTCCGGAGGTAGAAACAGTCAAGGAAAAATGACAATTCGCCAAAAAGGTGGAGGTCATAAGAGAAGGTATCGTGTGATAGACTTTAAAAGGGATAAGCAAGATGTGCTAGCTTCTGTAAAGTCTATTGAATATGATCCAAATAGAACAGCATTTATTGCTCTTTTAGAGTATGCTGATGGTGAAAAGCGATATGTTATTGCTCAAAATGGATTGCAAGTTGATCAGCAGATTTCCTCTGGTGATTCGGTGGCTCCAGAAATTGGAAACGCATTACCATTAAGAGAAATACCTTTAGGTACAATAATATCATGTATTGAGTTAAGACCTGGTCAAGGTGCCGTAATGGCAAGAAGTGCAGGTACATTTGCTCAACTTATGGCTAAGGACGGTAAGTTTGTTACTGTTAAAATGCCATCTGGAGAAACAAGATTAATTCTTTCTGGTTGTATGGCTACTATAGGTGCTGTATCTAACTCGGATCATCAATTATTGGTTTCTGGTAAAGCTGGTAGAAGTAGATGGTTGGGTAGAAGACCAAGAACTAGACCAGTTGCAATGAACCCTGTCGATCACCCAATGGGTGGTGGTGAAGGTAGAGCTTCTGGAGGACATCCAAGATCGAGAAACGGAATACCTGCTAAAGGATTCAGAACTCGTTCTAAAACCAAGAGCACCAATAAGTATATAATAGAACGTAGAAAGAAATAAAAAAGTAGAAAGAAATGGCACGTTCACTAAAAAAAGGACCATACGTTCACTATAGCTTGGAGAAAAAAATCCAACAAAGTGTTTCATCCGGTAAGAAGTCGGTAATTAAAACTTGGTCAAGAGCTTCTATGATAACTCCTGATTTTGTTGGGATGACTATAGCAGTTCATAACGGAAAACAATTTGTACCTGTTTTTGTAACAGAAAACATGGTAGGACATAAACTTGGGGAATTTTCACCAACCAGATCTTTTAGAGGTCACGTAGGTGCGAAAAACAAAGGAAAAAAGTAAGCTATGGGAGTTCGTAAAAAACAGATGGCCGAAAGAATAAAGGCTGAAAAGAAGATGGTAGCTTTCGCTAAGTTGAATAACTGCCCTACTTCACCAAGAAAAATGCGTCTTGTAGCTGACTTGATTAGAGGTGTAAAGGTAGAAAATGCTTTGGCAATATTGAGGTTCAATCCTAAGGAGGCTTCAAGAAAATTGGAAAAGTTATTATTGTCTGCTTTAGCAAACTGGCAAGCCAAGAATGAAGATGCAAATTTAGAAGATGCAGATTTAGTTGTTGCTGAAATTAGAGTTGATGGTGGTGCAATGTTGAAAAGATTGCGTCCTGCTCCACAAGGTAGAGCGCATAGAATTAGAAAACGTTCAAACCATGTAACATTGGTTTTAGGGTCTAAAAATATAACAGAAAACTAGAATGGGACAGAAAACAAATCCAATAGGAAATCGTCTAGGAATCATTAGAGGTTGGGAGTCTAACTGGTATGGTGGAAATGATTATGGTGATAAATTGGCTGAGGATGATAAAATACGTAAGTATATTCATGCCAGACTTTCTAAAGCTAGTGTTTCTAGAGTTATAATAGAACGTACCCTTAAATTAATAACTGTTACTGTAACCACAGCTAGACCTGGTATTATTATCGGTAAAGGTGGTCAAGAAGTTGATAAGTTAAAAGAGGAGTTGAAGAAAATCACCAATAAGGAGGTTCAAATCAATATTTTCGAAATAAAAAGGCCAGAATTAGATGCGAATCTAGTAGCGGCAAGTGTTGCTCGTCAAATAGAGAGTAGAATTTCTTTTAGAAGAGCAATTAAAATGGCAATCGCTGCAGCAATGCGTATGAATGCTGAAGGTATTAAAATTCAAATTTCTGGAAGATTGAATGGTGCTGAAATGGCTCGTTCAGAATCTTATAAAGATGGTAGAATTCCATTATCGACCTTTAGGGCTGATATTGATTATGCCTTACAAGAAGCTCAAACTACATATGGTAAACTTGGTATTAAAGTTTGGATTATGAAAGGTGAGGTTTACGGTAAAAGAGATTTATCTCCATTGGTAGGAATGCAAAAAAGTGATTCCTCTAAAGGTGGTAAGCAAGAAGGTGGAAGAAAACAACGTCGTAGAAAGTAATTTTTTAAAGAACTAAAGTAATGTTACAACCGAAAAGAACGAAGTTCCGTAAGATGCAGAAGGGCCGTATGAAAGGTCTAGCTGGAAGAGGACACCAACTTTCAAATGGTATGTTCGGTATAAAGAATGTTGATGGTGCTACATTTTTGACTTCACGCCAAATTGAAGCTGCTCGTATTGCTGCTACAAGATTTATGAAGAGAGAAGGTCAATTGTGGATCAAAATATTTCCGGATAAGCCGATAACCAAAAAGCCTCTAGAGGTACGTATGGGTAAAGGTAAGGGTGCACCTGAATATTTTGTTGCTGTGGTTAAGCCAGGTAGAATAATGTTCGAAGTGGCTGGAGTTCCAATGGAAGTAGCAAAAGAAGCTTTAAGATTAGCGGCACAAAAACTTCCTGTTAAAACAAAATTTATTGTGGCTCGAGATTACGAGGTAGCAAATTAAACGTAAGTAACGATGAAAAAACAAGAGATTAAAGAAATGTCTGTAGAAGGACTTACGGAGAAATTGGCCGAGTATAAGAAGCAACATGGAGATTTGAAAATGGCACATTTTGTAACTCCGTTAGAAAATCCGCTTCAGATAAGAAAAGTAAGGAGAACGGTGGCAAGATTGGCTACTGAATTAACTAATAGGGAAAACCAATAATTGGTTGTGCTTTATGGAAAAAAGAAACTTAAGAAAAGAGAGAGTAGGAGTAGTCACTAGTGATAAAATGGAGAAATCCATTGTTGTTGCTGAAGTGAAAAGAGTAAAGCATCCTATGTACGGTAAATTCGTTTTGAAGACTAAGAAATATGTCGCGCATGACGAAAAAAATGACTGCAATATTGGTGATACGGTAAAAATCATGGAGACTCGTCCTATGAGTAAAACCAAATGTTGGAGATTAGTAGAAATCTTAGAAAGAGCTAAATAAGTTATGTTACAGCAAGAATCTAGATTAAAGGTTGCGGATAACACAGGAGCAAAGGAAGTTTTAACTATCCGTGTTCTTGGTGGTACTAAAAGAAGATATGCGTCAATTGGTGACAAAATTGTTGTTACTGTAAAAGAGGCAACTCCTAACGGAGGTATCAAAAAAGGAGCGGTATCAACTGCGGTTGTAGTTCGCACTAAAAAAGAGGTAAGAAGACCTGATGGGTCTTATATCAGATTTGATGATAACGCTTGTGTATTGTTGAACCCTGCAGGAGAAATGAGAGGTACTCGTGTTTTTGGACCTGTTGCAAGAGAGCTTAGAGATAAGCAATTCATGAAGATTGTATCATTGGCCCCAGAGGTATTATAATATAACTGACAAGATGAAAAAGTTAAAAATTAAAACAGGAGATACAGTAAGAATTACTGCTGGTGACCACAAGGGAACCGAAGGTAAGGTAATGCGTGTAGATCTTGAGAAAAATAAAGCCATTGTTGAAGGTGCTAATATGGTATCTAAACATGAGAAGCCTAGTGCTAAGAATCCTCAAGGTGGTATTGTAAAAAAAGAAGCTTTAATCCATATTTCAAACCTTTCTTTAATCGATGGTAAATCCGGAGATACTACAAGAGTTGGTTATGAGATGAAGGATGGTAAAAAAGTTAGGGTTTCCAAAAAATCCAAAGAAGTAATTTAGTTATGGCATACGTTACAAGATTAAAGAAAGAGTATAAGGAGCGAATTATTGCTGCCCTTACCGAAGAATTTGGTTACAGTAATGTAATGCAGGTTCCTAAATTAGAGAAAATAGTAATGAGTAGAGGAGTAGGTGCTGCTGTTGCTGATAAAAAGCTTATTGACCACGCACTTGATGAAATGACAATGATTACGGGTCAAAAAGCAGTTGCTACATTATCTAAAAAAGATGTTGCTGCCTTTAAATTAAGAAAAGGTATGCCAATTGGTGCAAAGGTTACTCTAAGAGGTGAGCGCATGTACGAATTCTTAGATCGTTTAGTAACTTCTGCTTTACCACGAGTAAGGGATTTTCAAGGTATTAAAGCTACTGGCTTTGATGGTCGTGGAAATTATAACTTAGGTATTACCGAACAGATTATTTTTCCAGAAGTTAATATTGATAAAATCAATAGAATTAACGGAATGGATATTACTTTTGTAACCTCGGCAGAAACTGACAAGGAAGCAAAATCTTTATTAACTGAATTAGGATTACCTTTTAAAAAGAATTAGTATGGCTAAGGAATCAATGAAGGCCCGTGAGAGAAAAAGGGAAAGAACTGTAGCAATTTATGCTGAAAGGAGAAAAGCTTTGAAAGAAGCTGGAGACTATGAAGCTTTACAGAGATTACCTAAGAATGCATCTCCGGTAAGATTACACAATAGATGTAAGTTAACTGGTAGACCTAAGGGTTACATGAGAACTTTTGGTATTTCTAGGGTAATGTTTAGAGAAATGGCTAACGCTGGTTTAATACCTGGTGTTAAAAAAGCAAGCTGGTAAAAAAGAATTATTAATGGTTTCAGGTTTAGCTTAGTTGCTGAAAACCGTCTCCGAATTATATATAAATGGTAACAGATACTATTGCAGATTACCTAACGAGAGTTAGAAACGCTAGTAGAGCGGGTCACAGGGTTGTTGAAATTCCTGCGTCGAATCTAAAAAAAGAGATAACTAAAATATTATTCGATCAAGGATATATTTTAAGTTATAAGTTTGAGGACAATAAGGTTCAAGGAGCTATTAAAATAGCTTTAAAATATGACAAACTTACTAAAGAACCTGTCATTAAGAAAATTCAACGTATCAGTAAACCGGGTCTTAGAAAGTATGCTGGTAACGAAGATTTACCACGTGTATTGAATGGTTTAGGTATTGCTATTGTTTCTACATCTCACGGTGTAATGACAAGCAAACAAGCAAAGGCAGAAAAAGTGGGTGGTGAAGTTTTGTGCTACGTTTATTAATTGATTAAAGATTTAGAAGATGTCTAGAATAGGTAATAATCCAATCGCGATTCCTGAAGGAGTTACAATTGAAATCAATGACAATATCATTTCTGTAAAAGGAAAGTTAGGTGAATTGACTCAAGAGTTTTCTGATGTTGCGGTTAAAGTAGAAGATGGACAGGCTTGGGTGACAAGACCGTCAGATTCTAAGGATCATAAAGCAAAGCACGGTTTATATAGATCACTGATAACTAATATGGTTGAAGGTGTTTCTAAAGGATGGACCAAAGAATTAGAATTGGTAGGTGTTGGGTATAGAGCAAGTAATCAAGGTCAAAAACTAGATTTAGCTTTAGGTTTTTCTCATAATATAGTTTTTGATCTGGCTCCAGAAGTTAAGGTTGAAACTATTTCTGAAAAAGGTAAGAACCCAATTGTAAAACTAACGTCCTATGACAAACAATTAGTTGGTCATATTGCTGCAAAAATTAGATCTTTCCGTAGACCTGAACCGTACAAAGGGAAAGGAATTAAGTTTGTAGGTGAAATATTAAGAAGAAAAGCTGGTAAGTCAGCTTAATATAAGGGTATTATGGGATTATCAAAGACACAAAGAAAATTAAGAATCCGACGTAGAATTCGTAAGGTTTCTTCTGGAACTGCAGCAAGACCAAGGTTATCTGTGTTCAGAAGTAATAGTGAGATTTACGCTCAAATTATAGATGACGTTAAAGGAATCACAATAGCATCTGCTTCTTCTAGAGATAAGGATATTGCTAAAACAAAGGGAAATAAAACAGAGATTGCTGCTTTAGTTGGAAAAACAATTGCTGAGAAATCTGTAAAAGCAGGCCTTGATAAGGTAGCTTTCGATAGAGGAGGTAATTTGTATCATGGAAGAGTAAAATCTTTAGCTGATGGTGCAAGAGAAGCAGGATTAAAATTCTAATATACTAGTATGTTCCAAAAATATAAAAACGTAGAAACTGTTAAGCCTGGCGGTTTAGATTTAAAAGATAAATTAGTTGGCATTCAACGTGTAACTAAAGTAACAAAAGGTGGTAGAGCATTTGGTTTTTCTGCTATTGTTGTTGTAGGTGATGAAAACGGCGTTGTAGGTCATGGTTTAGGTAAATCTAAAGAAGTTGCTACAGCAATTGCTAAGGCTATTGAAGATGGTAAAAAGAATTTAGTTCGTATTCCTTTAAACAAAGGTACTTTACCACATGAGCAAAAAGGTAAATTTGGTGGTGCTAGGGTTTATATTCAACCTGCATCTCATGGTACCGGTGTTATTGCTGGTGGTGCTGTTAGGTCAGTATTAGAATCTGTTGGGGTACATGATGTACTTTCTAAATCTCAAGGTTCATCAAATCCACATAATGTTGTAAAAGCTACTTTTGATGCTTTATTACAACTTAGAGATGCGAAGACAATTGCAGCACAAAGAGGTGTTTCTTTAGAAAAAGTATTTAAAGGCTAAGCGTAGAATTATGGCAAAGATTAAAGTTACACAATTAAAAAGTGGAATTAAGAAACCTCAAAACCAGAAAAGGACTTTAGAGGCACTTGGTTTAAAAAGAATTGGACAGGTTGTTGAACATGATGATACACCTAGCATTCTTGGAATGATAAATAAAGTTAAACATTTAGTTTCCACAGAGGAAGCTTAAAGATAGAATAGAATGGGTTTACATAATCTACAGCCTGCAGAAGGTTCAGTGAATAGAGACGGAAAACGTCTTGGAAGAGGTCAAGGTTCTGGAAAAGGTGGAACAGCTGCAAGAGGTCATAAAGGAGCTAAGTCAAGATCTGGTTATTCTAAGAAAATTGGTTTTGAAGGTGGTCAAATGCCTTTGCAACGTCGTGTACCTAAGTTTGGTTTTACAAATATTAATCGTAAAGATTATCAAGGTATCAATTTAGAAAAATTACAAGAACTTGTTGATAGTAAAATTATCACTAATGAAGTGTCTTTAGATATCTTAATTGAAAACGGTTTAGTTGGTAAAAATGATTTAGTGAAAATTTTAGGTAACGGTGAATTAAAATCTCCACTAAAAATTTCAGTACATAAATTTACTGTTTCTGCCAAAGCAGCTATTGAGGCAGCAGGTGGAGAGGCAATAAGTTTGTAAGCATAAACGAGAGCATGAAGAATTTTATTGATACAATATCCAATATTTGGAAGATAGAAGAACTAAGAAATAGAATTCTTATTACATTGGGTCTTTTGTTGGTTTATCGTTTTGGTTGTCAAATTGTACTTCCAGGTATAGATTCGACTCAATTAGGTGGATTGACAGATAGTACTGACCAGGGTATTTTTGGTCTTTTAAATGCATTTACAGGAGGAGCTTTTGCTAATGCTTCTGTTTTTGCTTTGGGTATTATGCCATATATATCTGCATCTATTGTTGTGCAGTTAATGGGTATTGCAATACCATATCTTCAAAAACTGCAAAAAGAGGGGGAAAGTGGTCGTAAGACGATAAATCAAATTACAAGATGGTTAACCATTGGTATTTGTATTGTTCAAGCTCCTGCTTATCTGTATGGTTTAGAAGCATTTGGTGTTAGAGATACTGCATTTTTACTAGGCAAAGGATTGGACTTTATGGTTCCTGCTGTTATTATATTGGTAACAGGTACTGTATTTGCAATGTGGCTTGGCGAAAAAATAACTGATAAAGGTATTGGTAACGGTATTTCTTTATTAATTATGATAGGTATTATTGCTACGATGCCACAATCTTTTGTTCAAGAATTTATTTCAAGAACAACTGATAATAACGGAGGACTAATGTTTATATTAATTGAGGTCATTGTTTGGTTCTTGGTAATATTAGCGTGTATTCTTTTAGTAATGGCTACAAGGCAAATTCCTGTACAGTACGCTCGACGTACAGCGTCTGGTGGATATGAAAAGAACATAATGGGTTCTAGACAGTATATACCTTTAAAGTTAAATGCTTCTGGAGTTATGCCAATTATATTTGCGCAAGCTATTATGTTTGTTCCTGGTATGATAGGTAGTGCGTTTGATGATACTTCTTTTGGACAGTGGATGCAAGTTCAGTTTAGTGATATATTCGGTTGGGCATATAATTTATTATTTGCTATACTAATTATAATTTTTACGTACTTCTATACTGCAATTACGGTTCCTACCAATAAAATGGCAGATGATTTAAAAAGAAGTGGTGGTTTTATACCTGGAATACGTCCTGGAAAGGAAACGGGAGATTATTTAGATAAGATTATGTCATTAATAACATTACCTGGATCTATTTTCTTAGCTTTGCTGGCTATTTTACCGGCGATAGTAGTGAAGTTAATGGATGTTCAGGCGGGTTGGGCATTATTTTATGGTGGAACATCACTATTAATTATGGTAGGTGTAGCCATTGATACGGTACAACAAGTAAATTCATATTTGTTAAATAGACATTATGATGGTTTGATGAAAACCGGCAAAAATAGAAAAGTAGCATAATTTATGGCTAAGCAGGCAGCAATAGAACAAGATGGGTCTATCATAGAAGCATTGTCAAATGCAATGTTTCGGGTAGAATTGGAGAATGGGCATGTAGTAACAGCGCATATTTCAGGTAAGATGCGTATGCACTATATCAAGTTATTACCTGGTGATAAGGTTAAATTGGAGATGAGTCCGTATGACCTTACGAAAGCAAGAATTACATATAGATACTAAGATACAAGATGAAAGTAAGAGCATCAGTTAAGAAGAGAAGCGCCGACTGCAAGATTGTTCGCAGAAAAGGCAGGTTGTACGTAATCAACAAAAAGAATCCTAGATTTAAACAAAGACAAGGGTAATTATGGCAAGAATCGCAGGTATTGATATACCAAAACAAAAGAGAGGCGTGATCGCCTTAACCTACATTTTTGGAATTGGCAGAAGTAGGTCACAAGAAATTTTGAGTAAGGCCCAAGTTAGTGAAGATACTAAGGTTTCTGATTGGAATGATGATGAAATAGGTCGTATCAGAGAGGCTGTTTCAGCATTTGTAATTGAAGGTGAATTACGTTCTGAAACTCAGTTGAACATTAAACGTTTAATGGATATTGGCTGTTATAGAGGTATTCGTCATAGGTCAGGTTTACCTTTAAGAGGTCAACGTACCAAGAATAACTCTAGAACTAGAAAAGGAAAGCGTAAAACAGTTGCTAACAAGAAGAAAGCGACTAAATAATAATTAGGTATGGCAAAGGCAAATACTAAAGTTACCAAGAAACGTAAAGTTATAGTTGACTCAGTTGGTGAAGCTCACATTAGTGCTTCTTTCAACAATATCATTATATCTTTGACAAATAAAAAAGGAGATGTGATTTCTTGGTCATCTGCTGGTAAATTAGGTTTTAGAGGATCTAAGAAAAATACACCTTATGCTGCTCAAGTAGCTGCAGAAGACTGTTCTAAAGTTGCGCATGAAGCAGGTTTAAGAAAAGTTAAGGTATATGTAAAAGGACCTGGAAATGGTAGAGAATCTGCAATAAGATCTTTACACAATGCAGGTATTGAAGTAACAGAAATTATTGATGTTACTCCTATGCCTCACAACGGTTGTAGACCTCCTAAGAGAAGAAGAGTTTAATTAATTACTAATATTTCATCGAAAGTGTAGTTACGATTATCGAAGGATAAGCCTTAATTCATAATCTCACTTTCAAATTTAAAGAAAATGGCAAGATATACAGGACCAAAATCTAAAATTGCTCGTAAATTTGGCGAAGCAATATTCGGAGACGATAAGTCATTCGAAAAGAAAAATTACCCTCCAGGGCAACATGGAAATAACAGAAGAAGAGGAAAAAAATCTGAATATTCTGTTCAATTGATGGAGAAGCAAAAAGCTAAATATACGTATGGTATTTTAGAAAAGCAATTCAGAAACTTATTCCAAACTGCAAAAAGAAAAGAAGGTGTTGCTGGTGAAATTTTACTTCAACTTTGTGAATCACGTTTAGACAACGTTGTTTTCAGAATGGGTATTTCTCCTACAAGAAGTGGAGCTAGACAATTAGTTTCGCATAGACATATCACTGTTAATGGCGAGTTGGTAAACATACCTTCTTATTCATTAAAAGCGGGTGATGTTGTTGGTGTTAGAGAAAAATCAAAATCACTTCAAAGCATACAAGATTCATTAACTGCAAGTAGTGCTGTTTATGAATGGATTTCTTGGAATAGCGAAAAGAAGGAAGGAACGTATGTTTCTATTCCTGAAAGATTACAGATTCCAGAAAATATCAAAGAACAACTAATCGTGGAGTTATACTCTAAATAAACAACACTGATCCAATTATGGCATTATTTAATTTTCAGAAACCCGATAAAGTAATAATGATCGATTCCTCTGATTTCGAAGGGAAGTTCGAATTTCGCCCTTTGGAACCTGGTTATGGATTGACTGTTGGGAATGCATTAAGACGTGTATTGCTTTCTTCATTAGAAGGACATGCTATTACGTCCGTTAGGATAGATAAGGTAGAGCATGAATTCTCGGTGATTTCTGGCGTTGTAGAAGATGTAACAGAGATTATTTTGAACTTGAAACAAGTTCGTTTCAAGAAACAAATTGAAGACTCTGAAGCAGAAGTTGTATCTATATCTGTAAGTGGTAAAAATCAATTGACTGCTGGCGATTTTCAGAAATTCATTTCTGGTTACCAAGTATTGAATCCTGATTTAGTAATATGTAATATGGATGCTAAAGTTAGCATCAATATGGAAATTACTATTGAAAAAGGAAGAGGTTACGTACCTGCAGAAGAAAATAAGAAATCAGGTACTCCGTTAGGTACTATAGCAATTGATTCTATTTTTACACCTATCAAGAATGTAAAATATAGTATTGAAAACTTTCGTGTTGAACAAAAAACTGATTATGAAAAATTGGTTTTTGAAATTTCTTCTGATGGATCAATTCATCCTAAAGATGCTTTAACTGAAGCAGCTAAAGTATTAATTCATCATTTTATGCTTTTCTCTGATGAGCGTATTACGTTAGAAGCAGATGAAATAGCTCAAACAGAGACTTACGATGAGGAGTCTTTACACATGAGGCAATTGTTGAAAACTAAATTAGTAGATATGGATCTTTCGGTTCGTGCTCTAAATTGTTTAAAAGCAGCTGAAGTTGATACCTTAGGTGATTTAGTTTCTTTTAATAAGAACGATTTAATGAAGTTTAGAAATTTCGGTAAAAAATCTTTAACTGAACTAGAAGAGCTTGTAATCAACAAGGGATTAAGTTTCGGAATGGATTTGTCAAAATATAAATTAGATAAAGATTAAATAATCATATTTTGCTCCTCGTTCGAACGAGTTTGGTAGCAAGATGATAAAATTGTAAAATGAGACACGGTAAAAAAATTAACCATTTAGGTAGGAAGACGGCGCATAGAAAAGCAATGTTAGCTAACATGGCTTGTTCTTTAATTGAGCACAAAAGAATCAACACTACAGTTGCTAAAGCAAAAGCTTTAAAACAATTTATTGAGCCATTGATTACTAAATCAAAAGCTGAAAATAATGTTAGTGCTGAAAAAGGAACGCACAATAGACGTATAGTTTTTAAAAATCTACGTGATAAATATGCAGTAACTGAATTATTCAGTGTAGTATCTGAAAAAGTTGCTGATAGACCAGGTGGTTATACTAGAATTATCAAATTAGGTAATCGTTTAGGTGATAACGCTGATATGGCAATGATAGAGTTGGTTGATTTCAACGAATTGTATAATGCTGGTAAGCCAAAGAAAAAATCAACTAGACGAAGTAGAAGATCAGGTGGTAGTGATGCTGAATCCATTTCTGCAGAGAAAGAGGTTAAAGAAGCTAAAGTTGTTGAGGAATCAAATCCAGAAGCAGATGCTCAAACTGATAATGAAGTAAAGGCAGATGATTCTAAGGAATAAATTGTCAATAAGTAATTATAATGAAAAAGGATGAGCTTTCTAGCTTATCCTTTTTTTTTGTTTTTTTGTGAACGAATAAATTTTTAGACTAAAATGAAATATCAAGCAAAGAGAAAAGCTTTAATATTATTAGCTGATGGTACAATTTTTCATGGTAAATCAGTAGGTGACAAAGAAGGAACTGCTTTTGGTGAAGTTTGTTTTAATACAGGTATGACAGGTTATCAAGAAATATTCACTGATCCTTCTTATTTTGGACAAATTATGGTGACTACCAATGCACATATTGGTAATTATGGGGTAAATAAAGAAGAGGTAGAGTCTGATTCAATTAAAATTTCAGGTTTAGTTTGTAGAAATTTTAGTTACGAATATTCTAGACCGTTAGCTGATGATAGTTTACAGAATTTCTTAAATGAGAATAATCTTTTTGCTATTTCTGATGTTGATACAAGGGCGTTAGTAGGTTACATAAGAGATAACGGAGCTATGAATGCTGTTATTTCTACTGATGTTGATAATATAGACGCTTTAAAGAAACAATTAAGTGAGGTGCCGAGTATGGAAGGTCTTGAGTTGGCTTCTAAAGTTTCAACGAAAGAAGCGTATTTTGTTGGAGACGAAAATGCTACTTATAAAATTGCAGCTTTAGATATTGGAATCAAGAAGAATATATTACGAAATCTAGTAAAAAGAGATGCTTACGTAAAAGTGTTTCCATATAATTCTAGTTTTGAAAACATGTCTTCGTGGAATGCTGATGCGTTCTTTATATCTAATGGCCCTGGCGATCCAGAACCTTTGATCGACGCAATTGCTGCTGCAAAGAAAATGATACAAACGGACAAACCTTTATTCGGTATCTGTTTAGGTCATCAAGTATTGGCTTTGGCGAATGGTGTGTCAACTTATAAAATGCACAATGGGCACAGAGGAATAAATCATCCTGTATTAAATTTATTAACTGGTAAGGGAGAAATAACGTCTCAAAATCACGGTTTTGCTATTAATAGGGAAGAAACTGAGGCTAATGCTAATTTAGAAATTACACATGTGCATCTAAATGATAAAACAGTTGCAGGCATTCGTATGAAGAATAAAGATGTATTTTCTGTTCAATATCATCCAGAAGCGAGTCCAGGTCCACATGATGCAGAGTATCTTTTTGATGATTTTTTCAAATTAATCAAGAAAAGTGCTAGACGTAACGAAATAGTTTAAATAAATAGTATTTAATTAGGAAATGTACGGATTAAACAAACTTGGAGAAACCATGGTTTTGTATCTTTACTTTTTAATTTTTCAACCAATAAAAACAATATAAATGAGTATCATATTAAATGTTCACGCAAGGCAAATACTAGATTCAAGGGGAAATCCAACAGTGGAAGTAGATGTAGTTACTGAAAATGGAATAATGGGTAGAGCAGCGGTTCCTTCTGGAGCTTCTACCGGTGAACATGAAGCTGTTGAACTTCGTGATGGAGGAAAGGCTTTCATGGGCAAAGGCGTAAGTAAAGCTGTTGATAATGTGAATAATATTATTGCAGAGGAGATTTTAGGAATGAATGTGTTTGACCAAAATCTTTTGGATCAAACTATGATTGATTTAGATGGAACTCCGAATAAATCTAAATTAGGTGCAAATGCAATTCTTGGGGTTTCTTTAGCTGCTGCAAAGGCTGCTGCAAATGAACTAGGACTTTCTCTTTTTAGATATGTTGGTGGTGTTAGTGCTAATACACTTCCAGTACCTATGATGAACATAATTAATGGTGGTTCTCACTCAGACGCGCCTATTGCTTTTCAAGAGTTTATGGTAATGCCTGTTAAAGCTAAGAGCTTTTCTCATGCAATGCAGATGGGTACTGAGATTTTTCACCATTTGAAAAAGGTATTACATGACCGCGGTCTTAGTACGGCTGTAGGTGATGAGGGTGGTTTTGCACCTAATTTAGCTGGTGGTACCGAAGATGCTTTGGAGACAATAGCTAAAGCTGTGAAAAATGCTGGGTATTCTTTGGGTGATGATGTAATGATCGCATTAGACTGTGCTGCGGCCGAGTTCTATGTAAATGGAAAATATGACTACACCAAGTTTGAAGGAGATAAAGGTGTAATTAGAACATCTGAAGAGCAAGCTCAATATTTAGCAGATTTAAGCGCGAAATATCCTATCATCTCTATTGAGGACGGTATGGACGAAAATGATTGGGATGGATGGAAATCATTAACAGATAAAATTGGCGATAAAGTTCAATTGGTAGGTGATGATTTGTTTGTTACCAATGTTGAGCGTTTAGCTACAGGTATAGAAAAGGGTATTGCTAATTCAATTTTGATAAAAGTAAATCAAATTGGAACCTTGACTGAAACTATTGCGGCAGTGAATATGGCCAAAAATGCTGGTTATACCTGTGTTATGTCTCACCGTTCAGGAGAAACAGAAGATAATACCATTGCAGATTTAGCAGTAGCTTTAAATACAGGTCAGATCAAGACCGGTTCTGCCTCAAGATCAGATCGTATGGCAAAATATAACCAACTACTTCGAATTGAAGAAGAGCTAGGTAGTACAGCTTACTATCCTCAGGAAAAAGCATTTAAAATAGGGTAGTTTTCTAAAAATTTAATTGATTTAAGCCTTTCCTTTTGGAAAGGCTTTTTTTTTTGGCGTACTCCGAAACTTTAACTACCTTTTGAGAATAATCCAATAATAACCTCCCTTTGTTAGCGTATGAATAATTTTCTTTTTGTTTCAGCTGAGAATGATGCCATTCCAGATTGTAAGGCTGGTGGAATGGGTGATGTAGTTAGAGATGTGCCGAGAGAGATTTCGAGAAGAGGTGATAAAGCTCATGTAGTTGTACCTGCCTATTCAAGATTGCATAAAAATGGAATTTTTAAGACGAAACTAGAGTTTAGTCTTAGAGGTATGCCATACACCGCCGAATTATATGAGGTAGTACCTAAGAAGGTCGATGCGAATATCACTCATTATGTAATTCATCATCCTGAAATTCTTGAAGGCGGAATAGCACATATATATCACGATGATCCAACCGAGCCTTTTTATAATGATTTTATAAAATTTGTAATTTTTTGTGCAGCTACTGCTGAGGCTATAAAAATTGGCGCTTTTGGAGATTTGGATATCGTACATATGCATGATTGGCATGCTGCCGCCTTGTTGTTCATAAAAAAGTACCATCCAGAGTACCAAGATTTGAAAAAAATGAGGTACGTATATAGTATTCATAATTTAGCAATTCAGGGTATAAGGCCTTTTTATAATAATTATGCTTCTGTTAATAATTGGTTTCCCGAGGTTGAGTTAGACCATAAAGCTCTTATGGATCCCCGTTATCAAGATTGTATCAATCTGATGGCGGTAGGGATACGATTGGCAGATGCTGTTCATACGGTTTCTCCATCTTATAAGGAGGATGTTCTATTGCCAAGTAGAAGACCTGAATTTATTGGTGGTGAAAGCTTAGAAGTTGATTTGCAAAAGGCTGATAATGAAGGTAGGCTTTTTGGTATCCTAAATGCGAGTAATTATGGTAATATTCGAGTAGCTGAAACAGGCTTGTTGTATAGGAATACCGTAAAAGCTTTATTTAGATGGCTTCAAGACACTTCAAAAAAATATAAAGCTGATTTTCTAGCTCATACCGGTGAGAAAATTATGCAGTATGTGGGTAATAGACCAAAATTTATTGTGTCTAGTGTGGCGCGCTTAACCGAACAAAAATTCTATTTTTTAAAACGTTCACCCGAAGCTTTTGAGAAAATGCTTGCTCGTTTAAATGAAATTGAAGGCATTTTTATGTTGTTAGGTACAGGTGATCCAGATTACGAAGAATTTTTTCGTGAAATGAGTTACAAGCATAAGAATTTTGTGTTCACCAATGGGCAATCCGAAGACTTGATAGATTCCATGTATTTGGAGACCGATTTATATTTTATGCCAAGTTTATTTGAGCCATGTGGTATTAGTCAAATGTTGGCCATGAGAAATGGTAATCCATGTTTGGTTCATCATACCGGGGGGCTTAAAGATACTGTTGAGCATATGAAAACTGGTTTTGCATTTTCGGGTGAAACTTACGACGAACAAATTAAAAATATGGTATCGAGTTTTGATGAAGCTTTGACCATTTGGGAAAAGGATAGACCCACCTGGGAAAAGATTCAGGCAAACGCTAAAAAGGCTCGTTTTACTTGGGATAAATCATTAGATGAATACTATAAATCATTATATCTGTTGTAAGTTATGTAGTTGATAGAAGTAATTGTTAATTTTAGCCCAAACAGAATGTTGTAATTGTTAAAACGAACGTGTTTTGCTAACTTTACGAGAAGTATTTATAACGTAAAAATTAAAAATGTCAGATAAAGCTATTTTAGAATATAATGGTGAAAAATATGAGTTTCCTGTAATAAAGGGAACCGAAGATGAACTTGCAATTGATATTAAATCGTTGCGTTCAGACACCAAAGGGATTATTACAATAGATCCGGGTTTTAAGAATACCGGTTCTTGTGAAAGTGCCATTACATTCTTAGATGGTGAGAAAGGAATCTTACGATATAGAGGGTATTCTATTGAAGAACTAGCTGAAAAAGCTGATTTTTTAGAAGTAGCATATTTGTTGATTTTTGGAGAACTTCCAAATAAGGAACAATTGGAGGCTTTTCATGTAGATATAAAAAATGAATCTCACGTTGACGAGGAAATGAAAAAGATTCTGGATGCTTTTCCAAAATCGGCACATCCAATGGGAGTGTTATCTTCTTTGACCAGTGCACTTATAGCCTTTAACCCAATTTCGGTAAACGTTACCTCAAAGGATGAAATGTACGGTGCTATTGTACGGATACTCGCCAAATTCCCAGTTTTAGTAGCTTGGACGCTTCGTAAGAAGAAAGGTTTGCCTTTAGATTATGGAGATGATAGCTTAGGATATGTAGAGAACATTCATAAAATGATGTTCAAGAAGCCTACGCAAGAATACAAAAGGAATAAAATTGTAATCGATGCTCTAGATAAGTTATTGATTTTACACGCAGATCATGAGCAAAATTGCTCTACCTCAACCGTACGTATTGTAGGTTCTTCCCATGCGGGACTATTTGCATCACTTTCGGCAGGTATTTCAGCATTATGGGGTCCATTGCACGGTGGAGCGAATCAAGCCGTATTGGAAATGTTGGAGGCGATTCAAAAGGATGGTGGTGATACTAAAAAATATATGGCCAAAGCTAAGGATAAGAATGATCCTTTTAGATTAATGGGCTTTGGGCATAGAGTATATAAGAATTTTGACCCTAGGGCCAAAATTATCAAACAGGCGGCCGACGAAGTTTTAGCAGATTTGGGGATTGAAGATCCAATTTTGGAAATTGCTAAAGGCTTGGCCAAAGAGGCATTGGAAGATCCCTATTTTGTAGACCGTAAATTATATCCGAATGTTGATTTTTATTCGGGTATTATCTATAGAGCTTTAGGTATTCCTACCGAAATGTTTACTGTAATGTTTGCATTAGGAAGATTGCCAGGATGGATTTCTCAATGGAGAGAAATGAGATTGAACGGTGAGCCTATCGGAAGACCGAGACAAATATATATCGGAGAAAAATTAAGACCTTTTGTCGAACTTGACAAGAGGTAGATTGCTACCGTTAATAAAAAAACAAAAAGCTCTTTTAATTTTTAAAGGAGCTTTTTTTTGTGCTATTTTTTAATCATATATAAATAGAATACCCATGCTTCAATTAAATATTAAAGACGAAATATCACCATTAAAGGCTGTTGTTTTAGGTATAGCTAAAAGTTCAGGGCCTGTTCCTACAGTTGAAGAAGCGTATGATCCAAAATCCTTAGAGCATATTAAAGCAGGCACATATCCTAAAGAATCAGATATGGTTCAAGAAATGGAAGCCTTTAGAAAGGTATTTGAGAAGTAC
Organism: Maribacter orientalis; assembly: GCF_900109345.1. GTDB lineage: Bacteria > Bacteroidota > Bacteroidia > Flavobacteriales > Flavobacteriaceae > Maribacter > Maribacter orientalis. Next base: position 46,838 of record NZ_FNZN01000003.1, read on the forward strand.
AATGTAAAAGTTTTTCGACCGGAAGTTTTAGAGAACTGCAATCAGATATTTACAAGAGATATTGCTTTTGTAATTGAAGATAAATTGATCAAAGCAAATATATTGCCTGATCGCGAACAAGAAGTAGAGGCAATTTTACATGTTCTTGATAAAATTGACGAAAAAAATATTCTACAACCGCCTGCCAATGTTCATGTAGAAGGCGGTGATGTTATGCCATGGAACGAATATATATTTGTAGGTACTTATACCGCAGCAGATTATTCATCATATATAACAGCACGAACAAATAAAGCGGCCGTAGAATATTTAACGAAGCAGTTTCCACACAAGACCATTAAATCCTTTGAGTTAAGAAAGTCCAATACGGTTGCCCAAGATAATGCGTTACACTTAGACTGTTGCTTTCAGCCATTAGGCAAAGGGAAAGCCATATTGCATAAGAACGGATTTCTTGTAGAGGAAGAATATCAATGGTTAGTAGATTTTTTTGGCAAAGAAAATATATTTGAAATTGATGCTCAGGAAATGTATCATATGTTTAGCAATGTATTTTCAATTTCTCCTGATGTCATTGTTTCCGAGCGTAATTTTACGCGCTTAAATAATTGGTTACGTGAGCAAGGTTTTACGGTTGAAGAAATTCCATATGCAGAAATTTCTAAACAAGAAGGGCTATTACGTTGCAGTACATTACCCCTTATAAGAGCATAAATTATAATAAAAAATAAAAGAGAAATTTAATTAGTACCCAGATATGCAAATAACTAATACCATACTAATGATTCGTCCAGTGTCTTTCAGAATGAATGAACAGACCGCAGTCAATAACTACTTTATGGAAGATATTGATTTGAAGAATCAAGATATTAATAAAAAAGCTCAAGAAGAGTTTGATGACTTTGTATCCGTATTAAAAAACAAAGGGGTCAATGTTATTGTTGTTGATGACACGAAAGAACCTGATACACCGGATAGTATTTTCCCAAATAATTGGATATCCTTTCACTCTAATGGTGTTGTCGGTGTATACCCTATGTTTGCTGAAAATAGAAGAAATGAGCGTAGAGAAGATATATTCGTAATCTTAGAAAAGAGCGGTTTTAAAATTAATGATGTAATTGATTACACTTCAGCCGAAGATGAGGGGCTGTTTCTTGAAGGCACTGGGAGTATTTTAATAGATAGGGTGAATAAAAAAGCATATTGTGCATTATCTCAACGTGCAGATGAAGATTTATTCATTGAATTTTGTGAAGATTTTGACTATTTTCCGGTGATATTCACGGCAAATCAATCTGTAGATGGTAAAAGGTTGCCTATTTATCATACCAACGTTATGATGGCGTTGGCAGAGAACTTTGCTATAATTTGCACTGATTCTATTGATGACAAGAAAGAAAGGAAGAATGTTCTAGACCACCTTAAGAATGATGGTAAGGAAATAATAACGATTACTGAAAAACAAATGCATCATTTCGCTGGTAATATGTTGCAGGTTTTAGGTGGTGAAGGTCAAAAGTACATGGTGATGAGTACAGCTGCTTTTAACAGTCTAACTCCAATACAAATTTCCCAAATAGAGCATCATTGTCCTATTCTTCATAGTTCTTTAGAGACCATAGAAACATGTGGTGGTGGTAGTGCAAGATGTATGATGGCTGAGGTGTTTCTTCCTAAAGGTTAAATTTTTATAGACTTTATAAAGAAGAAAATGATTTTATTGGATTAAAATATGTGTAAAGGTTTCCTTATCTTCATAAGCATATGGTTTTGGAAACTATATTTTAATTAACTAAAATGAAGCTCAAAACTTGGTTTATCTTTCTAGCAATTAGTAGTATAGGTGTGTTGCTTGCTCTAGCAAATTCACCTAAAATTTTTGAATATCGATTACTGGAAAATCAGCAATCTGAAATATACAAATCGGATGATGCTTACAATAAGATGATGGATGTGCTAACCCATCAACGTTGTATGAATTGCCATCCCAACGATAATATTCCTAAACAAGGTAATGACCGCCATCCTCATTATTTTGGAATGGCAAGAGGTGAGGATAATAAGGGATTTCAGGCTACAAATTGTAATACCTGTCATAATTCGGAGAATAATAAATATTCAGGAGTACCGGGAGCTCCACATTGGTCTTTGGCACCCGCTTCAATGGGTTGGGAAGGACTTTCTCGAGCTCAAATTGCAGAACGTTTACTTGATAAAAGCACCAATGGTAACAGAAGCCATGTAGAACTTATAAAGCATATGACCGAAGATGATTTGGTGTTGTGGGCTTGGCAACCTGGTGTTGATGCAGAAGGAGTACAGCGTACCATACCACCGGTTTCAAAAGAAGATTTTAAGAAAGCTGTCGAAATTTGGTTTGCTAACGGAGCGGTAATCCCCACTAAATAATTAAATTTTATGGAAATTTCCTTAATAGTAAATGGTGTTCTAAAAACCGTTCATATAGAAGATGAAAATACACCGCTTCTTTGGGTCATAAGAGATATTCTTGATTTAAAAGGCACAAAATTTGGTTGTGGTAAATCGGCTTGTGGTGCTTGTACTTTACACGTAGATGATGAGGCAGTTAGATCTTGTTCATACCCTGTCAAGTTTGCTGATGGGAAAAGGATAACTACAATAGAAGGATTGGGAGATAGGGAAAATCCACATCCTGTACAGCAGGCATGGGTCGAGGAAATTGTCCCTCAATGTGGATATTGTCAACCAGGGTTTATGATGGCGACAGCCGCACTGTTAAAAAAAGTGCCTAAACCAACCGATGAGGATATTGACAAGAATATCATAAACGTATGCCGTTGTGGTACGTACTACCGAATGAGAAAAGCAATTCACAAAGCTGCCGAAATACAAACGGAAAAGGATAGTAATGAATCTAATATGGTGTAAGTGATGGCTGATAATAAAAGTGATTCTAAAAAAGTTTCTAGACGTAAGTTTTTAGTAAGGGGTGGTTTAGGTACCATAGGAGTGGTAGCCATCGGAACCTATATTTTTCGGAATTCTATTCGTCGTGAGATTTTAGGTACCGTAAATTCTCTAGATTTACCGTATACCGATAACACCGATAAACCCATGGTTTGGTTTGAGGTAACAACGGAAAATAATATTCTATTACATTCTCCAAAAGTTGAAATGGGGCAGGGAACCTTCACCGGTATAGCCCAAATGGCTGCTGACGAACTTTCGGTTTCCATGAATCAGATTCAGGTGGTACATGCAGCTTCCTCTACTGGAAATATAGATAGTTTTGCAACTGGTGGTAGTACATCCATATCTGGTTTATGGAAACCCCTTAGAGAACTTTCTGCCTTGTTACGTGAAATGCTTCTTAAAGAAGCTGCCCGTAAAATGAATATTGGTATTGAGGAACTAACCATAGAAGACGGAGTTATATTCGGTAACGAAAAATCAATGACTTATGCACAAGTAGCAGAAGGGGTAGAGAATTGGAAAGTGCCTGATACTCCTGTTCTAAAAAGTTTAAACGAGTATAAATATATAGGTAAACCTATTGCTAGGGTAGATTTGGATGCCAAAGTTTTTGGAGACCCAATTTTTGGAATGGATGCCCAATTGCCGGATATGCTATACGGAGCGGTGGTAAGATCTACTAAAATAGGAGCCAAATTCATTAGTGCGGATACTAGTGCTGCTGAAAATATGATCGGTGTTGTAAAAGTTATTGTTGAAGAAGATTTTGTTGGTGTAGTGGCAAATTCCTTGATTGAAGCGGAAAATGCAAAAGACGCCATTAATGTTACCTGGGAGAGTTATGAAAATTTAAATACCGAAGCAATCCTTAAAATTATGACGGTTGGTAATGGTAAATCTACTATTATTCAAAAGCATGGTGATGCCTTAGAGGAGCAAGATGGTGTAGAAATATTAGAATTTAGAACCCCTATTGGAGCACATGCCCAAATTGAGCCAAATGGCGTTGTCGCTTCTGTTGAAGGTGATAGTGCTATTATTAGAATTTCAACTCAGGTAATAGGGTTAACCAGAAAAGAAGTTGCTAGCCGTTTAGGTTTGGATGTTGAAAACGTAAACGTGATACCTACTTATTTAGGTGGTGGTTTTGGTCGTAGATTACATACGCCACATGCGGTGCAGGCTGCTGTAATGTCAAAAGCAGTTGGTAAGCCGGTCAAGTATTTTTTTAGTAGAAAGGAAGAGTTTCAGCATGATATGTTTCGACCTCCTACACATCATATCATTAAGGGGAGATTGAATGGCGAAGGTTATTTAGATGGTCTTGAGCATCAATTTGTTAGTGGCGATGTGGGTAACCATTCTGCTTTAATGCCAGATTTCCTACCTCCTATCATAGGTGCCGATATTGGTGCTATTCGTGGTGGTTTCATTCAATATACGGGTATTCCTAATTTTAGATCGGTGTACTGGCATGTAGATTTACCTTTTGCAACAAGTTGGTGGCGTAGCCTTGGTTTATTAGCGAATACGTTTGCCATGGAAAGTTTTATGGATGAAATGGCTTTGAAGGCAAATAAGAATGCGGTAGACTTTAGACTTGCCCAAATTGGTGATGATGCTATTGGCGTTCGTTTAAAAAATGTGATTAGTGCTGCTGCAGAAAAATCAGGTTATTCTGAAGAAATAATTGATGGTCGTGCCATGGGGTTTGCTGCTTCCATTGACGCCAATACGCCGTGTGCACAAGTGGCAGAGGTTTCAATTGTTGATAACGAAATTATTGTTCATAAGGTAACCGTTTCTTTAGATCCAGGTTTGGCGGTTAATCCTGATCAAATACGTGCACAATGCGAAGGTTGTGTTATTATGGGGATGAGTGCTGTGCTTTATGAACAAATGTATGTGGAGAACGGGGAATTGCAACCTACAATCTATGGTCCTTACAAAATGGCATTGATGAAGAATGCACCAAAAGAAATAGATGTAGTTCTTCTTCAAGGCAAAGATACGCCTGGGGCTGTAGGTGAGCCTCCTTTAGGACCTATTGGTGCAGCGATAGCAAATGCTGTAAGGCGATTGACAGGGGAAAGACTAACGGAGTTTCCTTTAAAACTTACTAAAACCAAGTAGAATATTCTTATTCTACTTCTTTTTGATTTGCAATATTCTTTATCATTCCACCAAAAATAAAATAATGGAATGGTACAATGCTATACCAATATAGTCTACCCTTTAAACCACGAGGTCTGAATGTAGCAGTTTGATGGAGTATATTGTTTTCATCTATTCTAAATTCTAACCATGCCTCGCCTGGTAATTTCATTTCGGCAAATAACAATAATCTTTTGGCTTTTTTATCAGCTAAAAGCACTCTCCAAAAATCAAGGGAATCACCGGTATAGATGCGATTAGGATGTGTTCGGCCACGACGAAGACCGACACCGCCAGAAAGCTTATCTATAAATCCTCGAATTTTCCAAAGCCAATTTCCATAATACCATCCGGTCTCACCCCCAATGCTCCAAATACGTTCTAGTACTTCATCAGGGTTATTGATTTTTAGTTGTTTAGCATCTTTTAGAACGCCGAATTTAGGTACTTGTATGTGCTTTCCTATATTTTCATTAAACCTGCCGCTTACCATACTATCTTTCCAACTGCTGATTACCAAGTTTTGTTCTATTTTTTTGAAGGCCATGTCTATAGCCTCTATATAGCTGTGCGGTTTAATATTTAGAATTTCTTGTAGTCTTTTATCTTTAGCAATCACCTCTATTTTCATGCTGTCGACTAAATTTAAAGCTAACCTGTAAGAGGTTGAGGTTACAAAATATAGCCAATACGAAGATAACTTAGGGGTCATGATCGGTACGGTTAAAATCCAATTTTTGAAACCTCGAGCTTCGGCATATATATGGAGCATTTCTTTGTAGGTGAAAACATCTGGACCTGCAATATCAAAAGAATCGTTGTAAGTTTTCTCATTGCCAAGCACTCCTGTGAGAAAAGAAATAACATCACGTATTGCAATTGGTTGCGTTTTGGTCAATACCCATTTAGGAGTAATCATAAACGGGAGTTTCTCGCATAAATCACGAATAATTTCAAATGAGGAGCTACCAGAGCCAACTATAATACCAGCTCTTAAAACTGTTAAGTTAAAATCACCTTCATAGAGTATATCCTCAACATTTTTACGGGACCTTAGGTGTTTCGATAAAACTTCATCATTAACAATTCCACTTAAATAAATAACTTGTTTAATATTGGTGTTGGCTACAATTTTATTAAAATTAAGTGCCGTAGTAGCCTCCAATTCATCAAAATCTTGAGTGGAGGTGCTCATGGAGTGTATTAAAAAATATGCGGCATCAATATCTTTCGGCAGAATATTCTCTATTGGTTCTTTTAAAAAATCAATTTCAATCACTTCAATTTGTGCTCTTATCTCCTTGTCTACTGATAATCTAGTTTCATCACGAACTGCACAAATTACATGATGGCCCATTTCTAAAAGTAAGGGTAATAGACGCATGCCGATATAGCCATTAGCACCTGTGAGTAATATTTTCATAAATCTTCTATAGAGGTTGGGGCATTATCCGCTTTATAAGCAATTATTTTTTTAAAGAATTTCTGTACTGCTTTGGTGTCAGATTCTACCTTTATAAAGTGGTGATCCCGATAAATGGAATATACAGAAGCTTCTCCTTTATAGAGAGATAATTTATAATACGGAATAACCAAAGCAAATGTTTCTAAGAGCGAGCGAAATCGAACAATGATTCCTTTTGGTCTTAATTCTACGTTGCAAGTGTTCCTATTGTTATCTAGAATCAATAGATTTCTAATCTCAATACTGGTCTCGGTGATGATTAGTTTTGGGGAGCCAATACCATCCATTGCCCAACGTTCTTTTAACGTAAACGGTTTACCTACCTGCTCATCTACCTTTCGGGTGGTCACTTTATTATTGTAAGATACGTTTACGAGCATGTTCGCTTTATTGGGTAGTTTTTAATAAAGTTAACCAAATGACGAATGAATGCCGAATCTGTTTACCTTAAAAGCCTAAAAAATGATTAGTTTTGCAGGCTTAATTAAACGTTTTGATGAATATTCAAGAGGTACTATCACATAAAGTAAAAGAAGCGGTAAAATCTATCTTTGGTCAAGAATTACCATCTGTGGAATTTCAACCCACCCGAAAGGATTTTGAGGGAGATATTACCATTGTGGTATTTCCAATGTTGCGTGTTGTAAAAGGGAATCCTGTTCAAATAGGTGAGCAGATAGGCGCTTATTTACAAGAGTATGTAGAAGAAGTTTTAGCCTATAATGTTATTAAAGGCTTCTTAAATATCGTCATTGATGATGTATTCTATTTGAATTTTTTCAATACTATTAAAGAAACACCTCATTTCGGTTTTGTTGAAGAATCAAAAGAAGCTGTGATGGTAGAGTACTCTTCACCAAACACAAATAAACCACTTCACTTAGGGCATATTCGTAATAACCTCTTAGGATATTCTGTTGCGGAAATATTGAAGGCTTCAGGTAAAAAAGTATATAAAACTCAAATTATCAATGATCGTGGTATCCATATTTGTAAAAGTATGGTGGCTTGGCAAAAATTCGGAAACGGAGAAACACCTGCCTCTACCGGATTGAAAGGCGATAAGCTAGTTGGTAATTATTATGTGGCTTTTGATAAAACCTATAAAAAACAAATTGCACATTTAGTAGCTGAAGGTACTGATCAGAAAGTTGCTGAAAAAGAAGCACCTATTTTACAGGAAGCGCAAGAAATGCTTTTAAAATGGGAAGCTGGCGAGCCCGAAACCGTTGACCTCTGGAAAACTATGAACGGTTGGGTGTACAAAGGTTTTGAAGTGACATATAAGAATTTAGGGGTCGATTTTGACACCATGTATTATGAAAGTGATACCTACCTTTTAGGAAAAGATGTTGTTGAGGAAGGTCTTAAAAAAGGTGTTTTCTTTAAAAAGGAAGATGGTAGTGTTTGGATAGATTTGACCGAAGACGGATTAGATGAAAAAATTGTTCTTCGTTCCGATGGTACTGCAGTATATATGACTCAAGATATAGGTACAGCTATACAACGTGTTAAGGATCACCCAGATGTTAATGGTATGGTCTACACTGTGGGTAATGAGCAAGATTACCATTTTAAAGTACTATTCCTGATTCTTAAAAAATTAGGATTTTTATGGTCAAATAAGTTGCACCACCTAAGTTATGGTATGGTCGATTTGCCTAGCGGAAAAATGAAGAGTAGAGAAGGGACTGTAGTTGATGCCGATGATTTAATGGCGGATATGACCCAGACTGCCGCAACCATTTCTGAAGAGTTAGGAAAGCTTGAAGAGTATAACGAGGAAGAAAAGCAGTCACTTTATAAAATGATTGGCTTAGGTGCGTTAAAATACTACATTTTAAAAGTTGATCCTAAAAAGCGAATTTTATTCGACCCGGAAGAATCGGTAGATTTTCAAGGGAATACAGGTCCGTTTATTCAATATACGTATGCTCGAATTCAATCTATCTTAAGAAAGGCGGAGAGTATGGGCATTGATATTTCTAACGATGCCAAGATTTCTGAACTTCATGGAAAGGAAAAGGAATTGATAAAGCAACTTCAATTATTCCCAGATACCATTCAATTGGCTGCTGATAATTATAGCCCAGCATTGATTGCCAATTACACGTATGATTTGGTAAAAGAATTCAATTCTTTCTATCAACAGGTTTCTATACTAGGGGAGTCAAATGAAGAAAAGAGAGTGCTCCGTGTGCAATTATCAAGTAAAGTTGCTGAGGTTATAAAAGATGCATTTAAATTGTTGGGTATTGAAGTACCTGAGCGTATGTAATAAAAAAAAGACCGCCGAAGCGATCTTTTTCATAGCAATTAATAACTACCTAAATTAGGTTAGTAAAAGGTTATGCGGTTTTCTTTGCTGCTAAAGCTGCACCATATACAACAAGTCCAAATCCGATTTTGTTAATGGCGTCTCCAATGTTGTAAATGACATCCATATTAAGACCTAGATTGCCAAGACCTTCATACCAACCAGGTGTACCTGCCATATATCCTAGTGGATAAATTGCCCATCCAACGAGTACAAACCAACAGAGAGTTTTGTGTGCCGTTAAAACAGCGCCACCTGCTTGTTCCGCTAATTGTTTGGCGCTTCCAAACCATATTTCATAAACAATATAGAAATAAGCAAGACCTGAAATTAAACCCCAAACGGCTGGACCAGTACCTGTATTGTATACTGCTTCTCCAAAATATCCAGTCACAAGCATTACAATAGATGCAGCAATAAGTTTCCACATGAGGGATTTTTTTGCGCCAGCAACTTTTAGGATTAAGTAAAATTCAACACACATTAACGGCACTGTAAGTACCCAGTCTACATATCTAAAGAAGGTTGGAGATTCGCCTACTGTTGCCCAATAATCTCGCATATACCAATAATGGACCGCGGCAATAAATGTAATAAGACCGGAAACCAGAATAGAGGTTTTCCATTTAGTGTCAAAATCGTTCATTGAAAAGAAAAAGAAGGCAGATGCTGCCATCATGGCCATGCATCCAACAAAGAACGTAAAACCAACATAGTCATTGGATAACATTTTAGTTGCCAATGAAATTGAAGTAATAAAATTTTCCATAATCAAAGTTTTTTTAAATTGTTTAAGTAAATTTACTAATAGTTAAACAATTATTGTTTAATAAAATTGTTAAAATATTGAACAAAATAAAAAATAAGCATATTGATTTTCCGAACTTAGAAAGTATAATAATTGTAGGGACTTTTTTTTCGCTATGGTTAGCAGTTATTTTTGAAGACGTGATAGAACATGTTATGGCCTATGTATTTATTCTTTCCTTTGGAATTTTACATGGTGCAAATGACCTTACCCTTCTTCAAAGGACTGAAATCAAAAAGAAGTCGACTAGAAATTACATGAAGATTCTGTTATACTATGTCCTTTTTGTGTTTGGTAGTGTATTGATATTTTACTTAGTACCAAGCTTAGCATTGGTTGTGTTTGTGCTATTCAGTGGTTATCATTTTGGAGAACAACATTTTATTTCTAAGACTATTTCAGCTTCCTTTAAAACTAATGTGCTTTATTTTGCATATGGTACTTTTATTCTTTTTCTCCTTTTTAATTCAAATAATTTAGCAACATCCGAAATTATTAAAAACATAATAGGTTACTCTATTCCTATTTCTGTCTTTAAGGTTGGCTTACTCTTAAGTGGAGTAATTTCGGTAGCTTTTAGTCTCATATTGGTATTGAAGAATGAATTGAAAATCAACCCGATAAAAGAGCTGTTTTTTTTAGGAATCTTTTTCGTGGTGTTTAAAACAGCGTCTTTGTTATGGGGATTTGCTATATATTTTATATTATGGCATTCCATTCCTTCCCTATATGACCAGATATTCTTCTTGCATGGTCAGATTAATAAAAGGTCATTCAGGTCATTTGTAGTAACGTCATTCCCATATTGGTTGATTTCTGTTGCTGGATTACTTTTCTTGCTATTTTTATTTAGGGATAATTTAGAAAAGTCTTTGGCTTTCTTTTTCTCATTTTTGGCAGCGATAACCTTTCCTCATGTGTTGGTTATTAAAAGGTTGAATCAAAATCAAAACTGAATCCTAAAACTGGCATTTGGTGTCATCCTCAGCGAAACACGTTCGATAGATTCGATGGAATTATCCTCTTGTAGTCTATAAAACGTATTTAACATATTCTTTCTATTTGTAATATTTAGAATAGAAGCACCTATCGTTCCTTTTGCACTTCTGCCTAACTTCATTGTGTAAATTGCTGAGGCATCTACCCTAATGTATTCTGGTAATCGACTACTATTTGGGTTTTGGTAATTTATCTCATTTGGGAATACGGTGTTATCTATAGGTTCATTTACATCAGGTTGCGTATAAGGTTTCCCAGATTTATAATTGAGACCTGCTCCTAATTTTAGATTGCCGATTATGTAATTCGCGGCCAGGGTTACCGAATGTCTTACATCTAGATTATTTGGGAAAGTCGCTGGTATCAGTGCATCAAAGGTATAATCATTTTTATTGAAGGTGTAACTAAGCCATGCACTGTAGTCATTGTTTTTCGTGTTAATTAAAAACTCAGCTCCTTTAATGGCATAGGAACCTATCTCCCCTTCAAATTGATTCTGATTTTGAAAGCCTTGGGTATACACGTTAATACCGTTTACCTCTTTATAAAATCCGTCAATACCAACATATAGTTTATCAGTATCATAATTAAACCCAATAGAACCTTGTTTGCTTTTGGTGATGGGCAAGGCATCACCGTCAGAAAGGATCCAACGTCTTTTTTCAATGCCCAAAAAGTTTTGTTCCAAATCTATAATTTGATTGGTGACCTGACTTTTAAATTCACCTAATACTTCGGTTTTAATGTTGGGTAAAAGTTCATAAGTGACATTTATTCGTGGTTCAAAAACGTATTCTTTAAAAGTGTTTAAATTTTCGAAATAATTTAACCTGCCGCCAATGATACCAATTAGTTTCTCATTTTCAGAACTGTATTTCAATTCTGAAAACAATGCATGTTGGCGAATTACGCCTTTTATATTGCTTGCAAAGGGTGGCTGATTAACGTTCGTGGTATTTTCAATTCCTGTTTCGGTAAACTCATAGCCGTTCATCCAATTTATACGCTCCTTTAACATGTAATTAGTAGATAGTTTTACGTTCGATTCCTTTACCAGATTATTTTGTTTTAATTGCTGTAAGTCGTTATTAGAAATGGATAAGGCATCCAAATTGTATTGTGTGTAATAGAAACTCAATTGCGAGGTTAACTCATCTGTCCATTCGCTTTGCAATTGACTGCCAATAGAGAAATTATCTTGGTTGAGATTGCTTCTATTTGGGGCAATGCTGTCGTTTGTAGTTTCAATGTAATTTAAATTATTGCTCATGTTTATCATGCTAACACGTACCTGTTGGTAAGGGTTTACCTCATAAATGAGTTTGGCAGTGAAATCATAGAAATAAAATTCACCTTCGTTATCTACCTCAGAATCTTGAAATGCTTTTTCTGAGAATGTGGTGTATGTTGGGGTATTTAGAAAATCGGTATATGACCTTCGGGCAGAAACTTGTACTGCTAAATTTTCGGTGATAGGAATTTCGCCAAAAATATCACCAGAAATTAGATTGACTCCTGCACCACCTGTATAGGTTATAGGCAATTCATCTATGGTGTGCATATGTAAAGTACCACTAACACCACCACCGAACATGGCAGATGTTCCGTTTTTGATGATTGATACTTTTTGGGTCACATACGGATTGAATGCGGATATCAATCCGAAAAAATGCCCAGTTTGGTACATTTTTATACCATCCCAAAGAATCAGATTTTGGTCATTAGTGCCCCCTCTGATGTTAATATCTGAAACGGTTTCATCAACGCTTTTAATGCCGGGTAAAGCTTGAATGGTCTGAAGAATATCAGGTTCGCTAACACCTGGAAGAATGCCAAATTTTGCAGGATTCAACTCAATACTCGCATCGCTCAGTTTATTTAGTCCTGTAGTTAAAAACTGTGTAACTATAACTTCGTCCAATTCTTGATAGCTTAGCGCCATGGCAATGGTTTTACACTCCCTAGTGTTGACGAATTCTTTTGCTTCAATAAAAACAGGTTTGTAACCAAGGTGCTTTATGTAAACCAAAGAATTCTCAAGGACGTTATCGAATCTAAATGCCCCAGTGGCATCGGTAATTCCCGTTAAATTAGATTGGTAAATTTCAACAGTTGCACCTGGTATGGTGTTCTCTTCAAAGTTGTCTAAAACAAAGCCACAAATAGAAATGGTTGCCGTTTTGGTTAAGGTATAGTAACGGTCATTTAGCTTGTTGATGGTTATTCCTGTAACTTCTCTTATTTCGTTGAGAATTATATCAAGGGATTTTGAATCGGGTTTTACAATGTTGATAGTGTTTATATCGCTATCTGCATAAGAGAATTTTACATTAAACGAGGTTTCTAGTTCAGAAAGAAAATCGCGTAATGGTACACTTTTATCAGTTACGTTTTGGGCGTAACCATTCATGCTGAAACTCAGCAAAAATAGCATGATAATAAGATTATTTAGGTGCTTTTTCGGCATAGAATAGCACTTTGTCCCCATCTAAGTTAAACTTAATTTGTAAAGGAACGCTTATGCTTTTAAGAGCAAGTTCTAAATTGTCGTTACTGAAAGTCCCTGTAAAAAGTTGCGCGGTATCAATGCCCTCTGTAACAACTTCAATATTATATTGGCGCTCTAGTTCGTCCATTACATAATGTAGTGGAATACTTTTAAAAGAACTCTCTTTAGACAACCACGAAGGCACGCCGTTAACCGTAGCTTTCATCATAGTGGTATTACCGTCAATAGTCAATATCGAATTTCCGGCAGGTAATTTAGTTTCTTTACCGTTGATGGTTACGCTTACTAAACCTTCAAAACAAGTGACTTCAAAATAGTTTTTACGTGTTTCTACATTAAATTGGGTTCCTAATACCGTAACCAACCCTTGTGTAGTTTTTACGGTAAATTTCTTTCCTTTAGCTACTTTAAAATACGCTTCGCCCTTTAGGTTAACGTTTCTATTTTTATCCCATTTTTTCTCACTAAAAGCTAATTCAGATTCGGCATTCAAAATTACTTCCGAGGCATCTGGTAAGGTGATGGATTTATTCTCGGCATAATCCGTAGTAAACGATTCATTCAATGTGTTTAAATAAAAGAATGATCCTGCTAGTAATACTGCAATGACCGCAGCTACTCGTAGAAACTTTTTAAATGGTGATAATATAAATACTTTGGTTTCTTCTTTAGTTTTATATTGCTCGATAGATTCCCATGCTTTATCCACATCAAATTCTGGAGACTCGAGCTGTGAGGCCGACTCCTTAATTTTCTGATATGTCTCATAGGCTTCAGATTTTTTGAATTCCGCCAATTCGGCATCGGTCAATTCATCATTAAGCCATTTTGCTAAGTAATTGTTCTGCATGTTTTTAGCTTTATATAGTATTAACAACTAAGGCTATAAAAACCCTACTTTCATTGTTTTATTTTTTTCATTAACCGATCTGCCGAGCATAGTCGAAGTAATTAACCTTCATATTCCATCAATTTGTTCCCTTAGGCTTTTGAGTGCCAAATGCATTCTTTTTTCAATTGCTTTTACACTTACGCTTTCCATTTCTGCTATTTCGGCATATTTTTTTCCATCAATCCTATTCAGTAAAAAAGTAGTGCGTTGGTTTTCCGGTAGACTATTCAAGGCATAGTCCAATTTTTCTTTGAATTGGTTTTCCTCCATGATAAACTCTGGGGTCTCGTTTGTGGTTTTTAAAGTGCTGTCGGCATATTTTAAGCGTACTTTTTCCGCCTTTATAACATTCAAGTATAAATTATTGGCAACAGTATATAAATAAGATTTTGCTTTTTCTGGAACAACCTTTGAACAATTCTCCCAAAGCTTTACAAAAGCTTCCTGTACAGCATCATTGGCTTTTTCTTCGTTACCGAATTTGTAATAAATGTAATTGAAGATGGTTTTAGACGTTTCATTAAAAACCCTTTTGTAAACCTGTTCTTCACATACGTTTAAATGTTCTTCTGCTTTCAATGGATTGCTTTTTATCAAAGATATTTTAAAAAAAATAAAAATGAAGGTAGGGTATTTTTAAAGTCGGTTGTTTTAGAAGCATAATAACATACAATACCAAGTCATTATGAAAAAGATTTTTAATTACGCAATGTACGTTAGCCTACTAACAATTGCACTAAGTTTTACCGCTTGTCAAGATGAGTTTGAGGAAATAAATACGGGGGAGGAACCTACGGCAATAACTGCAAATTCTTCTACGGCAGATTTAATTCAACGAACAAGCTCTAACGATGGTTCATGTGATAATATAGTAGATGGTACAAGTTGCTTTGAAATAAACTTTCCATATACCGTTGAGGTTAACGGAATGGTGCTTACTATTGAATCGGAGGATGATCTTGACCAAATTGAAGAGATATTCGATAGTGTGGAGGATGATGAAAATTTATTGGATATTATATTTCCTATCACAGTTACAGCAGGCGATTTCTCTGAAATTACTATAAATGGATTGGAAGATTTGCGAGAATTGGCAGCTGAATGTAAAGAAGGTGGCGATGATGACGATATAGAGTGTATTGATTTTGTCTACCCAATAACCCTGTTCACTTTTAATGTGAATTTAGAGCAAACAAGCTCTGTTGTTGTAGAAAGTGATCGCGATTTACGATTGTTCTTTAAAGATTTGGGCGATGATAATTTAATCAGTTTTGATTTTCCTATCTCCCTAAAATTATATGATGAAA
The DNA here is from genome assembly GCF_900109345.1 of Maribacter orientalis. Classification (GTDB taxonomy): domain Bacteria; phylum Bacteroidota; class Bacteroidia; order Flavobacteriales; family Flavobacteriaceae; genus Maribacter; species Maribacter orientalis. Next base: position 62,247 of record NZ_FNZN01000003.1, read on the forward strand.
CTATTCTTACGGTAGAAAGCAATGAAGAATTGGCGACAGCAATCGAGAATGCAAAAGATATGTGTGATGAAGACGACGACGATGATTATAATGATGATGATTTCAATGAAGATGAATTTAAAAATGAATTGGTGGAATGTGTTTGGTTCGTTACAGAAATAAAAAGAAATGCTGTTGATCAGACCCCACAATATGAAAACTACATTTTAAACTTTAAAGAAGATGGTACCGTAGTAACCGGTTTTTCAGGAGCTACAACTTTTGAAGGAACTTGGAGCTCAACCGTAGGTGATGACGGTGCGAAACTAACTATGGAATTTGATGTGACTACCGATTTTAACCTAGAATGGAACGTGTATGATTTAGGTGATGATAAAATTAAACTGTACAGCGATGATAGTAACCGAATTGTTATGAAACAATTTTGTCTGGAAGACTTGCCAAATACCAACGCAGATAGTTTAAGGGAGATACTTAAAGAGTGTGCTTGGATTATTAAAGGTATAGAATTACAAAATGAGGATTTTGATAGGGTTTTAGGTTATGAATTTCAATTTATGGCTGAAGGCATGTTAACCTTAAGTAATGGTGTCAATACTTCCGAAGGAACATGGGAAATTAAATTGAATACAGGGCAAGAATTGGTTATGGCTATTGAAATGCCAGATGAATCTGGGGTAAGTTTTGAATGGCCAATTCGTGAAATGTTCAATGATAGATTAAGATTTGAAGCAGACGAAATTGGATACGAATTGAACCTACAACGTGTATGTGACAACAATTCTACCGATGGAGATGTTGCGGAAATAAGAAATTTTGTGATGGGTGGTGAATGGTTAGTAGCTACCTATGTAGAAGGTGATGTCGATATGACCAGTTTGTTTGGCGGATACAGTTTAGAATTTATGGCTGAACATCAAATTTCCATTATGGAAGGTGGCGAAGCTTTTGGAGCCGGATTATGGAGGGTACTTAGAAATAGTGATGAGAAGCTTAAAGTATATTTAAACTTTGGTGAAAATAGCCCTTTCAATGAGCTAACGGATGATTGGGATTTTGTATCCGTAGTTGATGGTAGATTAGAACTTAAAGACATTAGCGGTGATGGAACCATAACCACATTGGTATTAGAAAAGTAAGAACCCAAGGTCTTCTGAAAATCTTTTCAGAAGGCTTTTATTTTAAATATTAACCTTAAATGAAAACTATGAAACTAGAACACATAAAGTCTATCCTATTACTATTAATGACATTTATGTTTTTTTCTTGTGATTCTTCAGATGACAATGTTGAAAATAGTGTAATGGACTTGACCGAAATTAACGCTACTGCTACTTCTGGGTCCTGGGTGGTAGCACGATTTGAGGAAGACGGTGTTGATCAAACCAGTAATTTTTTAGGTTATTCGTTCACCTTTGATATAGATGGTATTTTGAATGTTGCCAAGGAAGACCTATTAATAACGGGAAGCTGGTCCATTACCTCAGATTCAAATAGTAATTACAATGATGATAGTTCTCTTGATGCCGATTCAAATGACGATGTTGATTTTAATATCTTCTTTTCTTCAACTTCAAATTTTGAGGAACTATCGGAAGATTGGGAGATAGTTTCTTATACTGAAACTAGAATAGAATTAAAACATATAAGTGGAGGAGATGGTAGTATTGATGTTCTTGTTTTTGAAAAACAATAATTTATAATGGTTATACGAATAAAAAATTAAAACATCCAGAAATATACCGTCAACAGTAAAGAGTTGGGCCTCGTTGGCGGTATTGATGGAAGTTTTAACCTAGGAGTTTATGAAAATGTAATTCCTTTTTTGCCCCACAAGTAACTTTAGAGCATCCATTTTTTAATGGGTGCTCTTTTGTTTTGTATATTTTGGGGTTCTTGCTACGGAATTAGCATTGATATTATTAAATTTGTACCCCCTTAAAAAAGAAAAGAATGTTCGATAATTTAAGCGATAAGCTAGATAAAGCTCTACATGTACTAAAAGGTCATGGTCAGATTACAGAAATTAATGTTGCGGAGACTACCAAAGAAGTACGCCGAGCCTTATTAGATGCGGATGTTAACTTTAAAATAGCCAAAGAATTTACCAATAGGGTAAAAGAAAAGGCATTGGGGCAAAACGTATTAACGACGTTACAGCCAGGTCAGTTAATGGTTAAGATCGTGAAGGATGAACTTACCCAATTAATGGGTGGCGAATCTGAAGGTATTAATCTATCAGGTAATCCATCGGTTATTTTAATGACAGGTTTACAAGGATCTGGTAAAACTACCTTTTCAGGGAAGCTTGCGAATTTTCTAAAAACAAAAAAATCTAAAAAACCATTATTGGTCGCTTGTGATGTATATCGTCCGGCGGCGATAGATCAGTTGCATGTAGTCGGTGATCAAATTGGCGTGCCAGTTTATTCTGATCGAGAAAATAATGACCCTGTTGCAATTGCACAAGCTGGTATTGCAAAAGCAAAAGCAGAAGGTTACAATGTTGTTATTATTGATACCGCTGGTCGTTTGGCAGTTGATGAGAAAATGATGGCAGAGATATCTGACATCCATAAAGGGATACAACCTCAAGAAACTTTATTTGTTGTCGATTCAATGACAGGGCAAGATGCTGTAAATACGGCTAAAGCTTTTAATGATATCTTGAATTTTGATGGTGTTATTTTAACCAAGTTAGATGGTGATACCCGTGGTGGTGCCGCTATATCTATTAAATCGGTTGTAGATAAACCAATTAAATTTATCGGTACGGGTGAAAAGATGGAGGCGATTGATGTCTTCTATCCATCACGTATGGCAGACCGTATTTTGGGTATGGGTGATGTTATTTCGCTTGTAGAAAGAGCTCAAGAGCAGTTTGACGAAGAAGAGGCTAGAAAGATTCAGAAGAAAATTGCAAAAAATAAATTCGGATTCGATGATTTCTTAAGCCAAATTCAACAAATTAAGAAAATGGGTAATATGAAAGACCTTATGGGGATGATACCTGGCGCAGGTAAAGCTCTTAAAGGCCTAGATATTGATGACGATGCCTTTAAGCATATTGAGGCAATCATCTATTCTATGACTCCTGAAGAGCGTTCAACGCCTTCAAAATTAGATGCAAGTAGAAAAAAGAGAATTGCCAAGGGTGCTGGTAGAGAAGTGCAAGAAATAAACCAATTATTGAAGCAGTTCGACCAAATGAGCAAAATGATGAAAATGATGCAAGGTGGTGGTGGTAAGAAGATGATGCAGATGATGGGCGCCATGAAAGGAATGAAATAGTAAACGAGCAACACTAACTTAAAAGAGACGGATATGGAATTATTGGATGGTAAAAAAGTATCCAATCAGATAAAAGAAGAAATCAAGGCTGAGGTTGCCAAGATGAGGGAAAGAGGAGAAAAGGTACCACATTTAGCTGCTATAATTGTAGGAAATGATGGTGCTAGTTTAACTTATGTAGGCAGTAAAGTGCGTTCTTGCGAGCGTGTAGGATTTGAGTCTACCCTAGTGCAAATGCCCAGTACAACTTCTGAACAAGAATTATTGAGAAAAATAAAGGAGCTGAATCAAGATGATAATATTGATGGCTTTATTGTTCAATTACCTCTTCCAGAGCAGATAGATACCCAAAAGGTAATTATGGCTGTAGATCCAGATAAGGATGTTGATGGTTTTCACCCTACTAATTTTGGTAAAATGGCTTTAGATATGAGTACGTTTATACCAGCAACTCCTTTTGGTATTCTTGAGTTGTTAGAGCGTTATAAGGTTGATACCAAAGGAAAACATACAGTCGTTATTGGTCGTAGTCATATTGTAGGTAGGCCAATGAGTATTTTAATGGGTAGAAAAGGATGGCCGGGGAACTCTACGGTTACACTAACCCATAGCGAAACAAAGAACATTACTCAGATTATTTCACAGGCAGATATAGTAATTTCTGCATTAGGGGTGCCTAATTTCCTTAAAGCAGAAATGGTTAAGGATGATGCAGTTGTAATTGATGTAGGTATTACTAGAGTACCAGATGATACCAAAGAAAAAGGATATTATATTACGGGAGATGTTGATTTTGAGAACGTAAGTAAAAAAGCATCTTTTATTACTCCCGTTCCTGGTGGGGTTGGTCCTATGACTATAGCGATGTTGTTGAAAAATACATTACTGGCACGTGAAAGACATAGAAGTAGAAACTAATTTCTGTTGAAATAGATACCTAACCTTCATCTTTAATTAGTTGAAGGTTTTTTATTGTGGTAATTTTTTCATCGTAAAACCTGTTTCCGTGCTATCATTAGGAGTTAAAATATCGATATCGTTGCTATCATCATACTCACAACTAGCCATTATGGCAAGCGAAATACCGATCAAAAAAGTAAATATTAATTTTTTCATAACAGTTATTGTTTATGTGAAGACCATATATGGTGTTATGGTAAAACGTTTTTTCGATAAGATTGTTATTTGAAATCGCTTAATAATTAACCACTATAAAAGGTTTTACCATTAAATTCCTTGATGTTATTATTGTCCTAATAGAATATTGCCTAAGTTTATTCGAGCAATAGATTTATTTATAATTTTAAAAGCTAATGTGTTTCTGTAGCTCTACTATATATGAAATTAAACCACTTTTTTGATTCTTCAGTTGACATGCTTTGTATTGCGAATTATGATGGTTATTTCGTAGAAGTAAATCCGGCATTTATGAAATTATTGGGGTTCTCAAGAGAGGAATTAATGTCTAAAAAAATAAATGATTTTGTTTTTGAACACGACAAAAATTCAACACAAGAAATTAGAGAGGGGATTCATAAAAATAAAAAACTCATAAATTTTCAAAATAGGTATGTTAGCAAGCTTGGTGAAATCGTGTGGTTGTCATGGAGTGCTGTTCCTGTTGATTCAGAAAAATTGGTTTATGCCATTGCTAGAGATATTACAGATGAAATGAATCTTAAGAATGAACGAATACTTGAATTCACTAAATTAAAAAGTGTTAATGAAGACCTTATTCGATTAAACTACACGACTTCTCATGATTTAAGAGCACCAATTAATAATTTAATCTCTCTTTTTGATGTTCTTGATTATTCGGTGATTAAGGATGAAGATACAATGCAAATTTTACGCTATATGGAAGTTTCCGCAAAAGGTGTAAAGGAGTCGTTAGAAAGTTATTTGAATTTAATTGAAAATGCAAGTAAAGGGTTACATAGTCTTACGGAGGTGTTTTTTGATAACACTTTAGCGAAAACTAGAAGTACGTTAAGTGCTATCATAAAAGGCTCTCAATGTCAAATCGATTCCGACTTTTCAAATTGTGAGAGTGTTTATTTTGATAATGCTTACATGGAAAGTATTTTCTTGAACTTGATGACGAATTCTATTAAATATACAATACCGGGTAGTCATCCTAAAATGGTAATAAGAACTGAAATTCAAGATGGCAAGAAGGTCTTACTATTTAAGGATTATGGGCAAGGCTTTAATATGGAAAAGGATGGTGACAAGATTTTCGGATTAAATCAACGTTTCAATGATACACAAGAAGGGAAAGGGATTGGTTTGTATTTAATTCATAACCAAATTCATAGTTTAGGTGGTTCAATATCTGTAGAAAGTGAACCTAACAAAGGAGCTACCTTTAGTGTTGTGTTTCCTGCATGATAAATTTTATTTATATATAAGTATTGCTAAAAAATTATTTTTCAATTCAATCTTCGCTGTAGTGTTTTCATTAATTATCTTTAATGGTATAATCAACATCCACCATGAAAAAACAAATATTTGCTATCGTATTTCTGTTTGCTCTTTTAGTTAGTTGTGAAAAAGTTGTTAAACCGGTTCATGATATAAATGTCATATTCGATGAAAGTTTAAGCGATACACTATTAGATGGTAGATTGTTATTAATGTTATCTACAGATGATAGTGATGAACCTCGATTTCAAATTAACGATGGTTTAAATACTCAAATTATTTTTGGGGTTAATGTTAATGATTGGGCGCCTAATACTCCAATTACATTTGATGCTTCAGTATTTGGATACCCTTATTCGAGTTTAAAAGAAATTCCACCAGGCGAATATAATGTGCAAGCCCTTTTGAATGTGTATGAAACTTTCGATTTGGCTACAGGGCAAACAGTAAAATTGCCAATGGATAATGGTGAAGGTCAGCAGTGGCAACGTTCACCTGGTAATTTATATAGTAAACCTTTTAAAATTAGGGTTGCTAGCAATGGTTTTGAAAATGTATCCGTTGAGCTTGACCAAGTAATACCTCCAATAGAAGAACCAGAGGATACGAAGTGGATAAAACATGTTAAAGTAAAGTCAGAAAAACTATCCGAATTTTGGGGGCGAGATACGTATTTAGGAGCCCATGTTTTACTTCCAAAAGGATTTGAAGAACATCCAGAAGCTAAATACCCGCTAATGGTATTTCATGGTCATTTTCCTTCTGATTTTGGCGGATTCAGAACAACTCCTCCAGATCCTAAAATGAAACCTGAATATTCAGAACGGTTTAATTTAGAAGGGTACAATGTTATTGAGCAACAGGAAGCTTATGATTTTTATAAACGGTGGAATGAGCCAGATTTTCCTCGTTTTATTATAATTGAAATTCAACATCCAACACCATATTATGACGATTCTTATGCTGTAAATTCAGCAAGTCAAGGTCCTTATGGCGATGCGATTACTTATGAGTTGATTCCCGAAATAGAAAAACAGTTCAGGGGAATAGGTGAAGGTTGGTCACGATTTTTGTACGGAGGTTCTACGGGTGGTTGGGAAGCCTTAGCGGTACAGGTCAACTATCCAGAAGAGTACAACGGTTGTTTTGCCGCTTGTCCTGATCCTATCGATTTTAGGGCGTATACCTTAACGAACATTTATGACGATGAAAATGCCTATTATTACCCAAGCGCCCATAAGAAACTAGAGGTGCCTTCGCATCGTAATTACTTAGGTCAAATACAATCTACATTAAGGCAGGGTAACCATTTAGAATTGGTTTTAGGAGATAAGTCGAGATCGGGCCAACAATGGGATATTTGGGAAGCAACCTATTCGCCACAAGGTGATGATGGCTATCCGGTAAGAATATGGGATAAAAAGACAGGAAAGATAAACCATAAGGTTGCTGAGTATTGGAAAGAGAATTTTGATTTACGATATATTTTAGAACGCGATTGGGATAAGCTGGGTGACAATCTAAAAGGTAAAATTCATATTTACTGTGGTGACATGGATAATTATTATTTGAACAACGCGGTTTATTTAATGGAAGATTTTTTAGAAAGTACTACTGATCCCTATTATGAAGGCGAGGTATTGTATGGTGACCGAGCAGAACATTGTTGGAACGGTGATCCAGAGCAACCAAATGCGATAACCCGTTTGCGTTATAACAGTATGTACGTGCCTAAAATTATGGAACGTATCGCATCAAGTGCCCCGGAAGGAGCTGATTTAACTAGTTGGAGGTATCAATAAACTAATTAATAAAAACCCGTTGTGCATTTTAAACAATGCTTATTTTAATGTTATTAACATTTCGGTTGAATACGACCTTGTTGATGAACTGAACAATCGTCAGAGCCGATATTTTCGATAGTATCCTTGTTTTGAAGCCTTCGAAGGACTTGGCATAGTTTCTTCTTATCATGAACTGGTCGCAGAATTATGAGAACAGCGTTTCTATTCTTTTTCTTGACTTTCGTTAGATATAGGGCTGTTCCCTGTAGTTCTTTTGGTTGCTATGCATCAGTGTATCGAGTTTGATACTTCTGGTCTCGAACAGGTTCAGTTGGTGTTCCAAATCAAAATGCACAACGGGTTAATAAAAGTAAACTAATTAATTATGTTTTGTTTTTTCAAATCAATAGTAGACTATCGATTTAAATTAAAAACTATTAAACAAAATAGATTTTAATTAAAAAAATCTGTATTTTAAGTTAAAATTTTAACTATATGAATATAAAAACTACTCCACAAATGAAAAATTTAATTTTTTTATGCTTAATGGCTATTGGGTCATTTAGTTATGCACAAGTAAGTCAAACTGTGTCTGCTCCGGTTAGTGAATTAAAACTAAATGACAAAGGCGAAATTGCATGTACGATACATGCCAACGATCAAGAAGCTAGCTTGCATCACAGTATGGGTTCATCTGAATCTGTATTAACTGCCAAATCAAAAGATAAAATTACGATCAAAAGTAAAAAGGGGCCAACTGGGGCTCAAATTTTTGTAGATTATTATAATTTTGACCCTAGTTTCTCAATGGAAGATTTTATTGTAGCGGCAACTTCTTTTCAATCGGCAATAGATATTTGGGCTTCGACGGTATCCTCAGATGTTCCAATCTTTGTTGCGGCAGCCTTTCAACCCTTGGATTCTGGTGTTCTTGGGTCTGCTGGGCCAACTTTTATTTATAACAACATAGAAGGGTTAGAAACGGATACTTGGTATGGGAATGCATTGGCGGATAAACTTACTGGACAGGATTTAAGTCCTGAGGCATATGATATTATTGCACGTTTCAGCACAGTTTTTCCTAATTGGTATTTTGGAACTGACGGTAATACTCCTGATGGGGATTATGATTTCAGAAGTGTAGTTTTACATGAACTTGGCCATGGACTTGGATTTTTTGGTTCTATGTTCGTAGATAATGCTTCAGGTTTAGGTAGTTACGGTTTTGGATCACCCATACCTGCAATATATGATAGGCTTGCTTACTCTGCAGATGGTAAATCTATTTTAAAGGAAAATAGATATGGTAATAATTCAGCAGAATTGGGAAGTTTATTGCTTTCTGGTCCGCTTACTTCTAAAGGCCCAAATACCAAGAAAGCAACTAGCGGAAAAGGAGCAGAGATTTTCACCATTGTTGATTCTGAAATTACTGGTCCTATTGCTGGGTTAACTGATGTTTGGTTGCCTGGATCAAGTTATTCGCATTTAGATTTTTTCACCTACGTAGGCTCTAACAATGGGCTCATGGTGCCTTTTCTTTCTAGGGGAGTTGCTTTTGAAAACCCAGGGCCTATTGTATTGGCCATGTTTGATGATATGGGTTGGAACGGTAAGGTAAACCGAGAAGTACAAGAAAATAACGGTAATAAGGGAATTGGTGACGAACCATCCGCTATTGCTTCAAAAAGTACCATGATTCTATCTCCTAATCCATTTATTAATACAGTTCAATTGGATTTAGGCACTGAAAAGCGATCTATATCAAAAGCTACGGTTTTAGATGTAAATGGAATAGGGTCAGATTTGCCTAGTTCAAGTATTCAAGGGTCTTCGAATATAACCATTGATATGAGCTCATTTAAGACTAAATCTGATTTATATTTTTTAAAGGTAACTTTCGATTCCGGTGAGACGGAAACCTTTAAATTATATAGAGGACAATAAATTACAGCATTGTAGTTTAAAAAAAGCCATGCATTTGCTTGGCTTTTTTTTTGTTTTAAAATCTCTATGAAGTAACTTTTCAAGCTATAAACGAAAATTATGAAATATAGAAGATTCGGGCGAACCGATTGGCAAGTAAGTGAAGTAGGATATGGTATGTGGGGCATGGCTGGTTGGACGGCCAGTGATGATGAACAATCAGCAAAATCATTGGATTTGGCCGTTGAAAACGGGGTTAACTTTTTTGATACCGCTTGGGGTTACGGCGAAGGCCATAGTGAAGAATTATTAGGTGAGTTGGTGAAAAGACATCCTTCAAAAAAAATCTATACCGCTAGTAAAATACCGCCTAAGAATTTTCAGTGGCCAGCGAAACCTGAATATGCTTTTGAAGATTCTTATCCGACCGCGCATATTATGGATTATACCCATAAAACCTTGAAGAATTTAGGGTTGGAACAGATAGATCTTATGCAATTTCACACATGGGATGATGTTTGGAGCGATAGAGAAGAGTGGCAACGCGCTATTGAAGATTTAAAGACATCTGGTAAGATTGTCGCAATGGGTATTAGTATGAACCGCTGGGAGCCAGAAAATGGAATTAAAGCATTAAAAACCGGACTCTTAGATGCGGTTCAGGTAATTTATAACATATTTGACCAAGCACCTGTTGATACGCTTTTTCCTTTATGCAAAGAGCTTGATATTGCTACTATAGCACGCGTGCCTTTTGATGAAGGTACATTGACGGGGACAATGACCAAGGAGACTACCTTTCCTGAAGGTGATTGGCGTGGCACTTATTTTGTGCCAGAAAACTTAATTTCTTCTGTAGAACATGCAGATGCACTACGCCCTTTAATACCACAAGGGATGACCATGGCTGAGATGGCACTTCGTTTTATCTTAATGAACGATAATGTCAGCACGACAATACCTGGTATGCGAAAGCAACGTAATGTATTGGCGAATACTGCAACAAGTGATGGAAATGGTTTGTCTGCTGAATTATATGAAGAATTAAAAAAGCACAGATGGGATAGAGTACCTACCTCATGGTCTCAATAATTTCTTTAAATAAATATTTACTTAATTTAAAAACCATAAACCCTTTAGTAGGGTTGATGGTTTTTGGTTATAAAGTGTCGTAAACGATATAAAAAGCAATAGAAACGTGCTTATATTATTTAGCAAATAATTGACCCATATCTTTAAATGCTTTGAATTCTAAAGCATTGCCGGCAGGGTCATAGAAGAACATAGTAGCTTGTTCGCCTACCTTTCCTTTAAAACGTACATACGGTTCAATAACGAACTTTACATTTTTCGATTTTAGCTCTTCAGAAAAGCTTTGAAATGTATCCCAAGGTAATACCACGCCGTAATGAGGTACAGGAACATCATGCCCATCAACAGGGTTATGGTGTATGGTTTCTGATTCTGACTTAGGTTTGTAATGAATTACCAATTGATGCCCGAAGAGATTAAAATCGACCCAATGGTCGCTACTACGACCTTCTTCGCAGTTTAGAATCTCACGATAAAATGTTCTGCATTCTGCCAAATTATGAACCGGTATGGCAATGTGAAATGGAGTTATGTTTTGCATAGTTACTTATTTATAGTATTGCTCATCTAAGAAAGCAATTATTTTATCATTTACTTCATTTTGGTGCATAGAATGCCCAAAACCCTCGGTACTTACCAATTCACTTCCTTTCCAATGTTTATGAACGTCTACAGAAGCATGATAAGGAGTTATCTTGTCTAGTCTGTCATGAAAAAGCAAACCTTTTTTAGAATTGGTCAAAACAAATTTTGAACTCGAAAATTCTTTTGGGGTAAATCCAAATTTAGCATAAAAGTATTCTTCAAGTCCTGTCATTACCTTATTGCTGAAACCTAAAAGATTTTGGTAATGAGTGAAAATTTCATAATATTCTGATGGCGAGCCAACCGTTACAATTTTTTCTATGGATGCATTCGGGTTTTTATACTCGTTATATAGAACGGTCATGCCTCCAACTGAATGGCCAATGACTGCTTTAGGCTGGTATTTTAGTATGATTGCTTGCAAAGCTTCTGCATATAAAGGAACATATAGAAATTTCCCTGTTGAGTATCCATGAGCAGGAGCGTCAAAAGCTATAATGTTATAATTAGCTCTTTGCAATTTTTCAATTAGCTTATGCCATCGCCAAGTATTGCTTTCCCAACCATGCACGAGAAGTACGGTTTCTTTATTTCCTGGCCAGTTGTATAGCTGAATTGAATGCCCCGCCACGTTAATGACTTCAAATTTAGCATCGTCTAAATACTTTTTTTGGTTGGGTAAAACTTTTCCTTTTCGAACGGTACAAAATACTTCGAATGCTTGGCGAGCTATTTTGTTTGGTAGAAACCAAACAAAAATAGTGAAATATAAACCGTAAAGTTTTGGTATGATTTTTTGAAGTAAAACTGGCACTATTTTAACTTTTATAATATGAATGTAAAACTAGTTTTTTTTGGATGATATGATGTAAAAACCAAAAATCAATCCCAACCGATCATCATATATTTCACCTTTGCCTTATCTGGTATTTGTACCTCTTCAATTTTGCTGTTCGCGTTATAACGTAGACTTTCTGGAAGTTCTTTTTTGTCTATTGTAAAATACAGGTCACTATCCTTCAGTAAGACCACCACATTATTCAAAGAGGTTATGATTTTTTTAATGGGGTACTTGTCTTTTATTTCTTTAAAGGTACTCTCTTTAGAGATTCCTTTTTCAGTAACAAATCGGCTGTCATTAATTTGAATATTCTGTATGGTTGCAATACTATCTCTATTTGGTGTAAGGGTAAGTAATAATTGCCCACCTCTTTCGTATATTTTTATTTTACTAGCACCACTGCCAAAATTCAATTTCACGGTATCTTGTACCACAGAGTCTTTTTCAAAAATCAGGTCAATATCCCTAGCCAAGCTTTGTTTGGTTAATTTACCAACTCGATCTCCAGAAATTTGAAAATCATTTTTTTGTTCTCCTGCGCAATTCATAAGTATGCAACAGCTCAACATCAATAAAAATATATAGCTAAACTTCATAATCTATCTCATCACTTTTTTTAATACACCAAGTACACCTCTTATAAATGTAGCACTTGTTAAAACTTTAATTATTGGGTTTTGTCTTGTACTTGCTCTGCTTGACGTTCTTCTGGCGGCTGGTTCGTTTTTTTCTTTTTCCGCTAGCTTCTCTGCATCCTCTATTTTTTCATTAAGAATTTCATATGCACTTTCTCTATCTATAATTTCATTGTACTTCTTAACCAAAGAAGACTTATCGATAACTTCTGCTAATTCTTTATCTGTTAAAACATCCATTCGGCTCATAGGAGCTCTTAATAAAGTAGCTGCAAGTGGTGTAGGTCTACCTTTTTCATCCAATGCCGAAATTAAGGCTTCGCCAATACCTAAAGAGGTCAGTACTTCTTTAGTATCGTAATATTCAGATTCTGGGTAGTTTTCTGCCGTTAATTTTATTGCCTTTCGGTCCCTAGCGGTAAATGCTCTTAATGCATGCTGCACCTTCAAACCTAATTGGGCCAATACATCGTTGGGTACGTCTGTTGGGTTCTGAGTCACGAAATAAAGACCGATACCCTTTGACCGTATCAATTTAACAATACTTTCAATTTGGTCTAACAATGCATTCGAAGCTTCCTTGAAAATAAGATGCGCTTCATCAATAAATAATATCAATTCTGGTTGGTCGCTATCACCTTGCTCTGGGAAAGTGGCATAAATCTCAGCCAATAAACTAAGCATGAAAGTGGAAAACAATTTAGGTCTATCTTGTAAGTCGGTCAACCTTAAGATATTGATATAACCCCTTCCTTTTTCGTCAATTCGAGTTAGGTCGTTGACATCAAAAGATTTTTCCCCGAAGAACAATTCGGCACCTTGCTGTTCAAGTTCTATGATTTTTCTTAGTATGGTGCCTGTTGAACTGGTAGATATTCTACCGTACTCTTTGGTAAATTCTGCTTTACCAGCACCTGTAGCGTATTGTAGAACTTTTTTAAAATCCTTTAAATCTAATAAGGGCATTTTTTGGTCATCGCAGTATTTGAAAACTACGGCAACAATACCTTCTTGAGTTTCTGATAGGTCTAGGATACGGGATAAAAGAATTGGTCCGAACTCAGAGACTGTGGCTCTAAGTTTAACACCATCCTGTTCTGATAAAGAAAGTATTTCAACAGGGAAACTGCTTGCTTCAAAAGGGATGCCGATTTTTGCATGACGCTCGTCTATTTTAGCATGGCCCGCACTCGGTTGTGCTAATCCACTTAAATCTCCTTTCAAATCCATTAAAAGTACAGGGATTCCTTTTTGTGATAAATTTTCGGCCAAAACCTGTAATGTTTTGGTTTTACCCGTACCTGTAGCCCCAGCAATTAGACCATGCCGGTTCAGCGTTTTTAATGGAATTTTTACTAAAGCATCTTTTACAGCTTCGCCATTTAGCATGGCTGCACCCATAATTATATAATCACCTTTCGTAGCATATCCCTCTTCAATATGCTTAAAAAAATCTTCGGTACCGGCCATTTTATAAATTTTGCATAAAAATAGGGGATTTTTAAACAAACGAAAAGTCAAGGACGGCCTTAAATACTAGTTAGTTTTCAACAGTTGAAGAGCAATGAAGAATAGGTTATGCCGTGTTCATTCTGAGGTCTACACACCAAGAAAATTAGGAAGTAAAACGTATCTTTGCCAGATGAAAAATGTGGAGGTACTTGAGAAAGTGAATCAAGGAGTGTTTTTACCCTTAATGGAAGAATTCTACACCATACAGGGCGAGGGTTTTCATAAGGGAACTGCAGCTTACTTTATTAGAGTTGGCGGCTGTGATGTAGGTTGTCATTGGTGCGATGTAAAGGAGAGTTGGAATGCTGAAACGCACCCACCTACCGATATTGAGAATATTGTTGCCAATGCGGCTAAATATTCAGATACTATCGTAGTAACTGGTGGTGAGCCATTAATGTGGAATATGAACCCATTAACGAGTGCATTAAAAGAAAAGGGATTAAAAACACATATTGAAACTTCGGGGGCTTATGCCTTAACGGGAGAATGGGATTGGATCTGTCTTTCTCCTAAGAAAAATAAATTACCTGAAGGCCGAATTTACGATGAAGCTCATGAGCTGAAAGTGATTGTGTTCAATAAACATGATTTAATTTTTGCAGAAGAACAAGCTGCAAAAACAAACACTAACTGCATATTATATTTACAGCCAGAATGGAGTGTACGAGATAAGGTTGTTCCTATGATTGTAGATTACGTGATGAAAAATCCGAAATGGAAAGTATCATTACAAACCCATAAGTATTTAAATATCCCTTAAATCAAAAAAACCATGCAATTGCATGGTTTTTTTGATTTACATGAATTCGTTATTAACGACCGCCATTGGCCCGAATATCTAAAATACATTCTGGGTCAAGACTTACTACGGCAGCATTTGATTTTGCAGTCGTATGTTGTAAAAGTTTCAAAACACTATTTCCAGATAGGGCACAACCTGCTTTCATGCCAGCTTCATATTGTGCAATTGAATTTGCTCGAATAGATTTTCCCGATGAACCGCCAAATAGTAATTCTGCACGCATAAGGCATCCGATTTGATTGCAATGATTGTCCCCAACTAATGCTCCATCACTATCTTCAGATTGAGATTCATGGTCGTTTACCATATCAGTACCTAAATCTACCAAGCCAAAAAGGTGGCCGAACTCATGGTTCAACGTAGTCGTTTCTACATCTGCAACACTAATTGAATTGCTTCTAGCTGCTAACTGCTTTACGGTAACTTCATGAATAATCATAGATGTATTACGATAAACGGCCCCTAATGTTACTAGACCACCTTCTAGGTCGTCGCCTTCTGCAGGGGCGTCTGCAAAATAAATATAGATAGCTAACGTGCTGCCAGAGTTATAGGCAGTTCTGTTTTTGGTTTCTAAATCTGCAATTTCTTGAAGGGTAAGTTCATCTTCAACAGGGCTAGAAAGTTCTTTGTATACAAGTTTTATATCTGTCTTAAAAGTATGTTCTTTAAGATAATCCATAAATTGGGTCATTGCTGACTCTGTGGGTTTGAACCCGGTTACATAGGCAATCTCGATTACTATTTTATCAAAATTTTCGTTCGATAGAATATCGTTCGCAGAATCTCCTGTAGCCAATAAGTTCGCTTTTTTGTCGATTTCTGAAATTGTAGTATCCTCTTCAGAATCAGATGAACTTTTCGAACAGGAAACGAAGCAAACAATTAGCACTATGAGTAATAAGCTTTTTAATATATTCATATTCTTGGTTTGTCTGATAGGATAACGAAAAAATAGATCAGCTATTATTTAGCGTGGGTCAATCTTGCTAAATAGTCGTAATGTTCGCCTTCCATTACAAGTTCGCAGGTTAAATTACTATAATTTGCCGCTCGCTGTAATGTGTTGTAATCTACATATAGCCAAGGGAATGTTTCGCTTTTTTTATTTTTGTACTCCATGCTGAAACTCACCTCACCATAATAGTTTACATCTTCAGGAATCCAATAGCCACCATCTTCATCATTTTCGAACATATAAATAATATCGCTAGAGTCTAAGAGAATTTGCCCATCCGTTTTAAGTAATGATTTCAATTTTTCGAAGAATTTTTCTAAGCAATGTAGTGTGCCGGCTAAGCCAACCCCGTTCATTAAAATTAAGATAGTATCGAATGTTTTTCCTTCAAAGTTTAAAAAATTCTCATTGATAGTGTTTTTAAGACCTCTTTGTTTACTTACTTCTATTGCGCCTGGTGAAGAGTCTAAACTGGTGACCGAAAGACCTTTATTTTGCAAATACAGACTATGGCTACCCGCACCACAACCAACATCTAAGATTTCTCCTTGGCAAATTTTTAAAGCTTTTTGTTCCAATTTGGGCATGTCTTTGAACGACCTGAACATATAGGGTAGGGGTATTTGGTCTTCCTCATCTAATGAAGAATAGGTAATGATATCTTCACTGTAATTACCTTGCTGATAGTCTAAAAGTGCGGTTCCTAATATATCTTCTTTCAAATTCGTATTATTTCTATATGCAAAAATCTTTCTTTTTGGAACTACTTTCCTAGTTTTGGGTCATAAATTTAGATTATGGATGAGGTTTTGCGTCAATTACCCAAGAAAGCTAAGGAAAAACATAGCGAAAACAAGAAGTTCTTCGCAAAACTGAAAAAGAAAACTCCAAAGAACTTAGATTATATAATGCAAGAGTTGCATGAGGCAGAATTTAAACGAACGGACTGTCTTACCTGTGCCAATTGCTGTAAAACCACGGGGCCTCTTTTTACAAATGCCGATGTTGAGCGAATCTCCAAGTCGTTTCGAATGAAGCCTCAAAAGTTTATTGATACGTATTTACGGATTGATGAAGAAAATGATTTTGTACTGCAACAAGTACCTTGCACGTTTTTAGGTGCCGATAATTACTGCTCTATTTATGATGTTCGCCCTAAGGCTTGTCGAGAATTTCCGCATACCGACCGGAAAAAATTTCAGCAAATAAGTAATCTTACCTTGAAAAATGTTGAGATATGTCCTGCGGCTTATACTATAGTAGAGGAGATGAAAAAGTTGATGAAGTAACTTGTTGATGGGTGTAAGATTGAATTAAAAGAGTAAAGATTTGGATGTATAAAGATGATATCATCAATGACGCTATTTAAATGTTGTAAGTAATTAGAAAAATGAAAGGAAATACACATTGCAAGTCGAAATAAAAAATCCAAGAATCAGATGTTACAAATGCATGAGGCCTTTAAGCACATGTATTTGTAAACACCTTAGTGCTTTCAAGACTAAAACTCGTTTTATTATTCTTATGCACCCGAAAGAGTACAAAAAGGAAAAGAACGGAACAGGGTATATGACTAATCTTCAACTTGAAAATTCAGAAATTATAGTTGGTGTCGATTTCAGCAATAATGATCGTGTAAATGAAATATTGACCAATGAGAAAAGTTGTTCTTTCTTACTTTACCCGGGAAAAGATAATTTTAACCTATCCAAAAGAAAAGACTCGGAAATGAATTCTTTTATGGGTAAAACTCCTCATATCTTCCTTCTCGATGGTACATGGCCTTGTGCCCGTAAAATGCTTAAACTAAGTAAGAACTTGCAAAAATTAAAAAGAGTGAGCTTTGATAATAGTATAGAATCAAAATTTATGATCAAGCAGCAGCCAGAATCTCTTTGTCTCAGTACTATTGAGTCAGTCTATACGGTCTTAAATTTACTTAAGAAAGGTGGGGTAGAAGAATGCGAGACGAAGGACTTTCTTTCTCCTTTTGAAAAAATGATCGAGCATCAACTCGAATATATTCTAAACCCAAATAGTAAAAACTATTGTTCAACTGCGAACAGAGAGATTCTTCCCAAGAAGATGTATAGGAATAATACGGAAAGAAATATTGTTTTTGAACTAGAATAGATGGAATTACTGAATCAATACCGAATAAATCAAGTATTATGAAAACTGGTTGTAACACCACGTATATAGCCCGAAAGAAGTTTCAACAAATAGGTGATCTCATACTAAAAAATGTAGCCATTTGCCTTGCGGCTTATACTATAGTTGAGGAGATGAAAAAGTTAATCAAGTAGTTTTGTTTAATTCTTGCTAATTTTAAGATTATTAACTTGGATACATAAACAAGATATCATTAATGATGTTATTCATTTGTTAGCAACAATTTTGAAAAGGTTAAGCATGTGAAGATAGACGAAGCATTACTTAAAAAAATGTCAGAAGGTATTTTGAGGTTTGGTGCGGTTTCGGAAGTAGGATTCAAGAAACTAGCTGATTTTGGTTGGTATGTAGATGCTCACATCTCTTTAGGATATAGCACTAGTTTGATGGAAAAGGCAATGGAGGGTGATGTGGAGTTTTTAAACAATTTCTTTATTGATTATTACCAAAAAGCTATTAAACAAAGAATAAGTAGTTTTAAGTTAAAGCATAATGCGAGATTGGATATTATAAAAGAAGCTATTGATTGCCATAATGAAAAGAAGTACTATGCCTCAACAATTCTATTCTTATCCCAGGCAGATGGCATGTGTGGTGGTTATTTGTTCAAAGGTGGGAATAGAAAACAAGAATTAAAGAAATATCTAGCAACTTCCGAATATGGGAGTTTTTTCTTGTTGCTACTTAATTCTATAAATCAGAAAAGTGCTATAGATTCATTTTATCCAGAAGAATCAGGTGATTATGAAAGTGACTTAAATAGGCATGGAGTAATTCACGGTTACAATACTAGTTTTGGAACCAAAGAGAATAGCCTTAAGGCATTTTCTTTACTCTGTTTTGTAAATGATTTTGTAGACCGATATTAAAAACTGTTGCCAACAACACCTCTAATAAAAACCCTTCGTCCATTTCAAACTTAAATCGATAACCATTATTTTTACTACATGGAACAAATCATATCTTATTTCGAAACCATACCAGCTGTACATCGTTCTTTAATATTGGTAGGCGGAATAACGTTCTTTTGGATATTAGAAGGTATTGTACCGTTGTTTAATGGGGGCTATGACAAATGGAAGCATTCCTTGCCTAATTTCTTTTTTACATTGACTACTATCGTTATTAATTTTCCATTGGCATTTTTGCTCTTAAAAACATCTGATTGGGCAGTTATCAATGATTTTGGTATCATAAATTGGTTGCCAACAATGCCCTTATGGGCTTATGTTTTTTTAGGTGTCGCCCTATTAGACTTAATTGGCGCTTACACGGCACATTTAGTAGAACACAAAGTAAAACCGTTGTGGATGGTACATTTGGTGCATCATACCGACCATAATGTCGATACGACCACAGCGAATCGACATCATCCGTTAGAGAGTGTCATTCGTTATGTTTTTACATTGCTTGGGGTATTTATTGTTGGTGCTCCTATCGGCATCATTATGTTATATCAAAGCCTGTCTGTAGTGCTTTCCCAATTTAATCATGCGAATATCAAGCTACCAAAAGGGGTAGATAAAGCATTGAGCTATGTGTTGATTTCACCAGATATGCATAAAGTACATCACCATTATGTATTGCCCTATACAGACAGTAATTACGGTAATATTTTCTCGTGGTGGGACCGTTTGTTTGGAACCTTCATGCATTTAGATAGAGATAAAATCATCTATGGTGTTGATACCTTCCCAGACGAGGTTGCAAATGGAAAAATTAGTTCATTGCTGAAGTATCCGTTTGCGGGCTATCGTAAACCTACAACTGATATTACCGAAGATTAATTTCTAATAAAGCAGATATTTCGCTCTAATTTTTTTAAATCTGTCTAAGTCTGGCTGCCATGATGCTTTGATTTCAGCATCTGAATTACCTGCTTCAATTTGTTTTTGCAACTTCTCGGTACCAGCGTGTTTCGTAAAACCACTCGTGAGAAAGAATTTACTTTTGTCTGTGGTATGGGTATAGGCATCAATAATATAATCCATCGTTACCTCATTCATTCGTTGTGTTTTACCTAAATCTTTTCCGTAACATAATTTACCTTCTTCCTTTGGGTGTTTAGAACCAAAATTCGGCTCAGGCGTATAGGTGAAATTATAGGCCATGCTGTCTAAAAAAGAAGCTCCGTAGCGTTGAAACTGAAACTCTGTTCCGCGACCAGCATTCACATTTGTACCTTCAAAAAGACCAAGGCTAGGATAAAGTGTTATAGAGATGTCATTTGGTAAATTCGGTGAAGGCCGTATGGGCAAACTATAAAAACTAGTATGGGTCCAGTTTTCTAAAGGTATAACTGTTAAATCTACTTTTGTACTATTTTCTAGCCATCCTTCTTCATTGATCATGGTAGCATACTCACCAATCGTCATACCATAAACTAAAGGAATTTTGGTCATTCCTAAAAACGAAGTATGTGCAGCTTCCATCGTTGGTCCGTCAACATAATGCCCGTTGGGGTTGGGCCGGTCTAAAACCATCACAGCAATTCCTTTTTCAGCGCATGCTTCCATTACCAATTGCATGGTCGCTATAAAGGTGTAGAAGCGAACACCAACATCTTGTATGTCAAAAAGCACTACATCCAAATCTTCCAATTGCTCTTGACTAGGTTTTCTGTTCTTACCATATAAAGAAATAAGGGGTAGTCCTGTTTTAGTATCAGTACTGTTTTTTACATGTTCACCGGCATCGGCCTGACCTCTAAAACCATGCTCAGGAGCAAAGACTTTCTTGATGTTCACATTTAAAGAAAGCAACGAATCGACTAAGTGTGTATGGCCTTCATTATTAAATATAACGCTGGTTTGATTAGCTACAATCCCTATTTTCTTCCCTTTTAATAAAGGTAGGTAGGCATTGGTTCTATTGGCAGCAACAATTATTTCTTTTGTTGCTTTCTCAATTTGTGGTTCAGAAGGTGGCGGTGTTGTAGAGGCTATCTTTTCAGTTTGGTTTCCGCAGGTGGCCAATACCAAAAACCATAATAAAACTGTACTTTTGAAATTGGATAAAAATAACATCATTTGAATCTAGAATATTTTATCGCCAAACGGCTTATAAAGGGTAAGGAGCATAAAATTAGTATATCCGCACCAATAATAAAAATAGCAATTGCCGCAATTGCTATTGGTGTAATCATGATGTTAATTGCCATTGCTACAGGACTTGGGTTAAAGGAGAAGATTCGAGAAAAAATCACCGCCTTTAACGGTCATGTTCAAATCTACAATTACGATAATAATAATTCGGAAGTCTCTGTCGTGCCAGTTAGTACCGAACAGGATTTTTATCCTGAATTCAAAAGTGTTGATGGTGTTGTTCATATACAGGCCGTAGCAACCAAGGCGGGTATCATTAGAACAGAAGAAACTTTTGAGGGCATTATCGCCAAAGGTGTTGGCACAGACTATAATTGGGCGCCATTTAAAGAATTTTTGATTGATGGGGTTTTGCCTGATTATAATGGGGAATTGAATTCTGATGTGTTGATATCGAAGATAATGGCAAACCGGTTGAACCTTAAAGTAGGCGATTCTTTCTTCACCTTTTTTTTGAGGGATGATGCAGCCGATAAAATTCCCAACCAAAGAAAATTTACAATTACCGGAATTTATGATAGCGGTTTCGAAGAAATTGACGGACTCTATATTTTTATTGACATACGGCACATACAACGTATGAACAAATGGAAAGATACCGAGGTTGGTAATTTTGAAATTTTCTTGAACAGTTTTGATGATATTGATGAAAAGAGCAATGAAATTTATGGAGAAACGGTAGCTAGCTTAGATACCAAATCAATTAAGGATAAGTATTATAAAATTTTTGAATGGATAGGGCTTTTCGATTTTAATATTGCTTTGATTATTGGAATTATGATTATCGTTGGTGGTATTAATATGATTACGGCTTTGCTCGTTTTAATTTTAGAACGCACCCCTATGATTGGCATTTTAAAAGCCTTAGGTATGCCAAATTGGAGTATTCGTAAGGTATTTTTATATAATGCCGCATATCTTATTGGAGTAGGTCTTTTCTGGGGTAACCTCATTGGACTCGGGTTCATTTTTGTACAGGAAAAATTTAAAATCTTCAAGTTTCCAAACCCAAAGGAATATTACATCGAATATATTCCTGTAAGTATAGATTTGTGGACGATTCTTCTTTTAAATATTGGGGTTTTATTGCTATGCCTATTAATGCTGTTGATTCCATCATATATCATTACAAGAATAACTCCGGTGAAAGCGATTCGATTCGAATAGTGTCTTTTTAATAGCTAAATCTATTTTTAATCTTTCATTAACCCCCTTTTTGGTAAATTTGAGGTAAAACACATTAGATGCGTCAAAAATTAGTACTTACCCAAATTTTTCTGTTGTTCATGGTCATTGCAAATGCCCAGAAACTTACTAAAAACGAAAAAAAAATTGTTAAAAATATTGAGCAGAATAGTGCCGAAGCAATTTCCTTTTTAGAAAAAGTCGTAAATATCAACAGCGGTACCTTAAACCTAAAAGGAATAGAAAAAGTAGGTAAAGAATTTGCAACCGCTTTTGAAGAAATAGGATTCGAAAGTACGTGGATACCGATGCCGGAAGAAATGAATAGGGCCGGACATTTATTTGCTGAAATTAAAGGTTCTAAAGGCAAGAAATTATTGCTCATCGGTCATTTAGATACGGTTTTTGAAGAGGATAGTCCGTTCCAGACTTTCGAAATGGTCAATGATTCTATAGCACATGCACCTGGGGGCAATGATATGAAAGGTGGTGACGTAATCGTACTTTATGCTTTGAAGGCCTTGAAAGAAAACGGACTTTTAAAAGATGCCCAAATTATTGTTGCTTTTACCGGTGATGAAGAAAGTACGGGTAACCCTTTAGAAGAAAGTAGAAAAGATTTAATTGCCGCGGCCAAAAGAAGCGATATAGCTTTAGGTTTTGAAACTTCAACCGGCTTCAATTATGCTACTGTGGCGCGTAGAGGTTCATCTGATTGGAAAGTGGTAGTGGAAGGCAAAAGAGCACACTCCTCAGGTATATTTAGCGAAAATACCGGTGCAGGGGCCATATTTGAAATGTCACGGATTTTAAACGGATTTTATACCGATGTTAGAGGTGAAGATTTATTGACCTTTAATCCGGGTACTTTGCTCGGTGGTACTTTTGTGGAGTTTGATGAAATGACAAGTAAAGGCACTGTTTTTGGTAAAACAAATGTGGTTGCCCAAAAAGCCGAGGTTCGTGGCGGACTCCGTTTTATATCCGAAGAACAAAAAGAACGTGCACGTGATAAAATGAGAGAAGTGGTTTCGAATAATTTACCGCATACCACTGCTACGGTAACTTTTGAAGATAGTTACCCTGCCATGCAGCCTACAAAAGGAAATGAAGAACTATTGGCTAAATTAAATACCGTAAGTCTTGATCTAAACCAAGGTGAAGTTATTGCATATGATCCCGGTAAGCGAGGTGCGGCCGACACCTCTTTCGTTGCAGAATATGTAGATTGTTTAGATGGTTTAGGTACTATGGGGAATGCGGCCCATACACCTGAAGAAACGGTTAATTTGAATACCATTGAAGCACTTACCAAAAGAACGGCACTATTAATTTACAGATTGATAAATGAGTAATATAACAACCCTTAAGGTCGGAAATCAAATAGTAACCATTGAAGACGGAGAACTTATAGGTTATACCGTTTCTGGTCATGAATTTATGCACCAAAAAGGGAATCCTGGTTGGCGAAGTGTCGATACCGAAATGTTTCCAATCATTGGCCCAACAAACGAAGCTGGGTTTAAGGTTAGTACACCAAAAGGCGATGCTACCCAAGACCAACATGGTTTGCTTCGAGAAATGAAATATACGGTTACTGAAAGTACCGCAAGTGAAGCTGTTTTTGCTAAAAAATACAGCGCAAATACAGAGATTTTGAATTCTAAATATCCTGCAAAATCAACAGCTGAAAAGCTTAGCTGGCCATATGATTTTGAATTTAATAAGACATTCGAGCTAAAGGATAAGGAGTTGGTAATAACCTTTACCATTTCTGGTGACGAAGGTATGCCGTTTATGCTGGGATATCATCCTGCATTTATGCTTCATTCTAAAAACCCGATAATTTCAGTCGGCGATAAAGAAATTTCAATTGATGAGGTGATGGCAGTAGGCAGTAGGGCATTGCAAGTGCCTAACACGAATGTTATTAGCTTAAGTGATGAGAAAAAATTACAAATTTCAACGGAAGGTTTTAAACATTTTATGCTTTGGACCGAAGTGCCAAATATGGTTTGTATAGAGCCTATAACTTTCTATCCTTATGCAGTAAAACAGAAAAATTTAGCTGACGGTTTTATGCACTTAACCAATAAACCGAGCAAATTTAAAGTAGGGTTGAAACCAATGTAGTTCTTAGCTTATCTAAAATGCCTGAAAAATGTGTTACGATATAAAAGCCAGTTTAGAGGCACAATTAAAGCGAGCGAAAAGAAATCAAGATTTAAAGGCGATTGAAGAGATTCTTGAAAAATTAGTTCCCCTTACTGATTTACCGCTACACCATGCCTCTGGATTTTCGCATCCTGAGGTATTGATTTATACCAATGAAGACCCATTTTATCCAATTGTGGCCACTTGGGGCCTCATACCACATTGGGTTAA
This sequence comes from Maribacter orientalis, assembly GCF_900109345.1. Lineage (GTDB taxonomy): Bacteria > Bacteroidota > Bacteroidia > Flavobacteriales > Flavobacteriaceae > Maribacter > Maribacter orientalis. Next base: position 86,946 of record NZ_FNZN01000003.1, read on the forward strand.
AAGCGTTGAACAGCAAAAGAAAATTTGGAACAATACTTTAAATGCCAGGGTAGAAACCATTTTTGAAAAACCAGCATTTAAAGACGCTGCAACTGAGAAAAGATGTATTCTTTATGTTGACGGATTTTATGAACATCACCATTATAAAAATCAAGTATATCCGTTTTTTATCCAACGAAAAAATAAGGAACCATTAGCACTTGCCGCTCTCTGGTCTGAATGGATCAATCCCGATGATGGGGGTACTATTACATCTTTTTCCATCGTTACCACAAAAGGGAATACAATGATGTCTAAAATTCACAACAATCCAAAGTTGAATGAACCCCGAATGCCATTAATGCTTTCTGATGCTATGGAAGAGCAATGGCTTACATCATCAAGGGATTTTGAAAATAAAATAAAGGAATTGTTGAGTGACGATACCGATGTAGTTTTGAATGCGTACACCGTAGGTAAACTACGGGGTAAAAATTACATCGGTAACGTAGTATCGGTTTCAGATGAAGTCGTATACAAAGAATTGGAAGCCGAAGAATTAAATTTGTAATCATTGGGTACAGAGAGTTTTTACCCGACCGCGTTCGACAACGATTAAAAAGGTAAAGGAAAAAGATGATGGGCGGCCTCAACTTTATGGTAAATGGTAAAATGTGTTTAGGAATTCTTTCCGATAAAAAAAGTGAAGAGCATAAGGTAATGGTGCGAGTTGAAAAATTAAATTATAAAGAATTATTGAAACGACCTGGTAGTGAACCAATGGATTTCTTTGGTAAACCCATGCGCGGATTCTTATTTATAGGCGCAGATGGTTTTGATAGCGAAGATGAATTAGATTTTTGGGTAGAAAATTTTTAGAATTTAATAGACTTTTGAACCCGTAAAGTAATGGTCGTAAATACATCTTCGAATGCTCCTTGAAATGATTAAATTTACCATGTGAGGAATTTGTTGCCATTTTTGGATTGGGTATCTACCTATAAAAAAGCCTATTTTATTAAAGATTTACTGGCAGGCTTAACTGTAGGTATTGTTTTGGTTCCACAAGGTATGGCGTATGCCATGATTGCAGGGCTTCCTCCTGTTCACGGATTATATGCAGCATTGTTTCCTGTACTTACATATGCATTTTTAGGTACTTCACGAAATATAGCAGTGGGCCCAGTTGCCATGGACTCATTATTGGTCGCAGTAGGTTTAGGTACTTTGGCAATTACAGGAGTAGAGAATTATATAAAAATGGTGGTTGTATTAGCCCTTATGGTGGGTGCTATACAATTATTGTTGGGTATTCTTCGTATGGGTTTTTTGGTTAATTTCTTGTCCAAACCCGTAATTAGTGGGTTTACTTCTGCCGCAGCAATCATTATTATTCTAAGTCAGTTAAAACACCTTCTTGGTATTTCAGTAGAAAATAGCAATAAAATCTACGAGACAGTACTTAATATTTTTTATAAGTTAAGTGAAATAAATTTGTTCGATTTTGGTCTGGGTATCGTCGGTATTGGACTATTGATAGGTCTTAAAAAATGGAATAAAAATATTCCGGGTATTTTAATAATAGTAGTCTTGGGCATACTGGCAGTGTATGTTTTTCAGATGGAAACGTTTGGAATTAAGTTGGTAGGTAATGTCCCAAAAGGATTTCCTTCGATTGTAATACCTACGTTGAATTTAGAGGACATAAGGCAATTATGGCCTATTGCAGTTGCCCTAGCTCTTGTGGGATATCTAGAAGCGATATCAATTGGTAAAGCCTTGGAAGATAAAAGTGGTGAAGAAACGATACAGGCCAATCAAGAATTAATAGCCTTGGGTACCTCTAATATTGTCGGTTCTTTATTTCAAGGGTATCCGGTTACTGCTAGTTTTTCAAGGTCGGCTATTAGTTATGATGCTGGTACAAAAACTAATTTATCTGGTATGTTCAGTGTTTTATTGGTCGTACTTACATTACTGTTTTTGACGCCCTTGTTTCAATATTTACCAAATGCTATTTTGGCTAGTATCATTATGGTTTCGGTAGTAAATCTGGTCGATATAAAGTATTGCAAACACCTGTGGAATAATAGAAAAGATGAATTTTTTGTGTTGATGATTACATTTTTTGTAACCCTGTTTATGGGAATTACTCAAGGTATTTTAATAGGGGTTTTATGTTCATTATTACTCATGGTATATAGAACATCTAAACCACATTTTGTTGAGATAGGTAATATTGGAAATTCCGACTATTACAAGAATGTGATCCGATTTGCAGATGAGGTTGTCGTTAGAAATGATTTATTGATAGTACGTTTCGATTCACAATTATATTTCGGTAATTCAGGATATTTTAAGAAGGAGCTTTTAAAGCATATGAAAGCAAAAGGCCCTAATTTAAAAGGAATTATTCTTAATGCAGAATCTATAAATTATATAGATGCTACGGCAGCAGATATGTTAACCAAGCTCATTCATGATATTCGTGAAAGAGGTATTCAATTTTATATTGCGGGTGCAATAGGGCCAACCCGAGATATTATATTTAATACTGGAATTATTAAAGAATTACAACGAGAGTTTTTATTCGTAAAAACGAAAGAGGCGGTAGATTTTTTTGATAATCCGAATGAAATTTCACTGTTAGCGGCCAAAGTGGCCTATGAAAACAGTAAAATGGCAAAAACAAAATTATAATCAAATTGATTACACCTCGTGTTTTGAAGGTTGAGAATCAAGTGGTATATTGATAAATATTAGTGAATTATGAATATAGAACAAATATATACAGGGTGTTTGGCTCAGGGAGCTTATTATATTGAGAGCGATGGGGAAGTAGCTATTATAGATCCCTTACGTGAGGTTACTCCTTATTTGAAAAGAGCTAAGAACGACAAGGCAAAAATTAAGTATATTTTCGAAACTCATTTTCATGCCGACTTTGTAAGTGGTCATGTTACTCTTTCAAAAGAAACTGGGGCTCCAATAATTTTTGGACCAACCGCAAACCCTTCTTTTGATGCTATTATCGCAAAAGATGGTCAAGAGTTTAAATTAGGTAAGGTTACTTTTAAGGTATTACATACTCCGGGTCATACTATGGAAAGTACCACATATTTATTAAAGGATGAAAAAGGAAAAGACCATGCGATATTTTCTGGCGACACCCTGTTTTTAGGTGATGTAGGTAGACCCGATTTAGCACAAAAAGCTGCCGACATGACACAAGAACAATTGGCCGGCACCTTATTCGATAGCTTGCGTACTAAAATTATGCCTTTATCAGATGATGTCATTGTATACCCAGCGCACGGTGCAGGTTCTGCTTGTGGTAAAAATATGATGAAAGAAACGGTCGATACATTGGGTAATCAAAAGAAGATGAACTATGCTTTAAGGGCAGATATGACCAAAGAAGAGTTTGTAAAAGAAGTTACAGACGGTTTATTGCCTCCGCCAAAGTATTTTCCATTAAATGTAAAGATGAATAAGGAAGGCTACGAGGATATTGAAATGGTTTTAGACCGTGGTACCAAAGGTCTTTCACCTGAAGAATTCGAATTAATAGCGAATGAATCGGAAGCCTTGGTATTGGATGTTAGACATCAAGATGAATTTGTAAAAGGCCATATTCCAAGATCAATTTTTATTGGTTTAAATGGGGATTTCGCACCGTGGGTAGGTGCGTTAATTGCTGATACCAAGCAACCATTATTGTTGGTGATACCAGAGGGTATGGAAGAAGAGGCCGTAACTAGATTGTCTAGGGTAGGGTTCGATGCATCTATAGGATATTTAAAAGGTGGTATCGAAGCTTGGAAAGCAGCAGGTAAAGAAATCGATGAAATCACTTCTATAAGTGCTGAAGAGGCTAAGAAGATGATAGACGGTAATGCTATTAAGGTTTTTGACGTACGTAAGAAAGGTGAGTTCAAGAGTGAACATGTTTTAGATGCTGAAAGCACACCTTTAAGTGAACTGAATAAACATTTAGCAGAATACCCTGAGAAGGAAGATTTTTTAGTGCATTGCGCAGGTGGTTATAGATCAGTTATTGCATCATCCATTTTAAAAAGTCGTGGTATTCATAATTTAATAGATGTAAAAGGTGGTTTTGGTGCGCTTAAACAAGAAGGTGTTCGTACAACAGATTATGTTTGTCCAACAACATTATAAAATGGAGAGGTAGGATTTTTTGTTTTCAAATAATAAAATGTCCTAGTATAAATAGTATTAATTCCTTTAATTAGGATTTAAATTGTGGCGATGTTTAAAAATTTTATTGAGCGTATTGGCCTAATGAATGTTATAATGCTCTTGGGCGTTATTTCTATAATAATTGTATCTGAATTTCTTTTCTTATCTGGAAAGAAATTGGATGCAATCTTTATTGCATTTTGGGCACCAACTATTCTAGGTTTTATGAACTATCTCAAATATAAAAAGTAGTGGAATTTGTTCTAATTTATTCAATTTTCATTTCCATAGTCTTTATGCTGTGGTTGCTTTTTGTAATTAGGATGTACAAGAAAATGAAAGACTAATTCAATCAAAGTTTTCTGACTAAAGAGAGAAAATTGCATTCGGATTTTTTCGAATATAGCTTTCAACAATTCTTTGTGTTTCTAGCGTATTTTTCTGTGGTATAATATAGTTTTCTAGGTCTTCTATATGTTCTATGGGAGTTTCTTTTGGTACGAAGCCGTAACCTGCGTAACTATTTTCTTGAATAATAACAAAGGCATTCTCTTCGCCATTTCGGCCCTTTGTTTTTATAACTAAATCTGATTGAATCTCTTTTAAACTTTGTAAGGCCTCTTGTACCCGTTCATTATACGTATTCACTAAGTCTGTGTCAGAGCATATGCCAATGCATTGTTTAATCTTGTAATGAGAGCAGCTTGTGACATTTTCTTGAAGGTGACAATATTTTGGGCAAAGTTCAAAGGTGTTGCATAACGCTTCTAAATACTGCCTGGCTTCCGTTGGACTGTAACATATGGCAAGAGCATTAGGTGTCATTTTTATTTTATTGAAGGCTAAATGAATAATACCGTTACGATCTTCATAGCTGAAAATACCATATTGCTGAATAGTCCTTTTTTGTGCACTATTATATTTAGGATAATGGTGCTTGATCTCAGCAGATTCTTTCAATAAAGCGATTAACTCATTTCCAGTTTCTTCAAAGTCTAAAGAGGCCGTTTCTGAACAAAGAGTAATTTCTTTTGTTTTCTTATCATAAAAATGGCCTAAAACCCTTTTTTTAATGTTAATGGCCTTTCCTACATAAATAATCTTTCCCTTTTCATTTTTAAAATAATACACGCCAGGGGTTGTCGGTAGTTTATCGTACTCCTCTTTAGGTAATGCAGGTGGTAACGTTGCTTCTTGTGATTTTGAGTTTAAGAATAATTTGAAAACACTTTCTGCATTTTCAGACCTTAAAAGTTTATGAAACAATAATACAGTAGCATGGGCATCACCTCTAGCTCTATGGCGATCGGTTAAAGGAATACCTAAAGCTGCAGTTAATTTACCTAAGCTGTATGAATTATAACCTGGCAGTAACTTCCTTGAAAGACGCACAGTACAGAGTTTTTTTCTTGAAAATTCACGACCAAGTTGTTTAAACTCGTTTTTGATGACGTTATAATCGAAGTTTACACTATGCGCCACGAAAATCGTGTCCTTTGTAATTGCTTCAATTTCTGGTATAATGTCTTCTAGTACAGGTGCATTGCGCACCATGTTATTGTCGATGCCCGTAAGGCTTGTGATGAAAGAAGATATTTCACATTCTGGATTTACCAATGAGGTATATTCTTCCACAACCTCATGACCATCATATTTAAATATGGAAATCTCGGTTATTTTGTTGCCCTTTATACCGTTCCCGGTAGTCTCTATATCTATGATGGTATACAATTACGATAAGAAATTAGATAGGTAAAGTTAGCGAATTTGAAAGAAATTTTTGATGAAGTAGCTACTATGTATTTTAAAGACAATTGAAAATTTCAATGTTTTTTCTAAATTTTCGAATGTAAGTCGTAGACGGTTTTATAGGTTAATTTTCTGGTATTGTATTTAAATGTAAGATGTAATGTACAATACTTGGAAAAGCCTTATAGCCTAATTTGTAAGATGGTAATTCAACGATTAGCCAAATGATACGGGCAATTATACCGAACAACGATTTTGCTTGCATCATATCGATAGAACCCAAAATTGTTAAACTTAGGCCTTAGTTTTAACGTGAGGAAAGATCAGGTGTCTTTTTTTGTCCCAAATATTACGAGTTCATTAATTTAAAATTAGAACCAACATAAACCAATTTTCATATGAATCTCAATGGTGATTTTTATGAAAGGCTAATTAAATATTAAATGGATTCAATCCAAGAGATGGTGTATAGTTTACCTTTCTTAACTATTACTTCAGCAATTCTTGCTTATCTAATGGCAACAAGGTTCAACCTTTATCCTGTTATTATTTACGTTTCTAAGACAAAAAAATTAATGGATGAACCTGAGGAAAGAGGGGTTCACGCCAGTAAAGTGCCTAATCTCGGTGGTATGGGTTTATTCATTACGTTCTCATTAACACTTTTGCTATTCGTACCTTTTTTAAAAAATACAGTTTCAGATTTAAGTAATTTACTTTCCTTACTCTCGGCAACCATCATATTATTGTTTTTAGGTATTAAGGATGATTTAGTTCTTATGACGCCTAAAAAGAAATTAGTAATTCAATTAATTGCTGTTTCTATGGTATGTGTGCTTCAAGATGTTAGAATCACCGATTTTCATGGCTTATTGGGTATAGGTGAATTGCCGTACTTTGTTTCGATACTGTTTACAATTTTTGTTTTTGTTTTAGTTATTAATTCCGTTAATCTAATAGATGGTATTGATGGTTTGGCTGCTTCTATTTCAATTTTGGCTAGCCTTGGTTTTGGATTCGCTTTTTTTATGTCGAATAATTTCATGATGACCATACTTTCTGCGGTTTTAATAGGTTCATTGCTGGGTTTTTTAAAGTATAATTTTTCCAATGACAGTAAAATTTTTATGGGCGACTGTGGTTCTTTAATTGTTGGATTCTTATTGGCTTATCAGGGAATAAAGTTTCTGAATATTAATCCAGAAAATGTTCAGTTTTATAATTCAAATAATTCCGCCATATTACTATTAGCAATTTTATCTTATCCATTGTTCGATTTACTTCGTGTTTTTGTTGTTCGAATGATGCAAAAGAAAAGTCCTTTTGTTGCAGATAGTAATCATATTCATCATCGATTATTGCGACTTGGTCTTAATCATAAGCAAGCTACATTTTTACTTTTCGTGAGTAATCTTACCTTGATAGTTATTACTTTTTTTACAAATGATTTACAGATTAATTTAAGCTTAATTGTAACAGTCTGTTTTGGGAGCTTGCTATATCTTCTTCCTTTTTTAGGTGTTTTTGAAGAATTTGAAGAAAAAGAAATAGTTGCTAAGGTGCCTAAAACAGAACGGAATTTATTTTCGAATACTAATTTAAATTCCAAAGTTCCATCATCAGAAAATGAAGTTGAAGAAAGTGTTATTAAGTTAATCAACCTCGAAAAATCAAATAAGGTTAAATCCATTTTTGAAACACAGAACAAAAATCTAACTTCTAAAAGAGTTCAAGAAATAGAAACTTGGACAAGTAAAAAAAAGAGTTCCGTAAGTGGTGATGCTAGTAAGATATAATGAGACCCTTTAAGAGGTGTTTTGAAAGTGGTTGTTTTAAATTTTTATCGCTCCATTTTAAATAATACCCTACTTTGAACCACTCGTTGGTTATTAATGGAATATCATAATTCTCTATACGCCAAACTGGTTGTCTTGGTCCAATATCTCCTTGAATCTAAGGGGTGCCTCTAATATCTGTAGCCATTAAGGCAATCATTCTAAAGCCGTCTTTGTAAGAAGTGTAATTCTTAGTTTTATATTTCCAAATGGCACGCCATATATCCTTACCTTTTAATGAAACAGCATCAGTTTTCATCCAATAGGCATATATAGAGCCCATCAGGATTTTCTTTGATATTGTTTATTTGATAAGGTGTCTGTGTTACCTGAACGTCATAATTTACACATTGAAATAAGGTAGTGGTCTCCTTTCCGTTCCATCCTATAATTTCTTCTAAATAATTGCCTATTGCTGGTCCGCCACCATCATTAACGATATATGTGCCACTTGGCTCTTTATCGTTGATAGAAAACCCTAGTATCTAAGGAGGCCAAGAAAAACCGGTTTCCGTATCGGTGCCGGTAATGTATTGGTAATTGTATTTGTTTTTGGAAAAATGTACACCTTAAAAACCTGAGCTAAAAATTAATTTAGCAAGATTAGTTTGTGGTGTTAAGTCGATGAATGAAAGAGGTAAGCCTTCTGTTACATTAGCTGCAACATCAGCCTTTCCTACTTTTTTTTCACTTCGTTGGTAGTACTAGTACTCACTAAGGCAACATTTTGTAGGTTGTTGTCTTGAGTAGTATTTAATTGAACTTGTAGGTTGGCATCACGTATTACATACTCTGATATTAAATCATGGTCCTTACCACAAGAAGATAAACTTAAAAGAAAAATAATGGATGCTAGGGGGACGAAAAAGGTTCTAGATAATTTAAATGCCATGAAAAGAATAATAAAATTTTATGGTGAAATACTAACGCATTTCGAAAATATTTAAACTTTATCCATTAACGATGAAAAGTTCATTTTATTCGATGAAATGCACTAAAAAAGTTATTAGAGCTAATTGTTGATAACATTTTCGCGAAATCGGATAAGCATATTGACTTATGTCGTACGCCAATTGAATAGCTAAAAATACTTTAAAAGGGGGTAGTCATAGCGTACAACTGTGTTACTTTCTTTAGGGTTTTCAACTATAGATTTATGTATAGCTGTTACCAACAATATAAATTTATATCATGTAGAATATTAGCTTAAAAGAAACACTGAGTTAAAGTAGCCTTAAAGTTTAGGTAAACTTGAATCAAATAAATGAACCCATCTTTGCGGTAAGTTTAAATAAGTTTGAGTTAGTTGAACAACCGGTACATTTCTCTTAATGTGTCGGTTTTTTAGTATGCTCACTTTGGAGTTAGAGAAGCGGGCAACGAAATTGAAGAAAAATTAAGTAGGTGGTATTGTTCTAAAGATTCACCTTTATTTCGTTGATTCTATAAATCTGAATTCTTAAGAAATTTTGAAAAATTTGAACGATCTTTTCCTGATGTTCCTCCGGAATACGACCACCAATTATCCAATTTTTTTGAATATGCTTGGTACTTTTCTCATCAAATTCCTCCAATAAGCATTGTAGCGCTTCTTGGCGCGTTTCATCGTTCATTTTACTGAACATCTGTTTTATATTTTCGGTCATGGTCGGTAATGGTCGGAATCAAAAATAAATAAAAAAGAGTTTTAAAATACTATTAGTTATCGATAGATATCACCAAGAATTAAACAATCTAATAATTACTTGACCTTTACGTAAATACAAAGTCATTTTAAGAATTAAAATTTGCAGATGATACTTTTGTGATTAGGTTTGATACTATCGAATGTATTGTTCGCGAAATAGGTCCTTTTTAAAGCTGATTTTATGAAATCGAGAATATTTTTTTCCATTTGTTTTTTTATTGTAGTACTGTCTACGGCTAAAGCACAAGGCTTTAAAGTACATTCTCATAACGATTATAAACAGAATATTCCTTTTTGGAAAGCTATCGGTGCAGAGGTTCATTCTATTGAGGTAGATGTTTTTTTACAGAATGGTAAGCTTCTTGTCGCGCATGAATTGAGTGAAGTAGAAGATAGTAAAACCTTACAACGAATGTATTTAGAACCTTTGAAAGAGGTTTTAGAATTAGGATTGCTTTCAAATAAACCACTTCAGTTATTGATAGATGTTAAATCAGATGCGTATAAAACATTAGATGTAATTATTGATGGTTTAAAAGCGTATCCCATGATTACTGCTAATACCGATATTGCAATTGTAATTTCTGGTAACAGGCCAAAATTAGCTGAGTATATAAAGTATCCAGGTTTTATTTCTTTTGATTATCAAAGTTTAGAACCTATTACAGATACTGCTACCTTAACTAAGATAGCTATGGTTAGCCTAAGTTTTAGAAATTTCTCAGATTGGAACGGAAAAGGAAGGTTAACTGCTACAGATTATAACGCTGTCGTTCATACAATTGCAAAAGCACATGAGTTGAATAAACCATTCCGGTTTTGGGCAACTCCAGATTCTAAATCTGCTTGGAAAGTTTTTGCCGATATGGGCGTAGACTTTATTAATACCGATATGCCTAGCGAATGTGTTTTGTATGTCAACTCCTTAAAAGAAAGGGTAGTGCAGAATACCGTTTTTTCTGAGGTGTATCATCCAACTTTTGCATCGGATCAGGCAAAGCGAAACCCTAAGAATATTATCTTAATGATCGGTGATGGCAACGGACTTACTCAGATTTCATCTGCCGCGTTGGCGAATAATGGAGCGCTATCCTTGACCCAACTAAAAAGCATCGGTTTTATTAAAACCCAATCTGCCGATGATTTTACTACCGATTCTGCGGGAGCAGGAAGTGCAATCGCTACTGGTGAAAAAACCAACAATAGAGCAATTGGTACGAATGCCAATGGCAAGGCGGTTTCGAATATCACAGAAATGTTAACTAAAAAAGGGTTTAATACTGGGGTCATCACTACAGATGAAATTACAGGAGCTACACCTTCCTCATTTTTTGCGCATAGAACAGACCGTGGAATGGTAGAAGAAATTGCATCTGACTTAAATACTTCACAATTAAAATTATTCATATCCCAACCGACATCTGCAGTTAATGGAATTAATGAGGCAGGGTTTCATATGAAAAGTGATTTAAAAACCATTGGCATAAGTAAGGAAGAAAAAGTAGGAGCATGGTTCAATACGACCAAAGAAGAACCTTTGGAATTCTATGTTGAAAAATTAGCGCTAGCCACTAAAAACGGATTGTCATTCCTTAAGAATAAGAAGAAGCCTTTTTTCTTAATGACCGAAGGTGCAAAAATTGATAGCTACGGCCATACAAATGATATTACAGGTGTCATTACCGAAAGTATCTCTTTTGACAAGGCAATTACCGAAGCCTTGAAATTTGCCGATGCCGATAAAAATACCTTGGTCATTATCACTGCCGACCATGAGACTGGTGGCTTAACAATTCCTCAAGGTACTATGGCTAAACATGAAATTGAAGCCGATTTTACAACGCATGATCATACAGGTACAATGGTCCCTATTTTTGCTTACGGACCTATGTCTCAAGAATTTCAAGGCGTCTATGAAAACAATGAAGTCTTTCATAAAATAAGTAAAGTATTGGGGCTTTAATAAAACTCATTTTTACTTTTTATATTTCTGCCATATCCTGGTCAGTTTCTTCTATGACTACTATAAATGGTGAACCTTTACAACGATTTACAAGCATTTTTTAAAAGTTAATGAACAGTGAAGTGGTAGTGAATTTTAAGGTCGATTTAAAATAACAGTGGTAATTTCTTGAGACAAAATTCCCATAAACCCTTGGGCTTAACTTTCCCCCATAGATATCACCAAAATTAATAGTATCGTATCTTTCTATTGATGTAAAGGGTTGGTGCGATTTAATTTTATGAACCCAATTCTTGGGTAGAATATTGCGATACCACTTAAAATGAGCTTGTTGTTCGGTAAATAGTACTCAATTTTTTTGCTATACAGAGGTAGTTGTGGAACTATGTTATATGGTGATTAAGATTTTTCGTTCTTGACAAAAGTGGAGTGCTGTAAGAAAAAAACAGGAGTTGTTAAAATGTGTTAATGACCTTTGTGTGGTCGAAGATTTTAAATAATCGGACTTAAGTGGGTGTTTGAATGGTATAGAAATAAATAGTAAAAGTGTTGTTGTTAGTGATAATTCAATAATTTTTATCATTTACGAACAATATGTGTTAAAATGTTAGAATACTTTAAGAAAAACGTTATAATAAATAGAATTTCACTAAATCGATAAAATGCACATCTTAAGGTAATGTAAAATTTTTCTACCTTTCTATTAAGAGTATCTTTGATTAAGAATATAAAACACTAATACCCCATAATATGAAAATGATTAGCTTCCATGTAGGAAAAATACAATAGTTTTAAATTTCCTATAAAGTAGTATCACTACTAGAACATACTTCCCCCGGTGTATACATAGATTTTAGAAAACCCTATAACAGGTAATTTTTCCCTTTTAGTTAAGGGTGTTGCAATGCGGTTTTTTAAGGACTAGTTCAAAAGATTTTAACTATAGCACCATGAATTTCCTCACCACTATTTTTTCTAATGAGTACCTGCTAGCAATTTTTGCTGTGGTAGGCACCTATGTGTTTTCCATACGTTTATTTCCTGTGTTAATTTACTTGTCACATAAGAAAAACTTGATGGACGAACCTGTTGAGCGCAGTTCACATACCCAAAAAACACCCACTTTAGGCGGTGTAGGTATATTCATTTCGTTTTCATTGGTGTTAATTTTATTTGGCATATTCTCCGATTTTATAAGAGAAGATTTAATAAGGTTGCTGACCGTTATTGGCGCTTCAATTTTGCTGCTGTTCTTAGGCTTAAAAGATGATTTATTGGTAATATCACCAAGAAAAAAATTTATTGGGCAATTAGTGGCCTCTTTATTGGTGATATTGGCGACAGATGTTCGTATCATTTCTATGGAAGGTATTCTAGGGGTATATACCTTACCTTATATACTATCTGTAATCTTCACATTATTTGTATTTGTCCTGATTATAAATGCCTATAATTTAATTGATGGTATAGATGGTCTTGCGGGTGGTATTGCCGTTATGGTCTGCGGTTTTTTTGGCGTGTATTTTATGTTGAATAATTACGTGTTCATGAGTTTGGTGTCTTTTGCCCTTATTGGTGCCCAATGTGGCTTTTTAGAACATAACCTTTCAAAAAAGCAAAAGTTATTTATGGGCGATTCGGGATCTTTGTTTACAGGTTTTTTGTTGGCCTATTTAGTTGTTGTTTTTTTAAATTTCAATTTAACTACAGGTACCGAGTTTCGATTGGACAATGCTCCAATTTTGGCCTTGGCAATTGTGTCATATCCATTATTCGATACACTTAGGGTTTTCTCGGTTCGTATGTATCAGGGAAAAAGTCCGTTCGATGCCGATCGTAATCATATACACCACCGTTGGTTGTCAAAAGGTCTTCCACATAGGGCGGCAAGTTTTGTTATTGTACTAACTAGCATATTGGTCATCGTATTTGCTGTTATGCTGAAAAGCTTCAATATGAATGTACAATTGGTAGTTTGTGTCGCGCTGGGTGTGGGGTGTTACCTTAGCCCATTTATAATTTCGTATCAAAGGTTTACTAAAAATTCAATGAGTCAAAAAAAGGGTCAAAGAATTCTGGCTGTTTCATCTAATGAAGAGCATACTGATCAAGAAGATAACTGGTCAGATGCTACATTTGACGAAGAAAAAAAGCTTTATGAAGAAATAAAGCAGCGTAAAATGAAAGAAGGTAAAACAGCTAGGTAAGGCTAATAGTTATAATCCCTAGTATTTTTAGAATTAAAAATTTTGATAACTTATCATGCCGCAGATAGTATCTCTGTAGCATGATTAAAATTATATTTTTTGAAATTAACGCTTATAGTATGCTTAGTACAGATGGTTGTTTTTTACAGCTGTAAAATGATAGTGCCTATTTATAATAACGAAACCTATTATGCACTGCAAATACATGAAAGTTTTAATTTAACCCAAATAAATAAAAACCTATGAGTAATAAAATAGCTTTTATTACAGGAGTTACAGGACAAGATGGAGCTTACTTAAGCGAATTCTTATTAAAAAAAGGATATACCGTTCACGGCTTAAAACGCCGGTCGTCAATGTTTAATACTGATAGAATAGATCATTTATATCAAGATCCACATATCGAGAACCGTAATTTTATATTGCATTATGGCGATATGACCGATAGTACCAATTTGATACGTTTAATAAAAGAGATACAGCCAGACGAAATATACAATTTGGCGGCTATGAGTCATGTACATGTGTCTTTTGAAATGCCAGAATATACTGCTAATGCAGATGGAATTGGCACACTGCGAATTTTAGATGCCGTACGCTTATTAGGATTAGAAAAGAAAGTAAGAATCTATCAAGCTTCTACCTCAGAACTATATGGTAAGGTACAAGAAGTACCACAGTCAGAGACTACGCCATTTTATCCAAGAAGCCCATATGCGGTCGCAAAAATGTACGCTTTTTGGATTACGGTGAATTATAGGGAGGCTTATGGTATGTATGCTTGTAATGGTATTCTTTTTAATCATGAATCGCCTCTTAGGGGAGAAACCTTTGTCTCTCGTAAGATTACACGAGCAGTATCTAAAATTGCATTGGGGTTACAGGATAAATTTTATTTAGGAAATTTAGATGCGCAACGCGATTGGGGCCATGCCAAAGATTATGTAGAAATGATGTGGATGATCCTACAGGCAGAAGAAGCTGAAGATTGGGTGATTGCAACGGGTAAGACGACTAAAGTACGAGACTTTGTACGTATGGCCTTTGCAGAAATTGGTGTGGAGCTTGAATTTAGAGGGGAAGGCGAACAGGAAAAAGCATTTGTTAAAGCGTGTACCATGCCTCAATATCAATTGGAGATTGGTAAAGAAGTATTAAGTATAGATCCGAAATATTTTAGACCTACTGAAGTAGAATTATTAATTGGAGATCCATCAAAAGCCAAAACCAAGTTGGGCTGGAAAGCGACGTACGATGTTGCGGCATTGGTCAAAGAAATGATGGAGAGTGATTTACAATTAATGGAAAAAGACCGTCACTTAAATAATGGCGGTTTTGATACTTTGAACTATTATGAATAAAGCATCGAAAATATATATTGCCGGGCATCGTGGCATGGTAGGCTCTGCCGTTTGGCGCGCGTTAGAGCAATTGGGCTATACGAATCTTATAGGGCGAACCAGTACCGAGCTCGATTTGCGAAATCAGGAAGCAGTTGCCCAATTCTTTAAAAAAGAACAACCAGAAATAGTGGTAGATGCAGCGGCGCGTGTTGGGGGTATATTGGCCAATCAAAAGGATCAATATGGTTTTTTGATGGAAAATATGCGTATTCAGAATAACTTGATCCAAGAATCGGTAACGCAAGGCGTCGATAAATTTATTTTTTTGGGTAGTTCTTGTATATACCCAAAAATGGCACCACAACCGTTAAAAGAAGAATACCTATTAACGGGGCCATTAGAGCCAACAAACGAAGGCTATGCCATTGCAAAAATTTCAGGGGTGAAGTTATGCCAAGCCTTACGTGAACAAAAGGGTAAATACTTTGTAAGCTTAATGCCGACCAATTTATATGGCCCAAACGATAATTTCGATTTAGAAAGTTCGCATGTTATGCCTGCCATGATGCGTAAATTTCATGAAGCAAAAATAAATGGTAATACTCCGGTAAAATTATGGGGTAGTGGTACTCCGTTACGTGAGTTTTTACATGTAGACGATATGGCGAAAGCGGTTGTTTTTGCTTTAGAAAATGAATTGCCTGGGCATTTGTATAATGTTGGTACAGGGGTAGATTTATCGATTAAAGAATTAGCCCTGCTAATACAGAAAATTGTAGGCCATGAAGGCGAACTCCTTTGGGATGCTGATAAACCTGATGGTACCCCGCGTAAGTTGATGGATGTTAGTCAACTGAAATCTTTGGGTTGGGAGGCTACTATACCTTTGGAAGAAGGTATTCGAAAGACGTATGATTGGTTTAGAAAAAATTAAATTAGAATAAAGAATTAAGATTTTAAACTACATATAATACTAAGACGATAACTTTTGCTACTATTAACTATCACTACTTTTTTTAAAAATAAGAACCGTAATTACGTAATTCTTACACAGGTTATTAATGCAGTTATTGCTTTAATAACGGGTAAATTGATAGCAGTTTATATTAGCCCGGCAGATTTTGGCACGTACAATATTCAATTTGCTACCTATACCCTATTTTTAACTCTTTTGATTACTCCATTTATACACTTTATAAAAACATCAAATAGGACATTACTTCCAAAAATTGGCAGTAAACTTTTTTTTTACACCATTAGTGTTTTATCAATTCTAGCTTTTTTAGTATTTATAGCTTTTCTTTATTTTTACTACGGAATTTTTGATCCGTTACTTTTTTTAATTTTTCTTTGCTTTATTCCTTTTACAATAGCAAACAGTGTTCTTGCCGATTTTTTAAATATTCAAGATAAAATAATTGACTTCTCAAGATTAAGTATACTTAAAGCTGGTAGTGGTCTTGTTTTTATTGCACTATTTTTTTTCTTAGGCCTCACTTTTATTGATGATGTGCAGGTTTTGTGGCTTATGCAGTTGACTGGGGCATTCCTGGGAATAATCTTTTTTGCTTCTAAATACAAAGTATATAAGACTAAGTTTAGTATAGCCTATAGAACCTTTTTAAAAAAATATATTCGTTTTGCGGCGCCTTTAATGTTTTTGGCAATATGGTCCTGGATTAATAATTATTTTGATAGATATGCCATTGAATATTTTTTATCCTTGGATGAGGTTGGTATCTATAATGCAAGCTATGGTGTTGGTTCAAAATTCTTTTTATTGTTGAGCCCCATGTTTATGGTGTTATTGACTCCAACCGTATTTAGCCCAATAAAAAGAGCTGAGAAAAAAAGTGCCATTCAAAGTTACGGATTGTACTATTTGATTGTGGCAATCCCTGTTTTATTGATAGTTTATTTTTTAAAAGATTTTCTAGGTTACCTTTTATTGTCTGAAAGTTATAAAGAAGGTTTTTATTTGATATTTTGGATTGCAGTGGCATTTTTTATGTTAACATTCGCACAGTTGTATGAATTATACTTCTATTCAGAACTAAAAACAAAAGTCATTTTGTACGGAAATGTATTGTCGGCGGTGCTTAATATAATTTTAAATATTGTTTTGATACCGAAATATGGTATTCTTGGTGCGGCCATAGCTACATGTATCGGCTTTATGGCTCATTTCGGAGTTGTTTATTATAATTTTAGAAAAAAACACTAAATCTATATGTTTCAAGTTTGTTAGAATTTTTTTGAACAGGAATGAAATTCTTTATATAATATGCAAGTAATGAATAAAATATAAAAATGGATTTAAAATTAAAATATCACGCAAAAATCATTTTTAAAAGTGCAAATTGGATTAAAGTCTAAAATATGATATGATTAAAAGAATCTTAAATTATACTGACTATTTAATTTTGTTCTCAACCTTTTTGCCCTATGTGATAAATAGTATTGGCCTAAGATTTGAACATTTAGTTATTTATTTCATTTTTATTTTTTTATTATTAAAAGGTGATATTTTTCATTTTAGGAAGTTTTCTTATACCTCAGTTATTATTCTGTTTTTTTTTATAATAATGATTGTCACATTCAGCAGTTTAGTTAATGGTGTATCCTTAGATTTGGAATTTTTGGCAACATTTGAAAATTATTTGCAGACCCTTATTTTATTTCTCCTTTTTAATTGTCTTTTGCTAAGAAAAAATTTCTTCACAATCAAGAGGATGTTAAATCTAAATACCCTCTTTCATGTTTTATTGGCTTTCAATACATGTTTAATAATCTTAGAAATTTTAACCCCTTATGCTGAATATTTTTTACCTTATTTTGTAAGGTCGCCAGAAGAGGGATTAAGAATTGGTACAAGTTCTATGGGTAGATTTATGGGTATTTTTGATCAAACTTTTATAAGTGGGTTTGCTTATTCACTTGGTTTGATGACATGGGTATATAATTTTGAAAAAAAAAGAGTGAAGAATCTGTTATTTGAAGGTATGCTCTTATTATTATTATTGATAGGAGGATTTGCTTCAGTTTCCAAAGTTTTTTTTATTGTTGGTATTCTTCTTTCTTTAGGGTTGTTTTTATTTATTGCAAAAACAGGTACGAAGATTATGGCTTTAGTTTTTGGTTCCATATTTGTGCTTTTTATTGCTCCTATTTTTATCAATAATTGGATAGGCATAGATTATCTTCAAGAATTATTTTATGGAATTGTAGGAGAAACCAGTTTAGATAAAATAACTTCAGGTCGCCTAGGCAACGATACAGGTATTTATAGTACAGTATTACCACAAGATTTTCCGATGTTGATAGGTGCAGGTTTTACATTATATAATTTGCCTTTTTTTGATAGTGAATTTGTTCAATTTTTTGTTCAAGGTGGGTTAATCGCGATTGTTTTATATTTTCTAATTCTACTAAAGAATATTTCTATATGGTTTTCCTTAAAAAGAAAATTTTATAAGGAGAAAGGGCTATTGTTTGCAGTATTGGTTTTGGGTTTTATAACGGCTTTTGGAGGTCCTGTTTTTTTAATGAATAGAGTTCGAGTATTTTATTTTTTACTTCTGTTTTTTTTATATAAAATCAGTGTTAGTGTAAAAAATGAGAAAATAAAAGTTATTTAATATGAAATCTATAGCATTGCTTTATAGAAAAAAAGTGGATGGTAGAAATAGTATTGAAGGGGTGTTTAGTCCTTTAGATTCATTACTCAACATACATCGAATTGAATTACCATGTGATTTAAATACTATTAAAAGTGCTTTTAAATTGCTATGGTTTGCCTTACATATAAAAGAAAAGAATATTCATGTAACAGGAGATATTCACTATATGGCCATATTTCTTTTTTGGAAAAAAATCATTGTTACGGTTCATGATTGTAATCATTATGAAGATTTAACTGGCATTCGAAAGAAAATAATGGGCTTTGTTTGGTATTCGCTACCCTTACGAATTGCGAATAAGATTACGGTCATATCGCCCTATGCTATGGAACAATTATGCAGGTATTTTAATTTTAATCATTCTAAAATTATAATTATTCCAAATAGTTTTCATCCAATCAAGAAAGTTGATTATAAAAAAAAAGAAGATAAATTCACCATTTTGTCTGTTGGGTCTCTAAGGATAAAGAACCGTAAACGATTAATTGAGGCTGTAAAGGGTTTGCCCGATGTAGAATTAAGTATAATAGGAAAATTATCAGACGAATTGACTAGCCTGTTGAAGACATACAACATATCATATAAGAACTATTATTTCATTAGCCGCCAAGAATTGGAAAGCTATTACAATAAGGCAGATGTGCTTTTTTTCGCTTCTCTTAAAGAAGGTTTTGGTTTACCTATTTTAGAGGCGCAATCATGTGGTCTTCCTGTTATTACGTCAAACACTACATCTATGCCTTATGTGGCTGCTTCTGGAGCATGTATCGTTGACCCTTATGACGTTGTCGCCATTAGGAAGGCTATTCTGAAAATAAAGGATAATCTAGAGTATCGTCAGGATATTGTCACAAATGGTTTTGAGAATATTAAAAGATTTAAAGAAGCTAATTTTACATTGGCTTTCAAAGACCTTTATAAAATGGTTTTTAACGTCAATGATTTATGAAAATAGTCCATGTTATATCATCTATAGATAGCTCAGGTGGGGGTCCTTCACGCAGTGTAACACATCTTTTGAGTAGTTTGAGTGAAATTTCAACTAGCTTAATAATTGCATTGCACACCGCCAGAAGTCAAAAACCAATCTTAGAACATTTTAAAGAACCCACTATTGCACTTACTTTTTATGAGTCAAAGATGTTGGGAATGCTGAAAAATCTTGAAAAGGAATTGACAATTGATCAACCGAATCTATTTCATGGGCAAGCCATATGGGATTTGCCTGTACATCAAATGGCGAAGACGGCACGCAGATTAAATGTGCCATATATCATTACCCCAAGAGGTATGCTGGAACCTTGGTCCCTACTTCAAAAAAAAACAAAAAAACAACTGGCACTTAAGTTCTACCAGTACAAAGATTTAAGACTTGCCACTTGTTTGCATGCAACGGCCCCTATGGAGGCAGACAGTATTCGTGCTTTAGGATTAAAGAACCCTATCGCTGTTATCCCCAACGGAGTACCTTTGGAAGATTTTGAACTAAAAGATTTTAATAAGTTCAAGGCTTCTAAAAAAATCCTGTTTTTATCCAGAATCCATCCTAAAAAAGGAATTGAACTTTTAATAGAGGCATGGTGCCAATTACCAATTGAACTCACCAAAGATTGGAGTATAGATATTATAGGAAATGGAGACCCTTTGTATATCAAAAATTTAATAAATAGTATAACCCAAAAAGGACTCTCAAATAGTATTCACATTAAAGCACCTATGTATGGTAAAGAAAAAATAGAGGCTTATCAAAATGCGCAACTTTTTGTATTGCCTACCTATAGTGAAAATTTTGGTATCGTCGTAGCCGAAGCACTGGCCTGTGGTACGCCGGTGATAACGACCAAGGGAACCCCATGGGAAGATTTGGAAACCTACCAATGTGGTTGGTGGGTTAATGTTGGGGTAGATGCCTTAAAGGCCACATTAGAAGAAGCGTTAGTCTTACCAGACGAACAATGGGAGCAAATGGGCAAAAACGGGCGTCAATTGATTGAAGATAAGTATAGTATGCATGCTGTAGCGGAACAAATGTTTACTTTGTATGAATGGATTGTTGAAAAAAAGAGTCGACCAGCTTTTGTGCGAATGGATTAGGTGAAAAGGATGCAGGACAATAAGAATTCAATAGATAGTAAGTTAAAAGAAGTAGGGACGCAGTGTAAAAAGTGGGTTTTCGATTTGAAAACAAAGCTTTTGGATAGAAAAATATATCAAAAGCACTTAGAAAACGAGCACCTTTTAGTATCTATGGACGCTGCGGCATTGTCTAAATACAATTTTGAAAAACGGAAAGACTTAGTAGCTCACGCCCTAAAGCATTCTGATTTCTATAAAGATAAATATGCCTCATTACAAAGCACTACCACAAATTTAAAAACCGAAGAGGATTTTGCTAAACTTCCCATTTTAACTAGAGAAGATTTACGCGAAAACTTTGGGAGTATTACTGCTGCTGATGTGCGTAAAAAAGATTGTCATAAAATGTCGACCTCTGGTAGTACTGGGCCCGCTATTTCTGTCTTTCACGATAAACGATTTCCTATGGCCCCAACCCAGTGGCGTTTATTACAATGGTGGGGAATTCGGCCCTATGTCAATAAGGCATTTATTTATCGCTATCCAAGGCCCCTGTTCACGAAAATCCTGAATACACTTTTATGGTGGCCTACCAAACGAATTTTTTTGGCAGGTACGGAAATGGATGAGGAGCACATGCGTAAATTTGTGAATGCCATAAATAAAACCAGACCCTTAGTGCTACAAGGGTATACAGACGTAGTCTATGATTTTGCCCTTTTCCTTTTAGATCAGGAGATAAGAATTCAAGCGCCAAAGGCTGTATGGGTAACCTCTGGCCCTTTGACCAAACAGCAACGGTCTATTATGCAAAAGGCCTTTTGTGCACCTGTTTATGATCAATATGGCAGTACAGAGGTTTTATATGTGGCTGCAGAATGTAGGCAACAAAATGGTTTGCATATATTGCACGATATGGTATATGTAGAATGTGTGGATGAATATAATAGGCCAGTGCCCCAAAATACATCGGGAAAAATATTATTGACCGATTTGAATAACTATGCCTTTCCGTTAATTAGGTATGATATTGGGGATTATGGGCAACTACTATCAGGGGCATGTGCCTGTGGTATGCCGCTACCCTTAATGGATAATGTAAAAGGTAGACAATCGGCTGTAATCAAGACGCCATCGGGGACACCATTAAATGTAGCATATTTAACCACTTTATTTGATGATTTTCCAGAAAAAATAAGGGCATATCAGTTTTTACAGGAAGAGGATTATTCGGTACGGTTATGTTATATTCCTTTTAAAGATAAAAAAGTAGATGGCCTTATTTCTAAAGTGATTGATGAAATGGTAAACGAAACAGATGCTGAAATAAAAATTTCATCAAAACAAGTAAAGAGTATGACCAAAGTGAGCGGTAAGGTGCCTATGGTTATATGTGCTATTGAATAAGCAAAATAAGAAATTAAATCTTTTTGGGTTATTTGAAATAATGTTGTTTTTTCAAACATTAACGATTCTATAATCACATTAAATCTATGATTAGTAAGATTTTTTTAAAATAAATAATAAAGTATTGAACATTTTATTTTTAATAGGTAAATATCCAAATCATGGAGGGACAGAAGTTGTGACAACGGTTCTCGCAAATGCATTTGCAAAGAAAGGGTATGCAGTAAGCATTGCTTCCTTTGAGCAAACGGTTCCCGAACTTAGTACAGCATTAGATAAGACTATAAAGTTGTTTGCACTTTCCTATCCGGTTTATTCAAGAAGGAATATTAGAGATCTTAAAAAAATTATTTTTAAAGAGGATATAGATTTTGTTCTAAATCAATGGTGTTTGCCTTTACATGTAACCAAAATGTGTAATGCTGCTATAGGAAAAACAAAATGCAAGGTTATTTCTGTTTTGCATGGGATTCCTGACAAGAATAAACGCTTGGTACATCTTGAGAATAAGATAAAAGCAACGGATAATAGTATTGTTTTGATGTTTTATAAATTGGCACATGAAGTTCTGCTGAATGTTACAGCATACAATTTGAAATATGTGTACAGGTATAGTGCTAAATATGTGGTACTGTCTGAGAGCTATATGGAATCATTTATAAAACTAAGTAAGATAAAAAATGCTTCGAGACTTTTAACGATTGGTAATCCACTCACAATTTCCAACGAAGATTACCAATACGATCCTACGTCAAAAGAAAAGGTTATTCTTTATGTTGGCCGTATGGATCATACGAATAAGAGAGTAGATCGAATAATCGAAGCTTGGGAGAAATTATTTGAAGTATACCCAGATTGGAAATTGGTATTGATAGGTGACGGGCCTGACAGGGCAACACTTGAAAAATATGTCAAGAGAAAAAAAATATTAGGTGTTCAGTTTAAAGGATTTAAGAATGATGCCCCTACGGCGCATTATGCGAAGTCATCGATACTAATCCTGACTTCTGATTTGGAGGGATTTGGTCTGGTGTTGATTGAAGCAATGAGTTATGCGGTGGTGCCTGTTGTATACGGAAGTTATACAGCAGTGTATGATATCGTAACAGATAATACATCGGGTTTTATAACCAATATGCCTTATTCAGAAGAAGAAACGGTTCTTAAATTGAAAGAATTAATGAGTAATCCAAACAAACGAAATCTTATGGCTGAACAAGCTTTAGATAAATCTAAAAATTTTAAATTAGAAATGATTTTGAATCAATGGGAAATATTGTTTGCTGAATTGAATACGAAGTAATGAATATGTAAAAAGGTTATTAGAATTTATATGTTGTTTAAATTTTCACCAAATAGTCTCTAGCTTTTGGAATGTTATAATGTGGCGTTCATAAATTTTGGCTGTAGAAAATTATTTTTTAATAGGAGCTTAGGGTGATGATTATAATATATGGGTTGTGATTCTGAATTCAAATTTAAATGTGTCTTAGAAAGTAGTTTTATGTGCTTTGTAACATAATTTAGGACTTAAATAGTATGGTAAAAAAAGCGTATAAGATTTTTAAATTTAAAAAGACAATTTTGATTTATATAATATAATGGAAATTAATCAAAAAGGTTTACAGAAATACCAAAATGGGCTAAGCCATAAGAATCAACTTGCACGCTTGATTTGGACACTTACATGGAACGTATTGGCACGCCCATTTCCAAGAAGTGCTGGCAGTAGTTGGAAAAGGTTTTTATTGCGAATTTTTGGAGCTAAAATTCACAAAACTGCCATTGTTTATTCTAGTGTACGTATTTATATGCCATGGCATTTAGAAATGCACGAGCATAGTTGCTTGGCTCCCGAGGTAGATTGTTATAATGTTGCAAAAATTATCATTGGACCATATGCGACTGTATCTCAAAAATCCTATTTATGCTCAGCTTCCCATGATATTATGGACCGTTCTCATCAACTTATTACGGCTCCTATAAGTATAAAAGAAAAAGCTTGGGTGGGCACTTCTTGCTTCATTGGCATGGGTGTAACAATACATGAAGGTGCTGTCGTTGGGGCCACAGCTTCAGTTTTTAAAGATGTAGAAGCATGGACAGTGGTAGGGGGTAATCCCGCAAAATTTATTAAAAAACGTATCTTAAAAGATGATTAGTGCAGTTATTTTGACCTATAACGAGGAGACTATCTTAGGGAAGTGTTTAAAGGCACTTAGTTTCGTAGATTCAATTCTTATCTTCGATTCGTATAGTACCGACGCTACCCTAGAAATCGCAAAATCTTTTAATGCTACCATTCTACAACGTAAATTCGACAATTATGCGAGTCAAAGAAATGCGGCATTGGCCGCAGTTCCCGAAGATTGCGATTGGATAATTATGGTAGATGCCGATGAGATTGTTACCCCAGAACTAAAAGCTGAAATTCTTGAAAAGACCACCAACGATTCTGGTGTTACGATGTATCGCGTTAGAAGAAAGGATATGTTCCAAAATAAATGGATAAAACAAAGCAGCGGTTATCCTACATGGTTTCCTAGATTGTTTAAAAATGGTACTGTAACGGTAGAACGTGAAATTAATGAAGAATATAGTACTACAGGGGAAGAGGCATTGTTAAAAGGACATTTAATACATTATCCTTTTAATAAGGGCATGACTTGGTGGTTTCAAAAGCATAATAGATATTCAGAAATGGAGGCAATTAAAATGTTGGAGGAAATGAAAAATCCGGTTAATTATTCATCCCTATTTAGTAAAGACCCTATAGTAAGAAGAAAAGCTCAAAAACGATTAAGTTATAAAATACCTTTTCGACCACAATTCATTTTTATTGCATTTTATGTGTTAAAAGGGGGGTTTTTGAATGGTAAAGCAGGTTATACTTTTTGTAAATTAAGAAAGACCTATGAATATATGATACAAGTTAAAATAGATGAATTAATCGTTAAAGAATAGAACTCAATACGTTGAATTAAAACTATCATGAGTTAATATTAAAATTATAATCAAAATAACATGGATTCTAAACCCACTATGGATCTGTCAATATATCAGGCAAATGAATATAAGCCTGGTTCATTTTTTAAACGAGCAGTTTGGTACATCACTAATCGGTTGTTTTTTAAAAGTTCCATTCACTATTCCTATGCTTTTAAAAGGTTCTTATTATTACTTTTCGGTGCTAAAATTGGAAAAAATCCAACTATTAAACCTGGCTTGTCTATTAAATATCCATGGTTTTTAGAAATCGCAGATAATGTATGGTTAGGGGAAGATGTTTGGATTGATAATATCGCTAAAGTAACGATAGGTTCTAATGTCTGTATTTCTCAAGGAGCATTGATTTTAACAGGAAGTCATAATTATAAAAGTCGTTCATTCGATTTAATTTTAGGACCTGTGACATTGAAAGATGGTGTATGGATTGGTGCAAAATCTATTGTATGTCCAGGTGTTACTTGTAAAAGTCATGCTGTTTTAGCAGTTGGGTCGGTTGCAAGTAAAGATTTGGAACCGTATATGGTCTATAAAGGAAATCCACCCGTATGTATTAGAGAGAGAAATATTAGTAAATGAGCAACAAAAAGTAAATCCCCCGTCTTACTTTTAATAATATACCTACCTACATGAAAGTAACGATAATTACAGCTACGTATAATAGCGAAGAAACTTTGTCTATGGCGTTGAACTCTGTAAAAGAACAAGATTATAAAAATATTGAACATGTTTTTGTTGATGGCGCTTCTACCGATGGTACGTTAGATATCATAAAAGAAATGAGTTTACAGAATCCGCAGATAAAATATATTTCTGAGTCAGATGAAGGTATTTATGACGCCATTAATAAAGGTCTGAATATGGCAACAGGCGATATTATCGGTTTCGTGCATTCAGATGATTTTTTGTCCAATCCGAATATCATAAGCGATATTGTTGAACTCTTTAAAAAAGGTAATTATACCGGTGTATATGGTAATTTATTATATGTAGATAAATTAGATACTACCAAAGTAATTAGAAATTGGGAGAGCAATGTTTTTCATTTTAAATTATTACAACGCGGTTGGATGCCAGCACACCCAACACTTTTTTTAAAGAAAGAAGTGTATACCGAATGTGGTAATTTCGATAAATCATATAAGATAGCTGCAGATTATGATTTTATGTTACGCGTATTAAGAAAGTCAGAATACAAGTTTGGTTTTCTACCGCAAGTAATAACAAAAATGAGAATGGGTGGCGCAAGTAATAAGCGTATCGCGAATTTGATTCTTAAAAGTCAAGAAGATTTTAGGGCAATGAAAACCAATGATTTAAAGAACCCATTGGCCGTCTTGTTTTTAAAAAATTTCTCGAAGCTGAAACAGTTTATTTAATTCAATTTTCGTATCTATACTTCCTAGTTTTAACTATTAGGTGAAACTAGGAAGTATAGATGTAACCATTATGCTTTTTAGTATTGAAAACTAATTAGATATTGTAGTAAACCAAATGAATACATCGTCTTTGCTTAAAAATGGAATAGTATATATAACTGCAAAACGTTACGAGTTCATTCATGCGGCACAGGCGAAGAAATCGTTGAGGTTAATTGAACAAACAAAAGGTAGAACAGATCCTAAGTTATTTAAAATGTGCCGTGATTATTCCATTGATGTTTTTGGAAACTCAAAGTATGCACCTTGGTTAAAAGTCTACACAGCATTTAATAGGAATTTTAAAGAGGGTTGGATACCCGATAACTACTATCGCACGATTGTAATTCCTAAAATACAAGGTGATTTTGGTAAAATCAGTAATCTAAAATTTTTCACGAACACCTTTTTTAACACCCAAAATTTTCCCGATTTGGTGTATCATATCAATGGAAAATGGCTTACTGTAGAAGGTGAAATATTACCAATAGAAAAAGTAGCGAGGTATCTTTTCAATTCAAATACTAAGGTATTGTTTAAGCAAGATAATTCGATGCAGGGTCTAGGAATTCAAGTGTTTGAAAAAGAAACGATCAATCTTTCAACGTTAATGGGCTTAGGTAATGGCGTATTTCAATATTTTATTGAACAGCACCCATTTTTTTCGGAGTATGTTGAAGATTCAGTTGCCACCTTACGTATTACAACTACGGTCAATAGTTTGGGAAAGCCAAAAGTTAATGATGCGTATTTGAGATTTGGTATGAAAGGGGAGTCATTTGTTGCGGCTGGTTCACAATTAAAAGTGTCGGTTAATAGTATTGGTGAACTTAGTGATTTGGGGTATTTAAATGGTTGGCAAGCTGTAAAAGAACATCCAAATAGTAAGTTGGGCTTTGGAGGAAAAACAGTTCCTACATTTAATAAAGCAACTGACCTTTGCATGCAGTTACATCAGTCGTATCCACAAATTGATTGTATTGGTTGGGATGTGGCAATTGATAAAAATAATGAAGTGAAAATATTGGAGTGGAACGGCTACCATAATGACATAAAATTTTCTGAAGCAACCAATGGCCCCTGCTTTATAGAACAAGGCTGGGAAAAACTTTGGAAGGCATAACTTGAAGTACATATACTTCAACTATAATTAACTATTCTTTACTTAAATTTGCTAGAAAGCATCAACTGATTACATATAATGAGAGAAGCACCCTTTACGCTTGAATTAAACGATCAAGAAACTACATTCGATTTTAAGTCAACCATTTTAAAATATGCCAAGTATTGGTACTGGTTTGCTGCTGTGCTTTTAACCGCTTTAGTATTAGGATTTTTGTATTTAAGATATACGCCTATTATTTATCAATCTACAGCTAAAATAAAAATTATAGATGATAGTAAAGAATTGGATATGACTGCCGATGCCTTATCTGTTTTAAGCGGTAATTCTAAAATTAATTTAGAGAATGAACAAGAGGTATTGAAATCGTACCGGTTGCTTAGTAAAGTGGTGTCAGATTTAAATTTGAACGTATCGTATTATAAATTAGGTAATGTCAAGACAACTCAAATTTGGGACCCACCGTTTACCATTGCCACAAAATTAGCAACAGATAGTATTTTGAACGGAAAAGTGTTCAAAATAAAGGTTATGGAAGATGGGCTTATTTTGGAAGATGAAGATGAAAATATAAACAGGTTAGCTTATAGTAGTTTAGATACGTTAGTGACCAACTTGCCCTTTCATATTGGTGTGCCTAATATGGAAATGATCAATGAAGAACTACAAGAAAATTTTGAGATTAGAATACAGGCCCATAAAGAGGTTGTTTTAGATTTGATAAAAGATCTACAGTTACAACCAACAAGTAAAAATAGTGATGTCTTATATCTTTCTTTAAAAGGCGAGAGCTCGAAAAGGTCTGAAGCAATTTTAAATATGATTATCGCGAAATTTAATCAAGACGGAGTTTTGGATCGCCAACAAGTATCGCGCAGAACGATAGATTTTATTGATGAACGATTTTTATACCTATCTACAGAACTTGATAGTATAGAAGGGGGTAAAGAAGATTTTAAGAAAGAAAATAATCTTTCTTACATAGAAGCTGATGCCGGTATATCGTTACAGCGTAAATCTGAAACAGAGAATGAAGTAGCTATTTTAGAAACGCAAATTTCACTGTCCGCATTATTGAAAAAGTCGGTTATTGAGCAGGCTGCTTTTGAATTGTTACCGGTAGATGTAGGTTTAGAGAATACCGGTCTAAATAGTATGGTAGAAGGGTACAATGCGTTGGTTTTGCAGCGGAACAAATTATTGGAGACGGTTGGTAGTCAACATCCGAGTTTAATGGCGGTTTCTACACAATTAGAAGGGGCGAAAGTCAACATCATTAAAACCATAAATATTTATCAGACCCAATTGCGTACTTCGTTACGGCAAATGAATCAGGAACAAACCAAAGTAAATAGTGTCTTTTCAAGATTGCCCGAAAAGGAAAAAATGCTACGTTCTATTGAACGGCAACAAAGTATTAAAGAAAACCTGTTCTTGTTATTATTACAGAAACGTGAAGAGGCTGCAATAAATTTGGCGGTAACGGCACCATCAGTGAAAATTGTAGATTATGGCTTAACGAATACCATACCTGTGGCTCCTCGAAAAATGGTGGTAATGGGTATAGCGGGTTTATTAGGCTTATTTCTGCCCTTTGCTTTTTTCTATATAAAATTTACATTAAATGATAAAATAGAAAGTAAGGCAGACTTGCTGGCTGTTTCGAATGCTATCCCGTTTTTAGCGGACATACCACATTTTAAAGCCGATAAAATATTTACCGATTTTAACGACCGTTCTATTCTCGCCGAGTCTTTTAGAATTTTGGCAACGAATATTAATTACATGATACCTAAGGGGAAAAAGAACGCTGGAAGTGTAATTTATGTTACTTCGGGCAAGATGGATGAAGGGAAGAGCCTTATTGCATATAACCTGTCTGTGGCGTATGCCAGTATTAATAAGAAGGTGTTGTTGGTGGGTGCTGATCTTAGAAGTCCTGAGCAGCATAATTATTTTAAAATGGGATTGAGCACAAAAGGGCTAACCGATTATTTGCAGCATCCCGAGTCTAATTGGCAAGACTATGTCTATCCTGGTTATAAGGACAGTAAAAATCACCATATATGTCTTAGCGGCTCCATACCACCAAATGCCCCACAATTACTTTCTAGTGGTGCTTTTGAAGACTTTATCACGCAAGCAAAGCAGTTTTACGATATCATTGTTGTAGATACGGCACCGACCATGCCAGTAACCGATACCTTGTTAATTGCTGATTATGCCGATGTTACCTTATTTGTGGCAAGAGCTGGTGTTACCGATAAAACCGTCTTACAAGAGGCGAATGAGCTTAACCGAAGAGATAAGTTGAAGAATATGGCATTTGTTCTTAACGATACGCAAATGGGTAGTAAAGAGAACTATTCGTACGCGTATAAAGATAATTAGAAAGCTCGTAGAGATATAAAGTACAATAGGGCTCACAAAGAAATTTGTTGAGCCCTTTAATTTGGTATGTATTAAACTTGATGAGTTCAAGCTTCAACCTATGAAGATCATTATCTGAATTCTCATTTCTCGACTTTAGAGGGGTGTCCGTTTATATTTTTTAACATCAGAAAGATTACAATCAAATACTTCCTACTTTTATAGGGTGCGCTATAGCGGCCAATAGTTATACTGAGGTAATTGGTGTGCAATACAGTTATTCTAAACTAAAAATGAGACAACTTATGAAAACACTTTTAAGAATTTTACTTGCTGCGATGTTGTTTGTATCGTTGACCATAAAGGCGCAACAAGACACCAACCCAAATGTTATTTTAATTACACTCGATGGGGTTCGCTGGCAAGACGTTTTTACAGGAATCGATACCAACTTATTGAACAGTTCGTATACTCAAGACAAAGATGGTTTGACCGAAAAGTTCGTGGGAAATTCCATAGAAGAAAACAGGACCTTATTAATGCCTTTCTTCTGGAATACAATAGCCAAACAAGGGCAGTTGCATGGTAATCGAAATAAAAATAGCAAGGTGAACCTTACCAATAAAATGCTATTTTCATACCCTGGGTATAATGAGATTTTGACGGGGAAAGCAGACGATGAGAACATCAATAGCAATGATAAAATATATAACAAAAATGTAACACTCTTAGAACTGGCCAACACTACTGAAGCCTATAAAGGTAAAGTGGCCGGGTTTGGTAGTTGGGATGTTTTTCCGTTCATCATAAATGATAAGAGAAGTGGTGTGCCCGTAAATGCTGGATATATGGATGCTACAGGAGATTTAAACGATAGGGAACTATTTTTAAACGAGATTCAACGCCAGGCACCAGTTATTTGGGAGAGCGTAAGGTTGGATGTTTTTACGCATCAGTATGCGAAAGAGTACATGAAAAAGAACCATCCGAAATTGGTATTCATCTCTTATGGTGAAACAGATGATTTCGCTCATGACGGCCATTTTGATTTTTACACGAAATCATTACATAACACAGATGCGTTGATTGCCGATTTGTGGAATTATGTACAAACGGATTCTTTTTATAAAGACAACACCTATGTTATCATTACTACCGATCATGGCAGAGGAGAAGGTATAGAAGAAGGTTCGAAATGGACCAGTCATGGTATCGATGTTGCAGGGGCAGAACAAACGTGGTTGGCTATTTTAGGTCCAACGGTTACCGCATCAGGAGAAGCAGTTAACGAGCAATTGTACACCAATCAAATTGCACCTACGGTAGTAAAGACCTTGAATATGAACGTAGACAGCAATACGATGCCGGCAAAAAAAATCGATTTTAAGCGGCCTTGATGGTGTCTAAAACTAGTAGCCTTTGGGGTACATCTTTATTGCGAGTGTAGCATTTGGTTAACCCTAATACGTAGACCGGCTACGCCTAATTGAGGAGTCAAAGACGATAAGGTATCGTAAACTTATTTAGCGCAGGTGCGAGCCGCTGCGTTGGGGTGAGAATCCCACAGATAAAACGAAAATTACCACTCAGAAGGTGGTTTTAGTAGTGGAACCAAAGAGATTTATCCTTTTGGTTTTCCCTAGTGCCTCGTCCTGTACATGCGACAGGCTGCCCTTATAGGGCCAGGCGCTTAAAAACAACAAAGCCCGATCAATATAAATTGTCGGACTTTTTTTGTTTTAAAACGCAAACCAGTTGCGCTTAATGGTGGAGCCGGAGGGTCTAGAACCTTTCTCTTTAAATGCCTATGCATAGGGCTTTTGAGAGCCGATAATTTTTATACTCACCGAATAGGTCATTTTTAACAATCCAAACAGATTTATATCTGTAAATAATTAAAAATTGAGGCTAGATATGCTTTAACCCCAAGTAAACTAATGATGCATTCTGGTACTAAAATTATAAGAGTTAACAGTAAAAGTTTGTGATATCTACCATTCACCATCTTTTTATTTTAAAGGAAAGTGCAGTAATTAATCAAACTGCATTTAAATAGATTACGCATCTCTGCCTAGTAGAACGTTAGGATTATAATATTTTAGATTTTTACAAACAGTTTGAGTCCCGTAAAAGGTCAATTAAAGAAACTACTAAAAGAGACCACGAACAGGACCGCCACTAAAAAGGTATTTTACATTTTAGAAATGGTACTGGAAAACGGCGGTTTTAAGGGTCTAATTATTTTCTTTAAATGGAGAAAAAAATCAACCGCTTGTATTTTGAATGAAGATATTTGGTACATTAAACATACTTAACTCCTAATCCTATGCGAACAACAAAATAATCCTCCGACTACACGCCACAAGGTGGGCTGTAGCTAATTCAGATTCGCTTACATTTTTTGAAAATACAATTTCATTTTAATAAAACTTCTGCGCTTTAAATGGAACTATGAGTTTCGTTTTATAGTGAGCAGAACGTGATAATAATAATTTAAAATTTCGAAGAAAATATTAAAAATTATGAAACTAAAAATTATATATGTATTAGTGCTGTTTTCCTTGCTTGCCGTTAACAGTTATGGCCAATCCTATAGTTTTCCTGTAAGACCAGGAGATCAAGCATGGAAGGAGTTCGTCAATTCGGATGATAAGTATTTGGCGTGTCAGATACCCGATGGAATCTTAGAATCAATGTCGACAAAAGATTTAGTGGAAACCTGCTTAAATTACCCACTAATAGGCACTTTATTTGCCTATAATGACTTGCAAGCTGGTTTTGACGCACTTAGGAAAAAGTTCAATGGTATTGAAGAATTAATGGGTAGAAAGGATTCGGGGAAAGAGCTGATAAAGCTTTATTCTAATATGTCGCCGGAAAAATATGGAGCAGATTGGTCTGAAGAAAGAAAAGGGGACTTCGCATTCGAATTTTCCTATATCGAAACCTTTCTTGCCCAAAGGGATGTTCTAGCTACCCTGTCTTTGACCGAGAAAAAAGAACTGGTAAAGCTGTGTTCGGAAAAATATACTGCAAAGCAAAACCGTGTAGCCATTTTTGGAACCCTAGGTACCTCTAACACGGCATGGGTCATTGCAAGGACTATGGACAGCCAAGGCTCGGCCAATGAGAATGGAGCCGAAAGCGACTTTGCAAAAAACACCTTTATCGAGCAGGGTTTGGTAATTGATTTTGCGGTTGTTGAAAATATCATGGAAAAGGCACAAAGCTTTATTAAATGAGGTATCTAAAAGTTCTTTTGTTTATCATTTTGATAAGTTGTGGTAAGGAAGATGAAGTGATTTGTTCGTCATTCACTCCTGAGGCATCTGATCAGTACATTTTCCCTCTAAGGCCGGGTATGCCAGAATGGGAGAGATTTACAAGTGGCCAAGAAAAGATTGATGCCCTACAAGTGCCTGTTGGCATACTAAAAAAAATGAGCACTTACGGTTTAGTCGAGACATGCCTTGACTATCCATTATTGGGTGCCATGATGGCGTTTGATACTATCCAATATGGTGTGGAAAGGCAAATGGAAAATTTTAACGGTTTTCACGAGCTTATAACTAGGGAAAATGCTGGACAAATTATGTTGGACCGGTTCAAACAAATGAACCCAGAATGCATTCCACAAGGCGACGAAGTGGTTGTAGGTGATTATACTTTGACTTTCGTTTATATGGGAATGGTACAGGCCCAGTTTGTTCTTATAGAACAGCTGACTTCCAGCGAACGACGTGAACTATTGGACGAGGCCATAAAAAAAAATACTCAGTTCGAAAATATTGGCGACCCATATAGCATTTTGAACCTAAAAATTGAAGCGTTGCTTATGGCCAGGGTAATGGTTTCGGAAAAATACGAACCCTTTTTAGAAGAAATAGCGAAGAATGTTTCCATAGAAATATTTATAAAATATGTTGAATTGAACAATAAGATAGAAACCCTAAATAAAATATTAGAATATGCGACCGAATATAATAAATAACCATTAAAAACTACAAATATTTACAAGTGGCGGTAAGTATTTGCATATTATTGTTGTTTTTAAACAATTCCGCTGCTCAATCGACTGCAACGGTATATACTCCCAAAGGCACACCAGTAACGGTGCTAGTGTTAGCTGAGGCGTCACAAAGTCAAATCAGTTCTTGGAATGCCCAAGCTACGGCGGCATTTCCCAATGCAACAATCGTTAGCAATTCCTCAGCAAAATACAATTGCCATGGGTATGCGTGGTACTTGACTGAATGTGCCGGATGTACTCAGTATTGGATGAATACTCCAGGAGATGATAAATATTGGCAAGACTGTAGTTATGTTGAAGTGTCCGCTTCCCAAGCACAGAAAATATCATATGCTAGTGATGACCATTCCGCCGTAAAATCGGTCGTTGCGGGTAAATATGAATCAAAATGGGGTAGCTGGCCAGTTATGAGGCATAATCCTACAGATACACCCTATGATGAAACAACTTTAAAATATTATATTAAGCCTTCATTATCCGGTCCTTCAAACTTCTGCACAACTGGAAATTTTAGTGTTGTCGCTCCTTCGGGCACCTCAGTAACTTGGTCGGTGAACCCTAGCTCTGCAGCTACATTCCCCTCAGGTTCATGAACTTCTAAAACATTTACCAGAAGTGGAACTTTCACAGGTACAGCAACGATTACGGCAACAATGAATTTTACAGGAGGATGCTCTACTACTATACTTTCAAAATCTCTATATATTGGCCCTTCTATAACAATAACTTCGCCCAATTGGGCAGATTCTTCCGGAGGCCTACCGGTTACCGTGGGCAATGGCACCGGAAACTACAAATATTATAAAAATGGCACACTTCTATTGTCTTCAAGTTCATCATCTGTCTATTTAAATTGGGGGTGTTCTGGAGGACTATTAAAGGTAACTTGCAACACCGCCTGTGGGGCTGCTCAGTTGGATAGAACCATATATCAAAACTGCAGTTACAACATTATGACCGTATATCCTAATCCATCAGACTCGGAAGTATTCATCGGCTACAATGAAAAATCAGAAAGTGGAAATCCAAATAGTTCGGTTACGTTAGATAATCCAATTCAAATTGAGATTTACGATTTGACTGGTGCTCTATTGAGAACAAAACAGTTTGCGAAGTCAGTAAGTATTCCAAGTATAGATATTTCCGACCTTAAAAAGGCAACCTATCTTTTAAGAATTGTCGGCAAAGAGGTTGACGAAGTACATCAGATAGTGAAAGAATAGAAACCTATTTGAAAAAGCTTAAATAAAATCGGGGGTTAGCACTCCCGATTTTTTTTGTTGTCTTCCAAAAAAAGGTACGGTAGGAAAGTTCCTTAAAACCAACCTTTTACGGCACAAATATTTTTCACTATCTTCTTAAAGCAAATTTGAAAGTTCAAATTAATGTTAAGATAGGACACCTGCCTGGCGAAATAAAAAGTCCGTCTTTGAATTAATTCTTAATTGTACGGTTTTTGTAACTTTACGTTAAAATGATTATATGGGCACAGCAGAATTAAACAATATTAAAAAGGAGCTTGTTGGATGGATCCAATCTTAACCGATGATTCTATTTTAAGTCTGCTTAGTTCCGTCAAATTATCCAGTGAGGGCAAATCCACCGACTGGTGGGAAGAACTTACAGAAAGTGATAGAGTCAATATTCTAAGTGGAATCAGGGATTATCGGCAAGTTGAAATTATGAGATCCAATTAGTTCAGGAACGGTTTGACCAATGGATAAACCTTAGGAGGTAGAAAGGACAAAAAGGTCGTTGCTAAACGCCATTGCCATTCAAAATTCCCTGATTCAAAAGTTCAGGATCAAGGAGGTGGTTAAATTTAAAAGGTTGCTTCGGCAATTTGAATTAACGGTATCCAATTTCCCTACACTATATCCTGAATCAAAAAGTCAAAAACTTTTAAGGCGTGCCTCCGTTCGCAAAAACACAACTGTTTATTACATTTTCCGCAAAGACAAAGTGACGGTTATAGCTCGTATGTTTGGTTCTAAGTTTGAAGATAAGATATTTAGAATTATCAAAGAGTAGGTAAAGAAGAGTGATTACAAGGTTTAGCTATGAAGGATAATAGGCAAGAGAAGGCCGGTAGATAATCCAAGTAAAAATCATGGCTAATCACTTCGCAAGAGGGTATATAAATTCATGGCCGGACTCTTTTTTCTTGGCCGACCGTGTTACACTATAGTGGGATTCAATTTTTTCTGAAGTACTTACTATTCTAGTATGGAAACACATGATTTTAAACTTAGGAATATCAAGGATAAATACGAAGTTCGAAAATTGCACTCTTGGTATAATAAAGTGGAAACATCGAAAAATTGAAATACATAAGCAACCTTACAGGTAAGTCCACATCCTATATGAACAATTTAACACAATTTATTCATGTTTGTAAGTAATCTTTTTCTTACTTATTTGAAAAATTACATATCTTTATAACGCACCGCTATGAAACCACAACATACCATGAAGGTCTTCTTTCTATTTTTGTTTGTCAATTTTTCGATTACATCCTGTTCAGATGATGACCCTGATCCAGGGTGTTACCAGGAGCTTGGCCTAAAAATTATTGAAACGATTAAAGGAGAGCGAGGTACAATCAGGGCACCAGGCAATCAATTTTGTTCTGACGACTATGTAATAGAGTCCTTGGTCAAGGTAGGAAACCGTCCATTAGGGTCTTTGATTCCCTGCAATTTGGACTCTGAATTTCAAATCGACGGGGCTACCGTTATTTATAGTGGTTACGTTTATGAAAGAATAAATGATGGGGATCAATGTGCCGATTTTTTTGAAATAACTGAAATACGATTGAATAACCAATAAACCATAGAAAATGAAAAACATTAACCTATCATTACTTGTTTTTTTATTGGCCTGTACTTTGGCATATTCTCAAAAAAGGGTTTTGTCAAGAGACATAACGGTCACTTCTTCAGAGGAACTACGGTTACTGAATACATTTAAAGAATATCAAGTAGTGGAAATCGATTTGGCCAAATTTTCGGAAGACGTTACCCCTTTAAAAGAAACAAGAATCTTGTGGGATATCGGAAAATCAAATAATTTGGACATCCAGCTATATCCCCATGACATACGATCTCCTTCCTTTAAGGCCGCAATGGTGATGGAAAAAGGGATTACCAACGTGGAAATTAACAAAACCGTTACATATAAGGGGTATCTAACCAATACGGGGAACAAGGTTAGATTAACTATTACTGATAATTTTATTTATGGCAGTATTCAAACTGACGAAGGGCTTTTAATGATTGATCAATTGAAGTATGTTTTAAAGGACAAAAGCATACCATCAAATAAACTAGTTATCTACAACAACAATAATGTTAAAGAGGGCAATCTCGTTTGTGGTACTCCAGATACAGAAATAGAAGGCCGATCAGCGCAAGAGGGGGTAATTGCATATTCTTCATCCGCCGGGTGCAATATAGTTGAAGTTAATGTGGATTGTGATACGGAATATTGGAATGATTATAATGATGCTTCGTTTACAAGGATGTTGGCAGAATTCAATATGATACAAGACGTTTATGAGGATGAATAGGATGCAATCTTAAGCGTTTCAACATTACATGTATTTATAGGTGGTGTTTATGTTTCATCCAACCCAAATACCATAATCAATGAAGCAAAAAGCATATGGTCGTCCTCACCTTATAGTTACGAATTAAGAGATCTTGTGCATCATTTTACTGGTAAAACCACAGGTATATATGGGCAGGCCTCTTCTATTGGGGCGACATGCAATGAAACTACCCCTGTATGTTTCTCCGAGGTTAGTATTGAAATTTATAGGTTGAACTATCACATTACTTCTTTCAAATCTTACTCCTGATGAACCAACAGTATAGATATATAAATTACTATTTCCAACCATTTGGGTAGATTGCTTAGTCAAGTTCGTTGTAAACTGTATTCTAACTGTCGAATTGGTACCGAAATCGATATTACCGCAATTGTTAATCGGTGTTCCACTTATATACTGCATGTTAGAAATTGTTACTCCAACTTGACCCAACAAAGTTGTACACAGCATCAAATATATTAATGTGATTGATATTTTTATAGAGCTTTTCATAATGAAATAATTTATTTTATTAAATGGATTTGAAAACCTAAAGCGATTTGGAAATTATTGTATGAAGAACTTGCAGAGCTATCAGGTATTAATTTTCCGCTATTATATTCTAGGGTTACCTCCAACGCTACACTACTATTAAAAAATATCGCAGGGCCTGCCTTAAAGCCATAAGCATTAGAATTCGATTTATTATTGCCAGATTGAGATTGAGATGCTCCATAAATATAATTTGCCTGCAACAGTATATTAACGCGCTTATCTTCCTCTAAAAAATAGTATCTCGCAAATGGACCAATTCCATATGAAAAGCTATTTTCAAAATCTTTTGGCATTGAACTCCCAAGGTTAAGAAGACTCCCAACAGCAAATCTATTTGCAAGAAAATAACCGATATTAGGGGAAACATTAATACCAAAACCTTTATTAATATTTTCTAAACCATTACTTGAAGACTTATTTTCATATGATGAAAAATTTCCAGTACCCCCAACTAGCCAATTGCCTTTTGTTATTTGACCATTAACCGCAGCAGTGCCCATAATTACCATAATATGCGCTAAATATAATATTCTCATAAATTTTGAATTTTGATTGATCTTAAGAATTGAATTTTTATTTTTTTAGAGATTTACTTCATCCCGAAGTCAATGCTCGTTTTCCTTTAGTATACCTGCCGTTCTTCTTAGTTAAAAAGGCTGACATTAAACAATGTAATTGAAGTCTTGTATACCTTTCGAAAATTTTAAGGAACAGAGTAAAATCTCTTTTGGCATTTATTTAAAATTTTCTGGAGGTTATGTGAAGATTTATAACCTGAGTAATTTTTAATCATAAGAAACCATTTTTTAATTGTTATAGAGTTGACACGGCTTTTCCCAAAAGTGGTCTTCATTTTCTAAAAAACAGTCCTTACTACATACCTTACATTTATAATTAAATGTAGGATAAAAGATGATTGAAAAAATAAATTTTAAAAAATTATTATATTTATTTAAATAACTGATAAACAAAGTTTTAAATATGAAATTTTATTTTTTTAAAATTAAAAAATAAGAATTTTCCTAAAAATTAAAGTGAAATTGTTTAATCCTCTTTGGGTATGTCTAGAGGCAGTCCTAAAAGGGGTTGGAAAAACTAGATGCTCCAAAATTTTAAGATTACTTACCAATTAATTTTAATAAGTATTTAATAGCGATTTTTGATTTGGTCTAATTCATTTTATAATTTTCTGGTGTTGATTCCTTTCCTTAAACCAAGAATTGACCCGAAGTACCAACGACATCAAGGTGATACTGGATACTACCGAAATGGAAAGATGACGGCGGAAGCAACGAAATTTCGAGAATGTGAAAACTGAGTGGTTTCAGGAATCAGTTCAGGATATTGGGGACAAGTTTTCAAAGCAAGATCGGTTCCTAATCTACAATTGTGGTTTTATTGCTCAAATTGATTTATTTCTTCGGTCATCATAGAGTACCTGGCCCAAGAGGTCTCCCTAATCGAGGGAGGGCAAGTGGTACTATCCATCTTGGTTGAATCTAGGCTTAGGTAAGTTATGCGTTGAAATGGTACGTTAACAAAGCTCTAGTTGAAAAAGAATTTTACAATTCTTTTGTTTTTTTGATGCGCTTATTATCCATCTCTGCCAACTTTTCTTTTAAAATCCCCATATCATACTCTACTTTTTTGCTTATGATTTTAGCGTAATGCTGCGTGGTCCGCAAATTTTTATGGCCTAACATTTTACCAACAGTCTCTATTGGCACCCCATTAGAAAGTGTTACAGTAGTAGCGAAGGTATGCCGAGCTAAGTGTGTCGTAAGGTTCTTTTCTATGCCACATAGGTTTGCTATTTCCTTTAGATAAGCATTGGATTTCTGGTTGCTCAAAACGGGAATTACACAATTTCCATTGACAACTTTAGGATGGTCTCTATACTTTTCTAAAATAGCTTCTGCAGTCAGCAGAATTGGAATACCCAGTTTCGATTTGGTTTTGGTGCGCTCCGCCTGAATCCATAAACTACCATCAATATGGCGAACGATATTATCCTGATTCAACTTTTGCACATCAATATAGGAAAGTCCGGTGTAGCAACAGAATACGAACATGTCACGTACTACATTTAAACGATCGCCATCTATTTCTTTTTCTTTTAAGTCTTGTAGTTCCTCTTTGGAAAGAAAATCACGTTCCACAGTTTTAAATTGAACTTTGTAGTTATAGAATGGATCTTTGGATATCCAGTCATTGGCCACTGCCATTCGGATGATCTTTTTAAAGTTGTTGACATATTTCAAAGCCGAATTATGATTGCAGGCTTTGGTTATTTTTAAAAAGTACTCGAACCCTTTGATAAACCTTAAATTGACATCTCGAACTGGCACATCGTCCTTCCGGTACTCTGTCCTTAAGAACTCTTTCACGTGTTTTTTGGTGGTGTGGTATCGCTTCCAAGTACCAAGGGCAAATTCAACCCCGACCAATTTTTCCATCTGCAGGTTATGTTCTTCAAAGAGCTGCACCAGCATTGTAATTTTTTCTCCTTTGCCTACATAAAGGTTTTTTATTTCCGAAGAATTAAAGGGTCTGCCTTCGTCAACAAGTCGAGCATGAATCTTATTTATTTTGTTTCTGACAGCATCTAAATAGGAATTCAATTCGTTTGCTTCGAGGTTCGTTCCGCGCATTTTCCCCGTTCTGGCATTCCATTTTTCGGGATCGACTTTACGGGAAATACTCAGTTCGCTACGTTGCCCATTAACTGTCAAACGCAGGTATATTGGTACTTTCACGTCTTTTTCAAAATGTTTTCCTTTGAGGTAAAATAACTGTGAGAAAGAATGGCTCATTTTATGTATCTTTTTAACAGAAATAAAGGTACAAAAAAGGAAAATACCATTTTCATAATTAACATTATATCAGTTAATTACAAGCAAATCGGTGAGTGTTTTTTAATAAAAAAAGTACTCACCGAATAGGTCACCTAAAATACGGTTTCAAAACGATTCATTTGATACCATAAAAAATAAAAACCCCTGATAATCATATGATTAAGGGGTTTTTAAATAGTTTTGGTACTATTCCAGTGGAGCCGGAGGGATTCGAACCCTCGTCCAAACAAGTAATTAAAATGCTTTCTACATGCGTAGTATCTGATTAATTTTCGATAAGTACCTGACCAGAAACCGCCCAATACAAACTTATCTTCTTAAGGTTTTAGTGATACCGCCAAAGCGAGCAGGTATCCTTATGTTGACTTTTCTGGTGCTCCTATAAGAACCGCCATCAACAAGGGCTGTTCAGGAACATCTCGCTTCCCTACCTAGTAGGGACGAGGCTAAATCCTACTGTAATTCGGATTAAGCGGCAAGAGCGTAATTATTTTCGCCAATTAAAAGTGTGAAAAATGATATTAACGAGCTGTTTCTCAGCGCTCGGCATGCTTACATTCCAACTAGTCTCGCTGTCAAAACCGGTCGGCCCCAATATGTTAATGAACTTTTTACTCTCTATTTGTACGTTCCCTTTTTTCAAAAAGGAC
The DNA here is from genome assembly GCF_900109345.1 of Maribacter orientalis. Taxonomy (GTDB): domain Bacteria; phylum Bacteroidota; class Bacteroidia; order Flavobacteriales; family Flavobacteriaceae; genus Maribacter; species Maribacter orientalis. Next base: position 128,668 of record NZ_FNZN01000003.1, read on the forward strand.
GAGCTTTCGGCAGTATCTAGTACTCTCCTCTATCTCTATTGCGGGCAGCAAAGCTAACAAAAGTTTACGAGCCCCAATAATTTTTATTATGACCTAAGCCAATGTATTTCTAATTGCATAATTTAGTACAATATTTATACCAAAACACCATATGAAGTTCGGAATCATTAGAGAACGTAAAAATCCGCCAGATAAGCGCGTAGTTCTATCACCATTGGCCTGTCAAAAAGTCTTGAAATCACACAAAAAGGCAATATTGATAGTAGAACCGTCACCAATTCGTGCGTATTCTGATGAGATGTATAAGCAATTAGGCATTACCGTGGCAGATGAAATGGCTGATTGTGATGTGCTTTTAGGTGTAAAGGAAGTTCCGATCGATTCGCTAATTCCAAACAAAAAATACTTTTTCTTTTCTCATACCATTAAAAAGCAACCTTATAATAGAGATTTGCTACAGGCGGTTTTAGATAAGAATATTGAACTTTATGACCACGAAGTCATTACGAACAAGAAAGAACAACGTGTGGTTGCATTTGGCAGGTATGCAGGTATTGTTGGGGCCTATAACGGTTTTAGAGCATACGGACTCAAATTCGGATTGTTCAATTTGCCAAAAGCTAACGATTTGGCTGACCAAGAAGCTTTAATCTCTGAACTTAAAAAACTTAGGTTGCCAAGCATAAAAGTACTTTTAACCGGTAGGGGTAGAGTTGGTAATGGTGCTAGGGAAATGCTTGACGGTATGGGTATGCGACGCGTAAGTGTTGCTGAGTATCTTGAAGAAACATTTAATGAACCTGTCTATTGTCAAATAGATGCAGGGGAATACAACAAAAGAAAAGATGGTGTTCGCGGTAATAAAGCCGATTTCTTTGCCAATCCAGGAGCATATAAGTCTAACTTTTTTCGATTTGCAAAGGTGACCGATTTTTACATTGCTGGTCATTTTTATGGACAAGGTTCACCATATCTATTTACGAGGGAAGATGCGAAACATCCTGATTTTAAAATTAGGGTAGTAGCAGATATAAGTTGCGATATAGATGGGCCGGTAGCAACAACACTACGAGCTTCTACTATTGCAGAACCAATTTATGGCTACGATGCAGCATCTGAATCTGAAACCGATTTTAAACATAAAGACGCCATTGCTGTAATGGCAGTTGATAATTTACCCTGTGAACTTCCTAGAGATGCCAGTGAAGGCTTCGGTGAAGCATTCATTAAAAATGTAATCCCTGCCTTTTTCAATAATGATAAAGACGGAGTTCTACAAAGAGCCCGAATGACCCATAATGGTAAATTGACCGAGCGATTTGCGTACTTACAAGATTATGTAGATGGTAAGGAGTAACTGGTTTTTCGTCAAAATAGGGCGCTTCAATATTATTTTGATATGGTTAGGGTAATCAAGTAGGTTGTTAAGACCAATGTTGAATTTTATTTTGTCTTAATTATCCATTGTATAATCGGTTGTGTTTTAGGAGCTGTAAAACATCCTAAGGCTTTTAATTTTAAAGTGATTTCATCTTTTAGGACCAATGTTTTTATAGCTACTTTTTTTATCTCACCTGCTTTTATTTCAAAAACCGGAGAACTGTCATAAAACGAGTATTCAGATTCGTTTTGAAAAAGTAAATCACTACTAGTCACATTCTTTAATTCTAATTCTAACACTTGGGTGTTTTTGGCATAGCTAGCTTTTTCTATAACTATACTTGCCTTTAATAACGGAACCAAAAATTCTGCTTTGCCTACCATTAGATCATTATAAACAGCAACCGTTCTACCCGCAAATAAAGCTTCTTGCATGCTGGCAATACTACGTTCTTTTGTAAAGACTAAAGTAATGGGTCGTTGATTTCCTTTTTCTGTATAATCCCAATCAATGAGACCGTGAATGTCACTGGTACCCATAATCGTTAAATTATGTTCTAAAGCCAATGCCAGCGACTCTTGTGCATAGTCTACCGAATTAATAACTTCTATACCATGTAGTTCGCCGTTTTTAATGCGTTCTTTTTGAAAGTCGCTGAGAATTGGGTTCCCTTGTGGTGCTTGGGCGTGCCATGCTGGGTGGTTCCAAAATACAAATGCTCCCTGTTTTTTGGCTTCTGCGAAAGCATCTTCTGCTTTATCTTGAACAATAGGGTTTGCATCTTTTATGAATACGGCATTGTTATGCCCCATAGGTGCACTACGGGTAATTTCAGAACCATGAACCATAAGTAAATCATGTTCCTTGGCCTCTTCCATTGCAATTATATAAGACCTATTTCTATCTGGGTGTGGAATATCTTCTAGATGAGGTTGATACTCTAAATGCTCGGTAAGTGATATGGCATCCAAATTGTCGCGTAAGGCTTCCATTACTCGAATGTTGGGCCAAACATACCCATCGGAAAAAACCGTGTGAATATGTAAATCGGTCTTTAAACTTTTATATCCAGGAATATCTGGAAAAGAAAGTGGCCGTGAACTTTGATGTTCGTGTTGCTGCGAGGTTACCACTGCTGATACCAATAGAATAAGTAAAAAGTGAAGTCGAGTTTTCATACAAAAGACATTTATCCAAATGTATGAAAATCAACTTATATCAACGATTAATTTTATGATGGGCTAGATTAAAAATCGGTCAATTAATTAATGACACACCTATACCCAAAGTGGTTTGTCTATGGTTGTAATCGATTAGGGTTTCACCATAGCCATCGAAAAATTGTAGGTGACCATTGAAATTCTCAAAAATCGGGAATGACCAATTCAATTGTATGCTGCCCTTACTTTTGGCTCCGTAATTTAAAGAATGCCGTGCAATTGCCATAAATCGCTGTCGTCCCAAATCATAGGTGATATTTGCTTCTCCTCTTCCGATAAAATCTGAAATATTTTCATTGTCATCTATTTTACTACCTATTCGAATCCAAGGTTTAAGCATAACCTGCCAATTATCACGTTCAAAACCGGCATGAAAAGCAACCCTGTTCCAGCTTCTAGAAATAGGGTCGGACTGACCGTTTGACTCGTGAATTATTGCCGCACCTACCATTTTTACATCGAACCCAAGAAACTTGAATTTAATAGGGAAGTTGGCTATAATTTCTGGTTGATAATTTAGTTCTCTAAATGGTCTTGAACGCTCTGCGTTATAGATTTGCCAGTAGGCGGTTTGTGAGTATCCCATCCATAAATCCATATGACCATCAAACATATTATGAAAAATCTTTGTTTTTAGGCTAACCTGAAATTTTGCTTCAACAGCATTTAAACTCACAGGAGCATCTAAAACTGTAGTAGCGTTTTCAGCTACAGGAAATTCATTAGGATTTGTTGAGTATTTTGCTACGCTAAGGTAAATGGGTTTGTACGTGGTAATTAAAAAGGTGCCTCTATGATACGCATCTCCCAATTCCCATAACTCAGATAGGCTTTTACTATTCTTACCTATCCAATTCTGTGCATCTGTAACTTGTGCAAAGCCTTGAAAGGTGTTTATAAAGAAAATAATAAAGCTACATGCAAGAGTTGTTATTTTGAACATTACATCATTTTAAAAGCGCAAAACTATATATTTGAAATCGTTCTAAGTAGTCTTTAACGAATTAATAGAAATTCATTTATGAAACCTGCCGAGGAATATATTTTAAATCAGCCAGAGCCCTACAGGAGTATCTTGTTGCATTTAAAAAATCAAATTGAGCTCACATTACCCGAGGTAGAATTGAAGTATAAATGGAATATTCCCTGCTTTTATATTGGTAAATCGCCTATTTGTTACTTGAATGCATCACATAAAAAACAGTTTGTAGATATAGCTTTTTGGAATTCTGCACACCTTACTAAACATTTGAACGTCCTAATTTCCGAAAAACGAAAAGTAGTACGTTCATTACGTTACGCTACTCTAGAAGAGATCGATAACAACATTCTAACCGATGTACTGAAAGATGCATATTCAGTTCGTCAAAACGGATTTTATAAGCGGGAAGACTTACGTTAAAACTGATTTACTACAGTTCTAAGTGCTACCAAGTCAGTCAACAACTTTTTCATCAATCCCAAATCAAGCATATTAGCACCATCACTTTTTGCATTGGCACAATCGAAATGGGTTTCTATGAAAAGTCCGTCTACACCTGCAGCAATTCCTGCTCGTGCCATAGTACCAATTAGTGCTGGTCTACCACCTGTAACACCTGAAGATTGATTGGGTTGTTGTAATGAATGGGTTACATCTAAAACTACAGGGGCATATTGTTTCATGGTCGGTACACCTCTAAAATCAACAATCATATCTTGGTAACCGAACATAGTACCACGGTCGGTAATAATAGCTTGTTGGTTGCCTGTTTCGGTAACTTTATTTACCGCATGTTTCATACTTTCAGGACTCATAAACTGTCCTTTTTTGATGTTTACAGTTTTTCCTGTTTCAGCAGCTGCAACGACTAAATCGGTTTGGCGCGCTAAAAAAGCAGGAATTTGTAGCACATCTACATATTCAGCTGCCATAACGGCATCTTGTTCTGTATGAATATCCGTTACGGTCGGAATTTTAAAAGTTTCAGAAACTTTACGTAAAATCTTCAATGCCTTTTCATCCCCAATACCCGTAAATGAATCTAACCGACTGCGGTTTGCTTTTTTAAAACTTCCTTTGAATACATAGGGAATTTTAAGATCATCTGTTATGGTAACAATATGCTCTGCAATACGTAAGGCCATATCTTCACCCTCAATGGCACAAGGTCCAGAAAGTAGAAAAAAGTTATTACTATCGGTATGTTTTATTTGAGGTATTAAAGAAAGGTTCATTGGTCGAATATTTTTGAACAAAGATACTATTTTCAGAAGCTACCTGTTCTATAAGGATAAGATTGTTGAAAACCCAAATCCGAAATGTTTTTTAAATATACTTCAGCCCTGCATTTGTTTTTTATAGTAATTAGCCAAGCGAATGCGCAATTTGGGAAAAATTGTGAATTACGGCAGGTGAAAATCAACTTGATGAATCCTGGGTTTGAATACGAGATGGCATTAGGAACCAATACAACTTTTGATATTAAAGCTGGTTTGCAAGTTGCAATAGATCCGCTGCTGCCAGATGTGTATGAAGAGTTGGCATTTTTACCAACATTAGCAGGCCAATATCGCTATTATTATAATTTCGAGAAACGGCAACGCAATAGAAAGCAGATTTATGGCAATTCGGCAAATTATGTCGCTCCTGCAACTGCCGTCTTTTTTCCGGGAACGCGTACAATAGAAAATGAAATTGTAAAAGGTGCCTTTGGTTATGCAGGTATAGTTACCGGCTTGCAACGTAGCTTTGATTCTGGATTCAATTTTTCTGTCGATGTGGGTGCTGCGTATTACATGGGGCAATTTGATAGTGCTATATATCCGGTTGCCAACTTAAGTATAGGTTGGATCGTAAGTGAGAAACGTTGGTGTGTTGGCAGGTAGTGTCGCAAGTATTTTCTTAATATTTCATTAAATCAGGTGGTTACGTTTTTATTAACGATTAGTTTTAAATGCAACTTCAATCAAACCAAATGAAAAAAATTACGTTGTTTCTCCTCCTTTTTATAGTGAAGTTTGGTTATTCTCAAATCAATCGAATAACCGAGAAAGGTTCAGGAATCGTACATCTTGAACGACATCAATTCAAATTCGATTTGTTTAGTCCTGGTATGAGTTATGAGTTGGGACTTTTTAAGAATGTAAGTGCCTCCGGGGGACTAGGACTTGGTTACGCCACCTATGAGGAAGGGTATGCAATAGGTTTAACCTTACATACTAGGGTAAGGTATTATCATAATTTTAATAGAAGGATTGTCATGGACAAAAATGTCGCTGGTAATTCTGGAAATTACATTGCAGCAGCTCGGAGTATTTTCTTCTCCCCACTTCGATTGGCTACAAATATTGAGGGTCCGGATGATTTTAATCTTGGCGTTTACGGAGTAACGTATGGGATTCAAAGGACGTACGAAAGCGGATTTAATTTTAATGCTGAATTAGGTGCGGGTTATTACCGTGGGGACGGAGTACCGTCGGGATATGGTCCTCTGCTCAACTTTACCTTTGGTTGGGTGGCTACCAAACAAAAATCTAGAAAGCCGGTTTTTGATTAAATAAGGAGGCTGTTTTTTTTATGAAATGATAGTTTTTCTACATATTTTAAAAGATGCTCAATTTGTTTGAAGGTTTAGTATTACTAAAAAGTTCTTAATCTGGAACAGAACCCTCTCAAAATCAATAAGATAAAAATAACATAAGATTAAGTGTAGCTATTGAAAATTGAAGTATCTTTGCACGCTTAAAATAGACCTTATGTCCACTACAAAGAATATTGCGATCATTGCGCACGTTGACCACGGTAAAACGACCTTGGTAGACAAAATAATGTACCACTGTAGCTTGTTTCGTGAAAACGAGAATACAGGCGATTTAATTTTGGATAATAATGATTTGGAACGAGAACGTGGTATTACCATTACCTCAAAGAATGTTTCCGTTATATATAAGGGTACTAAAATAAATATTATCGATACTCCTGGTCACGCCGATTTCGGTGGTGAAGTTGAGCGTGTATTGAACATGGCAGATGGTGTATTGTTATTGGTAGATGCATTTGAAGGACCAATGCCGCAAACCCGTTTTGTATTACAGAAAGCTATTGATTTAGGTTTAAAGCCTTGTGTAGTTATAAATAAAGTAGATAAGGAAAACTGTACTCCAGAAGAGGTACATGAAAAAGTTTTCGATTTAATGTTCGAACTAGGTGCTGAAGAATGGCAATTAGATTTCCCTACGGTCTATGGTTCTGCAAAGAACAATTGGATGAGTGATGATTGGAGAAATGAAACCAATAATATCGAGCCACTTTTAGATATGGTGATTGAGCACGTACCTACTTTCGAGCCTAAAGAAGGAAATACGCAAATGTTGATTACATCTTTAGATTTCTCTTCATTTACAGGTAGAATCGCTATTGGTAGATTACAAAGAGGAACTTTAAAAGAAGGACAACAGATTTCTTTGGTGAAACGTGATGGATCTATTGTGAAATCTAGAATTAAAGAACTTTTTATTTTTGAAGGACTTGGTCGTAAGAAAGTACAAGAAGTTGAAACGGGTGATATATGTGCTTTAGTAGGTGTAGAAGGCTTTGAAATTGGTGATACTGTTGCTGATTTAGAAAACCCTGAAGCATTAAAAACTATTACTATTGACGAACCTACAATGAGTATGTTATTTACCATTAACGATAGTCCGTTTTTTGGACAGGATGGTAAATTTGTAACATCTAGACATATTAAGGATCGTTTGGCAAGAGAATTGGAAAAAAATCTTGCTTTACGTGTTAATGAAACTGATAGTGCTGATAAGTTTTTAGTATTCGGTCGTGGTGTATTACACCTTTCTGTTTTAATTGAAACTATGAGACGTGAAGGTTATGAATTGCAGATTGGGCAACCTCAAGTAATCATCAAAGAAATTGATGGTGCAAAATGTGAACCAATCGAGCACTTAACCATCGATTTGCCAGATGAGGTTTCTGGTAAGGCTGTAGAAATGGTATCTATCCGTAAAGGGGAGATGACTAAAATGGAAGCAAAAGGTAATCGTATGTTATGCGAGTTCCAAATTCCATCACGTGGTATTATCGGTCTTCGTAATCAATTATTGACTGCAACGGCTGGTGAGGCTATTATGGCACACCGCTTTTTAGAGTATCAACCAATGAAGGGTGATATTCCTCAACGTCAAAATGGTTCATTAGTTTCTATGGAAAGAGGAAAAGCAATTCCTTATTCTATCGATAAATTACAGGATCGTGGTAAGTTCTTCGTTGATCCAGGTGAGGATATTTATGAAGGTCAAGTAATCGGAGAAAATTCTCGAGGCGATGATATGACCGTGAATATTACGAAAACTAAAAAGATGTCTAACGTACGTTCTTCAGGGGCAGATGATAAGGCTAAAATTGTACCTGCAATTAAGTTTTCTTTAGAGGAAGCTTTAGAATATATTCAGAAAGATGAATATGTTGAGGTTACTCCTAAACATTTACGTCTTCGTAAGATTTACTTAACGGAGAATGACCGTAAGCGTAACAAAATAGCATAAGCAAAAAAAGCTCCTTATTTAAGGAGCTTTTTTTTGGTAGTATAGCGTATAAAAGCCACCTTAAAAAGGTGGCTTTTTTTAATTCTGTTTGTTTAGTGAAACGGTAAAATTAAATAGTGGTGCTAAAAATCAGTCTTATAAATTGTTTATTAATGTCGATTGGTTAAGAATTATGTAAAATATTAGGTTACATTTTCCTACTTTCTTAATAATTCAATCATACCTTATTTTTCTTCGTTTTGAGTGTGAATTTTAGCTAATTTAAAGTACGATTTAAGCTAAACTCAAACTAAAAACATTATGCAACTAGAAGGAAAAAATGTACTCATAACTGGTGGTACTAGAGGTATTGGAAAATGTATGATACAAGAACTTATTAAAGGTGGTGTTAGCAAGATTGCTGTGATTGCACGAGATAAGGAAAACTTAAAAAAATTATCGCAAGAATTTGATAGTGTGAAGTTTTTAAGAATTCCTGGAGATGTCGCCAATATTGAAGTTTTACGTGAAGCTGTTGCGCGAATAGAAGATAAGTGGGGTCATTTAGATATCTTGATCAATAATGCAGGTGTGGTTTCTGCAGGTCCTTTAGAAGATATTCAAGATGAAGATGTATACGACCAAGTAGGTATCAATTATACAGCGGTACTTTTATTGACCAAATATTGTATTCCACTTCTAAAATCGGCAGAAGAAGGGGCGATTTTGAATATCTCTTCTGGCCTGGGTTTAATTGGAATGCCTTTCTATTCGGTGTATGGAAGTACAAAAGCTGCTATTCGCCAGTTCTCAGATTCTATGCGTAGAGAACTTGCTCCTTTCAATATTTCTGTAACATGCGCATTTCCGACTGCTACAGATACCGATATGATGCAAAAATTCAAAGGTAGAAAAATGGATTCGCCAGAGTTTGTGGCCGAACGCTCCATACAAGGTATGTTGAATAAAGAAATTCAAGTAATTTTTGGTGGTGAGGAACGACTTAAGGAAAATCGTCTGAATTTTGAGGCTCCTGCAGAACTGGATATGCTGGTGGCACAAAATTATGAGCAACGAAAAACAGCTAGTTTGGATCATAAAGCCGTTTGATTTCTACTTGAAAACCAACAAAACGGTAATTAACTATGAGAGTATATTTCAAATTTTCAATTTTATTTCTATTTATTTTATCATGTAAGGAAACTACGAAACCTACACAAGAATCACTGGTAAATGAAGTAACTGAAACTGATATTATCAGTATTCCTAAATCTTGGGTAGATGGAAGAGTAAATAAGGCTAAAGAAAAGTTAGGTACTTCTGAAGCAGGTGAAATTGTTTGGAACGCGATGGAAGCTCATGGCGGTTTGGATAGGTGGTATGCAAACGGACCACTTTCTTTTCGATTCAATTATCAGCCTTTAGATGGAAAAACGGCTCGAGACAGTTACCAAACTTTAGATACATGGAGTAATAGGGCAGTGCATACCAGTGCAACTGATAGTACAGCTCATTTTGGTTGGACAGGAGAGCAAGCTTGGGTAAAAGCAAAAGATAGCACCTCTTTTGAATATGACACCAAATTTTGGGCGCTAACGCCGTTGTATTTTTATGGCCAACCTTTTGTGTTGAATGGTGAAGGGGTAAATTTAGAGTTGCTTCCAGAAGTGACTTATAAAGAGCAAAAGCAAGATGTGGTCAAGGTAACTTTTGATGCTGGTACAGGTGATGCTCCTGATGATTATTATATACTATACTTTAGCAAAGAGTCACATAAACTTGTTGTTATACGTTATATCGTTTCTTATCCTGAGTATTTTAAAGATGGTGGGCATGCACCTGAAAAGTTTATGGAAGTGATGGGCGAAAATACGGTTAATGGTATTTTGTTTCCGACGAGTTATAAAACGTATTGGTTAACGAAAGATAAAAAGCCTGGAGAGTATATTACTCAAATAGATGTTTCCAATGTTTCTTTCGAAAATGATTTACCAAAAGATTTTTTTGATGTTCCAAAAGATGCTAAAACTCTAAATTAATAATTAGGACAGTTATTTAAAATAAAAAAATCCCAAAGTTATCTTTGGGATTTTTTTATCTGCTTTATTTTAATAGTTACGCTTTCTTTGCTTTGTATTGCGAAGCTACCGCAGCACCTATAATGCCGGCATGATTTTGTAATTCTGCAGCAATGACCTTGGTTTCGATTTTTATTTGAGATTTAAACTGTTCGAAGTCTTTCGATGCACCACCACCAAGAATAATTAAATCTGGAGAAATAATTAATTCTACATATTCTAAAAATTTGTTGAATCTCTTACCCCATTTTTTATAGGAAAGTTTTTCTTTATCTTTTGCGGAACCCGCAGCCCATAATTCAATTTTCGAATATTTCTTATAAGGAATTTGGCCAAGTTCAAAATTAGGAATTAATCTACCATCTAAAAAGGCACCACTACCTAAACCGGTGCCAATGGTAATCATAACGACCAAACCTTTTTCGCCTTTACCAATGCCATAATTCATAGTGGCGTAACCCGCTGCATCAGCATCATTTATTACGGTAAAATCTAGTCCGGTTTTCTTTTCTAATAACTCTTCCACATTTACACCTAACCAACTGGGGTCTAAATTACCAGTAGCTTTACAAACACCGTTTTTGATGATGGTTGGAAAACCACAACCCACTTTGCCTTTATAATTGAAATGGGCAACAATTTCTGCAATAACATCGGCCATTGCGTCTGGTGTTCGAGGATTAGGAGTCGGAATTCGAAAGCGTTCAGAAATCATTTCTCCGGTTTCCGAATCAACCAACGCTCCTTTAATTCCAGAGCCACCTACATCAATACCAAGTAAAGTCATTTTATTTTTCTTATGAAATACAAAGAAACGAAAAAGAATCGGCTCTTCGAAGTGGGTTTATAATGGAGATATATTTAATATGATTTTAAAAAAAATAGGGTATAAAAAAAAGGACTTAATGTCCTTTTAATCGTTCATTATTGTGGCATAGTAAGCGCTATAATGGTGCTTACTTGAATTTCTTCATCATATTCGTCCATTTCGGTTTCTACAATGAAAGTGATAATGAATTGTTTGCCAATATATGTTTTGTCAGTTAAATTATATTTCTGGCTAACTTCATCGATTATATTGGCGAACTCTGCGTTATACCCGTCTTTATCTGTAAAAACATAAACGCCATCTTCAAAGCCTACTAAGGTTCCGTTCATTTTTTCTTCATCTTGGCAATAAACGCTTGATAATGAAGTAAGAGCTACGAATAATACTACTAAAATCGATTTCATTTTTTTTAATTATTTAGTTTAGTTATTAATTTTTTTGGTCTTTATAACTTGTAAAAAAAGTTGCTACAAATGAACTATAAATAGTTGAATAACGATTTATTTTATCATTTTATTATGAAAGATTTTTGTATTCCTAAATACCTGTACGCCAGTATGCTAATTTTGGTTTATTGGGTTAAAATAATTTGCCGTTACATAAGATTATAGCTCAATTTGATACTACCTTTGATGAATAATTCAACACAATTCAATTGAAAAATAGTAACACATATTCCTTTTATAGTATACTTTTTGTTATACTTTTTACTGCAGTCCATATTTCTTTCTCCCAGTCACCGTTGTCGGACGATAATATAAAGGCATTGGTTGATAAGTATAAGAATGACATACGCGGACCTTATAAAGATATTCGTTGGTTTTGTACTGACGGTAGTGTAAGGCAGCCAAAAGACCCTTGTCCTGATGATATTGGTCCTGGTGTACAGCATGCAAGATATAAAGATGAAGTTATCGCCTTGGGTAAAAGTAATCATATCTTTTTAGGTCAAATTTTAGCCTATTCTACAAATGATGATTTATGGGATATGGACCATAATCATTCTCGCTTAAAGCAATACCAAATAGATAAATATCTTCGTCTTATTGATGATGGCTGGGTGAATCAAAAAGGTCAATTCTATAGAGGCTCCGTTCAGGTAGAAGATGAAGAAGCTTGGGGGATTGGTTTTTATAAATGGATTTTAGCAAAGGATGTTGTAATCGCTGATAATTTTTACTTCCTAAGACAATCTTTAAAAGACATACCGCATTATGGTGATGATAATGTAGCACAATTAATGCGTAGCGAATCGAAAGTTATTTCGGATATCTACGTGCCTTTTATGGATTTGAGAACCAAAATTCATAGCCAGCCTGAAAAGTCGGATATTCAAAAAATACTAGATTTTAAAGCAAAAAATCAAAAGTCCTTAACTACCGATTTAAATAAAAAAATTGATGGTCTTGTAGTAACCATGCAAACCTTTTTTAAGCCTGTTGATGTTCAATCCTTATTGAATAAATCGAAATTAGTGAAAGGCACCACCCTAGGAGATAAGGTGCAAGCTTTTATTCAGGGGAAAGCTAGTAATGAGACACCTTCATATGTGGTTAACGAAGCTGCGCAGTTACTTTTAGATATTCGAGAAGGATTATTGGAAGAAAAACGACCTATGGCGCGTTTGCAATTATTGGATATTTCTTTAAAACTAGAAGAACTATTATTTCAAAATGCACCCAATTGGGTGCCAACGACGGTAAGCGGACAATTGGAAAAAATATGTGCGCTAACTACGGCATCAGTTGGTGCCGGATATTTAGAGTTGTGGGAATGGGAGCAAATCTCTGGTACCTTAAGTAAGTTCGGTCAAGATCAATTAAGCTTGGCAGAATTAACCCAAGTATTAGAAACAGCAAGAGCTGCAGTAGAATGGAGTGCTGCAATGGTAAAAGCAAACTACCAAGAGGTTGTCGATACCTATACTACATTTGAACCAAAATCATATGCTTTTATTGATGACCGAATTAGAGGTTCTGTTGCTTTGCATTTGGGGAAAAGTGTTGGAGAATTAGGCGATTTTATTGCTAAAGAATCTGCACTTACCAATATGGTAATGGATATTCCGAATCAGAGTACATTTAGAGGATTGAATCCTGGGTATGCATTCGGTGAATTGGTGGTAGTAGATGGTTCTTCTGAAGATATTGAAGTGTCTTCCGATAAGATTTATATCTTTCAGCGTTCACCGTCAGATTTGAAGCCCGTTGCAGGTATCGCAACAGTTGCGGAAGGTAATATGGTTTCTCATGTGCAACTATTGGCACGTAATCTAGGAATACCGAATGCAGCATTATCCGATGCAAATCTTCAAAGTTTAAAGAAGTACGATGGTGACCGTGTATTTTATGCTGTTTCGAATAAAGGTAATGTGATTATTAAGGCAGAATCAAAAATGACCGATCAAGAGCGCGCACTTTTTGTAAAGAAAGAGCGTAATACGGATAAGATTGAAGTGCCTATTGAAAAAATTCAATTAAAGAATACCGATGTGCTTAATATGCGTGATGTAGACGCGAGTGATTCAGGAGCATTATGTGGACCAAAAGCAGCTAACTTAGGGCAATTGAAAAAAATGTTTCCAGAGCAAGTAGTTGAAGGATTAGTAATTCCGTTCGGAATTTTTAGAGATCATATGAACCAGCAAATGCCTGGTGCCGATAGTTCATATTGGGAGTATTTGAATGCGATGTTCGTTGAGGCAGAACGTATGAGAACTGTAGGAGTTTCTGAACCTGAAGTGGAGAATTATCAATTACGACAATTAGAAACTTTAAGAGATGCTATTAAGAAAATGCCCTTAAAAACTGATTTCATGAATCAGTTAGAAACGAAGTTTAAAACGGTCTTAGGTTCTGATTTTGGTAAAATTCCGGTGTTTTTACGAAGTGATACAAACATGGAAGATTTGAAGGATTTTACCGGTGCAGGACTTAATCTTACTTTATTCAATGTTCTTGATAAGGAGAAAATTTTAAATGGAGTAAAAGAAGTATGGGCATCGCCCTATACGGAGCGTAGCTTTAAATGGCGCCAAAAGTATTTGTTGAATCCTGAGAACGTTTTCCCATCAATTTTGGTGATACCTAGTGTAGATGTAGATTATTCCGGAGTATTGATAACTAAAGGAATCAATTCTGGTAATAACAAAGATTTGACCGTTGCCTTCAGTAGGGGTGCAGGCGGTGCCGTAGATGGGCAATCGGCAGAAACCTATACTATTTATGATGCAGGTGGCTATAGATTGTTAGCTCCTTCGCGCGAGCCTTTATATACTACATTACCTGCTACAGGTGGTACTGGCAAGAAAGTTGCAACGTTTCAAAATAGGGTGGTCAATGAAAAGAACTTAAATGAAATTAAAATCTTGGCAAACACAATTCGTAAGACATTACCTGATGCTACTAATTCAGATTACGAAGGTGCATATGATGTAGAACTTGGTTTTAAAAATGATAAATTGTGGTTGTTTCAAATACGACCTTTTGTAGAGAATAAAAAAGCAGTGAGTTCTGGTTATTTAGCGTCTATAACTCCAAAAATAAACACAGAGAAAGAAATCTCTTTAAGTACAAAATTATAATGAAGAAAATTTTAGCGTTACTGGTTGTAGTTTTTTCTGCTTCCGCATTTACAACATATACATACTACCCAATTGACGGTTACGATCGTACGGGCATAAAACGGTTAAAGCGTTTAGAGTTAATAAAAAGTGGTGAGATAAAAGATGCCACAGCTTTACCTGCAGGGGCATTGAAATCATTTAGTGAAATTCAATTGAATTTACTGTCAAGAAAGAGTGATAGCGCCATGGGGCTAATGCAGGTAAATGAAGATTTTCAGAAAGAAATCAGCGCATTGTTTCGTGGCTTAGATAAAAGTTACTCCATAACGGTATTAGATATATCAGACCCTGGGAATGTGCGTTATGCTGAGCGTAATGAAACGGCAGGTTATCAGCCAGGTAGTGTAGGTAAATTGGCTGTCCTCAACGGACTCTTTACCCAGTTGGCCAAAATATATCCAGATTCTTTCGAAAAAAGAACCGAGCTTTTAAAGAACAAATCGGTAAAATCGGGAGTTTGGGGCTTAACCGATGAACATACCATTCCTATTTACAATATTGAAAAGAATACCTTGGTAAAACGCCAAGTAATCGCCAGTGATGTATTTACACTTTATGAATGGGCAGACCATATGTTATCTGTAAGTAATAACGGTGCAGCAAGTATTGTTTGGAGAGAAGTGCTTTTAATGGCAGCTTTTGGGGATAAATATCCAGATCTAACACAAGAGGAAACAGATGCTTATTTTAAGGAAACACCAAGAAAAGAACTTACAGATTTAAGTAATGATGTGGTGAATTTACCACTACGTGATTTAGGCATTACTGCTGATGAGTGGCGTTTGGGTAGTTTTTTTACTAGAGGTGCAAATACCTATGTTGGAGATAAAGGCGGTAGTATCGGTTCGCCACAAGGCTTGATGAAGTTCTTGGTTCAATTAGAGCAAGGTAAGGTTGTTGATGAGGCATCAAGCTTAGAAATGAAAAGGTTAATGTATATGACGGATCGAAGAATACGTTACGCACAATCACCTGCTTTAAAAGAAGCCGCAGTATATTTTAAATCTGGGTCTTTATATAAATGTGATAGAAGTAAAGGGGAAGCTTGCGGCAAATATATGGGTAATGTTACCAATTTTATGAATTCAGTTATAATCGTAGAGCATCCTGATAATTGCAAATATATGGTGGTGTTGATGACCAATGTACTACGTAAAAATTCTGCCAGTGATCACATGTATTTAGCTGGTAATATTGATAAATTAATACGTAAAAAGTAATTAATATAACTTTAGTACAGTTTTAACCAAACTGCTGCACATTATGTGGCAGGTTGTTCTGTTTTATAGTAGTATGTTCAAATGAAGCACTCGCACTGTTCATTGGCAATAATGCCACAGTATTACGTTAGTGACCACTGCAAGTGAACAATACAGGTCATTTGGACAGGTTGACGTGTCGCATTTATCAGCAGACCAGGGCAACAAAGCTATTCATTAGCTCCAAAGACAGAAATAGTAGCGTCAGACTTAAAAAAGGCTGTGAATTTTCTTGTGAATTACAACTATTACAATACCATTAGCAATTTTATTTCAAAATTGAATGCTTCTTAGAATGTGTTTCTTTGTTCTACCATTAACTAAAGAATATAGTACATGTTTAAAAGAACACTATTAATTGCGCTTATGCTACCTTCTTGTTGGAAAGATTATAGTCCTGATAACCTTATTCGTTTAAAAGATAAATTTAAATCTCAAGTAAATGCTTTTGAGAATAAGAAAGAGACCGCAAATAGAAATGTAAACAAAGGTCTAGAATCTCTAAATGTCCTGAAAAGTCCATTAGAAGACATCAAAATGAAGACAAAAAATTTGCCAAGGTATATGGTGATAGGGAGAAAGTAGACGGCCGGGTACAAAACCTGAACAAAGACTACGACGATCAGAAAGAAAAGGCTTCGAATCTATTTGCTACGATGGAAAAACAGACCAATAGCCTATGTGATGAAACCAGCAAGAAAACCTTATTAAGTGCGATAGAAAAAGTATGTACCAAATACAACGGTACTTTGGCGAATACCTCATAAGTTATCGATAAGTCGAAACTGTTACACGGCGATGCCGTTGAGGTTGTAAAAGCCTTAGAAGTAGCTGCAGCCTTAATTCTTTTGATGGTATCAACGACCAAATAAAAAGTATTGAAGGCCGCGTAGATGGCATTAGGCAAGAACTAAATGTGGAAGCAGGATAGCGTAAAAAAACGCTATGAGAAAAAGATTACTGAGCTAGGGGAATAATATAAAAATATCCAAGATCAAAAAATTCATTCGCTAATTACTGAACTATGTTCTTTGATATTAATAAAATACCTGCATAAATTTATATGCAGGCATTTTTATTTATAGTTAATACTTAAAACGAATTATCAAACAGTGTTTGTTTTTAACTCAAAACTTCAGTAACACCAGGGGTAGGAATTGAATACATGCCGTCTGGTCCTGGGACACTTGGTGGTGTAGAATCCCAAGTAAGTTCACTTGGCATCAATAATTTTTCAGAAGCCATAGCATCTTCCCATGTAATCACCTTGCCAGAATAGGTTGCCATACGGCCCATAATAGCAGTCATAGTACTTTTAGCACCGTTTTCAGCATCGCTAATTACTTCATTGTTACGAATCGATGCAAATAATCTATCATGTTCCACTTGATAAGGATTAGGGTCATTTCGATTACGGTAGTCGAACAATTTCTCACCATCTAATCCAATAATGCTTGCTGCTCCCGCATCATTCATGTCTATACTTCCTTTTGTTCCTTGAAAGTTCTCGCCCACCTTAGACCAAGTGCCCGGTTGATGACGACATTGACTTGCAATTACTGCACCACTCGGATATGTGAACTCTACAAAATGATGGTCAAAAATTTCACCATGGTCTTTTCCTGTTCGAACCAATCTACCTCCCATACCTTGGGCTGAAATTGGATATTCACCTATAAACCAGTTGGCGACATCTATATTATGTATATGTTGTTCTAGAATGTGATCACCACATAACCAATTGAAATAATACCAATTACGCATTTGATATTCTAATTCGGTTTGGCTTTCTTGTCTTGGTCTCACCCAAACGCCACCACTATTCCAGTATACTTGTCCTGATACGATTTTACCAACATCACCTTGCTTAATTTTCTCTGCAATGGCCAAATAATTATTTTGATAATGACGTTGAAGACCTACAACTACATTCAGTTTTTTCTCTTTGGCAATTTTTGCCATTTCAAGAACCTTTCGAATACCAGGTGCATCTGTAGCTACTGGTTTTTCCATGAACACATGTTTGCCAGCATTAACAGCGTACTCAAAATGATAGGGTCTAAAACCTGGTGGCGTTGCTAAAATAACAACATCTGCTTGGTCAATTGCTTTCTTATAAGCATCGAAGCCTACATATTTATGGGCATCCTTTATGTTTACTTTTTTAGTGCCTTCAAATTCTTTCTGTAAATTCAGTAGACTTTTGTCCAATTGGTCTTGAAAAGCATCTGCCATAGCTACCAATTCTATATTTTCATCTGCTTTTAAGGCTTGGTTGGCTGCGCCACTACCACGACCACCACAACCTATGACAGCTAATTTTAGTTTTTTGTCGTTAAAGACATTTGCCATTGCGCTCATTTCCAATCCTGGCAATAATATTCCAGCGCCCACAAGGGCCGTGCTTTTGCAAAAGTCTCGACGCGAGTTTTCAGGTTTTAACCGGGTTTTGCTGTTTGAGTTGTTCATGTTGTTTGGTTTTAAGGTTTAAGGGACTATTCGCCCCAATACTTGTTGATTTCAGTTTCTTTAGGCACATTTGGATCTCTCACGATTCTAAAGCCGACAAAAGGCGCATCGGTATTCCACCATTTACTTTTTGGAAATTGAGGATCTCTCATTTTCCAATTCTCATTAGAACCTAAGCGGGCTGCGCTTCTTAAATATTCGGCATCATCATAATAGGAACCACCTCGAACAGAACGTGGGTATTCTTCCTTAGCTATTTCTATAGGTGATTGGGTAACGCCATTTCTAGTGGTATAAATTTCTGAGAAATATTGGTCTAATGTCCATTCAGCCACATTCCCATGCATATCGTATAAGCCCCAAGCATTTGGTTTCTTTTGACCTACTGGATGGTAGGTATCGTCGCTATTTTCATAAGACCAAGCATACTGTTCAAGCATTTTGGGGTCATCACCAAAGTAGTAAGCGGTAGAGCTACCTGCACGAGCGCTGTATTCCCATTCCGCTTCAGTTGGTAGCCGATAAAAATGACCTGTTTTTGCAGAAAGCCATTTGCAAAATTGAGAGGCTGCGTATTGTGTTACATTGCCAACTGGTAAACCTTCGCTAGTTCCCATACCAAGGCTCATATCTACATAAGGTATAGTTGCGCCTGAAATCGCATCTATTTCAATCTCTAAATCTTTTCCTTTACTGCTAGGTTCCATACTATCTACTGTTCTGTTTACGAATAGATTATAGAGCTCCCAAGTTATTTCGTATTTAGACATCCAAAAAGAATTTAATTTCACGGTATGTATCGGGCCTTCTTCTTCACCTCTATTTTCTTCGGACGTTTTGCTTCCCATCAAAAAGCTTCCAGCGGGAATGGCAATCATTTCAATGTCTAAATATGAACCTCCAATAGATTGTGTGTAATCTTGAGATATTTCTTCTTGTGAATACAAATTATTCATTAAAATAATGCACAGAAGGGTAAATATGTGTTTTGATAAAATCATATCTTAAATATAAGATTTTATCAAGAATAAAAATAGTAACAAAAATAAGATGTATGTAGCGTTCCTTAACTGGTTTCTGATTCAGATTATGGGGAAACCCCAAAGTTCAATAGCCGATTTTATACTTCATCATTATGAATACGGCTTATATTTATAACAAATTGATATTAATTATGTATTTATATAGTTGTATACTGTTGCTTGTTTAATAGAATAACCGTTAAATATTAAAAAGTTGATAATGTATCAATGGTAATTCCAGTGATTAAATAATACTATTCATTTGCACAGAGCGTTAGTCAATCAAATGGTATAACAAGTATTATTTTTATAGTTTTTTTCGACAGGATGTAATAATTTGGTAAACCTTTTAAGATTCGATAGCCAAATCGTTTAAAGGAGTCTATGTTGAAAAAGATTAAAAGATATAATTTATTAAAGATTGTATGATCCATAAAAATGCTGAGGAAGAAAGATTAGCCGTTGAGGATAATTATAAATATTGGAAAAGATGGGGCCCATATTTGGCAGAGCGGCAATGGGGAACCGTAAGAGAAGATTATAGTGAGAATGGTCATGCTTGGGATTTTGTCGACCACGACAAAGCCCGTAGTAATGCCTATAGGTGGGGAGAAGAAGGTATTGGTGGTTTTTGCGATTCTAGAGAAATACTTTGTATGGCCCCTGCTTTTTGGAACGGTAAAGACCCAATTTTGAAAGAGCGTTTATTCGGGTTAACCAACAATGAAGGTAATCATGGTGAAGATGTAAAGGAACTTTATTTCCATCAGGTTTCTACCCCAACACATTCGTATGCTAAGTATTTGTATAAGTACCCGCAGAAGAAGTTTCCATATGCTGAAATACTAAAGAGGAATAAAGACCTTGGAAGAGAGCATTCTGAGTTTGAATTGCTTGATACCAAAGCTTTTGCTAACAATACATATTTCGATTGCTTTATAGAATATGCCAAGGAAGATGTAGGTGATATTCTTATGAAAGTCACTATAATCAATAGAGGACGTAAAGCAGAGAATATTCACGTATTGCCACATCTTTGGTTTAGAAATTTCTGGAAGCATAACGATCGTTTTGAACGTCCAGAAATGAAGTCTATTTCAACCTCTGCAGTGCAAAGTAGAAGTACAAGAAATGGTAGGTATTATTTTTATCATGAAGGTGGTGAGCAACTCTTCTGTGAAAATGAAACCAATAACAAACGTATTTATAATGTTACAAATGAGGTTGATTATGTTAAAGACGGTATTAATGATCATGTAGTACATGGACTAAATACCGTAAACCCTGCGAAAATTGGTTCTAAGCTTGCTGTTTGGCATAAATTACGTCTTAAGCCAGGTGAGGAGAAGACAATTAGGGTGCGACTGAGCAAAAAGAAACTAGCAGACCCTTGGAGTAAATATGATGCTATTTTTGATAAAAGAATTGAAGAATGTGAAGAGTTTTATGGTTCTATTTTAAAGAAAGATTTACCGAGCGATCAGCAAGAGATTGCGAGAAAAGCTTTTTCTGGCCTTCTTTGGACCAAGCAGTTTTATTACTATGATGTTTATAAATGGCTATTCGGTGGGCCTGGGGAATTAAAACCTTATCGTAAAGATTCACGAAATATGCATTGGCAACACTTAACGAATCGCCATGTTATTTCTATGCCTGATAAATGGGAGTACCCGTGGTACGCCGCTTGGGATCTTGCATTTCATATGGCTTCTTTTGTAGAAATAGATCCTTATTTCGCAAAAGAACAATTGCTTTTGGTGTTGCGAGATGGCTACATGCACCCGAACGGACAAATACCTGCATACGAATGGAATTTTAGTGATGTGAACCCTCCTGTGCATTCTTGGGCGGTTTGGAATGTGTATGAAAAAGATAAGAATCGTACTGGTAAAGGCGATACCAAATTTCTAGAAAAGGCTTATCAAAAGTTACTCATCAATTTTACTTGGTGGGTAAATCAAAAAGATAAAAGCGGAACCAACCTTTTTGAAGGTGGATTCTTAGGGCTTGATAATATTGGTGTTTTCGATCGTAATCATATGCCAGAAGGTATCACGCGAATGCAACAAGCAGACGCTACTAGTTGGATGGCCATGTTTACATTGAATATGTTACGTATGACAATAGAGTTGGCCATAGCCAACCCTATTTATGAGGATAGTGTAGCGAAGTTTTTCAAGCATTTCTTGAATATTGCTTGGGCCATGCACCATATTGGACAAAAAGAAATTTCATTATGGGACGATGTCGATAACTTTTATTATGATGTAGTTGAAATGTCAAACGGTACTACGGATCGTTTAAGAGTTCGGTCGTTGGTAGGTATTATACCATTATTCGCAGTAGAAATTATTCATAAAGATTTATTTGAGGAACTAAAACATTTCAAAGTTAGGGCTGCTGAAATTGTGCGTACACGTCCTGATTTAGCATCCTTAGTTTCAAATATTGAAGAGTTTAATGCTGATGGCAATTATCTGTTCTCTATTATGCGAGGCTTTAGATTAGAAAAATTATTATATCGAATGTTAGATGAGGATGAGTTTCTGTCTGAATTTGGAATTCGTTCTCTTTCAAAATACCATGAAAAGCATCCTTTTGTGTTTCAACATAATGGATATCACCAAATTCAATATGAGTCAGGGGAAAGTCGTTCAGATATGTTCGGAGGTAATTCTAACTGGCGAGGTCCTATATGGATGCCATTGAATTATATGATTATTCAATCGCTACGAAAGTATTATTTGTTCTATGGTGATCAATACGTGTATGAATTTCCAACAAGATCAGGTAATAAATTGAACTTGAACGAGATTGCCAATGAACTTTCGAAAAGGCTTATAAAACTATTTCAACCTAATGCTGACGGTAAATTTCAATACCATTCAGAAGATGTAAATAAGGTGTTTACTAAGAATGAACATTTTAAAAAAGAGCATTTCTTTTATGAGTTTTTTGATGGGGATTCTGGTAAAGGTCTAGGGGCATCGCATCAAACTGGTTGGACCGCCTTAATTGCAAATTTGATTATAGAGTTAGATGAAAATTCATAAGCAAGGAAATTTAAAATGTTGTATATTAGAATATTAAAGGCTTTAGTATTGCCTATATTCTAAATTAACATTTCGCTGATGAAAAACGATACTATCAATATATCGAGAATAGTCAAAAATGTTTCCCACTCTTCTAATGATTCTGACTATGCTGTTTGCTGGATTAAGGACGAAATTAAAGGTGTTGATATAGACGGTGTTTTATATCCAAACATATCAAATTCTATTATTTTCTTGGATAATAAAGTACAATGGAAGCTTTACACCAAACATGATGGTGTGAATGCAGGATATTTACTCCAATTATCGCATGAGATACTTAGCAATCCACTTTTGAGCAAACTTCACATCAACAAAGTGAGACTATTTAATTCTGGAACCATCCCGTTATTTAAATTAAGTCCGGGCATCGAGAAACGAACACAAGCTATTTTAGAAATGATAGATGAGCTATTGGGCTCTCATTTAAATAATAAGGAAGATGCAATGATATCATTATTAAACACCTTCTTTGTATACTGCGATGGTCAATGTAATATAAAATCAATTATTGAAAAAAGCCAAACAAAGGCAAACATTGTTTACGCATTTAAGCAGTTAGTTGATAAGAATATTATGAAATCTCATGAGGTAGGGTACTATGCGTCACGACTTAATATATCTACAAAATATTTGAATGAGTGCGTTCAAGAAGTTCTTATGGTTAGCTCTAAGAGTATAATTATTGAACAGCTATTAATTCGTTCACGTTATGCTTTAAAATTCACCAATAGAACAATTAAGGAGATTAGTTATGATTTAGGTTTTTCTACACCTGATTATTTTAGCTATTTCTTCAAGAACCAAACGGGAACCAAACCTTCTGTGCTTAGAAAGAGCGTTAGTTCTTAAATTCAAAGTTTATACCGTGTTTTTCGCATTTTAAGCGATTTTCTTTATGCCTAATTTGGTGTAAAATTAAAATCATGGATAGAAAACGTTTTATTAAAAATTCAGGAATAGGTTTGGGTATAGCATTGATGCCTGGTGTACTACTTAGTCAACCAAATATCTTCTCAACTCCTCATGTTTATGTTAATGATCCAAAAGTAGTTAAAGATAATGATGGTGACGTACTCAATGTTATTGGGGATATACAGACCCATAAATTGTTAGGTGAGGATACAAATAATCAAATTGTGGAATGGGTAGATAATGTCGCTCCAGGTGTGGGAATACCACCGCATATTCATACCAAGGAAGATGAAATTTTTAGGGTGGTTAAAGGGGAAGTGGAAATAACCGTAAACAGTAAAACCACCATTTTAAAAGCAGGTGATATTGCTTTTGCCCCAAAAGGTATCGCACACGCTTGGAAGGTTGTAGGAACAGAAAAGGCAAAAATGATAACCTCTGCTTTTCCTGCAGGTATCGAGTTTATGTTTCAAGAATTAGCAAAATTACCTGAAGGACCACCTAATTTTAAAAAAGTAGCGGAAATTTGTGGAAGACAGGGTATAACTTTTGTGTAAATCTAATTTGCGTGACTATTCTTCTTCGTTTATAGCTTTAAATGCATCTAATGCGAAACTTCTAATTTTCGGGTCGGCATCGTTAAGATGTTCTTCTACGATGCTTAAATAACGAGGTTCTTTTTGTTGTGTAATGAGGTATAAAACCGCCAACTTAATTTTTAGATCGTTGCCTTGTAACAGCAATTTAAAACATTCTAGTTCTGATGGTATCTTATGTTTTATTTTTTGAAGCTCTTCTTCTGATGATATATCAAGGGCAGATTCTTCGATAATAGGTAGCAGCTTGCGCTTAAGCTCACCTGTAAGCAGGTTGTCTAAGAATTCAATGGCATTGTGCTGGGCTTCTTGCTTATGACTTAAAAGACCTTCATAGGCTATGGCAACATCTTTTTGTTGATAGCGTAAACCTAATAATTTAAAGATGCGCTCTAAACCAGAATCTAACCTGCGTTCTAAAAGCTCTAAAAGGCTTGTACGTGCATCTCGTTCTGC
Organism: Maribacter orientalis; assembly: GCF_900109345.1. Lineage (GTDB taxonomy): Bacteria > Bacteroidota > Bacteroidia > Flavobacteriales > Flavobacteriaceae > Maribacter > Maribacter orientalis. Next base: position 153,127 of record NZ_FNZN01000003.1, read on the forward strand.
ATCTCCAATTTCTTTTTTAGACTTGGTTCTGTTTCGATAAGAGATAATTATTTGGGTATGCATTGAAGATAATGTTTGATGGTGCAACTTACACTCATCAAAGATTACCGACACCACTTTATAGCGATTGAATTTTAATTGCGGATGTGTTGAACGAATGGCACTCAAAGCTCTAACCACTTCTAACCGAACAGTTAAATCATTATCTGTTAAAATGCCTAATAATTGATGAACGGCTTCCTTCGAATAAAAAGATTGCATGGCCATAGGTATGAATCGAATCACAGATAAGGGTTGCAGTCTTTGCTGAACATTTTTACGAAGTAATGGTAAAATTTGTGGGCCATATTGTTTAAATGCCTCAATAACCGTAGGTCTATATTTTTTTTGTTCTAAAAACGGAATAATATGTTGACCTAAATTAGGGTCCATTGTACTGCCGATAGACTTGATAGTGGTCATTACAATTTCTTCATTTTCATGATTTAGAAACTCAATAAGCTTGTTGTAATAAATAGGCATATTAGCAACGCCCAGTATTTCTATTACAGTTTCTAAATAGCTTATATTATCTTTATTTTTTTCAATGTTAACGAGCGATTTAGAAATACGGTCTAGTAATGAATAGCGTTGTTTTAGAGAGTAATTATGTTTGGCCTCCCTTGCCAAACAAAATAAGGCTGCCGAAGAAATGCGCTCATTAGAATGTTCTAAATAAGCATCAAATACGAACGATTTGTCTTTATGCGCAAAACTTAAAATGTACGCTAAGGTGGCAATGGTCAAATCTCTATCTTCAATTTTTAAAAGCTCAGAAACCTCAGAGGTCATACTTTTTGAATTTAAAAAGTATAAGTTTTGAATTGCTGATAGTTTCACTTTATTACTTGGGTGTTCTAATAATAACTCGACATCAACGGCAAAACGCTTATCATTGATTTCCATCAATTTATCTAGCATAAATAGAATTTGCTCTTCGCTACCATTTTTAAAAACGGTTCGCATACCTGCAACTACCGAAGTTTTAGAAGCCGTAATTTTTTTTGTTTTTTTGAAAGAATCTGTAAGGACTTCTAAGTTCGTTCTAAAGGTTTTGTAGTATTCTATACGTACTTTATATATGAAATATAACCAAAGACAAACAAGAACGATAATCAATATGCCAATGTAAATTGAAGGCAAGTCTAGTCCGCGTACAACGAAAATTAAAAGACATCCGGCAATACCTGTAGCCAAACTATCCACAACAACGTCGATAAACGATTTGGTCTTGTTCTTTAAATCGAATGGTAAGGGTAATGTCAATAGTTCAGAGGCACTCTTATGTATTGACTGTTTCAGTATACCATCCATAGCTTTTATGACTACCACAGCAGAAAGCTCTGGTAAGAGTAGAAATAAAATACTTCCGCCAAAAATACCAATGGGTAAGAGTAATAAGGAAAAACCAACCCCCCAAATACCTACAATTCTATGGGTGAAAAATAATTGAATGACCAGTGATAATAGATTGAATGTTGAAAACCAAAAAGCAAAAAAAGCGGTCAGCTCATCAGCATCGGTTATTGCAGAGGATGCAAATTCACTAAAAAGATAATCGACAAGCTTTGCGACAACAACACTGACTGCGACAATACTAGCAATGTAAGTGAGATGCTTAGATTTTAGAATAAGCTTCAGAGGAGGCTCGGTATTATTTACCGGATTCTTATGCTTTCTAAAAGAACCATTTTTTTTAACTCGAATATTCCAGATTTTTCTAAGTAACGGAATGCAGAAGAATAGTAGTAGTGCAGCAACGAACATCAAGTTTTCGTTACCAATAAGCGGAGCAAGAATAGAAGTAAGATACCCTCCAAAAATTCCACCAATAATGGCCCCAGAACCTATAAATCCAAATAATCTTTTTGCTTCTCTAATACTAAAGACTAAGTTCGCCAAAATCCAAAATTGAGAAGCGGACAAGACTGCATATATCGCCACCCATATATAAAAAAAGTATAATAATACGCCGCTAACTACATGTAATGATAATAAAATACCTAATCCGATAAGAATTATGATAGAGCTAATAATTGTTACTTCAATAACTTTCTTAAGGGAGAATCTAGAAACTGCTTTTGAATAAAAATATGAGCTTGTAACTGCTGTAACTGCCACTAATAAGAAAGCAAATGGTAATTGCTCAATACCCAATTCTGAGAGAAAAAGGGCGTTTACCGTAGGCTTTATAATCAGCAATACGGCAATGACCAAAAAGATATAGGCGAGCATCCAAAGTGATACCTTGAATTCGCCTTCTCTTACGTCAAATATTTTTTTAATTAATCTTTCTACCATCTAGACATGGAAATCTATATTCCAAGACCTAAAGTACAGGCTTTTTTAGCACCTTTTCTATTGGTTTTACTAAATCTCTTATAATTTGTTCACCGTTGGCGTCATCTATTAGTGCTACTAGAATGTATCGTCTATTGCTGTTCTTACCCCAAACTAAGATAGAATCGGAATGATATGTACGCCATGAGCCTGATTTTCTGAAAAGCCGTGCAGCTGGTGCAATTTGATCTAAAGTGTTTACAAATTTATGGTGTAATTCGGGGTCTTCCATGATATCTAGCATTTGTTTTGACCGCTTCTGATTCACCAATTTACCATTAGCTAATAAATAATAATACCTACATACTTGAGTAACAGATGCCGCATGGCTTAAATTCTTTAATGGCTCACGGTTGGTGTCACCACCACTTCCATAGCGTTTGCCAACCCATAGGCCTCCACCTTTATGCTCATCATAAAAAGCATATTTAGGATCGATCATCACCGCTTCTATCTTATCATACCCTACACCATCAATCATACGGGTAGCAGCAGAATTATCAGATTTACTGATCATTAAACGCATATCTTTTTTTACCTCTGAAGTTTCTTTCAGCTCACCTTTTTCAATAGCATCCATTGCAGCCAATAATATGGCTATTTTAGGCAGACTTGCGGCGTACATCATATGGTTGCCATTTACACGGGCAAACCGTACATTTTCTGGATCACTTAGATCAACTAGACCGACAGCCATTTTCTTTTGTACTATAAGGTCGTTCCAATCAGGGTGCGATGCTAGCTCATCTCTCAAATTGGTTTGTAATGAACTATCTAATAGTTTTTGTAAGGGCTTTATTTTTGAATTATCAATGTTTAAAGGAAGCTCATCTTGTGCGCTAATAGCGAAACAAACGAATAAAGAAAGTAGGAACAATAATCGATTTGGTCTCATTAATTTATACATGATTTAAAATGTAGTCAAAAGTAGTTAATGGACTGATTGACCTTATGTTAATTTTTAAAATTCTTGAAAGTTAAAGAAATTCAATTAATACGCCATTCCACTTTAATTCCTTAAAAATGCTATGTTAAAATTTCAATTGTTTTCAGATAAAATAGTACCTATGTATCCCATTTTTAAAGGAAAAATTTATCAAGGTAAAAAGGGAAATCAAAATAATTACTGTATATTAAAAAAAGGAATTTAAAGAAACATATGAATCTTAAAGACGGCGTTAAAACAGCTGAAAATAAAGTGTCAAATGAAGCTCGTAGATTGAGTATAATGGTTAAGGATACGAGCAAATCTATAGTAGATCGGCTAGAGTGTTTTGAGGACATCATAAGTTTAGAAGTAGGGGATACTGGATTGAGTCGCGCAAAGACTTTAGAGCGTGAATTTGATGTTCGCCAATTGTACATAAAATATGAAGGCGATAATCCGACCGGTACCCAAAAAGACCGAATCGCATTTGCCCAATTGTATGATGCATTAAGACGAGAGTTTAAAGTGGTCAGTTTAGCTACATGTGGTAATTATGGTGTAGCCATGGCCTTGGCTGCCGACTTAGCAGGGATTGCCTGTAAAATTTATATTCCAGAAACATACCACACAGATCGTATAATTGAAATGGAAACCTTGAATGCCGAAATTATTCGTATTCCTGGTAGTTATGAAGATGTTGTAACGGAAAGTTCCAAATTGGCGGCTAAACATGGCTGGTATGATGCCAATCCTGGCGGAGCAAATACGCCACTTCAAATATCTGCTTACGCACAGATTGCTCAAGAAATTTTTGAAGATCTAGGAGACGCTCCGAAATATTGTGCCGTTCCAGTTTCAAACGGAACCTTGTTCGCAGGAATTTACAGAGGTTTTGTAAATCTATATAAAAGAGGGAAAACATCGCGGATCCCTAAAATGATTGCTGCATCATCTTCACATAAGAATCCGATAGTGGAATCTTTTTTAATGGGATTGGACCATTGTAAAGATTTAAACCCTGCAGCAATTAAAGAAACTAAGTACAATGAACCTTTAATAAATTGGCATAGTTTTGATGGGGAAGAGGCGCTATATGCGCTACGTGAGTCTGAAGGTGAGGCATTCAACATAAGTGATAAAAAATTAAAGGAGATGACCTCCTTGTTATATAAAAAGGAAGGATTTCGAATTCTACCTGCATCAACAGCGGGACTCATTGGACTTCTAGAATTAGATGAAAAATTAAATTTTGAGCCGGATCGTTTTGTTGCTGTGCTCACTGCAAAAAATTAAAATAAATAGATGAAAAAAGTAATTGACGGTAAGGCGCTTGTGTATTGTGAAGGTGCTTTTAATACGCCAAATGGAAAAACTGCACATGGCTTGGTTCGTTTCACCGAACGATATGAAGTGGTAGGTGTACTCGATGAAAAATATGCTGGCTCAGATGCTGGTGATGTTTTAGATGGCAGGCCAAATGGCATCCCTGTTTTTAAGGATATGGAATCAGCAGTGGCAGCTCTAAAAGCAACTGATTATATGCCGAGTTATTTGGTGATAGGCTTAGCTCCTGATGGTGGTAGATTGCCAAAAGAAGCAAAAGGAACTATAAAAGCAGCTTTGCAACTAGGGTGGAATGTTGATAGTGGATTGCATGATTTTTTAACCAATGACCCTGAATTGGTTGCTTTGGCAAAAGAGAAAAATGTAAAGATTAGAGATGTTAGAAAAACTCCAGATCGTGACCAATTACACTTTTTTACAGGTGATATCGAAAAAGTAGATTGTTTGAAATTAGCAGTCCTTGGTACGGACTCCGCTTTGGGGAAACGTACTACGGCTTGGATATTGGTACACGCTTTTAGAAAAGCAGGAAAAAAAGCTGAAATGATTGGCACCGGACAAACCGGTTGGATGCAAGGTGCCAAATACAGTATGGTAATGGATAGTTGTATTAATGATTTTGTCTCTGGTGAAATTGAACATGCCGTAGTTAGCGCATGGAAAAATGAAGATCCAGATGTTATTGTAATTGAAGGGCAAGGAAGTTTAATGAACCCAGCATACCCTGGCGGTTTTGAGATTTTAGCTGCAGGTAGACCTGATTATGTAATTCTACAACACGCCCCTAAACGCTTAGAGTACGACGGTTTTCCTGGGTATAAAATGCATTCGTTGGCTGAACAAATAAATGCTATACAAGTCATTTCCGGGAAAGAAGTGATTGCTATTACGGTCAATCATGAAGGTATGGAAAAAGAAGAAATATTAGATGTCTGTAAGGCAATCACTTTAGAAACCAAATTGCCTGCTTTTGATGTATTGGAGTATGGCGCAGATGATTTAATTGCACTTTTGTTGGATAAAATAAAATGAGAATAACCAACCTTTCTTTTGAGCGTTTAGACCTAAAGTTGTCTGACCCTTATACGATTGCTTACGAGACCATAGACCGTACCAGCAATTTCATATTAAAGATTGAAACTGATAGTAGAATTGTTGGGTATGGTTGTGCGGCACCTGATCCTGTGGTAACTAATGAATCACCTAGTGATGTTACTGATGCGATTAAAAACATTATAATTCCTTATTTGCGCGGTAAAGACCCCTTTACATATGCATTACTGTTGTTAGAGCTAAAAGAATTATTGGTTAAAAGGTCTTCTGCTTTGGCTATGGTAGACATGGCTTTGTTCGATATTATGTCGAAAAAAGCTGAGGTTCCGTTATATAAATTTTTAGGTGGTTTTCGAACTCATATTGCTACCAGTATTACTATTGGTATAATGGGGTTAGAAGAAACCTTATCGTATGCTAGTGAATTCATTCAACAAGGTTTTACCATTCTGAAAATTAAGGGAGGTTCTAATCTTGAAGAGGATATTGCTAAAATGAGATCTATTCATGAGAGATATCCGAATGTAGAATTACGGTTCGACGGTAACCAAGGCTATTCTGTTAAAGAATCGGTAGATTTTGTAAAAGCTACCGCAGCTATTGGAATTGAAATTTTCGAACAACCAACAAAGATTGAAGCTGAGGAGCGCTTAGGGGAAGTTACTGGTCAAGTAAGTATACCCGTAATGGCAGATGAAAGTTTAAAAACATTGACAGATGCTTTTCGCTTGGCGCAGAATGAACGTGTTGACATGGTCAATATTAAATTGCAGAAAGTCGGTGGTATTTGGGTGGGTATGCATATTAACTCAGTCGCAAAAGCTGCAAAATTAGATGCAATGGTCGGTTGTATTGATGAATGCGGTTTAGGTATTGCAGCGGGTTTACATTTTGCGCTTTCAAGACCAAACATAGTTTATGCTGATTTAGATGGTCATTTAGATATTATTGATGATCCTTATCATTCTATTTTTAAATTGGAAAAAGGTATTTTGTATCCCACCGAAGAATACGGGCTAGGGTATTCAGAAACTAACTTTTAATTCGCTTCCATATGTATTTAACTTTACTTGCTGTATTTATCGTTGGATATTTATTTATTGCTCTTGAGCATACCGTAAAAATAGATAAGGCTGCTACAGCCTTATTAACAGGTACACTTTGTTGGGTGGTTTTTATTTTTGGAAGAGATGTTTTTCTCGCTAATATTACTGGGGAGGAATCTATTCATTTTGTGACCGAAAGTTTACGGGAGAATTTAGGTGAGATATCTGAAATTCTATTCTTTCTGCTAGGTGCCATGACCATTGTAGAGATTATTGATGCCCATGAAGGTTTTTCGGTCATCACAGATAGAATCACTACTACGAATCGAGTAAAGTTGTTATGGATTCTTTGTATGCTTACCTTCTTTTTATCGGCTGCTTTAGATAACTTAACAACAGCAATCGTTATGTCTGCTTTGCTTCGTAAACTGATTCATGAAAAAAAGGATCTTTGGATGTTTGCCGGACTTTTGATTATTGCTGCAAATGCTGGTGGTGCATGGTCACCAATTGGTGATGTCACTACCATTATGTTGTGGATCGGTGGTCAAGTGACTGCCATGCATATTGTCACAGAAATTTTCTTACCAAGTTTAGTCTGTTTATTAGTTCCTCTAGCGATTGTTTCGTTTCGTTTTAAAGGACATATAACCAAACCTTTTGAAAAGCATAATTTAGAATCACATGGTCTTGAAATAAGCAAATTTGAAAAAAATCTTGTATTTGTAATAGGTATAGGCGCCTTACTTTTTGTGCCTATTTTCAAAACTATTACGCATTTACCACCTTTTATGGGTATACTTCTAGGACTTAGTGTAGTCTGGATTACGACAGAAATAATACACAGAAATAAAACCATTGAAGAAAAGAAAACTTTGGCAATTTCTAATGTGTTACGTAGAATAGATACTCCGAGTATTCTGTTTTTTTTAGGTATACTAGTGGCGGTTGGTGCTTTACAATCTGCAGGGCATTTAGCCGATATGTCTCGTTTGTTAGATGCTAATTTCGATAGTATTTATGCTGTTAATGCTATTATCGGTGTGTTATCATCAATTGTTGATAACGTGCCTTTAGTTGCCGGTACTATGGGGATGTATAGTTTAGAAATTTATCCGCCAGATTCTGATTTTTGGGAATTATTAGCTTTTTGTGCAGGTACAGGTGGTAGCATTCTTATCATTGGTTCGGCTGCAGGTGTTGCCATTATGGGTATCCTTAAAATTGATTTTATGTGGTATTTGAAGAATATCTCCTTTTTGGCAATAATAGGATATGCTGCAGGAATTTTGACCTTTATGTTGGTAAACTAATAGCTGTTAATTCTCTAATTCTTCAATAAGATTAGCGACTAAAGCAGTCCACCCTGTTTGATGTGAAGCTCCTAAGCCTCTACCGTTTTCGCCGTGGAAATATTCATAGAACAATACTAAATCTTTAAAGTTTTGGTCTTGGTAGAATTTCTCATAATTCTTATTGATGGGTCGGTTGCCTTCAGAATCCTTTTCGAACAAATGAATTAAGCGATTACTCAATGCATCGCTTACCTGTTTTAAGTTCAATAATTTGGTGCTGCCTGTAGGGAATTCGAATAAAAAATCATTACCACTATAGGTTTGGTACTCACGCAATGCTTTTATAAAAAGATAATTCATCGGCATCCAAATGGGGCCACGCCAATTAGAGTTGCCACCGAAAAGAGAAACGGTAGATTCTGCAGGTTCATAATTAATAGAATATTCAACTCCGTCTATATGAATCTGGTAGGGTTTCTGGTGAATTTTAGAAAGGGATCGAATCCCATAAGCGCTTAAAAATTCTTTTTCATCCAATAATGCGCTCACTAGTTTTTGCATGCGATCTTTAGGCACCAATGACAATAATAAATCATCACCATCTTTAAACTGCTGAATTACTTCATACTTTAAATTCTCTGCTCTGTACTTTTGAAACCAAAGAATACTGGCTTTAAATTTCGGGAATTTATCCAACACACTTTTTTTAATGGTAAGTACGGCTGCCAGTGATAACATCCCTGCAATAGAGCGTACTTTTATAGTGGTAGATCTGCCGTCTGGTAAAATTAAACGGTCATAAAAGAACCCCTCTTCATCATCCCAAGTATTGGCTTTGTCGGTATCCATTTTGTTCAAAGCTTCTGCGATGAAGACGAAATGTCCGAAATATTTGGTAGCCATATCTTCATATGAATCATCATGTTCGGCGATACGCAAACTCATTTCTAGCATGTTTAAACTGTACATTGCCATCCATGCGGTACCGTCTACCTGGTCAAGAAATCCGCCACCCGGTATACCATGACTTCGGTCAAAGACTCCGATATTATCTAATCCTAAGAATCCACCTTGAAAAACGTTGTTGTCATTTCTATCCAATCGGTTTACCCACCAATTAAAATTTAAGGATAGTTTATTGAACATTCGCTTCAAGAATTTGATATCTCCTTCGCCTGTTTTTGATTTGTCGATTTTGTAAATCTGTAATGCCGACCATGCTTGCACTGGCGGATTTACATCACTGAAATTCCATTCGTATGCTGGTATTTGCCCGTTGGGCGACATGTACCATTCTTTGGTAAATAATAATAACTGCTCTTTGGCAAAGTCTGGGTCTATAGAGGCGAACGATACACAATGAAAAGCGGAATCCCATGCAGCATACCAAGGATATTCCCAAGCGTCTGGCATTGAGAGTATATCGTGGTTACGTAATGTTTTCCAATTAGCATTGCGACCAATAAATCTTTCTTTTGGTGGTTGTGAATTTTTTGAATCACCATTGAGCCATTTTTCAACCTCGTAATTGTAGTATTGTTTGGTCCATAATAACCCTGAGAATGCCTGCTTTAAAATAGCCTTTCGGTCTTCTGAGGCTTTCGGTGCAATGTCATTATAGAATTGCGCACACTCTTTTTGTCTTTTCTTAAAAATACTATCAAAATCGGCAAAGGGCTCTTTAAGATTTTCTTCTGTTAAGCGTAATTGAAATGTTTTAGATTCCCCACCTTTTAAAATTTGTTGATAAAGTGGTGCAAACTTGGTACCTGAATTATTTTTGGTAGCCAACTCAAAATCATTAGTACAAACTGCCGTATGAAACAAGTCCTTTTTAAACGGATGCTGATTCTTTTCTTTGTAAACTTTCTCTCTATTGGTTTCGTTTTCCGTGAACAATAGTTTGTCTGCCTTCTGAAAATAAAGATTGTATTGGCCAACATACGGGTGGTCAATATGAACATACGTATTTGTTTTGCTCCCTTTTTTGGTGATAATAGGTTTTTTCGTCATTTCCTTAAACGTCCAATGATTACGCATAATCATTTGAGGTAGTAAGGAGATCGGCGCAGGCTTACTGTTTCTATTTGTAATGGTTATTTTTATAAGAATATCGGTTTCATCACCTTTTGCGTATTCTGTACTGACATCGAAATAAGTATTGTTATCAAAAATACCAGAATCCAATAACTCAAATTCCAAATCTTCTCTAGAGCGTTTTTTATTTTCCTCAATCAGCTGATCATATGGGTATTTTTTTTGAGAATACTTATACAAATACTTCATGTACGAATGTGAGGGTGTATTCTCTAAATAATAATAAAGCTCCTTTACATCTTCCCCATGGTTACCTTGCGGACCTGTTAAACCAAATAGACGCTCTTTTAGTATATCATCTTGCCCGTTCCATAATGCAATGCTAAAACACATATTGCTATAACGGTCGCTAATACCAGCAATTCCATCTTCACCCCAACGAAAAGCGCGACTTCTGGCATGGTCATGCGGAAAATAATTCCAAGCATCACCATTAGCGCTATAATCTTCACGTACGGTTCCCCATTGGCGCTCACTTAAATAGGGGCCCCATTTTAACCAATCTTTTTCTTCGCTTTGGTGTTGGGATAGTCTTTCTTTTTCGGGGTCTTTCATAGAAAACTATATTCTCTGTTCGTTTTAAAAATAGGTCAAGTTGGTCCAATATCAAATAAGACTACAATTTGCTAACATCAATTTTAAAAAGCTCCGCTGCATTTTTCCATAAAATCAGCTCTTTTTTTTCGTCAGCTAAATCTAATTGATTCATGAATTTTAAATACGATTTCATATTTGAAATTGGCCAATCAGTACCGTAAAGTAAGTATTTTGGGTCACCAGCATAGGTAATCATTTCTTCAATTTCCTTTTTCATGTACCGCTCAAACTTATCGGAGAAGTCACCTAACACTAAACCAGATATGTCTGCATACACGTTTTTATTCTTGTAAACGACTTCCATACAATCTTTGATCCACGGGTTACCTACATGACAGATTACAATTTTTAAATCGGGATAATCAACCGCCAAGTCATCAATGTGAATAGGGTGTGAGTATTTTATTTTACCGGTGGGGGCATAGGTGTCACCAGAGTGAAACATAACAGGAACGTCATATTCTATGGCCATTTCATACATCAACTTAAACCGAATATCGTTCGGATAAAAAGGCTCGTAGCCAGGGTAGAATTTCAGTCCCTTGATAAATCCATTTTCAAGGTATTCACTAATCTCACGAACATCTCTGTGGTTATAATGTAAATAACTAACACCTGATACGACACCCAAGTTGTTATATCCTTTAATAGCTTCTACCACTTGTCTCGTACTCGGGCGATGTTCATTTACTTTATAAGACGTAAGCACTAAAGAATAATCGATATTGTTGGCTACCATATTTTCAGAAAGCTTGTCTAAACTTTCGTTTAAAGAAACGACTCTGTCTTCATGGTAATTGTTGATGTGGGTATGTACGTCTATAATCATGTGCTATTGTTTTTTTTGTAATTGAATATGCTTTATCTCGATTATAAAAAATATTTTTTTGAGAATACTTTTAAGATTTTAATGAAATTAGGGAAATAAGACTCGATTTCATTAATACTTCCACTTAGCTTGATTTATTTCAACATCATTTTTTCTGTACTTAGCAATTTTTTGGATAAGCTCTACAGGTAATGGATTACTGTAAAGAAATTGAACTGAATCTTTGTTGACTTTGTAAGGTTCAAGTTCTTTTTGAAAGGGTTTTAAGGCAGGACCAGTTGGAATAAAAGATAAATGTGATTTATGGGCGGAATATGCAAATAAAATAGTTTCTGATTTAAAAACAGGTTTTCCCCATTTTATAACTTCAATGGCATTTGGAACTATATTTTTTAATATGAATCGTAATTCACTTAATTTTTCTAGCCTTTCTTCTTTTACTTGCTCGAAATATTCATCAACAGTTGTAGGTTTCATTCGTTATAGCCTAAAGGGTTTGTATCTAAAAATCAAATAAACTAAACCGCCCTCTGCACCACCTCAAATACCTTATTGGCATCGCACTTAATGGTTTTTGCCGGGTATTTAAGAATCAAGGCGTAATCATGTGTGGCCATTAATATAGTACGACCTGCTTTATTGATTTCTTGTAATACTTTCATGACCTCTACACTGGTTTGTGGATCCAGGTTTCCGGTAGGTTCATCAGCTATAATCAATTCTGGGTCGTTTAAAAGGGCACGGGCAATAGCAATGCGTTGTTGCTCACCTCCAGAAAGTTCATGCGGAAATTTAAATCCCTTTGTTTTCATGCCTACTTTTTCAAGAACATTCAACACTTGGGTATCCATTTTTGCTTTGTCCGTCCATCCGGTTGCCTTCAAAACAAATAGCATATTTTGATTAATATTACGGTCTGGGAGTAGTTTAAAATCTTGAAAAACAATACCTAATTTTCTTCGTAGAAAGGGAATGTCATTTTCTTTTAAGGTCTTTAAATTGAATTCAACAATATGACCTTCACCTTTTTGCAATGGTAAATCACCATATAGTGTTTTCATGAAGCTACTTTTACCACTTCCCGTTTTACCGATGAGGTATACGAATTCCCCTTTTTCAATTTTTAAACTCACTTCGCTCAAAACCAAACTCTCTTTTTGAAATATAGAGGCATCCTTAAGTTCTAAAACAATCTCTTTCATAGCGCTAATGTTGATATAAAAGTAATAAGTTCCTATTGATAATGGAGAACCCTTTTTCAAAATCTTTTCTTTTGCAGTGGTATTGCACATACTTAGGTACAATTTTTGTCGTTATGACATGTTATAACGGTATTTCTAAATAGTAACAGAACACTATGCTTAAAAAAATCACCGCTTTTATTCCAATGGTATTCGGTTTGGTCGCTTTGACCAGTGCCCAAGAGTCTAAGATTTATACCCACGAACAAAAAGCATTTCAAGACGCCTTAGCGCTTTACAACAACGAACAATATCAAGCGGCACAGACCATTTTTGATAAAGTCAAAGTGACTTCAAAAGATGAGGAGACGGCTGCCAATAGCGCATATTATGCGGCTAACGCAGCAGTACGACTTAACCAAATTGGTGCAGATCGTTTAATGGAGGATTTTGTTGAAAAATATCCTACCTCTACAAAACGTAATTCTGCCTTTGCCGACGTGGCAGAGTATTATTTTCAAACCGGTAAATATCCATATGCCCTAAAGTGGTATGACAAGGTAGACCAGAAGTCATTGTCTCGTGGTGAGATGGACAAGTTTAATTTCAATTATGGATATTCTTTGTTTTCATCCCGTAAAACAAAAGAAGCAGAAAAGTATCTTGAAAAGGTAACTACTTCTCCAACTTATGGGTCACAGGCCAAATATTACTTGGGTTATATTTCGTATCAGCAAGATGATTACGAAACTGCCAACCAACGTTTCGACCAAATTACGGATCAAGATGTTCTAGAGGAGAAATTGAGTTACTACCAGGCTGATATGAATTTTAAGCTGGGTAAATTTGAAGAGGCTATTGCTTTGGCGAAAAAACAGTTACCAAAATCTGACAGAAAAGAAGTTTCTGAATTGAATAAGGTAATTGGCGAGAGTTATTTTAATCTTAAGCAATATGAGAATGCGGTTCCGTATTTAAAGGAATATAACGGTAAAGGAGGCAAGTGGAGTAATACAGATTACTATTACTTAGGATATGCCTATTACAAGGGCGGCGATTATGCAAATGCCATTGCTCAATTCAATAAAATTATTGGCGGAACCAACAGCGTTGCACAAAATGCATATTACCATTTGGCAGAGTGTTATTTAAAGTTGGATAAAAAACAGGAAGCTCTAAACGCTTTTAGAAATGCTTCTCAAATGGATTATAGCGCTGAGATTCAAAAAGATGCATTTTTAAATTATGCACGATTGAGTTATGAGGTAGGTAACGCTTATGAACCCGTTCCACAGGTGATTACAAATTACTTAAAAACCTACCCGAACGACGAACATCAAGAAGAAATGCAAACCTTGTTGGTAGATTCATATATTACTTCAAAGAACTTTGCCGGAGCCATGAAATTGCTAGAAGAAAATAAAAACTATGCTAGTAAATCGGTCTACCAAAAAGTAGCATACTATAGAGGTATCGAACTTTTTATGGAAGGTGATTATGCTGCTGCTTCAGAGAATTTAGCTAAGTCATTGTCAAGTGCTGAAGATATGCTGTTCAAGGCAAGAGCGAGCTACTGGAAAGCAGAAGCAGATTATTTGTCCAATCGATTTGATGATGCGGTAAAAGGGTATGCTGCTTTTAAAAATAATCCCTCAGCAAAGAATACAGAAATGTATGCCGACGTAGATTATAGTTTAGCCTATGCGTACTTCAAGCAGAAAAAATATTCAGATGCCATAACTTATTTTAATTCATTCACTGGTAACAGTAATGCTGAAGTAGAGAAATTACACGATGGCTTTTTACGATTAGGAGATAGCTATTATGCTACCAGTAAATATTGGCCAGCGATAGAAACATATAACAAAGCGTTAGACTTAACAGGGCCAGAGAAAGACTATGCATCGTATCAAAAGGCAATGAGCTATGGTTATGTGGATAGGAGTACCAGTAAAATTGAAAACTTAGAATCTTTTGTAAGTCAGTATCCAAGATCAAGCTTTAAAGATGATGCGCTTTTCGAATTAGGAAACACCTACATTTCACAAGGTCAAGAGAATAAAGGATTGGAAGCTTACGATCTTTTAATAAAAGAATACAAGGGTAGTTCTTTGGTGCCACAAGCTTTAATGAGACAAGGTTTGGTTAATTACAACGCCAACAGAAACGAAGCTGCTCTAGTGAAGTTTAAGACTGTTGTTCGTGATTATCCAAAAACACAAGAAGCAATACAAGCCGTGGCTACGGCAAAATTGGTTTATGTTGATTTAGGGCAGGTAAACGAGTATGCCGATTGGGTTCGTGGTCTTGATTTTGTTGAGGTGACCGATACAGAACTAGATAATGCAAGTTTTGATGCTGCTCAAAAACAAAACCTAGAGGGTAATGTTGAGCCTGCTATACGTGCATATGAAAATTACATTCAGCAATTTCCTAATGGTCTGCATGCCGTTGATGCAAATTTCAGTTTGGCACAATTGTACTTCGGAAAAGGAGAAAAAGAATCGGCTTTACCCTTTTACAAGTATGTTGCCGACAGAAGTACAAGTGAATATGCAGAGCAAGCATTGACAAGGGTTTGTGAAGTGTATATCGGTAAAGACGATTACAACACTGCATTGCCTTATTTATTGAAATTGGAGGGTCAGGCGAATATTCAACAGAATAGAACCTTTGCACGCTCTAATCTAATGAAAGGGTATTATGGGCAACGTAATTATGCCAAAACAATAGAATATGCTGATAAGGTATTGGCAACTTCAAATATCGATAACCGTATTAAAAGTGATGCGCATATTATGATCGCTAGATCAGCTATCGCTACTAATAATGAAGCAAAGGCAAAATCTGCCTATGCCGAAGTATTGAAAATTGCTTCTGGCGCGACCGCTGCAGAAGCGCTATACTACGATGCCTATTTTGAGCATAACGAGGGTGCTTTTGAAAATTCGAATGTAGCCATTCAAAAACTCGCAAAAGATTATGCGGCTTATAAGGAATGGGGTGGTAAAGGTTTGGTCTTAATGGCGAAAAACTATTATGCACTTAAAGATGCTTATCAAGCTACTTACATTTTAGAAAGTGTGATTACCAATTTCAGTCAGTATCCAGAAATTGTTGCTGATGCAAGGGCAGAGCTAGCCATCATCAAATCAAAAGAAGCTCAAAGTAATTCATCGGTTAATCCTAATTAAACAACATGTACACCAGTAAAAGAACACCTATGTACAACAAACATATAATTACGCTTATTTTTTTGGCTCTTGGCCTTCACGTTAGTTTTGCCCAAGACGATGAAAAAGATTTAGGAACAGAAACAGTGACCGTTACGAAAGCGTATACACCTACAGTTTCAGATGCCTTTAAAATAAAGTCGGTTCCTAATTTGAACGATTCTATCGTTCTTCAAAAAAAGCCGATTACCTATAGTATTTTTTCAGTGCCGGTGGCATCGACATTTACACCGTCTAAAGGAACGGCCTCGAAAGTAGAAAAACTGCCACCGCCACAGTTGTTTAATTCTTTTGCTTCTTTAGGGGCAGGACTTTATGGTAATGTGTTAGGCGAGTTTTATACCAGTAGAACTATCAATAGAGATGAAAATTTTGATGTTGGTTTTAATCATTTATCCTCAAGAGGTGGAATTGATGGAGTGGAATTGAATGACACTTTTTACGATACAAGATTGGATGCTTCGTATGCAAAACGTGACCGCGATTTAGATTGGGGCGCAGCAATAGGGCTTCAACATCAGTTATACAATTGGTACGGAATTGAACCAGGTGTTTTCAGTGAAGCGGTAATTAGCGGTATCGATGAACGGCAGAACTATTTTATGGGAGAAGTTGGGGGACACGTTAACATTGAAGATGCCTTTTTTAAGAGAGCCGATTTAAAATACCGTCGCTTTTTTGATGCCGTAAGTTCAGGGGAGAATAGAGCAATATTTAATACCGGTTTTGAATTTCCGATGAACGAAGAGGTTTTTGCAGTAAAGGCTAAAGTTGATTATGTAGGTGGTACTTTCGAAAATGCCAGTGTAAGTAGTAGTACCAATGATACCGGTATTTCTTATGGCAATTTACAGGCAGGCATTAATCCGTCATTAAAAATGCTTCGTGATGACCTTTCTTTAAATCTTGGTGTGAATTTGGTATACGGAATGGATTTGGAAAATAGCGAAAGTAACTTTTATATTTATCCCGCAGTTACTGCGTCATACAGGTTGTTAGATGAATCTATAATTGCTTATGGTGGTGTTACCGGAGAATTAAAGCAGAACTCATACTATGATTTAGTAGAGGGTAACCCATATGTTTCCCCGACATTATCAATTGCTCCTACCGATAGTCAATATAATGCTTATGTAGGATTTAAAGGTCAGTTATTGCCGAATTTGAGCTATAATGTTAAAGGGTCATATTCAGCAGAAAATAATAGGCCGTTGTATCGATTGAATCCTAGAAACGATTTCAGGTCAGATGAAAAAGGATACTATTATGGCAATTCATTTGATGTGTTTTATGATGATATTAAGACTTTGGGCATATTTGGAGAGTTGAATGTAGATGTGAATCGTAATTTCACTTTAGGGGTAAATGCCGAAATATATGATTACACCACTGAGACAGGAAACGCAGCTTGGAACTTACCGAATTTAAAAGGTTCATTATTTATGGATTATCAGATTGGTGAGCAATGGTTTATGGGCGCAAACTTATTTTATGTTGGCGAGCGTGAAGATTTTTCTTCTTCAGTTGTAGAAAATGTTCAACCAAGTGAATTTCCTGTGACCCTTATTACTTTAAATGGTTATTTTGATGCCAATGCCCATTTGGGTTATCGATTAGATGACCAACTTTCGTTTTTTATAAAAGGTTCAAATCTTTCTAATAACGATTACCAACGCTGGTCTAATTTTCAAGTACAAGGTATTCAAGTCTTAGGAGGAGCAACATATAAGTTCGATTTTTAGAAATACTTGCAAAAAAAATTCACGACTATAGATAAGCCCTTCTAATAATTGAGAGGGGCTTTTTTTTTGTAATGCTATGATTTTGTAGGTTTTATGTACTTTAGAGAACGATTTATGTGTTATGCAATTACGAGATTTATATACAGGAATAATTTTTTTTCTACTACTTAGCGTGTCGTATTCTGGCTATTCTCAAAATTTTGTGCGAAATCCTAGTTTTGAAAACTTCATTAACTGTCCCGTTAAATTGGGTAATCTAGAACTAGATGTTGAAGATTGGAGAATGCCTACCTTGGGTTCTACAGATTATTTTAATGGATGCAGCGAGGCCATGGGAACCCCGAAAAATTTTAATGGGCAGCAACCTGCAGATTTCGGAGAAGGGTATGTGGGTTTGTATATGTATGCCCCAAACGACTACCGAGAGTATTTACAAGCGACCTTAATTACTACACTAAAAAAAGGTGAACACTACTCGATTTCTTTTTATGTGAGTTTGGCAGAACGTTCAGATTTTGCGGTAAAGGAATTCGGAATTAGATTTACGGAGTTTCCAGTACAGGTAGAAACTAGCCAAGTGTTATCGAGTATGCATTTTTCTAAATTAAAAGGTGATACTTCAAATCAGCTAGAAATTAAATATTCAAAGTTTTACTCCGACGAAATAGAATGGATAAAGCTTACACAAGAGTTTGTGGCCAATGGTACAGAGAATTATTTGATTATCGGGAATTTTAAGAATAACAAACGCACTCAAAAATTTCAGACCAAAAGAAAAATCACCAAAGGGTCATACTATTACTTAGACATGGTGTCAGTATATGAAACAAATTCAGAAGACGCGATTTTGACCTCTGAAAATCAAGAAAGCTTTAAAATAGATAGCTTGCATGTCTTTAAAGATGTTCATTTCGATTTTAACCGAAGTATTCCTAGAAATTCACATCAACGTGAATTAAACTCATTAGTGGCTTACATGAAAGAACATACTAAGCTGAAAATAGCAATAACTGGGTATACCGATAATGTTGGGTCGAATTCATTTAATAAAATTCTATCACTTAAAAGAGCTGAAGAGGTAGCTCATTATTTAATCAATAATGGAATTGATGAAAGTCGAATAGAATACGCTGGCTTGGGTAGTGTAAAACCGATAGCTGATAATACTACAGACGCCGGAAGATTACTCAACCGGCGCGTAGAATTTATTTTAAAAGAGTAAGTTAATAATCGGAATATTCTGTTGGATACAATAGAAAAATGTCTGCATTACTTACAGTGTTGACGTATTTGTCCATTACTGAAATTTCTTTCCATTTATCAGAATCGACAAAATTTTTCCATAAAGCATTACGTTTATCCATATCAGAAAATGTAGTCATGTACATTAAATTCGGCATCTTATCTCCTGAAATAACATCGGCATAGAATACGGCATTGAACCCTAAATTTTCAAATAGCTCAACTTCGCCACCTTCATTGAACATATCAACTTTTCTATGATACATTGCCTCTGTTGGCCCTTCATAGCTACGTAATTCGTAAACCCTGTCTTTACGTTCGCCTTCTACAGTGCTAGGTTTCATAACAGGCATATCAGGAAAAGCACGCATTAGAACTGAATTGATTCTTTCGTACGGTTTTTTGTCATGAGTGGCATTTATGTAATCGGCACCTGAAGCTAGATGCTCCTTGTCTACGGCAAGCATAGCGTCAAGTTTATCAAACTCTGCCAATGTTTTAAAAGGTATTAAAACATAGATTTTATCACTCAATTTAAATTTATCTGGTCGCACCTTAAATACTCCTACGTGTTCAATGCCCATTCTTTTTAATGCAGGTATATAGGCATCTTTTAAATAGGTGTCAACCCTTTTTTCTTGATCATCGTCTTTTATAGTGTATGTTTTTAGCTGGTAGTATTCTTTGTTTTGACCATAACCGGAGAATGATGAGAATACCGTAAATAAAATTAACATCAACGGTATAAGATGTTTGTTTTTCATGAATTTCATTGGTTTAGAATTAGAATTAGAAAGTTAAGGATAAAATTACTGATGGCGAAGATGTATTTTTGTTGATAGTAACATTTATATGTCAAACTTTCTTCAAAAACCACTTATTGATCCTGCCAAAAGCCCCATATTTTATGGCTATGTCATACTAATTATAGGTACAATTGGAATTTATTGTAGCATACCAGGTCAAACTATAGGTGTATCAGTATTTACTGATCCCGTAAAAGATGCTTTAGGGCTTTCTCGAAATCAATTCAGTAATGCCTACATGATCGGTACTATTGTAAGTTCACTCGTCATTGGTAGGGCAGGGGTTTGGTTCGATATGTATGGTGCCCGATATGTAGCTTTCTTTGCAGCTTTGATTTTAGGGTTGACCTTATTTTTATGTTCTTGGTCTGCACTAATGAGTTCCTATATTAAAGAGTTCTTATCGGTAGATACGTGGATAGTGCCTTTTACATTAATGACGGTTTTATTTTTTTTGTTACGTTTTGCTGGTCAGGGAGTTTTGACCATGGCCTCTAGAAACGTAATAATGATTTGGTTCGATAAAAATAGAGGCAAAGTAAATTCATTTAGTAGTGTTGCACTTTCCTTCGGCTTTTCATCTTCACCTTTATGGGTCAACTTCCTTATTGAAGGGTATGGTTGGGAAAGCACATGGCAGTTTATGGCAATTGGGTTATTGGTGTTCAGTATGTTTATTTATACTTTTTACAAAATCTCACCTGAAAAGCACGGTCTTCTACCAGATGGAGCAAAATCTTTATCTGCAGAGGAAGAAGAGAAAAAAGTAGCACCAAAACAATTTACTCTCGACGAAGCTAAAAAAGAAAGAGCATTTTGGATGTATGGGCTTACCCTAGCCTTCAACAGCTTTTTTATTACCGGACTCACCTTTCATGTAGTGTCTATTTTTACACATGAAGGTTTTATGAAGGCAGATGCTATAGCTATATTTCTGCCTGCTTCTGTGGTTGCGGTAACAGTATCTACCTTGTTTAACTTTTTAAGTGATTATTTGCCTTTAAAACTGTATTTGTATTTAATGTTGTTAGGCGGATTTTTAGCCTCTCTAGGTTTCTTATTCTTATCCACTCCTGCAGGTGTTCCAATGTTAATTACCGGTTTTGGTATTTTAGGCGGATTTTTCGCAGTTCTAAATGCGGTTGCATGGCCTCGTTTTTTTGGCAGATCTCATTTAGGAAGCATCACCGGAAAGATTATGAGCTTTTTAATTCTGGCAAGTGCATTGGCGCCTAGTATTTTTAGCTTGTGTTTGTCAACATTTGGGTCATATGAAATGGTAGGTTATTTAGGTTTAGCATTTTTGCTTTTTCTGGTAATTGGCTCCTTAAAAGCCGATAATCCGCAGTAATTCAATATTTTAAAAAGTTAATGGTTAACAACTTGCAGTTCAAGTAGAAATCAAATTATCTTTACATAAAACACTTCACATGGATTTAAATTTAGCAGTACTCATAGATGGCGACAATATACCTTCTGCCTATGTAAAGGAAATGATGGAAGAAATTGCTAAATATGGTAATCCTACAATTAAGCGGATTTATGGAGATTGGACCAATCCTCGTTTAGGGAAATGGAAAAATGTATTGCTTGAAAATGCTATTACTCCTATTCAACAATACGGCTACACGCAAGGTAAAAATGCTACCGATTCAGCAATGATCATCGATGCCATGGATATTCTTTACACGGGTAAGGTAAACGGATTCTGTATTGTAAGTAGTGACAGTGATTTTACACGCTTGGCTACAAGATTACGAGAAGCAGGTATGCAAGTTTTTGGAATCGGCGAGCGTAAAACCCCGAATCCATTTATAGTAGCCTGTGATAAATTTATTTATATAGAGATTTTAAAAGGAAGATCAGAAGAAGATTCATCCGATCCTGTTAATGAAACCCCTGCAGCCAAGAATGTAGTTGACAAAATAACTCCCAAGGCACTGCGATTGATAGCTACCACTATTGATGATGTTGCAGACGATGACGGATGGGCATTTTTAGGTGACGTGGGTAGTTTGTTGCAAAAGAAGCAACCAAATTTTGATTCTCGTAATTATGGGTTTCAAAAATTGACTCCCTTGATTAATTCCATTCCACATTTTGAAATTGAGCGACGAGAAGATTCTAAAGGGCGTAAAAAATTAATTTACGTGAAAATTAAGGAGAAGAATACTTCAAAACCAAAGAAGTAACCAACTCTCGTTAATTATTTTTTCGGGAACATCTATGTTTTTCTTTTTCTTAGAACGAGGTACAAAGCATTGTATTAGTTTTTGTATTTTTCAAATCAAACTTTAAGACTATGAGCCGTATTTTATTGCTATTGTTGTTCGCTCTAATTTTCAATTCTTGTAAAGAAACTGAGAAGAAAGACTTGACCGAAGAACCGAGACCTATCGCCGAGGTGTTTGGTGAATTTTATGAGTTTAAAAAGAATATTAATCCAATAGAAGCGACCAAAGCAGGTTATTCACAATACAATGATACGATAGCCAATTATATTTCAGATAATTATATATTTCATTTAAAAGACCGCTATACCTACTTTTTAGAAGAATTGGATAAGTACGATTCTACAAAGGTGAGTACGGCCGATTGGATGAGTTTACGCGTAATGAAGTGGGATTGTTCTGTGAAGTTACAGGGGGTAATGAACCCCATTGTTACTGTGGCGTCCCCAATTTATGATCTTCCTAGTTTTGAGTTAATGCCTCTTTTTCAGATACAATCGTTGCATTTGTATGTTGCTCAATTAGCTGGTGGTACTAGTGTACAGCCTTTTAAAACTATAGAAGACTATAACAATTGGCTAAGTAGATTAGATGATTACCTGTTTTTTTTAGATACCTCAATTGATAAAATGAAATTGGGTATGGGTAAAGGCGTTGTTTTGCCAAGGGTATTGACTCTTAAAATGTTACCTCAGGTACGTGCTTTTATTGATGTTCCACTTAAAGAGAATCTTTTCTATCAACCCATATTGAATTTTCCTGATGGAATTTCTGATGTTGATAAGGATATATTAGAAAGTAATTATGCTGCTTTTATTAAGGATAAACTGACTCCTAAATATGTGGAGTTACATCAATTCTTGACAGAAGAATATTTGCCGAAATGTAGAGAAACAAGCGGACTTTTAGATTTGCCTAATGGAAAAGAAACATATCAGTATTTAATAAAACTCCATACTACCACGAACATGAATGCTGATGAAATTCATGAATTAGGCCTGTCAGAGGTGGTGCGCATTTCAGGTGAAATGGAAATTGTTAAAAATCAAATCGGGTTTAAAGGTAATTTGAAATCTTTTTTCAATTCACTTAGGACTAAAAAGGAGTTAATGCCTTTCAATAATCCAGAGGAGGTTATTGCTAATTTTAATTCCATCAATGACCGCATTGGTTTAAAAATTGATTCTTTATTCGCATTAACACCGAAAGCGGGATTTAATGTTCGTAGAACAGAAGCTTTTAGAGAAGCATCGGCAAGTGCAGAATATACACCGGGTTCGAAAGATGGATCAAGGGCGGGTATTTTTTATGTCCCGATTCCAGATGTAAAAACATATAATACTGTTCATGACGAAGCTCTGTTTTTGCATGAAGCAATACCTGGTCATCATTTTCAATTATCCTTGCAGCAAGAAAACAAGAACCTGCCTGAATTCCTGCATCCAGAAAGTATGGGTGTTTTTGTGGAAGGTTGGGCACTTTATGCAGAATCTCTAGGTAAAGAATTAGGGGTCTATACAGACCCTTATCAATATTTTGGAATGTTGAGTATGGAGATGCACAGAGCTATACGTTTAGTAGTAGATACTGGTTTGCATGCAAAAGGATGGTCGAGAGAAAAGGCGATACAATATTCTTTAGATAATGAAGCTGAGTCAGAAGAAAGTATAATTGCAGAGGTAGAGCGTTATATGGCTACACCCGGTCAGGCACTTTCGTATAAACTAGGTCAACTAAAAATCAGAGAATTGCGTACAAAAGCAGAGAAAACCCTTGGCGCTAATTTTAATATTCGGGAGTTTCATAGTCAAATTTTGAATTCAGGTAGTTTGCCACTGGTTCTGTTAGAAGAGAAATTAAATGGCTGGATAGTGAGTCAAAGTAAATAATGTAGTAAAATGCTGATAAATCAATAAAATATTAAAAGAATATGCACGTTTGAGACTCATAGTTTAACGCTAGCTTGAATAAACATGACCCAGATTATAGTTAAAAGTTTTTTTTTGATTCAAATATTATATGCCTACTCAGCAATAAATGTGCTGAATTTTGAAAGTTCAAATGATGCATTTCGGGAGAGGAAGACCTCTGAAGAAGCTGTACTGGGTGTTTGGAATTATGCCATGTCTGATGTAGATTTTCTTTATGAGAAAGGTATATTGTTCATTTCTAAAAAAGAAAATATTTACGATGTAGCCATTAAATATCCAGAAGGTATATATACCTGTCAAGATGTTATTATAGAAAATGATCGCATTAATTTTAATGTGAATATCGCTGGTTTAGAACGTGTTTCTTTTGTATTGATGGTAGAAGGAGACCGAATCATTGGGGAGAGCTATTCCAATGCTGGTTCTAGCCAAATAATAGGCGCACGTCAACTTCCTGTGCGTTAAAGATTTAGATTTTACCAAAAAAATACTTAGTTTTCAATATTATTTGAAGTCGGCCTAGTTGGTTTGCTTTGGTAATTATTGGTGAACTAATTTTTGTGTTTTGAAAAAACTACTACCTATTCTACTCGTTTTATTATCTGGTTGCGAACTCATGAAAGAGAAAGTTGACCTAATTATTGTAAACGCCACTGTATATACTGTAAATGATGAGTTTTCAAAAGCTCAAGCTTTTGCGGTACAGGACGGTAAATTTATAGCGGTTGGTACAACCGATGAAATTCGTGATAAGTATACCTCTGATCAACTTATTGACGCTGACGGTAGAGCTATTACGCCAGGTTTAATTGATGCTCATTGTCATTTTTATGGCTTGGGATTAAACCAGCAATTAGTAAATCTTGTTGGCACCACTAGTTTTGAAGAAGTACTAGAGCGGGTTAATGAGTTTCATGCTACGAATCCGAAAACATTTTTAAGAGGTAGAGGTTGGGACCAAAATGACTGGGAGGTCAAAGAATTTCCAACGAAAACAGAATTAGATACTCTTTTTCCAGATATTCCTGTTGCTTTAGAGCGAGTTGATGGTCATGCCTATTTGGTTAACCAGAAAGCCTTAGATATGGCAGGTATAGATTGGAGTACCAAAGTTGAAGGCGGCGAAATTGAAAAAAAATGGAAAGACGGATTTTCTGGAATTACAGGCATACTTATCGATAATCCTATGGCGTTGATAGATAGTATTATGCCATCCCCAACTTTAGGAGATAAAATTAAGGCCTTAAAAGATGCTGAACGTATTTGTTTAAATCACGGACTTACCACTGTAAATGATGCTGGTATCGATAGGAATACTATTGAACTCATCGATAGTTTACAACAAGTCGATGAGTTATCAATAAGAGTTTACGCAATGGTTAGTAATACTAAAGAAGATGTAGATTACTTTATTAATAAAGGGCCTATTAAAACAGACCGACTTAATGTTAGGTCTATAAAGGTATATGGTGATGGTGCTTTAGGGTCTAGAGGAGCAGCATTAAAAGAACCATATAGCGATTTGCCCGGTCATTTTGGGGCCATGGTAACTCCTGTTGAAGAAATAGAAAGTCTTGCTAATCGCTTAGCGCTTTCAGAATATCAAATGAATACACATGCCATTGGCGATTCTGCCAATATTGCTGTTTTAAGGGCTTATAAAAAGGTTTTAGATGGAAAAGAAGATAGACGCTGGAAAATTGAACACGCCCAAATATTAACAGAGGGTGACTTCGATTATTTTGAAGATGGAATAATACCTTCGGTACAGCCAACGCATGCGACCAGTGATATGTATTGGGCCGAGGATCGTTTGGGTGAAAGAATTAATGGCGCATATGCGTATAAGACTTTATTGAATAAAGCAGGCATGGTAGCTTTGGGCACCGATTTTCCGGTAGAAGATGTCAGCCCATTTTTAACTTTTTATGCTGCAGTGTCACGAAAAGATATTAGCGGTTTTCCTAAAGAAGGGTTTCAAGTGGAGGAGGCTTTGAGTAGAGAAGAAACACTTAAAGGGATGACAATTTGGGCTGCCTATTCAAATTTTGAGGAAGATGAAAAAGGAAGTATCGAGCCCGGTAAATTTGCTGATTTTGTTATCTACGATAAAGATATGATGACCGTTCCCTTAGAGGAAATACCGACGATACGTGCAGAGCAAACATTTATAAATGGTGTAGTTCGTTAAAAACAAAAACCTCGGTATTAGACCGAGGTTTTTAATTAATGTTGTTTTTAAACTTACATGGTAATTGGTACGGCAACTCTTGTTTTGTCCCAGCCCATTACTAAATGTACTCCACCGTCAACATCTTTGAAAGCAATAGAAAATTCTTCTAAAGAAGCGGCGTCAGAACCATTAGGCACGGTTACACGAGCAACATCGGAAGCCTCATCATAGAAGTAAGAACCCCATTGATTTAGATTTTTATTTAAAATAACAGTCCATTCTGATTCACCAGGTATAGTAAATAGAGAATAGGTACCTGCTTTAATATCTTTTCCTCCGAATTTTACACCTTTATAAAATGTAATTTCAGGAGCCTCATTTGCTCCAGTTCTCCATACTTTACCAGTAGGAGCCAGCTCTTCCATAGAGCGTCCTTTCAATTGAGGTCTACCATAGATAATACGAACCGTTTTTTCAGAAACTTTGTAATCTGTTGGGTAAGCAGCCATATCCATAGGGCTTTTATCGATACCCGAAAATTCTTGAGCTGATACAGAAGTCGTTAAAACTAAAGCTAACATTAAAGTAGCAAGTGTAAATGTTTTTTTCATAATAATTGTTTTGGTTAACTAGGTCATAAAACTAAACAGTTCCTTACAGTCTTATTGATAAAAAGAAGTTAAATTTTGATTCATTACATTATTCTAGGTTCTTTGGATAATTATGATTAAAAATATTTTAAATTAAATTAAATAAACGAAATATGGTTATGATGTGTAATTAAAATTAGCCTAAGTGTTTCTTAATTGAAACTATAAATAGATATTTGTATTCGAAATGATATAATAATTAGATTATGTGTGGAATAGTATGTGCATTTGATGTTAAGGAAAGTACTGAGGTACTAAGGCCTCAGCTTCTTGAAATGTCGAAGAAAATAAGACATAGGGGTCCAGATTGGAGTGGCATCTATGCAGATGATAAAGCCATCTTGGCGCATGAGCGTTTGGCAATTGTTGATCCAGCTTCTGGTAAACAACCATTACTGAGTCCAAATGGTAAATTGGTGTTAGCTGCCAATGGTGAAATATATAATCATAGAGAGTTGCGTAAGCAGTTTGAAGGTAAATACGACTTTAAGACAGAGTCTGATTGTGAAGTTATTTTAGCTTTGTATCAAGAAAAAGGAGTTGACTTTTTAGATGAAATGAACGGTATTTTTGGCTTCACTATTTATGATGCTGAGAAAGATGAGTATTTTGTTGCACGTGATCATATGGGAATCATTCCTTTATACATGGGTTGGGACAAGAACGGTACATTTTATGTGGCTTCAGAATTAAAAGCTCTAGAAGGTACGTGCACTAAAATTGAGCTATTTCCTCCAGGTCATTACTTGCATAGTTCAGATGGGGAGTTGAAAAGATGGTATTCTAGAGATTGGATGGAGTATGATGCCGTAAAAGATAATGCTACAAGCATTCAGGAAATTAAAGAAGCATTAGAGGCTGCCGTACACCGGCAATTAATGTCTGATGTGCCTTATGGCGTGTTATTATCAGGAGGTTTAGATTCTTCCGTAACATCTGCAATCGCTAAAAAATATGCCCAGAAACGTGTTGAAAGTGGAGATACCACTGATGCGTGGTATCCACAATTGCATTCTTTTTCTGTGGGTCTAGAAGGTTCACCAGATTTAGCTGCAGCTCAAAAAGTTGCTAAGCATATTGGTACGGTTCATCATGAAATCAAGTTCACTATTCAAGAAGGTTTAGATGCTATTAAAGATGTAGTATACAACTTGGAAACTTACGATATAACTACGATTCGAGCATCTACACCAATGTATTTAATGGCTCGTGTTATTAAGTCAATGGGAATAAAGATGGTATTGTCTGGTGAAGGTGCAGATGAATTGTTCGGTGGGTATTTATATTTTCATAAAGCACCTAATGCTAAAGAATTTCACGAAGAGACCGTTCGTAAATTGAGCAAACTACATATGTATGATTGTTTAAGAGCTAACAAATCATTGGCATCTTGGGGAATTGAAGGTAGAGTTCCATTTTTGGATAAAGAATTTATGGATGTCGCTATGCGTATTAACCCACAAGATAAGATGATCAATGGTGAGCGTATGGAGAAATGGGTTGTCCGTAAAGCTTTTGAAGATATGTTACCAGAAAGTGTAGCATGGAGACAAAAAGAACAATTCTCTGATGGTGTAGGGTATAGCTGGATTGACACCTTGAAAGTGGTTGTGAACGAAGAAGTAAGTGACGAGCAATTGGCAAATGCCAAATTTAGGTTCCCGCTTCAAACCCCGACTTCAAAAGAAGAATTTTATTATCGTTCTATATTCGAAGAGCATTTTCCATCAGATGCGGCTGCATTATGTGTGCCACAAGAAGCTTCTGTAGCGTGTAGCACTCAGATAGCTTTAGAATGGGATGAAGCATTTAAAAATATGAACGATCCGTCTGGTAGAGCTGTAGCAAACGTGCACTCCGATGCATATGTAAAGCAATAGAGTTTGAATTAGTCACAGTATCTATTGTATAAAAACCCGTCTATTTATATAGACGGGTTTGCTTTTTAAATTTTAGATAGACTACAAATCGTTTATCATTTTCTTTAATTTTTCTTTAGACTCTCCGGTCTTCTCTTGTATTCTTCCTAAAAGTTCATCAGATTTACCTTCAGCGTACTTAAGATCATCGTCTGTTAGATCAGCATATTTTTGTTTAAGCTTACCCTTTGCTATGTTCCATTTTCCTTTAAATTGCTCTTCATTCATGATAACTTATTTTAAGATTATATAGCTAAGTTAATATCGATATGTAAAGGAATTCTTAATATTTTCTGAGTTTAATCGATAGTGCACACATTAGTTTTAATCAGATTAATTTTCGACCAATTTTGTTAATGAAAGATTAAAATATAAGAAGGATTTATTTATAAATATGGAGTTTTTAATAGCAATTAAGGACTCCTATCTTTTAAGTCAATTAATACTAAGATTTCATTATAATCTATAAAAAGAGAAACGAAGCAGTAATTATGATTCCTTTTATATGATTTGTCTTTTAATCGTTAATTTTCCACAATAATTGTTGATAACTTGCTATAGCCTAATCGCTAGAAATATCATATTTCATGGGGTATTGCGTATATTTGTAAGATTGCAAAATTTGAAGTAAAACAACCTTAATTTTATGAGCGAAGAAGCAAATAAGAAAAATTATTCAGCAGATAGTATTCAGGCCTTAGAGGGTATGGAGCATGTGCGTATGCGTCCATCCATGTATATTGGTGATGTTGGGGTGCGTGGTTTGCACCATTTGGTATATGAAGTAGTAGATAACTCTATAGATGAAGCGATGGGAGGCCATTGTGATACTATTAGTGTTGTCATTAATGAGGATAACTCAATAACCACAAAAGATAACGGTAGGGGTATTCCTGTAGATTTGCATAAAAAGGAAGGTGTTTCTGCGTTACAGGTAGTAATGACCAAAATTGGTGCAGGTGGTAAGTTCGATAAAGATTCTTACAAAGTTTCTGGTGGTCTACATGGTGTAGGGGTATCATGTGTTAATGCATTGTCGGATCACTTAACGGCTACAGTTTATAGAGAAGGTGTTGTTTGGCAACAGGAATATTCAAGGGGTAAGGCTCTTTATCCTGTAAAACGAGTTGGAGAAACTACGGAGCGGGGAACCATGGTAACCTTTCACCCGGATGAAACTATTTTCACCCAAACTATTGAGTATAGTTATGAGACTTTAGCAAATAGAATGCGTGAGCTTTCTTTTTTAAATAAAGGAGTGACCATTTCTATTACCGATATGCGTCAAAAAGACGATAAAGGAGAATTTGTAAATGAAACTTTTTACTCTGACGAAGGGCTTAAGGAGTTTGTTAAGTTTTTAGACAGTAATCGTGAGTCGTTGATAAAAGATGTCATTTCCATGGAAGGAGAGAAAAATGACATCCCTGTAGAGGTTGCCATGATTTATAATACAAGTTATACTGAGAATTTACATTCTTATGTGAACAATATTAATACCCACGAAGGGGGTACGCATTTATCTGGATTTAGAAGAGGACTTACTTCTACTCTAAAGAAATATGCCGATGCTTCTGGTATGTTGGATAAATTGAAGTTTGAAATACAAGGTGATGATTTCCGTGAGGGATTAACTGCTATTGTTTCGGTAAAAGTTCAAGAGCCTCAGTTCGAAGGTCAGACTAAGACGAAATTAGGTAACCGTGAGGTTTCTGCTGCAGTGAGTCAGGCAGTTTCAGAAATGTTGACTAATTATTTGGAAGAACATCCAGATGATGCTAAAATAATTGTTCAAAAAGTAATTCTTGCAGCTCAGGCTAGACATGCGGCTTCTAAGGCTCGTGAAATGGTACAGCGTAAGAATGTTATGAGCGGTGGTGGTTTGCCAGGTAAACTATCAGATTGTTCAGAGCAAGATCCTGAGAAATGTGAAATTTTCCTTGTCGAGGGTGATTCGGCAGGTGGTACGGCCAAAATGGGTCGTGACCGTAATTTTCAGGCTATTTTGCCTTTAAGAGGTAAGATTTTGAATGTTGAGAAAGCCATGCAACACAAGGTTTTTGAAAACGAAGAAATTAAGAACATGTATACTGCTTTGGGTGTTACCATTGGTACCGAAGAAGATAGTAAGGCATTGAATCTTTCGAAATTAAGATATCACAAGGTAGTCATCATGTGTGATGCCGATGTCGATGGTAGTCATATTGAAACATTAATATTAACTTTCTTCTTCCGTTATATGAGAGAGTTGGTTGAAAGTGGTCACGTTTATATTGCAACTCCACCATTATACTTGGTGAAAAAAGGACAGAAAAAGCAATATGCTTGGAGTGATAAAGAACGAGATGCAATTGCTGACAGTTATAGTGGAGGCGTGAGTATTCAACGATACAAAGGTCTAGGGGAAATGAATGCTGAACAATTGTGGGATACCACAATGAATCCAGAATTCAGGACGTTAAGACAAATTGTTATTGATAATGCAACAGAAACAGATCGTGTTTTCTCCATGTTAATGGGTGATGAGGTTCCGCCAAGAAGGGAATTTATTGAGAAGAATGCCGTTTATGCGAACATTGACACATAGAAAGTACTACTTACACAACAAAAACCTGCGCCTACAGCGCAGGTTTTTTATTTTTAGGTAAAATTTTAAAAAATGAGGAAATTACTTACATTAATTTTTCTAGGTTGTAGTATGATCACTACCTCGCAAGTTGATTTTAACAATGTACTGGCCGCCGGTCTAGAAGATGCCGAAAAGTTTACAACGGATTACTTAAGTCCGCTATCGGAATCTGTGGTATACAATATGGGCACAGGTTGGTACAATACGGCAGATGCCAAGCCATTGGGAGGTTTTGAAATTTCCATAGTTGGGAATATCAGTGGATTTAAAAATAAGCAGGATAAAAAAGTTTTTATTCTTGACCCCAATGATTATCAAAATATCGATTTTGTTGAAAACCCTGGTGTAGCTAGAGAGGTATCTACCGCTTTGGGTGATATCAAGGGTGTTGAAGTATTTGTAGAAAGTCAGGTAGCAGGAGTCACGTTACGGGAAACATTTGAATTGCCATCGGGACTATCTGGTGAAGGGGTCGATTTTGTTCCTTCTGGCTATGTTCAAGCTAGTGTTGGCCTTATCAAGGGAACGGAAATTAAAGCCCGTTTTCTTCCAAAAATGAATTTTAAGGATGCTTCTGTAGGATTAATCGGATTTGGTATTCAGCATGATTTCACTAAATTATTACCGGCCGATAAAGTGTTGCCAGTAGCTATTTCGGCCGTAATAGGCTATACCAATATCTCTGGGGATTATGACCTGACCAATGCAAAGTTAATAGAAGGTGAAAATCAACGAATAGATGCTAGTATAAACACATGGGTGTTCAGTGGCGTGGTCTCTACGAAATTACCTATTATTAATTTTTATGGAGGTTTGGGTTATGTAACTGGAAAATCTGTAACAGATATTTTAGGGACATATAGAGTAACTAGGGGTCCTTTTGCTTCTGAAACCTATGAGGATCCATTTTCAATCACTAAAAAGGTCAGTGGTGTTACTGGTACTATTGGTACTAAACTTAAGCTTGGTTTCTTTAGATTGAATGCCGAGTATAATTTAGGAGAGTTTAATACTGCTACAGTTGGGGTTAATTTTGGGTTTAGGTAATTGAATTTAAATAGTTAATAGAGTTCTAAGTAATTCAGTTCGCTATCATATAAAAGCCCTATAAGATTGATTGCAATCTTATAGGGCTTTTCATTTGCTTAGACATAAAGCTTATTAATGAAATCTATAATTGGTTAAATCAAATGAATTATATGAAGAGATGAACTTGGCATTTGTTATTTAGTTTAGATGAGAAGATTTAAATTCCTTAGAAATGGATGTAAATAAAAAAGACTGCCCAGATTGCTCTGGACAGACTTTTTCCCATGGCCCTGTTAAAATTGTTTATTCCCTTATTGCCATAGTGGCACCATCCTTATTTTTAAGAAAAAAATTGTCCTCTAAGTTCTGAATGGTTATATAATTGTTAGGTTTATCTTCAAGACCTCTATACTCAATAGTATACATGTCACCTTGCTTGGACCAGTTGAAATCTGTTTTTAAAACAATGGTAGTACCATTAATTTCATGATACCTTCCTAAATAGACATCATTGAATATCCATTCTTTTCGAACTGTTTGCTTCGATGAATTTTCTGAAGTAATGATTTTCGATTGTGACCATATCCCAATAATGGGATCATTGTTTTGTTCTATCCTAGAACAATTGGCTAGAAAGACTATGGCACAAATGGCCACCAAAGAGAGGAACTTCTTAGTCATAAGTAGGTTAATTTATTTTTTTTTGGATTTGGGATCCACAGTTATTAACGCAATGAATTTCGCGTTATTATTTAAATTCGATGTATGGTAACTAATTGTCGATATCTTCGTTGAACTGCATTTATTTTTAACACCACGTGCATTTAATCGATGTTTTTAAGGTGAATAAGTAGTAATTAAATGAGCTTCTCTAGACGATTTTTCGTCAATAAATACCTATTTTTGGATTGGAAATTCAATATAAATAAGGTCGGTGACCCTATTTTATAAATAATAATTCATAAAATATATATACATGAAAGTTACAGTAGTTGGTGCAGGGGCAGTAGGTGCTAGTTGTGCAGAGTACATTGCTATTAAAGATTTCGCATCTGAAGTTGTTATTTTGGACATTAAGGAAGGTTATGCAGAAGGTAAAGCAATGGATTTGATGCAGACTGCATCATTAATGGGATTTGATACTAAAATTACAGGCAGTACAAATGATTATGCTAGAACTGCTGATAGCCATATAGCTGTAATTACTTCTGGTATTCCGAGAAAGCCAGGTATGACTAGAGAAGAATTGATTGGTATAAATGCAGGTATTGTAAAAACTGTTTCAAGTAACCTATTAAAGCATTCTCCAAATGTTATCATAATAGTAGTAAGTAATCCTATGGATACTATGACATATTTGGTACACAAAACTACTGGCATCCCTAAAAATAGAATTATAGGTATGGGTGGAGCTTTAGATAGTGCAAGATTTAAATACCGTTTAGCAGAAGCTATGGAAGCTCCTATTTCAGATATCGATGGCATGGTTATAGGCGGTCATAGCGATACTGGTATGGTTCCATTAACTTCTCATGCGACAAGAAATAGTATTCGTGTTTCAGAATTTTTATCAGAAGATAGGCTACAACAAGTCGCCGATGATACTAAAGTTGGTGGCGCAACTTTAACGAAGTTGTTAGGTACAAGTGCTTGGTATGCTCCAGGTGCGGCAGTATCATCAATGGTTCAGGCAATAGCCTGTGACCAGAAGAAGATGTTTCCATGTTCTACCATGCTAGATGGCGAATATGGATTAAGTGATATTTGTATCGGTGTTCCTGTAATTTTAGGAAAAGATGGGATCGAGAAAATTATCGATATACCATTAAGTGCCGCTGAAAAAGCGAAAATGAAGGAGAGCGCAGATGGTGTTTCTAAAACAAATGGCCTTTTAGAGTTGTAGTTTATATACTCCTAAACATAAAAGTAAAACCTTTATAGTCTAACTATAAAGGTTTTACTTTTATATGGAAATAGGCTTCTGAAATATTTATAAAGTATAAAATAGACTACCTAGTATAATCTTTCTTTTTATATTTGCCGCATGAATGCAAAATGGTGCGTAAGTACTTTAATTATTATTCTAGCCGTATTAGGGCTAAGTCATGAGCAAAAAAAAGCTTCTAATCAGCAAATTCTCTTACAATTTACAGATGTAGAATTAGCTTCAGAAACTGCTCATGATGAAGTTTTGACAGCAATTACCAAAAGACTAAAGGTCTTAGGTATTGATGCTATTGAAATTATTGAAAATGACGGGAGACAAGTAAGTATTCGTTATTATAGTAATGTTGATGCATTTAGTGTTAAGGAATTTCTTACTGAAGAAAACCACCTTTCATTAAAGTATCAAGATGAAATTCCTTTTGATTTTCCAAAAGAAGAGCTTCCTGAAAAGTATAATCTAGTAGTATCAGATCTGCATCAGCAAGCTGATAATGGATTGAGTTTAAATGGAAATCTTGTTTTAATTCAAAAGCAAGATTATAATAGATTTTCTAATCCAGTAATTCTAAAGTTTAATAATACAATAGTTTTTAAACAAGATGCTATTGTAAATGTATCCTTTAAGATTAATAGAAATATTGCAATTGCAATAGATAACACTTCACAAACTATTCCAGAAGTTAGGGCAGGACCTAATGTTTATGGGAATAGCTAATTCCAACAAAAAACATCACTAAGGATCGTAATTACTTTGCGTAAAAGTAGTTTGCTTTAGATTTTTAAATTACGCAAAATCTTAATCAACATAAACTAAATATATTTTTAAAATGCAAAACAAAGGACTTATAAAGCTTTTTGCTTTATTATTTGGGTTAGTTAGTATCTACCAGCTATCCTATACTTTCATCACAAGCAAAGTAGAAAAAGAGGCGAACGTTTTCGCAGCGAGCCGTATAACGGAAGGAGAAGAGGGTTATGTAGCAAAAAGGGAAATTGTAGCTGCAAGCTATCTTGATTCCATTGGCAATAACAGTATTCTTGGGTATACCAATTACAATGAAGCCAAAAAGAAGGA
The DNA here is from genome assembly GCF_900109345.1 of Maribacter orientalis. Taxonomy (GTDB): domain Bacteria; phylum Bacteroidota; class Bacteroidia; order Flavobacteriales; family Flavobacteriaceae; genus Maribacter; species Maribacter orientalis. The sequence goes on from NZ_FNZN01000003.1 coordinate 188,483, forward strand.
ATTGAATAAAGGTCTTGACCTTAAAGGTGGTATCAACGTAACACTACAGATTTCGGTTAAAGACATCCTCAAAGGATTGGCTAACAACACAAAAAGTCCAGTTTTTAATAAAGCTTTGGCCGATGCCGATGCTGCATCTCAAAATAGTGACGACACTTATATTGAATTGTTCTTCGAAGCATTCGATAAAATTAAAGGAGAAACTAAATTAGCTTCACCTGATATTTTCGCCAACAAAGGTCTTAGTGATGAAATCAATTTTCAAATGTCAGATGATGAGGTTAAGCCTATCATCAGAAGAAAAATTGATGAGTCTATTGTTTCTGCCTTTGAAGTATTAAGAGAGCGTATCGATGGTTTTGGTGTTACGCAACCAAACATTCAAAGAGAAGGTAATTCTGGGCGTATTTTGGTAGAATTGCCAGGTGCTAGAGATATTGCTCGAGCACAAGATTTATTATCGAGTACTGCTCAATTAGAGTTTTGGGAAACATATAAGCAAAGCAATACAAGCTTTAGTACATTCCTTATTCAAGCGAATGAAAAATTAAAGGATATTGTAGAGGTAGAAAGACCTGAGCAAATTAAAGAAGAATCGGAATTAGATTCATTATTGTCTGATGTTTCTGCTGATTCTTTAGATTTAGCAACACAGGTAAATCCATTGTACGAATTGTTGATTCCTGCTAACCCGGGAACAAATGCAATGTTTCGCGCAGCTATTAAGGATACGGCAACTATCGGTTCTTATTTAAGAATGCCTGAAATTAGAAGGTTGTTACCTGCTGATATTCAGTTCACGAAATTTGTATGGGAAAGACCAGCTTCAGAAGATGTTGAAGTAATCGATTTATATGCATTAAAATCTAACCGTGATGGTACACCTAGAATTAGTGGTGATGTTGTAAGTGACGCTCGTGCAGATTTTGACCAGTTCAGTAAGCCTGCCGTTTCTATGACCATGAATACTAAAGGTGCTAAAGAATGGGAGAAATTAACCGGTGACGCTTATACGAACCAAACAGGTATTGCTATTGTTCTAGATAACAAAGTGTATACCGCTCCAGGTGTTTCATCTGGTCCCATATCAGGTGGTCGTTCAGAGATCACTGGTAACTTTACGGTAAACGAAACAAAGGATATTTCGAATGTTCTTAGAGCTGGTAAATTACCTGCTTCTGCAGAAATTATTCAATCAGAAATTGTAGGTCCTTCATTAGGTCAAGAAGCTATTGATAGTGGTTTTATGTCTTTCTTAATCGCAATGGCGATTGTTCTATTATGGATGATCGGTTATTATGGTAAAGCTGGTGCATTTGCAGATATTGCTTTATTATTGAATATCTTATTGATTTTTGGAGTACTAACAAGTTTAAATGCGGTATTAACATTACCTGGTATTGCCGGTATCGTTTTAACTATTGGTATGTCTGTAGATGCGAACGTACTTATCTTTGAGCGTATTAAAGAAGAGTTGGCAAAAGGTAAAGGAAAGAGCCAAGCAGTTGCTGATGGATTTGGAAATGCCTTGTCTTCTATTTTAGATGCTAACATTACTACTGGTTTAACTGCTGTTATATTATTTATTTTTGGCTCAGGACCTATAAAAGGATTTGCAACTACCTTATTAATTGGTATTATAACATCTCTTTTTACCGCTATATTCATCACACGTCTATTAGTAGATTGGTATGTTGGGGGTAAAGGAAGAAGTTTAGACTTCTCAACTAGTTTTACTAAAAACCTTTTCAAGAATATAAATATTGATTTCTTGGTTAAAAGAAAGATAGCTTACATACTATCAAGTGTTTTGGTAGCTGTTGGTTTGTTCTCATTATTCTTCGGACCTGGATTACAGCAAGGTGTAGATTTCGTAGGTGGCCGTTCGTATACAGTTCGTTTCGAACAACCGGTTAATCCTTCTGAAATTACCTCTGAATTGAATACGGTATTTGGAAGTGGCACCAATGTGAAAACATATGGTGAATCTAATCAAGTAAAAATAACTACTCCTTATAAAGTTGATGTTGAAGGTATTGAGGTAGACAATGAAATTCAAGACAAATTATATACATCTCTTCAGAAATATTTACCAGATGGGATCAGTAAAGATGCTTTTGTTTTAGGTGGTGTAGATGATGAGGCTGTAGGTATTTTACAATCGGTTAAGGTTGGTCCTACAATTGCCGATGATATTAAAAACAATGCGTTTTTAGCTATATTAGGTTCTTTAGCGGTAGTATTCCTATATATCTTATTAAGATTTAGAAGGTGGCAATTCTCATTGGGTGCGGTTGTTGCGGTATTTCATGATGTATTGATTGTATTAGGTGTTTTCTCTATATTCGGTAAGTTGATGCCATTTAACATGGAAATTGACCAAGCGTTTATAGCCGCTATATTAACGGTAATCGGTTATTCATTGAACGATACCGTGGTTGTATTTGACCGTATTCGTGAAACATTGTCAGAACGCGGCTGGAAAGGTGGTGAGAATATTAACTACGCTATAAACAGTACTTTGAGTAGAACTTTGAATACTTCTTTGACTACACTAGTAGTGTTGTTGGCAATCTTCATATTTGGAGGTGAATCATTAAGAGGATTTATGTTCGCAATGATAGTTGGTGTAGTTGTAGGTACATATTCATCTGTATTTATTGCAACTCCAGTAATGTTCGATGCATTAAGCAAGAAAATTACTTCTGGTAAAGAAGAATAAATAATTACTAACTCAACTTTTAAAATCGCTATCTCAAAAGGATAGCGATTTTTTTATGGGGTAGTGATATATCCAATCGAACCTGAAGGTGCTATTTCTAGGGCGTAAACGCTCTTTGGTTCTAGGTTAGGCTCTTTTCTGTGAGATACAAATAGAATAGCTGTATTGGTTTCCTGAGCAATCTTGTTTACCAATGTAACTAATAGAGCGGCAGAGTTATCGTCCATTCCAGTAGTGGGCTCATCAAGTATAAGTAATGTAGGGTGCTTAACCATGGCTCTTGCAGTCATCACCAATCTTTGCTTACCTGTTGATAGTTTATTAAAATAGGTGTCTTTTATATCATGGAGATTTAATACTAATAACCACTGTTTTATAACCCTTTTTTGAACTTCAGTCGGTATTGTATACAGACCTACGGAGTCTGTTAGTCCTGAGATTAACATGTTTTCTACAGTGTGTCTACCTTTAAATTTGTTGGTCATTGCAGGCGAATAGTAGCCTATTTTCTTTTTAATATCCCATACGGTTTCACCGCTTCCTTTTAGCTTTCCGAAAAGAAATATTTCTTGCCCGAATGCTTTTGGGTTATCTCCTGTTATCATTGAAAGTATGGTAGATTTTCCACTTCCGTTGGCTCCGGTTAATTGCCAAAAATCCCCTTTATTTATAGTCCAACTGATATTGTCTAGTATTTTTTTGTTTCCATAAGAAATGCTAACATTCTTAAACTGTACTAATGGATTGTTAACGCTAGCTAGATTTTCTAACGGTTGCGGAATACTTAGGCCGCTAAAGGAATGTTTCTTGGTTTGCTTTTCAAACGTTGAATCTTGAATTTCAGTAAAGGTGTCGAAAGTCAATCTTCCGAAATTCTGTATAAAAGATAGAGTATCTGCCTTTCTACTCGCTATTTGTATAAAAGAAATGTGACTTGAATATTCCTTTAATATAGTTTTAAGTTCATTTTGAAATGAGATATCTAAATTGTCAAAAGGATTGTCTAAAATAATAAAATTTGGTTTTTCTTTAAGTAAATAATGAAGTAAGGCTTTCTTTTGCTCTCCGCTAGACATTGTTTCAAGAGACTGAATCTCTGTGCTAATAATTTTATGGTCGTGTTTGTCTTCCTCGTCTATAAGTTTCTCTAAGGTAAAAGGAGAGTATAAAAGTCCTTTCTTATTCTGATATTCTATTAGCTCATTGGGAATTTTACCCTTTTGAAAATCTTCTATGAAATTCTTTTTTGCAGAGTTATTGTCAATATAGATTACCCAATGATTCATTTATGCTTTAATTCTAAAAATATGAACAGGATTGTCTTTATAGGTAGTGCTGAAGTCTATATACATTCCATTTTTTAATGCTGTTTTCTGTGAAGGAATATTATTTACTTGGATAATAGATATCAAACTATCAGCCCATTTATTCTCAAAAGCCACATCTTTGCATTTTTTGGCTGCTTCGAAAGCATAACCTTGTCGCCAATATTCTGGTAGAATTGAATAACCTATTTCTAACTCTTCTTTGTTATTTACGTTTTGAACTAAAAGACCTGCAATACCAATAAGTTTATTGGTTTCTTTTGAAAAAAGTGCATTCATGCCACCTGACTTTTCTTCATACCGTTCGAAAATTCTTGAAAATTGTTCGTTACATGTTGTAATGGGGTCTTTTGGTAGACCTGACCAATATTCACTACTTAAGGGTTCTTGGTGAAATGGGAGCCAGTTTTCAAAATCAGACCGTGTTACTTTTTTAAAAAGTAAGCGTTCTGATTCTTTATTATACAATACATAGTCTGGCATTTTACACTTGACTAAATTAATAGTAGAATTCGCAATTAGTTGCGACTGAAACTAATGCGGTCACCAATAGATATCCCTAAAGTTTCTGCAAGACCACCATTTATTTCAAGAACATATTTTATCGGTGCCATTGATGATAAACTTGCTTCATTAAATGGTTGTGCATTTTCTTGCATGCTAGCAATAGTCATATCCTCTTTTATATAAATGATATCTAATGAAAATTCAGTGTTCTTCATATAAAAAGAGTGTATAGCTTCATCAGGGAATATAAAAAGCATAGCCTGATTGTTTTTCATACCTTTTCTATACATCAATCCCGTTTGTGTTTCGTAATCCGTTTCAGCAAATTCTATGTCGAACTTTGTTTTTAAAGTATCGCTAGTGTTTGAATACACATTTAAATTTCCTTCGTGAGTAAATTCAATTTCTTGTGTTGAGATGGTTTTTTTAGCATCTTCCTTGCAAGAGGAAAATACCAGTGAAAAAACTGCTATGAAAATCCAAATTATACGTTTAAAACTTAGCATTATGCAGTTTTAGTTTTTCTGAACATGAAGAAAAGACCAATTAGAATGAATGGAATACTTAACCATTGTCCTGTAGATAAAATACCCAAGGTATCTTCAAAACCACCTTGACTTTTCTTAACGAATTCTACGAAGAAACGTACCGACCAAAGTAACACGAAAAACAACCCAAATAAATATCCTGGTTTATTCTTTTTGTCAGTTTTCCAATATAAAAAGTAAAGTAGGATGAATATGAATAAATAGCATATACCTTCATATAATTGAGCAGGGTGTCGGTAAGGTATTTCTGCTAAATATTCTGAAAATTGTGGATTGTTCTCTATTGCGGCATATGCGGCATTTAATGTTTTTTCTTGAGTAATACCTAATGCTTTTGAGGGATGTAAGTCATCTGAATCACGTATGAACTTCGTGGCGAAAATGAAGTTTTCATCTACAATTTTCCCATTAATTTCAGAATTAAAAAAGTTTCCTAAGCGAACACAAAAGCATCCAATTGCAACCGGAATTACCATTCTATCAAATATCCAAAGCATGCTGAATTCAGGAAATTTTCTTGTATACAAGTAAGTGCCAACAATAATACCTAAAGTAGCTCCGTGACTTGCTAAGCCTGTGAAGCCAGTAAATTCATAACCATTTATTAAACCAAATAACAAACTACCCGATTCACTTTCTCTTACCGGCAATAAAATTTCAGCAAGGTGATTGGAATAATAGGCCCAGTCGTAAAAGAAAACATGCCCTAATCTAGCACCTAACATGGTGCCTAAAACGGTATATATAAAAAGGGAATCTAATTGTTCTACCGATTTTTTCTCGTTGGTAAAAATTCTTTTCATGATAAACCACCCAAGGGCGAAAGCAGTTATCCAAAGTAGATTATAATATTTAATCTGTATAAATCCTATATTGAAAAGAGTTTCATTCGGATTCCAAATAATTCCTAAGAAATGCATGTGTTGTATTTTGAAAGGCTAAGATAATAAATAGCCAACAGACAAATTGATTTTGTAATACAGAGTTAGAGTAAAAGTTTATCTAGTTAGGAAAGATAACTATTGTACGAATTCAAATTTTTTAGGGTACAGGGTCATATCCTTTACCACCCCATGGGTTACAACTAAATATTCGCTTTATAGCTAACCAACCACCTTTGAATAATCCGTGTTTTTTTAAAGCCTCTAACGTATATTGAGAACAAGTAGGGGAGTACCTGCATGTTGCAGGGGTATAGGGTGATATTACTAATTGGTAAAACCGTACCAATAGTATAAAAGGGGTTATCAGAATTTTTTTTATCGAACTGTTCAAATCAGCGAATTACTACTGCAAATTTAATATAAAAGAGCTAACTCTTTAAAAATAACAAGTCCGTATGCATTACATACGGACTTGTTTCGATAGCGGTAATTTTTTTAAGCCCCAATTCTTATGGGTTCTAGATGTTCTGCTTCTTCTTCAGAATATAATCTTGACTTAATTAAGAACCGTATGCCTAAAGGAATTTCTAATGAAAAACTTGAGCCTCTGCCTGGTGTAACATCAACGGTTAATTGTGTGTGTTTCCAATATTCAAATTGGTCTTTTGACATATGAAAATCACATCCTTCAATATTACCTAGCCAAACATCATTATCATCGAGCATTAAATCACCTTTTGTAAAGCACATAGGGGCAGAACCATCACAACAGCCTCCACTTTGGTGAAACATAAGTTCGCCATGTGTCTTTTTTAATTCAGCAATTATAGCTGCTGCTTTTTCGGTTACTAATACTCGTTTAGTTTTCATTTTAGTTTGCTCATTAAAAGAATCCCATCGCTTTTTTGTCGTATGATATCAGCATGTTTTTGGTTTGTCGGTAGTGAGCTAACATCATTTTGTGATTCTCTCTACCAATACCAGACTTTTTATATCCACCAAATGGTGCGTGAGCAGGGTACAAGTGATAACAGTTGACCCAAACTCTACCAGCTTTTATTGCTCTTGATATTTGATACGCCTGGTGCGTATCTCTAGTCCAAACACCGGCACCTAAACCATATAAAGTGTCGTTAGCGATTTCTATGGCTTCAGCTTCATCTTTAAAAGTAGTTACACAAAGAACAGGTCCGAATATTTCTTCTTGAAACACACGCATTTTATTATTGCCTTTTAAGATAGTTGGTTGTATATAGTAACCACCTTCTAAGCCTTCATTGTATGCTTGCTCACCACCGGTTAGTACTTCACAACCTTCTTCTTTTCCTATTTTTATATAACTCAATATTTTTTCAAACTGGTCATTCGATGCTTGTGCACCCATCATTGTATTTGGGTCTAATGGATGTCCCATTCTTATGGCCTTGGTACGTTCAATGACACGTGCTATAAACTTATCGTAAATACTTTCTTGAACTAACATTCTTGATGGACAAGTACAGACTTCACCTTGATTTAAAGCAAACATATTGGCGCCCTCTAAACATTTATCGAAGAATTCATCATCGGCGTCCATAATACTTTCAAAAAACACATTTGGAGATTTTCCACCTAGTTCTAATGTGACCGGAGTGATGTTTTTAGATGCATATTGCATGATTAATTGGCCAGTAGTGGTCTCGCCGGTAAAAGCAATTTTGTCTATTCTTGGGCTTGATGCTAAGGGTTTACCAGCCTCTGCGCCAAAACCATTAACAACATTAAGAACACCTGCTGGTAAAATACCTTCGATGATTTCCATTAAAATTAAGATGCCGACTGGGGTTTGTTCCGCAGGTTTAAGTACAACACAATTCCCTGCAGCTAAGGCTGGCGCTAATTTCCAAGTAGCCATTAAAAGAGGAAAATTCCATGGTATAATTTGTCCGACGACACCTAAAGGTTCTGTAACATTTAGAGCCACCGTGTTGGAATCTAATTCACTTACTGAGCCTTCTTCTGCTCGTATTACTCCAGCAAAATACCTAAAATGGTCAACAGCTAATGGTAAATCTGCGGCTCTTGTTTCACGAATTGCTTTACCGTTGTCCCAAGTTTCAGCTCTGGCCAAGACTTCTAGATTTTGCTCGATTTTATCGGCAATTTTTAAAAGCATATTGCTTCTTTCTGTTGCCGAGGAAGAATTCCATGACGGAGCTGCTTTCCATGCGGCATCAATTGCCAATTCAATATCCTCGGCAGTAGACCTTGGTATTTTAGTAAATGATTTACCATCTACAGGAGAAATATTGTCAAAGTATTCTCCTTTGGATGGTGCTACCCATTTACCACCAATAAAATTTTCATATTGGTCTTTGAATTTAGGTTTTTGAAGAATATCCTTTTCTACGGTTGCTGTTGTGCTCATAGTATATGATTTAAGTTAATAATAGTATTTCATGGACGTATCAAAATAACTTGTACGACCTTCTAAATTTACTTCTCATATTATTAATATATCTGACGTATTCTACGAATCACATGAACAATTCTACCATTTATTGATATTATGATTTTTTTAAGTATAAAATTTTGTAAATTTCTTAATCATAAGAATATCTACTGTGATACAATTATCAGAAAATTTTTTAAAGGGAAGACGGTTAGAAACTTTGGTTGAAAATCAAACATCCTATTTTATGAATAATGCGGCTATGCATGTTTTTGAAACACATGAGCAGGCAAAAAGTGTATTGTTGAAATTTGAGCAACCTGTTTTGGCAAGCATGATTCAAGGAAAAAAGATTATGCATTTACGGGATTATGAATCATTTGATTTTTTACCCGGTGAATCATTAGTATTGCCTGCTAACGAAAGTATGTGTATTGATTTTCCTGAGGCAATGGCCAAAAATCCTACTAGGTGTTTGGCAATGGCTATTTCTGAAGATAAAATAAACAAGGTTCTACAATTTATGAATGAAAATATGCCAAAGGATAGTAAGGAAGATTGGGGTATTATGGACTATAATTTTCACTTTGTAAATGACAGAGGGATCTTTCAAATAATTCAGCGTCTGTTATTTTTATTTACTGAAGATCATCTGTCAAAAGATTTTTTTGTGGATAATATGCTGCGTGAATTAATCATTCGAATTCTACAAACAAACGAACGAAAAATTTATAGCAGTGCAACACTTTCAATTAAAAGTGAAAGCAGGTTAACTGAGGTTATACGATATATAAGGAATAATCTGCATAAATCGCTTCAAGTAGAGCAGTTAAGTAAAATTGCTTGTATGAGTGTATCTAATTTTTATAGAACCTTTAAATCTGAATTAGGTATTTCACCTGTCGAATTCATTAATAATGAGCGAATAAAATTAGCTGTTGGGTTATTGCAAGATCCTAAGCGAAGTATTAAAGATGTATATTTAGATTGTGGTTTTGAAAGTAGGTCTTATTTTAATAGAGTATTTAAAACAAGGCAAAACTTAGCGCCTGGTGAATACCAGTCTAAAATAAAAAATTCAAAATTTTTAGATTAAAATTATAGGCTATACGTGGTACCATCTTTACCATCTTTTAGTTGAATGCCTAAAGTAGCTAATTGATCACGAATTTTATCTGAAGTAGCAAAATCTTTATTTTCCCTAGCAGATTTACGTAATTCAATCAATAGCTCAACAACACCACCTAATTTTTCGGAATCTGCATCAGAACTACTTTTGTTTTCAAGGCCTAATACATCAAAAACAAAATTGTGTATTGTGTTCTCAAGTTCTGCCCTATCTTCTTCCGTAATGGATTCTTTACCTTCTTTAATAAGATTGATGTGTTTTACAGCATCAAATAATGTCGCTATTAGAATTGGTGTATTAAAATCATCATTCATGGCAGCATAACAGGAAGATTTCCATTCGGCAATATTAAAATTTGTGGTCTTGCCCGTGTTTAAAGATTTTAAAGAGCTTATTGCCTCCATTAATTTATTAAAGCCTTTCTCAGAAGCTAAAAGCGCATCATTGCTCATATCTAAAATGCTGGTATAGTGTGCCTGCATCATAAAGAAACGAACCATTGATGGAGAGAATGGTTTGCTAAGGATTTCGTTTTCACCAGAGAAAATTTCCCCAGGAAGAATACTATTTCCTGTAGATTTAGCCATTTTTCTACCGTTAAGCGTCAACATATTAGCATGTAACCAATAATTTACTGGGCTTTTGCCATTACAGGCTTCGGCTTGTGCTATTTCACATTCATGATGTGGAAATTTTAAATCCATACCACCACCGTGAATGTCAAAAGTTTCCCCTAAATATTTTGTACTCATTGCGGTACACTCTAAATGCCAGCCTGGGAACCCATCTCCCCACGGCGAAGGCCAACGCATAATGTGTTGTGGTTCCGCTTTTTTCCAAAGTGCAAAATCTTGAGGATTATGCTTGTCGTCTTGTGCGGCAAGATCACGGGTATTCGCAATCATGTCTTCAAGCTTGCGACCGCTTAGTTTACCGTATTCGTACTCTTTATTGAATTTGGCCACATCGAAATATACAGAGCCATTGGTTTCATAGGCAAATCCTTTTTCAAGAATATCCTTAATAATTTCAATTTGCTCTATGATATGACCTGTAGCTGTAGGTTCAATACTTGGAGGTAAAAAGTTGAATTTTTCTAAAATATTATGGAAATCGACAGTGTATCGTTGTACAACTTCCATCGGTTCCAATTTTTCTAATCTGGCTTTTTTTGCAATTTTATCTTCCCCATCTTCTGCGTCATCTACTAAATGGCCTGCGTCAGTAATATTTCGAACATACCGTACTTTATAACCTAAATGTCTGAAATACCTAAAAATCATATCGAAGGACATGAAAGTTCTACAATTGCCTAAATGCACATTGCTATACACGGTAGGCCCACAAACGTACATGCCAATATGGCCAGCGCTTATTGGTTTGAAAACTTCTTTTTTCCCACTTAAGGAATTATATACTCTAATTTCTTGATTTTCGTACAATTGCATGAAGCTATATGCGATTAAAAATGGGTGTCTAGATTAAGGTAATTCAAAAACTCACGGCGTACCAATTCTTCTTTGAATTTACCACCATATTCAGCGGTTACAGTACTACTATCAATATCACGTATTCCTCTTGAGTTGACACAAAGGTGCTTAGCATCAATAACGCAAGCAACATCTTCAGTACCTAAAACCTCTTGTAATTCTCTTACGATTTGAATATTCAAACGTTCTTGAACTTGTGGTCTTTTCGCATAATAATCAACAATACGGTTCATTTTAGAGAGTCCGACTACGGTACCGTTAGAGATATAGGCTACATGTGCACGGCCTACTATAGGTAAAAAATGGTGTTCGCAAGTAGAATACAACGTTATGTTTTTCTCTACTAGCATTTCGCCGTATTTATACTTATTGTCGAACGTAGATGCTTTTGGCTTTCTACTAGGGTGTAAACCTCCAAATATTTCGTTTACGTACATTTTAGCAACTCGATTAGGAGTTCCTTTTAAACTATCATCATTCAAATCTAGGCCTAGTGTAAGCATTATGTCACGAACATTTTCACGTATACGCTCAATCTTCGTAGCGTCATCTAAAACAAAGGCGTCTTTGCGTAATGGGGTATCCTCTGAAGTAGAAATATGATCGTTTCCTAATTCATCAAATTGATTTTCCAATGTATCCTCAATTTTCATTTCAACTAACTTTTACAAGCGGCAAAGATATACAATATGTGCCACTTTATAACTAAATAGGGGCATTACACAACATAAATTAGACATAACGTTAAGGACTCGTTAAATTTAAAATTGGAAATTTCGAACCCTCTATGACCAAGTATGGTATAACCATTCTACTTTTAAATTTATTTGGTACACTATCTTGTTTTTCACAAGTAGCGCCAGATTGCATTAATGCTATTCCTATTTGTAACAATACTCCAATTAACGCCGGTACCGATGGTTATGGCTTAGATGATTTTAATGGAGCTTCCGTATCTGGTTGTATAACTCAAGCAACGGGTACAGTAGAAACAAACTCTGCATGGTATCGTTTTAGAACTAGCGAAACGGGACAGTTAGGTTTTAATATAGGTTTTGATTCAAATGAGGACTGGGATTTTGCCTTATATAAAACCAACGATTGTGGTGATCTCGGTGAGCCTATACGATGTAATTATTTTGATAATTCAGACGAAAGTATTTATATAGGTGTTGGTCAAGATCCAACCGGAGTTGCTAATATACAGTATGAAGATTGGCTAGAAGTTGCACCAAATGAAGATTATTATTTATTGATTAATAATTACAGTAACAATAATTCTGGATTCTCAATTCAATTTTCAGGAAACATTTTTATAGAATTTTCAAATTCGGCGTTAGATTGTGATATAATAGATAATTTATTAGGTCCGCCAAAAATTGCGTGTGATAATGAAAATGTGATTTTAGATGCTACAACTTCAGATGCGATAGATTATGAATGGTATTTGGATATAGGCGCAGGCTATCAACGTATACCAGGTGAAAGCGGACCAGAACTAAATGTAGCAGTTTCTGCTATGTATCGGGTTTTAGTCATTAGACCTTCAGGGAATAATTTATTAAGTGAAACCCAAGTAGCTTACGCACCTTCTCCATTTACTTATGAATTAACTGACGAAACAGTTTGTTTAGATGGTACCGCTATTGATTTTAATTCGAAGGATTTAGAAGCTTTGGGAGATCAAAGTTCTTTAGAATTTCTTGTCACCTATCATGCCTCAATTGAAGAAGCGATGAATGGGATTAATGCGTTACCTAAAGAATATATACCTACACAAATCTCAGAAACGATTTTTGTTCGAACGACATCAGTAGAAAATAGTAGTTGTTATGACGCATCGAAATCTTTTGATATTAACGGTATTGAGCTACCATATTTAGATTTTGATACGAGTGTGTTTATTTGTGGAGATACTCCTGTTGTTACGATAGGCCAAACAATTCCAGATTCTAATTTCACTTATGAATGGAGTTCAGGGCAAAACACTTCACTGATAACGGTTGCAGAAGAGGGGGTTTACACCTTATCTGTCACTAATTCGGTAGGCGCTTTGCAATGTATTACGGTTCGTTCTGTGACGGTTGTTTTTTCAAGACCGCCTGCTATTTCTGATATAGCTATAGTTTATGAAGATGATGCTTCGAATATGATTTCGGTATTTTTAGAAGAAGATGGTGATTTTGATTACCAAGTGGATAATGAAGAACCTCAAAGCAGTTCGATATTTAATAACCTATTTCCTGGCGAGCATACTATAACAGTTACAGATTTAAATGGATGCGGTCTAGATTCAAAGGATATAGTGGTTGTAGGTTTTCCTAAGTTTTTCACACCAAATGCAGATGGTGTAAATGATAAATGGAAGGTAGAGGGGCTTTCAGTTTTAGCCAACCCTATTATAACCATCTATAATCGATATGGTAAGTTATTGTATCAATTGAATGAAGATTCAAGTGGCTGGGACGGCACATTTAAAGGTGTTTTATTGCCAGAATCAGATTATTGGTTCAAGTTATCTTATACCAATTCTTTGGGCCAAAACACCAATGCTGCATATATAAACAATCATTTTACATTAAAACGATAACAGCTTAAAAGGTAATCTAAAAAGTGTATTTTATCGATTAAACACCATAATAATCGATGTAGAATACTAAAGTGAGGCATGTGAAGTTATAATATACGATACGTATACTAATAGCCACTCTATTTATGAGAACACTTCTTTGTTCTATATGTTGTTTCTTTCTTTTCTATTGGAATTCAACTGCTCAAAATTCAGCCGATTGTAGAACGGCAATACCCGTATGTGCCGATCAGCCTATTATGGGAATTGCTGGTGGTACTGGCGATGTTGATGATTTTGATCCAGAAGTTATACTGCAATCAGGATGCTTGGAAAAAGGAAGTCTTGTTTCTGCTAACATTGAATATAATACTTCTTGGTTCGTTTTTAGGGCGGGTACTGGTGGTCAGGTAGGTTTTGATATTGAAGCATTGGCTTCTACTGGATCAACACCTACTGCAGAATGGGATTTTGCTGTGTATGGTCCTGATGTAGATTGTGCCGATATTAGTAATGGTACAGCACAACCGATACGTTGTAATTACGAAGTGAACGATACTAATTTTACGGGACTAGGTGTGAATCCTGATAGTGGACAAGAAGGTGCGGCTTCATTAACAGGTAGTCAAAACACCTATGATGAATATTTAGATGTGCTACCAGGTGAGATATATTATATTCTGATTAATAATTTTGCCGATAATTTTACAGGTGATCCAGAACCTTTTATGTTAACCTTTACAGGAAGTTCTGTTAGTAATAATCAAAATACTGCTTTAGATTGTACGCTTAGGGATGAATTTTTAGGATTGGATATAATCGCTTGTGAAGGTGATGATGACATTACTATAAGTGCTTTGAATTCACCTGCGGGTGCTGATATTGCAAATGTTGAATGGACTGTTGATTATGAAGATGATGGTGTAATAGATGATACGCTTACGGGATCTGGAGATTTTGGTGCAGAACTAGTGGTAGTGAGCCCCAACTCTGGTCGTTATTTCGCAACAATTACTACTATTTCAGGAACACCGCCAACAGTAAGTGACGATAGCGGCGTATTAATTACATTTTTTGGAACGCCGATACTTGATCGAGTAGAAACATTAGATACCAACCTATCAATTGATCCTGACCAGAATAACATTGAATTTTTTGTTGAGGGCGATGGGGATTATGAATATGCTATTAACGGTGGCGAGTTTCAAGACAATTCGATATTTATGAATGTACCTCCTGGACTTAATACTGTAATTATAAATGACAAAAACGGGTGTGGCATTACCGATCCGTTAGAATTTCTCGTGGTAGGCTATCCTAAGTTTTTCACTCCTAATGGCGATGGTATAAATGATGATTGGAATATTCAAGGAATTGAAACGTTAACCAATCCTGTTGTTTTTATTTTTGACAGATACGGTAAGCTACTAAAACAATTGGCACCCAATAGTGCATGGGATGGCACTTTTAATGGCCAGCCAATGCCTGCTACCGATTACTGGTTTCGATTTGAATATGGTGAAATAGAGGAGGGGTTATTAGTAGCTAAAACAAGAAAAACACATTTCTCATTAAAGAGATAAAAAAAGGGAGCATATTAGCTCCCTTTTTTATGTATTTAGCAATAAACTTAATTAGAAGTTTATCGTGTAGCTTAACGTTGTATTGGTGTTGATCCTATTAATAATCGCTGGTGTAGTAATGCCCGAATCAAATAATCGTTCATTAATATCTTGCTGAGAACGGCTAAGGGCAAAATCTAATCTACTACCTCCAAAATTATATCCGATACCACCAGAAACGGCATTTAAATCACCTATAGTATTGCCATTTGCATATGGGCTTTGCTCAAAACGATAACCAGCTCTTAAACTAACCTGTTCAATTTTGTATTCTCCACCTAGTCGAAATGTAGAGACAGTGCCTAGGTCATTAGAAATAAGATTGTTAACAGCTTGAAAACTTGGGTCGCTTGTAGGTCGTAATTCTGCCTTAGAAAAATCTTGATATCCGTAATCAAAACTTAATAATCCATCTTGCGCAAAGATGACAGCTAAGCTTCCAGTCAACTTGCTTGGGGTTTTAACCGTATAAGATTCAAAAAGATTTACAATGTTAAAATCAATAAAATTAATTTCATCATCAGCTAAATCAGAATTGATGCGTTGAGAAAAGTCATCTTCTAATTGATACCATGTAGGGGATTGGTAGCTACCACCTAAACGAACGTATTCATTTAATTTAGCTATTGCACCCAAGCTAAATGAAAATCCATTACCATCTGTTTGTAAATAGTTATCGAAAGTTGTTCTCTGTATTTCAGAAGTGGGGTCATATCCGTTTTCTGTGAATCGGTCAAACCTTGAATAAAATACATTGTGAAAATTTAACGAAGCACCCATATATAAATTCTCTTTAAATTGAGAGCCCATATTCAAGGTAAATTTACTGTTGTAGCCAGTAGTTCTTCTTAAAAACTCCTGATTTACGGAATTGTAAATGGTATTACTAACGTAATCGGTGTTATTGTCATCTTCTGAAACAGGGTCAAGAATACCTCCATAGTATCCTAAAAATGTTTGCTGCTCTTTATAACCTTGATTAGAGCCGATGTCTAAATAAGCTTCTTCTATATATTCGCCGTCTTGGCGTAGAATAGACCCGAAAGGTGTGCCCTGTGCAAAATTCAAAAAGTAGTTGTCAATACCTTGCGTGCTGTTTCCAGTAACATAATATTCATTGTCGAAATTATTGATAAGATCATAATTAAATGCCAAAGTAAATTTCTGCCAATCGGAATCGGAATTGGTGTTTTTGAAAACAAATGCACCACCAATCTGATTTAAATCTAAGTTGTTATTCTTTGAATTTGTACTATTTCCGAAATAGCTAGATTGATTGCTGGTGTTATAGTTTGAACCAGAAATTGTAAATAAACTATTGTTGAAAACTGCAGATCCTGCTGGATTAACATTTAAAGAGGATAAATCTCCTCCTAAGGCTCCAAAAGCTCCGCCCATTGCTTGAAAGCGAGCAGTTCCTTGAAGGTTTTCGGTACCGTAGCGCAAAACTTCATTGATGTTCTGAGCACTACTGAAAGCGCATACCGCCAGTGTTATGAAAGTTAAATATCTTTTCATAGCAATATCTTATTTTTAAAATTTTAGATTTAGTTATTTCTACCGCTACTTCTGCTAGATGAGCCAGAAGATCTTGATGAGCCACTACTAGAACTTCTTGCTGAACCAGAACTTCTAGAAGAACTACTATTGCCAGAACTTCTATATGAACCGCTGCTAGAGCTGCTTCTTGTGCTGCTTCCAGAACTTCTGTAAGACCCACTATTTGAACTTCTTGTAGAACGACCAGTTGAATAATTGTTTCCTGTTCGTGAGCTACTATTTCCAGAACTTCTATACGTTGAGGTTCTTGGAGTCATAACTCTACTACTTGATCTTGTGGTACCTGATGAATTCGGACTTGAAGAATATCTGCTAGAGCTTCGTGAAGATGTGCTGTATCTTGGGGTAGCCCTTGTGCTTCTACTAGTTCTATAAGCTCTGTTCTGATCTACACCAACAGTTCTTCTTGCTGTTGTATTTCCAGAATAGGTTCTCGCACTACGTGTATTCGACGAACTTCTTGCTGTCGCCGTTCTAGAATCGGTACTTCTGTATCTAGGAGAATCTCCTCGTGTATTTACATTGGACCTACCTCTTAATGCATTACCATTTGTATTGGTAACATAGTTTCCTCGTCTAGAATTATTAACGGCATATCTATTTGCGTATCTGTTGTTTCGAACAACACCTCCATAACCGTAATTATAATAGTTGTAAGGTGCACCCCAGCCCCAGTTGTTCCAACCAAAACCTAGGCCCCAACCACCGGCGTAACCCCATCCGAAGCTACCGCCCCAACCGCCATATCCCCAATTATTCCATCTGTTCCATCTCCATGGATTGTTCCATCCATATCCATAATAACCACCATATCCCCAATTGTTCCATCCCCAAACAGGGTTTGCCCAACCATAAAGTCCTCCGTATCCCCAATTATTCCATCCATTGTCATAAATGTTAATACTTACGTTAGAATTATTATCTCCCCAACCACCGTAACCTTGGTAGTCGTTATCGCTTGAATAATAATCTGTTAATTGATCTTGAGGTATACTATCATTTATAATGTTGCTCGAGTAAGAATCAACATCCGTAAAAATTTCGCTTTCCAATATTTCATCATATTGATTGGCCTTTTCTCCAAAATAATCGGAATAGGTGTCGGTTTCTGGATTATTTTGCTGATTATTTCGGTACTCTGGTCTTCTTTCTATTGTGGTTGGGGTATTGTCAGAATAAATACCGTCATTGTCATAATAAGAAGATTGCTGGTAAGAACCACATGAGGCTATTATTAAACCTAGGGTCACCAACATTGTTATGTTGCGAAGTTTGTTGTGGGGTAAAGAATATATCATCGGATCAAAATTATATTGTTGAACATATTAAAAATAACTAGTTTTACCCAATTAATTTATTATAATATTCACAAAATTTGTGCCAAACTCCAGAAAATGAGTAAAAATTTGACTAAGAGAAGTGAGGATTATTCCAAATGGTATAATGAACTAGTAGTGAAGGCAGATTTGGCTGAGAACTCTGGTGTTAGAGGTTGTATGGTGATAAAGCCTTATGGTTATGGAATATGGGAGAAGATGCAGGCGGGCTTAGATAAAATGTTTAAGGAGACCGGTCATGAAAATGCATATTTCCCATTATTTATACCAAAATCATATTTTAGTAAAGAGGCTAGTCATGTGGAAGGCTTTGCTAAGGAATGTGCGGTCGTTACCCATTATAGATTAAAAAATGCGGAAGATGGTAGCGGAATAATTGTTGATCCAGACGCAAAACTGGAAGAGGAATTAATTGTCAGACCTACTTCTGAAACCATTATTTGGGATACCTATAGAAAATGGATACAGTCGTATAGAGATTTGCCATTGTTGATTAACCAGTGGGCCAACGTGGTGCGATGGGAAATGAGAACAAGACTATTCTTGAGAACGTCGGAGTTTTTATGGCAAGAAGGACACACTGCCCATGCTACGGAAAAAGAAGCAATAGCAGAGGCAGAACAAATGATGAATGTGTATGCTGATTTTGTTGAAAACCATATGGCCGTACCTGTAATAAAAGGAACGAAAACTGAAAGCGAACGTTTTGCTGGTGCGATTGAAACCTATTGTATAGAAGCATTGATGCAAGATGGTAAAGCATTGCAGGCGGGAACGTCACATTTCTTAGGTCAAAATTTCGCAAAGGCATTCGATGTTAAGTTCGCTACTAAAGAGGGTGGTAAAGAATATGTTTGGGCTACTTCATGGGGAGTTTCAACTAGATTGATGGGGGCGTTGGTGATGACGCACAGTGATGATAATGGATTAGTAATTCCTCCAAAATTGGCGCCAATTCAAGTGGTTATTGTTCCTATTTACAAAGGATTGGATCAGTTAGATGAAATTTCTGAAAAGGTATTGCCCTTGGTAAAAGAATTAAGGTCTAAAGGTATTTCGGTGAAGTTTGATAACAGGGATACTCATAAGCCTGGTTTTAAATTTAATGAGTATGAATTACGTGGAGTTCCTGTTAGGTTGGCAATAGGGCCAAGGGACATGGAAAATGGTACTTTCGAAGTCGCTAGAAGAGATACTTTACAAAAAGAAACAGTTTCCGCAACCGATGTGGTAGCCAAGATTGAGTTTCTTATGGAGGATATTCAGAAGAATATGTACCAAAAGGCATTGGATTATCGTACGAAACATATTACCAAAGTTGATTCTTATGATGAATTCAAGAAAATTTTAGAAGATAAGGGTGGATTTATATCTGCACATTGGGATGGTAGCAAAGAGACCGAAGAGCGTGTGAAAAATGAGACAAAAGCAACGATTAGGTGTATTCCTATTGACGCTGTGGCTGAACAAGGAGTATGTATGGTTACTGGTAAACCATCAAATAAAAGGGTGTTATTTGCTAAAGCATATTAATTTTTTTAAAAAATAATATGCAGGGGTTGTGATAGTAAAAAATATTTGTATTTTTGCATCCGCAATTGCGCAAAGTTTGGTCCGTTCGTCTAGGGGTTAGGACGCCAGGTTTTCATCCTGGTAACAGGGGTTCGATTCCCCTACGGACTACTAAGTAATTGAAGATTTAGGTTTTTAATTGCTATGTATAAGTTCTAATTGAAATAATGGTCCGTTCGTCTAGGGGTTAGGACGCCAGGTTTTCATCCTGGTAACAGGGGTTCGATTCCCCTACGGACTACTAATAAAACATTTTCAGGATTTTAATAAATCCTATAAACAAATTAAGAGATAAAATGGCAAATCACAAGTCAGCGTTAAAGAGAATCAGAAGAAACGAAGCGGTACGTCTACGTAATAAATACCAACACAAAACAATGCGTAATGCATTGAGAAAGTTGCGTGCTGAAGAAGATAAAAAATCTGCTGAAACATTATACCCTACAGTTGTTAGTATGATAGATCGTTTAGCAAAACGTAACATTATACATGATAATAAAGCTGCTAACTTAAAAAGCAAATTAGCGAAGCACGTAGCGGCTCTATAATTTAGCTTTACTTATATTATTTAAAGCCTTCCGCTTAGGAAGGCTTTTTTTGTTTTACCGACCTTCATTAAATTCAATACTATTGAGTTTGAGAAGGTCTTATGGTTTGGTGGTAGAACTAATTTCGTTGTATCCTAAATTTGTTAGAAATTATACGAAGTCGCTTCATCAACATAAAATCTATTATAATACAAGAGTACAATACATCAATTATAGCATGATGAAATACCGATAAATTGTATTCATTATAGAAATCATAATGGTAGATTAAAATATGCATCGATATTGGGTAAAAAGTATAAAAAATTAAAATACCTAAACTAATCCAAAAAAGTAAGTTATTGTGAAGTGGCAGTTTATGTTTTTTTGAAAAAGTGTTATAAAGATAGTTGTGAACAGCGTAGAGTAAAATTATAGCGCCAATTATAATTGTATAGTTTTGAGGGTCTACATAAAAATCTTTACCGAATAAATTTATGGTACACGTAAGAACAAATACCACGCTACCATATTTAATTACTTTTTTGCAAAGTGAATTCTTGATAATATAAAAAAAAAGATGCTATCAAGAATATTGAAAATAGCCGTATTATAATACTCTTGCTTGTAGATAATTTGAATTTCATCTACATTTCGTATAATAATACCTAGGGTTTCTGATAAGAATGTTTAGACAATCAGAATGGGTAGATACTTTAATATCGTATTATAATAGAGATGGTATTTAGCAATAGATAGAATTAGAGCTAAAAAGTAGAGTAACAAGAAATAATTATTCAATATGTACTCTAGCATAATTCATCCTTTAATTAGAATCCTATTGATTCTATAACGGCTTTTATTCTACCTAAAGGCTAGTCTTCTTCCTTTTATGAATCCAATAATGAAAAGAATGTACATGATGACTATAAGTACTCTCAGAACTGATCTAAATTCGTATTTCGTCCAAGTGTCATAATCAGTATAACCTATTACATAAATTACTGGGAATACGGAATAAAAAATTATTAAAGCAATACTTACCCAAAACATTAGGTTGTGTTTTTGAATTAAATCTTCTTGCTGTTGCACTTTATCTTTAAAATATAGAATTACACAAAACACTAATAGCCATGAACTTATTGCAAGGGCGTAATAGAGATTGGTTTCAAGTGGGTTTTGAAATATAGTACTTATTAAATATGCCAAAAGTGAGATTATTGTGCTAACGATTATCCATTTTTTATAGCGACTATTATGTATTAATTGTTTATAAACGAAGTAAAAAAAGCAAAAGAATATAATCGCATATATATTGTAAATTACATCATTAAAGTTGCTGTATTTGACATTCTGAAAAAAGGAAATTTCGTCATAAGTTCTTACTAAATATCCTAATACTTCATTGAAAAAAGTATAGGCAATAATGATTGGGAAGTACTTTAAAGCGGTATCATAATATTTTCTATATGTGGCCAGTGATATAAACAAAGTCACTGCATATACTAGCATGAAATAATTCTCCTTAATAAAAGACATTGAAAGCATGCAGTAATTATTTTAAAAATCTGTTTTTGGTGGGGGTCCACCTTGACCAAAATTAAAAGCTAAGCTTTTACTGCCTTGTAAACTGGATTTTAAAACAAAATTAGGTGCGAATCCCGCTTGTGCTTCTTGTTTTTTATCTAAAGAAAATCCTAAACCATCTTTAGAAGAATCTTTCCAATCTTTAATCAATTCAGCAGTACCATTATTACCAATAAAGAAACCATAATTAATTCCTCCTTTTTCTAAAGTTGGAACCATGAAAATTGAATTTTGTCTTTTGTGTATTACCTTTTTTCCATTCGGAAATTTTTCTTCATTTGGGTAGTTGGCAAAATATAATCTTAACTTGGTAACTTTTTTAACACCACCCGCAAGAGCTTCTTGGTCTATATAGGCGATGTATTGTTTAATCGCATCATAATCAAAATCTACAAATCGAGATGCTTCAAATTTTTCATCTGGTTGGCGTTGTTGTGTTTCATACGATTCAATTAAGCTAACCCTATGTGTCGAATAATTATTATAAATAGCATCTGCTTCGTTTAGTGAAATAATGTTGGCAGGTGCATCAACGATTGGTGCATTTTCTTTTTGTTGTTGATTGCAACTAAAAAAAGCGCTAACTGCGAAAAAACATAAGATTTTAGAGGTCATTAAAGTTGGTCTTTTCATTTCCTGTGAATTAGGATTGTTAATTGGAAAACTAAAAAAAAAGATAGGGGGAGAATCTTTCTCTAATCAGTTAAAGATATTAAAAAAAATATAGGAGTATTAAAAGTTGATCTATGGTTTTAATAGAGATACTGCTTTTGGGCTTCATTAAAAACAAAAAATCTCGACTTCATATAGAAATCGAGATTTTTTTATAAAACTTATATTATTTTAATTGTTCATGGTCATCAAGAACTCTTCATTGTTTTTCGTTTGTTTAAAACGTTGTTCAATAAATTCCATCGCTTCCACAGGATTCATATCTGCAAGATACTTACGCATAATCCACATACGTTGTAAGGTTGTTTCATCTAATAACATGTCGTCTCTACGGGTACTAGAAGAAGTAAGGTCAATGGCTGGGAATATTCTTCTGTTCGCAATTTTACGATCCAGTTGAAGTTCCATGTTACCAGTACCTTTAAATTCTTCAAAAATAACTTCATCCATTTTTGAACCGGTCTCTGTTAATGCTGTAGCAATAATTGTTAGAGAACCACCGCCTTCGATATTACGTGCAGCACCAAAGAATCTTTTTGGTTTGTGTAGAGCATTAGCATCAACACCACCACTCAATACTTTACCTGATGCAGGTTGTACCGTATTATATGCACGTGCTAAACGGGTAATAGAATCTAATAGGATAACTACATCATGACCACATTCTACCAATCTCTTGGCTTTCTCTAAAACAATGTTAGCTACACGAACATGTTCCGTAGGTTCTTTATCGAATGTAGAGGCAACAACTTCTCCGCGTACATTACGTTGCATGTCGGTAACCTCTTCAGGGCGTTCATCAATTAATAATATAATTTGATAAACCTCAGGGTGATTTGCAGCGATACCGTTTGCAATATCTTTTAAAAGCATGGTTTTACCTGACTTTGGTTGAGATACAATCATACCTCTTTGTCCTTTTCCTATCGGAGAAAACAAGTCGATGATACGGGTTGATATAGTGCTTTGGCGTTCTGCCAGGTTAAATTTCTCTTGAGGGAATAAAGGAGTTAAATGCTCGAATGAAACACGGTCACGAACGATCTGTGGGTCAATACCATTAATTTTGTTCACCTTAATTAAAGGAAAATACTTTTCACCTTCTTTAGGTGGTCTAACATTTCCTAAAACAGTATCTCCTGTTTTTAAACCAAAAAGTCTAATCTGTGACTGTGAAACATAGATATCATCTGGTGATGATAGGTAATTGTAATCTGATGAACGTAAAAACCCGTAACCATCTTGCATAATATCCAATACACCTTCACTTGCTATAATCGAGTCAAATTCGTATTCTGGCTCCTTATACCTATTTTTTAGGTCCTTGTCAAAATTGCTTTTGTCGTGAGGAGTTCTCGGGTTTGGCTTTTTACTATTCGGATTATTATTTTGAGGAGAATTCTTCTGAAACTCTTTTTTGGTATTTGTTGTATTCGGAGCTTTTGGCCTTGGTCGTGGTCTAGGCTTTGGTGTTTCTGCAATTTCCTTTGCATCTTTTTCCGGAGCGTCTACTTTTTTAGTAGACTCTTCTTTTTCAGTAGCTCTGGGTTCCTTTGTGTCACTAGGAGCAACCCTAGGTCTTGGCCTTGGTTTTGGCTTCGGTTTCGGTTTTCCCTCCACAGGTTTACTAACTTCTACTGCTTCCGTTTTAACAGGTGCAATAGCAGCAGTAACTTTAGGGTTTGCAGCTTGTAAGTCTAATATCTGGTAGACTAAATCTAATTTTTTTAAGGTTTTGAATTTAGGAACCTTTAGTCCTTTAGCAATTTCCTGAAGCTCAGGTAGCTTTTTTGATTTTAAATCTGAAATCTCAAACATTAAGTAGTCGAATAAATTATGAGTATAATATTTTGTAAGAAGTATATTTTTTTGGGTAAACTCAAGGAATGTTTTCCTTATTGGTAGGTGTTATAACATGATAACGAAGCAATATTACAAATTATTTTGAATAAAAGAGTTATAATTTTTGAAAAGACCTGTATTTTTGCGCTATAAAGTGATGATAAATTTATGATTCAAAGGATACAGAGCTTTTATTTGCTAATCGTAGCCATTCTTGCGGGCATATTACCGTTCTTCTTCAATCTATGGATAAACATAGATGGTGTCGAGGTTTTTGCGGATCATGAAATGATTATTTCCATTGCCTTTTACATAATTACGGTATTGGCTATATGGTCTATAGTACAATTTAAAAATAGAAAAACTCAGTTTGTAATTAACAGGCTGAACATGATATTAAATGTTTTTTTACTAGGATTTTTCGTTTATCGATCACTAAACTTATCCGGAGAGATTTCGGTCTCTGAGAAGGGTATTGGGATGCTGATTCCAGTATTTTCTATCATTTTTTTGGTCCTTGCAAATAGGGCTATAAAAAAGGATGAAGATCTTGTAAAATCTGTTGATCGCTTGCGTTAAACCTAACATCTTAGTAGTATTAGTGCGTTAAACCCGGGGTAGTTTCCGGGTTTTTTTTATTTTAAGATGTTTTCATTACTTAGTCTGCATTAGACGCGTTATCGACTAAATTATTTAGTTGGTTGAAAAAGTGAAATGATGCAGTGGCTATCGCTTGCCCAATTCTACAACCTCTAAATCTTTAATATCTTCCCCGTCTATTACAAAACGTAACATTGTACGTACTTGGTGAAAACCGTGTTTACCACAGGCACCTGGGTTCATATGTAAAACGCCCAACTTTTTATCCATCATAACTTTAAGAATATGAGAGTGTCCGCATATGAATAGTTTTGGTGGATTCTCTTTTATCATATCTCGTGTTCTTACATTGTATTTAGGGGGGTAACCACCAATATGAGTTATCCAAACGTCAACACCTTCGCAGAGGAATCTATTATTTTCTGGAAATTCTTTTTGAATAATATGGTCGTCAATATTACCATGTACGCCTTTTAAGGGCTTCAATTTTTCAATTGAATCCGTTACCTTTAAAGAACCTATATCCCCAGCATGCCAAACTTCATCGGCCCAGCCAACATGCTTTAATATTGCATCGTCTATGTGCGAGTGGGTGTCAGAAAGCAATAGAATTTTGGTCATAATCTGTTTTCAATTTTGATGTAGGATAGGGGTCTAAAATCGGATTCCTTTTTAATATCTTTACAGAATACAAAACTAGTACATCCCTTTGAGATTTTTTATTCAATTTTCATACTTCGGTAAAGCTTATCATGGTTGGCAAAATCAACCAAATGCCTTAACTGTTCAAGAAGTATTGGAAAATGCCATGTCTAAAATCTTGAATAGTCCTATTTCCGTAATGGGAGCTGGGCGTACCGATACTGGAGTGCATGCCAAAGAAATGTATGCTCATTTTGATATAGAGCAATTAACAAAAACCCCTGAACTACTATTTAGGCTTAATTCCTATCTGCCCAATGATATAGCAGTACAGCGTATTTTTGAAGTAAAAGATGATGCACACGCACGTTTTAATGCTACAGCGCGCACATATGAATACCATATTTCAAAAACTAAAAATCCATTTATAATGGATATGGCTCATTTTATATGGAAAGATTTAGACTTAGTTAAAATGAATACTGCTGCAGAGTTTTTAATAGGTAAAAAGGATTTTGAGTGTTTTTCGAAATCGAATACAGATGTGTTTACGAACATTTGCGATTTAAGGGAAGCAAAATGGGTGGTAGAAAATGATAAGCTTATTTTTACGATTACAGCAGATAGGTTTTTAAGAAACATGGTAAGATCAATTGTAGGAACGCTATTAAATGTTGGTGTTGGAAAATATTCGGCACACTATGTTAATACCATATTAAAAAGCAAGGATAGGACTATGGCGGGAGCATCCGTTCCTGCAAAAGGATTATATTTGACCTCTATTGTTTACCCCAATACTATTTTAAAGAATGGATAAGGATTCTGGCAAAGCATTTGACACTCGTCTTTTTAAACGCTTAATGGCCTACACCAAACCGTACAAACTTACTTTCTATGGTGTAGCGCTTGCAGCTATTTTATTGTCTGGTTTCGCTATTCTAACGCCTCTTATTGTTAAGAAAATCATTGACGATGCCATTAAGCAAAGCAATGGGGATATGTTGTTATATCTAACTATTGCCATGTTAGTAGTTTTGATAGGGCAAGTGGTAAGTCAATTGGCCTTTAACTATTATGCCAACTGGTTGGGTGAGTCTGTTATAAAGGATATCCGTATCGATTTATTTAAAAAAATGCTCAGTTTCAAAATGAAGTATTTTGACAATTCTTCATTAGGCGTATTAGTAACAAGAGCAGTTGCCGATATGCAGCGTATAGGAGAAATTTTTAGTCAGGGCTTTTTTGTAATAGTAGCAGATTTGTTGAAAATGGTAGTTGCCGCGGTTGTAATGCTATTCATTAATTGGAAACTTTCATTAATTGTTTTCTCTTTATTACCCTTAATTATTTACGCAACCAGGTTATTTCAGAAGGCAATGAAAATTGCCTTTACCGAAGTTAGGGCAGAAGTATCAAATTTGAATTCCTTTGTTCAAGAGCGTATTACCGGGATGAAAATAGTGCAACTATTTACGCGAGAAAAAATTGAAAGCGATAAGTTTAGGGTGATTAATGAAAAGCATAAAAATGCTTGGTTAAAAACAGTGTGGTACAATTCTATTTTCTTTCCCATTGCAGAAATTGTCTCATCGATAACGGTTGGGTTAATCGTTTGGTACGGAGGATTGCAAAACGTAGCGAATATAACTACCGATATCGCAGGTACCATCTTTGCGTTTATCATGTTAATCGACTTGTTGTTCAGACCGCTTCGTCAAATCGCCGATAAATTTAATACGCTACAAATGGGAATGGTGGCTGCAAATCGAGTTTTTAAAATATTGGATACAGATAGTCATATACAAAATGTCGGTTCTTATGAGCAAGAAGTAATTAAAGGCGATATTAAGTTTGATAATGTTCGTTTTGGATATTTGGAAGATGAGGAAGTGCTACATGGTATTTCTTTTGAGGTGAAAGCTGGCGAAACGGTTGCTATCGTTGGTTCTACTGGTGCAGGTAAGAGCACCATTATTAATTTATTGAATCGTTTTTATGAAATTAATTCAGGTAAGATAACCATTGACGGTGTTGATATTAAGAAATACAAATTAGCATCTTTACGTTCTCATATAGCGGTAGTTTTGCAAGATGTATTTTTATTTGCTGATACGATTGCAAATAATATTTCATTGAAAAGTGCATTGATTAGCGTTGACGATATTGAGAATGCTGCTAAAGCTATTGGCGTCGACGAGTTCATATCTAGTCTTCCTGGTGGTTATGAGTATAATGTAAAAGAACGAGGCACCATGCTTTCAAGTGGTCAGCGTCAATTAATAGCCTTTCTAAGGGCATATGTTAGTAATCCAAGTATATTAATTTTAGATGAAGCTACATCATCTGTAGATACCTATTCAGAGCAATTGATACAATTAGCTACAGATAAAATAACACAGGGTAGAACTTCAATAGTTATAGCTCACCGTTTGGCAACAATTAAAAAAGCGGATAAGATTATAGTGATGGATGCTGGTAAAATCGTAGAATCTGGTACTCACAAGCAACTACTTAAAAAAGGTGGATACTACAGAAATCTTTATGAAGCCCAATTCTTAGCTGAAGAGGTTGCTTAACTTTTTAAATTAAATCTTGCTTAATCATATTACCTAATTGTGTGATGGAATCATACAAAACGAATTCTCCATTTTTTATATAGGAGATTAACCCTGTTTCTTCACTTACCACAATACTTAATGCATCTGTTTTTTCGCTGATGCCTACTGCTGCTCTGTGTCGTAATCCAAAACGAAGAGGAATATTTCGCTCGTTAGATACAGGTAATATAACTCTAGTAGCGACTATATAGTTTCCTACTATAACGGCAGCACCATCATGTAACGGGCTATTTTTATAAAATATACTTTCAAGTATTGGTTGGTTGATTTCAATATTCATTCGATCACCGGTAGATTTAATAAAATCTAAAGAATTATTACGCTCTATAACTAAAATAGCTCCTGTCTTGGTACTAGACATTTTTTCGCAAGCTTTAAGAATTGAATCTACATCAGTGTCTGTTGAAATACCTTCTTGTTTTAGAAATTTGAAGTGTTTTATAAAGTTTCTTTTGTTGGCGAAATTTGTTGAACCTATCATCAATAGAAATTTTCGAATCTCTTGTTGAAAAACAATGATTAGGGCAATTAAGCCTACTTGCATAAATGCACCTACCATACTACTAATCATTTGCATGTCTAGAAGTTCGGTAAGTTTCCAAAAGGCCCAAACAATTACTATTCCGATAAAAATATTGATAGCAACCGATCCACGAACTAACTTGTAGATATAGTATAGGAGTACAGCAACAAAAATGATGTCTAATACATCCGTAATTCTAAAGTCAATAAAATTTAAAAAATCCAATCAGTAACTTTTTAGTAAAATTAGGAAAATTGATAACAAGAATTAAGTATAAACTTAGGCATTTAATTGATCATGTAATTTTACGCATTCCATAGCCTCTTTTACATCATGTACGCGTAAAATTTTAGCACCTTTTTGAAGGCAGACCATGTGTAATGCCGTTGTTCCGTTTAAAGCTTGCCCTGCAGTAGTATTTAAGGTTTTATAAATCATGGATTTTCTACTAATACCTACCAATAAAGGATGTTCAATGAAATTCATCATTTGCAATTGCCTTAAGAGTTCGTAGTTCTGATCTACGTTCTTGGCAAAACCAAAACCGGGATCAATAATAATATCTTTTATTCCTAATGATTTGGCTAATGAAAGTCTTTCAGAAAAAAACAGAAGAATTTCTTTAAGCATATCATCATAATCTGTTTTTTGCTGCATATTTTGGGGAGTTCCTTTCATATGCATCATAATATATGGGACATTCATTTTGGCCACAGTATTCAACATTTGTTTGTCCTGTAAACCAGCGGAAATATCATTAATAATTGCTGCGCCTAGCTGTATGCACTCTTTAGCAACACTGCTTCTAAAAGTATCGATAGATAATATAGTATTAGGAAATTCTTTCAGAATCAATTTTACAATAGGGGTTATGCGATTTAATTCTGTGGTAATGTCTATTTCTAGTCCTCCTGGTCTTGTGCTGTATGCCCCAATATCGATAAACGTAGCACCTTCGTTTATCATTTTTTCGACTTGACTTAAAATACTTGACTCATCTTTGTACTTTCCACCATCAAAAAATGAATCAGGAGTAACATTTAAAATACCCATTACCTTAGGCTGGTCTAGTGATATAAGTTTACCGTTGCAATTTATAGTCATTATCAAGAATTAATTGGAATTTGTGGCATTTTCTAAGTTTAAACCATCAATCTTGATGGTTACAATTTTTTAAGCGAAATTTACACAAAATACATAGAATTACATGCTAGATACGGCACAGGAATACGATCAGGTGATTCAGGTTTGTTTGAATCTGTTCCAGAAAAAAATGTCAGATTATGGTAGTGCATGGCGAATCTTAAGGTTACCGTCATTAACCGACCAAATATTTATTAAAGCACAGCGTATAAGAAGTCTTCAAGAAAATGAAGTTCGCAAGGTTGATGAAGGCGAACGTTCGGAGTTTATTGGTATCATAAATTATTCGGTTATGGCGTTGATTCAACTAGAACTTGGTGTTGCCGAACAACCTGATTTAAATACCGAAAAAGCAGTAGAGCTATATGTCAAGCATATTAAGATTACCAAAGAACTTATGCTGAACAAGAACCATGATTATGGCGAAGCTTGGCGAGATATGAGAGTTAGTTCACTTACCGATCTTATCTTACAAAAATTACTTCGTGTAAAGCAAATAGAGGATAATAAAGGTAAAACGTTAGTAAGTGAAGGAATTGATGCCAATTATCAGGACATGATTAATTATGCAGTTTTTGCACTTATACATTTAGGTTCCGAATCAAAAAAATAGTATCATAATGAAAAATATAGTAGGGGTAGTAAGAATATTTGTTGGGATACTTTTTATTATCAGCGGATTTATTAAACTGAATGACCCAGTTGGTTTTTCTTTTAAATTAGAGGAGTATTTTAGTCAGGGCGTGTTAGATCTGCCATTTTTGACACCTTACGCATTGGCAATTTCAATTTTGGTAGTAGTTGTCGAGGTTATGGTTGGGGTAATGATTATTCTTGGTTACAAGCGTAAGATTACGGTATGGACCTTACTTGCCATGATTGTGTTCTTCACATTTTTAACATTTTATTCAGCATATTTTAATAAAGTTACCGATTGTGGTTGTTTTGGGGATGCCATTAAATTGACGCCTTGGGAATCTTTTACTAAAGATGTGGTGCTTTTAATTTTAATTCTTATCATATATGCGGGTAGAAAGTATATTACTCCATTAGTAAAGCCACAGACCGTTAAAGCTGTTTTAATGCTTTCACTATTAGCCTGTATAGGATATGTATATCATGTACTTAACCATTTACCGGTTATTGATTTTAGGCCTTATGAAATAGGGAAGAATATTGAAGAAGGCATGAGTTTTCCAGAAAATGCGCCTAAAGCAATATTTGAATATACGTGGAGGTTCAATGTGAACGGTAACGAAGAAATTCATATAACCAATGGCGATTATCCTACGGTAGATGGAGAATTTATTGATGTAGAAACAAAAGAAATACAAGCAGGTTATGAGCCACCGGTGCATGACTTTACAATTGAGCAAGAAGGAGAAGATTTTGCTAGTTCTTTATTGCAAGAACCGAAGTTGGTTATGGTTATTGCTTATGATCTAAGAAAGTCTAATCTAAAAGTATTTAAAGAAATTAAAACGATTACTGATAAAGCCTTAAAGGCTGGATATAAGGTTATTGGTATGTCGGCATCTGGTCCTAGCCAAACTAATTTGTTAAAGATGGAATATGGATTAGGGTTTGATTTTTATTTTACAGATGAAACAACCTTGAAGACTATTGTTCGTTCAAATCCAGGAGTTTTAGTTTTAGAAAAAGGTACCATAAAACAGAAAGTACATTACAACGATTTAGAGGATTTGAAATTTGACTAAAATTTTAAACCAAAATAAAAATAATTAGAAAAATAATTGAAATGAGAGCAAAAATAGTAGCAGGAAATTGGAAGATGAATAAGAATTTGGCAGAAACTGAAACACTTTTAGCAGAGTTGTCAGCAAAATTACCAGACAGCACTGCAGAGGTAATGGTAGCGCCAGCTTACGTTAATTTGGCTAGTGCGGTTCGTACGTTAGATAATTCTAAAATTGAGGTAATTGCACAGAATATGCATTATGCTGAAAGTGGAGCATTTACAGGTGAGATTTCTGCAGATATGCTCTTAAATATTGGTATAAATACAGCTATTATCGGACATTCTGAGAGAAGAGCATATTTTGCTGAAGGTGACGAAATTCTTTCTAAAAAAGTGGTTGCAGCTTTGAAAAATGGAATGCGCGTATTGTTCTGTTTTGGAGAAGAATTAGAAGATCGTAAATCTGGCAATCATTTTAAATTGGTCGAAAGTCAGTTAAAAAATGTTCTTTTTAGTTTAGAACCAGCTGCTTGGTCAAAAATTGTATTGGCATACGAGCCAGTTTGGGCTATTGGAACAGGGGAAACCGCTTCACCGGAACAAGCTCAAGAAATGCATGCATTTATTCGTAAAACCATTGCCGATGCTTTTGATGCGACTATCGCTAACAATGTTACCATTTTATATGGCGGTAGCGTTAAACCGGGTAATGCTGAAGAAATTTTTTCAAAACCAGATGTTGATGGTGGTTTAATTGGTGGTGCTGCCCTAGTTGCAGATGATTTTATTGCTATCATAAAGGCGATTTAATTAAAAAAAACTCTGCTTTTAAAAATGAGTAATAACATTTATATTGAATACCGTTTTACGGTAGAACCTAAAGAACCGGCTTCAGATATTTTGATAGCAGAATTGGGAGAAGCCGGTTTTGAAAGTTTTGTTGAAGAAGAGGATGAAGTTTTAGCATATATACAAAAGACCGATTGGTCCTTAGATATCTTAAATGAAATTCAAATTCTCAAGAACAAAAATTTTGAAATTAAATACGGTTATAAAGAAATTCAGCAAGAAAATTGGAATGCCACTTGGGAACAAAATTTTCAGCCTATAATTGTAGATCATGTTTGTATGATAAGAGCTCCTTTTCATGAGCCAATAGGTGTTGAGTATGATATCATAATTGAGCCTAAAATGAGCTTTGGCACAGGGCATCATGAAACTACGCATATGATGTTACAGCATATTTTACAGCTAAATATAAAAGATAAAACTGTATTAGATATGGGAAGTGGCACGGGTGTATTGGCGATTTTGACAGCGATGCGAGGTGCTACTGATATTGATGCAATCGATATAGATAATTGGTGTTTTTTAAATGCACAAGAGAATATAATCAGAAACAAAATGGAATTTATTTCTGTATATGAAGGTGATGTAGCATTATTGAATGATAAAAAGTACGATCTAATTATTGCAAACATCAATAGAAATATTCTATTACAAGATTTACCTGCATATGTTAGATCTTTAAATAAAAATGGGATATTATTATTAAGCGGCTTTTATACTGAAGACTTGGATATAATCAATCAAAAATGTATAGAATTAGAGTTAAAATTCGAAAAAAATCTTGAACGAAATAATTGGGTTGCCGCAAAATATGTAAATTAGATGGTATTAATTGGAATAGAATGAGCACAAGAGAAGAAATTTCCGAAGAACTACTTTTAGAGGAAGAGACGGTTCAGCAAAATGAAATCGTTCTTTTTAATGATGAGGTCAATACTTTCGACCATGTAATAAACACCTTAATGTCTGTGTGTGAACATTCACCAGAACAGGCGGAACAATGTTCTTTAATTGTACATTATAAAGGAAAGTGTACGGTTAAGACGGGGGAATATGAAGAATTAAAACCGCAATGTTCTAAACTGTTGCAAGCCGGTTTAAGTGCTGAAATAACTTAAAAACACTATTGAAATAAGAATGAATTATTAAAAGTAGATTTTGGTTTTACTGCATAAATTAGAATTAACTATTTATTTAAAATTTTGAAATGTAAAAAAGCCCCTTTTTAAAAGGGGCTTTTTTATTTGATAATTCAAAAAAATATTGAATTAGATGAAACGAATTATACTAATGGTACACCATTTAATCGTTTTTCAATCTTTTTCTTCTTTACCGTAACATCTTTCATTACGTCCATTAAACTAGAATCTTTAGTTTCCTTGTATATTTCATTAATACTCAATATAAGGGCTTTTGCTTCTCTAGATGCTTCTACTCGGTCACTAGTAGACATATTACTCATTTTTCGACCTATAAATTCCTGAGCTTTTTCAAGTAACTCCATGTGCTGCTTTTTTTTCAAAGTTAACATAATATTCAAATTACGCAATTCTTTGTCAATTGTATATACTTATAGGGTAATTAGATAATAGTATTTATGAACAATTTAACTAAAAAGGTCTAAAAAGGAGTTTAGTTGGATTGTAAATGGGTAATAATATGAGATAAAATTGAAGTCTTTGTCAGAATTTAATATGCTTACTCTTGTTCTTGAGATTATTTTTTAATTTAATTTATGACAATTATTAAGGAGAATAATTCTAGACTTTTAATTTATACCCAATTTTCTTGGGTTTTATATAAAAACCTATATATTCATGTAATCGATTGTATAAAATAACAATATGACAAATTATGAATTTAGATACGCCGCTCATCCTTTAGATAGCAGAGGGTATGGAACTGAAGAATTGAGAAAGGAATTTTTAATACCTAAGTTGTTTGTAAATAATAGCGTACAGTTAACATATTCCATGTACGATAGGTATATTGTTGGTGGTGTTATGCCTGTTGATAAGCCTGTTAAGTTGGAAACTGTTCCTTATTTAAAATCAGATAATTTTCTTGATAGAAGAGAATTAGGTGTGGTCAATGTTGGTGAAAAAGGTAAAATAACTGTAGATGGATCAACGTATGAGTTAGGTAAAAAGGAAGCTCTTTATGTAGGTAAAGGTGCAAAAGAAGTGATTTTTGAATCTGTTTCTGGAGAACAACCTCTTTTTTATATCAATTCTGCTCCGGCACATAAAAGCTTTCCAACAAAAAAGGTGGGTGCAAATGAAGCTGAAGTAATTCAATTAGGAGATGAAAAATATGCAAATAAGCGTGTACTTAATAAATTAATAGTCAATAGTATTGTTGAAACCTGTCAATTGCAAATGGGACTGACGGAGTTATTACCTGGTAATGTTTGGAATACAATGCCGGCTCATACTCACAATAGAAGAATGGAAGCATATTTTTATTTTGACATTGAAGAAGGTCAAACAGTTTGCCATTTTATGGGAGAACCTCAGCATACACGTCATATTTTTATGGAGAACAATCAAGCAGTTTTGTCACCTGAATGGTCTATACATTCTGGGTCTGGAACTTGTGCATATTCTTTTATATGGGGTATGGCTGGTGAGAATTTAGATTATAGTGATATGGATGTTTGCGCTCCTAATGAATTAAGATAACTTATGAAATTGTTCGATTTAACAGGTAAGCGTGCTTTAATTACAGGCGGTACCCATGGTTTAGGTATGGCTATGGCCGAAGGGTTGGCCAATGCAGGTGCAGAACTAATTATTACCGGTACAACACCAGCTAAAATGGATAAAGCTTTGTCTCATTACAAGACTAAAGGGTATAAGGTTTCAGGTTATATTTTTGATATAACAGACGATAAACTTGCAGCAACTAAAATTTCTGAAATGGTTAGTGATGGTGGGCAAATAGATATACTAGTCAATAATGCAGGTATTATAAAAAGAGAATTGGCAACCACCATGCCAGTTGATGATTTTAGAAGGGTAATAGAAGTTGATCTTGTCGGTGCTTTTATAATTTCTCAATTGGTAGGAAATAGAATGATTAAAAATGGAGGTGGTAAAATCATCAATATTTGTTCTATGATGAGCGAGCTAGGAAGAAATAGTGTTTCTGCATATGCCGCTGCCAAAGGTGGACTTAAAATGTTAACGCGTAGTTTGGCTACAGAATGGGCGAAACATAATATTCAGGTCAATGGTATTGGCCCAGGTTATTTTGCAACTTCTCAAACAGAACCTATTCGTGTAGATGGGCATCCCTTTAATGAGTTTATAATTAATAGAACACCATCGGCCAGATGGGGTGATCCTGAAGATTTAGCAGGTACTGCAATATTTCTTGCATCAAAAGCAAGTGATTTTGTTAATGGGCAGATTGTTTATGTAGATGGCGGTATATTGGCTACTATCGGAAAACCTTCAAATGAAATTTAATGAGTAATTCTATACTGACAAGCAAAACATTTATAAAAAATGACTTCCTTTTAGAGAACAAGTTTTCTCAAAGGCTATTCCATGATTATGCATCTCAAATGCCAATCATAGATTATCATTGTCATCTTCCTCCAAATGAGATAGCAAATAATCGCACTTTCGAGAACCTTACAAAAATTTGGATTAACGGAGACCATTATAAATGGAGGGCAATGCGAACTTTTGGCATCGAAGAAAAATATATAACTGGTGATGCTTCAGATAAGGAAAAATTTGCCCAATGGGCGAAAACAGTACCCTTTACCTTAAGAAATCCATTATATCATTGGACGCATTTAGAGTTGCAAAGATACTTTGATATTGATATTGTATTGAATTCAAATTCAGCCGACGAAATTTATGATGAGGCAACCGCTAAACTCCAAACAGCGGACTTTAGTTGCCAAAATCTAATAAAAAATATGAATGTAGAGGTTGTTTGTACAACCGAGGATCCAATCGATAGTTTAGATCATCATGCTAAAATTAAAAACAGTGATTTTAGCGTGGTGGTCAGCACCGCATTTAGGCCAGATAAGGCTATTATGATTTCAAGTGATACGTATCTCGATTATTTAGATAAATTATCAGAAGTAAGTAATGTTGCTATTGACTCTTATAAGTCCTTATGTGATGCCCTAAATTTAAGATTAGACTATTTTGAGGAAAATGGATGTACACTATCTGACCATGGGTTAAGTTATGTTCCTTTTAGAACATTTACAGATTCGGAAATTGAAATAATTTTTCAAAAAAGAAGATCGAAAAATGAATTGTCGTTAGAGGAAGATGAGAAATTTCAAACTTCCATATTATTGTTCTTATGTGAGCAATACCATAAACGCGATTGGATTCAACAATTTCATTTAGGAGCTTTAAGAAATAATAATGCAAGAATGAATAGAATACTTGGGCCTGATACTGGATGGGATTCTATTGGGGATTATTCTCAAGCATCAACGTTATCATGTTTTTTAAATGCGTTAGATTCTAGAGATAAACTTACCAAAACCATTTTATATAATCTAAATCCGGCTGATAATGAAATAATGGCCACCATGATAGGTAATTATAATGATGGTAAGATAAAAGGAAAGATGCAGTTTGGTTCTGGTTGGTGGTTTTTGGATCAGAAAGATGGTATGACCAAACAGATAAATGCGCTTTCGAATATGGGCCTTATTAGTTGTTTCATAGGTATGTTAACTGATTCTAGAAGTTTTCTTTCTTATCCTAGGCATGAGTATTTTAGAAGGGTATTGTGCAACCTTTTCGGACAAGAAATGGAGCGAGGTGAATTGCCACAAGATTTTGAATTGGTGGGTAAAATCATTCAAGATATTTGTTACAATAATGCTAAAGAATATTTCAATTTTTAAATTTTACAAAAATCTATTTCTATAGCATAATATGGTAATATCAAACGAACAATATGAAAAGTAAAGCAATTCTATCCATTTTTATTTTAGCCTTAACTTTCTTTGGTTGTAAAATAGAAAATAAATCTAAAACATTACGATTAGGCCATGGGTTAGATGTAAGTCATTCGGTTCACAAGGCTATGGTGAAAATGGGAGAGGATTTATTTGAGCGTTCTGGTGGTAAACTTAAATTAGAAATATACCCTAGTCAGCAACTAGGTACCGAACGTGAATGTCTAGAGCTTTTGCAGATCGGCAGTTTAGATATGACTAAAGTTTCTGTAGGTGTTTTGGAGAATTTCGCTCCAAAAATGAAAGTGCTTGGTCTTCCTTTTTTATTTCGAGATCGCCAACATTCATTTGATGTTCTTGATGGTCCTATTGGTAAAATGTTATTGAATGATGGAGAGAAATATTGGCTGAAGGGTCTTGGTTATTATGATGCAGGTAGTCGCAGCTTTTATACGATGAATAAACCGATTGAAAAACCATCTGATTTAGAGGGTGAAAAAATACGGGTAATGGAAAGTGTTACAGCAGTCAATATGGTTAAGGCCTTGGGTGGTTCACCAACCCCTATTTCATGGGGTGAATTATATACGTCATTGCAACAAGGTGTGGTTGACGGTGCTGAAAATAATCCGCCAAGTTTCTATTTATCAAGACATTATGAAGTTTGTAAATACTACACTTTAGATGAGCATACCGTACTGCCAGATGTGCTACTTATCGGAACATATGTTTGGGATAAATTAAATGAACAAGAACAAAACTGGTTAAACGAATCTGTTGAAGAATCGGTTAAATACCAGCGTATACTTTGGGCGGAAGCAGAGGAAGAAGCACTGCAGGAAGTTCAAAAGGCCGGCGTTAAAATTTTTAGACCAGATAAATCGCTTTTTGCGGAAAAAGTACAGAGTATTTATGAAGGCTATAAAGATGATTCTGAAATATATCCGCTTATAAAACAAATTCAAGAAACACATTAAGTACTATGCGAAGTAAAATAGATGCAGTTTTAAGCAAGACATTGGTGCTTATTATGTCAATAATGGTCATTAATGTTTTATGGCAAGTATTTACGAGATACGTAACGGGAAATCCTAGTTCATTTACTGATGAATTAGCTCGATATCTTATGATTTGGATCGGAGTTTTAGGGGCAGCGTATGTTTCTGGTCGCAATCTGCATGTGGCTATTGATATTTTACCGAAACGTCAGAGTAAGAAAATTCAAAAAAATCTGAAGATTATAGTAACTATTTTGATTATCCTATTTGTTTTTTTTGCTTTTGTAATAGGCGGTTCTAGATTGGTATATATCTCGTATGTGTTGGGGCAGCAATCCCCTGCCTTGCAATTGCCATTGGCGGTTGTCTATATAATTATTCCTATAAGCGGTTTGTTGATTATGTTTTATAAAGTATCTGACTTAAAAAATTTAAAATCATGATGGAACATATTCCAATTTTAGTACTGGTAATTAGTTTTATCTGTCTGTTAGCGATAGGCACTCCTGTAGCATGGAGTATTGCAATTTCTTCATTATTAACAATGTTAGTGAGTATACCTGCAATACCTGCATTTACAACAGTATCTCAACGTATGGCAACTGGCCTCGATAGTTTTGCATTACTCGCAATACCTTTCTTTATATTATCGGGCGAACTTATGAATAAAGGCGGTATTGCTCATCGACTTATCGCTTTCGCAAAAACTTTAGTAGGTTCATTACCTGGTGGTTTGGCTTTAATAAATGTTATTGCTGCCATGCTAATGGGTGCAATAGCTGGTTCAGCGATGGCATCCGCATCTGCTATGGGAAGTATTTTGGGACCTGAGATGGAAAAGGAAGGGTACTCTAAAGAATTTGGTGCAGCGGTAAATATTACATCGGCAACTACGGGCTTAATTATTCCTCCAAGTAACGTATTAATCGTTTATTCATTGGCCAGTGGTGGTGCTTCAATTGCGGCACTCTTTCTGGCAGGTTATATACCCGGTATTATGACCGGACTGTTCTTAATGATAGTAGCAGCATTGTGGGCAAAGAAGAAAAAATATAAGGTTGGTAAACGCAGTTCTTTCAAAGAAATAGTAAAAACTTTTATTGATGCATTGCCAAGTCTCTTTATGTTGGTTGTTGTTATTGGCGGTATCGTTACCGGCATATTTACCGCAACAGAAGCATCTGCAATAGCGGTTTTATATAGCTTGATCCTAGGCTTTATATATAAGGAAATAACGTTTCCTAAGCTTCCACAAATTTTATTAGACTCATCAGCAACTACGGCAATTGTTATGTTATTGATAGGGTCTTCTATGTGTATGTCATGGGCATTGTCTTATGAGAATATTCCTCAAGATATCAGTACTGGTTTATTAAGCCTTAGCGATAATAAAATTGTGATTCTTCTTATCATAAATTTACTGTTACTGTTCGTTGGTATTTTTATGGATATGACACCTGCGGTATTGATATTCACCCCAATATTTTTGCCAGTAGTAACAAAGTTGGGGTTAGATCCAGTACACTTTGGTATTATCATGGTATTGAATCTCTGTATCGGTCTTTGTACACCTCCTGTAGGTTCGGTATTGTTTGTTGGGGTTGGTGTGGCTAAAACAACCATTGAGAAAGTCTTTAAACCTCTTTTACCCTTGTTTATTGCAATGATTGTTGCGTTATTCTTGGTGACCTACATTCCACAATTTAGTTTATGGCTACCCAGCTTATTTGATTTATAAAATAAGCATCTTTTTTAATAAAATTCATGCAGAAATTAAATAGAAAAAATAGAGGGGTTTCAACTACTTTACCCATCAAAATAATCCAGTTTGGAGAAGGTAATTTTTTACGTGCCTTTGTTGAATATGCTTTTCAAACCTTGAATAATGAAGTAGGGTTTAATGGTGGTATAGCTGTTGTACAGCCTATTGACAGGGGTATGGTATCAATGTTGAATGATCAGGATGGATTATATACCTTGTTTACAAAAGGTATTAAAAATAGCAAAGAGGTTGAAGAAAAAGAGCTCATCACCAATATTGTAAAAGGGATTGATCCTTATATTGATTATGATGCTTATTTGAACTTGGCTAATGAGGAAGAATTAGAATTTATAGTTTCTAATACTACCGAAGCTGGTATTTCATTTGTAGCATCAGATACAATGGAAATGGTGCCGCCAAGTTCTTTTCCGGCGAAATTGACAAGACTTTTATTTGAACGATTTTCCCATTTTAATGGGGCAAAAGATAAAGGATTGACTATAATTCCATGTGAATTAATTAATTATAACTCAGACACTTTAAAACAAATTATCTTGGATTATGTTTCATTATGGAAACTATCCGTGGGTTTTAAAACCTGGATATTGGATTCTTGTTCTTTTCATAATACGTTGGTGGATAGAATTGTGCCTGGATATCCAAGTGACCAAATTGAAGCTTATAATAAGCAATTAGAGTATCAAGACAATCTTATTGTAAGTGCCGAAACATTCTTTTTATGGGTTATTGAAGGTGATGCTGCTTTAAAGGAAAAATTGCCATTTCATAAGACCAATTTAGATGTTAAGATTGTAAATGATGTGCAACCTTTTCGAACCAGAAAGGTTAGAATTTTGAATGGTGCACATACTGCCATGGTGCCTTTTTCTATACTTTACGGTAATGAAACAGTTAAAGAAACCATTGATGAAGAATTTACAGGACCATTTATACGGTCATTAGTTTTTGATGAAATTATTCCAACCCTTGATATGGAAAAGGAGGAATTAGAAATTTTTGCAGAAGCAGTTTTTGACCGATTTAGAAATCCATTCATAAAACATCAATTGGCCAGTATTGCTTTGAATTCTATTGCTAAGTTCAAGGTAAGGGTACTACCTAGTCTACTAGAATATGTAAAGCGAACAGACGTTTTGCCAATGCGAACAGTGTTTACTTTTGCGTGTTTAATTCGCTTTTATAAGGGTACTTGGAACGGAAAAGAATTACCTATTAATGATGATAAGGAAATTGTGGCAGAAATGGCTGCCATCTGGAAATTAGACTCATTGGAAGAAATAGTATCTCAAGTGTTGGGTAAGACGGCATATTGGGATGAAGATTTGAATAAAATTGAAGGATTAACACAAGCTATCGCAACATATTTACAAAGGATTGATGAATACGGAATCAAAGAAGCGTTCTTAAAATTAAGTTAGTTTTTAAATTGAAGCCATGCAGAAAAAGTTGATTAAAGTACAGGCTGAAGATAATGTAGCAATTGCCTTGGTAGATTTGGTGCAAGGTGATCGTGTACAATATGAAGGTGAAGAGATAAATATCCTATCCGATACGAAAGCAAAACATAAAATTGCATTTGTTGATTTGGATAAGGAGGACCAAATCTTTATGTATGGCGTTCTGGTAGGTAAGGCCATGTTTCCGATAAAAAGGGGTGATGTGCTAACGACCGAAAATGTAAAACATCAAAGCGATTTGGTGACCAAAAAGACAAGGACAGTAAGTTGGAACGCACCCGATATTTCTAAGTGGAAAGACCGTACATTTATGGGGTACCATAGGCCAGACGGGCAAGTGGGTACACAAAATGTGTGGCTTTTTTTTCCTCTGGTTTTCTGTGAGAATCGAAATATAGAAGTGCTTAAAGAAGTTTTTGAAAAAGAATTATCTATGGGTAAAGAGCGTAAACAACGACAATTGTTACGTAATCTTATTAATGGAAATGATGCGGACTTCAATGATGGAAAAGCAGAAACGAGCAGTGAAACTTTCGACAACGTTGACGTTAAATTTATTACACACCAAGGTGGCTGTGGTGGTATTCGCCAAGATTCACAAACCTTGGCTAAATTGTTAGCAGGGTATGTAAAAAACCCTAATGTTGCTGGTGCTACTGTTTTAAGTTTAGGATGTCAAAATTTACAAATCGATTTATTGAAAAATGCCTTGAATGACATTGACCCCAATTTAAATAAACCGGTACTTATTTATGAGCAACAACAGATGGGTACCGTCGATGAAATGTTGAATACGATTATAAAAGATTCTTTTGCAGGCATAAAAGCTGCGAATGCTATTGAACGTAAACCAGCTTCTATTTCTAAATTGAAAATGGGATTGGAATGTGGTGGGTCTGATGGTTTTTCTGGAATCTCTGCAAACCCAGCATTAGGGTATGCTTCAGATATTCTTGCAGCTGTTGGTGGGTCACCTATTCTTTCTGAATTTCCGGAACTATGCGGTGTAGAGCAGGAGCTTGTTAATCGATGTGTCAATGATGAAGATGCCGTTCGATTCATGAAATTGATGAAAGCTTATGAAGCCTCGGCAGAGGCAGCTGGTTCAGGTTTTGACATGAATCCTTCTCCAGGAAATATAAAAGATGGTTTAATCACCGACGCAATGAAATCTGCGGGTGCTGCTAAAAAAGGTGGCACTTCTCCTATTGTAGCTATTTTAGACTATGGTGAATATGTAACCAAGCCAGGGTTGAACCTGCTTTGTACGCCAGGGAATGATGTTGAAAGTACCACTGGTATGGTAGGTTCTGGTGCCAATATAGTTGTGTTCACAACTGGTTTGGGTACACCTACGGGTAATCCTATTGCACCTGTTTTAAAAGTGTCTTCAAATACAATATTAGCAGAACGTATGCCTGATATTATTGATATTGATACAGGTGCTGTCATCCGTGGTGAGAAAACGATACAACAAATGGGTGAAGAGATCTTGGAGTATGTTGTTATGGTAGCCAGTGGTGAAATAGAGGCAAAAGCAGATGTATTGGGTCAAGATGATTTTATTCCTTGGAAAAGGGGAGTTTCTCTTTAAATTTTATAAAAAACATTCCTACTGAATTTTACTGGAAGACTTTCTGATAACCAATTTAGCAGGAAGTATAACTTTTTTGTGAATTTTGACCGATTGTTCGCTGTCCATTTGTTCTAAGAATACTTTTGCTGCCATTCTTCCCATTTCCACTGGCGATTGGTCAACAGAACTTATTGATGGTTCCATAAATTCGGTGAACGGTTCGTTACTAAAACCTACTACACAAAAATCATCAGGTATGTGGATGGGTAATCCTTGTAAATATTTTACAGCTCCAAGTAAGCTGTTGTCAGTTGAAGAGAAAATTGCATCTGGGGGTACAGGTAAATTCATGAGAGTTTTTGCGGCTTCCATACCTGCTTCCATATCATTTTTTAAGGGAATAATATATTCTGGAACAACTTCAAATCCGCTCTGTAATAGCGCATTCTTATAACCAAGCAATCTGTTTTTATAAAGTTCAAGACCATTGTTCACATAAAAGTGAGCTATTCGTTTACATCCTTGGTCTATGAGATGTTTAGTAGCATCGTAAGCCCCTTGGTAGTCATCTATAGTAACTGAACTAATGTCAGGAAAATCTAATTTTCTATCAAAGAAAATAAACGGTGTAGATTTTTTTAGGGCAGGTTCTAATTTGTTTTTTTCTTCATTTGTATAGGATGTAGATATTAAAATGCCATCTACTTGGGCATTAAGTAAGTTCTGAATAATTTTCAGCTCCCGGTCCTTATCTTCATGTGTTTGAGAAATAATTACATGATAGCCTTTAGGATAAAGTTCGTCTTCAACGCCTCTTATAACTGATGAAAAGAAATTTCTATTAATGTAGGGTACAACAACACCAATATTATTACTCTTTCCACTTTTGAGTGCCAAAGCCAGCCTATTCTGCTTATAATTCATTCGTGCCGCTGTTTCAAGTACAAGTTCACGTGTGTTCTTACTGATTCTAGGATTGTTGTTTAGGGCCCTTGATACAGTAGCGGCTGTGATTTGTAGCTCTTTGGCAATATCGTAAATGGTGGTTTTCTTACTCATTTTAAATAGAATAATAAATATACGATAAACGTTAATAAATGGGGTAAGTTTATCTATTTCTTAAAATAACTGAAATTGATTCAAAAATTTATTTTGAGAGAGTTAGTTATATTAAAAAGTCTATTCGTTGTCTATTTGAAATGATTTATTAATTTTAATCTTTTCGTAAACGAATAAAGTAGATTTCCTTGAAGATATTAGATATTCTTAATTCAAATGTTTTCTATATAATTGTAGGTTTATTTTAATTAGTAGTTGAAAATTTTAAGATTAAAAAAGTTTGAATTGGACCTTTAATTAAAAATACAAAATCCTAATTTTTGGGAAAATAATTTTTGGTGATGAGCGTATTATGCCAACTTCGGTCAAGTAAATAAAATTTATG
Organism: Maribacter orientalis; assembly: GCF_900109345.1. Classification (GTDB taxonomy): domain Bacteria; phylum Bacteroidota; class Bacteroidia; order Flavobacteriales; family Flavobacteriaceae; genus Maribacter; species Maribacter orientalis. The sequence goes on from NZ_FNZN01000003.1 coordinate 233,081, forward strand.
AAATTTAAGATTTTGACGTATGCTATTTCGTTCATAATGGCAATGATGTTTAATTACGTTGCATCCCAAAACCTTGATGGAATTACAGGAGTACGTGATACCTCATATACTACTACTTCGGCATTTGCCAAGGATATTAAAACACATCCATACATTAAGATTGTTAAAGAATTTGATTTCGACACAGTTCAAGAGGAAAAGGATATTACCTATTGTTCATTTGGGGAAAGAGCTTTGAAGCTTGATGTTTTTCAGCCTAAAATTCAATCCAATGCATTAAGAACTGCCATTATTATCATTCATGGTGGTGGTTGGCGTTCAGGTAACAGAGCTCAGCATTATCCGTTAGCACAACAATTGGCAAATAAAGGCTATGTTAGCATCACACCAGAATATCGATTGTCTACCGAAGCATTGTTCCCTTCAGCAGTTTACGATCTTAAAGCCGTAATTCGTTGGGTGCGTAAAAATGCAATTAAGTACAATATTGATCCGGAAAAAATTGTAGTTTCTGGTTTTTCTGCCGGGGGTGAATTGGCTGCTTTTTTAGGGACCACCGCGAATAAACTACTTTTCGAGAATGGTATTTGTAATTCAGAAATATCATCGCATGTAAATGCTATTATCGACTTAGACGGTACACTGTCTTTTGTTCATCCAGAAAGTGGAGAGGTAGATGATAGTAACAGTATTTCTGCGGCAACATATTGGTTTGGGTATAGTAAGGAAGAAAACCCAGGTTTATGGAAGATGGCATCTCCACTTACTTATGTAAATTCTAAAACTCCTCCAACCTTATTTATTAATAGTTCGGTAACTCGAATGCATGCTGGTAGGGAAGATTATATTAATATTTTACGCAGTTATAGTATCTATTCTGAGGTTATCTCTTTTGAGACCGCACCACATTCTTTTGTCCTTTACAACCCTTGGTTTGAACCTACGGTTAAAGGAATTGATACATTTCTTAAAACGGTATTTTAAAATTTCTATATTTTAAAGTTGAAACCGTCTTCTACCTTTCGGTTGTATTTTTCTTGGTCGAACTTAAAAAGATAAGCACCTTTTTTAGAAGAACTCATATCTTTTTCATCCAATTTTATTAATATATCAAATGAATTGAACTTGTTAATGAAATTACGCTTGTCCAATTTAGAATCAAGAATGGCCTCATATAATTTTTGAAGCTGTCGCATAGTAAACTTATCAGGTAAAAGCTCAAAACCAATTGGCTTACTCAATGCTCTTCTGCGTAACCTTGCAATTGCTTTTTCAACCATACGATTATGGTCAAAAATCAACTTTGGTGCATTTTTTAAATTAAACCATTGAATAGGGTTTTGTTTTAAAATTTTCTCATCATGTGTAGCAATATCAATAAGTGCATAATAAGCAACAGATATGGTTCTTTCTGCAGGATCTCTATCTACTTTAGAAAAGGTATACACCTGTTCCATATAAATATTCTTAAGACCTGTTAAATGATGTAAAATTCTTATTGCGGCCTTATCTAAATTTTCCTCTTTTTTAAGAAAACCACCAATAAGAGACCATTTTCCTTTTTCAGGCTCAAAGTCTCTTTGTACAAGTAAAATTTTTAATTCATCTTTTAAAAAACCAAAAATAATGCAGTCGACTGCGAGTAATACTTTGTCTTCTTTATTGTATGTGCTAAGTATCATTATTTATCTAATAGAATGGCAAGCTAATTATTTTGGGGGATTTATTTATGATGTAATAATTTTTTATATATAAGTGTTTAAAATACACTTTTTTTAATTATTATTGTTGAACAAATTGTAGGGAACTAAAACACTAATTCGATTTTAAATATGGCTAGAATTTTTATTTTCCATATTTAAGGTTAATAATCAATTCATTAAATAAATACACTTTATGTATAAACATTTTTTAAAGTCTGGGGCAATTTTGATCTTGGTTGGCTTCTCCCAATTAATTTCTGCTCAAACAAAAATTGAAATTGTTAGTATTGAAAACTCACCAACAATCAGCAAACACATTTATGGCCATTTCGCTGAGCACTTGGGTAGATGCATTTATGAGGGTTTTTATGTTGGTGAAAATAGTGTCATCCCCAATTCAGAGGGCGTACGAATAGATATCATTGAAGCTTTAAAAGAATTACAGATTCCGAATTTACGTTGGCCTGGAGGGTGTTTTGCGGATACCTACCATTGGATGGATGGGATAGGCGATTTGGAAAAAAGGCCAACCATCGTAAACACTTGGTGGGGCGGAGTAACTGAGGATAATAGTTTTGGAACCCACAATTTCTTGAACCTTTGTAAGGAATTAGGAGCTGAGCCTTATTTATCGGGTAATGTAGGTAGTGGCGGGGTACAGGAATTGGCAGATTGGGTGCAGTACACCAATTTTAAGGGCAAAAGCCCCATGTCCGATCTAAGACGTGAGAACGGTAAGGAAGAACCTTGGGGAGTAAAATATTGGGGAATAGGAAATGAAGCTTGGGGTTGTGGAGGTAACATGCGTCCGGAATACTACGCAGATATCTATAAAAAATACGTTACGTTCATGTCTGATGCCGATGTAGAGGGTGGTATTTATAAAATAGCCTCAGGGGCCAGTAATGACGATTATAACTGGACAGAGGTATTGATGAAAAATATACCCAAAAATATGTTACAAGGGGTAGCCCTTCACCATTATTCGGTTATCGATTGGGGTGCTAAAGGTCCGGATGTAAATTTTGATGAAGAAACGTATTTCAAGACCATGAAGGAATCTTGGTTGATGGAAGAGCTCATTGTTAAGCATACTGCCATAATGGATAAGTATGATGAGGAAAAAAAAGTAGATTTGATTGTTGATGAATGGGGTGGTTGGTATGAAGTATCCGAAGGTACTAATCCCGGGTTCCTATACCAACAAAATACGATGCGAGATGCCATGATTGCGGGGATGAACTTGAATATTTTCAATAATCATGCGGATCGCGTAAAAATGGCGAATTTAGCACAGGCGGTCAATGTCTTACAGGCGGTTATTTTGACCGATAAGGAGAAGATGATTCTCACCCCGACCTATCATGTGATGAACATGTACAAGGTACATCAAGATGCTACCTTGATACCACTATCTTTCGATTCGCCAATGTATTCTTTTGATAATGAGTCATTACCTGCACTAACGGTTTCAGCATCTAAAGATTCAAGCCAAAAAGTCCATATTTCCTTTACCAATATAGATACCAAAAAGAGTAATACGGTTGTCATTGACTTGAATGAATTCAAATTGAAGAATATCAATAGTACCATTTTAAGTTCAATTAGTTTACAGGACCATAATTCTTTTGAAAATCCGAATAAAATTACTCCTAAAAATTTCAAGGATTTTAAATTCGCAAAAGGTGTTTTAGAACTAACTATACCACCTTTTTCGGTAATTGTTGTAGAAGGTGATATGATGTAATAAATTTTAATAAGTATTTATTACTTATAACTTTATAATAACAAGGATTTGAAAAAGGCATTTGTAATTGGGTTAGATTATGGTTCAGATTCCGTTAGGGCTGTATTGATAAATTCTAAAAACGGAAAAGAGATTGCATCTGAAGTCCACTGGTACAAAAGATGGATGGAACAAAAATATTGTAACCCTTCTATTAATCAATTTAGGCAACATCCACTTGACCATATAGAAGGTTTGGAGTTTACAATAAAATCTGTAATGAATCAGAGTAAAGTAAATCCTGAAGGAGTAAAAGGAATTTGTATAGATACTACAGGTTCATCACCTGTTCCAGTGAGCAAAAATGGAGTTCCGTTGGCAATGGTCGATGGTTTCACTGAGAACCCGAATGCAATGATGGTGCTTTGGAAAGATCATACCGCGATTAAAGAAGCTGAACTGATTAATGAATTAGGAGTAAGTTGGGGCGGTGAAAATTACACTAAATATGTTGGGGGTATTTATTCTTCTGAGTGGTTTTGGGCAAAAATCGCACATATAGTTAAGGAAGATGAAGCGGTTAAAAATAATGCCTTCACATGGATGGAGCATTGCGATTTAATGACCTATCTGTTAATAGAAAATAAAGATTTAAAATCATTTAAACGAAGTCGATGCGCGGCAGGTCACAAAGCCATGTGGCATGAAAGCTGGGGTGGACTTCCGCCTAAAGAATTTTTAGAAAAGGTAGACCTGTATCTGGCGGATTTGCTAGATAATCTTTATAATGAAACATACACTTCTGATAAGGTTGCGGGTAATTTAAGTCAAGAATGGGCAGATAAACTTGGTTTAACTACCGACACCGTTATCGCGGTCGGTACGTTCGATGCACATTCAGGTGCAGTAGGTGCCAAAATAGATAAGAATGCCCTAGTGAGGGTAATGGGTACCTCTACATGTGATATCATGGTGGCAACTAATGATGCTATTAATGGGAAAACTATTAAAGGTATTTGTGGTCAAGTCGATGGTTCTGTAATACCTGGTTTGATTGGGTTAGAGGCAGGTCAATCTGCCTTTGGCGATTTGTTGGCTTGGTTTAAAGATGTGCTAGATTGGCCAATTGATAATTTGGTAATGACATCAACTATTTTGTCGGAACAGCAAAAAATAGATTTAAAAAATGAAATCGAGAACGACTTCATTAGAAAATTATCAGATGCAGCAGAAGCTATTCCGTTATCGGAAAGTATACCAACAGCCTTAGATTGGATAAACGGAAGAAGAACACCCGATGCCGACCAAAATCTTAAAAGTGCAATTTCAAATTTATCATTAGGGAGTAAAGCGCCACATATATTCAAGGCATTGGTAAACGCTATATGTTTTGGTTCCAAAAAAATTGCCGACCGATTTAAAGAAGAAGGAGTTCGAATAGATGCTGTTATCGGTATTGGTGGTGTAGCAAGAAAATCGCCATACATTATGCAGACTTTAGCCAATGTAATGAACACGCCTATAAAAGTAGCAGCCTCTGATCAAGCCCCTGCATTAGGTGCAGCAATTTACGCAGCGGTAGCATCAGGCATTTATTCAAATGTTGTTGAGGCAAGTACCCATATGGGTAGTGAGTTTGAAGCAGAATACCACCCTCAAAAAGATACCATTGAAACCTATGAGAAATTAATGGATTCTTACACAGCCTTAGGAGACTTTATTGAAAGTTCAGTTAAAAAAAATTAGAAGCATGAGTTCAAAATACAAAGCACTTAAAGAAGAATGTTTTGAAGCAAATATTGAGCTTAATAACCTTGGGCTTGTCATTTATACTTTCGGTAATGTAAGTGCCGTTGATAGGAAAAATGGGGTTTTTGCAATTAAGCCAAGTGGTGTGCCGTACGAAAAGTTAACTCCAGATGCTATTGTGATTGTAGATTATGATAATACTATTATAGAAGGCTCTATGAGACCTTCTTCAGATACAAAAACACATGCCTTTCTGTATAAAAACTGGAATCATATTGGTGGTATAGCACATACGCATGCTATGTATTCGGTAGCATGGGCCCAGGCCCAAAAAGATATTCCCGTATTCGGTACGACGCATGCGGATCATTTAACTGCCGATATACCTTGCGCCGAACCCATGAAAGATAACCTTATACAAGGTAACTACGAGCATAATACAGGAATTCAGATTCTTGATTGTTTTAAAGAACGGAACTTATCATCTGAAGAAGTTGAAATGGTTTTGATCGGTAATCACGGACCTTTTGCATGGGGTAAAACAGCAGCTAAAGCTGTTTATAACAGTAAAGTCTTAGAAACTGTCGCACAAATGGCATATTTGACTCTGCAAATAAACCCAAATGCGGTAAGATTAAAAGATGCTTTAATAAAAAAACATTACGAACGTAAGCATGGTAAAAATGCCTATTACGGACAATAATAATTAGAATACATTGATGATTACAAATATGGCGGAAAAGGAAATATGGTTTGTTACGGGCAGCCAGCATTTATATGGACCTGATACTCTTAAACAAGTAGCAGAAAATTCTCAAGACATTGTTAATGGGTTTAACTTCTCAAAAGAAATACCTGTTAGTATAGTTTATAAACCTACGGTTAAAACTCCAAATGAAATTACAGATATCTGCCTAGAAGCAAGTTCAAGCAAAAACTGTATTGGGGTAATTACGTGGATGCATACGTTCTCACCCGCTAAAATGTGGATTAAGGGTTTGAGTGTTTTAAATAAACCTTTATGTCATTTACATACGCAATACAATGCCGAAGTACCATGGGAAACCATTGATATGGATTTCATGAACCTTAATCAATCGGCACACGGGGATAGAGAATTTGGTCATATGATGACCCGTATGCGTAAAGATAGAAAAATTGTTGTCGGACATTGGCAGACAGAAAGGGTTCAACAAAAATTAGGAAACTGGGCGCGTGTTGCTTTAGGGTGGGATGAATTTCAGAATCTTACCGTTGCACGAATTGGCGATAACATGAGAGAGGTTTCGGTTACAGATGGTGATAAGGTAGAAGCGCAACTACGATTTGGTTTTTCTGTAAATGGTTATGACTCATCTGATGTGGTAAAACACATAAATAAGTTAACCCAAAAGCAAGTAGATGCTTTGGTTAAAGAATACGAGGATAGTTATGTGCTAAGTGAAAAGCTAAAAAGTGGTGGAGAAAAAAGAGAATCACTTATTGATGCTGCAAAAATAGAATTAGGGCTAAGGGCATTTTTAGATGAAGGCGGTTTTAAAGCCTTTACCGATACATTTGAAAACTTAGGAGAGTTGAAACAATTACCCGGTATTGCTACACAGCGATTAATGGCCGATGGTTATGGCTTTGGTGGCGAAGGAGATTGGAAAACATCTGCTTTGTTACGTGCTTTAAAAGTTATGGCTAAAGGGTTGAATGGTGGAACTTCTTTTATGGAAGATTACACCTACCATTTTACTCCTGAAAAGGCGTATGTTATGGGATCTCATATGTTGGAAATCTGTCCATCCATTGCAGATGGAAAACCGTCTTGTGAAGTACATCCCTTAGGCATAGGAGGTAAAGAAGATCCGGTACGTTTGGTTTTTAATTCACCTGCAGGACCTGCAATTAATGTGTCACTAGTAGATTTAGGTAATCGTTTTAGGTTGGTGGTCAATGAAGTAGAGGCTGTAGAGCCAATGGGTAAATTGCCTAATTTGCCAGTAGCAAGAGTGCTTTGGGATGCAAAACCCGATTTAGAGGTTGCAGCTACATCTTGGATATTGGCTGGCGGAGCTCATCATACTGTTTATTCTCAAGCGCTGACTACTGAATTTATGGAAGATTTTGCAGAAATGGCAGGTATTGAATTGGTAGTAATCGATAAGAATACGACGATTCGTGAATTTAAAAATCAATTAAATGCCAATGAGGCGTATTTTCATTTATTCAAAAATAATTTGTAATAATTCTTAAAATATGAAACCAATCACCAAAACCTGTTATTTATTTATGTTATTTGGCATTTTAATGCTGAACATAAACTGTAAAGAAAAAACAATGAAAAAAGGCAGCGAAGAAATGTCAAAAGAAGTAGCTAAGACAATCAAAGTTGAAAGAAGTGATTACGGGGTAGCGAAAAGTGGTGAAACAGTTGAATTATTTACCCTTAAAAATAAAAGTGGATTTGAGGTTGATATCATAACTTATGGTGGCCGTATTACTTCTATAAAATCTCAAGATAAAAAAGGAAACTTAGAGAATGTTGTTTTAGGTTTTGAGAATTTAGAACAATATGAAAAAGATAATCCATTTTTTGGAGCATTGGTAGGTCGTTACGGTAACCGAATAGCTAAAGGTAAATTCAGCTTAAATGGTACAGAATATACCTTGGCTAAAAACAATGGAGAGAATAATTTGCATGGGGGTTTGAAAGGATTTGACAAGGTTGTGTGGAAGGTAATAGAGGTAAATGAGGGTGATAAGGGGGTTTTGAAGCTTAGTTATTTAAGTAAGGATATGGAAGAAGGTTTTCCGGGTAACTTAACTACTATGGTAACTTATACATTAAATCCTGATAATAGTTTGGACGTCTTGTACGAAGCTACAACAGATAAAACTACTGTCGTTAACCTTACCCAGCATTCATACTTTAATCTTTCTGGTAATTTTTCACAAACGATTCTGGATCATGAAATAGAAATTAATGCTGACACATACATTCCTGTCGATAGTGGGTTAATACCGACAGGAGATTTAGCAACGGTAGAAGGTACACCTTTCGATTTTAGAAAGGCAAAACTAATAAGCCAAGACATAAATGCAGAAAATGAACAAATAGAACTCGGAGGTGGGTTTGACCATTGTTGGGTATTGAACGATTATGAATCTGGTTATCGTTCAGTAGCCAAAGCATATCACCCAGAGTCTGGTCGCACATTAGAGGTGCTAACCGATGAACCCGGCATACAATTTTACACAGGTAATTTTTTAGATGGAACACTGCCGGCACCAAACGGTGGAACATACATTAAGAGAAGCGGATTTTGTTTAGAAACACAACATTATCCAGATTCTCCAAATCAACCAAAATTTCCTTCTGTTACTTTAGAACCAGGAGATAAATATTCAACCAAAACTACCTTTAAGTTTTCTACCAAATAAACCATTAGCATGCAACAATTAGACAATTTAGACTGGATTAGTATTTTACTTTACTTTTTAGTACTGGTCGGAATAGCCGTTTGGGTTATTCGAAAGAAAGAAGACAATACAGAAGATTATTTTTTAGCCGGTAGAAATATCGGTTGGTTCGTGGTAGGTGCCTCAATATTTGCATCAAACATTGGTTCGGAGCATGTAGTTGGTTTAGCAGGTACGGGTGCAAGTAATAAACTTCCCTTGCTTATTTATGAAATACATGCGTGGGTAGTATTGATGTTGGGTTGGGTATTTTTACCATTTTATGCTAGAAGTGGTGTTTTTACGATGCCAGAGTTTTTGGAGAAACGCTTTGATGCAAGATCAAGATGGGTATTATCTATATTTTCAATAGTGGCTTATGTACTTACGAAAATTTCAGTAACCATTTATGCTGGTGGTGTAGTGGTTTCTGCCTTGTTGGGTATTGATTTTTGGACGGGTGCCATTGCAACGGTTGTATTAACAGGGATTTATACTGTTTTAGGTGGAATGCGTGCAGTGGTTTATACAGAAACACTTCAGGCAATTCTTTTGGTTGTTGGTGCAGCAGTTTTAACTTTTATCGGTTTAGATAAAGTTGGGGGCTGGGGAAGTATGGTAGATACCTTAGGACCTGAATATTTTAATATGTGGCGACCTGCAACAGATCCAGATTTTCCTTGGCCATCGCTTTTCATTACCAGTACAATAGTAGGTATTTGGTATTGGTGTACGGATCAATATATTGTGCAAAGAACCTTAACTGCAAGAAACATTAAAGAGGGTAGGCGCGGTACTATTTTTGGGGCCTTATTAAAGCTTTTACCTGTCTTTTTGTTTTTAATTCCTGGGGTTATAGCGTTGACCTTGAAAATGCGAGGTGAATTACAATGGGATAATCCAGATGAGGCGTTCCCTGTATTGATGAGTAATTTATTGCCATCTGGCTTACGAGGTCTAGTTGCTGCAGGATTACTAGCTGCTTTAATGAGTTCATTGGCTTCGGTATTCAACTCTTGTTCTACGCTTTTTACAGTTGATGTTTATAAAAAATTGAGACCCAATACTCCAGAAAAGAAATTGGTGAGAACAGGTCAAATTGCTACAGTATTTGTGGTCATTATAGGAATTATTTGGATTCCTATTATGGCAAATATTTCTGGTGTGTTGTATGAATATCTACAGAGTGTTCAATCGTATATTGCGCCACCAATAACAGCTGTTTTCTTATTAGGTATTTTCTATAAGCGAATAAATGCTACAGGTGCCTTTTATACCTTGGTAATGGGTATTGTAGTAGCCTTTATCCGAATATCCTTAGAATTGGTAAAAGGAAGTTTAGATCCAGATGGAATCTTATTTTATCTGGGGGATATGAATTTCTTAAGCTTTGGAGCATGGTTCTTTTTGTTTTGTTTGATTTTCATGGTAGTAGTTAGTTTATTGACAAAAGCGCCAGATCAAGAACAAATTGTAAACCTAACTTTTGGTACCATAACGGAGGAAGAAAAGAATAAAAACAAGAGTAGTTATAATTGGGTAGATGTGATGGTTTCCATTATAATTATACTAATTGTAATAGGTATTATGATATTTTTTAACGGTAAATAATATCACTTTTAATCGCAATTAAAAGTTGATAGTGTTTTCAGATTTTGAGAGCATTATCAGCTTTTTTCATTTATATTTTAGTATAAATATCGTGCGTCAAAAATTTTAATTATAACGATCATCAATCGACATTTTGTGAACTAACTTTAGAGTACTAAAATGAAGATATGCAAAAACCGAATAAAAGATTAGAAGGACAAACTTGTATTGTTACCGGTTCTAGTGATGGTATAGGAGAGGCCGTAGCAAAGGCAATGGCTATGGAAGGTGCCAATATGGTTATCAACTATCATAGTAGTAAAGAAGACGCTGAGGAAGTTGCACATTGGATAAGCTCTAAATCTGAATGCGGTAATGCTATTGTAGTTAAATGTGATGTTAGTAAGGAAGATGAGGTTAAATCTATGTTCAAAAAGGGCATAGCTGAATTTGGTACCGTTGATGTATGTGTAGCCAATGCCGGGATGCAACTAGACCATCCATTACACGAAATGCCATTGAAAGATTGGCAAAGAGTTATAGACGTAAATTTAACCGGACAGTTTCTTTGTGCCAAAGAGGCAATAATTGAATTCAAAAGAAGAGGAATACGACTAGAGATTTCAAAATCTTTAGGCAAGATAATTCATATGAGTTCTGTACATGAAGTAATTCCTTGGGCAGGTCATGCGAACTATGCCGCATCTAAAGGAGGTTTGGTAATGTTGATGCAAACTATTTGTCAAGAATACGGTCCAGATAAAATACGATGTAACTCAATAGCACCGGGTGCTATAAAAACAGATATAAATAAAGATGTTTGGAGTACTAAAGAGGGTAGGGAAAGTATGTTGAAATTAATTCCATACAAAGAAATTGGAATTCCTGATGATATTGGCAGTGTAGCCAGTTGGTTGGCATCAGATGAATCTGAATATATAAATGGAACGACCATATTTGTTGATGGAGGGATGACCTGTTACCCAGGTTTTACCGCAAATGGATAATATTAAAAATAAGAAAGCCGCCTAACAGGCGGCTTTCTTATTTCATTCTAAATGGATTAATTCGTCATTGGCTTATAATCGAACTTTTGACCCCCAATTGATGCATCTGCCATTAGCCCTGCTTTTGGTAGTGCAAAAACTGCAACGCCATCTCTATACTTTGCATTAACTGCAATACCAGATTTTAAAGCAACTGCTGAGGCTTCAGCTGAAAATTCAAAATCACCTTCTTTAAATTTTGCTAAGTCAGCTTCTGTTTCAAAGAATATAATTTCAGTAATTGCTTGACCACCTGCCTGTAGACCTACACTTAATTTTTTTAAATTGGCCATTCCTATCATAATTCCGTTTTCATAAACTACTCCATTTCCAGAAGCGCCACCAATAATGAATCCGCCTTTACCAACATTAGGGAATACCACATATCCGGCTGAATTCTTAAAAAAGTGGTCTAGGCCCACTTCCATTTTCATTAGCTTGTCTTTAGCTTTATTTGCATCTTTTATTATCTTTTGGTCTTTCTTGTTTTGTGCATTTAGACCAATGGCTAAAAATAGCAGTGTAGTTAACGTAATTGATTTTAAGATTTTCATGTGTTCTATTTATTAATTTTTTTTTGATTAAACTGTCACTGTAAAATTAGAAATGATAAATTATCTAATGTATCTTTTTTGATATGAATTTTAATGTATTTGCATTCTAACGTTTTGTAAATCAGTTAAATAAAAGTTAATATTTCATCTTTCCTTAAAGCAGTAACTGTTTTGTAGCACAGAATAATTTTAATATTTTTCTTAAAAATTTGTTAATTTAATTTTTTCGATTTATATTTCTACTGTAAACCAGACACATACTGATATGGACAAAAGAGATAATTTCTTCGATTCTAAAATGATTGTGAATTTAATGTTAGCATTAACACTAATGTTGTCTGCTGTTTATTACTTAAACTATTCTGAGGAGATACAAGATGAGGTAACAACGGTAATAGTAAACTCATTAAATGATGTTAATAATAGTTTAGCTGAGCAGGAATCTGCTCGAAAATAATAGAAATTTCTGACCATAACTATATGCTACCGAAACTATATATTCGGTGGCTTTTTTTATTTTGATATGTAACAGATGTATTTATTGTTTACCAATTATCACATTGGCTACCAAGGCGGCGATAATCATTAGAATTCCCATTAGGCTCCAAATGGAATATATATCATGGAACCAAGTAACTCCTATCAAAATCGTAAATATTACTTCAATATATTTAAGTGGAGCAACTAAATTGGTCTTAGCTATTTGAAAAGCTTTGGTCATGAATACTTGTCCGAAGAATCCAAAAATACCGAGGCTTAATAATAATAACCAATCATTTTCTTTCGGTTGAATCCATCCTTTTATACTTAATACACCGCCAATTACTGTGCCGATAAACATGAAATAATTTACAATTACTAATGGATGGTCGCTATTGCCTATTTTACGTATAAGAACATAAACCAGTCCACTAAAGACTGAAGCAACTAAAACTAACAGCAGACCTGTTGTATTGAGTTCTTGGTCAAAACCTTTTAAAACCAACACTCCACTAAATGCTAATAAAAAGAGAAACCATTGAATAGTTTTTAGTTTCTCATTTAGTAAAAAAATAGCAAAAACTGCGGCATATATTGGTGCCAGGTACCTCAGGGAAACGGCTGTGCCTACAGGTAAATATTGCAATGACATAAAAAAAAGACTCATAGCGGTTATCCCGGCTAAAGCTCTAAAAATCAGTAATCTTCTACTGTTACCTAAGATTGGAATTCCTTTAATCAAAATATAGGTAGTTCCTAATAGTAAAGAGCCAGCTGTTCTGAAAAAAACAATTTCAAAGGTCGGATAATAACTGAGGTATTTTACAAACGAATTCATTAAACTGAATGAAAACGTGCTTATAATCATAAAGAGAATTGCTTTCTTCACGGTCTATTGAAATAGTAGGCAAAGTTACAGGTGTGGAGAGTAAATAAGCTACTCTATACTAGAAAATATTAGAATGGGTATAATTTTCATCAAACTGATAATATTATTGGGTAAAAAAGCCATGGTTCATTGATTGTAATAATTGAATTCAGTTAATAAATTGGGAATCTAGTTTTTATAAAGACTATAATTCACGAGTTCATTTTAAGAAATCCCTTAACTTGGCATAGCAAAGGTAAATAGTAAAGAAGCTACGTTTTTTATCGTTAGAAAACTGTAGAATTTCATTTTGTAGATAAGGTGTTAGAGGTGGTTAGCGATTTACAATAATAGCATTAAAAAAATTTTGAATTAAATCCTTTAGAATAAAAGAAATATATATATGAACGAGTTATTATCTTTAAAAAATAGGAATTACGCACTTTCTGGAGGTACTGGTACTCTTGGAGGTTCAATTGCTGAATACCTTGTTAAAAATGGGGCAAATGTATTATTACTTGGCAGATCAGAAGACAAGTTAAAGGCTAAGCAAGATGAATTGAATGCTATAGTAACCAACAGCACCCATATTTTTAAGGTAGATGTTATGAATGAGGGGCAACTTACTACATTAAGGAAAGAAATAAAAAAAGAATTCAACCATTTAGACGGACTCGTAAACCTTGCTGGTGGAAACATACCTGGAGCAACATTGAAACCTGATCAGACGATTCAAGATATAGCAATGGGGGATACCCAAAAAGTAGTCGATATTAATTTATTTGGTACTGTGATTCCAACAATTATATTGAGCCAATTAATGGTAGAGCAGGGTTATGGTTCCATAATAAATATTTCTTCAATGGCCGCTAAGCAAAGTATTTCTAGGGTATTGGGTTATTCAATGGCAAAAGGAGCCATAGATATTTTTACAAAATGGATGGCAAATGAGCTTGCCTCTAAACACGGAGATAAAATAAGAGTGAATGCCATTGCGCCGGGTTTTTTTATTGGCAATCAAAACAGAAGATTGTTAACTAATGATGATGGTACTTATACTGAAAGAGGTAACAGCATAATTAAAAATACACCTATGGGGCGTTTTGGTGATGCTTCAGAACTTAATGGTATGGTGCACTATTTGTTAAGTGACGCTTCTAGTTTTGTTACTGGTAGTGTTTACGACGTTGATGGTGGTTTTAGTTCATTTTCAGGTGTATAGCCAATATTTTATATAGAAATAACTATGCGGTTTTATAGCTTTTGAATCGTATTTAAATACTTTATTTTGTAATCGATTGTATTCAGTATTTATAAAGGTATTATCCTTTAGAATCATTTATTTGTAAGTAAAAAGTATGGATTATTTAAAGAAGACCTTTCGCTGGTTCGGTCCTGAATTTGGAGTAACCTTATCAGATATAAAACAATTGGGTGTAGAGGGAATTGTAGCTGCATGTCAAAAAGTTCCAATTGGTGAGGTGTGGCCTTCAGAAACGATTGCTACATTAAAATCTGAAATTGTGGCCCATGGTATGGAATGGGCGGTAGTTGAAAGTGTCAATATTCATTCGGCAATTAAATACGGACTACCAGAAAGGGATACCTATATTGCCAATTACATTCAAACGCTTAAAAATCTTGCTGAAAAAGGTATATACGATGTATGCTATAATTTTATGCAATTGATAGATTGGACACGTACCGATTTGGATTTTATTTTACCAACAGGTGCGTCGGCTTTACGATATAGCCCAATTTCTGCAGCAGCTTTTGATTTATTCATTTTAGAACGAGAAAACGCAAAAGAATCATACACTAAAGAAGTATATGATGAAACGAAAACTTACTTTAATGGACTTACGGACTTTGGGAAAAGGAAACTAGAAGAATCCATTTTGTCCGGAATGCCAGGCTCTAGAAAGCTAATTGCATTAGAAGATTTTAAAGCCAATCATGCTACAGTTTTAAAAATCTCTAAAAAACAACTTCAAGATAATTTGTCTTATTTTTTAAATGCCGTTATTCCTGAAGCTGAAAAAATTGGTGTCCGTATGGCTATTCATCCAGATGACCCACCATTTTCTGTATTTGGTGTACCAAGAATTGTTTCTAATTACGAAGAAATTAAATTTTTATTAGAATGTTGCCCATCACCAAGTAATGGACTTACTTTTTGCTCTGGCTCGTTAGGTGCATCTGCAAATAATGATTTGGTAAAGATAATCGATGATTTTGGTGATAAAATTCATTTTATTCATTTAAGGAATGTCATGCGAGAAGAAGATGGCAGTTTTTATGAAGCAGATCATCTTAACGGTTCAGTGCCAATTGAAAAAGTGATGAAAGCTATTATAAAGCAACAACAGTTGCGGAAAAAGACTGGCAACGGTATTATTAGTATTCCGATGAGACCGGATCATGGTCATGTTTTATTAGATGACAAAAGGCGCCAAAATGCATTTTATTCTGGTTATTCCTTAATCGGTAGAGCAATGGGTCTTGCACAATTAACAGGTTTGGAGAAAGGTATACGAGAAGGTCTTCAAGTTTAAAGTTCCTGAATATTTAGTTTAAATCAGAGTTATATCTCTGTATATTCAGGTCATTATTATGTTGTCTAAATTTATTTATTTCATGCGTTTTAAGCTTATTTTATTTTTCACCCTTGGTTATGTTTTATGCTCATGTGAATCCTCTAATAAGAAAATGAGAGTTTCATTAGATTCCTATAAAATTGAAGAAGGGTTTGAATTAGAAGTTATTGCTGCAGAACCACTTTTGAAAGCACCCGTTGCTATAGATTTTGATGGCAAAGGTAGAATATGGGTGGCCCAAATGCCTGGTTATATGAATGATATTCACGGCTCAGGTGAAGAAGACCCAACTGGGAGTATCCTAATTCTAGAAGATTTGGACAAGGATGGAGTAGCCGACCATTCGAAAATTTTCATGGATAATTTAGTAATGCCTCGTGCATTGGCACATGTATATGGTGGCTTACTTTATGCCGAACCACCCTATTTATGGTTTGTTGAAATTGAAGATGATCAACCTGTCAATAAAATTCTGGTAGATTCTGTTTATGCGGTAGAAGGTAATCCTGAACATCAACCAAATGGATTAGAATTAAATATTGATAATTGGATTTATAATGCCAAATCGAATTTTAGATATAGGCGAACAAATGGTGTTTGGAAAAAAGAACCAACAACCTTTAGAGGACAATGGGGTATTACCCATGATAATTTTGGAAGGTTATATTACAATGATAATTCAAGAATACTATTGGGCGATTATGTTTTGCCAAATACCGTAATAAATAATAAATACTTTACACCAAAATCTAGTGTTGATAAGCTTCTGACAACTGACCAAAGAGTATATCCAGTCCATACCGCTGCAGTAAATAGGGGATATGCGAAAGGTGTTTTAAATGCTGACAGTATATTAGTAAATGCAACTGCTGCCTGTAGTCCATTGGTTTATAGAGGAGGTGCGTTTACAGAATCGTATGATCAGAATGTTTTTATATCTATACCAGAAGGTAATTTGGTGAAAAGAGCGCTTTTGAATTTTACTGGTGATTCAGTCATTGCAAAACAAGCTTGGCAGAATAAAGAATTTTTAACTTCTTCTGATGAAGGCTTCCGTCCGGTAAGTTTAAAGAATGGTCCAGAAGGCAGTATGTATATTGTTGATATGCATCGTGGTATTATTGGTCATCAAGCATATATGAGTCCTTATCTAAGAGAAAAAGTAAAAGAGGATAGGTTAGATACGTTGGTCAATTTTGGAAGAATATTAAAAGTAAATCATGTGGATGCTATGGCTGATATCATTCCTGATTTTGATAATTTGAACGGAACAGAACTAATTTCTCTGTTATCCAATAAAAACGGATGGATTCGTGACCGAGCACAACATTATTTGATTTTTAAAGGATTAACCCAGACTATTGACGCAGTTAAGGATGTAGCACTCAACTCCAAAAATAAATTAAGCCAAATACATGCTTTATATGTTCTAGAAGGTTGGGACGCATTGTCATTTGATTTCTTAGTGGAGGTTATGAACACCGATAATCTTGAGGCTATTGCTCATGCCCTTGTGCTATCACAACATTTTGTTTCCGAAGAAAATATAGAAAAGGCAGTTAGTGTTTTTAATTCAATTTTGAAGAAAAATAAACTTGGTTTGGATGTTTATTTGGGTGGTTCAATAGGAAGTTGGATAGCCCTTAATGAAGATAAGTTTACTCCAATTATGTTGGAGATTTTAAAAAGAAGAAAACTTAATAGCACTATTACTGAAGCGGTAGTTAGTGGATTGACCGGTGTTGATACCTTAATTTCTAGTAATAAAGCGATAATGGATACCCTGAAGCATACTGAATTTGTAAATAAGCTTGTCAGGAGTATTTCAGATAAAAAACAGGGTAATCTAAATTCAATTTATACTAGAAAAAAAATTAAAGAAGATAACAGAACTAGTGGGTCAAAAATGTTTTTCCAAATTTGTGCATCATGCCATGGGTCCGACGGAAAAGGCATAGAAGGGCTAGCGCCTCCTTTAATGAATTCTGAGCACGTGAAAAATACAGCACGTTTAGCGCTAATACTACTACATGGCTTAGAAGGTCCTGTACATGTAAACGGTGAAGAATACAATATGAATTTGGCAATGCCGGGTCTAATAAGAAATGAATCTATTTCAGATAAAGATATTGCCGACATAATATCATATGTTACCAATGCTTTTTCTGATGTTCCCAAAACATTGCGTAAAGTGCATATTAATAAGCTTAGAAGTATAAAATCTGCTTCTGGGATGGAATTTACTGAAGAGGAATTAAAAGCTCTTGATAAGTAAATCTACTTATAAAAGAAAATTAACATCTAAAATATTTTTTTTAATTGATGATTTTAAGTTTTTGAACAGCCCTATTGTACTCGTACAAGCAATGGATTTTTCAAACCTTCTGAAAAGTGTTGTAAATATTCATTCCACTCATTTTTATTTTGAAATTGACCACTCTTTTTCCACCCAAAACCTGCATAGTAGGTTACATTAGTATTTTCACTAGAAATGTGAACGAACAAATTGCTAGCGTCCTGTATATTTGTTACATAATGTTCATGGCCAACCATAGTATTGTTTGGAACAACAATACCGGTGCCTAATTGAGAATCGTCATGTGGTTCCCAATAACTAACCCATCCGTACTCATCATTCGTTGTTATTTCACCTTCTCGTTCATGTAATGTTAAACCTGAAGAAATTGTGTCGGTTCCTTTAACTGTTACTTCAAATTTAGAAAGGTTACTTCCATTATCTAAAGAAATTTTCTTTTTCTCCGATATTTTCTTTCCACCGGCATCCCATGATGCATATTCTAAAATGAAAGAAGTACGTATAGGTCCATTGAACAAAGTTTTCCAAGCGGTAAAATTTTTCGAAATATAATAGGTGCTATCTACTTTTTTAGCGATACCGCCAACACCTCTGCTTATACCTACATGAAAATTATCTAGACCTTCTCCTGTATCTTCGTGATAAGAACCCGTGTTAGAGGTTTCCTTTTTATACCATTTATTGATAATGGGATATTCAACTCTTTTTAACCATGCATCAATACCGCTTGAGAGTGTTCCTCCGTTGATATTGGATTCAATCATTTCTTGAGCTCTTGGGCCATATGTGCGGAATGCTACCCTATTGTTTTCCCAAGCATAATCGTCTGTTCTTTCTGGTACGAACCTAGAATAACAGGCTGGTATACTATCCTTTTCTTTAGAAATTGCACCAGTTTTTATATTAAATTTTCTCTCAGAATTGGCGGGCATTTCAGGTTGAAACAAAAGCACGTCAAACTTGCCATCGTTATTCTCATCAATTACTTGTGAAATAAGTTTTTCACCCGTTTCAAAATCTTCTATAAAAATAGATTCATTACCGCCACTAAGTCTTAGTTTTTCTAAGTCTAAAGTGACTGTTTCAAAACTTCTATTTGTATTTAAAGTGTTTTGTACGGTAATAATCGTGTTCGAGTTATTGTTACATGATAAAATAAGAAGTAAGATTACGAACTGGAACACGATTTTCATAATGTCATTGTTTTTAAATAGAAGTATCTAATTGTTGACTTTTTCGAATCCCCATTTCCAATCCTCTTAATTCAGCTAAACCTCTTAGCCTACCTATTGCTGAATAACCAGGATTTGTTTTCTTCCTCAAATCGTCTAACATTTTATGGCCATGATCAGGTCGCATAGGCATTCTAGTATCTTTTCTACCAGCTGATTTTCTTTTTTCCTGTTCATTGATCAACGCCTTCATAACTGAGTACATATCTACATCGCCTTCTAAGTGATTCGCTTCATGAAAATTGCCATCGGCGTCTCTTTGTGTGCTGCGTAAATGAATAAAATGTATGCGATCTCCTAAACGTTCTATCATACCAAGTAAATCGTTATCAGGCCGAACTCCAAAAGAACCCGTGCAAAAAGTTAATCCGTTGTTTGGACTATCAACGGCATTGTATAGGTCAATAATATCTTGCTCTGTGCTTACGACCCTTGGCAGCCCTAATATTGGAAACGGCGGATCATCAGGATGTATACACATTTTTATACCCGATTTTTCGGCAATCGGAATAATTTCAGATAGAAATTGGAATAAGTTTTCTTTTAATTCTTTAGGACCAATAGAATCATAAGTGGCCAAAATAGTATTGAATTCTTCTAAGGTATACCCTTCTTCTGCACCTGGTAAACCTGCAATAATATTGCTAATTAATTTCTTTTTTCCTTCTTCGGAAATATTCTTAAGAAATTCTTTGGCGGCAGATTTTTGAGACTGCGAATACGTTTCTTCAGAACCTGGTCTTTTTAATAAATACATTTCAAAGGCAGCGAAAGCAACTGCTTCAAAACGAAGTGCGGTTGAACCATCTTCCACCTTATAATCTAAATTCGTTCTTGTCCAATCCAGTACAGGCATGAAGTTATAACAGACCGTATCGATGCCACATTTTCCTAAATTAATAAGTGTCTGTTTGTAATTTTCATAGTAGACTTTAAAATCACTTTTTTGGGTCTTAATATCTTCATGAATAGGAACGCTTTCTACCACAGACCAAGTAAGACGAGCCGACTCAATTATTTTTTTACGTTCCGTAATTTCTTCTATTGACCAAACCATTCCATTAGGAATATGGTGTAAAGCACTAACGACACCCGTGGCACCTGCTTGTCTTATATCTTGTAGTGAAACTGGGTCATTAGGCCCGTACCATCTCCATGTGTTTTCTAAACTCAATTCTTAACAATTTTAAATTAATTTTCCTAATAACCTCTTTTTAAGCAAACATTTTATAGTAAAGGAGGCGGAGTCAACATTTCTAATAGGGATGTAAATTAGCCATTAGAGCGTTTGTTCAAGATACTATATCCATTCATATTTACGATATTTTTTGTATCTAATTATAACAGGGTAAATTTAAAAAGTATGGAGACTGTTTAATTGTTAATAGGGAATGGTCTCCAAAATAAACAGTGTTGCATAAACCTACAGAATTTTAAAATAAAAGAGTTAATTGAATCCAATAGCATTATAACATTGAGTATAATGGGCGTAAATAATTTATTATTGACCTATGAAATAGGTGCATTTTATATTTTTAGTTATACTTTCTTTTGAGAATTTTTACTAAAAACTAAGAATAAAACGCCGCATAATAACCAGGCAGGCAATGTTACAAAAGAAAGAAAAACATCGAATTGAACCGATATAAAATAGAAGAGTCCGAAGCTAATTGCCCAAGCTAATAAAACCGATTTATTGAATTTTATATTTGCCAATTCAGCATAGTTCTGAGCGATGCCTGCTTGCTTATGGAAAAAATGTTCAAATACGATAACAGCGCCAACAGGAGCTAATATGAATCCGTAAAGCGCTACAAAATCCAATAATTTCATGGCAAAGGCAGGAAATAAACCTGCAATTGTTGCAATAGAACCTGCTAAAATGGTCACCCAAAAGGTAGATGCTTTTGGTATAATAGCCTGAAAAGCGAGTCCGGCTCTATAAATAGTTGGGTTAGCGGTTGTCCAGCCTGCCAACACCACTGCAATAATTCCAAAAACACCTATCGCATTATAGGCCAATGGACCAGGTGCAACATTAGGTGCTTGACCTTGAGCCAATAAGGCTTGTGCCTCTGGAGATTGTACATAGACGGCATACAATAATGCTGCTGCAATCCATGCCATATAGTGACCTACATACATACCAGCAGCTGTTGTCCATCCAGAACTCGCTTTTTTTGCAAAACGAAAAACAGAAAGGTCAGACATGCCGATATGCATTGCGGCATTGGCAAACCAAGACCAAAAGAACACATGCCAAAACGTATATTTTATTTGCCCAGGGAACGGTTCGCTACCTTCTCCCCAGATATTCCAAAAATCTTTAAAACTACCTACGCCCAATTGCTGTAATGCTACTACACCACAGGCAACAAAAGCCAAAACTATTACAGGAGACATCCAATTCGCTGCTTTAGAAACCGTTTCATATCCTTTGGAAGCTATCAACGAAATGATCGCACCAATAGCCACTACAATAATTATCCATGTAGCACCATTAGGCATTGTGTCGGTTAGTTTAGGCATTTCCATATCAAACGGAATTCCCACAGCAGTAGCAGAAACCGTAATCATGGCCCCAGCCAAAAAGCAGAATAAGATACCATTAGCCAAGTTATACCCGATCACTAATTTTTTACCGCATATTTTTTCCAATTGATAATACAGGGTAAGTCTTCTCTTTACAGCAATTTCTGAAGTCAAGAAGCGCCAGCTAAAAACGGCCATTAAATTCCCTAATAGTAATCCAATAATCAAATCAAAAGCACTAACACCTGTAGTTAAAAACAACGGCCCTATAACAAATTCTGTGCCTGCAGCATGTTCACCAGCATACATTCCAAGAAAGCTTTTCCAACTTTTAAGGCTTGATTTTGGTACGGGTTGTCTTTCAAATTCACCGCCGGCAATTTCCTCTATTTCTTCTTCTATATTGAATTGGCTCATAATAAACGTATGGTTGGTTATTGCTTTATTAGATGCTTATGTAAATCCTCAACACGTTCACAGCACAGTTGGTCCATGACCTGCTTAAATTGGGTTTTTAACATGCCAATAGTATGGTCTCCACCTTTATTTCCTAAGGCACCGGTACCATAGACAAAAGAACGGCCCATAAAAGTAAATTTTGCCCCACTAGCCATGGCACGTGCTATATCTGGGCCTGAACGAAGTCCGCTGTCCATCATAATTTCAATTTGGGCACTATATTTTGCTGTAATTTCCTGAAGTGAGTTTATGGTAGATTGTGCTGCATCTAACTGTCTGCCACCATGGTTGGATACGATGATGCCGTCAAAACCCATTCGTATCGCATCCTGTGTGTCTTGTTCAGAGGCCACACCTTTCAAAACTAATTTCCCTTTCCATTTATCACGTATTGGCTTAATCTTTTCTTCGTTTAATCGACCAGAAAAGGTCTTGTCCATAAATGCGCCTAATTGACGAAGGTTAAGACCTTCAGGTGTATACGGTTTTAATGTTTCAAAAGTAGGTTGGCCATATTTTAGGGTATTATAGGCCCAAGCTGGTTTTCCTAAAATTTGTAGGATATTGGAAGCGGTCATTTTTGGCGGCAAGGCCAATCCATTTCTAAAATCGCGTGGGCGGTATCCAAAAGTGGGTACGTCACATAACAATACCAGAACTGGACAACCGGCGGCTGTGGCACGGTCTATAATACTATCACGAATGGCATCGTCTACGGGATTATATAATTGAAACCAAGCATTACCTTCAGTTAGTTCACTAGCTTTTTCAATATCCATTGTAGTAACCGTACTCAGTATAAAGGGTATATTATGGTTATAGGCCGCTTTGGCCAATATGGCTGGAGTGTTCGGCCACATTAAACCTTGTAATCCAACTGGGGCTATGCCGAACGGAGCATCGAATTCCATTCCCAATACCTTGGTCTTTATAGAGCTAGTACCGTAATTTCTTAAATACCGTGGTTGAAGCTGTACCTTTCTTATTTCTGAAGTATTTCGGCCAAGGCTAACATCTTCATTACAGCCACCATCTAAATACTCAAAAGCAAATTTGGGTATTCTCTTTTTTGCCTTTAATCGTAAATCATCTACGGATGGATAATCAGAATTGAAACTCATTGCCATAGCTACTTTCTTATTTTATAATGAACGGTACGTGTTTTTTTAAACTGTAATTTTTTTTCAAAAACTTGGAATTCAACTTACTATCCGAAATCGCTATGGCCGCTCCTAAAGCTGAACCAAGTGAAGAATCGGTTGTACGTAATTCCATATTTCTCAAATAATGCGTCAATAATTTTATGTATACATCATTATCACTGAAACCACCATCAATATAAAGCTTTTCTATATTATCGTCACCTGTTGCTTCTTTTATGCTGTCTACCTGTAACCATACCAACTCAATCATTAAATGATGATAGGCATGTACAAAATTATCGTAAATAATCTTCGTTTCTTTGGGCATGGTTTCGGTTACAATACCTTCCCACCTAAAGATAGGTTTCATGTTCTGTAAAATTTCAAAATAGGTATTGTAATCAAATTTTATGGACTTATGGTAATCTTCAGAAACCTTAAAATAATCGGATAATTTTTTTACCTGAATCGTATACTCTTTCCCTAAAAATAAGCGTGCCGATTTTACCGGCTTGCCGTTTATGCGCATGTAGTTGATGCAATTGTTTGCGATGTCATCTTTCGTAAGCAAATGGTCTGAAAAAGGATTTAAGGCAATACTCCATGTACCCGTAGAAACAAGAATAAATTTCTTTTTTATACTTCTTACATAAGGCAAAAGTGCTGCAGAACTATCATGAATACCCACGCCTATTTTTATGCGCTTGCCATTATAGTTCATGTTGATGCTGGTCTCGGTCGACACAATTGGAGGTAAAATTTCATGAAAGCCTTCGGCATAAACCCAGGTGTGGTAGTCTTTTTTTGAAAAATCCCATAAAGCCGTATGGCAACCGATACTGGTATATTCACTGATAGGTATACCAGTAAATATATAGCTGATATATTGTGGTAGATGTAGCGAATATCTTATTTTTTTGAACACTTCAGGTTTAGCATGTTTCAGCCAATATAATTGCATACCAGAATTAAGCATGCCGTCATTTGAGGAACCCGTAGACACTGCCATTTCTTCTTCAGGTCCATATTTATCATAAAACGAACTAGTAATTTTTGAATCTAAAGGTTTGGTATAGTTGTAAAGTGGAGTTACCACATCGCCGTTATCATCTAGGTGGACAAAACTAGCCCCATAGGTGGAAAAATTGATGGCCTTAATATTGTATTTGTCTGATTTTAATATCCTATCAAAGACACTTTTTAACCAATTTTGAAGGGATTTTAAATCTTCAGTTGGGTGACCGTCCTCATCGACAATAGTATCGAAAGTAGTATATTCTCTATACACTTCTTGATAATCAGCATCAAAAAGAAAGAACTTTTTGTTTGTCTTTCCTATATCGAATATGGCGGTTACCTTCTTCATTTGTTATAAACCTGTAGCAACAGAATTCATACCTCTTTCTTTAATCAATCCTTCTCGAATTCTTAAGGAGCGATATGATTTTAAAGGGTTTATTACGCCACCTGATAATGCTCTTGCCTGTGCTAATAGAGGTCGAACATCGGTTCGGTATGCATTCTGCATAATTTCTTGGCACAGTGTCACATCGTTTCTTTCTTGGGCCGCTTTTAATTCTTCTTGATCTACCAATAGTGCTTTGGCGTAAGCTTCTAGTATTGCCTCCAAAGATTGTAATAAATCTTCCAAAGGATCCTTGATATTGTGACTTGCATCAATCATCCATGCTAGATCCGGATTCTGAGGATTATTTTCCATTCCGTATACCAATTCGTTGAAAATCAAGAATAGGGCATAGGGTTTTACACTACCAACTGTACTATCATCATCACCATATTTGCTGTCATTAAAATGGAAACCTCCTAATTTTCCTTTTAGCATTAAGGTAGAAACTATTTGTTCAATATTAGTATTGGGTAAGTGGTGCCCTAAATCTACTAAGGTGTATGCCTTTTCACCGCAAGCGTTGGCCAACATAAACGAAGTTCCCCAATCTTGTATTACAGTACTATAAAAATTAGGTTCATAAGGTTTATACTCGATGAACATTTTCCAATCATCAGGTAATTCTGAATAGATGCTTTTAAGGCTATTTTCTGCATGAATCAATGAAGATTGAAAATTGCGTTGACCTGCAAAGTTTGCGCCATCGGCCAACCACACAGTTAAACTTTTAGAGCCCAATTTTTCACCTATATTAATGACGTCAATGTTATGTTGAATGGCCTGTTCTCGTGCCGACGCATTTAAATTTGACAATGAACCAAAACGATAACTTTCTTTTGCATCTTTTTGATCTTGAAACGTATTTGAATTTACCGCGTCAAAAACTAATCCGTTAATTTTTGCTCGTTCTTTTATTGCATCATAATCTTGTGGAATATCCCAAGGAATATGTAATGAAATTGCGCCTGCCGTTTTGGTAAGTGCATGTAAAACACCTACGTCATCAATTTTTTGTTCCAAAGTAGATGGTTCTCCAAAATAGGAGAATCTACCAAAACGAGTACCACCTGCACCCAATGCCCAACTGGGTATAGCTACTTGAAAATCGGCCAATTTTCGAAGAATCGCATTCACATCTTTATCTTGCTTATCTAACTGATGGGATAAAAAGTCGAAACCGTCTTTATGGTTTTCAGATGAATTTTTATTTTCATCCGCTATATGTTGTTTGTTAATTCTCATCTGAATTTAAGTAACAGTAAATTTATAAGTCAATACGATAGTAATTAATGATGATGTTCTTTCAAATGTTGTTTTAATAAATCCTTTCCATAGTCATTTCCATTTGGCGTTCTCACCACGGTATGAATATGATTTCTAGTAGGGCCGCTATTTTTGTCATGGGGCACCCCTACGGCCTTTTGATGGTCAAATTCTATCAAAACAACAGGACTATGAATTCGGTAATAAAATACGGCGTCATCTTCAGTAGAGCCCACCCAAGCGAACCAAGTGTTATCAAGATGCGCTTTTATTTCTTCCATTTTAATCTGTTGATGACCTTCCCTGATATTATTGATATACTGTGCCGTTAATTGTAAAAGCGCTTCTTTTTGGGATTCGGTTAATTTAGAAATGGGTAATCCTTCATAGTTAATGATCGCATTGTCCTTGAAAGCCTCCGCTTTTGCCACATCTCTTTCTTTGGTCATGGAAAGCATAGCTTCTTTTTGCTGTGCGGCACTAAAGGATTGCATTAGCGCTAAACCTAAATTTTGCTCATCTTGAAAAATGGAATTCCCTTTGTATTTGCCAGATGACGTGATAATTGGTTCCCCTCCCATGAATACGGGCGACATGACCACTTGGTCTCCTAATATAAAATAGTTGATGACCAAATGGTGACCATCTAATTGCCAACCCCAAGGTTCCGTATTTGAAGGTGTTCCCATGAAAGTAAACCAATATAGTTCTTCATCGTAGGCATCAGACCCGTTGTTAAGTTCTTTCAAAGTCTGGTCCGTTTTCATAATATCCTTGCTCAAGGTAAGCCCTTTGGCACTCAAAGAGGTTTGCATTAAATTAAAGGCCATACTTTTTTGAAGCGAGTCCATCTCTTTTAAACTTACCCCTTGTCTAATATAAATGCCGTTGTCAACATTACACCATTTTCGCCATTCATCATCATCAATAGCATACGATGCCCGTTCTTTTTGAGATAAGCTCATCGCTTTCAAAAATTGTTCCGCGGCCTCTTTTATTGGCTGGGTGCTCACCCCTGTGGTTCGTATCGGGAATAGCCCCGTTTCTTTACCTTTATCCGTAGTAATGCCTTCAAAGGCTTCCTGTATGGCATCGGCCTGTAATTTGGCAAAATAGGCTGTTGGTCCATCTTGGTCACCTGAAGTATTCGGAGGATTATCAACAACTTTGTCTTGACTAGGAGCTTGTTTGCAACCTATTGCGAAAGATAATATAAGTATGAATGTTATTTTTTTCATCTTTTTTGAAGTTAGCTTAAATTGTTTCAAGTATTATCGGACAAAGGCGTTTGCCATGCCGCCATCTACATTGATAATATTACCTGTAGATTTATCCAAAATACCAACCAAGGCAAAAACACCATTGGCAATATCGGCAGGATAAATAATTTCATTCAATAAATTTCTTTTTGCATAATGTGCCGGTAATTCCTCGACCGTAATACCATAGGCTTTAGCACGACCTTCTGCCCAATCGCCTTCCCAAATTTTACTACCTACGATAACACCATCCGGATTTACAGTATTCACACGAATATGATCACCGCCCAATTCAGCTGCTAATAATCTTGTCATGTGTTGCTGTGCTGCTTTTGCAGTTCCGTACGCTACATTATTTGGCCCAGAAACCAATCCGTTTTTACTGGCTATGTGGATGATATCCCCACCTAAATCCTGCCGACGCATAATCCCAACGGCTTGTTTAGCCAATTCGAATTGACCTTTTACTAGAACATTCTGTAAAATGTCCCAATCCTTTTCAGTAGTTTCCTCTAAAGGTTTAGAAATTGCTAATCCGGCACTGTGTACAACAATGTCAACACCTCCAAAATCTATACATGCTTTTTTATAGGCAGTGGTAATCGATTCAGTTTTTGTAACATCACAGATGGCATAACTTGCCGTATCCCCAGGATAGGTGGCAAGAGCCTCTTTTAATCTATCTTCTGCAATATCGGTCAATACCACATTCGCCCCTTCTGAAGCCAATTTATCTGCGATAGCCTTACCAATGCCGCCTCCAGCTCCCGTGATAAGAGCCACTTTTCTAGACAATGGCTTTTCTTTTGGCATGCGCTGTAATTTTGCCTCTTCCAACAACCAATATTCAATATCAAAAGCTTCCTGTCTAGGCAAGGAAGTATACTCTGTCATGGCCTCTGCACCGCGCATTACGTTAATGGCGTTTACATAAAATTCATTTGCAACTCTGGCAGTCTGCTTGTTTTTTGCAAAACTGAACATACCAACACCCGGATAAATAATGATAACGGGGTTAGGGTCACGCATAGCGGGACTATTGCCTTTTTTACAGGTTTCATAATAGTCTTTGTATTCTTGACGGTATTGTTCAAACGACGGCTTTACTTTTTTTAGAATGGTTTCGGTATCACTGGCATCTGCATCTGTACCTAAATTTAATATCAAAGGTTGAATTTTAGTACGTAAAAAGTGATCAGGGCAAGAAGTGCCCATGGGTGCCAATCGTTCCAGATCATTACTATTGATGTATTGTAAAACAACATCGCTATCGTTGAAATGACCAATCATTCTATCCTCAGAAGAACATAACCCCCTAAGCATTGGCATTAGCTGTGCAGCTTTTTCCAAGCGACCTTCCTTTGGTAGGCTCTTTAGTTTTTCTCCACCAAAAACACTGCCGTTATCCTTTATTTTCTTCTCGATATATTCCGAAGCCATTTCAATGACTTCCAAACTATTAATATACGATTCGTAAGACGTATCTCCCCAAGTAAAAAGACCGTGACTGCCCAAAACGATTCCTCGAATACCAGGATTATCGTTCAAACATTTTTCGAGTTGTAGACCTAGGTCAAAACCTGGGCGTTGCCAAGGTACCCAGCCCATAGTATCTCCCCAAATCTCTTTGGTCACCTTTTCACTATCCTTGGCCGCTGCAACAGCGATTAAAGCATCTGGATGCAAATGATCAATGTGCTTAAAAGGAAGTAAACCGTGTAATGGTGTATCAATGGATGGCGCTTTGCTGTCCAAATCATAGATGCAATGGTTAAAAAGACCTACCATACGGTCTTCATTCTGCAGGCCTCCATAGACATTCTTAAGATTACGAAGTCTTTCTGTATATAAACCTGCAATTCCTGCTTTGGTCAAGGTGCCAATATCGCCACCTGACCCTTTGATCCACATAACTTCTACATCTTCATTGGTCAAAGGGTCTTTTTCAATGGTTTTACAACTTGTGTTTCCGCCACCATAGTTGGTAATCCGTAAATCGGCGCCTAAAATGTTGGATCGATATAGAAAAAGAGCAACCTGATCGTCTCCCAATGCATCTGCTTTCTTTTCGTCCCAAAGGAAATCTACATGTTTAAAGGTCTTTGTATTCATATTTCTACTTATTTTCGGATATTATTACCTCAAACATATACATTGACAATCAAATAAGTGTTCTGTACTGTTAGGTACTATTACAAATCTTCGTCGTATGCTGAAATTAATTGACATTAATGAACATTCCAAAATTCCTAAATATAAGCAGATTATAAATTCAATATTGACAGGAATAGAAAATGGACAGATTAAGCTTAATGACAAATTACCATCTGTAAATCAATTGCTTAATCAATTTGATATTTCAAGGGATACTATTGTACGTGCTTATGATGATTTGAAGACTAGAAAAATAATCGATTCAGTTCCTGGCAAAGGATATTATATTAAGAATGATCGATTAAAATTAAAGGCAAGGGTATTTTTATTGTTTAATAAGTTAAGTGCCCATAAAAAGCTTATATACGATTCATTTGCTAAAACTATTGGAGAAAACGCTACTGTCGATTTTTTTATTTATGAGAATAATTATAGGCATTTCAAAGAATTAATAAAGACTAGTAAATCGAGAGATTATACACATTATGTAATCATTCCACATTTTGACGAAGGTGGAGATGATCTGGTTCCCTTTTTGATCAATGAAATTCCATTAAACAAACTTATAGTCTTAGATAAAAAGTTGGATGGTTTAGATGATTCACTAGCAACAGTTTACCAAGATTTTGAAAATGACATCTACTCTGCATTAATAGAACTCAATCCTTTATTGAAAAAATATAAACAGATTAAGTTAATTCTTGGTTCTAAAACGTACCAGCCAAAGGAGATAAAAAAGGGTTTTCAAAGATTTTGTGGAGAATACTTATACGATTTTTCCAACGTAAATAATATGGAAACTGAAATCATACAGCCCAATACAGCTTATATTAATTTAAAGGAAGACGATTTGGTTATCTTACTTAAAAAAATAAAGATATCAAATTTCGTTTTGGGGAATGACGTTGGCATTATTTCATATAATGATACTATTCTTAAGGAAGTTTTAGCGGATGGGATAACCGTAATTTCAACAGATTTCCACAATTTAGGTGCGCAGGCCGCAAATCTAATTTTAGAACATAAAAAACTAGAATTGGCGAATCCATTCTATGTAATTCAACGAAAATCGCTTTAGTCTTTTTTTAAACAACCATAACAGTTCAGAATAGTATTTTCAAAGTTGTTTCTTATTATTGTTATTGGTTGAAATTAATGCCATCCAAAACAAATGTAATAAGCTATGAAAACCAATCTTCTCAATTCTAAATTTTTACAAGTAGTTTGCATTTTATATTTCTCATTTGGCTGGTCGCAGTCAACCATTCAACACCTTCAAACCGAATACCAGATACAACCATTAGGTATTGATATTGGTACTCCGCGTTTTAGTTGGCAAATGGAAACCGACCTAAGTAAAAAAGGACAAATGCAGACTGCTTATCAAATTACAGTGGTAGATGAGTCCAAAACGATTACTTGGGATTCAGGTAAAATAGAAAATGGAAATTCTTTGGCGATAGCCTACGATGGTCAAGATTTAGAACCAACAACACGGTATACTTGGGAAGTGAAGGTTTGGGACGAGGAAGGTAAGCTTAGTTCAAAAAAGTCTTGGTTTGAAACGGGATTAATGGATGCCGACCCTAATTCCAATCAATGGAATGGTGCTCAGTGGATTGGTGGTTCAGATGAGGATTTGGTATTGTACTCACATTACCTATCTGTATTTAATATGGAATACGGTCTGCGCTTGGATAAGAAAACAAATAGTGGCAAGGCATCTTTTGTCTTCGGTGCAAACGATACCCGTTTAATGAATCGCAATATGAATATACAAGGGGCTGAGGTAGGTAAGGACCAAAGCTATATTCGATTTGAATTGGATATCTCTAAAGTTGATGGTACAGAAAATGGTTTGGCGATATTTAATGTATATCGAGTGGGGTATACACCAGAAGATAGTAATACCAAAGCTTTCAAAAGTTATGATATTCCTTTAGCGCTTATTAATCAAGGGAATAAATACAACAAACATACTTTTTATACGGAATGTAACTTTGGTCTTTTTGAAGTGTTTCTTAATGGCACTTCAAATGAGCATAAAATTTCTGGTAACGATGATTCCCTGCCACCTCCAAGAGGTAAGGTCGGTTTTAACTTAAATCCTGTAGGTAAAGGAAATGACTATATCAGTTTTCCTATGGTAGCAGATATTGGGTTTTATGTAGCGGCTGGTCAAAAAGCAACTTTTTCAGATGTTCAAATCAAGAATTTTCGGGAACCATCTAATGCGCTTTTTAATGAAGATTTAAAAAAAAATGAGTACGATGGTATTTTTACTTCAGCGATTACATCGCACCCAATTTTTAGTGTCACCGAAAGTGGGTATCAATTATCTGCAAATGAAGCGCCTATTTTTGTAGTGGCAGATCCAAGTAAGAACGCTTCACCCATTTTGAGAAACGCATTTGCAGCGGAAGATAAAGAAATAGCAAAGGCTAGGGTCTATATAACCGCACGTGGTATTTATGAACTGTATTTAAATGGTAAACGGGTGGGGGAAGACTACTTTAATCCCGGACTTACTCAGTACAATAAAACGCAAATGTACCAGACCTATGATGTTACCAGTGAAATTTCTTCTGGTGGACAAAATGTATGGGGAGTCTGGTTGGGCGAAGGTTGGTGGAGCGGTAATATTACGTACAGTGGTGAAAATTGGAATTATTTCGGTGATCGTCAATCGCTTTTGGCACAACTGGTCATTACCTATACTGATGGCTCTGAACAAATAATTAAAACCAATGAAGCAGATTGGAAATTGTTTACGGATGGTCCTGTTCGTTATGGCAGCTTTTTTCAGGGGGAAGTCTACGATGCTCGAAAAGATATGGAGATCAACGATTGGTCCGCCAAGGGATACAATGATAGTATATGGAAACCCGCAGTGCAAGTTCCATTGGATGGGAATACATACCAAACACAGGATTTTAACTATAAAGACCTAAAGCTTATTGGTCAAATAGGGGAGAATGCAAGTATTGTAAAAGAACTGACCCCGGTAAATGTAGAAGAGGTTAGACCTGGAGTTTTTGTATATGACATGAATCAGAATATGGTGGGTTTCCCTAAAATAGAGCTTCCACCGGGGCAAGCAGGTGATACCATTACCCTTCGATATGCAGAGGTGAAATACCCCGATTTATCAGAGTACCAGAAAAATACGGGAATGGTCATGTTAGAAAATATAAGGGCGGCATTGACACAGGACATCTATATTAGAAAAGGTGGGCAAGAAACCATTCAACCCAGGTTTACATTTCACGGGTACAGGTATTTGGAAATTACAGGAATTGATAAGGCAGTTCCTTTGAAAGATGTTAAAGGATTAGTCGTCAGTTCTATAAAGGAAATTGCTTCAAAGTATGAATCCTCGAATGAATTGGTCAACAAATTATGGGAAAACATTACCTGGTCCTTAAGAGGTAATTTTCTTTCCATCCCAACCGATACACCGGCTAGAAACGAACGTATGGGTTGGAGTGGTGATATCAATGTTTTTTCAGAAGCCTCAACCTATTTGGCCAATGTAGCTCCATTTCTTGACCGTCATATGTTAGCAATGCGCGATGTGCAGAGAGAAGATGGTCGTTTTACAGATGTAGCTCCAGTAGGTGGCGGATTTGGAGGTACCCTTTGGGGAAGCGCTGGTATTATCGTAGCGTGGGAGGTATACCAACAGTATGGTGATTTGGCGTTACTTGGTGAACATTATGATGCCATGAAGCGGTATGTGGAATTTTTGAACTCAAAAATAGATAGTGAAACCGGCGTTATTAACGAAGGACCATTGGGCGATTGGTTAAGTCCGGAAGGCTATAAAAATGAAGATACCATGTTTTGGACAGTCTATCATTTGCGCGATTTGGAAATAATGGCCGAAGCCGCAGAGCTGTTGAACAAACCTGCAGATGTTGAAAAATTTAGAAATCAATATGAGGAAAGAAAGAAATTCTTAAATGCCACTTATTTTGATGAAACCACGGGAAAAACGCTGCATTTGGGAAATCAATCCATGCGTTTTGGCCCCCCATTACCGCCTGAGATGACTAAAAAAGCAGGAGATTTTGTAGATACCCAAGCTTCCTATGCGATTCCTTTAAATTTTGATGTGCTAAATGATCAGAATAAGGAAAAGGTTATCACCAATTTAGTGGCTACAATTCAACGTCCTAATAAAGATGAACTTGGCGCAGAGCGACCTGAATATTCTTTAATGACCGGTTTTATAGGAACAGCATCCCTTAATCATGCCCTTTCTGAAAATGGCGAGCATGAGGTAGCTTATAAATTATTGCAACAGACTTCATACCCCTCATGGTTGTATTCCGTAAAAAATGGCGCGACGACTATTTGGGAGCGACTAAATTCCTATACCGTTGAAAATGGATTTGGAGGTAATAATAGTATGAATTCTTTTAATCATTACTCATTTGGTGCGGTTGCCGCTTGGATGTATAATTATTCTTTAGGAATTCAACGCGATCCAAACACACCTGGATTCAAGCATTTTGTGTTAGAACCTACTCCTGATCCTACTAAGGAAATGACATTTGCAAAGGGATATTATGATAGTATGTACGGGCGTATCTCAAGTGAATGGCAATGGGAAAATGAAGGATGGAAGTATATGGTTACCGTGCCTGCCAATACAACCGCAACTTTAAGGATGCCTATTGAGAGCATTAACAAAATTACCGTAGCTGGCAAGAAAATTAAAAAGGCAAAAGGCGTTCGAATTTTACCAATGCAAAACCATAAAGTGGTATTAGAATTGACTTCGGGTAGTTACCAATTTGAAATAAAAAAATAGCTAAAAAAGGCAAAAAGCGTTCTTATCAAGAGTACTCGTTTAGACCAAGATTAAAGAGTAAAAAGAAAGTTTATAAGTGACTTTCTTGGACCATTATGAATTAATTAATTCCATACCCAATTCGTTCTTACTGATATGGCCTTGAGACCAACTATCCAAATTGTCAAAAGTTATCTCCGCTATATTGGTTAAAGCTTCTTTTGTTATAAAAGCTTGATGTGGTGTTAGCAAAACATTCGTGAGAGATAGTAATTTTTTTAAACGTTCGTCTTTTATTCCATTTTTAGAATGGTCCTTAAAGAAAATACCTTTTTCTTTTTCGTATACATCGGTTGCATACCCGGCAATATTTTTAGCTTCTAAGGCTTCTATTAATGCTTTAGTATCTACCAATTCACCTCTTGAGGTATTTATGAGAATTGTACTTTTTTTCATTAAAGACAATTTTTCCTTATTGATAAAATAATAGTTTTCATAATTCATGGGTATGTGAAGGCTAATGATATCAGATTCTTCACATAACTCGTTCAGTGGGGTATAGGTGACATTGCAAAGCTCAATAAGGTCATAATCAGGTGCTTGGTCATATGCCAGAATTTTACATCCAAAACCATGCATAATCTTGGCCATAATACTACCTATTCTTCCGGTGCCAATAATACCAACGGTTTTACCGTGTAAGTTAAAACCTAATAAGCCATCTTGTAAAAAATTATACTTATGAACCTGGGTATTTGCTAAAACAATTTTTCGATTCAACGCCAATAACAGTGCCGTTGCATGTTCGGCAATAGCATGGGGCGAGTAATCTGATGCATTAGCAACATGAAACCCAAAACGTTTCGCAGTTTTTATATGAAGGTTGTTATAACCACTAGAACGTAGGGTGATATAACGAACACCGAAATCCCAAAGTTTTTCTAATACAATTGATGAGGCATCGTCTCCTGAAAATATGGAAATAGCATTATAACCAGTAGCTTGTAATGCCGTTTCACTGTCCAACGCATTTTTGGTATAGGTTACCTCATTACGATTGTTGTTGGCACTTTTTAAAAAAGGAATTTCAAAATCTTTTGCACTATAAACCAGTAATTTCATATTGTTGTTCTTTTCTAAATATTTAAACATTTTCTATTCATATTGAATAAAATAAGTTTGATATAACTTTTCGCTAACTTTACTATATTCTTGAGATATTGTTGAAAGTATTTTTAGGAATTAATTTCTTCTTTATTGACGGTTCTAACCTGGTAATCGGGGTTGCCTAAAGCTTTTTTCTGTTTTGTTGATTTAAGTATGGAAGATAATTTCGCAAAACCTCTTTCTTTTATAGTTCTATAGTCCAAAAGAATTTGGTTCACCTTTTGGAAGAGTTTTTTGTGTGTCTTCCTATAGGCGTGCTCCATTTCCAACTGATTTACGCCATCTATCATAATCTCTAGCTGGTTCATATGTTTTTGAACTTGTTTTATAATAGGATTTAAAATTTTTTGGTTTTCTTCTATATCCTTTCTGAATTCTTCTGTTTTCGAAAATTCCTTTTTGTCTATAGGTTTAATCGCAAAAGATTGAATTAAGCTAATTAGAAAACGTTGCTCATCTTTAATAAAAGAAAGTTCTGAAAACCACTTTTTAGAATGCTCATGCATATCTTCGGCACTATACGAGTCTATATAAGTATATTCCATTTTCTTTGTTTTTTTAAATTATCATTCTAATTTAAAGAAAGGCATGTAGATTGAAAATGACAAATATCAGTTTCTATTGGCGTTTAGCAGAAAATGTTATTTGTATTAAAAGTCGTTCAAGTTTAAAATACCGCCGGTGTAGTTGAAAATTTCTAATTTCAATTTTTGAAAATTTTCTAAACAAGAATCTATTTTGGCCTGTAGCTTGTCATGTTTACGATAAAAACTTAATTCATATTTAATATCAGTACAGTCTAATAGACACCCTAAATTATTTTCATGAATAGAAATATCAATAAGAAGAGTTTTTTTGGTGTTTTTAATTTTCTGGATACGTATTTTGTATTCCTGTAAGCGTTCAAAAAGATTTCGTGTTTTGGGTTGAAAAATTTGACTATCTAATAGACGTTCGGCTAAGGTCAGTTCATCATCCATGATTTGAAAGCGTGTTTTCCATTGCTGTGTTTTCCAATGAAGGTCTTCTAGTTTCTTGTTCTTCTGACTTGTTCTTATTTGTTCTTTTCCCATTATTGATAGGTCTACGTATAAAACTACTACCCAATAAAAAAGAAAACAATGATGTAGGTCAGAAACTAAAATTTAAGTAATAAACCTATGTTTCCTTTAATTGGAGACTAATTAATTACTTAGTAAAAACATTTATAATCTACTCTATATGCGCCAAAAGAGTAGACTTTGAATGATTAAGAAATTCATTACTAGTAATGGTCCACATATAATTATAATATGGTTCTAATTGGTTTAGAGCTACCTAGACCGGCAAATGTCACAACTATTATTTTAATTGTCAAATCAGAAAATATTGTAATTGTATTGACTATCAACAAATTCAGAAAGGTCTTAATTCTATTTTTCAAATTCCTTTATACTTCATGATTTTTTGTAATTAATGTAAAGCTAAAATAGGAACGATAGCATTATATCCTATTTCCTTGACCATGGGTTTAGAAAAAATGCTACTGAAGAAAAAGTGCTTACGATTAATAAATGCAATCATATCGCTGTCCCTACTTTCAACAAAACTGGTTAAACCATCTGAAACATCTTTTAGAGAGAGGGTATGAAAGCTATGGTTTAAGGTACCCAATATATCTCCTAACAATTTCTGGTTGTTCAATTGTTCATCATTCAATTCGACATTTTTTGCAACATATAATACCCGGATTGCAGTGTCGTGCATTTTTGAAATTTCAATAAGATAACTCAATTCTTTGCGCTTAAAGGCGGACTTATAATCTGTAGGGAATACTATCTCTTTGGGGGACGAAAATCGAACATTTTCCGGAACGGCCAAAACAGGACATTCCCTAATTTTCTCCATGGTGTTGACCGTATTGCTTCCAAAAATCAGACCTTTGGCACCAGTAGCTCCTTGGGTGCCCATAACTACTAAATCGATATCTTTTTCAGCAATTATTTGCTTTAAAGCTTCCTCTAAAAAATTGAAGGTAGAAATGGTATGGTATGAATGTTTCACATTGTTATGGTGTAGCTTTAGAATATCCAAGAGTTTATTAAACTCTTCTTCTGATCTAGTCTTTGCGGCTTCATATTCCGCACTACCAGGTTCAGGAATAAATAGGTTGTCGGTACTATAACTATCCAACCTAAAAACGTTTAAAAAGTAAAATTCACATTTAATTTCTTTATAAAGATTAAGCGCATACCTGATGGCATTAAGGGCGTTTTTTGAAAAATCTGTAGGTACTAATATTCTCTTGTCCATTTTTTATTTATTTGAGGTTTCCAGAGTAAATATATTTTGTGGTTAATATTTTTGCTATGATTATAATCAGTCTTGAGCGGGAAGAATTAAAAACGGGGTTTCTGAATACATGCTTACATCTTTTATAACAGGTTCACGGGTCAATTTTTCAAAAAGGTTATGTTTTTGATTAACCATTGAATACAGGTCTACATTCAATTTTTCGAGAAATTCCTGAATGACCTTCGCTTTGTCGTCGAACAATTGTCTCCAATGAAACGTATGGTCGACATCCTTTAGGCAGATATCCAACAATTTTTTGTTTGATTC
The DNA here is from genome assembly GCF_900109345.1 of Maribacter orientalis. Classification (GTDB taxonomy): domain Bacteria; phylum Bacteroidota; class Bacteroidia; order Flavobacteriales; family Flavobacteriaceae; genus Maribacter; species Maribacter orientalis. The sequence continues at coordinate 271,170 of NZ_FNZN01000003.1, forward strand.
TTGTTCGGTATTTAAAATTTCTTCTTCCGTGATATGCAATACTCTAATTTTTGCATTTAAAAGTGAGGCAATAAATAACAAAGGTTCTATGGATTTTTTGGCACACCCTTTCTTGAAATCAGTGACAAAGGCGATTTCTTTAGGTTCTTTATATTCCATTTCACCAGGAATGGCAAGAATTGGACAATTATTAATTTTGTTCGCTACCTGTATTGTATTGCTACCAAAGAAAATATCAGCTGCTTCGGTAAGACCTTTATTGCCCATAACAACCAAATCTATATGCCGCTTATCAATTGTTTTGGTGATTATCTTAGATAGAATTCCTTTTTCTGAGATGGTCTGAAACTGATGATCGGGGTTATCATTGTCCAATACAATTTTGTGCATTGTCTTTGTTAAATTTTCCTCAGATTCAAGTTTTAGTTTTTCAAGTAGTTTTTTACTAACTAGCAATTTTGGTTTTTTTCCTTGTAAGGGTGTTAATTTGTTGAATACATTCAATAAATAAAAATTGCATGATTTTGATGCCAATAATTTTGTAACGTAGAAAAGTGCACAGTAGGCGTTGTTAGAAAAATCTGTAGCGACAAGTATATTCTTCATAATATTTTAATTTTGAGGGAGTACCATAAAGGGAACGGTAATGTGTAATCCTATTTTTTTAATAATTGGTTCAATAAACAATCGTTCCAAAAAAGTGTGTTTATTCTTCACCATCACCAATAGGTTTATTTTTTGTTTTATCTGAAATTCATTGATAGCTTCTATGATACCATTATCAGGTAATTCATGAAACAATGCCTGGTTTCCTAATAATTTTTCAAGCGTTGCTTTGTGCTTTTCTTGAATTGTGGTAAGGTTATACCCTGCTCTTACGTGCATTACATTAATTCTTGATTTATGTTTTGTTGCAATTGCCAACAAAGTCTCCATATTCCCTTTTTTATATTCAATCTCATAATCGGTAGGGAATAATATTTCTTTGGGAGCTTCATAATCAAAATTTGGTGGAACGGCAATGACGGGGCATTTTGCTTTTTTGATTACATGAACCGTATGCGTGCCAAATAAAATTTCAGTGGCACCGGTAACGCCCTTTGTTCCCATTACTATTACATCTATATTTTCTGCCGCTACAGTTTCTAAAACTTCACTTATTAGTGTATTGAAAGCAGAATGAACAATTATCGTATGGATAGGGTTTGGGTATTGACGTTCTAAGCTATCTTTCAATTTCTCTAATTGTGTCATACTACTTTCCTGTAAAATATCTCCTAGACCAATTTGACCAGGGCTACCAATAATGTATTCGGTCTGATAAACGGGTGGGGTATAGGTATGCAACAAATAGAAGGTAGTTTTAACGTCTTTATAGACCTTTAGCGCATAACGAATAGCTTCTTTAGAGTTATCGGAAAAATCAGTAGGTAAGAGAATTCGTGACATAAATATATAAGGTATGATTTACATAAAATTAAGGCAATGAAATTTGAATAACCATGACCTTGGTCAGTTCAATAAATTATGCTTTAAACTATTTTTAGCATTTAAATGATAAATGAATGAAAAGTAGTTTTTCTAAAATTATAGAATCTGAAATTCCAGTTCTTGTAGATTTTTATGCAGATTGGTGTGGACCATGTAAAATGCTGGCCCCTATTTTAAAACAAGTAAAAGTTGAAATGGGTGAAGCCATTAAAATTGTCAAAATTGATGTGGATAAGAACCAATCGATAGCTGCTAAATATCAAGTGCGAGGAGTGCCTACCATGTTATTATTCAAAAAAGGGAAACAGCTTTGGCGACAGTCAGGGGTATTGCAAAAGAACGATTTAATTCAAATCGTAAAATCCCATGCCTAAATTATATTTTAGAATTTATAGTTCATCTACAATTTTAGTAGACATTCTATTAGTCCAATAATATGGTAAATGGTCAAAAATTTAATCCTTTTAAGTTTTGCAAGCTTTATTCATGAATTACCAGAAATGGAACAGTTAAGTGGTAACTAATTCTCTCAACTTTTGGTCTAAACAGAATACGCTCTATGAAATTGAGGTTTTTTGTAACCATTACGATCATATCTAAATTGCAACTTTCTACAAAATGTTGAACGGCTATGTCAATTTTTTTTGCCGTTAGGGTATGAAATGAATAGGCTATGTCTGTAAAAAAATCTTTTAAAAATTCACGATTTTTTAATTGGTCTAGACTAAGTCCATTTCCTTTAGAAGCCACGTATAAAAATCGTATAGCAGAATTATGCATCATAACAAGCTCTTTTATCTTTTTCATGACCGTTGCATCATACCCTAAAAGAAAATCTGTTGGAAAACCTATTTCTTTTGGGTCGCTATATTTTGCCTTTTCTGGTACTGCTAATACAGCACACGGTACTTTGGTGATAACATTGCCAGTATTGCTGCCTAAAGAAACAGCTTTTATGCCCGAGGCCCCTTTGGTGCCCATAATAATTAATTCAATGTTTTTATCTATTACTTCTTGTTTTATATAATCGGTAAAAAAACCATACATAGCTTTGGTTTCATATGTATGCTTCATATTTAGCGGTAATTTTTGAATCTTTTCTATTAAAGATTTTAATTTTCCCCTGCTCTCCTTTAAAATACTTTCTTCACGTATTTCTGGAGGTACGAACATGGTGCTTTCACTACCCGAATATGGTTGAATAGGATGTACATGGATCAAATAAAAAGTGCACTTAATATTTTTAAATAATGATGTACCGTAAATAATGGCATTCCATGCATTGTCAGAGAAATCTGTTGGAATCAGTATGTTTTTCATAGTACCTATTGATTTAGCCATAAATGTAGCCGCACTTAATGTGATTATAAATGATTATAATCATGCAAGTAATGTATCTTATAATTCTAACCAGCCCAATGCAGCAGGGCCTAATACGGCATCGCTACTTGTAGCGGTTGATAATAGTACCTTAATTTTGCCTTTGTAGGCATTAAAAAGATATTTGTCCATATGGGTTTTTATCGGTTGTAGAAGAATATCGCCTGCCTTGCTTAGACCGCCGGATAGTATAAATGCCTCTGGATCTAAATGGGCAACTGTATCTGCCATTTTGCTTCCAAGAACTTCACCTGTTTTTTCAAAAGCGGTAATCGCTATTAAATCTCCTTTTAGAGCCGCATTTGAAATATCTGTTCCGGTCATATCTTCAAAACTAATACTGCGTAAAGGGGAATCTTCTGTCATATCTGCCATTAACTCAAAGACTGTTCTTTTGATACCGGTTACCGATGCGTAGGTTTCCAGACAGCCCTGTAATCCGCAATTACACTCTCTTCCATTTGGATCCACATTAACATGGCCAATTTCTCCTGCAGCACCGTGTTCCCCAATTAATAGTTTGCCATCTACAATGATTCCGCTTCCAAGGCCGGTACCTAAAGTCAATGCCACAAAATTCTTCATTCCTTTCGCAGCACCAAAAACCATCTCACCTAATGCGGCGGCATTCGCATCGTTGGCTAGAGATACAGGCAGCATAAAAGTTTGATTGATAATCTTTGATATTGGAGTTATCTTGCCCCATTTCAGATTCGGAGGATTTTCAATTTGACCTGTGTATGGGTTGGCATTGGGAGCGCCAACACCTATAGAAAGTATTTGTATTTCTCCATCCCATTTTTGAATAAGGGTTTCCACTTCCAATTTTAGTTTTTCCATAAAACTTGGAAACGGATTTTGAGCATTGGTTTTGAAAACGGTCTTGTCCAAAATATTTCCTTCTCTAGTAACGAGGCCAACCTTAGTAAGGCTACCACCAATGTCAATTCCTAAAACGACCTCTTTTGCCATACCATTTAATTTTTGTTCAAATTAAAATATTCTTATGTCGATTTCAACTGATATTTGTCATCATATTTCAATAAGATATAGTGTTAAGTGACTTATTTTAATACCATAAATGCATGACTATATTGTTATCATTACCACCACCAATGAATTAAATAAGAGCTTGTATTGTTAGTCAATTAGAATTTCTACACGTTGGGTAAAAATTCTATTAAAAATCTATTTCTAGTAAAGTGTTACTCTGAAGTTTGTGGTATAACCAAAAAGGGAATTGTAGTATGGTATCCAATAAAGTCTACGTTAGATTTCACTGTTAACCTTTCTAAAAAGGAATGTTTTCTGCTCATCATTACCAAAAGTCCAGATTGGTGTTCTTCAATATATGTTCGGATTGCCTCGGGCATCAATTTACCTCTTTCCTCTACGAAATCGGGATTAATATTTATAAAATAATCCATTAGCGCCTTTTTATTCACCTTCTGTTCATCGACCAAATCATACTCTTCTTTTACGTGTAATATGGTTAATTTTGCTTTGTGGGTATTTGAGAGGTTAATTAAGAGTTTTAAGTCTTTATCGTGGTATAATTGTTCATAATCGGTAGGAAAAATAATAGAATTTATTTCTTTAAACTCATAACCAACAGGCACAACCAAAATTGGAATCTTTGATTTTCTAATGACGTGAACGGTATTTGTTCCCAGAAAAATTTCCTTGGCACCAGTTGCCCCTTGCGTTCCCATTACGATCAAATCAAAATCTTTGGTTTCTGAAAGTTCCAAGATCTCATTGGTCAAGGTGTTAAATGCAGAAAGCGTCTTAAATGTATGTTTGGGGTTATTAAATTTTAGTTTTATATCCACTAAAGTTTTATCTAGACCTGCCTGTGCAATTTCTACTCCCTTATCGGGTATTGCACTAAAGGTTGGCCCACCCATCAAATAATCCATGCGATAAAAAGTTGGGGTATACGTGTGTAGTATTTGAAATTCGCATTTCTCAGTTTTAAAAAATTCAAGGGCATAACAAATGGCGTTCCATGCGTTATTTGAGAAATCTGTAGGCAAGAGTATATGTTTCATAGTACAGGAGTTAAATATTATCTGGGTAAGTTCTGCATGACCATAAATGGAATTTTAGGATGTAACCCAATATCAACAACAGTAGACCGATATAACAGATCTTCTAAATAGGAATGCCGAGCATTGACCATGACCAATAGATTAATATCCTTTTCTAAAATATATTCCATAATTGCCTCGCCTTTATTTTTAACTGGCGTACGTTCATCAAACAGGTAGGCATTAGGTAAAGATTCTTGTAAGAACTGCTTGTTGTCAATTTGTCGATGGCTTAACTCTTCAAAATCAGAAATATAAAGACAGTGTACTTCAGATTTAAACTCAGCGGCCAAAGTATTCAATAGTTTTAGTTCTCTACGTTTATATGGCAACATGTAGTCGGTAGGAAATAGGATTTTTTTAGGTTGTCGATATTCGTAGTTTTCAGGAATGGCCAGAACGGGACAAGAGACATATTTGAATACTTGTACCGTATGGCTGCCAAACGTAATTTTTTTGTCGGCAGTCTTACCTTGGGTTCCCATAATTACAAGATCTACATTGATTTGGTTGGCTAAATCATTGACCGCATCGACCAAAGACTCAAAAGTAGATACGGTTTTAAAACTGTGTTTAGGATTGTGGTATTTTTCGGTAAGTTCGGTTATTGTATTTTTTAGTGACTGATCTACATTTTTTCTGGTGATTTCTTTTTGCTCTTCTATCGACTTGCCCCCATTCTCTTTAAAAGGTCCGTATATCTCATCGGCATAGGCATGTAAAAAATAGAAATTAGTGCGTTCGCATTTGTATAGCTGTATGGCATATTTTATTGCATGCATGGCATTTTTCGAAAAATCGGTAGGAATCAAAATAGTGGTCATAGCATTTTTTTTTATGATTATTTAAAAATATTCCTATCATAACTTAATACCTATGATATATGTCATTACGGGTATATGTGGTAAAAGAGGAATAGGTATTATTATCCCTGAAGCGACAAAAGTGGTATACTCGTATTAAAGCTTACCTCTTCTACTGTGGTGTCTAAGAATGACCTTTGAATTAGGCCATAATCCTTTGAAATCATAATAATTAGATCGGCATTCATACTTTCTGCAAAAATTTGAATGCCATCTTCTATCTGTTTAGATACAACCCTATGAAAACTAATCGGATTCGGTAATTTTTCAGAGAGCCGCTGCACCAATTGTTCTTGTTGTAGTTCTATTTCCTCAAAAAGTGGCATCTGTGACTTTGTAACATAAAGCAATTTAATTTGTGCTTTCTCTGAGTTAAGGTTATTTGCTATTTTCCTTAAAATAGAATCGTCAAAATCAACTTCAAAATCAATAGGAATAACCACTTGTTTGAAATTCTTGAACTTTGCTTTGTCAGGTACCACGAGTACATCACATTCTACTTTTGTAATTACATCTCCCGAACGGGTGCCGATAAAAAATTCCTTAAGTTCAGAGGCACCTCGAGTACCCATTATAATAAGATCGATTTCTTTTTCTTGAATATGCTTGCGGATAGTTGTCAGAAAATAGCCCTGTTCGCGCATCGTAGTAAAATGATGATGTTCTTTTTTTGAGGATAGCGACGCTATAAATTTCTCCAAGTCCTTTAGCTTATGACTGATGGCCTTGGGCTCAATTTCTACCAGAACATTCGTACCAAACTCATAAACGGGCTTTTCTGTAATGTTCGAACCTTCTATATTGATATAAAGAATAAAAAATTGACAAGGATTTTCTTTGAATAAGTCCACCGCATAACGAATGGAATTCTTTGAGTTCTTGGAAAAATCAGTAGGAATTAAAATCTTTTTCAACGGTCTTTCTTTTTTATATTTTAAGAAAAATAGTGTCGATAATGTCTAAAAACTATGATTTTGGTCAGGTCAAGAATTTTGTAACCTACTCATGAAGTACAAATATCGGTATCGTAGTGTGAAAACTTAACTTTTCAATAGTCGTATCGAATAATAGTTGCTGAAAAAAGTTAAGGTTTTTGGCTACCATCGTTAGCATTTCTATTTGATTTTCGCCAACAAAATTTAAAATGGCTTCCTTGATGTTTTTATTGGTCACATTATGAAAATTATGTGTACCCACGAATATTTCTTCTAAATAATCTTGTAAATATTCTTTATTTTTTTCTTGAGTGCATGTAAGTATCCCATTGGCTTGTGATACGTTTAAAACATTAAAATTGGCCTTCGAGATTCGTAGCTGATCTGAAAGCGTATTTAATATGGGGTGGGTATAAAAGATATTATAATCGGTTGCGAATGCGATTTTCTTTGGTTTTGTAAGCGGTGCATTTTCTGGTATTACCAATACGTTACAGATTACTTTGGTAATTACATCGCCTGTATTGCTACCAACAACAGCTGTTCGTAAGCCCGATGTCCCTTTTGTGCCCATAACAATAAGGTCAATTTTTTTTTCATAGACCGTTTTTCGTATGATATCTATAAAATTACCATATTCTTGAAGTACAATTAGATGATGTTTTTGGTGAACCAGTAACCGCTCGACGCGCATAGAAAATAAATCGATATTTTTTTTAATTGTAGCTAATATTTTTTTGCTAGGAAAAGCAAAGGAATTGCTATTTACACCAGAGTATTTTAACTCGCCAATGTGTAAAATGTAGAAAGTGCAGCTCTCGTTTTTAAAGAACCGTAGAGCATATTCTAAAGCATTCCAAGAATTGGCCGAAAAATCTGTGGGTAATAAAATGTGCTTCATTCACTATAGTTGCACTTCAAATGTAAGCTATCGAAAGAAATGAATATATGATATTAATCAGTTAATACAATTTTCTGATTTGCCAACTTACCTTATCTAATTTATATTTTACAATGCTTACATTTCCCCTATTCGATTATTGCGGCCTTCATTTGCTATGATTCCTTCTTTCTTAAAACCCAAAAGTTTACATATAAGGCATTCACGGGTAATATCGGCAACACTTGCCAAATGGCTAAGAGATATTTTTATGGTTTCTTTTGTTTTTATGTTCATGATATTGGTGAATTGCAAAAAGGTTTGTGCCTTTTTCTTGAGCACCGAACTATAGGCTATTTGTAGTAACTATATCTTAAAAACGGTAATGTTCTTCGTCAAAATCTTTAACAATTCGAAAGAAATTGTATTGTTTTATGGCTAAAATATTCGTGGGACTTTCTTTAGAAGTTCCCGAAAGTTCTAACGGTTCACTAGCCGTAACCGATTCTTGATATGATATATTGTTCAAAAAACAAGTTAAACCCAAAAAGCCATTGGCACAATATAAAGAAGTCATTAATTCCTAATTATCGGCTTCTGAACTATGGCATTTGACAATCCCTTTTAAGATTTATTAGATCGAGAACTTTCTTCATAAATACTTTCACCTTGGCCGAAAAAGACCAGTTCACTATTACCGTCAAAAAAAATCTAAAGTTCGTTCAAAGTTTGTAATTCATCCTTTGAAATATCATGGCCGTTTGATGTTTTGTTGTGCATACCGTTCATGAGTTCGACTTTAGCTAACTGGCTTTCAATGGCGCTAATGAGTTCTTCTTCTTCAAACGGTTTGGTCAGATAATCGTCTGCGCCAAGATCCAAGCCTTTTCTAATTTCTTTATGTTCTGTTTTAGCCGATAGAAAGATAAAAGGAATCTGTTTGGTTTTTTCATTATTAGAAATCTTTTCCAAAACACCAAAGCCATCAATGACTGGCATCATAATATCACAAATGATTATATCGGGTATTTTCTCATTGGCTAATTCGATGCCTAATTTTCCATTGGGTGCGGTCATCACTGAATACCCAGAAAGCTCTAAAAGTTCTTCGGTGTTTTCGCGTAAAGCTCTGTCATCCTCAATAAGTAGAATAGTCTTCATTTTTTCTAGTTTTTATGTTCTAGTGGTATGCTTACCGTAAAAATTGAACCTTTATTTAACTCACTTGAAAATTCTAGGCCACCACCTAAGTTTTCTAGATGCTGTTTTGCAATATTGAGACCTATTCCGGTACCTTGTGTCAAAAGGGCATTTTCTGCTCTAAAATAACGGTTAAAAATATATTTTTGTTCTTCTTCTGGAATTCCAATTCCCTTATCGATAATTTTTAAGAACAACTTGTTTTCTTCGATTGCGACCTGTACATCTATAACAGAATCTTCAGGGGAATATTTTATGGCATTATGCACAAGATTCGATAATGCCAACTCTAATGTTTTTTCGTCGAATTGTATGATAATATCATCAAAATTTTCAGGATATTGAATTTTTTGGCCCGCTTTGAGTAACATGTTGGCATCATAAATTACTTCGTTAACTATTTTACTTAGCGCAAAGGTTTCAATTTTATAATTAACCTTACCGGAATCCAATCGTTCTACGGAAAGAAAATCGTTAAGAATGGTATCAAGATATTTTACCTTTTTTTTAATCGTGTTCACATGCTTGTCACGCTTTTCTTGTTGTTCGGTCTGAGTGTATTTTCCCAACAGCGTAATTGAGGTCAATATACTGCTCAAAGGTGTTTTGAATTCGTGTGACACCAAGGATAAAAAACGTGTCTTTAATTCATTCAGTTCCTTTTCTACAGCTAGCGCCTCTGTCAGTTGTTTTGTGCGTTCATCTACTGTTTTCTCGAGTTTTTCCGTATAGTTTTTTCGCTCGGTAATATCTAGTATCATGGCTACAAAAACCTTGTTATCTCCTATGGCTGATAGTTGTAGATGTACTTCTACGGGATAGGAAGAACCATTTTTTCTTCCGTGAACGGTTTCAAACTTGAGCTTTTCCATTTTGCCTTTCAATAAAGGCTGTATCAATTCTCTAAATTTAGGTTGACTTAATTCTGGTTTAATATTTACCGGAGTCATCTTGACCAGCTCCTCAATGGTATACCCTAAGTTTCGCTGTGCTTCTTTATTAACATTGATGAATTTGAAAGTAATAGCATCAAAAACATAGATTTCGCTTAGCGATTCGTTAAAAATACGTGCCCAGTGACTAAGTTCTATTTCTTTTTGCTTTCGTTCCGTAATATCAATAATTAAAGCCATTACATAAGTGACGCCATCAAGCTCAAAAGGATTTAGACCTGCCTCGACCGGAAATTCATTACCGTCTTTGCAAATGCCAAATAAATCGCGGCCTTGTCCCATTTGACGTTTTCCGCTTTTTGCTATAAAGTGTTCAACATGAGTATCATGGTTATGATGGTATCTTTTAGGAATAAGTATATCGAGCGGTTTTCCAATCAGTTCATCTTTTTCATAACCGAACATTTCCATTGCTGAAGAATTGGTTGCAACGATGACCTGCTCAGTATTTACAACAATTATACCTTCCGAAATCCCTTCTGAAAGAAGATTGAAAATATTACTGTTTTTTTGAAAAATATGCATATATCAAATATAAAAGATTACAACTGATTCTTATCATTGAATTCCTAGCTTATGAATCATATTTTTAAAATATACAACTTAAAGCCATTGAAAATGAGAAATACAGATAAGACGATGAACGAACTCTATAAAAGCTTGGGTAAATTGTTTTATGCAGTTGCCATTTGCGATGGTAGTGTACATATAAAAGAATGGGATAAAGTTGAGGAAATTGTAAAAGAAAAATGGTTATATGTCGATGATTTTACCGATAGATACGGTGCCGATGCCGCAAACCAAATTGAAATTGTTTTTGACTGGCTTTTAGAATATGAAAAGACAAGCGAAGAGTGTTTTCAAGAGTTTAAAGAATTCTATGAAGAACATCCGCAAGCTTTCTCTGAAGAAATCAAATCATTGACGAAGGAGACCACTAATGCAATAGCCAATTCCTTTTCAAAAAAAAATAAGTCAGAACTTGACCTTTTGGCACAGATTGATTTATTGTTGCAATAGACATATGAATTAAAGAAATTCGAAACTTTACGATGTTTCTTATTCTACTTATATTTTAAATGTCAATACAGGTAAATTTGCATGGTTGGCCACATCTTCACCAATGCTTCTACTACCTAATAGAAAATGTATTATAGGCTTTCTACCTCGCGTGGGTATAGCAAGTATATCATAATTTCCCTTTTTTGAAAAGTTCATAAGACCATGCTCTACACTATAATCATTATAGATTGTTACCTCTTGTTCAATTGTACCTGCCTTATAGAAAAATTTTGAAATACGCTCTTCTATTTCGGTATTACTGTTAAAATCGTAATATGGCGTATTAATATAAACAAGGTTCAACTTCGCAGAAAAATTAGCCGCAAATTCCCTAACATTTTTGAAGGCTAAAATCGAATCTTCGGTAAAATCGCATGCGAATACTATATTTTCAATCTTAAAATCTGGATTTGGCATTTTAACGACAAGAACTGGCACATCTGATGACCGTACCACTTTTTCGGTGTTGGAACCCACGAATACATCACCTAAGCCACTGGTTCCATGTGAACCCATTACAATCAAATCAATATGCTGTTCTTGAGCAACTTTGTTCAATTCTTTAAAATCTTTATAGTTTTGAACTATTTCTCTGACTTTAATATCCTCTAAATATGGTTGGTTCAAAAAAGGTTTGAATCGTTTTTTAGCAAGGTTCATATAATATTTTGCTTCTTCATATTCTTGGGCTTCATCTTTTGTAAGTACTGCTTCTGAAATACCCATCATATGAAGTACTATAATTTCGGCATTTAGCTGTTTTGCAATTCTAGCTGCAATATGTAATGCATGTACAGAGGGCTTGGAAAAATCTACGGGAACTAATATTTTTTTCATTTTAAATGGCTTTTCTACTTTGTTCAAATTTTTCTTTGCGTTTACTTAATTGCCTTTCTAGGTCACTAATAGTATTTGCAGCAGATTTTTCAAAATTATTTTCGCTGGATTCGGCAAATATTCTAGGTCCGGGGGCGCTGAGTTGAATTTCACAGATTTTATCGTTTCCATCACTGCCGTTTCCTAATTTGAAAAAAACCTCGGCACGAATGATAAACTGATATTTGTTACCTAATTTTTGAAGATTACGAGTTACGATTTCACTTAACGAATTACTTTCGGGCATGTGTAAGTATTGAAAATTGATTGTCATAATGTGTTTGGTCTTAGTTTCTTTTCAAAAATATCACTGCTATTCTTTTTATAAAATGACCTGTGTCATTTCAAGAGTTGACTTAAATTTTAAAATTTATACCTCATTGTAAAACCAAAATATTATGGCACTTAATTTTAATCAATATGCAACAGAGGGTAATGCCTTTTTAAAGGATTATGCCAAAGAAATGAATATGCCCAATGATCGTAATAAGGCAGGTCGAGTTTTCACTTCTATTATGCATGCACTTAGAGATATAATTCCGACAGAAGAATCATTACAGCTAATTTCTCAACTACCCATGTTTCTTAAAGCTATTTATGTTAATGGATGGTCGATTAAGAAGGAAAAGCCTAAGGTCAAAAATATGGCTGAATTTTTAGATTTGGTTCGTGCACATGACTGGCCAGCTGCGATTAATGATTTCGAATATAGCGATGAGGTAGCTGAACAGTATGTAGACACCACTTTTATTTACCTTAGAAAATATATCTCCCTGGGCGAAATGGAGGATATACGAGACAGTTTACCTAAAGATCTTAAAAGTATGATTTACTCAAATTTGATGTTTTAAATTAGTAGATGGTTAGCAATATAGGTAAGTATTTAAAAGAAATAGCGGAACTTTTTCAGATATTATCGGCTATTTTTTTAAAATAAAACTGAACTTGTCCAATCAGTACTTGGCTTAAATAGAATATTATTTTTCAACTCAATCATTTGTCTGCGGTAATATGTAGACGACTACCAGACTGAAAAGATTTACCGCTTAAGGGATTTATACATGTTATAGATGTGTTTGTGCTAATACCCGAATTTTAAAATCAAGTTGTATGAAAACTAAAATTATATTTTTACTAGTTGGTCTATTATTTTGGAACTGCAAACAAAAATCGGGTACTGAAAAATCAAAAGAGGTAGAAATCTTAAAGGAACAAAAAGCAATAGTTCTTGTTCCACCTTCAATGATTGAACTTTGTAGTTTTGCCGATATTTCTCTTTCGAACAAATCTGACATAAATCAATATCTCGACTTCAAACAAATTGATGCAAATCAATCGGTCTCTGCTATTGATATGAATTCAGCTATAGCGCTTTACAAAAAAATGATGAAGCGTGAAAAAGCTACTTCTTTACCAATTTTTGAAATCAAAAACACTGACAATGTAATTCTCCTAATCCAAGGTGTAGGCTTTGGAGGTCCTATTTGGGCCAAGGTTTTAGTGAATAGAAATTCACTGGAAATTAAAAATATAGCTTTCGAACATTTTGCGGAAACCGATGGGTATGGGGCAGCTATGACCCAATCTCCTTTTGTTAATGAGTTTATAGGGACAAAAATAAATTTAGATAAAAATACTTTTGCGCTTCAAAAAAACATGGAAAAAAGAATAGATGATGGGGTTATGGTCGATGGTATTTCTGGCGCAACCATGACTAGTGAAGCGGCAATAGAAATGGTCAACGAAGGATTAAAAAAATATAAGGGATATTTAAGGCCTTAAAAGATGAAAATATAATCACAATTATTGCTTGAACTTTAGGCTAAGCTTTTGGGCGAATCTTGTCACATGCCACTCATAATGTTTTATAAGCGTCAAATTGTTTTCATATGAAACTTGATTTGGAATCTTAGGAGGCATGACTTTGACCGCTAATCTAAAGGTTTTAGACCCTTCCACCTTCTAAGATTGGGAAGGGTGCTGTGGGCCAAGATTGTTGCTTCTTCCCTGGGCATTCCCCTTTTCTCCGAAAAGGCGATATTATTTTCGATTTTCTGTTCTAAGGTTATTCCATGGTCTACAAATGCCCCTTTTACATAGCAAAAATGACAATAATCGGTATTGACAGTACCATCTTTATTGGTGCCGAAATCTGATAAATGGTGCATGGGCATACCACAACTTTGACAAATATTTAATGAAGGTTTCATTTGTTTGAATTTTAGAATTCTAAAGCTATTATGTCCTAAGGTAGAGTTCTATTGAAAAAATTAAAATGATTTTGGTCAGTTGTACTTTTTTCCTCGAAACAGCACTGTAGCAAATATTCCTAATCCATCAAAAGAAGGATTTTGGGGATGTGTATACCCCCTTGCCCGTTAGACAAGTGAAATCGGTTTATACCTACTGATAATTGTATAGTACTATTCAGTTTTGCTGCCAATTCCACTACTGGACGGGCGGTAAGATTAAGGTTGGATCCTTGAGGAGGAAAACTCTAAAAAGTATAAAGGATTCCCCACTTAAATCAATAAATAGTCTAACATCAGCTATGTAAATACAATGCTATCTTATTTATACTATAGAAAGCCTGTACCAAAACTCTCTGCTTATATTTTTTGTGTGTCGGTATCTATGTTCAGAACCCGAAATCCATTGGTTGTAGAGAGATTCAAAAGGCCATAAAAATCGAGGTTTTTTTGAAAGTATTGAACCGTATTCTGATTTAAGGGAGTAGGTTTCCATCGATGTATCAAAACCAGAGACATACTCCAATTCAACGGAATAGAGTTTTCCACCTTTTTGGTAGAAACTATCATTGGTTTTATTTTGAGCAATCAAACTTGAAATTGTAAGTAGAACACAACATCCTAAAAGAAATGATAACCGTATTCTTTTTAAATATATCATGTCTAATTATTGTTAGTATAACTATTCATATTTTAACTGCATTTATCTTCTAAATTTACTCCACAGGGGTGTAATAGTTGAATGGCTCGGCTACCGTTTCGGTATATGGTTATCCCTTTTAAACCATACTTCCAGGCAGTGTTGTAGATTTTAGAAACTTCTTTGGCTGTAGTGTTGCTTGCAAGGTTTACAGTTTTAGAAACTGCATTGTCCGTGTACTTTTGAAAAGCCCTTTGATGTAACAAGTGATATTTCCACGGAATTTCTAAACTTGTCTCAAACAGTTTTTTTATTTCTTTTGGAATGTATTTTATATTTTGAATGCTTCCATTGGCAATTACTTCATCTTGTATTTCCTTAGACCATAATCCTAAGGATTTCATTTTTTCAACGAAAATGGAATTGATTTCTATTTGGGTCTTCTCATCTAAAATACCGGTTCTTTTATACGCAAGAGCGTAAAGTGGTTCAATCGAATAGGAAGTATCGGCAATGACCGAAATACTTCCGGTAGGTGCAATGCTATTACAAGTGGCATTACGTAATAAAGTATTGGGAGCATATCGACTATCGTTCCAAGAAGGAAAACACCCTCTTGTCTTTGCCAAATTGCCCGATGCCTTATGGCTTTTTTCTTGTATGAATTTCATGAGTACTTCAGCAAGCTCCACGGCTTTTTCTGAGGCATAGGGTATGCCTAATATAATCAACAGTTCGGCCCAGCCCATAACACCTAACCCTATTTTACGATTGGCCAATGTTATCTGCTTGATATTGGGTAATAAGTAGTGATTAGAACTGATAACGTTGTCTAAAAACCGAATTGCTATCGAAATAGTTTTGCCGAGTTTTTTCCAATCTATATCATTTCTTTTTCCATCATGCACTAGCATTTTTGTCAAGTTGATGGAACCTAGATTGCAACTTTCAAAATCGAAAAGCGGTACTTCTCCGCAGGGATTGGTACACTCAATTTTCCCTTGTTTTGGTAATGGATTGTCATGGTTAATGGTATCTAAAAAAATAAGTCCTGGTTCTCCGGTTTTTTGGGCCTGTTCTGCAATCAGATTCCAAAGCTTTTTGGCCTGTATCGTTTTCGATACTTTTTTTGTTCTTGGGTTGACCAATTGCCAGTTCTTGTTCTTTTCTACGGCGTCCATAAATGCATTGGTAATGCCTACAGAAATATTAAAATTTCGCAAACTTTTTCCATCAGATTTTGAGGTGATGAAAGCTTCAACATCCGAATGTGTTACATTCAGAATTCCCATGTTAGCACCTCGACGTTTGCCTGCTTGTTTAACATACTCGGTGGCGGTATCATATATTTTCATAAAGGCGATTGCCCCTGCCGAGGAACCTTCAGATGAGGTAATGATATCATCTTTGGGGCGAAGTTTTGAGAAATTATAGCCTGTGCCACCACCACTATTATGAATAAGTGCTGCATTTTTAAGCGTCGTAAAAATGGCCTCAAGATTATCTTCAACAGGAAGTACGAAACAGGCACTTAGTTGGCCATTCGGTAAACCGGCATTCATAAGGGTAGGACTATTGGGTAGAAATTCAAGTCTACGCATGACCCCATAAAAACTGTCGAACCACAAATCGTGGTTATTATCCTCTACGGTAACGAGATGCTTTGACACCCGTTGAAAAAGGTCATCGGGGGTTTCTTTTTTGTGTAAGTAACGGGCTTGAAGAATTTGCAGCCCATTGGGGCTTAGATTCGTCATTTAGTTATATTCTGAATTACTTTTCTCAGTTTTTCTCTAACCGTTTCGGCTACCGTGATCAAAGCTTCATTTTTTACGGCCTGCATTGAGGCTGCGGGATCTACTGCAGCGATTTCAATGGTATTTTTTTCTTTTTCTTGAAGAATAACGTTACAAGGAAGCATCGTACCAATTTTGTCTTCAGCCTCAAGTGCCTTATGCGCTAATGATGGATTACAGGCTCCTAAAATTGTATAATTGTAGAAGTCTATATCCAATTTTTTTTTCAAGGTTGCTTTTATATCTATTTCTGTAAGCACTCCAAAACCTTCTAATTTTAAAGCCTCTTTAGTTTTTGATACTGCATCATTGAACGTTGAATTTTTTAGTTGTGTTGAAAAATAGTAGTCCATGATAAAAGTGTTTTATAGGTTGATATTATGCTTTTATTTTCATTTTTGTAGTGGCATCTGTATTGGAAACTATCCATTCATTCAATTCTTCCACATCCTTCTTTTTGCAGAGTTGAGTGCCTTCCGTCATGGTAGCGGCGGTGCCACAAGCCACACCATATTTTACCATATCTGTCATCGATTTTCCGTGGGCCAGGGCAAATACCATTCCTGCAACCATACTATCACCGGCACCAATAGTGCTTTTCTGGTAAACAATGGGCGCAGCAACATACTCGAACACTTCATTCGTGACTAGAAGGGCTCCCTGAGATCCTAATGAAATCACTAATACCTCACACGGATTGTTTCTTATGAAATCTTTAGCAACAGATTCCACATCTAAAAAAGAGATGGTCTTTACACCGCAGAGTGTTGCCAGTTCACCTAAATTTGGTTTTAATAAATAGACACCAGCTTGTGCTCCTTTTATTAAGGCTTTACCAGATGTGTCTAGAATTAATTTTGCTTTTTCTTTTTTGGCAATTTTTGAAACTTGAGCAAAAAAATCAACAGGCATACCTGGGCATAGACTACCACTAGCTACCAATAAATCGCCTTCAGATAGTACCGATTCCAATTGTCTTAAAGTGTTTTTCCATTCGTATTCATTGACTAGGGGCCCCGGCATACCAAATCGGTATTGTTGGTTGTTTACGGTATCGGTGACTGCGAGGTTTTCTCTTACCCATCCTGCTATGGGAATAACCTGTTGTAGTATTTCTAAATCGACGAGCATATCGCGTAAATGATTTCCAGCAGGTCCTCCGGCCATATACATGCATAAAGAAATTCCCCCCAATTCATTGATTACCCGTGAAACATTAATACCCCCACCACCTGGTTCATAAATAGGAACTTCACAACGTAACTTACTGTTTGGTTGTATTCCTGCCACAGAGGTGCTTTTATCAATAGCTGGGTTAACCGTTAGTGTGATAATCTTTTTCATATTCAGTTCTTTTAATTACTTGTATAGAATCAAATGTAATGGTTCGCCTAAAGGTCTCATATGACCAAAGTCATTGTTGAAAAAGCACTTAAAAAATACCCTAGTTAAAATTTCTAGAATGAAAAGGTTTTATGATTGGGTAAAGTAGCAGGTGGTGAAATATAGGTGCATTAGACGTTAGGCTTGCTGTAATTATGGATAGCATTTGTGGAATTCCAAAATTGTAGTAGTGTCGAAAAGGTGATTATAGCCTAGGTCTGATATTTGCACTTATGGTTTATAATACTTCACGATTTAGGTCATGTCCTTAGAGGAAGAAAGTTCAATAAACGTAATTTCGGGTCTCATGCCTAACCTGCCAGGAAATCCCATCCAGCCTAAGCCTCGGGTCACATATAGGTATTGACTACCTTCTTTGTATAAACCAGCCCAATGTTTGTATTTATATTTTATGGGACTCCATTTTTTATCTCTAAAACTAATTCCGGCCTGCATACCATGGGTATGACCCGAAAGGGTCAATGCAATATCGGTGTGGTGCGCCACCTCTTGAGGCCAATGCGAAGGGTCGTGTGATAATAAAATTTTGAAATCGGAGTCATCCACTTTTTCCATAGCCTTCTGTAAATCTCCATATTTTTTGAAGGCAGGATTTCCCCAGTTTTCTACACCGATGATGGCAATCTGTGAATTGGTATTTTTAAAAATTTCTGCTTCGTTCATCAGCAGTTTAAAATTAATTTTTTTATAGAATTCTTGAATACTCTTAAAATTGATTTCTTTTTCGAGTGGCGTAGGCCATTGACTGTAATCTCCGTAATCGTGGTTTCCCAATACGGCAAATTTTCCTTGTTTAGCCGATAATTGTTTTAAAACAGAATCCCAACCTCGTAGTTCCCAAGCAAAATTATTCACCAAATCTCCTGTAAAGAAAATAAAATCAGGCTTTAGGTAATTTATTTTTTTAATGGCCTTTTGCAGATTATGATACTTGAAATTAAAACTGCCCAAATGAAGGTCTGAAATGTGTACGATGCGCAAGCCATTAAACCTCATTGGCATGGCTTCGAAATTTAAATTAATGTGATGCACCTTAAAACGATAAACCGCACTAAAGATGGCATAAAGTATCACGAAAAAAGGCAGAAATCCAGAAAAAACACCGACCAAAGGTATGACGATAAGGGACTCCTGTTCAGAAAAAATGAAATTAGAAAAGTACAGAATGCTGATGACCACAACAAAAATAAATTTGGGGATAAATGACGATACTGTTAACCCGTATAATCTAGATATAATAAGCTGTTGTTGTTCAGGCGCTACTAATTCTAATTTTATTTTTAGAAGTAATATTGAGGTAATTAGGCCAATAGTGAAAACCCAAAAGGCGATATAGATACTATTTTTTAGTAGTATCGACGTAATGGGCCGGGTTATGGAAAATAACCAATAAAAAGCCAAAGCATCAATTAACAATATGGCTAGACATAAAAGTACAATGGTGAAAAAAGAATAGGAGCGCATGCTAACGTTTATTGCTTTGAGGCATTAGTGCCATGTAATCTTCTTTTATCCTTAAGGGCGAAAAGTAAACCTTTAACATCCGCTACCCAAGAATCGTACATAAAGATGAGTATAATTTCTTCTAGTGTTTCTAAAAGTCCTATTATAATCATAAAATAAAATAACCAATAAACTGGACCAAAAAATAGCAGCCATAGTATAAAAACCCCTTGAACAACAGCAGATACTTTGGCCAAATAGGTATGAAAAGATGTTGCCTTACCATATTTAACGAAGGCTATTACCATCTGAAGCAAATAAGGCACAAATGCAATTAAGATGAGTATTATATTCGTTTTAATGAAGGCGGTCTCGAAAACTACAAGACCGATGAGCGCCATGGTAAATGTCAATTGATCGCCGATCGAATCTAATTGAGACCCTCGGGCACTGGTCATTTTTAATTTTCGTGCTAAATACCCATCAATTGCATCGGTACTGTAACTAACGAGTAAAAACCAAGTAAACAGTTCTCGTTCTCCAAACCATAAGAGTATTGATAGTAAAGGTACTGCTGCAATCCGATAAAATGAAAACCAATCGGCGATATTAAAGTTTTTGAATGTCCACATAGATTTTCTCAAGCTTTTTAAATAGGTGTCATTAATTTTCTTTGAAGAAAAAAGAATAAATGCTTAAGGCTAAAACTAGGGGATTATAAGGATTTTCTAAATGATATTTATCATAGTTGAACGCGTAGTAAACCAGAATGGATAGCTAAATAAGTCCTATTGTAAGCTATTGGCATCCTTTTTTAAATAATAGCAAAAAAAAATCTGTACTGACCTGCGTCATTTTATACGCTTTAAGATGAATGTAATTTTGAGGTATAATTAAATGTATAACCTTAAAATAAAATAATATGTCACTAGTAAAATTTAAAAGACAACCGTTCGGAAACTTGATTACACAAGATTTTTTTGACATGGACGATTTCTTCGAAAATCGTGGATGGGTCAGAAATATGGTGCCAGAAAATTTCTGGAACGGTAAAAGATCAGAACCTGCTTTGAACATTAAGGAAACGGATGATAATTTCGAAATCGAGCTTGCCGCTCCTGGTTTTGGTAAAAAGGATTTTGAGGTAACCATTGAAGATGGTTGCCTGAACATTAAGGCAGAAAAGTCGTCCTCTGAAGAAGAGACCGATGATAACTACACACGTAGAGAGTTTAGTTATAATGCCTTCGAGCGTTCTTTGCAACTACCTGAAAGTGTAAAACAGGAAGCGATTAAAGCTAAATACAACGATGGTATTTTAAGTTTTAATCTAGCGAAAAAGGAAGAGGCAAAAAAACTACCACCTAAGAAGGTTCAGATTGCCTAGTGTTTAAGACACTAGTTAATTTAACCCTACTTTTTACAATACCCTCCGGCCAAAGCCTAAATACGTAAATGTTGATAGGTAAGGTTCGGAGGGTATTAATGTATACCCTTAACACATCATATAAATGGCCATAATTGTCGAAAAACCGTTTGCAATTCCTATTGACAAAGTTGTAGCCAGTTTGGATAGTCATTCCCAATTGGGATTAGATAGGGAGGTAATACAACAACGTTTGAACAAATATGGTACTAACGAAATACCACAATATGCACCCAAAAAAAGATGGCGCATTCTTGTTGATCAGTTATTGAATCCTATACTGTATATTCTTATAGCCGCTTCCATACTCGCATTTATTTTTAATGATGTTTTAGAGGGTATTGCTATTATCATCGTTATTTTAATTTCCGCTGGTATTGGGTTTTTTATGGAACTACAAGCAGTGCGTTCGTTAGAAGCACTTCGTAAAATGGGTCAGTCAAAAATATTCGTCACCAGGTCGGGGAAAAGTGAACAGATTAAGGCATTTGAAGTTGTGCCTGGCGATATTATTATATTGAGAACGGGTGATATGGTTCCTGCCGATGCTCGTTTAATACTAGTAGACAATCTATTGGTAAAAGAATCGGCCTTAACCGGTGAAAGTGCCCCGGTCATAAAGCAAACAGGAATTTTACCCAAGCATACGTCGATAACCGACCAACATAATATGGTATTTAGGGGCACCATGATAATAGCAGGTTCAGGAAAGGCGATTGTTACCGCCACGGCCAAGCATACACAATTGGGGCACATACAACAACTCGGTATCGAAGCCGTTGAAGAGCGAACCCCTTTAGAAAAAAAGTTGAACCAATTGAGTAAATGGCTGATTTGGTTGACTTTGTTTTTTGCAATAACCGTAATCGTGGCAGGATATATTAGGGGAAACGATTTTTTATTAATGGTAGAAACAGGAGTAGCATTGGCCGTTGCTGCCATACCAGAAGGCCTACCTATCGTGGCGACCATTGCTTTGGCACAAGGTATGTTACGGTTATCGAAACGCCAAGTCATTATAAAAGAACTGGAAGCGGTTCAAACCCTTGGGGCAACTGATATTATTTGTACGGATAAGACGGGTACCTTGACCGAAGACCGTATGAAAGTACATGCTATACTTTATGGTAACGAATCGGTAGATATTGCATATACCACAGAAATTTCTTCTTCAATTAAAGAAAATCTAGTTTTTGATACAATAATTCGCGCAAGTGTTCTTTGTAATAATGTAGATACGAATGCTAATGATGCTCAAGGTGATTCTATTGAAATGGCATTATTGGAATTTGCCAAATATTTAGGATACGACCCGCTTTCTATAAAAGGAGATAATCCAGAAGTATTGGAATTGCCTTTTGAAGCGGCTCGCAAATTTATGGCAACCGCCCATAATCATGGAGAACATATTCATGTGTATGCCAAAGGGGCTTTTGAAAGCCTTATTACACATTGCGATTTTATCATGAATGCCACCGGTATTATACCTTTTGATACTAAAAGCGAATGGCATGAGAAGGTGAACATTCTGGCCGGTCAGGGATTACGAACCTTAGCGTTTGCTTTTAAAGAAACGCAAAAAATGCCAACTTCTAAAACGATAATGGATGGTCTTACTTTCTTAGGTATTATAGGATTTCTTGATCCGGCACGTAAAGATGTAAAGGCGACCATAGATATTTATAAAAAAGCAGGAATAAAAGTAGTTATGGTTACTGGAGATCACCCTCGTACATCGAAAAAAATAGCGCAGGAAGTAGGTCTGTTAGAAATGAATGCTTCTCCAGATAAAGTACTGATAGCCAAAGACCTTGTTATAGGGAAAAATCCTAATACGACTTTAGTGAAAAGGTTATTGAATGCTACTGTTTTTGCGCGCGTTACCCCAGAGCAAAAGCTGGATCTTGTCAAATTCTATCAAAATAATAACCACATTGTAGGTATGATCGGTGATGGTATAAATGATGTTCCCGCTTTGAAAAAAGCTAATATTGGTATCGCAATGGGTATTCGGGGTACTGAGGCCGCCCGTGAAGCAGCAGATGTTATCTTGAAGAACGATGAGTTTACTGCTATAGAACTAGCAATAAGACAGGGTAGGGTGATTTTCGAGAATATCCGTCAGTTCGTGGTATATCTACTATCATGTAATTTGGCAGAGATACTTTCAGTTGGAATCGCCGCATCTTTGAACCTTCCGTCGCCCTTGTTACCTATGCAAATTTTGTTCTTGAACTTGATAACCGATGTCTTTCCTTCGCTAGCACTAGGGCTGGGAAAAGGGGAGATAGATATTATGGAGCGACCGCCTAAAAACCCTAAGGCACCCATTATTAATAAAAGGGATTGGTACACAATAATTTTGTACGGACTTTGTATCAGCCTTGCAGTTTTAGGTATTGTTGCCTATTCACATCTAGTGTTGGAACTACCGACTGAAACTATCAATAACATGGCTTTTTATACGTTGGTAATGGCACAATTATTCAATATTTTCAATTTGCCACGACATACAGAATCTTTTTGGATTAATGAGGTAACTACTAACATTTGGGTGTGGGGGGCAATAGTTTTATCTCTAGTAATAACGTTTGGTGTGTATCTAATAACTCCTGTTGCCAAAGCATTATCCTTAGAACCTATTTTTATGCAACAATTGATATTGATTGTGCTATTTGCCTTGGGTTCTTTGGTTCTAGCGCAATTGATAAAACGTTCGACACTATATTTCTTTGATAAAACACGAATTGGTTAATGTAATTGTACATCAATTCAAAGCGAGGTTTTAAAACCAAGTCAACATGAGGCAAAAGTTTTATAATCTTATTTGAGACCATACGTAATTCATATCATTCTTGATTTAAAACATTATGGCTTTTTTACAATAGGTAATCTTCATTTTTTCAAAAGGCATTACATAAATCTTCCATTATCTGTTCGCAATACAAAATAATCAGATTTTTAGTTGAATTGGTGATAGTACCGCCAACCATATAATAACCTTCGCTTAATGATAAAGGCGTATAAATCTTGGGTACTGTGTCGAAGCCAAAACAATTTTCATGAGTTTTTTTGGGCGAAAAACGTTTAAGCTGCCATTCAAAAAATTATTTTCTTTTTCGAACTTGATTGATGACTAATATCATTTTTATCCTTGTGTAGCAATGATACATTTGAAGAAATGCAATACATGGAAATATGTATTTCGGAAATAGTCAAAAAAACTCTTTGTTGAATTTTTCTTTGGACTTTACATTATTTTAAAAGCCTGTTGTTGAATTTTTCTTTCCGGAGAAGTGTTTAGAGTTAAGGTATACTACCGGATTTAGGATGTAAAATAGATGTGAAAGCTCATTTTTAGAATGAGTATCGTCATTTAGGCTACTTAATAGATTTTACTACAAAATCTGATAAGAATTTATTGGTATGGTTAAAACAACTATCCAGATACAATGCCAAAAATGCAAAATGAAGAATACGAAATGTAAGAAGTATAAATTGATGTAACGCCATGAACCGATTAAAAGAAAAAGATAATAGGAAACAAAAAGTAACTGAAGCTTCCATATATCAAGCCATTTTTGACTCTTCTTTAGCAGGTTTGTTCGTGCTTGATGCAGAGGGTAACATTCTTAAAGTAAATGCTAAGAGTGAGCGTATGTTCGGTTATAAAAAAGGAGCATTACTAAATAAAAATATCGAGATCATCTTTCCAAAGAGATTTAAAAAAGAGATAGAATTCTTCATAAAAAATCCGCCCTCAGACCCAATACAGATTTTAGGTTTAGATAAAAATGGGGTAGAATTTGCAATTGATTTTAGAATGGTTAGAACAGTTGTCGAAGACCAAACAATTTCAGCTGTTTATTGTAAGAACGCCGATCTTGCCGTTTTTGAAAGCGACAGAAAACTCAGAACACTAGTCGCAAACGCACCTGGTATTGTATACCGATGCAAAACGGATAAACTCTGGACAATGGAATTCCTTAGCAACGCCTGTGAATCGATCAGTGGGTATGTACCAGAACAATTTTATGAACGAGGTAATTTAAGTTGGGGTACACTCATTCATACCAATGATAGGGGAGAGGTCAATAATGAAAGGAGAAAAGCCATATCAAAGAAAGAATCGTATCAAATTTGCTATCGAATTACAACAGCCACCAACAAATTAAAATGGATATTGGAAATTGGGTCTTGTGTAGAAAATCAATTAGGAAAGGTTGATTTTCTAGAGGGCTTTATGCAAGATGTTACCAACCAAAAAGAAGCTGAAATTTCACTTACCAAAGAGAAGGAATTGCTTTATAAATATTTAGAAACTGCCGCATCGATTTTTCTGGTTATTAATATTGACCATAAAATCACCATGGTAAACCGTAAAGCGTGCGAGGTACTTGGTTATGAGGCTAAGGAGATGGTAGGTAAGAATTGGTTTAACCACTATATTCCCAAAAGTCAAAGAAAAGATTTGGCCCAATTTTTCGACCTTATGACTAAAGGCAAGTTAGAACCACCTGATTTCAAAGAGAATTGGGTGATTGCCAAAGGAAATATAAGAAAGTTAATTCGTTGGCGAAATGCTTTATTGAAAGATGAAAATGGTATGGTGACCGGTTTGATCAGTTCAGGTATCGACGTTACGGAACAAGTAAATGCGGAAAGGGAATTGCGCGCTAGTGTGAATAAAAATAAAGCTATTATTGAGGCTTTGCCCGATG
Organism: Maribacter orientalis; assembly: GCF_900109345.1. Lineage (GTDB taxonomy): Bacteria > Bacteroidota > Bacteroidia > Flavobacteriales > Flavobacteriaceae > Maribacter > Maribacter orientalis. Next base: position 296,579 of record NZ_FNZN01000003.1, read on the forward strand.
TTTTGACTGTTCACGATAAAAAAGGAACAGTTTTGGAAATACATGTTCCCGACGAATCATATCTCGTTGCCCCAATAGCGGAAATCGAAGGCAAAAATATAAAAGACCTTCTTCCTAAAGAATTGGGGGACCAGCTGAAAAATATAACACAAACAGTACTCCGTAACCAAAAAATGGAAACATTGGAAGTAACGGCACCAGTTGCTAACGGAACGGTCGATTATGAATGTCGGTTCGTGCCATTCAACAAAAATCAAGTGTTGACGATTGCTCGAAATATTTCAAAAACAAAGGAAATTCAAAAGATGTTACATCTAAGAAACAAAGCACTGGATGCAGCAGGAAATGGTATCATCATCGTTGATGCACAACAACCAGATATGCCCATAATTTATTGTAACAATGCATTTACTGAAATAACGGGTTATAATCGCGAAGAAGTTCTTGGTGTCAATTGTAAGTTTTTACAGAACGACGATAGAGACCAAGAGGCTATTGTTACCATGGTAAAAGCGATTCAAAAAGGGGAAGCAAGTCGGGTGTTTTTACGAAATTATCGCAAAGATGGCTCCCTGTTTTGGAACGATTTAAGTATAACCCCCTTATTTAATGAAAATCAAATATTAACCCATTTTATTGGGGTACAGAATGATGTTACCGAAATACATAATGCAAAAAATCAGTTAGAACAATATGCGAATAAACTTGAGGAGAAAGTAGCAAATCGTACCAAAGAAATTGAAGCTACCGTGCAAAAATTGGTCGAGAACAATCTCATTCTTGAAGATCAAATTCAAGAGACTAAACTAGCAGAAAGTGAGGCACAAAGAAGCCAAGCTCAATTTAACGCCATTGCCGAAAATTTTCCTAATGGGTTTATTGTGGTCTTCAATGCCGATTGTGAACTCGTTTACCTAGAAGGGGAAGAATTGAAAAGGATGAACCTTAATAAAGCTGATTTTGAAGGAAAACATATTGATGAAATTTCAATTTTTTCAAAAAGACAGATTGAGCAGGTTAAACAAGATCTAATTAAAACTATAGCTGGTAATAGTATTTCCTTTGAGGTAGAGTTCGGTGACTTTTGTTATGCCGTAAATACCACACCATTAAAGTCCGAAGAAAATATCGTCTGGGCGCTTTTTGTGTATAACAACATCACAGAACAAAAGAACGTTCAAGAAAAATTAGCCAAGGCACTAAAGGAAGAACAAGAACTTAATGAATTAAAATCGCGCTTTATATCAATGGCCTCTCATGAGTTTCGAACGCCACTAAGTGCTATTCTTTCTTCAGCAATTTTAATTGGAAAGCAAAACGAACCCGGTATGGAAGAACGACGTGAAAAACATGTTTCCCGTATTCGTAATCATGTAAAACATTTGGTCGTTATATTAAATGATTTTCTTTCGTTGAGTAAATTGGAAGAAGGTAAGGTAGATGCAAAGCCACAGTATTTTGATTTAATTGAGTACTGCAAAATTGTTATTGATGAAATGGAGTCAACAAAAAAGAAAGGTCAGGTTATTAAATTTAATCATACATCTGCGGAAATACCTGTTTTTTTAGACCCAAAACTATTGAGCCATATTTTAATCAATCTCTTGTCAAATGCTTTAAAATATTCAGAAGAAGGTAACGATGTGGTTATGGAAATTCAACAGGCAGATGAAGCTGTATTATTTAAGATTATAGACAATGGAATAGGCATACCTGAAAAGGACCAAAAGAATTTGTTTGATCGTTTTTTTCGTGCCGAGAACGCAACAAATATTAGTGGTACAGGCCTTGGGCTTCATATAGTTAAACACTATGCAGAGTTGATGCGAGGCACTGTAAAATTCAAAAGTAAAACCGGTAACGGAAGCACCTTTACCGTTCAACTTCCCCAAAAATTATATGAACATGAAAAAAATATTATTAATTGAGGACAACGAAGATGTTCGTGAAAATACAGCAGAAATATTAGAACTAGCCAATTACCACGTAGTTACTGCTGAAAATGGTAAAATAGGAATAGAAAAAACGAAGGAATTCATACCCGATTTAGTGCTTTGTGATATCATGATGCCACTAATGGATGGGTTTGAAGTACTACGAGCTTTTGAAAAAGATAGTAGTATGGCCAGTACACCCTTTATTTTTCTAACGGCAAAGACAGATAGGTCAGATATGCGCATGGGTATGAACCTAGGTGCCGATGACTATCTAACAAAACCATTTGAGGAACATGAATTGTTGGAAGCAATTTCCTGTCGCCTAAATAAGCACGAAAACTTAAAAAAAGAAATCATTAAAAATTTGGAAGGTATCAATACCTTTTTGGATGAGGTTTCTGAATATGAAGATATGCAAGGCCTTTCTAAAAGCCATAGTCTGAAGTCTTATGACAAAAAAGAGATTATCTTTTGGGAAGGGGAAAATGCACATTCACTTTTTTTCATTGAAAGTGGAAACGTAAAAACCTATAAAGGTACCGAGTCTGGTAAAGAATTGGTTACAGGGTTATATGGACCTGGCGATTTTGTCGGACAATTATCACTATTACACGCTGCAGGTACATACGTAGAAAATGCGGTTATTTTGCAAGATGCACAACTTTGTGCCATACCTAAGGCCGATTTTATAAAATTACTTTATGCTAACCCAATGGTCTCTCAGAAGTTTATTTCTCTAATTTCTAATAACTTAATCAACGTTCAGTCGCATTTAGTAGATATGGCCTTTGCTACGGTACGACAACGTGTGGCCAAAGCACTATTGGAACTATACGAGAAAGGACTTATTAAAGATAAACCGAATGAAGGTATGTCAATTCCTCGTGAAGATTTTGCAGGTATGATCGGCACGGCCACTGAAACTGCCATTCGCACACTTTCCGATTTTAAAGATGAAGGTTTGATTACTACAGATCGAGGTCGAAGAATTATTATTCTAGATAAAGAAGAATTACTACATATTGCAGATTTTTAAATAGTAGGTAATAATAGTACTTTATCATTTTTAAATTCTACTCAAAAACAACTTTGGAAAATGCTTTTGAAATGACTTGAATCATAACTAAAAGGTTTGGACTTGTTTAAATTAGCCATAGTGGAACGTGTTTATCTACATCTATTACAAACCTTCCTAAGTCATGAAAACAATACAGTTAAAACAGGATTCACGGCACTTTTTGATTAAAAGTTATCGAAAGCTGCCACAGCTTAAAGAGGAAATTCTAGAATTAAGTAATACTACATCGGTGAAACTACAGATGTCCATTTTAGGAAAATTAGGACAAGATTGGGTATTGAACAATAAACAAACCAAATTAGCCCAAATAGAATTAACTTACTATTTGAAAGGTGTGTTGGAAGCAAAATCTGATTTTGCAATTTTTTGTAACCCTGAAATAGGTACGCTATTCATAACAGGATTTCTACTTCCCCAGTTTTTGCTCAACATGAATGGAACATTGTTAGGAGAAATGTCTTCTGGGCCATATGGTATTCTAAGGGGTCTTGGCATCACCGAAAATAAAGCAGCCAAATATTTAAAAGATTTGAACGAGAAGGGTTTTCTTCTGATCTTAAGAGTTTATGATCATGAATTGAAAATCATAAAAGAGTTACTTTAGTAATTAAAACAACAGCTTAATACATTTTACGATAAGTTTTTTAAAGCTCATATTTTATATAGTAAAAAAAACAGGAAACCGAGGTCTCCTGTTTCACACGAAACGTATGAATTCGTTTATGATGTCAATCGAACTTTTATATCTTTTTATCTCTAAATCGATTCAAAAGTTGATTTTCACACTTACGGTATCATCCGAAACGCTATGGTTTCTTTTTCCTTACAGAACTAAAAACCAATTTCGTATTTTAAAAAGAAACCGAAGTACCAAAGGTACCTCGGTTTCCTAGAAGATGTTCTTCAACCCAATCGCCTACTTGTTATGATCCTACTAGAATATATTGCTATAACCGTTCGAGATACAAAAGGTATTGAATTGGTTTTCGTAACCTCTTCTTTTCTTACATTTTAGTACGCTTCGCGAATACTAAATCTATATGTTATTTTTTTAAATCAATTTTTAATGATACAGCTAAGTTATATGGTTGTTCTTATAGCTAAAATGACCTTGGTCAGTTAGGCTGTTTTTTTATAATTAAACGAACTCAGGGTAAGATTGTACTACAATATCATTTTGTACATGTCGAACACCATTAGCTTTATAGGCTGTTTTTTCAATCAAATCCCGTTCTTTTAAAGAATGTACTCTACCCTTAAGCTGTACAGTATCGCCATCAACCTGAACTCGAATACCTTTGGCCATTAAATTGGTAGAACGCTCTAAGGCCTGGGTAATTTGTTCTTCAATATTCTTGGCTTTTGCCACTGGTATTATCTCGATGTTGTTGACGACCCCCTTTACTCCTAATAAGTTTTGTAAACTGTGTTCGGCCTCTTTTCGTTGATAGTCCCAAGCTACATTGCCTGATAGATATATATAACCATCTTCAACAAAAACCATGATGTTTTCTTTGGGTATTTTGGCGTTCCATTCCAAAGCATGTACTGCTGCTTTTGCAATTTCCTTATCGGTCTTTTTAAAATCTTCACCATATTTTACCTCAATATCTTCAGCAACCGCTTTGACGCCAATGACCCGCTTCGCAACTTTATTGGCCACGGCTTTTTTGTGGTATTCATTTACAACGCCACTTAGCGTTACAACACCATCTTCAACTATGACCCCGATTTGGGTCTCGTCTATGTTGGGCTCAAATACGAGTTCATCTAATATATCTTGTTTTATTTGTGCATCTGATTTCATGTAATCTTGATTTTACATAAAATTACTTTAATCAAAAGGCGTTAAAAATGATGCTCGTCAGTTTTAGCACTAATTTATTTCTCTTATTTTTTTAGTGAGAATTGATACTGATCTAAATCATTTGGTGCTTTAAAACTATTTTGAACTTTTGAAGAGTAATAAAATCAAAATAAAATTCAAATGAAAACAGCAACTTCAAATACCAAAGCAGCATTATTGTTATTGGGTGCGAGCCTTGATGTTCTACATCAAGAAAGTAGAGAGTGGTTAGAAACTATTGCCTTCTGGAAAGACGAAACCAAATTCTTCGCAAATTTATTGAATAAAAATAAAAATAAGACATCTGAGTATGCAGATATGTTGAAGAATTTAGACAAAATACATGAAAATCTTTTTGATTATTTAGAAGACGATATTAAACAGCATGAGCGCCTTTTATCACATTTAATTAAAGGCCAAAAAGGATTATCTGATATGGACTACCGTGAAAAACACAGAAGCCTTGGTAAGCGAATGGATTTATTTACGAATGATTTCAGGGAATTCAAAAAAATGGTGTTCGGGTATGTAAAGAAACTCTAAATGTTAAAAAACTAAAGCTATGGAACTGACCGTTTTTATAAAGGATTTTAGACCTGTGGATAACATTGCCCGTTTTATGGATTTTTACTATAGCTTACACATGACGTATTTAGCTAGTGATCTATTGGAACACGGTCTGTCACCCAAGCAGATTTCAGATGCGGTTATTAAGGCGATAAGTATAGGCAAGGCTTCGGGATTGGAATTGAACCAACATTTTAGGCCAGTTTTTAGTGGGATCGAAAGACAAATTATAAACGACTGTAAGCTATCTCACTTAGCTTATGGCCTAGTGATGATTAATGCAGATGTAGAACTTTCGGTCGTAGGCGATTTTCAGGTAAGTTTGCTACAGTCATATTTAATTAATCATAGTTGATTAAATATCGATTTCCAAGCCTATTGGGCCATAGTCAGAACCAAGTAATTGCGAATATATAGTAACTACTTTTACGTATTCTACTATTGAATTACTAATTAAAAAAAGGTCGTTTCAACAGTCGGTATTGCGTGCCTAAACTTGAAAGTGACAGCTTCAATATGGTATGCCAAGATTTACATGTCATAAGCATTATTAAAAGGTGGTCTTCTGCTCAATAGCGTGGTTTATGAGCCCTCTTTTTTTATTTTCAGAATTAGAATCGATTTGCTATTCGAGCAAATAAGATAGCGTTTTGAGCCCTCTTTTTGTTTGGCCTTTGCTTCTTGTACACATAGCAATTCAGTATTAAAATTTTCAAGTGATTTAAATGTTTTTAATAACGACCCTAAGACCCAATTTATATTTCATAGAATAATCTTCATACTTTAAATCTTATAGAATTTGACACATGCGAAAAGCCCTTACTTTAGATATAAAGTAAGGGCTTTTTCATCGATATAATACTAAGCTTCCTTAAAGATCATGCATATGTGGGATAGTATTGAACTTTAAGTTTGTTAACAACATGAAGTACTCCTGGAGCTCTAAATGCCGCTTTTTCCGCTTCCTCTTTTTCTTTGATTGAGTTTACTTTTCCACTAAGGGTTACCGTATTACCATCGGTAGAGACCATAATTCCCTTTGCATCAATTCGCGCAGATCTCTCAAAAGCTTCCTCGATGGTGTCTTTTACCAATATGGGTTTTACATCTTGTTTAATCGAAATACTATTGGAAACGCCTTTAACACCCACCAAATCTTTTACGGCATTTGTAGCTGAATATTTTTGGTAAGCCCATTTAACAGCTCCCGAAAGGGACACCCAACCATTTTCTACTTTTACAATAACAGAGTCATTGGGTACCGAAGAATGCCATTCTAAGGCGTCAACAGCGGCCTTGGCAATTTCTGTATCTGATTTATCCAAACTTGACGGATATTTCACGACGATATCTTCTGCGACCGCTTTTACACCACTCACCCGTTTGGCCGCTTTTTCAGCTGCTAGTTTTTTAGAATGGCTATCCACTTCGCCGCTTAAGGTAACGACACCTTCGTCAACTGCGACGCCGATTTTGGTTTCATCTATACTAGGTTCCCATGCCAGTTCGTCTTGTACATCTAGTTTAATTTTCGCATCTGTTTTCATCTGTAAATTATTTAATTGTTAAAATCTTTTTATCTGTAATTGGCCAAAAATTGTATAGGTTAAATGAATATCTGTTTGGATCTATTCAAAGTATTTAGATTTGGTTCATACAATTATGAGTAAATGTATACTGATACTAAGCGGCTTAAAATGATGTATATCAGTATAGAATATTTTAACAAATTTGATTAGTTGTTCTAATGGGTAAATAATTAGACTAGGCTATACGGCAATTCAAATATATTCTTAACCTAGTAAGAGAAATAAAAAATGTTAGGTTCTACGATAGCATGCTAGTTTTACAGGTAATTAAGACATTAAAGTTGAGTGTTTTTTACTGGTGACCGATGTACTTACTAATTCAAGGGTGTTGTAATTGTTCATTAAAGGTTTTGAGAATGTTTTCAGTTATGTATTTCTTGCAAATCAATAGAACCTATAGGCTAAACAGGTAAAATTTTTTAAATACGAAGGATCTTATTTTAAGATATGAGAATAAGATAGTCATCTCTTCTTATCTCAAATATCGTATTGGTCAGTTAACTATTTATTTGACAGGAACATTTAATTTCAACCAATGATATATTTTTTCAACATCTTCTTTTTGACAAAGTTGGGTTCCACGTTTTAAGGTAGCAGCTGCTCCAGAGGCGACTCCATATTGTATCATAGTTTTAGGAGTATGCCCTGCTTGCGCTTTCAAAAGCATACCAGCTAACATACTGTCGCCAGCACCGATCGTATTTTTTTCATGTACAATAGGCGCCGGTATATATTCAAGAATATCTGCAGTAACCAATAAAGCACCACGGCGCCCTAATGATACGGCCATGATTTCGCAATTATGGGTTGCCATAAAATCTTTAGCAGATTCTTCTAGCATCTTGTTTGATAACATCTTATTTCCATAAAGACTTGCGAGTTCAGCTAAATTCGGTTTAAATAAAAAAATGTCCGTTTTTATGGCGTGCTTTAAGGCTTCTCCTTTAGTATCTAAAATAAATTTCGCTTTTTTGCGCTTGGCAATCTCGCCTACCATCATATAATATTCATCAGGGATACCTGAAGTTAATTTTCCGCTGGCAACCAAAAAGTCGTTTTTGTTTAAAGACCTTTCGATAAGGTTCAAACCTTTTTGCCATTCATTTTCGTTTACGATTGGCCCTGGGAGTCCGAAACGATAGTATAAATCTGTAGCAGTATCAAATACTGAAAGGTTCTCACGCGTTGTTCCCATTAAGTCAATAACATAGTGTTCAATTTCTTGGTTGGACAATAACTCTTGAAGATGTATTCCTGTACGCCCACCAGAGAAATGAATAGCGATTGATTTGCCTCCCAAATTATTTATGGCCCTAGAAACGTTGATGCCACCTCCACCAGAATAATATACTGGTTCAGTACATCCTATCTTTTTGTGAGGTACCAAACCTGGTATGGTCGTGTTTTTATCGACCACTGGGTTTACGGTAAGGGTGAAGATTCGGTTCAATGGGTTCTGTTTATTTAGAATAAATTTGTAGTTACTGCTTTCTGCTAGCCTAGAGGTTGTTCATTTTTTTCACCTTTGTTGTTGTTCTTGGTACCTTGTAAAAGTCATCGGGGTTAAATGAAATACTGTCAATTGCCTCATCAACCAAAAAATTCGACAAATTCAGGAAGATCGCTAGGTTCTTGTTCACATAATCTGATTTTTGTGATGGACGCTTTAGCTGATTTGTTTGCCATGTATCTACCGAAATACTACCATTAACACATAACGAGACTATTAAATTTTTACGCATAGCAATTATTTTGTGCCATTTAGATGAATAACTGGTAATTGTATTGGTAGCATCATCATCATAGTCGTATGTAATGAGCACTATATGGGGGTAAGAGTTTGAAATATATCCCAAACGACCAATGTCATTGTTAGTCCATAGTTCAATAGACTCCGTTTCATTTAAATTCCTTCTCATAATCTCCCTTATTTCTTAGCTTTTCTTAAAACTAAGACTTACACGTTGTACAACATATGATTTTGGTCAGTACCTATAAAATAAAAATTAGTCGATTTATATATTTTTTTCAACTGATACAGGTCATTGTAGACAACGGCATTCCTCAATAATTTAGCAATAATAATAAGTGAAAAATCACGTAAACACGAACATTAAAGTATTAACTAAAAATTAAAAATCATGAAAAAAGTAGTATTAGGTTTATTAGCAATTGGGTTAAGCTATCAAGCTTATTCTCAAGTTATTAAGACAGAACAGTTATCTGAAGTGTCTGTGTATGCAACGAACTATAAGTATTTAAACGAATTAAATACGAGTGAAGAAGCTTCGGTTCCTGTAGAATTATTGCATCGTAAAGTAGCTGCGTTCAACGTAAAGGAATCTGATTTTTATCAAGATGACTATGATCTGTACCAAGTTAATTTTTTCATTCCCGAAGGTACTATTTTAGCCGCCTATGATGGGGATGGAAAACTTATACGTACCGCAGAAAGGTTTAAAAACATCAACCTTCCTAATGCGGTAAAGAAATCGGTTTACGATCGTTTTCCAGAATGGACAATCTCTAAAGATATCTATTTGGTGAATTATCAAGATACTAAAGGAGCTAGTAAAACATATAAGTTGAAACTTGAAAACGGCGATAAAGTCTTAAGGGTGAAAGTAGATGATATGGGAAATTTTCTTTAGAAATATCAACTTTTGATTATAAAATTGGGAGCGTTGTTTTATAAACATTTATTCAAATTCTAGATGTTAAAGACAACCTCTCATTTTGCAACTAATTTTTTTAAGTAGAGAACAAAAAAAATAATGCTATGGAAACTCAAATTTTAAATAAACAGCACCGGCATCTTACTAAGAATATGGATAGGATTGCCACAGTTAAACCGCAAGTGACTATTCAAATAGAAGCGAACAGTTTACATGAACTTTTTAAAAAGAGCTTAAGAAGCTTAGCTAATAAGTTGAAATATAAAATTTATAATCCTACGCGACATACTGATTGTACAATGAAAATAGAGGTTGATGCAACAAATAGTAAGAAATTATTGAAGAAATTCTTAAACCAAGTCTTAGAATTGACCCATACACATCATACCATTTTTTGCACTATGTACATCGAAGAACTTAATGAGAATAGATTGAATGCACAATTATTTGGTAATTGGTTCGATAAGTTTGATAATAAGATAAAATATGTTCCCGAAAATGGTATTCTTATGAGTAGTGAAACAGATTCGTTAAACCCTTTTACTAGCTCAATCATTTTTGAGTGTGAAGAGTAATTCTAACGGTATAGTTGAACAATATTTTCAAATACTAAGCTTGCTCAACAAAATGGTAATTAGCTGCCTCATAAATAATTAATAGGGTTATTCTATAAATTATTTATCGAGATAGAATAATATTTTTTTCTTCAAAACAGTTAAGGGCATCCTCAATTGTAATATTATAAAGCTTTAACCTTCATAATTAGATTTGAAAATAAGTATATTTTTTATTCAAATTGATATTCAATAGTATTGAATATTAGTTCAAGCTATTAATCCACATCGCATGAACTGATGTCAAATCTTCTCTAATGGACATCAAATAAAGTGCCCATACGTTCATATCAATTTTCAAACTTCAAGGCAGCATTTTTCTGGAGTAGAGTATAGATGATTAATCCATATGCCATTGCGATAACGACAAACGATAATAAGGTGCCTAAGAAGGGTATAAAGGTCAGCAAACGTATGACTGACGCAATACCTAAAGCCAAAAGTGCTAAGGACCAAAAATTCCATTGTTTATCGGCTTTTTTGCCTAAGTAGTATGCAATTAACAAGGCCGTTATCAAATGCCCAAATAATAAGCTGAACACATAAAAGCCCCCTAAAAATAAACCAATAGGAATACCGATGATAATGACAATCAATGCTATAACTAGAAAAGGTACTCCGATGAGATATATTGCCCCGTAGCCTAAGCTCTTGAATAAGGTATTATTTAGGTAGGAGGCAGCGGTTGAAAAAAAGTTGCCGAATGCCCAATTTAAAAGAACGATAACCAAAAATGCCGAGAAAAGATAGAACAACCAAAAACCTAAAGCGGCGATACCAAAACCTTTCCATGAAAATTCTTCTCGGTCGCCCATTAACGTTTCATCAAAATTGGCCGTTGCACCGATAAGGGAATTCTTAAAATCTACTTTGTTTTCTTCTGACCAATAGTGTACATTCTCATGAAACTTGGCATTTTCACCAATGGTAATCGATGAAGCTGCTAATTTAGAAGTTCCTTTGATTTCTCCATTAATGAGTATTTCTTCACCAAATAACTCAGCTTCTTTGTTAATAATTCCATTTATTATAAGTTTTCCCGAATACGATTTAATAGTTCCCATAACTTCACCATTCATTTCAATATCACCAGAAAAATTGATGAGGTTACCGTGAATGATGGCATTTTTGGTAATAAAAACTTCACCACCGGCCACGATAACATCGTCACCAACTTCAGAGTCAATGGTCAATTTTCCTCCTGCTGCTCGTATATCATCGGCCACATAGCCTTTGACAATGACTTCACCACCTGCGACGATTAAATCTTGATAAATGGTATCTCGAATCGTAATTTTGCTCCCTGCCAAAACCATATCGCCATGTACTACAGCATTAATATCTATGTTTTCTCCTGCCAGATAGATGTCATCTTTTTGATGTTCGGATATCATTATGTCCTTTCCCCGTTCATGTTGTGCAATGGTTACTATTGTAAAGAGTAATGTAAAGCGTAGTAGTAGTGTTCTCATAACGCAAGTTTTAAAAAATATAATCAAAGTAATTGTAAACTAGAGTTTTATGAAATGATTTGAATCAGGCGGCATATCTTTTTGCCAAACGTGGCAAAAACATATATTTCATTCAATTCTTAGAAATTACTTACGGCAATCCAAAAGACATTCTTGTATAACCAATACGAAAAGGTTTTCCTCAAAAGAACAATGCCGATAGAATAGGTGTATATATGCGCCGTTATGCCAGGCCTTATGGTCAACGTGTAGTTTAAATATTTATCTACATATAGGTAATGTCTTAGCCTTGGTAGAGTTCTGGTTTGCTAAGGTCTTATTGATTAAGAACGGATTTATTTTTCTATACTAAAAAAACTATTTTACTATAAACTAGCCTTTTAGGGAGATTATTTAACGTTTTTATGGGTTTCTAGATGGTGTTTCAATAATTGCTTTAAACTTTCCAGATATTCCTGCATGGCTACCTTATCAATATGTGGATGCTGTTCTGAAGGAATGGTCAATGGATTTTCATCCAAAGAACGATAAAGTTCTGGATAATTTGTCTCGATATTCGTTGTAAGCTTTTCGATTTCGACTACTACCTTTCTTAAATCCTTCATTCCACTAGTGCATTAGTTGAGAGGTATAAATATATTCTACATTTTAAATGAAGTGCATGATATAGGTCATTTTAAAGTATGTTAATGGTTAATAGTTTTGAACTCAAATTAAAAGAGATCAAATTGAAAACAATTTTATACGCCACAGATTATTCTCAGAATTCAGCAGCAGCTTTGAAATATGCCTTTGCTTTGAACAAACAGTTAGGCACTCGTTTGGTAATAACACATGTGTTCGATTACCCGACTGTACTAGGCACTGAGGTGCTTTCAGAACCTTTTCCGAATCTAGAGAAAGATAATTTTAAAATGCACCGTTCTAACTTAGAGAAATTTTGCGACGAACAATTGGGCAAAGATTGGAATGCCCCGAACATACATTTAGAGATTGTAGAGAACAAATCTGTTATACAAGGTCTTTTTGAAATAGCCAACGAATGGCATGCCAATATGATTATTGTTGGTATGAAAGGCGGTAGTGGTGTACGAGAATTGATTATGGGCAGCACAACTAAACAACTCATAGAAAATGCACCTTGCCCAATATTGGCAATACCAGCTGATATGAGCCATGTGGAGATAAAAACTATTGTATATGCAACAGATTTTGAGGAAGAGGATATTCATACGATCAAGAGCTTGGTCGAAATTGCAAAACCTTTAGATGCGAAGATCAATGTCGTACATATTTCCACAAAGAAAGAATATAAAGGTGATATGCAGATGGAGTGGTTCAAAGACGCGCTTAAAGAACAGGTAACGTATAAAAACATTGAATTTAAGCTGTTTATTTCTGATGATATTTTTGATTCGCTTCGAGTTTATTTAGGAGATGTCGGCGCCGATTTGGTGGTTATGCTTGAAAGGGAAAAGAAAGGCTTGAAAAAATGGCTTCATCAGGACCTGGTCAAAAAAATGGAGTCTTACGGCAGGGTTCCCCTAATGAGTTTTAATGAACGTAATCATCAAACCTTCAATTATTAATTATACCACTTAAAATAACCACCTATTATGGCCAGAAGAATATTTAGAATAGTAATAGTAATTTCAATTGCATTGGCAATTTATCTATTTGCCTTAAAAGATAATCATACGAAAAGTTTTCTTATAGTTGCTTCTAGTCTAACATTTCTGATGTTTAGTTTTGGAATACATGGACTTATAGCACACTCACTACAACCTAATTCCAAAGGGAATTTAATTGTATATCCTATATTGATGTGGGCACTTTGGGCTGTTCTATTTTTACTATTTGTATTTTTTGTAATACCTATTTACTGCCCCGACTTTTTAATTGATTTCTAGTTTATTGAAAACGGTAAACAATCTTTGTCTTTTTATTTAAATTGATGGTATCAATTTGCTTCGGATTTCCGGTAACGTAAATCTTACCACTGCCTTGACCATTTATTTTAAGACGGTCTTCGGCAAATACCTGAATATCTTCAGAGTTTGATGAGAAAAGATATACGTCTTTAGCTAAGAGTGCCCAAGCATATAATTGTGCTTTGTTGCCTACTGTTGCACTTAACGATTGTGTCTTTCCATTCAAACTTACTATACTCTTGTCTGATTGTTTCACCATTACTTTGTTAGATTTTAGTTTCATTGAGGTGTTCGAGGCTCCTTTGGCATCGATATGTACATTTTTTGAGTCTACAGATATATTTCCTGTACTCGCACCATCCATAATCAAATTAAAATTCTGACAATCGACAAGTAAGTTGTAATAGGATTCATCTAAAGAATACAGTGTAAAGCTGTCTGCAACTAATTTTTCATTGGTATCTATTGAAGCCGTATCTGACAATTTCACTTCTTTCAGATCACTTATATAAAGAATAATTTCGGCATTACTGGCCAAAGTGTTTTCTTGAATAGTATAAAGAATAAGCGTTGAATTTTCAAATTTCCATTTTATAATGTCCTTTAGACTTCTATCTCCATTAATCTGTACACCATAAAAATAGGTAGGGTATAGATTAACACAAAGATTGTTATGTATTTCAATGGTCTTAACACCCTCAAGGGTTGCGTAAGAACTGAATGTTTTGTCTTCTTGCGCGAATAGGTAATTGAAAGATAAGACTACGATAATACACCAGGCTATTTTCATAATTGAGATATAGACAATTTAAGTGTGAAATTTATTTACTAATAGGTGATTTAAAAATGACAACGGTCATTACACGTAATAACAAACGGTTATACCTTACCATCTTAAACAAATTATTTTATGAATGCTGCATATCTTATAAAGTACGGAAATGCCGAGAAGGCTTTTGAAATAAGGGAAGCAGATAAACCCCGGCCCAATGCAAATCAGGTTTTGATAAAGGTTGAAGCCTTTGGGTTGAATTTTGCCGATGTTATGGCGCGATTGGGACTTTATAAAGCGGCTCCGCCATTGCCTGCAATTTTGGGTTATGATGTAGTAGGTGAAATAGAGGCGATAGGCACCAATGTAAATCATGTGAAATTAGGAGATAGAGTTATTGCATTGACGAAGTTCGGTGGCTATGCCGAATTTGCTTTGGCAGATAAGGAGGTAGTTTATAAAATACCGAATTCATTCTCTGCAGGTGTTGCCGTTGCTTTGGCAACTCAATACAGTACTGCCTATTTTTTAAGTCATCATATGGCCAATTTACAAGAAAATGATACTGTTCTTATACATGCTGCAGCTGGGGGAGTGGGTACAGCTTTAGTTCAGATGGCATTACATAAAAAGTGTATCGTTTTCGGTACTTGCGGTTCTGAAGAAAAGGTAGCCTATCTAAATAAGAATGGCGTGCATTACCCAATAAACTACAGAAAAAATGATTTTGAAGAAGCTGTGCGAAAAGTTATTGGAAAAAAGGGCTTGGATGCGGTTTTTGATCCGGTTGGCGGAAAATCGGTTAAAAAAGACTACCGGTTGCTCGGGGCAGGAGGAAGAGTTTTTTCTTTTGGGGTTTCGAGTATGAACCAGGCCAAAAACATATTTGGAAAAATACGGGTGCTTTGGCAGTTTGGGCTATATCACCCATTACAGTTTTTAAGTGGTTCAAAGGGAATGATAGGTATAAATATGTTGAAGGTTGCAGAAGAAAACCCAGAAAAAATAGCAAAGGTCATGCAAGAGGTTATTCGCTTGACGGAAGAGGGAATTCTTACCCCATATGTTGGTGGCGAATTTCAAGTAGAGCAACTGGCAGAAGCTCATGCTTTTTTGGAGTCTCGAAAATCGATGGGGAAAATCGTTGTAAAATGGTGATGTTATGAAGAATGATTACTTAAAGAATAAAGTGGCTGTGGTAAGCGGTTCGAGTATGGGTATTGGCAAAGCCATCGCTTGGGAGTTGGCGCAACTAGGAGCCAAAGTAATATTGAACGGTAGAGATTCGGAGAAGTTGGAAAGCGCAAAAAATGAATTTTTGGATAATGGCTTCAAGGTTGATACCTTTATTGCAGACATTCGGTTACAGGAAGAGTGTAAGTTTTTGATTAGCGAAGTCATTAGTATTCACGGTCAATTGGATATTTTAGTGAATAATGCAGGTGTTAGTAGTAGGGGTTCTATTGAGAATTCGGCAGACAAAAATTTCACCATTCTCTCTGAGACCAATTTTACTGGCGCTGCCCATTTAAGCAAGTATGCCATACCCTACCTCAAAAAAACAAAAGGGCATGTGATATTTATCAATAGTATAGCAGGCTTTAGGGGAATGCCTTTTAATTCGGCCTACAGTGCCTCTAAAATGGCCCAGGCAGCACTTTCAGAAGCGCTTCGAATAGAACTTTGGGATTATGGTGTTCATGTTGGTATCGCCTTTGTGGGTTTTACCCAAAACGACCCGAATAAAAAAATCTTGGATGTAGATGGTTCACTGGTCTATTTGCCCAAACGTACGAACATGCAATTGGCCACTCAAGAATCTGTTGCCCAAAGTATCCGTAAAATGATTGAAAAAAGAACAAAGCGAATAACCTTAACAGGATTGGGAAATTTGGCTAATTTCACTATCCGTTATCTTCCTGCATTTAGCAGCTGGTTACTTTGGTTCAATCGAGAAAAAATAAAAAACCAGTATACGATGATCGGTGGGCTAAAAGTAGATGAAAGTGTACAGGTAGCTAGTGAATATCAAGAAATTTTGACCGATTCCGAAGTCGAGATAGAGGCCGTTAAAGTCCGCCAGCGTTGAAACTAAGCAAAGGTACAGGGCTATTTTTTACCATTTGTTTGACCATGTCGGGTTGAAAGTATCTTTGATAAAAAGTACTGTCTTTACGCTCCAACATCACCAAAAGGTCAGCTTGGGCATTTTCAAGATACCATAGTAAGTCTTCAAAAACTTTTTCTGAAAAGACGAGATCAAATTCCATTTTGGCATAGTCCACTTTTTGTTTTAACGTTTCCTTAAACCATTCCATTTGTCCTTCACCATCATATTCATTTCGTGTTGTAATATGTACCACTCTTATTTGTGCATCAAATTGATGTGCGATTTTTGCCAGCTTGTTAATTGCAAAAATATCTGCCTGCTCAAAATCTGTGGCATAGACCATTTTAGTAAGTTCTGTCTTTTCACTTCCTGTAGGTACGACCAATAAAGCACATGGAGATTTTTTTAGGAGTGTATTCGCTGTACTGCCCAATAATAATTCTTTTATAACACTTGTTCCTTTGGCACCGACACATATTAGATCTGCATTGAACTTGATAGCTTTTTCTATGATGCTGCTTGAAACAGAAGTGCCTTCATATACCACGAAATTCAAATCCATGTACATTTCTATAGTATCTAGATAATGGTCAACAAAGTTTTTCAATTTGGCTCGGTTTTCTACATATAGCTTTTTTTCCTTTTTCAAATAAGTTACCGTAACGGTACTTGCCAAAGTAATAGGCATATCAAAAACATGCATAACAATCAGTTTTGCACTGAATTTCTTTGCTAAAGAATATGCAAGTCGTAATGCGGAAACCGAATTTTCAGAGTAATCAGTGGCATATAAAATAGTTTTCATAGCTATGGTTTTATTATGATGCTGTAAATCTACAGCTACCTCATGTTAGTGAAAATGACTAACGTCATAAGAAATATATCTTACTAATGATTTGAGTCATTTGTATAACGAAGACACTCCATTACATTTAAAACTCAAATATAGAATTGGATATCATGAGTAATTTAAAATACAGCAAAGACATTGAATTTTTAAAAGATGGCCCATGGGACGAGCTCTATGTGTTGACAAAATATTGGATATCTGACCTTGAGTTTTATCGTGATGATTTATTATTTCTACACCATCTTATCGATAAATATTTTATTTGGATCACAAAGCAGGAAAATCTGGATCTGGTGAAAGAGCTTAAATTGGGTTTACAAGAAATGACCGCCAGCGTTAATGACTTACTGGAAAAAGTTAGCAGGCATCATGTTCGATTAGGGTTTATGGTAGAAGACTCGAATAAAAAGGATGCAGGAATTATAATATCAGAGCACCAACATTTGGAAGAGGAGATGAAGCGGTTCGTAAAATCTTTTCGAAAAAATAGAAAAGAGACTTTCAAGATAAGCGAATATATTTTAGACAGCGAAGAACTGTCAAGTATCATTAAAACATAATTCCTATTCTATGAATAATGATACACAAATTATAGGTAATGATATTGTAACTCTAATAAGCAGTAATACGATTTCTATCGATAGTTGAATTCAATGTTGAAGTTGAACTAGAAATCGATTCTGTTAGAATTAAATCGAAGTTTCAATTAGGCAATAGCAATAAAGTCTTATCCAGAAGATCAAAAAGTACTTTAAAAACAGTGGTAAATAACTCATAAAACGAATATAAGATGAAACGTTTCAAGAAAATATTATTAATAATGTTAGGTTTCATGGTTGCCTTTTTCCTCTTTCTTATGTGGTATCAATACAACTATTCGATGGATGTTGTAGCGCCCTACACAATCAACACCCCAACCTTAGAAAAAAAGCTATTGATTGCCACCCAGGGTAGTGAATTTAAAAATAAGGTAACTGGTGGAATCGTAGATCATTTTAAAGCTGATTCTGTCTATATCGAAGTAGTGGATATTTCATCACTACCGACTATTGACCCAAGAAAATATAACGCTCTCGTTATTATACATACTTGGGAGAATTGGAAACCGCCCATAACTGTACAAACTTTTATTGAAAAATACCCTGAGTTTAGTAATAAGATTGTTGTTCTCACAACCTCTGGTGAAGGCAGTTATAAAATGGAAGGTGTAGATGCCATAACGGGCGAATCAAAAATAGCTGATGCTCCGCTATTTGTAGATACAATTATTGAGCGATTGAATAAGATTTTAATTTCAAAAGGCAACTAATGAACGAATGACCCCAGTAATAATGAAACGAGGAAAAATTAAAATATTAAATACAGATATAAATACGGCAGTGTTGATTATACTTGCATTTTTACTTATCGTTGACATTATAATTGGAATTTTTGTGTTTTTTGACATCCCATATTTAAAGATCAGTATTCCCCTTTTTTTCTAAAAAAAAACCAAAGAAGTATATAAAAAGGTAAGAAAGGGCATAAGTAAGAAATCAAACATTTGTTATGAAGTACTAGTCGTTTTTAGCCATTAAAACACCATACTACTGATTTTTATCATTTTTTAAGTTGAAAGTTGCCCTTAGCTTTAAACTGTAGGCATTAGTGGCTTATTATAAAACATTAAAAAATGAAAAAGGGATTGATTAGAATTCTTGAAACAGTTATTGTGGTTTTGCTCTTGGCTTCATGTCAACCGGCAGTGGTTTTTGGGGAGCCACAACCTGTAGATGTAAAACCGTTGTCAAGAATCCCCAATAATTTCATAGGTATTTACTGGTGTAAGGTAGACAGTGCATCTTTGTATGTTGATGATGGGGCCATTGTAAGGCGTAAAGAGTTCTTGATTAAAACAACCAAGGAAGAAATAGCGGCAGATCCCGAACTTGAACTGGTAAACGGGCAGCTGTATGTTAAGGATTGGGAGGGGTATTTTCCCCTTACTGAAAAAGGGGATACCTTAATTTCCCAAATTATCATACGAGATACTATTTTTGCAATTAATGATACACAGATTCTAAAGCCCTTTAAAGGACATCTTGTTTTAAATCTAAAATTGAGTGAAGATGCTTGGGAAGTCTTAGTGGTTTCTCAAAGAAGGGGTGAATTGCTGTCTATTGCTCGGGCAGATATACCTGATAACTTAGCGCAATTAGACTCTATTACCACAGTGACTGTGCTTAAAGGAACTGATAGTATTCGTACTCAAATTTACTTGAAACCTACGGCCAAAGAGTTTGAACGAATTTATGATGAAGGATTACTTTTTGATGGCTCATGTACAGAATACGAAAGAATTTTTCCTTTAAAAGAAGTTATTTATTAAATGTTTTAGAACTGTTTGTCGATTCCAAGTTTGTGAAAATAAATGGTATCTAGATTATGTCAATGACCCTAGTTTATTGACATCACTTTATAAAACTGGTGGTTAGTTTTCGGGTAGTTGTATGGTGAAAGTACTACCTTGGCTCAAGGCACTGACGTATTCGATGCTTCCATTTAACAGTTCTACATACCTTTTTACAATACTCAGACCCAAGCCCGTGCCTTGAAAGTCTTTGACATTCTCAGCTCTGAAAAAACGTTTGAATAGATTTTTTTGATCCTGCTCAGGAATACCGATACCCTTGTCCTTTACAATAACAGTCAATTCACCGTTTCTATTCATAGTATTTAGCATTACATCTGTTTCAGAGTATTTTATGGCGTTAGTCAAAAGATTGACCAAAATATTATGTAGTATTTTTTGATTTTGTACTACCAAATTGTTTCCTTCGTGCGAATAATGAATATGTTGCTCTGGTTTAAGAATGCCTTCCATTTCTTCGGTAAGTACCTTCATGAATTCCATGATGTCAAAAGTCTCTTTTTTTACCCTTACAACGCCCCGTTCTAGTTTTTCCAGGGACAGAAAATCATCAAGAATTGAAGTGAAATTTTTTATCGCAGATTTGATACGTTGAATATGCCGGTCAATTTTATCGTATTCCCCTTTATTGTTAAACTTTTCCATAAGAATAACCGATGACAGGATTATGGTTACAGGTGTGCGTAGTTCATGTGATGCAATCGTAATGAAGGCACTTTTCATCTCGTTGATATCCTTTTCCGATTCGAGGGCCTCGCTCAGTTCTTTGGTGCGCTCTAAAACGATTCTCTCCAGTTCTTGATTGTATTTTTCGATTTTTGTGTTTTCCCTCTCTAGATCTTCATGCTGCTCTTGCAAGATTTCCATCTTTCGAGTTTCTGTAATATCTTGTATGGCAACACGACATACGGGACCATTTATATTTTGGTCGGTATCTATCGTACCATTCATGAGCGCGTTAAAGTATGTATTGTCTTTACGCTTTATTTTAAATTCTAAAGTTGGTAGGGTACCTGTCTTGAAAGCCTGTCGTAAACTAAGGAAAAAAGTATTCGCTTCACCTTTCGATAAATACGCAGAAAAGGGTTTTCCCTTTATATGTAAACGGTCTATGCCGAACAGGTGGCAGGCTGTAAGATTAATGTTGTTGATTACCCCCTTCTCGTTCAATATCAAATAGCCCACAGGCGCAAAGTCGAACAGGTCACAATATTCATCACGAGCTTTTTCTAGTTGCTGCTGGGCCTCTCTCAATTCTTGGTTCTGCATCTCAAGTTCTATCTGATGTACTTCAAGTTCGTGCATCAAAATCTTGGCCTTTTCCATGGTAAGGTCTAGGGTCGATAGGGGCAAATTTTTTATTTGGGCTTCCGCCTTTTTTCGTAAAGCGCTATTTGGTGGATTTTTCGCCTTCATCTCTTTCTATTTTTAGTTTTGCCAACTCTTTTTTAGCTTCATGAAGCTCTGTGATGTCTATTAAGGTACAGGCAATTCCTTCCAAAGAATTATTTGCATAAACAGGTCTCACCATTAAATCGTACAGGTAGGTTGCATTACCAATAGTTAGGTCGATTCTCTCTCGTATGGCTTTTCCTTTTTTTAAGACCTCTTTCTTTATTTTTTCTAATCTTGCCGTATCCTTTTCCGAATAAAAATCTCCATCTTTTTTTCCGACCATTTTTGCGAACTGAAAGTTGGGTTGAACGTTGTTGCCGATACTTGTATATTTTAGATCTTTGTTTTGTGTATAGACAATGGTCTTTGACATTTCAAGTAAATCCTCATAACTCTTCTTGGCATTCTTTAAATCATCGGCCAATTGTATTTCATGGGTTATATCGACAAAAGTGATTACCACCCCTTCTATCATATTTTCAGAAGTGCGGTACGGTAAAATTTGCATTTTGTACCAGGTGCCGTCGCTGCTTTGAACTGATGTTGTAACTGGGACGAGCTTTTGAAGTACCTGTTTTATATCATTTTCGAGCCCGTCATAAACTAAGTTTGATGATAAATGTGTAATTGGCCTCCCTATGTCGGTCTGTATCAAATTTATGATTTTTGTTAAAGGAGGCGTGAATCGTTTGATTCTGAGGTTGGCATCTAAGAAAATTGTACCTATCTCGGTACTTGCCAATAAGTTGTTCATATCATCATACGCCAAGGCCAGTTCATCAATTTTTGAGGTGAGCTCAGTATTTATGGTTACGATTTCTTCGTTAACGCTTTGTAGTTCTTCTTTTGAGGTTTCGAGTTCTTCGTTTGTACTTTGTAGTTCCTCATTGCTCGACTGTAGTTCTTCATTGCTCGATTTCAACTCCTCGTTCGAAACTTCAAGTTCTTCAATGGTAGAGCGAAGGTATTCTTTAGTCGCTGTGAGTTCCTGCTCCAACGCATGAATTTCGGAAACTTCTTGGGCCTTTGCCGGTTTAACATCTACAGGGGCAATCTCCTCTTGAACTAGTTCTTCAAAGGTTATCATATAAAAACCTTCATAGGTATTTAGAGGTTCTAATGGCGTTATTCGAAGTAATATGGTCTGAAAATTGCCGTTGGTCTTTACATTAACCCCTTTGCTGATTTCTGTTTTTTTGCTCTTTCTTACCTTAACGATAAGTGCACGTAGGTCGGTTTTTAGTCCTTCACGGGCCATATCTACAATGTGGAGTTTTGCCTCTCCAGGCGAGGGCTGAAGGTATTTACCTGTATTACCCGAAAAATAAACGGCATCACCTTCGTTGTTAATGATGGCACATGCCGGGGCATATCTGGCCAATAATAAACGCTCGGTTACCCCGGCCAGGTTTTCACGGGGTTTTAATTTTATGGGAAGTGAATTCTCGGAAACTATGCGGCTTTGCTCTCGAAATAATTGACTAATATCAGGCACTTTGGTAGCAACCACATTTTTATGCCTGAATATTTTATTCTTTCGGTCAATGGCTTCAAAAATGCTTGCAAATTCCCCTAAAGATTCAGAGCTGCCCAAGAACAAAATACCATCAGGTTTTAAGGCATAATGAAAAATAGTGAACACCCGTTTTTGTGCTTCTTGGTTTAAATAGATCAAAAGGTTTCTGCAGCTTACCAAATCTTGTTTTGAAAAAGGGGGGTCTTTAATAAGATTATGTTCGGCAAAAATGATTTGATCCCTTATTTCCTTTTTGATTCTAAACGTTGTTTTGTCTTTCAGAAAATAGCGGGAGAGCCTTTTGGTACTTATATCTGATGCAATGGTCTCTGGATAAATACCCTGTCGCGCAAGATTAATAGTGTCACCGTCAAGATCAGAAGCGAAAATCTGCACTTTCAAGTTTTTGCTACCCTTACGGATCTCCTCATCAAACAGTATGGCCAAAGAATAGGCTTCTTCACCGGTAGAACAGCCAGCTACCCAAATACGGATAGTTTCACCATTCTGTTTTTTATTCAAAATTTCTGGGATTATCACTTTTTGTAAGGCTTCATAGGCCTCGGTATCGCGAAAAAAACTGGTTACACCGATGAGCAGTTCTTTAAAGAGCTTTAGAACTTCTTCTCGATCCTTTTGAATGTACTTCAAATAGTTTTCGAGTTTGTCGATTTGGTTGAGTGCCATGCGTTTATCTATCCTCCTGATAACCGTACTACTCTTGTAATCTCCGAAATTACACCCTGTTTCATTGCGCAATACAATAAATATTTTTTCCAACAAGTTTTTGGTCGTATCGATTTTCGTCGATTTTTTCTCCAATCCGAATTTTCGGTTTTTTGCATATTTTATTAACATGTCGGGAATTTCCTTGACGGGAAGTATAAAATCATGAGATTCCGCGGCAATGGCACTTCTTGGCATACCGTCATATTTTGCAGTATCGGGGTTTTGCACAATAGCGAGTCCGCCTTGACCCTTAACCTGCTTAAGACCCAAAGTGCCTTCGGTGCCTGTACCTGATAATATTATTCCGACCGCCCTGCCCATCTGATCTTCTGCCAGGGAGCGAAAAAAATTATCGATCGGTTTTCGAAAACCCCGGGCCTTCATTGGGTCCATTAAGTGTAGAACGCCATTAAAGATGGCCATATCTTTATTGGGCGGTATGACATAGATATGGTTCGGTTGTACTTTTGTATGATCTACGACCTCAGATATTTCCATCTGGGTATGCTTTTTTATCAACTCCACCATGAGGCTTTTATGGGTAGGGTCTAGGTGTTGTACCAAAACAAAAGCCATTCCCGGATTTTCTGGCATGGCCTCAAAAAACTGGTTAAAGGTCTCTAGCCCACCTGCGGAAGCGCCCATACCAACGATAAGAAAATCGCTTTCGGTATTTTCATTTGAGCTCTTCCCCTCTTGAGCCCTTGATTTATCGGTTTTTTTTATCGAAGGTTTTTTATTGGCCATAATTTTTAACAACACCTTTATTGATTCTCAAATATAAGCAAAAGCACATTCTTGAATTCAAGAATGCTTACGTACAATATATATCGAAAAACATATATATTGTATGATAAATATCACATGTGAGAGATACAATTACAAAATTTTCGGCCATTTGGTACCCTTCGATAGTACACATGAAAAAGGAGCTGTTTACATATATTTAGAGAGAAAATGAAAAAATTCCTTTTTAAGGTCTGCGTAGATTTGTCGTTGAGTTTCCATTTGGTTCCTGAATTCAAGATGTTTTTTAGTGAGTGCAGTATCTAATGAGTCATGACCAGATTTTAACTGTCCTGCAATACGGGTTTCATGCTTTTCAATAGTTTCTTGAAGTTTGTCAATAATGCCTTCATGAAGTATAAATTCATTTTGGTAATGCTCTAATTGTACCAATACATCTTTATTCGTCCAACGTTGTATTAAATCACTCAATCGATTGTTGAACGATTTTAGCTCGTCTTCCCAAAAAGCAAGTTCGCTTTGCCATTGTTTGTGCTCAAAATGTAAATCTTCGTTGTAAAGTACTTCGGTTTTTGTTTTCATGATTAACTGGTTTTAAATTAATTTATGATTTCTAGATATTAGAAATCTTTTCGTTATGAGCGTACCTACTATTTCTGCCAACTTAAAAACTTCGCTACATACAAGAATAATAAGTTATTGGTGTCATTCATGTACTAGTTGAGGTTTCATTCTTTCTTCACCAATAATTCTATTTCTCGTTTACCGAGTAAGCGTTCCAAACTTTCTTTTTCCACAACTTCTTCTTTTAAAAGAAGTTGTGCCAGTTTTTTAAGTTCATCACGATGCTTCAGTAATACTTTTTTTGTTCTTTCATAGGCTGCGGTAACCAAATTTTGTACGTTCTGATCAATTAGTTTCGCCATATCCTCACTATAGGGTTTGCCCAAGATCCGGTCATTTTGTCCCGAAGAATCATAAAAACTGATGGGGCCTATTTCATCGTTAAGGCCATAATATGCTACCATGGCATAGGCTTGCTTAGTTACCTTTTCAAGGTCGTCTAAAGCACCGGTAGATATTTCGTCAAAAATAATTTCTTCTGCGGCACGGCCTCCCAACGAAGCACAGATTTGATCTATAAACTGAGATTTGGTTACAATTTGTCGTTCCTCAGGCAAATACCAAGCTGAACCCAACGATTTACCGCGAGGTATAATCGAAATCTTAACCAAGGCATCTACATGTTCTAAATACCAACTAGCCACTGCATGGCCTGCCTCATGATACGCTACGATTTCTTTTTCCTTGGGCGAAATGATCTTACTTTTACGCTCTACACCACCGATGACTCGATCTCGTGCCTCCATAAAATCGGTATGTTCAACTACTTTCTTATTCTTACGTGCTGCAATTAGAGCAGCCTCATTGCAGATATTTGCAATATCGGCACCAGAAAACCCCGGACTCAATTTGGCAAGTTGAGCACCATCTACATTTTTTGATAGTTTTAATGGACGTAGATGTACCCCGAAAATTTCTTCCCGTTCTTCTTTAGTTGGTAGTTCCAAATAAATATGGCGGTCAAAACGGCCAGGTCGCAATAATGCCTTATCCAATACATCGGGACGATTGGTAGCGGCCAATACGATAACACCGGTGTTCTGTCCAAAACCATCTAGCTCGGTCAGTAATTGATTCAAGGTACTTTCTCTTTCGTCATTGGCCTGAAAGGCATTTATTTTTCCACGAGAACGGCCCACGGCATCAATTTCGTCGATAAAAATAATACTAGGGGCTTTTTCTTTTGCCCTTTTGAACAGGTCACGAACCCTTGAGGCACCGACACCGACGAACATTTCTACAAATTCAGAACCCGAAATAGAGAAAAATGGCACTTGGGCTTCGCCGGCCATCGCTTTGGCCATTAGTGTCTTTCCTGTTCCTGGAGGACCTACAAGCATGACCCCTTTGGGAATTTTAGCACCTAATTTGGTATACCTCTCAGGATTTTTGAGAAAATCGACTACCTCCATAACTTCGGCTTTGGCCTCTTTAAGGCCTGCTATGTCATTAAATGTTACAGGGCTTTTAGTACCTTTCTCAGTAAGCTTGGCGGTAGATTTTCCGAAGTTGAAAAGCGTACCGCCCTTAGGGTTGCCACCTCCCATTCTGCGAATCATGAATAGCCAGAATAAAATTATGATGGCAAAGGGTAATAACCATGAAAATAGGTTTACCCAACTGGTTTGATTTTGATATTGCACATCTATTTTATCTTCTTTCGAGAAACCCTCTTGCGCTTGTTGTAATTTGTTCTCAAAGGTCTCTACCGACCCTATGGTCATTCGATAGTGGGCCCTTTCTTTGGTACTTAAAACTCCGTCGGTTATCCATTTGTACTTTTCATCGTTAAGACGGTCTTGTTTGATGTATATATTGGCCACCTCTTTGTTGATGACCACAATTTTTTCCACATCGTGTTCGGCCAAAAGATTCTGCTCAAAATCTGACCAACTTATTTCCCGTATTTCGTTTGTATTATTTAGGGTCAGATAAATAACCGTCATAAGAGCAACCACGATGATATAGAACCAACTAGAGCCATAGCTTTCATTGGGCGGTGAAATTTTACCATTATCCGGGAGTTGGTTTTTATCTTCTTTATCGTGTGGATTTTTCATTCTATTTTTGGATACTGATGTCATCTCTATTAGGGTTTCAAAACTATTTCAATAGAATTTGACTGAAAATGATATAGGTCATATACAATCTCTTCATCATCCTTTTATTTTGTTGTTTAAATATTAAACAGATGGAAAGCAGAAACTTATACAAATCTTTTATTCTATTTATACTAGTATTAGTTTTAATGTTGTTAGCCAGCTGCAGCCCCATAGTTGTTTCCTCTAGGATAGGACAACCACCACCACCATGGTTCTATCCAAATCGTTTGGAAGTTGTTAGGTATGTCTATTTCCCTGAATATAGCTTCTATTATGATCTTTCGGCGCGAACCTATGTATATCTAAATGGGGGGGTATGGGTAAGGCGAAACGTATTGCCACCGAGATACCGAAATATCGATTTAAGACGTGCGAAATATGAACGGATTCGTAATTATAATGATGAGAATATTCGCCGTTACCATGAGGACAATAATGCAAATAGAGGTAGAAGCAATAGAACGACACCACGTTCCAATACTAGAAAAAATTAAATAATAATATATGAAGACTCCAATAATAATAGTAACACTTGTGCTGCTATTTAAGGCATGTAAAGGTTAAGAAAAAGAGGCGCTAACTAGTCAAACAGAGAAAGATCCGGTCATTGAACCCAAGGTGTCATGGAAGGAACGTTCATAGAGAATATGACGAATTCGGAAACTTAATTACGATTCTCTTTATAGGTATTCCTATACTAACGTTGAGGGTGATTCACTTAATGTAAATCTTGATAGTATTATGGGCTCATTTAGAAAATATTTTAAGGAGAGCGCACCTTTTTAGTGTAAAGATGATTTTTCATTTTCCCCTAAAAATGAGACTCTTTTTATGAGAGATTTTTTTAGAGACGATTATTTCTTTAATCAATGGGAACAACAACCTATAGATTGACGAGATGATGAGAAAAATGGACTCGACCCGTAATGCCTTCTTAAAACAATTTCACCCTGGGTTAATGGAATCTAAAAGGAAAGATTAGCCATACCTTCTAAAAGATAATAAGAAAACATATTTATGATTTCATATAATTCATTGGCCTTATTAATTTTCAGGAAGTACCAAGAGGGGTACGTTGGTCATAAAGGACATATTTTTAATAATAGGTTCGCGTAACAATTTTTCAAAAAAACCATGTTTGGTTTTTAAAAAGGTGACCATGCCGATGTTCTTATATTGTTTTTCTAAATCTTTTAGCGTTGACGAAACCGAATTCTTTTTCTTTACCTGTATAAATCGATGCCTAGTGTCTTTTAGGTAGTTTTGAAGCAATTCTTTGTTCGATTTTTGAATGTCTTCAAGTTCGTTTTTTGAATTGATGTATACAATGTTTATGATTGAATCCCAAAGGGAAGATATTTTGATCAGTGGTGTTAATTCTAAAGAAGTGAATGCATGTTTGAAATCGTTAGCAAAAAGAATATCATCAGGTATGTCATAATCATATTCGCCTGGTACGGCAATAATAGGGCAATTATCAATATATTTAATTACACTGGTGGTAACGCTTCCCATAAATATTTCCTTTAATGCTGAAGATCCCTTTGTACCCATAAAAACATAATCGATGTCTTTTTCAGCTATAGTTTTTTCTATTCCACCCAAAGCCGTATCGGTCAACAATACGTTTTTGAACGTGTGTTTTGTATTTTTCGTTGCATCTAGTCTTTTTTGTAGTAGGCCTAAAGCGTTACCCGCATCTACTTTAGTACCTGTTTCAGAAGGTACAATGTAGTAGGCATGTAATAGGTAAAAAGTACACTGCTCTCGCTCAAAAAGATATACGGCATAGTCGATAGCATTTTGTGCTATTTCTGAAAAATCGGTGGGTAACAATATTTTGTACATGGTGTTATTTTATTTTAAAAGTACTGTTGGTATTTATGCCAAACCATGATATTGGTCAGTCAGCTAAAAGGAGTGATGTATTGGTTTTAATATATAAATGATGTTGACTAATAAGACAAAGTGACCCTCGTCATTTTGGGTATGGTAAAAAACCATCAAATTTATTAACATATAAAAATTTGTTCATCATCACTAAAAAAACAATAATGGCTTCAATTATACATTTTGATATTTCTGCAGAAGATGTTCTTAGGGCTAAGAGTTTTTATGAAAACTTATTTGGATGGAAAATAGAGAAATTCCCGAATGGCCCTACAGAATACTATCTTATAGAGACCTTGGCAAAGACAGGAGAAAAAGGTATTGGTGGCGGAATAGCCAAAAGGGAAAAGTCTGGTCAACACATTACCAATTTTATCGAAGTAGATTCTATTGATGAAGCTATTGCTAAAGTGAGGGAACTAGGTGGGGAAATTGTTGAACCTAAATCTATGATTTCAAATATTGGGTACATCGCAGGTTGTAAGGATACCGAAGGGAATAGCTTTGGACTCATGGAGGTTACTGAAAAATAAGACTACAAAAAACTACTTATAGGGTCTATCATAGTCATTTATGAAAATTAAATTATGGACTGACTAATGTCATTTTTATCCTATTTCTTAAGGTGTAGCTTTATCCTGCTAGTTTAGTTAGCAATATCAAAACTGAATAGGTAATGCCATGGGCTTTAACTAATTTTTTTTGATTGCAATTGTGACAAAAACCAAATATTTAAACCAGCATAAGAAAACAAACGACTATACCCTCTTATGTAAAAATTGGATGGTTTTGTTCAAGGTCAAAGAGAAATTTAAATTGATATAATTTTTTGAAATACGATGCGAAAATATACCCTCAATTTAGCAAATACTTTTTATTTCATTTTTACGCTTACCCTAGTTATCTGGATTCTTCATGCGGCCAAAGTGGTAATTATTCCGATAGTATTCAGTTTTTTTTTGCCTTGATGTTAAAACCCATAGTATCCTTTTTTGAACTTAAATTTCATAATCGAATTTTAGCCATATTTACGGCATATGTTCTAGCCGTTGCTCCACTTTTCATTTTAATTTTCTTCTTTTTCAATCAAACCAGAATTCTCTTTAGTGATCTGCCCTCGGTTCGAGACCGCTTGGCAGAAATGATGACCGTTATTTCTGATTGGTCTGACCAAAAACTTAGTTTAAAGGCGGATACAACCTCTAGTTGGGTATCAGAAAATGTGCTAGCGGCATCTGATTTTTCAATCGATATTATTAAGGGAAGTCTGCAATCGACCACTACTGTATTGGCTCATGTAGTGCTTATTGTGGTAATCACCTATTTTATACTATTATACAGTACCGCATTCAAAAGTTTCCTATTGGTACAGGCAAATCTTGAAAATAGAAAAAGACTTGACCAATTTTTTAAAAAGTTGCAATACCTTGCTAAGCGTTATTTATTGGGACAGGTATTGGTCATAATAATTTTAGGACTCTTAATTGGGTCAGGGTTGTGGCTCATTGGTGTTCCTTATCCTTTCTTTTGGGGCTTTTTGGCAGGGTTCCTTGAAATTATCCCCTATGTAGGTACGTCTATTGGTGGAATATTGCCCGTTTTCTACATGTTTATGATCACCGATAATTTTTGGCAACCTATTGCTGTAGTTGGCCTTTATATAGTTGTACAACAATTGGAGGGTAATTTAATTTCGCCGAACATAATGGGTACGAGTATTAGAATTAACCCCTTGTTTGTAATTCTTGGACTTTTTATCGGGGGTATTTTATGGGGAATTCCGGGTATGATTTTAGCATTGCCGATTTTGGCGATGACAAAAGAAATATTTCGAAGTTTTGATATATTTAAACCATTGAGTTACCTAATGGAAGATGGTCTAGCCCGTAAAAAGAATGTTTTTCTAGAACTTTTCGATGACGAAAAATATAGGATTATCAACTTTTTTTTCGAAGAAAGAAAAGAATAGTACTAATTTTCACTCAGATCAACTCTTTTGATTTTTGCTTTTCAATATAAAAGGATTGGCTTACTTTTCTGTACAAGGCCATGTCTAGGCCAATGAACCAACTAATAAATAATGCAAACGTAAATTTTTGTATGACAGGAAGCGCCTTTATACATATGCCGGTTTCGTAAATATAATAATTGGAAAGAAAGGTGATTATACAGACAACACCTAACAGAAAAAGTTTTTTATAGTTCGTTTTATAAAGTTCTACACAACAAGCAATAAAGGTAACAACGCCGAATACCCCTGCTATGCGTATAATTACATCATGATTGCCGATTGCTAAAAATAGAATGGTCAATAATGATAAGTACCCCGAAGTACTCATAATCTTTTTAATGTTATTTTTTGTTTTGAATAATTTTGGAAGCAAAGACCATAAAAAAAATATACCGGCACAAAGCAGGCATAAAGCCGTAATTGCATATGTTCGACCTTTGTTGGGTTCCCCGTTGATAGCATTGATATCTAATAAGTCGCAAAGATAATTGTGCCAAAAACTAAAACCATCTGTATCTGATACTATCCAAGATCCCCCAGGATAATGTTTAGCAGCCATAAAATAAAAAAGAATAAAAGATCCAATACCAATTAAGGGTAGCGACAATAGAAAAAGCTCGTAAGAATCTAATACTGCCTTAGTTTTCATGAGCAGTTAGTTGTATAGGTTCTATTGTTAAAATTGAAACGTATAAAAACAGAAACAGGAGGCCTATGGTCTCCTGTTTCTTTTGAAGTGTTCGTTTTATTCTTTGCGTTACATCTAACCTTAAGTCATCTTATCGCTAAAATGATATAGGGGCGATTTTATCAATAAATAATTCGGACACTTTCCGACCTTTATAACCTTGCGATTATATTGGCCTTTCTCTAATTGTTTTTTAAAAAGGACCAGAATTCCAGATTATCCGGTCCTTTTTTTGGTATCGCATTTCTATAAATTTTGAACGCAGATCAAGCTACAATGTACTAGCTACATTTTCACTTATTTTTCTCTATAAAAGAAATGTGCGCGATACCAAATATATGGCCGCTAAGGCATTGCTGCTTAGAAGCCTTAATTTTTAGTTATAATTTTAAAGAAGAAACAGGAAGCCGAAACTTCCTATTTTCCATAAAGAATTAAATTTGTTGTTACCTTTTATCAATCTTTTAAACCAACTTATTGCTAAGATTATTTAACATATTGATTTGGGTAGCGACAGCATTTCCTTCTTTACTATGACTTGTATCCTCTTGCGATGATGCAAATCAATTCTTTTTTATTTTATAAGAAACCAAGTCACCGCAGTAACCTGGTTTCTAAGAAGATGATATTTCACCAGTTTGCGCTTACACTGACTCTTATTTGTGAGTATTGCTAAACCCAAATAGAATTCAAACGGGCAAAATGTTTACGTGTTATCTTCTTCTTTTTAAATTGAATCCCGGTTCCCCCGAACAAGATTCAAATGGCTATTAATTTCAAAGAACATTATTATTTTTGATTATGATGCTAAATTAAGGCAAGCTTGACATCTTCAAAATGACCTAGGTCAGTTTGAAGAAAATTTTTCGGTTTTAGGAATTTTTAATGATAAATTCATGATTTTTCCCTTTCTTAAAATAGTGGTTTTTAAGGTGTCACCGAATTGAAGGTTATGTATAATTGACCAAGCCATGGTAAGATTTTTTTCATTCGTTAATGGTATATCGTTAAAAGTCAATAAAATATCGCCACCAACATCTAATTGTCCCCCCTCAATATTTAGTTGATAGAATGACCCCCTTAAGCCTAAGTTGTCTCCTAAGGATTTTGGGGCAACTTTTTGAACCATTACCCCGGCACTTTGTGGTAAGTTCAATATTTCTGCTAATGGTCCAGTAATAAAATAGGCCTCAATACCGGTCCAAAGTGGTCTTTCATCGCAAAGCAGTTCTTTGGCAATATTAGAGGTAGCGGCAAATGATATACCTTGAAACCCTTCAGAATGGCTTAAAATAAAACTAGCAATGCCAATTACTTCTCCTTTCATATTAAATAATGGCCCGCCAGAACTACCCTCGTTAACGGCAGCATCGGTTTGTATGAATTCTGTTTTTATGAATCCGCTCGATACCTGTTTTCTTGAATATTTTCCACTTATGTAACCAACAGAAAGTGAATGGCCTAAGCCAAATGGCGACCCGATGACAAAAACTTGATCACCAATTTTAACTTTATCAGAATCGGCTAAAGTTACAACTGCAAGGGGTGTGCTTTTCGACTCGGTCAGTCTAATTAATGCTACATCAGCTGTAGGGTAAGAGTATAGAACTTGTGCCGGAACTTCTTCTCCATCCGAAAAAACTACCTGAATCATAGTTGCGTTTTGAACGATATGCGCGGCTGTCATGATATCACCGTCATTTGAAATAACGAAGCCCGACCCAAGGCCTTCAAGTGTTACCAAAGTTTTCATTTTTCCCTGGCCATAAATTTCTGGTTGCCAAGTTTTAATAAGTACAACAGATGCATTGGCCTCTTCATATAATTCGCTTATACTTTGAGATGTGGCGAACGTTACATATAAAAATGAAATTAATAGTATAATCGTTTTCATGGTATATTATTGAAACTATTCATGCCAATTAAATATTAGTACTAGATATGGAAGGTTCCAAGACGTTAAAGAGTGGTTCTAACTTTGGTAGAATGATTTTTGTTCTTTCACTTTTATATAGTTGAGTTTTGCCTTGTTGCACGGTAAATTTCTTTTGATTTAAACCGAACGTTAATAAAATGAGGATAGCAAAAGTGGTTAGTATTAGAATATTCATATTTCTAAAGTTATAATTGATAATAAATTACATGACAAAGTAATCTTAGATGGTTTACTATGAAATGATGTACGTCATACATAAAATGCAGTCATCATTTACTTTCTTCAATGAAATAGCTCAATAATTAGGGATAACCTGCTCAAAATCGGTTAGGTATTTTAATGTTACTTATTGTGCGTGATACTTTAGTATCACAGTAAGCCTTAACTTTAATTTGGGTATAAAATATTATTTTTCCTACAGGTAATATTTTTTTTGTATCTTTTTTATTCTCTTTTTACTAGAACTTAATACCATGATAAAGATTCTTATTATAGAAGATGATAACGCTATTCGAGAAAATACTTCTGAACTTTTGGAACTTGAAGGGTATTCTACTTTAACGGCTTCAAATGGAAAAATAGGTTTAGAAAAAATTAAACGTCATCTGCCAGATTTAATACTTTGCGATCTTCGAATGCCCGAAATGGATGGTTTTACTGTACTTAAGAACCTTGGCCAATGTACTGATATGAAAAGAATACCATTAATATTCTTTAGTGCCAAATCTGAAAAAATAGATATAAAGATAGGCATGGATGCCGGTGCAGAAGCTTATCTCGTGAAGCCTTTTGAATTTGAAGAGCTTTTGGCATCCATCGAAAAATGCTTAAATAATAAAAAAGAAGTTTAATAAGATTAAGTAGCACTTTCGAATAGAATATTTCTTTTCTTCATTAGATTATAACACAGTTTATTTTATCTACCTGATTCAAATCATTTTACCTTTTCTGTTCAATCGGTACTTTGGCAGAAAATTGATTGAACATGTATACTGCTGAAAAACATCCGTTACCAAAAGCAACTTTTGAAACATTAATAGAGAAGAACGCCCTTTATTGTGTGTCCATATACCTTTCAATGGATAAAAAAGGGATGCAACAAAACCTTCATTTGGCTCAAGCCTTGTTGAAAAACTGTTTAGAAGAGGTACGCGTAGTATTGTTGCAACATCAACTACAGGAAAATGAAGTAGAAGATTACCTTGACCCTATAGCTCAATTATTAAAAAAGGTAGATTTATGGCGAAACCCATCTGACGGTCTCGCTATCTTTTTAGATTTCGAAGCGGGGCTACAATACTATCATATACCAATACCTTTTGAGACACAAACATATGTGGCAAGTCATTTTTACCTGAAGCCCTTGTTACCGATTTACCATAATGATGGCCTATACTACCTTTTGGAGCTAAGTCGTGATTATGTAAAGCTATATAAAGCATCAAGATATCATTTTGAGGATCTATACGTCGAAGATTTTGCGCCTAAACGCTTAGAAGAGGCCGTTGGGTTTGATTATAAACCAAAAATGTTACAGTTTAGAAGTGGACAGGATATAGGTGGAGCAGGTCTATTTCATGGACACGGAGAGGGTAAGGATGATAATAAAAAAGAATTGGTCAAATTTTTTAGGGAGATTGATAAAGGAGTGAAAAAGACCATTGAAAATCAAAATGCTCCTTTATTATTGGCTTGTACCGATTACCTGTATAGTATTTATAAACAAACAAGTTCCTATAAAAACGTTTATGATAAGCATTTGGGTGGTGATCCAGAATTTAAAGTAAAGACTTCATTGCATCAAGATTCTTGGGATTTAATAGAACCCCATTTTAAAAAACTTAAGTCTGATATGATACGTAAGTTTAAAGAATTATATCATACCCAAAAAACCTCGTATGAAACAGGCAATATACTAAGTGCTGCCTTAAATGGAACTGTAGATACCCTTTTCATTGAAAACGAGAAAGATATTTTTGGTACGTTTAATTTAAAAACCAATAAGGTAATCATAGATAAATCAAAAGATATCAGTAATGCTTCATTAACGAATTTGGCTGCTTTAGAAACCTTTAGACAAGGTGGTAAGGTGTTTTTTTTACCTGCTGAAGATATGCCTGTGAAAAATAGTAACCTAAATGCAATTTTTAGGTATTGACCTTTTTCTGAAAGTCATTTATTTAAGTATTACGAGAAAACCACGCGAGTTGAATCATTGTCAATGAAACGAATGATTCTCTTATTTGGTTGAGTTTTTTTAATAATTAAAAAGAGAGACATGAAACTTAGATGTATAGTATTGGACAATTCCATTATACAGCAAAAGATAATGGAGAAAATGATAAACAACCATCCAAACTTGGTATTGTCTGGCATGTGTAGTAGTGGGTTAGAAGCCAATTATCGAATAACGAATAATAAAATAGACTTAATGTTTTTGGATGTTGATTTGCCGTTAGGTTCCGGATTTGATTTTTTGGAATCCTTAGAAAATCCACCGCAGACAATATTGACTTCAAATAATCCGGATTATGCTGTAAAGGCGTTTGAATATAATATTTCATATTACTTGTTAAAACCTATTACGTCGATGAGTTTTAACATTGCTGTTGAAAAGGTATTAAAGCAACAAACCATTTTAAATCAGAAAATGGGAGAGGAAGAATTTGTATTCGTAAAAAGTAATTTAAAAAAGGTAAAAGTAGTACTACGAGATATCAAATGGGTAAGGGCAATAGGCGATTACATAAAAATAGTAACTGCAAAGCAAAATTTCATTGTTCACTTAACAATGAAAGGATTCGAAAAAATGCTGCCGGAAGACAAGTTTCTAAGGATACATAAATCATATATCGTAAACCTTAAAAGTATAGAACAGTTCAGTTGTAAAGATGTTGAAATAAGTGGAAAATCATTGCCTTTAAGCAAGAGCAAAAAAGAGGTGCTTTCTGATAAATTGATGTTTAGTTGAAAACCAATTGGTGTTCTTGTCATTCGTTGACACCTATTTGACTAAACCTAGTTTAACATAGCTGTAGTTTCTTTAAAGTTATTGATACACCTCATTTTCAGCATAAAATATTCTATTGTTAGTGACCTATATCATTTCAATACCAATTTATTCTATCGATTTTTAAGGTAATCATAAAATAAGTATAATGCCACACACGAAAAAATTTGACCAAAATGTTGAAGCTTATGAGCAATGGTATGAAGACTACCCGGAGGTATTTGAATCAGAGCTTTTAGCAATAAAAGAGCAGTTTCAGAAATTACCCGAAAATCTTCATGGTATCGAAGTGGGCTTGGGAACAGCCAGGTTTTCTGTGCCTTTAGGAATTAAGGAAGGGATAGAGCCTTCTAAAGAAATGGCGGCATTGGCCGTTAAAAGAGGAATTTCAGTAGTAGACGGGTATGCCGAACAGCTACCATTTGGTGACCTGAAATTTGATTTTGTACTTTTTGTGACCATATGTCACTTAGATAATGTAAAGTATGCCTTTGCCGAAGCATATAGAGTTCTTAAGCCAAAAGGAGCAATTTTAATAGGCTTTCTAGATAAGGATAGGAGTGTAGCCAAACAATATATAGAAAATCGGCATAGAAGTACATTTTTTACAAATGCTAATTTTTTCACGGTCAGCAGAATGCAGACCTTGCTTAAAGATGTTGGTTTCAAAAATTTGGAATATAATCAAACACTCTTTGGTGATTTAGATGAAATAAAAGAAGTACAAATGCCTAAAGAGGGTTTTGGTGAAGGGTCTTTTGTTGTTGTAAAAGCTACCAAGAAATAGAGGGTAATCATGAATATCACAAGTTGCTAAAACGAATTTTATAGACGAATATGTGTTT
This sequence comes from Maribacter orientalis, assembly GCF_900109345.1. Taxonomy (GTDB): domain Bacteria; phylum Bacteroidota; class Bacteroidia; order Flavobacteriales; family Flavobacteriaceae; genus Maribacter; species Maribacter orientalis. Next base: position 333,923 of record NZ_FNZN01000003.1, read on the forward strand.
TTACTTAAAGACCAAGTGTCTTTTTTGAATTGGTTTTCTCTAGTATTTGTATGGCTTCGTGATCAGAAACTTGTTCGAATTCTTCATAGAATTGGCCAACCGCCTGGAAATTATCAGGTATAAGTATACAGATGACTTCATCTACATTTTCGGTATTTGATATTTTATGGATTGCAGAAACTGGAGCAACAGGTATAGCTACTATAATTTTAGATGGTTTTTGTTTGTATACTAGTTCTACAGTCGCTAACAATGTATTGCCCGTTGCGACACCATCATCGACTATAATTACCGTCTTGTTCTTTAAATTTGACGGAGATTGATGCTTATAATATTGATTGTACCGATCCCTTAGCGTTTTACGTATGTGGGCGGTCTCGGCGTCAATATAGCTTTTGTCAATGCCCACGGCATTGGTTAAGATGATGTTTTCTAAACTAACGGCACCAATAGCATATTCTTTATTGATTGGATGTCCTATTTTTTTAGTTAGAACCACATCTAATGGAGCATTTAGTTCTTTTGCTACTAACGCTCCTATAGGCAAACCACCTCTAGGTATAGCCAATACGATTACGTTTTCATCTTTGTACTTCACTAACTTTTTAGCTAGTTGTGTTCCTGCATCAAATCTGTTTTCAAACATGGGTTTTTATTTTTTGTTCAATATATGTTTAGTGAACCATGATGCCGATATTCGTGAAACTTCCTCCAATTTTCCCGGCTCCTCAAACAAATGCGTTGCATTTGGTATAATTTCTAATTTCCGCTCGCATTTTAGTTCTTGATAGGCTTTTTCATTCAGTTCAATAACTACATCATCCAAACCTCCAACGATTAATAGTGTGGGAGCGGTAACCTTATGGAGGTCTTTTAGCGCGAGATCGGGTCGTCCACCTCGTGAAATAACAGTTTTTATATCGTCACCATAGAAAGCCGCGGCCTTCAAGGCTGATGCGGCCCCAGTACTGGCCCCAAAATAACCGATGGGCAAGTTTTTAGTGTCTTGTAGTTGTTGTGCCCATTGCGTTACATCTATAAGGCGAAGTGTGAGTAAATCGATATTGAATCGATTTTCGTAGATTTTGTCTTCATCTACTGTTAATAGATCAAAGAGTAAAGTGGCCAAGTGATTTTTTTGTAAAATCTCGGCCACATAATTATTTCGAGGACTTAGGCGGCTGCTACCACTTCCATGTGAAAAAATGACTAAGCCTATGGGGTTTTGGGGTACGGCCAGATTTCCTTTAAGTATTACCCCGTCTATCTGTATACTTACGGTTCTATGGTTAAACTCGTTTTTCATTTTTTGATTTTCTGTTTACCAAAAATTGAAAGTAAGGGAAGGTTGTGGCGTATAAAATGATACAGGTCATGCATCTTCCTTTGTGAGATTTTAGCATTTTCGGGAAACAGCCCTTGCACCATTAATAGCTCTCATTTCGTTTATGATAATTCTGAAATGGACTATAGATAAATTATTTTTTACCTGTGATAAATTCATTTAAAAAAGGATTGAAAATGTGTTTGAAGTACGTGTAGTTGTCGTCTTTTAATTAAACAATCATTAGAGACGAAAGTCAAATCAAGTCAATTCATATGATATTTTTAAACTCTTTGCACGTTTTCTTGTGACCCCGACTGGACTCGAACCAGCTACCTTCGGATGATCAGCTCATCATATTCATTAAAAAGTTCTTTAACCTAACAGGTAGGCGGTTCTTGACTTTTCTCATCATAGGTAGCCCGAAAGACTTATACACACCATAGTTCCATTTGTTTTTCAATGGCTTTACTTCGTTGGGCAAACGCTCGTAAGTTTACCAATAATCTTCCTTCGAGCGTAATTTTGCTTTTTGTCGTTAAGCCTCCTCCATTTCCGTATCGTCATTGGCAACGGTTTATAATAGTATACACTTTTATCTATATTTAGGACACGGCACGCCATACTGAAACCATAATGGAAAATATTTTTCGCTATTGACAAGGCTTTAGGGCTTTATTTCTATTATCTCCTAGGCCATTTGCTGGTGCAGTTCAAGGGTAGTATACAAGGTTCAATTTTTTCTTATGGCTTACATAAAAAAAGGTAATTAAATTATGTATTTTTAGATAACCTATACACACAAAAAATAGAATTCATGAAGAATATTTTTCGTTTCCTTTTGGTCATTTTAGTGATGGCCGCTACTACTACAGTAGCCCACGGTCAAAAAAAATTAGACCAACAAACTATTATGGATTTGAAAAAAACAACCAAATATGGCTTCATACTTACAACGGAAAGACATTTTAAGGGGGTGCTAAGTATGTATGATCTGCTTATAGAAAACGGTGCTGTAATAGAGGAGTACGAAATTGTGGTAAAAGGAAAGGTGGTGACCCAATTGGTCAAAAATTCGAAACTGGAAGAGTTTTTTCAAAAATATAAGGGAAAGGTCAAGGTAAGCGTATGTAGTGTTGCCATGGAAAAATTAGGCGTAGCGGAAGAGTCGCTTTTTGAAGGTCTCAACGTTACCCCGACCGCCTCGGTACGGATGCTTCAATTACAGGCAAATGGCTACAATACGTTGACTTATTAGATAGGAAGATTTAACAAAAAAAGGAAACTACTTTAACTCTTCTTGATAGAGGAGTTTTTGTGGATACTCTGCAGCATTAGTATCGTTTTTACTTTTAGTTAAATAATGTATAAAATCTGCAGAACTGCACTTTGGAAGCTTCTTAAATGCATACTTCACTAATATAACACGTTCAATACTCATTCATTTTAAGAAGCCCCTTCTATGGTGAGCTTTCAATTCATAAATAACTAAAACCGTTCCAAACGCTATACGGCAAATGTTTTGGCAAAAGCCTATTTGAATTTAATTTAAGAAATTGTTGGGGCGATCTTATTCACTTTTGGGATGATAAAACTTTCCCATTATGGTATGTTCAGGAAATTGAAGGTTATCGTGCAGATGTCGGGGTTTTATTCACTTCTTACTTTAAACCGGATTTCTGTGTGGATCAAATACAACGAAAAGCTTAAGAAAGAGAAGCTATTCCTTCGCAAAACTCAAATGAAAAATATAGTAGAGGAAATCGTGATGTTCTCTATAATTAGGATATAACAGAAAATAGATGGCCGATAAAAGATTTTATCAATTGGATTGGTAGGAGTTATCCAAAAAAAGATTGAAAATTCAGTTATCCAATTAAATCAATTCATATGATGTCATTGAAAACAATAAACCCTGCAAATCATAAAATTTGCAGGGCTTTGTTTTTTGTGACCTCGACTGGATTCAAACCAGTAACCTCTTGAGCCGTAATCAAGTGCGCTATTCAGTTGCGCCACGAGGCCTTTTAAAATTTCCCTTAACGGGCTGCAAATATATTTCTTTTTACATTTACCACAAAATTAAGAGCACTATATTAAATGGATTTAAGAAGCTTAATTAGAGATGTACCTGATTTTCCTAAGGAAGGTGTGATTTTTAAGGACATAACTTTGTTATTACAAAACTCTGATGCCCTAAAAGAAACTACTAATGCACTGATTAAATTATTGAACGGGCAAAAAATTGATAAGGTTGTTGGTATGGAGAGTAGGGGTTTCATATTTGGGCCCATGCTTGCAAATAGGCTTAATGCTGGTTTTGTACCCATACGAAAACCAGGAAAATTACCATCTACTACACTTAGCGAGACCTATGATCTTGAATATGGTACAGATACGCTTGAAATTCATATAGACGCTATCGAAAAGGGCGATAAGGTACTTATACATGATGATGTGCTGGCTACAGGTGGTACGGCAAATGCAGCATGTAAGTTGATAGAACGTTTAGGAGGTGAAATAGTTCAATGTAATTTTTTAATAGAACTTACTTTTCTTAATGGCTCGTCAAAAATTAATGGTTACCCGACTCAATCTCTGTTAAAATATTAATCAAGTGCCTTAGTGGTAATTAAATAACGCCAACCTATAAGCGCCATTTGTAATTTGCTAGCTTTAGATAGGTCTAAACGTTGCTTACTATACGAAGGTAAAAGAGCTTTATTAAGCTTAGCTAGTAGTTTATAAATTGCTTTGTTCAAGGTATTATTTATTACAAAAGTACATAAATAAGAAAGCGATTGTTTAAATCATCATATTTCCTTTAGCTGAGAATAAGAAATACTTAATGTACTGCAAGGGTAATTATGATACTTAAAATTAATACGACTAAAAGTTTTATTAGAGCTATCATGATGCATGGTTTTAAAGATTGATTGAAGGTTATCTAAATGATTGTTCATGAAAGATATGTGGGCTTAATCAGAAGGGCAAATAAAACTTGTTAATTTAGTGTAATCAATTCCACAACTTTAAGTAAATAAATCAAATCAGTTATAATATTAAAGTAGTTTTCTGCAAATTTGTTTTAAATTGATGTAAAATTTTAGTTTTTAGTTTTATTATGAAATAGATGTAGAGGTGTATTTGAGCACTTTTTAAATTGTAAGGGGCTATTCATTTTTAAAAATGATTAAAAAGGCTATTTCATCATTAATATCAAAAAATCCGATGTATAGTAACACCGGATTTTGATTAAAGTCAACCCTAATAAAATTATAGATGATTATTCTTTTGTAATTATTTCAATAACTCCATGTTTAGCTTCTTTTCCATATTTTTCAATAGCCTTGTCCCATTTTATGACATTCATAGATTTAATAGTACTCTCATCTAAAATTTTAATGGCTTTAGCGTCGCTTTTTTTTCCATCAATATAAAACAATGGTTCTTCTTTGCCATCTGTGGTAATAAACATAAATCCGTTACCTTCTTTTTCTACTATTTTAACGTCATAGTCTTCGGTAGTAGAACTACTGATAGAAATTTGTTTATTGTTGACAGATGTAGACTTTTTTATGTTGACTACTTTATTATTCTCTTCTGCGTTTCTGAATAATATACTATTCTTGTCGGTATCAATTATAATATACGTTGGATCAATGGTGTCATGGTCTGATACAGAGTTGTATCTGCTACTTACCTCTCCATTTCTCTTATTTCCACCAGAAATTTCAATAGATATATTTATTATCTCCCCATCTTCATTCCTAACCGTAGTATATGAGAAATCAAATTTCTCGTTGACTAAATCTGCTTTAATTTTTAAGAATTGTGAATCTGAAGTATTTTTATCTATAAGGAGTTCAATAGTGTTTTGTGCAGAATCAAATTGCGAATTAATTTTATAGGAATAAACTTCCCTTACATTAAAGCCTAACAAAAAGAAGGCTAGAAATGGTAGAATTAATAAACTCTTTAATGCTTTTAATTTGTGTGATTTTTGTTGATTGATCATAACGATTCGTTTTTTGATTAATGAATTGAAAAATGGATTGACGATTGATGAATGGTGATTTCCAACTGCCCTTTGCAGTAGTATATATTGATATGCTTTTTTATTGGTTTTGATTTGATGATTTTCGGTATCGGCAAGAAATTCTAAATTTTGTTTTACTGCTATTCGATACAACCAAGCAATGGGATTAAACCATTGTAGTATTAAAAAAACTTCCATCAATATAATATCTAAAGAATGTAATTGTGCGGCGTGAACTTCTTCGTGCGCTACTATGGCTTTTAATTCTTTTTCTGTATGTAGTGTCGGATTGTAAACAATATTGTTGAAAAAAGAGAAAGGCTGCATAGTTGCCTTAGTTTTAATGTGAACTGTTGTCGGTAATGTAATACGCTCACCCGTATTAAGCACGCTCTTTAAATCTAGGCCTTGTCGAATTAATTTGATAAATAATATGAAGACCCCAATCAGATATAGTGTTATTAAGTATGAATAGGGAGTTAAAGCATTAACGGTTGAGGGTTCAGAAAGTGCGGGTATAGCTGCATTGGTATTTGTTAAATCAAATATTGGGGCGTTAATAGTATTCGTAATATATAATAATGGGAATAGTGCAGAAAGTATAAGTCCATTAAGAAGAAATAACCTATTGAACTTAAATAATGTTTCTTTCCTTAATAATACATGATAACAACTGTAAAATAGAAGTAGAACAGAACTTACTTTTAATATATAGTAGAATAGTGCTTCCATCTATTTACTGTTTTCAATTAACGAAATAATTTCCTTTAATTCTTCAACGGAAATTTTTTCCTCCTTAGCGAAAAATGATACAATATTCTTATAAGAATTGTCAAAATACCCTACCATGTCTTCATTTACATAAGCTTTATAATAACTCTCTTTGCTTACAATCGGATGATATTGATGTGTTTTTCCATAGGCCGTAAAACCTACAAAGTTCTTTTCCTCTAAATTTCGTACAATAGTCGATAGTGTATTGTAATGCGGTTTGTTTTTAGTAATCTCATCCATTATTTCTTTGACAAACGCTTTTTTTAAGCGCCAAAGAATTTTCATGATTTCTTCTTCCTTATTTGTTAATTTTTCCATGGTCTATTTTCGTTTTACGAATGTAAACTATTTTTATAGTTTTAAAACTATAAAAATAGTTATTTAACTATAATTTTAGTTTTTATATACTTTCAATAGTTGCTTACCAACAGGTTTCTTCTATTTATATTTGTGTAAATTCTTTTCATGCAGAACTTTCTTTTTATTCTTGGTGGACTGTTTTTATTGATAGCCGGTGGTAATTGGCTTTTAAAAGCTGCTGTCGATTTATCGCTGAAATTAAAGATTCCAAAAATTGTTATAGGTATGACGGTCGTTTCTTTTGCAACTTCGGCACCAGAATTAATTGTTAGTATAAATGCTGCATTAGATGGTTTCCCAGATTTAGCTTTAGGTAATGTAGTAGGATCTAATATTGCCAATTTAGGCTTGGTGCTAGCTATTACTATTTTGTTAAGTCCTATTGATGTAAGTAAAAGTTTTTATACCACAGATTGGCCGGTAATGATGTTGGCCTCATTACTCTTTTTCTTTTTTATATATTTTGATGGTGTTTTAGAGAAGTACGAAGGTATTATTATGGTAATTTTTCTTTTCTTATTCTTGGTGTATCTATTGCGTTTTCAAAAACCGGCAGTAATTGATGAAGATGATGAACCTGATGTTATGATGCCAACATATAAAACTGCGCTTTTTTTAGGTTTAGGTGGTGGTGCTCTTTGGGGAGGTTCAGAATTATTGATTAGTGGTGCAGTCGGTATGGCTACCGCATTTGGGGTTAGTGAACGCGTAATAGCTATCACAATTGTTTCTATAGGTACTAGTATTCCAGAATTAGCGGCATCGGTAATCGCGGTAATAAAAAAGGAAAAGGCGATTTCATTAGGAAATTTAATAGGGTCCAATATCTTTAATCTACTAGCTGTTTTAGGTATAACTTCAATTATTACCCCTATTCGCGTAATGGATCAGGGCTTATTGACCAACGACATTTTTTGGATGTTGGGTATTTCCTTTCTCATTCTGCCTTTGGTATTTATACCAAAAGGGCTGCGTTTGGGCTGGAGAGATGGTATGATTCTTGTAGGAATCTACTTGGCCTTTGTGTACGTTACCATAGGTTGACCAAAACCAACCTATGAAAATTTTCACTACTAAGTTTCTTTTCATCTACCTTTTAGTAAGTACTTGCGTATCGCTATCTGCGCAAACTTCTGAATTTCTTAGAGCTAAGGTATTAGATCAACAAACCGGTGAACCTGTACTATTTGCAACGGTAAGTATTAAGGGTAAATCAAAAGGCGTAATTACCAATATGGATGGTAGTTTTAGGTTGCCCATTAACTTTTGGAAATCAGGCATATCGATAGAGATTTCATCTATGGGTTATGAGAAAAAGGAATTTGATTTACAAAAATTTTCTCCGAACGATATCAACATAGTTCGATTAGTTCCAGGTGTTTTTACCTTAAACGAAGCTGTTGTAATTGCAAAAGGAGAAAAAAGACTTTCAGCAAGAGCAATTGTGCGCAGAGCAATTGAAAGAATCCCGAAAAATTACCCTTTATCCAATTTTAGTACAAAAGGATATTATAGAGATTATCAACTAGACAGTTTGGGCTACCTAAATCTTAACGAAGCAATCTTGCAAGTTTTTGATAATGGTTTTGATGAAATTGATTCGGTTAGTACTAAAACTAGAATTTATGAATATAAGCAGAACACTACTTTTAGAAGGGACACCCTGGCAGATGACTCCTATAATTATAAGGATTGGAAAAAGACTATTGACAATGCCTATTTAGAATCTCATGGTGGTAATGAGTTTACTATTCTTCGAGTACACGACGCAATCCGGAATTATAAAATCAATAGTTTTGATTTAATTAATAGTATGGAAGATGGTGATATATTAAAAAATCATTCGTTTAAAAAAATGGAAGATACCTATTTTGATGGGGAGCCGCTATATACGATTCGAATAAAAAAGATACTTCCTGGTTATGAGGCAAGAGGTACCGTTTATATTTCCAAAAATAATTATGCCATTCATAAATTACAATACGCGGTTTACGATGATAATAAACGTAACAAAAATGAAAGGTTACAAGAAATAGGTGTTAAAGGCGAACTTATTTTTGAGATAGTTTCAGAATACAATAGAGATTCAGATTTAAAAATGTACCTCAATTACATATCTTTTCATAACACATTTCAACTTTCTATACGGCCAAAATTTGTAATAGAGGATTTATTGATAATGGCAGAAAAGCGTGCCTTCCTATTAAATTTCAATAATCAACCGGTCATTGACCCCATTTTTCAAAGTAATGAATGGTATGATTTTAATTATAAGGGTAAAAAGATTGAATTTGAAAAGATTGAGGTCAAAAGTAATTCTACCATAGTTTTATTTCCTAAAATGAGCTCAAGGGATTTAAGTAATATGTTTGGAGATTTGGAAACGATGGCTAATAAAAATAGAGATGTTAGTGCAGCAATGAAATTTAAGGTTACCGGTTTAAAAGATGTGGAGGGTAATATGCTTAACACGTGGACTTATAGAAATTATGACCAGTTCAGAGAATTTTTTACACAAGAAACATTTCCTAATCTCTCAGTTGGTATTTCTAAAGACAGTTTAATGCTAAAAGACGCACCATTAGATGGTAAGCTTCAGCCAATTTGTTTGCAATGCAAAAGTTCAAGTTATTGGATGAATACTCCTCTTCAAAATACTAAGCAATAAAAAACGCCTTGGAATAGACCAAGGCGCTTTTAGTATAATCAACAATTAACGAGGTATTAGATCTTAGCCGATTTAACCGTTTTTATAATTCTACCAGCAATTTTATAAGGATCACCATTAGAAGCAGGTCTTCTGTCTTCTAACCAACCTTTCCATCCTTTTTGAACGGTAATGATAGGGATTCTGATTGAAGCACCTCTATCAGAAATACCATAACTGAAATCTGAAATTGAAGCAGTTTCATGAAGGCCGGTCAAACGTTGATCGTTAAACTCACCGTAAACCGCAATATGTTCTTTAACAACTGGTCTGAATGCCTCACATATTTTTTCATAAATTTCTCTAGAACCACAAGTTCTTAATGTAGTATTAGAGAAGTTTGCATGCATACCAGAGCCGTTCCAGTCCAATTCCTTACCTAATGGTTTTGGATGATATTCTATATAATAACCATATTGTTCTGTTAAACGATCTAGTAAATAACGTGCAACCCACATTTCGTCACCAGCTAATTTAGCGCCTTTAGCGAACAATTGAAATTCCCATTGTCCAGAAGCTACCTCTTGGTTAATTCCTTCAAAGTTAAGTCCTGCAGCGATACAAAGATCAGCATGCTCTTCAACTAAGTCTCTTCCGTGGGTATGCAATCCTCCAACAGAACAGTAGTACATTCCTTGTGGAGCTGGATAACCACCAATAGGGAAACCTAAAGGTAATTGTGTTTTAGTATCCATGATAAAGTATTCTTGCTCGAAACCGAACCAGAAATCATTGTCTTCATCTTCTATAGTAGCTCTTCCGTTTGACGCATGCGGTGTTCCGTCTGCATTTAAAACTTCAGTCATTACTAAAAATCCGTCCTTTCTTGCAGGATCTGGAAAAATAGCAACAGGCTTAAGCAAACAGTCAGAAGAACCACCTTCAGCTTGTCGTGTTGAACTTCCATCAAAAGACCACATTTCGCAATCTTCTAGTTTACCACCAAAGTCATTAACCACTTTGGTCTTGCTTCTCATGTTTTGGGTTGGAAAATATCCATCTAACCAGATGTATTCTAATTTTGTTTTGCTCATAATATAATAGTTATATTTTTTTTTGAATAAAAGACAAACAAAAATATGTTTTTTATCATTTCATATGAATTTTTGAGGGGGTAAATCTTTAAAAATTAAATTAATTGTTTTCTACCCCTATTTTTTGTCGGGTATTTTATCATATTTCTATTTATAGATCGTAATTTTGACAAATTAATAATGTTTATATCTATGATATCATCAAGATTCGCGGCAATTGCCCAAAGTCAGACAAGAAATAGTATCGCTATAGAGGAGAAAGGAAGGCGTTCGGAATTATTCGGAATTAATGTTTTCAATGAAAGTAAGATGTTACAATATCTTACCAAAGATGCACTTGAAAGCTTAAAAAGTGCAATGGTTTCTGGTTCTAAAATTGACCGTAAAATAGCAGACCAGGTTGCCGAAGCTATAAAAGGTTGGGCTATAACCATGGGGGCAACACACTACACCCATTGGTTTCAACCATTAACCGGTTCTACCGCTGAGAAACATGATGCCTTTTTTGACTTATTACCAAATGGTACGGCATTAGAAAAATTTGGTGGAGGGCAGTTGGTTCAGCAAGAACCTGACGCCTCTAGTTTTCCTAGTGGCGGAATTCGAAATACATTTGAAGCCCGTGGTTATACGGCTTGGGATCCCTCATCTCCTGCTTTTATATATGGTACCACACTATGTATACCTACTATTTTTGTTTCGTATACGGGTGAAGCTTTAGATAATAAAGCCCCGTTGTTGAGAGCATTAAGCGCTGTTGATGATGCTGCTACAGCTGTTGCAAAATACTTTGATAAGAATGTTTCTAAAGTTAATGCCACCTTAGGTTGGGAGCAAGAATATTTCTTAATTGATAAGGCTCTCGCGCATTCTAGACCAGATATTATGATGACAGGTCGCACTTTGGTTGGTGAAACACCCGCAAAAGGTCAGCAGTTAGATGATCATTATTTCGGAGTGATACCAAGTCGTGTATTGAGTTTTATGAGCGATTTGGAAAAAGAGTGTACCAAGTTGGGCATACCGGTAAAAACAAGACATAACGAGGTTGCGCCTAATCAATTTGAATTAGCACCTGTTTTTGAAGAGGCCAATCTTGCGATTGACCATAATCTTCTTCTAATGGATGTTATGGACAAAATTGCTGATAAACACCATTTTATGGTATTGTTTCATGAAAAACCATTTGCCGGAATAAACGGGTCGGGCAAACATAATAATTGGTCATTGGCTACCGATACAGGAGTTAATCTGTTGAGTCCGGGTTCTACGCCGATGAAAAATTTGCAATTTCTTACCTTCTTTATAAATACGATTAAAGCTGTTGATACCTATGAAGAACTTTTGCGTTCTTCAATAGCATCGGCAGGTAATGATTATCGTTTGGGTGCAAATGAAGCGCCACCGGCCATTTTTTCAATTTTTGTCGGTACGCAATTAAGTAGTGTACTAGATGAGCTTGAGGGAGTTTCGAAAGGAAAATTATCACCAGAAGAGAAAACCGAATTGAAGTTAAATGTGGTCGGTAAAATTCCTGAGATTTTGATGGATAATACGGATCGTAATAGAACATCACCTTTTGCATTTACCGGCAATAAATTTGAAATGCGTGGCGTAGGGGCTAAAACCAACTGTGCTAAGCCTATGACCATTTTAAATACTATCGTTGCAAAACAACTGAAAGATTTTAAAAAAGAGGTCGATGCATTGATAGATAAGAAAAGCTTGAAGAAAGATGAAGCCATTTTTAATGTGCTTCGAGAATATATTAAAACATCTAAACGTATACGTTTTGATGGTGATGGGTATAGTGCAGAATGGGAGAGCGAGGCTAAGCGACGAAAATTGAGTAATAATAGGAACACTCCTGAAGCGCTCAATGTATTGACCTCAAAAGAAAGTTTAGCACTTTTTCAATCTATGAAAGTGATGAGCGATATTGAGGTTCGCGCACGACAAGAAGTCGATTTAGAGAATTATATTCTGCATACCCAGATAGAAGGTAGGGTTTATAATGAATTGGTCTATGGGTATATTATGCCTGCTGGTATAGCTTATCAAAATACATTGATTAAAAATGTATCAGGATTAAAGGAGATTTACGGTGCTGCTCATAAAAAATTCTCTGAGGGTCAATTGACCATGATTGAAGAGATTGCCGAACATATCGTTAGCATAAAGAAAATGGTTGATGCTATGGCAGATGCACGTAAAAAGGCAAATGCTTTGAAGGACACTAAAAAGAAAGCGGAAGCGTATTGTACTAATGTGAAACCCTATTTTTCTGAAATAAGATTACATAGCGATAAACTTGAAAAATTAATGGATAATCAGTTATGGCCATTGACCAAATACCGAGAATTATTATTTATTAAGTAAGTACTTATTTCTAATTACAGAAAATAGAGGGAATATTAATCGGATGAGGGGTTACAGTTTTAATGATTCTCTTATTTTTGCCACAAATTTAAGTTATGTCTACATCGAGCAGTGAAAGATATCAGCAAAGAGGGGTTTCTGCCTCAAAGGAAGATGTTCACAATGCAATTAAGAATATCGATAAAGGTCTTTTTCCAAAGGCTTTTTGTAAAATCGTTCCTGATTATCTAACAGGAGATGAAGATTATTGCTTAGTAATGCATGCTGATGGTGCAGGTACAAAATCTTCTTTAGCCTATATGTATTGGAAAGAAACCGGAGATATTTCGGTTTGGAAAGGTATTGCCCAAGATGCATTGATAATGAATATCGATGACCTTATTTGTGTAGGGGCCACCGATAATATTATGCTTTCCTCTACGATAGGGAGAAATAAGAATAAAATACCAGGTGAAGTGCTTTCGGCTATTATCAATGGTACTGAAGAATTAATAAGCGATTTAGGTGAGTTCGGTATCACCATTCATTCTACTGGGGGAGAAACAGCAGATGTGGGTGATTTGGTGAGAACTATAATTGTTGACTCTACGGTTACAGCAAGATTAAAAAGGTCTGATGTTATTGATAATGCCAATATAAAGGCTGGCGATGTTATTGTCGGTTTAGCTTCTTTCGGTCAGGCGAATTACGAGAAAGAGTATAATGGGGGAATGGGAAGTAATGGACTAACATCTGCTCGCCATGATGTGTTTTCGAATTATTTAGCTGAAAAATTCCCTGAGAGTTTTGATGCGGAGGTTCCAAAAGATTTAGTGTATTCAGGTAAAATAAAGTTGACCGATAAGGTTCAGGATTCCCCTATAAATGCAGGTAAATTGGTGCTTTCTCCAACAAGAACTTACGCGCCAATCGTTAAAAAGATACTATCAAAATATAGTTCCGAAGATATTCATGGCATGATTCATTGTAGTGGTGGGGCACAAACCAAGATTCTACATTTTGTTGATGAGCTACATGTCGTAAAAGATAATTTATTCGAGGTGCCGCCACTTTTTAAATTGATACAAGAGCAATCTGGTACTGATTGGAAAGAGATGTATAAAGTATTTAATTGTGGTCATCGATTAGAATTTTATCTATCTGAAGAAATTGCGGAAGATATCATTGAGATAGCTAAAAGTTTTGGTGTAGATGCCCAAATTGTTGGAAGGGTAGAAGCCTCAGATTCTAAAAAGCTTACAATTTCAAGTAGCTACGGTACCTTTGTGTATTAATACATACGAATAGTGTAAATATATCGTTCTTGATTATATACCTATTTTGCTATGGAAAGAAAAAAATTTTTACGAACTCTCGGTGCTGGTGCTGCTTTTGCAATAACATTTCCTTGTTTAGGCAGCTGCTCAAAAGACAGTGAAGTAGAAGGTGAGATTGTAACACCACCGACCAATATAGATTTTACCATTGACCTTACTTCTTCTGAAGCAGCAAAATTGGCCAATAATGGCGGGTTTATTTTAAAGAATCTTGTTGTCGTCGTTAAAAATTTAGAAGGTGAGTTTGTTGCCGCCACTCAAATTTGTAGCCATGAGCAATATGATCAGGTTCGTTTTGTAAATCAAGATGGAGGAATCTTTTACTGTGATGTACATGGTTCTAGATTTTCACAAACTGGCACCCCTTTAAATGAGATCCCGAATAGTACTTCAAAAGCTTTAAAAATATATAATACCTCTCTTGAAGGTTCAATATTAAGAGTTTTTGAATAAATTTTCTACCTCAATTACAATAACACCAACCTAACTTATTATTCTTTATACCAATGTTTATCTCTAAATAGAGAAAGTAAGTGAAAAAGATTTGTGCAATATTTTTCTGCCTTATGACCTACATCGTATTTGGTCAAGGGGAAAAGTACGTTACGGTAAAGAAAACATTTGAGGTCATGGGTGGTGGTTTTGATATAACTGTCATATCTGTCGATGAAGAGTTGGGTTATATTTATATACAAGAAGCTTTGGCCGAGGTTCAAAGAATTGAAAAATTAATTTCTTCTTGGGACGAAGCTTCTGAAACTAGTCTGATTAATAAAAATGCAGGAGTTAAACCAGTGCCTGTCAGTTGGGAACTTTTTAAACTTATAGAAAGATCCATACAAATTTCTGAAATTACAAACGGTGCTTTTGACATCACTTACACGGCTTTAGAAGACATTTGGAAGTTCGATGGTTCTATGAGTAGGTTACCTAATAAAGTTGAAGTTAAAGAAGCTGTTTCTAGAACTGGGTATAAAAACATACTATTGAATAGTAAAGATCAAACGGTTTATCTTAATAAAAGAGGTATGCGAATATCTTTTGGTGGTATAGGCAAAGGGTTTGCCGCAGATAAGGCAAAGGCTTTGCTAGTATCAAAAGATGTGAAAGCAGGTATTATAAATTTAGATGGAGATATTACCACTTGGGGTACTAAGGCCACTGGTGAAAAATGGCTAATCGGTATTGTAAACCCTGAACGAAAAGGAGGTCTGTTTTCTTGGCTTCCAATTTTAGAGTCATCGGTAGCAACTTCTGGAGGCGATGCAGATTTTATGTTGGTAAACGATAAAAAGTTTACGCATGTATTAAATCCTAAAACGGGTTTTCCATCCACAGGTATTAATAGTGTATCGGTTTTTGCTAAAAGTGCAGAGCTTTCAGATGCATTGGCTACATCAATCTTTGTTATGGGTTTAGATGCCGGTCTGGCATTGATAAATCAATTAGGAGATACTGAAGTAATTATCGTAGATAATACGAATAAAATGTATAAAAGTAACGGCATCATTCTTAATTAAAAAGATGCCTTGAATTCTTATGGTTTTCAGTAATTTTCAACGTTCCCCACATAATCTTTTCAGGGCTTCTGTAAATTTATCGTAAATTTGCAGTACAAGTGAAGTAAGCATATGATAGACAAGTTAAACATCGTAAAACAGCGTTTTGATGAGGTTTCAGACCTTATAATTCAGCCAGATATAATTACTGATCAGGAACGTTATGTTAAACTCACAAAGGAGTATAAGGACCTGAAAAATTTAATGGATAAGCGTGCTGAATATTTAGAGCTTACCAATAATATAGCCGAAGCCGAGGAAATAATTGCTGACGGTAGTGATGCGGAGATGTTAGAGATGGCAAAAATGCAAATGGAAGAAGCCAAAGGTGGCCTGCCTAAATTAGAGGAGGATATTAAACTCATGCTGATTCCAAAGGATCCTGAAGATGCTAAAGATGTAGTAGTTGAGATACGTGCCGGAACCGGTGGTGACGAAGCTAGTATTTTTGCTGGTGATCTCTTCAGAATGTACACAAAATATTGTGAATCTAAAGGATGGAAAACTAATGTTATTGACCTTAGCGAAGGTACAAGTGGAGGGTATAAAGAAATACAGTTTGAAGTTTCAGGAACCGATGTTTATGGAACCCTGAAGTTTGAAGCAGGTGTTCATCGTGTGCAACGTGTTCCTCAAACCGAGACACAGGGCAGAGTGCACACTAGTGCAGCAACGGTAATGGTTTTACCAGAAGCTGAAGATTTTGATGTTCAAATAGACCCTAAAGATGTACGAATAGACTTTTTCTGCTCTTCTGGTCCTGGTGGTCAGTCGGTGAATACAACCTATTCTGCAGTTCGTCTAACGCATATACCTACCGGCTTGGTGGCGCAATGTCAAGATCAGAAATCGCAACATAAGAATAAGGATAAGGCATTTAGAGTTTTACGATCTCGATTGTATGACATGGAGTTGGCTAAGAAGCAGGAGGCAGATGCAGCAAAACGAAATTCTCAAGTTAGTAGTGGTGACCGTTCTGCGAAAATTAGAACATATAATTACCCTCAAGGTCGAGTTACCGATCATCGTATTGGTCTTACATTGTACGATTTATCGAATATAATAGATGGTGATGTACAAAGAATAATTGATGAATTAAGTTTTGTTGAAAATACTGAGAAATTGAGGGAAGCCTCTGAGATTTTTTAAAATATGACCACTCAAGAGTTAGTAGACCAAATACATAAAAAGAAATCCTTTTTATGTATCGGTTTAGATACCGATTTAGAAAAAATTCCACAGTTTTTATTAGAAGAGGAGGATCCAATATATTCTTTTAACAAAGCTATTATTGATGCGACCCATGATTTGTGTGTGGCCTATAAGCCTAATATTGCATTTTATGAGGCTTATGGAGTACAGGGTTGGTCGTCGCTCAGAAAGACGATAGAATATTTAAATACTAACTATCCTAATATTTTTACGATTGCTGACGCTAAAAGAGGAGACATTGGTAATACGTCTACAAGATATGCTAAAGCATTTTTTGAAGATCTTAATTTTGATTCTATCACTATTGCTCCTTACATGGGAAGAGATTCCGTTGAGCCATTTTTACAATTTAAGGATAAACATACCATCTTATTAGCTTTGACTTCAAACGAAGGGGCTTTTGATTTTCAAACCAAAAAAATTGATGGTCATGAGCTTTATAAAGAAGTATTGTCAGTTTCTACAACTTACAAGGGTTCGGAGAATTTAATGTATGTGGTTGGCGCAACAAAGGCTGAATATCTTAAAGAAATACGTGAAATTGTACCTAATAGTTTTTTACTTGTACCAGGTGTAGGCGCGCAAGGCGGAAGTTTAAAAGATGTATGCAACTATGGCATGACCAAAGATATTGGTCTATTAATAAATTCTTCACGCGGTATAATCTATGCATCTAATCAGCATGATTATGCGGAAGCTGCTAAACTTAAGGCCAGGGAATTGCAAATTGCAATGGAAAAAGAAATGTCTAGATTAAACTAGATTCTCTAAAATTCTCTTAATCTTGTGTGCCTTTTGTTCGAAAAACTCCCCTAATTGGTTATTGGATTGCATGTTCGAAGCTTTATCAATAAAATTTTGATATTGATATTCTAATAAAGTGATTATGTCAGAATTAGCTGCTATCGGTTTAACCGATCCTACTTTACAATATTGCTTTTCCATACTACTAAAATTAAGTTCTTACAAATATACGTGCAGTTTCAATTTTTGGATGTCAGCATGTTGGGCAATACAACTAATTATTAGGTAATTTGTCTTTTTTTTAACACTTATGCAATCAAAACTTTAAAATCACGGTCATTTTTGGCAATATTCAATTTTGCTAATTAGAATGTGGAAAAGAATCAATACATTGTAAATTAACTTATTGTAAAGGGATTCAGATTTGCTTCATTATATTACTTATAAACATAAGGTTTCTACGGTCTGGGTCACTTTTGTGCATGGTGCAGGTGGCAGTTCTTCTATATGGTTCAAACAGATTCGTGAGTTTAAAAAGCATTTTAATGTGCTGCTCTTAGATTTAAGGGGTCATGGAAATTCTAAGCCAAACTTTAAAAATGTATTTGACGAGAAATATACATTTGATGTCATTACTAATGATATAGTTGAGGTCATTAATTTTGAAAATATTGAAAAATCGCACTTTATAGGAATATCTCTTGGTACTATCTTGATACGTAATTTAGCTGAAATGCATCCAGAGCTCGTAGAAAGTATGGTTATGGGTGGTGCGATAATGAAATTGAACCTGCGTTCTCAAATACTCATGAAACTTGGTATAATTTTTAAAACTATCATTCCTTATCTATGGTTGTATAAGTTTTTTGCATTTATAATAATGCCTAATAAAAATCATAAGGAATCGCGTTCTCTTTTTGTAAGAGAGGCTAAAAAGTTATACCAAAAAGAATTTATACGTTGGTTCAAGCTTACTTCAGAGATAAACCCTTTGCTACGGTTCTTTAGAGCTGCCGATATTAAAATACCTACACTGTATGTAATGGGTGAAGAAGATTATCTGTTTCTTCCGAGTATTCGAAAGATTGTTGAGCTTCATCAAAATTCGAAGCTTTTAGTAGTTGAAGACTGCGGTCATGTAGTTAATGTAGAACAGCCGAAGTTTTTTAATGATGAAGTAATAAAATATTTATCCTTCCCAGTTAAAATTGGTATTTAAATTATTTTAAAAACATTATGGTTTTTTGCGATTTCTTGTATTCAGGTAAAAACAAAAAAACCGGTGCTCCCACCGGTTTTTAACTAACTAACTCAAAAAATAACTAACTCAAAAAATTGAAAATGAATACGTTGGCATATTGTTCTCTATCATTTTTAACGCAATATTCTTTAAGTTATTGTCGTAAATGTTAAAAAACTAATTTTTATCCTGAAGGGCAAATACTTTTTTAAGTGTGTCCGTAGTACGTGATGATAGTTTTGTCCTAATTTCTTCTTCCTCTACTGCAATCATTGTGTAAACTCCAGAAAGCGCTTCTTTGGTTACGTAGTCAGTTAAATCGGGGTTTACATTCGTTGTTAAGGGTATTGCATTATACCGTGATATAATTGTACTCCAAATTTCATCAGCGCCTACCTTTTTAAATGATGCATTAATGATAGGGTTGAATTTATCATATAAAGCAGTATTGGTCTTAGTTTCTAAATATGTAGTTGCTGCCTTATTGTCTCCTAAAAGAATATTCTTGGCATCTACGAAAGACATTTCCTTTACCGCATTAACGAAAATTGGGGTTGCTTCAGAAACCGCATCTTCTGCAGCGCGATTTAAAACTTTTAATCCCTCATCGGCTAAGTTTCCTAAGCCTATATCCCGTAAGGTTTTATCTACTTTTTGTAATTCTTGAGGCATCAGAATTTTGACCAAATCATTTTTATAAAATCCATCGGTCTTGGTTAGTTTACTTACTTGTTTTTCGATTCCCTGATCAAGTGCTTCTTTTAAACCGTTTGCAATGGCTTCATTGCTTAAACCGGTACTGGTAGATCCTGGTAATTGGTTCACTACTTGTTGAAGTTCGGTACAAGAAAATATGAGGAACACACTAAAAACTAAGCTTATTTTTTTAATCATTATTAAAGTATTAAGGTCTTACATTGGTTACGAGAAAATAACGGTTTTATTGTTGTACACCATTGTTTTTCGTGCTATATGAAGTTTTACTCCTCTAGAAAGAACAATTTTCTCTAAGTCTCTACCTTTAGTTATAAAATCTTCGATAGAGTGCGAGTGGGTTACCGTAGTAACATCCTGTTCAATAATTGGACCTTCATCTAACTCCTCTGTTACATAATGGCTAGTAGCGCCAATAATCTTTACCCCTCTCTTAAATGCTGCGTGATAAGGTTTCGCGCCAGCAAACGCGGGTAAAAATGAGTGATGTATATTTATTATTCTATTCGGAAATTTACTAATAAGATTGCCACTTACAATTTGCATATATCGTGCGAGAACAATGAAATCAATTTCATATTTTTCAAGCAATGCCAATTGTTCTTTTTCTGCTTCAACTCTATTTTGCTTATTAAATGGAATGTGAAAAAAGGGAATTTCAAATTGGTCTGCAATATGCATTAAATCAGTATGATTACTTAGCACAAAAGGTATTTCAACTGCTAATTCTCCAGAGCGATACCTGCTTAATAAGTCGTATAAACAATGGTTATATTTAGAGACGAAAATTGCCATTTTAGGTAATTTATCGTCGGTATGTAAGCTCCATTCCATTGTGTAAGGGGAAGCCAGTTCATCTTGAAATAATGATTTAAAATGGTCGAGGTTAGAAAAGGTGTCTGCAAATTCAATAACGATACGCATGAAAAATACGTCGGCAGGTTTATCAACGTGCTGGTCGAGATAAACAATGTTGCCGTGATTTCTGTGTATAAAACCGGTAACTGTACTTATTATACCAGATTGATCTGGACAATGAACTAAAATAGTGGTTTTCAATTGAGTAGTAATTAAGCTGCCAAAAATAGGGCATTATTCTTAAAATACTACGTATTCAATTTAATTTTGGTGGGATGTATAGCATCTATAGATGCCCAGATTTCCATTTTTTATAGAATTTTCTAAAACTCTTAATTTCTGCACGAAGTAAGTTAATGTATTCCGTTTCTTTTACACCATCTTTTTCTAAGCCTAAGCAATAAGAATTTATATTCCTTATAATAATATTAATGTAGGATATAGTTTCTAAACGTTCAGAATTACAATTAGAATACTCTACTTGTGCTATTTTTTGAGGGATAAGTATCGAATCAGTTAAAATAGAATTAGCCATTATATCTCTAAGGCTCTTAGATTCATAAAGTCGCATAAGGTCCTTATTTAAAGAAACGTATGAAGCAATCTCTCTACTCATGGTACAAAGTTCCAACGCTTTTCTATAAATAGGTAAATTTTTTAAACTACGATATGCCATGTTGTGGGGTAATAATGCGACTATATAAAATTACGTTAGTTATTCCATAATTTTCTATCGATTGTAAATGTATTTCGTAATTTTGCTTTACTTACGTTAATTTTAATTGAATATACTTTTGAATCCAAAGATAGACGAGCTTAACTGGAAAATACTGAGGCAGTTGCAAAATAATGCAAGAGAATCGTTCGCCAATATTGGACGTACAGTAGGGCTAACTGCACCTGCTGTAGCTGAACGAGTGAAAAAAATGGAGGACCTTGGTGTTATTTTAGGTTATAAAGCTTCGGTCTCACACGCACTAACAGGTCATCAACTAAAGGCTATAATAACCCTTAGGGCTTTTATGGGTAAGTTAAAACCTTTTTTGGCTATTGTGCCTACCTTACACGAAGTCATAAATTGTTATAGAATTACAGGAAATGAAAATATTGTGATGGAAGTCGTATTGAAGGATCAATTTCACCTTGAAAAGTTTATAGATCAACTTATTCAATATGGTGAAACCAGAACTCATATCGTACTATCGCAAGTAATTTCAAATGCGCCGATGCATAAAATAAAATAGATTTGATGGTATTAATATTATTTTTAAAAAAAAGTATAATTAAATTTAAATCGGATATTAAAGCTTTATTAGAGTTAAGTGATTCTTGAGAAATTAATTTTTTGGCTAGATTTTTGATGCAAATTAAATGATGAAAAAAATACTATTCTTTGCTTTGGTTTTGATATCAACCACAAATTTTTCTCAAGAACTGAGATTATTAAGAGGTGCAATTACAGAAAATGTAGTGGTGAACGATTCTTTAAAAGAAACATTCTCACTCTATTTGCCCACTACTTTTGATGTTCAGAAACCTTGGCCTATAATTTTTGTATTTGATTTAAAAGGCAGGGGCAAGGCTTCTGTTTCAATGATGGTAAATGCTGCTGAAAAAGAAGGTTATATTTTAGCAAGTTCAGATAATGTAAATGATTCTTTGTCTATTTCTGAAAATGTTCTGATAGCTAATAGAATGTTAAACGCTTCAATAAATGTGGTTCCTGTAGCCAAGGACCGTACATATACGGCAGGTTTTGGAAGTGGTGCGATGTTTGCCTCAATTTTACCAACGTTCATAAAGGAAATAAAGGGTGTTGTTTCTATAGGTGCTTCTGTTGGTAATATTCAAATCTTGAATTCAAAACAAACATTTCAATTTATAGGTATTGTAAATAGGTCTGATTATAGTTTTAGAGACATGCTCGATACTCAACAAATTCTCAATAAGATGAAATTCCCAAATGAATTATTGGTTTTTGATGATGATCAAATTTTACCTGATATCAATACAATTGCTAGCGCTTTTAGAATGCTAACCTTAACGAGTATGGCAAAAGGTGATGTTCAGCGAAATGATAGTTTAATTGCTGATTCTTATCAGCAGTTTATGACAAAAGCAAATATTTTTGTTTCTAGCGAAAAGCCTATTTTGGCAAACTATCTATTGTCAGATATACAGAAAGTATTCAACCCATTGGTTGAATTGGATTCTCTTAAAATTTCTCAAAAATCTTTGCGTCGCAGTAATTCATATAAAAAGGCAAATAGAAGTCAGAATAGTTATTTCTTGAAAGAATCTTTTTTAAAGGAAGATTATAGCTATTATTTAGAGGAAGATATTATTACATATAATTATGCAAACTTAGGATGGTGGAATTATCAGATGGAAGATTTGGCGAAACTCGACAAAAGCGCTGTGCTTTACGAACGCCAAATGTCTAGCAGATTAAGAGGATATATAAATGCACTAATTTCTGATAATATTGATTTTATTTCGGCAGATAAAGAAGTCGATTTAGAAGCACTGAATTTATTATATATGATAAAAACCA
Organism: Maribacter orientalis; assembly: GCF_900109345.1. Taxonomy (GTDB): domain Bacteria; phylum Bacteroidota; class Bacteroidia; order Flavobacteriales; family Flavobacteriaceae; genus Maribacter; species Maribacter orientalis. Next base: position 356,737 of record NZ_FNZN01000003.1, read on the forward strand.
TTACAGATCCGTCAGATTATGCTCCTTATTTAAAGGTTATTTCTACTAGTGCCAAAATGGAAGATTATGGTACTGCATTGTTTTATTTAGAAGAGCTTTTGAAAAATGGTTATACCAACAAAAGTGAACTGTATGAACTCGAGAATACCGCTATATTTCGTATTACGCCAGAGTTTAACATGCTTGTGGAGAAGTACTTAAAGGATGCTCGTTACGACATTATTGAACAGTAAGATGTGGAACTTGTTCTAAATTCCAATCGATAACCAAGCCTTTGGCTAGCGATTTGGCGATTTTTTTTCCATATAGAACTTCACATAAATATAGCGCAGCTTCAAAACTTTTTGCGCCACCCGCTGAGGTAATGTATTTGCCATCGTGAACAAATAGCACATTGTCCTTTACATGAAGATTTGGAAACATTTTTTTATAATTTTCAACATCATTGGGGAAAGTTGTAGATGCTACCGAATCTAGTATACCAGATTTAGCCAAAAGAAATGCACCATCGCAATGACTGGTCATGTAAAGTGAAGTTTTATCGATCTTTTTAATAAAACTTAACATGGTGGTGTCTTTTAAATCTTTATCCATTGAATACTCAGCGCTTGGTACTACGAGAATATCTATTCTTGGTAAATCATCTTTCGTATAATCAAAGTCTGGGAGAATGCGAACACCTTCGAAAGTAGTAATCGGTTTCAGTGTTTTTGCTACTGTAAATGTATTCATTGCCTTAATACCATCTCTAAATTTGGTATGTTGAAAAATATCGTAAGGCGCAGTGAATTCAGTATTAAAAGTGCCGTCCATAATTAAAAATGCCACGTTATAATGCTCAGGATTAAGCTCTGGCAAAACTCTTATTTCTTCGTGTAAAGGTTCTTTTGTTGGCTTTTGTTGCTCACAACTAAATGTAGCAAGAAGTGCAAGAATAAAAAAGTATCTGAAGTTCATAAGAATAATATTAATGTGTAAAGTACGATTATATACAAAAATGGTACAATGAATAAATTGTATTTTTGAAACGTAAACGAATAAAGGATGAAGCTATTTGTAATTATTGCGGTTATGTTTATGTTATTTTCTTGTAAGCAAGAAAAGAAGTACCATGATGCAGATCAAGATAAAAAGGCGTTGGTCACATCGGATAAACTTGCGGATATTTTAAAGTTTCAAGAAAAGTTAAATGCCGAATTTAAGGATCCAGAAACGTCTCCGTTGGCAGATAGATTTCGAATAGATTTCGAAACATTAGACTTTTTTCAGCCCGATACTAATTATGTGATAGTTGCAGAATTTATTAGAACACCAGAAGCTTTGCCGTTTTCTATGCCGACTACCACCGAGCGTGAATCAACTGAAGTGGTGTATGGTATTGCAAAATTCACCTTAAACGGGAAAATTCAACAGTTAGAAATTTATCAAACTCCAGAATTGATTTCTCAAGAAAAATATAAAAATTACTTATTTCTTCCTTTTACAGATGCTACTAATGGTGAAGAAACGTATGGTGGTGGACGATATCTTGATTTAAGAATTCCTGATGGAAATCAAATTGTATTAGATTTTAATAAAGCTTATAATCCGTATTGTGCTTACAATAAAAAATACTCTTGCCCTTTGGTACCGGCTGTAAACAATATTGATTCGGAAATAAGAGTAGGGGTGAAGGTATTTGAACATTAGGTTGCAGAAATAAAAAACTCGGCTAAATGCCGAGTTTTTAAACTTAAACTAATATAATTATCAATTATAAAATTCATTTAATTAGAATGAGTATATAGCAGCAATTACAAAAGAAGAAAGACTTTTTTGTGCAACTAAATCGCTGTCTAAGAAATATCCAGATTCATCAGAGGCAGAATCTAAACGTAATTCTGGTTTGATGGTTAAATTGTCAACTGAGTAGCTTCCAGTTAAAGTTACAGCAAATACGCTAGACTCATCGACTCCTGTTCCTATAGCGCCAAAATCACCGTCTAATTCTGCGAAATATTCTCCTCTAAGACCAATTGTGAAATCTTCAGAAGTAGCTAATTGAGGGTAAAGGGCTACACCTGCAAATCCTGCTGCATTGTCTCCACCATCAAAATAAGCTGCGTTCAGTCCTAAGAAAAAATCGTCAGCTAAATCAAAACCACCTGTATAATCTATTTCATATGCGCCATTGTCCATTAATAGGTTAAGGTATTGACCACTATAACCTAATTGAGCACCATAGGCATACTTACCGTCAAGGTTTAGCTCGGTTACATCGGTACGGTTCATTACTGCAAGCATTAAACTAAAGTCATCAGATAAAGCAAAGTCAGCTTTTAGACCTGTATGTGAAAATGGACCGTATGAGAATAAATAAGATGTGCTATAGTTGAAATTAGCAGTTGGAGAAATTACTTCGTACCCTAAAAAGGTATTGAAATTACCAAAAGTTAATTTTACATCATCACTAACATTCCAGTAAGCATATAATTGATTTACAATATTTCCTGTTGCAGAATAGATAGGTGATGCAAAAATAGCATCTGTTCCTCTTGGACCGAAAACCAAATCAGCAACGAAACCTACTTTTTCTCCCTCATAGCCAGCAATTACATTAGCCATACCTAATGCGAAACCAGGAAGATTAGCGAAAGAAGAACCAGGTGCTGCGTTTGGTACTCCACCAGGGGCAGAATTATCTCCATTTAAATTTGCTCTGTAATAAGCATCAATTGAACCGCTCAAAGTAAAGCTTGGCGTTGATTCTTCATCTTCTTGTGCTAGGACACTTGACGCAGCAAGTAACATAAGGCCTGATGCTAAGATATTTTTTACGTATTTTGTATTGATAACTGTTTTCATAAATTTTGTTTTTAATTCCCACAAGGGATTAATTAGTTTGAGAAAATAAATTTGTTGAAAGGTTATGTAACGGAGCGCTCTGCAAAGCGCTCCGTATTTTTTAATTTAGTGATCGTTCATTCTAAAATCTGCATAAGCATCCATACCGTGTTCATGAATATCTAAGCCTTCTACCTCTTCTTCTTTAGATACTCTAAGACCTAATGTTACTTTAAGTACGCCTAATATTATTCCAGATGTTACGACACAAAAGCCACCTACTATTAGTACTCCATAAAGTTGTGTCATAAATTGAGCACCACTTGCCAAGTTTCCAAAAATACCTACAGCTAAAGTCCCCCAGATACCACAGATTAAGTGAACCGCTACGGCACCTACAGGATCATCTAATTTTAATTTATCAACTAAGGCAACACCACCTACTATTATTATACCTGCTAGAAATCCGATTACAACTGCTTCATTTGGTGACATTAAGTCTGCACCTGCAGTAATACCAACTAGACCACCAAGAATACCGTTAAGAAACATGGTTAAATCTAAATTTTTATAAAGTATAGTAGAGGTTATCATTGCTCCGAATCCACCCGCTGCGGCGGCTAAACTTGTAGTAACCAATACTAGTGAAGTTAATTCTGGGTCTGCAGATAATACTGATCCGCCGTTAAAACCGAACCAACCTAACCAAAGTATCAAAACACCTGCTGTTGCCATTGGTATACTGTGACCTGGTATTGCATTTGGTTTACCGTCTTTACCGAATTTTCCAATTCTTGCACCTAATAAGCTTATGGCAACCAAAGCAGCCCATCCACCAACAGAGTGTACTAATGTCGAACCTGCGAAATCATAGAATCCCCATGAATCCAAGAATCCTCCACCCCATTTCCAAGCTCCTACTATAGGGTAAACTAAACCTACATAGATTACGGTGAAAATCATGAAAGAACCTATTTTAATACGCTCAGCAACGGCTCCAGATACAATGGTAGCTGCAGTTGCCGCGAACATACCTTGAAAAAGAAAATCTGTCCACCACGTATAGCCACCATCTGCATATTCAGCTGTCATACCTCCTTCAGGGGCAGCAATACCAAAGCTATCCATGCTAAATTTTATTAATCCCAAGTCACCATCTTCGAAACCAGGGTACATTAAATTGAAACCCCATGCATAATAAAGAAGTAAACCTCCTGTGATAATAAATATGTTTTTAAATAATATGTTAATTGTATTTTTTTGTCTGGTCAATCCTATTTCTAGAAAAGCAAAACCAGTATGCATGAAGAATACCAATGCGGTAGCCAACATCATCCATACGTTATTTGCTGTAAATAATCCTGCGTCCATTTCTTTTCGTTTTAGTTAGTTTTTTAAATTTTTAGTTGATACCTGCCAAACCATTCTCTTTGGTTCTAATTCGGTAAGCTTCCAATACTTCGGATACAAATATTTTTCCATCACCTACATTACCTGAGTATGCAGCTTCAAGTATTGAATTCACTGTTTTTTCTAGAAAGTCATCAGATACTACTATAGATAGGTGTCTACGTTGTATATCCGTTGTACTATATGAAATACCGCGATAAACATGACCTTGTTTTTCATTTCCAACTCCAGTTACGTCCCAGTAACTAAAGAAGTTAACCTCTATTTGATGTAATGCCTCTTTGACATCGTCAAACTTTGATTTTCTGATAATTGCCTCAATTTTTTTCATTTGACTAAGTTTATTAATAATGCCAAATATATGTTAAATACATTCACCCCCTAAAATAATTAGGGGGTGAATAGATATTTTTATGAGTATCATAATTTATACCCTATAAATTTTAGGGTATTGATAGTATCAAGTGATTATTTTACAAATAAGTGGAATGGGGTAATGAGAATAATCATGAATTTTGATTGAATCGTCAGAAAATTTAGTATTTATCTACCGATTGTTTAATAAAACAGGGAATAGTTAAAAAATAATCAAATAATAAAAAAGTAGGTATGTATTGTTAGTTTTATAACATTTTGCAAAGCCAAAGGCCAAATGAGATGGCTAGAATGCCTAATGCAACACTTAAGCCTAAGTAAAGGGAAGTGTAAAGAATAGAAGATTCCTTTAAAAGAAGATTACTTTCTAATGCGAATGTAGAGAAAGTTGTAAAGCCCCCGCAGAAACCGGTGGCTAATAAAAGGGTTTGATTTTGGGTAATGTAGTTGTGCTTTAAAGAAATGCCTATAAGTATGCCTATTAAAAGGCAACCTATAATATTTACTAAAAAAGTGCCTAGATAGAAATTTGAATAGTAAGAATTGAGATTTTTTGAAATCCAGTATCTTAAGATACTACCTAAACCTCCTCCTAAGAAAACGAGCAAAAAATGTTTCATACCTTATAAAGGTAAAAACTAAACTGCTTTCTTGTAGCTAGATGTAAGTAAATCTAAAGGATAGATTACAGAAGTATGTTGATTGGATAATTCTTGAGAAGATTGTTTCGATTTTTGTGAAACACTTAACAAGCTAACTACAACCATCGCTATATTAATACCTACTAAAACTAAAAAAATTGTAAGAAATGTCATCATAATTAATTGCCATGTATAGATGAATAACGCAAAATTACGTTATTTGGTATATTATACGAGCAAAAAGGCTATTTTGTTGTAAAAATGTTAATTTTTGTGGTGTAGGTAAAATATTAACTACTCTTTTAGTAAATACTTGATGCAAAGCAGTGAGACTAAGAATAATACAAAGAATAAGCCAATCCATTTAATACCTTTGTAGTTCTTTTGGTGTAGTTTAAAGTCTTTTTTATAAGAAATGATAATTACAATGGCGAAAACCAATGCGAATCCTATGGCAAAAATGATTTGTCCTGTGCTAAACATATTTCCTATTTTTACGCAAAGCTAACGGAAAACAGTAAAATAAAGATGAAAAACAAAATCAAAGCGGTCAAAGAATTTCATAATTCTTTTGGTCTAGGTGTTTCAGAGGATATGATAGCAGACTTGGGGGAAGCAAAGAATATGTTGCGTTTTAACCTTATGGATGAAGAAAATAAGGAATATTTAGAAGCCGCTCAGAATAATGACCTTGTTGAAGTAGCAGATGCCCTAGGTGATATGTTGTATATTTTATGTGGCACCATTTTAGAACACGGTATGCAATATAAAATAGAGGAAGTGTTTAATGAGATACAGAGAAGTAATATGAGCAAATTAGGAGAAGATGGTAAACCTATATATAGAGAAGATGGTAAAGTGCTTAAAGGTCCAAATTATTTTAAACCAAATATTGAGATAATTCTTGATAAATAAAAAGGGGCCAATCGGCCCCTTTTTCTATTTTTCAACTTTAAATCGCCAGCCAAATTTGTCTTCCGATTTATTGTATTGAATATCTGTAATGGTCTTTTTTAAAGATTGAGCAAAACTGTTTTCTAATTCTGGTAATTCATAATCTGTATCTCTGTAACCAAATCCAGAAATTGGTGAAATAACTGCCGCAGTACCTGCCCCGAACATTTCTTTTAATGAACCGTCCTTGGCTGCTTCTACCACTTCTTTTACTGTTATTTTTCGAACTTCAGTTTTTATACCTTGGTCTTTTGCGATGTCTAATATGCTTTTTCTTGTAATACCATCAAGTATACGGTCACTTGTAGGGCCTGTTAATAAGGTGTCATTAATTCTTATGAATATATTCATGGCACCGGCCTCTTCAATAAATTCATGATTGGTGTCATCGGTCCAAATAACTTGGTTGTATCCTTTTTTAACAGCCAATTGGGTAGGGTAAAATTGACCTGCATAATTGCCGCCAGTTTTAGCAAAACCAACACCACCGTTTGCTGATCTAGAATACCGTTCTTCGATAAGTACTTTTACCTTACCTGAAAAATACGCCCCAGATGGTGCGCACGCTATTATGAATTTATATTCATCGGCTGGTGATGCATGAAATCCGTTTCCGGAAGCAAAAATAAATGGTCGTATGTATAAAGAACTACCTTCCTTTGTTGGTATAAAAGCCTTATCAAGATTAAGAAGGGTGGTAAGCCCATCCATAAAATATTCTTGTGGAAGTTGTGGTATACACATTCTATCCGCTGAAATATTAAAACGCTTAAAATTTTCTAAAGGTCTAAATAAAAATACATCATCATTTTTATCTTTATAAGCTTTCATTCCTTCAAATATTGATTGCCCATAATGAAAAATCTTAGAAGATGGGTCTAGCACTATTGGTTGGTAGGGTACTATTTTAGGAATTTCCCATGCGCCATTCTTGTACGTACAGACTAACATATGGTCTGTGAATACTGAGCCAAAAGCTAGATTATCAAAATCTACTTGGTCAATTTTAGAAGTTTTTACTTTTTCTACAGTGATATCTTTAGTTTCAATACTCATGAAATACGTAACTTTAATTGATTAAAATTAAACAAATATCCCTACCAGCACTTCTTTTTTAGATTAAAATTGACCAGTTTTGTAGGTAATTCATCATTTTTAAGATTTATGAAAGGATTTAACATTTTACTTGTGTTTTTATTTGGATTTTTTTCATGCTTTGCTCAGAAAGATTCTAAGACGTTACCTTCAAAAGAAACAAATTCTGGTGTTTATTATGGAGAAGAGTTTGCTTTGGATGCTGTTGATCAACAGAAGGAAGTTTGGCAGAAATTTACCTCTATGGTAAATTCAGATTCTTTACATGTGCAATTTAAAGCTAAGGTTAAGGAAGTTTGCAAAGTAAAAGGATGTTGGATGGTTGTAGAATTGCCTGAAGGCGAGCAAGCAATGGTTCGTTTTAAAGATTACGGTTTTTTCATGCCTTTAGATATTACTGAGAAAGAAGTCGTATTAAATGGTTTGGCATTTGTGGAAGAAATGAGTGTTGAAGACCAAAAACATTATGCAATAGATGCAGGAAAGTCTACCGATGAAATTGCTAAAATGGTAACTCCAAAAAGAACATTTAGTTTTGAAGCTTCAGGAGTGTTAGTTCCAAATTAATTTGAAAAGAGAAATAATTACTACAGGTGATGGTTCTAAGACCATTCAGATAATGGATTGGCAAGAGCAATACCATTCTAAACATGGGGCTATTCAAGAGGCTTATCATGTATTTATTCATTCAGGATTAGATTTGTTCAAGAATCAAAATTTACATATTCTTGAAATCGGTTTTGGTACAGGGCTTAACGCTTTCATTACATTGGTTGAGTCTGAGAAACGAAATTTGAAAATTAATTATACTGGCGTAGAGGCGTTTCCGGTTTCTGGGGAAGAGCTTGATCAATTGAACTATCCTGAGGAATTAAATTCTGTTTTACGAAAAAATGACTTTAATTTAATGCATTCTTCTCTATGGCAAGAAGATATTGAAATCAGTTCTGAATTCATTCTTAGAAAAGAACAGAAAGATTTTAAGGATATCGATATGATAGAAACGGTCGACCTTATTTACTTCGATGCATTTGGTGCCCGTGTTCAACCAGAATTGTGGACCGTTGAGATATTTGAAATTATGTTTAGGGCTATGAAATCAGGTGGTTATTTGGTTACTTATGCAGCTAAAGGTAGTGTTAGGCGTGCCATGCTAGAGGTTGGGTTTATTGTTGAGCGATTGCCAGGCCCACCGGGTAAACGAGAAATGTTGAGGGCAAGAAAAAAATAGCTTAAATACTTTTTTTAATTTCAAGAAAGTTCAAAGTATTAAAAATCAATACGTTTGGTACAATGTTAAATTGAAATTAAATAGTATATCAAGAATCACCAAAAGCAATACCTTTAAACTATGAAAGTATTGATAACAGGTGCGACAGGGTTAGTAGGTAGCGAGTTGGTATCTCAATGCCATGAAAAAGGATATGACGTTAACTACCTAACAACCAGTAAAGAAAAGATTGTTTCAGACCTAAATTATCATGGTTATTTCTGGAACCCAACTACAGAAGAGATTGACCAAAATTGCCTAAATGGCGTTTCTATCATTATAAATTTGGCAGGTTCTAGTATATCTAAACGATGGACGAAGCAGTATAGGCAAGAAATAATTGACAGTAGGGTAAATTCGTTAGAATTACTTAAAAATACACTTCTTAAAACTGAAAACCATTCAGTTAAATCAATAATTTCTGCATCAGCGATTGGTATTTATCCAGATTCTTTAAGTAATTATTACACAGAAGACGAAGAAGAAGTAGATGATAGCTTCTTGGGTGAAGTAGTAGATGTTTGGGAAAATAAAATTGATGAATTCGAAACTTTAGGTGTAAAGGTTGCGAAGGTGAGAATAGGTTTGGTGATGTCTAATGATGGCGGTGCTTTGCCAGAAATAGCAAAGCCCGTAAAATACTATGTTGGTGCAGCTTTTGGAACTGGTGAACAATGGCAATCGTGGATTCATATTTCAGATTTGGCGGGTATATTTTTGCATATTGCATCGCATCAACTAGAAGGTGTTTATAATGGGGTAGCTCCAAATCCTGTGACCAATTTAAAATTGGTAAAGGAGATTGCCAAGGTTTTGAACAAACCATTGTTCTTGCCAAATATTCCGAAATTCGTAATGCACACTATTCTTGGTGAAATGGCATATATTTTATTCGCAAGCCAACGAGTCAGTAGCAAGAAGATTGAAGGAGAAGGTTTTGTTTTTCATTATGCTAATATTTGTCAAGCGCTTGGGGCTATTTATGATAATGAAGGTGAATGTGAAGATAAAAAAACTAAAATAACAAAAGAGTTCGTGTCTTAAATAGCCAACTATTTAAAACGAAAATTATAAATCCGCTATTTGGCGGATTTTTTTTAAACTTTTGTGACATTTTGACATTTTTAAAGAATTGGCAGTACTTTTGCCTGCTTTTAAACAGCGATTAAATTAGAATAAGTTATGAGTGATAAAGAAAACACATTCGATGATGAATTTTTGGAAAATGAGCTTTTAGAGGACGAAACTCAAGAAGAAAAGCAAGATAATGAGATTGAAGGTGAAGAGCTATCTGAAGAGGAGAAGCTAAGAGAAGAATTAGCGAAAGAAAAAGATAAATTTTTAAGATTATTTGCAGAATTTGAAAACTACAAAAGACGTACTTCTAAAGAACGTATGGAGTTGTTTAAGACTGCCGGTCAAGAGGTAATCGTTTCATTATTGCCAGTTTTAGATGATTTTGATAGAGCGATTAAAGAATTGGCTAAGACAGATGATATGGAGGTTTTCAAGGGTATTGAATTAATAAATGTAAAGTTGAATGAGACTTTGAAGTCAAAAGGGCTGGAGATTCTAGAAGTTAGGGCCGGTGATGTTTTTAATGCGGATATTCACGAAGCAATTACTCAAATACCTGCTCCAGATAAAAAGATGAAAGGTAAGGTTATAGACGTCATCGAAAAGGGATTTAAATTAGGTGATCGTATTATTAGGCATCCAAAAGTTGTAGTAGGAAATTAAAAAGTTGGAATGAAGGAAGATTATTACGAGGTTTTAGGCATCAGTAAAAGTGCATCTGCTGCAGAAATAAAAAAAGCATATCGAAAAAAGGCATTAAAATATCACCCTGATAAAAATCCGGGGGATAGTTCTGCTGAGGAGTTGTTCAAAAAATCTGCGGAAGCATATGAAGTATTGAGTGACGCAGATAAGAAAGCGCGTTATGATCAATTCGGTCATGCTGCATTCGAAGGTGGCTCAGGCGGCTTCGGTGGTGGCGGTATGAATATGGATGATATTTTCAGCCAATTCGGTGATATTTTTGGTGGCGCATTTGGTGGCGGCGGTTTTGGTGGCTTTGGCGGTGGCGGCGGTCAAAGAAGAGTAAAAGGTAGCAACCTAAGAATTAGGGTTACATTGACTCTAGAGGAAATAGCCAACGGTGTTGAGAAGAAAGTTAAAGTAAGAAGAAAGGTTCAAGCTGAAGGTGTTACTTATAAAACTTGTAGCACTTGTGGTGGTAGGGGTCAAGTGACAAAAATTCAGAATACCATATTAGGTAGAATGCAAACTGCTGCAGTTTGTACTTCTTGTGGAGGTAGCGGTCAGATTTTAGACGGTAAGCCTGGTGATGCGGATGCACAGGGACTTAAAGTAGTAGAAGAGACTGTCTCGATAAATATACCCGCAGGTGTTGAAGAAGGCATGCAATTAAAAGTACCAAATAAAGGTAACGATGCTCCTGGAAACGGAATTCCTGGTGATTTGTTAGTTGCTATTGAAACGCAAGAACATAGTACTTTAAAAAGAGAAGGTGATAATTTACACTATGATCTTTATGTAAGTATTTCTGAAGCTGTATTGGGTACTTCAAAAGAAATTGATTCAGTTGGTGGTAAGGTGCGTATAAAATTGGAGCCTGGTATTCAATCAGGTAAAATATTAAGACTACGTGGAAAAGGAATAACCAGTTTAAATGGTTATGGTGCTGGTGATATATTGGTACATGTTAATGTTTGGACACCAAAAGAGTTGAACAAAGAGCAAAGGGAATTTTTTGAAAAAATGCAAGGCAATGACAATTTTGAGCCCAAACCTGAGAAATCAGACAAGTCATTTTTTGAAAAAGTAAAAGATATGTTCTCTTAATGTCAAAATCTTTGGTTTTTAAATAAAAAACGTATATTTGAGATAATATTGGGCAACCAATATTAATTTTCTTTTTCATAGCAATTTTTTCCCATCCTTAATTTATTAAGGGTGGGTTTTGCTTTTTAGGCCAATGCCGAACGTTAAATTTATTGATGAAATAGCGTATTCCATAAAGGAATCATAAAGAATGTAGCTAGTCAAAACAATTCAATATCTTTGAATAAATTGCGTACATGAATCATATTTTGGTAGCTAATGAGGTCACCAAACAATTTGGAAACCATACGGCTTTAAAGAACGTTTCCCTCGAAATTCCAAAAAACAGTATATATGGTTTACTAGGTCCTAATGGTGCTGGTAAAACAACATTAATTCGTATTATAAATCAAATTACTTTTCCAGATAAAGGTTCTGTATATTTTGATGGTAAACTTCTAAAACCTGAACATATTTCTCAAATTGGTTATTTGCCAGAAGAACGCGGACTTTATAAAAGTATGAAGGTTGGCGAACAAGCTTTATATTTGGCACAGTTGAAAGGACTTTCAAAGGTTGAGGCAAAAAAACGTTTGAAATATTGGTTCGAAAAATTAGAAATTGGTGATTGGTGGAATAAGAAAATACAAGAGCTTTCTAAGGGTATGGCGCAAAAAATACAATTTGTGGTTACCGTTCTGCATGAGCCTAAACTTTTAATTTTCGATGAGCCTTTTAGTGGTTTTGATCCTATAAACGCAAATCTTATAAAAGAACAAATATTAAGTTTAAAGGATAATGGTACATCCATAATATTTTCTACTCATAGAATGGAATCAGTAGAGGAACTTTGTGAGTATATCGCTTTAATACATAAATCTGAAAAAATACTTGATGGTAAATTATCCGATATAAAAAAAGCCTACAAGAATAACATCTTTAAAGTAGGTTTAGAAACGGCTAATCAAGATGTATTGATAAGTGAAGTGAAAGATAAATTTCAACTTTTGTCACATGATTATGATATCACAGAAAAACAGTTGAATTTAACTTTACAACTTCCTTCAAAAGAATCTAGAGCAATATTGGACTTTTTAAGCACTAGAGCCAATGTAAATGGCTTTGTTGAAACTATACCCTCTGCCAATGATATTTTTATTAAGACTATTCAAAATAAGAATATAGCACATGAATAAGTTACCGTTAATCATCAAGAGAGAATATTTGGCAAAGGTGAGAAACAAGTCGTTTGTAATCATGACTTTTTTGAGCCCAATTCTAATGGTAGGCATGATTCTTTTAATTGCTTATTTAACGCAACTTAACGACAATGAAAAAAGGGTTATCGCCGTATTAAACGACAGTGGTTATTTTTCTAATGAGTTTATTGCTTCAGAGGCAACATCATATGTCAATTTTAAAGATTTAACCTTGGCAGAAGCTAAAGATTCTACATTAAGCTTGGGTTATTATGGTCTAGTTTATTTACCAAGTGAGCCTAATTTGGAACAAGTTGCGCAGCGAGCTTTTTTTTATAGTAAAGAAGCGCCAAGCTCAACAGTATTAGACAAACTTGAAAATACCATTACGAGTAGATTACGACAAGAAAGATTGCGGGAACTTGGATTATCGCCGAAAGAATACGCTGAAATGGATCGTAGTTATAATATGAATATTGAAACTTTCGACGGACTTCAAAACATAAAAGGGATAAATGAAATAAAGGCTATCATAGGTGGAGCTTTTGGTTACCTAATAATGATGTTTATTATTATTTACGGCGGTTTCGTTATGCGAAGTGTAATAGAAGAGAAAACAAGTCGCATTATAGAGGTTATTATATCATCGGTAAAACCTTTTCACTTAATGATGGGTAAGATTATAGGCACATCGTTGGCTGGTATTACACAATTCGCAATTTGGATAGTATCTGGAGCTTTATTGTTATTTATTGGTTTAACTATTTTCGATATTGACCCCGCTAGTTTAACCAAAGGAGGAATGGCACCAGGAATGGAAGGTAATACAAGTGTAGATGTAGATGCTGTAACTCAGAACATTCAATTGTATGCCCAAGAAATTTTTGAAATACCCATTTTTGCAATGTTGATTTTTTTCATCATATATTTTGTTTTGGGTTATTTGATTTATAGTTCAATATATGCGGCAATCGGAGCTGCTGTTGATAATGAAACTGATACTCAACAATTTATATTTCCGGTTATTTTACCATTAATGTTAGCTATTTACGTTGGCTTCTTTTCTGTATTCAGTAATCCTAATGGTCCTATAGCCGTTGCCTTTTCGCTATTTCCGTTAACATCACCTATTGTTATGTTAATGCGCTTACCATGGGGTATTGGTGAAGGTGGTGTGCCGGTATGGCAATTGATAAGTTCTATTTTGATATTAATAGCTACTTTTATTGGTATTGTTTGGGTGGCAGCTAAAATTTATCGTGTCGGTATTCTTATGTACGGTAAAAAACCTAGTTATAAAGAATTGTACAAGTGGCTTAAATATTCATCATGATCCAAGAGAGTACAGAAAAGATTAAAGAAATAATTGAAGATGATGTCTGGGGAACTATTAAGAAATTTTTAGACCTAGGTTTTCAGTTTGGTGAAGGTGAAAAATCTATTCACATTACCGTAGGTTTACTTCTGCTTCTAACATTGGCTTTTTTACTTACAAGTACAATTTTACAGGGCATAAGAAGGTTTTTCACCAGGAAAATGGAAGTGGATGATAAATTGAAGTTTATTAGCATTTTCAAGTTTATTAAGTATCTAGTTTACGTTGTAGTAATACTATTTACTATGAGTGCTGCTGGTATTAATATTACCATTCTAATAACAGCATCTGCCGCTTTGTTTGTTGGTCTTGGTCTTGCATTACAAGAGATTTTTCAAGATATCATCGGTGGTATATTTATTATAGTTGATAAGTCTTTACGAGTTGGTGATATTGTAGAAATCGATAGTAAAGTCGGTAAGGTTTTCGAAATTAAATTACGTACAACGCGAGCAATTACTAGAGACGATAAGGTTATAATTATTCCTAATCATAAGTTTATTAGTGATATCGTTTATAATTATACCCAAAACCATAAAACAACAAGGGAGTCTATAAAATTAGGAGTGGCTTATGGTAGTGATGTACAGCTCGTGACTAAAATATTATTAGACGTAATTAAGACACATAGAAATATATTAAAAAGTCCTAAACCTTTTGTGCTTTTTGAAGATTTTGGAGACTCGGCATTAATGTTTTCTTTGAATTTTTATATCACTGATAGTTTTTCAGATCCTAGAATAAAAAGTGAATTACGATACAAAATCGATGCAGAGTTTAGAAATAATAATGTTACGATACCTTTCCCTCAAAGAGATGTACATTTATTTCAACAGGCACCTTTTCAACATAGCGATGTTTCAAATGCAGGGAATAATGAAAAAGGCTAACGGATACTTTTTATGGGTATTATTACTCACCTTAGCGATCAATCCAATTTTAGCTCAAACACCAGATGTATTTAGGGTAGAGTATATGCTGATGCCAGATAATAGTGGTGATGTAGAAACTTCGCGTATAAAGTTGGTGTTAAATGTACCGATTGCGTTACGAGAAAAAAAAGATTACTTAATTCTAGGGGGGGAATATAACCGGTATAATTTTGAAGTGCCCGATGACCTTTTTCCCAATTCTAATGATTTAAGTAAGTTTCATGTGGTAGATGTCAACATGGCTTACATGTATAAATTAAGTGACAAATGGCGCTTGATAGGGGTGGTTACCCCAAGGTGGTCTTCCAATTTTGTGGAAGAATTACAGCAAGATGATTTTAACATGAATTATACAGTGGGTGCCTATAAGAATATTAAAGATGTAGAGAAGCCTTTTATTTTAGTTTTAGGAATTTCATATAATGGTACTTCACCTATTGATGTTCCATTACCTTTTGTGTATTATGAAAAGCGATTTCACCCTAATTGGTCTTACGTTTTAGGGGCGCCTAAATCTGGAATGAAATATTTCACCAAAAAAGGACATTTCTTTCAAACAGAATTATTTTTAGATGGTTATTATGTAAATATTCAAAACAATATATTACTCCCTGGTAATAATTTATCTACGGATGTGTCTTCTACTGCATTATTATTGACTTTAGGTTATCAATATAAAATAACAAAGGATATGTCCGTTTACTTAATAGGTGGTCACTCCTTATTTCAGAATGGGGTATTAAGGGACGAGGAGCGAAATGATATTTTCACCTTAAATGATGAAGCGGGCCTTTATTTCAGAACAGGATTTAGAATAGGAATTTAAAAAGTTATTATGTCAAAAATATTAGTAATAGAAGATGAAGCGGCAATTAGAAGAGTATTGGTCAAAATCTTATCTGAAGAGAATGATGCATACTCTGTTGAAGAAGCCGAAGACGGATTAAAAGGAATCGAAACAATTAAAAACAATGATTACGATTTGGTTCTCTGTGACATAAAAATGCCTAAAATGGATGGTGTAGAAGTTCTGGAAGCTGCACGAAAAATAAAACCAGAAATACCTTTTATAATGATTTCTGGTCATGGTGATTTAGATACTGCTGTAAATACAATGCGCTTAGGTGCCTTCGACTACATTTCAAAACCGCCAGATTTAAATAGATTATTAACAACCGTAAGAAATGCTTTAGATAGAAAGGTTTTAGTTGTAGAGAATAAGAACCTAAAAAAGAAAGTAAGCAAGAACTATGAGATGATAGGGGAAAGCAATGAAATAAGCCTTATCAAAGATATGATAGAAAAAGTTGCGCCAACCGATGCTCGTGTGTTAATAACTGGTTCTAATGGTACAGGGAAAGAATTAGTAGCTCATTGGCTTCATGAGAAAAGCGCAAGAAGTGCAGAACCATTTATTGAAGTTAATTGTGCCGCAATACCGTCTGAATTAATTGAAAGTGAATTATTCGGGCATGTAAAAGGTGCTTTTACATCTGCCGTAAAAGATAGAGCAGGTAAGTTTGAAGCTGCTAACAAGGGTACAATATTTTTAGATGAAATTGGTGATATGAGCCTTTCTGCTCAAGCTAAGGTTTTACGTGCACTACAAGAAAGTAAAATATCAAGAGTAGGTTCTGACAAAGACATAAAAGTTGATGTTCGTGTTATTGCAGCGACTAACAAAGATTTAAAGAAAGAAATTGAAGAAGGCAACTTTAGAGAAGATTTATATCATCGATTAGCTGTAATTCTTATTCAAGTACCTAGTTTAAACGATAGAAGGAATGATATTCCATTGTTGATTGAACATTTTTCGAATAAAATAACCGAAGAACAAGGTATGGCGGCTAAGACTTTTTCAGATTCCGCGATTAAGCTTTTAAAAGCATATGATTGGACAGGAAATATTAGAGAGCTCAGAAACGTAGTTGAGCGTTTAATTATACTTGGTGGTCAAAATGTTTCTGAGGATGATGTGAAATTATTTGCCAGCAAGTAATTAAAATTAAGAACTTTCTATTTTTTGTCTGAGCAGTCGCCTATTTTATTTATGGCATTTTCAGTAATTTCTTTAGTGCGTAAACTATAATATTTACTGCCTTCAGATAAATTTGGTTTCAGTAATTGATTTTCACATTCATCAAATATTCGCTGTGCGAATGCCTTTGCTTCTTTGCAATTTACAGTGGCAACAACTTTTTCAAGTGAAATCGTATACTTTGCTAATGAAAGGTCGATTTTTTCATTTAAACTTAGGGTTTTACTATCCTTGGTATTAATTACGGTTTTTGTAGCAGTGTTCGTGTTCATAGATAATACGTCATTAGCGTATGTGCTCTTATGGCTCTCGTGAGAATTAAGAACAAAAATGGTGTTATTGATAAGCTCAATAGATTCATCTAAATAGGTTTTGGTGCCTTCTAATGTTGTGGATTTGGTGGCGAGAACAAGTGCATTTAAATTTTCATACATACTTGCTTTTGCAAAAGTACAACCACAAACTTCTAATTGGTTTTTAGATTTTTCCAAAGCGTTTACAGCCTTGTATGCATAGAACCTAGCTTGGTTTATGTCATCTGTAAGAAGTCCAGCGCTTATTTGGGATTTTGCAAATCCCATATTTGAATTCGCGTATTCACATTCTAAATTTGTTCGAAAAGATGATAGTACTAAAATAGCAAGAGTACAGAAAATGTAGGTCGCTTTCTTCATTTGTAGGTTATTTAAATTGTAAAATTTGGGATTTTACAATTATAAATCTAGGTGCTTTGTTCAGCGGAAAATATTATTTTCGATACAATACGTTTGAATTTCGATAAACGGAATATTATAGGATAAATAACTCATTCTATTAAAAACAGAATTAAAATTTTATATTTCAGCATGAATAAGATAGAAATACAGCAATACAGGGCATATGATGACTTTAAGATATCTGAAACGAAAACATATGAAGATTTCGGTAAATCAGAAAAGATTTTAAAAAAAGAATTATCGGTAATTAGAAGAGAACTTGGGGAGTTTCAAGATACTATATATGCACATGGTAAATATAGTATTCTGGTTTGTTTACAAGGAATGGACACTGCAGGAAAAGACAGTTTAATACGTGAGATATTTAAAGACTTTAATGTCAGTGGAGTAGAAGTGCATAGTTTTAAAGTACCTACTGAATTAGAATTAAGCCATAATTATTTATGGCGTCATTATTTGGTATTACCTGCAAAGGGGAAATTCGGAGTTTTTAATCGAACCCATTACGAGAATGTTTTAGTTACCAGAGTTCATCCTGAATATATACTTAATGAACATATTCCGGGTATTCACACTGTTGAAGATATAGATGAAAAATTTTGGGATAAAAGGTTTGAACAAATCAATGATTTTGAGCGTCATCTTGCTGAAAATGGCACGTTAATATTCAAATTTTTTCTAAATCTATCTAAAGAGGAACAACGTCAACGCCTTTTAAGACGGTTAGCTGTTAAGGATAAACATTGGAAATTTTCTCCAGGCGATTTAAAGGAGCGTAAATTATGGCAGACTTATCAAAATTGTTACGAAGAAGCAATATCAAAAACAACTAATGATCATGCGCCGTGGTTCGTTGTACCTGCAGATAATAAAAAAGCAACTCGAATAATCATTGCTTCTATATTACTTCAATCGTTAAAAAAATACAAAGATATTAAAGAGCCTATGTTAAGCGATAAAATATTAGCTAATTTAGGCACCTATGAAGAACAGTTACAGCGTGAAAAGTAAACTAGCACTATTAGTCGTTATTTTCTTTACCTATTTTGGGTTTTCTCAAAACAATGATCAAGAACAAATTAAAAAGTTATACGATGCTGCCTTAACTCAAGGTAAAGGGTATGATTGGTTAAATTATTTATCAAATCAAATTGGTGGTCGGCTTTCAGGGTCAGTGCAAGCTCAGCAGGCAGTAAATTACACGAAATCTCAATTAGATTCATTAGGTCTCGATAAAGTCTGGTTGCAGCCCGTTATGGTGCCAAAATGGGTAAGAGGCACACCAGAGTTTGCTTATTTTGAAACTACACCTGGTACAACTACTAATGTGGCGATTTGCGCATTAGGTGGCTCGGTTGCGACGCCATCTAATGGTATTAAGGCAAATATTATAGAAGTAAACGGTGTTGAAGAATTGGCTACTTTGGGTAAGGGTAAAATTCAAGGTAAAATTGTTTTTTTCAATAAGCCTATGGACCCTACTCAGATTAATACATTTAATGCGTATTCCAATTGTGTAGATCAGCGTTATTCAGGTGCGTTAGAAGCTTCTAAATATGGAGCATTAGGTGTAATTGTAAGATCAATGAATTTACGACTAGATGATTTTCCACATACAGGTTCCATGGGGTATGGTGAACAACCTATTGATAATAGAATACCTGCAGCGGCAATAAGTACAAACGCTGCAGATTTGTTGAGTACGTCTTTACTATTAAACCCTGAAATCAATTTTTACTTTAAACAAAATTGTAAACAATTTGAAGATGTAGAATCGTATAATGTAATCGGAGAGATTAGAGGTAGTTCTAAGCCTGAAGAAATTATAGTGGTTGGCGGACATTTAGATTCTTGGGATTTAGGCGATGGTTCTCATGATGATGGTGCTGGTTGTGTGCAAAGCATGGAAGTTCTTAATCTATTTAAAAAGATTGGGTATAAGCCTAAGAGAACTATTAGGGTAGTTCTATTTATGAATGAGGAAAATGGTTTAAGAGGTGGCACAAAGTATGCAGAAGTTGCCAATGCTACTAATGAGAAGCACATATTCGCATTGGAAAGTGATTCAGGAGGCTTTACCCCAAGAGGTTTTACTTTTGACAGCTCTAATAAAGACTTTGATAAAATTAAAAGCTGGAAACCATTATTTGAACCTTACCTTGTTCATTATTTTGAGAAAGGTGAAAGCGGTGCTGATATCGGTCCGTTGAAAAAAGAAGGTTTAATATTAGCGGGGCTTCGACCAGATTCTCAAAGGTACTTTGACTATCATCATGCTGAAAATGATACCTTCGAACATGTCAACAAACGAGAGCTTGAATTAGGTTCAGCTTCTATGGCAAGTTTAATTTATTTGGTAGACACCTACGGCTTTTAATATGAAATTATAAATTGCATATTGTTATACCTTATAAATTTGAGGTGCGCTATTATTTATCAGATATACTATTACTCATTTTTTCAATCTTTTTAGTATCTAAGGAGGCAGAGTTATATTGTAGATTCAAAAAGAAGTCAATGATTAATCCCAGATACTTTTCGAGGTAATTAGATAATGGTCCCGCAATATATTTCAATATAATGAAAGAAACTGTAATCATTAACGTAATAGTTCTTGACAAAATCAAGTATTTATTATAATCCCCCATTAAATTATTAATAATTATATAGCCTATTCTTTGATGCAGTTAATACAGTGGATATGTCATAATGCCCAAGTAAAGAAAATAGGATTTGTTCAACCATTTTAGACGACCTAAAACTACCAATAGCAGTATCGCGTATAAAGGGAATATTACCGCTGCGATAATTGGTTTTGAGAAAGTTTCTTGATAAATAATCATTGCCATTTTGGCATAAATCATTCGATGTAGTGTAGATAGAATAAAACAGATAAAGATAGCGGTACCATTTTTAATGTTGATTTTTTTACTCTTATAAATATCTGCTATTAACATACCGGCAATAAAAGGAGTTGACCATTCGAACATAAGGAATAAGTCGATTACTTTTACGATGATATGGCCTTGAACAAAAGGATATATTACTGATAACGATAGCCAAGTAGCAAGTGCATAAAATCGTAATTCTACCGATATAGTAGGCTCCATCCACACGTTTTACATCGAAAAAGTCTTGTAGTTAGGTCAAATTAAATAAAAACTGATCAAAGGTGGCATGAAATCTTGGAGCTCGGTAGAAAACTGTAACCATATAGGTGATGAATACACAAAACCAATACACAGAAAATAATCGTACTAATCTAGATTTAAAAAAAGTAAGTAACGGATTTATTTGATACTGAAAGCGTAGTTACAAATCCACTGATGATGAAAAATAAATCGATAAAAACAGCGCAATATTTTATCCATCCACCGGCAAGTTCCAAGAAACTCAAGTTTGTTAAATTGTCGGCTTAAAATCCTCTGTAAAGATAGTGATCTAACATTATGCCGAAAGCTGCAACAAATCATAGTAAATCTATTTGGTAAATTCGTTGTTTAACAGGCATAAAAAATTAAATGTATTATGTCAGTAAACATAAAACGCTATATTCTTAAGGATAAATTATTCTAATCGATAGAAGTGTTTGTAAATTGGCTCATCTCCTTTTAGTAAGTAATTATGAGTATATTAAAATAGGGGAAACACTCAAATCGTTAAATTTCTTTACCTTTGTCAGATATTTAAAAATAGTAAAATGGAAGAAGGAATTTACGCCAAGTTTAATACAAACAAAGGTGAAATATTAGTAAAATTAACCCATGAAAAAACTCCAGGTACGGTAGGTAATTTCGTGGCTCTTGCAGAAGGGAATAAAGAGAATAGTGCAAAAAGTAAAGGAGAGCCATTTTATAATGGATTGAAATTTCATAGAGTAATTCCAGATTTTATGGTTCAAGGTGGTTGTCCACAAGGAAGAGGAACTGGAGATGCAGGATATAAATTTGATGATGAATTTCATCCAGATTTGAAACATGATGCACCTGGTGTACTTTCAATGGCAAATTCTGGTCCTGGCACCAATGGGAGTCAATTTTTCATTACTCATGTACCAACTCCGTGGTTAGATAATAAACATACTGTTTTTGGTAAAGTAGAAGCTGGCCAAGATGTAATTGATGCCATAGAACAAGACGATATAATTGAATCTTTGGAGATAGTAAGAGTAGGTGAGGAAGCCAAAAATTGGGATGCAGTAAAAGCATTTGAGAATTTTAATTCTTCTGGTGAAGCCCGTTTATCTGCTGAAAAAGCAAAGCAAGATGCTGAATTAGATAAAGTTGCTGCTGGTTTTGAATCTACCGCATCTGGTCTTCGTTATAAGATGATTCAGAAAGGTAATGGTGCTAAAGCTGAAAAGGGTAAACAAGTATCTGTTCATTATGAAGGTTCACTTTTGTCAGGAGATGTATTTGACTCTTCTTACAAGCGTAACTCACCAATTGATTTTCAATTAGGTATTGGTCAAGTTATTCCAGGTTGGGATGAAGGAATTTCACTTTTAAAAGTTGGTGATAAAGCACGTTTTGTAATTCCATCTGATTTAGCATATGGTTCAGCAGGGGCGGGCGGAGTAATTCCACCAAATGCTACATTGATTTTTGATGTAGAATTAATGAAAGTAGGATAAATAGTAATTTATTCTAATAAATGAGTAACACCTTTATCGTAATGATAGGGGTGTTTTTTTATGTAAATTTATTTTAGCTTTCGTAATTGATATTCTCTATTATTACTTTTTACGAGCTGTGAAGCCAGCTAATAGTAATGCAATATTCACGATAATTAAAATTAGAAATACGGTAAAAAATGTGTTCATAGGTTGTACGTATAAAGTCGGGGAACTTTAAACTGTTTAACCATTAGATAACGAATCATCTAAATGGTTGCGTATTCGTTGAACATTTTTTTTATTTTAAGATAAAGCACAAAAAAACCCGAACCATTGGTTCGGGTTTCATACTATAAAAAAGTTAAATCGTTACCTAGTCAATTACCTTCACATTAACGGCGTTTAATCCTTTTTTACCTTGTTGTAGTTCAAATTCCACAACATCACCTTCTCGAACTTCATCGATTAAGCCAGAAATGTGTACAAAATGATCTTCGTTTGAACCATCTTCAGTGATAAAACCATAACCTTTGGAATCATTGAAGAATTTTACTGTTCCTTTACTCATAATAGAAAAATTAAATATTAATTAAAGCGCGAAGATAGTTTTTTTTTATTTAATATCTTAAATTCTTACAGGTTATATTATTGTTAAGAATTAGATTCTAACATGTTGAGAATGAACTCATTTTTGGGCCTATGCAGTAGGGTCTGGAGTCATTCTCAGGTAAGGTTTTACCTCGGTTACCCCTTTAGAAAACATTTCTTTTGCATCGGCAGTTGATATCGCTGGGCTAACCACAACATCTTTGCCATGCTCCCAGTTTGCTGGTGTAGCAACTTTATGGTTTGCAGTAAGTTGCAAAGAATCTATAACTCTCAATAATTCATAAAAATTTCTACCTGTCGAAGCTGGGTAGGTCAATGTAAGTTTTACGCTTTTATCTGGAGCAATGATAAATACCGAACGAACCGTTAAATTGTTGTCCGCATTTGGGTGAATCATATCATACAAATAAGACACTTTTTTATCTTCATCGGCTATAATAGGAAAATTAACGGTAGTATTTTGAACTTCATTAATATCCTTGATCCACTCTGCATGAGAAGCCGCACCATCAACACTAAGGGCTAGCATTTTTACGTTTCTTTTATCGAATTCATCTTTGAATTTAGAGGCTGTTCCTAATTCTGTTGTACAAACAGGTGTGAAATCAGCAGGATGTGAGAACAAAATTCCCCAACTGTCTCCTAAATAATCATATAAATTGATGGTTCCCATTGAACTATCTGCAGTAAAATCTGGAGCCTTATCCCCTAATCGTATTGTTGCCATGTGTATTGATTTTTAATAAAAGTTATATCCTATAAAATTACTAGATTATAAGTACTTGTGTAAAGGTTTTTGGTTAAAAGTCTATTAAAATTTTTACTTTTAGTTCATGGAAGAATTAGAAAAGTTAAGATATCCGATTGGTCATTTTAATTGTCCGGTTGAGATTTCAGAAGAAAATATAAAAGATTGGATTAATGTATTAGAAACGCTACCATCTAGGTTGTCGAACCTTGTTGGCGGATTTTCTGAAATGCAATTGGAAACACCTTATAGGGATGGAGGATGGACAGTAAGACAGGTAATTCATCACTTAGCTGATAGTCACCATCACAGCTACACGCGTTTTAAATGGGCCTTAACAGAAAATAGACCTTTAATTAAAGCCTATTATGAAAAGGATTGGAGCGAAATGTTCGATGCCAAAACTGCTCCGATAGAATTATCTTTAAATTATCTTACCGCATTGCACGCAAAACTAGTATATCTATTAAAGGGTATTTCATCAGAGGATTTCAAAAAATATTACATTCATCCAGAAGGTAATATTAATGTGTCAGTAGCAGAGAATTTGGGTAAATACGCTTGGCATAGTAACCATCATTTTGCACATATAAAGAATTTGGCCGTTAGAAATGGTTGGTAATAGTATACAGAATTAAATTTCCTTAAGTAAAATGTACATTGGCTTTTCTTCCTCAATGACATTTTCAAATGGAACTTTGGAGGTGTCTATAATAGAAAAATTATTTGCTAAATAGAATGATAGGGCAAGGCCATTTTGCATAGCGCCTAAAAATATCGCTTTTTTAGAAAGCTTTCTTGCCTTGGTTTCTATGAATTTAAGTGTTTCTCTTCCGATACCCAGTCCTGTAAATTCTTTTTGAATGTAAATTTTATCTAAATAAAGAGCTTCTGATTTATTTAATTTGGCAATGGCCATGTCTAAGGTGATTTTTAAAATACCTACATAAACATTTTCCATTTTTAGTAGATAAAGAGTAGTGTTTTCATCTTGCTCTTCCTTTAATAGTATCTCTTTGGTGAAGCTATTTTGAATATAGGTCGAAGTATCACCATTTGGCCAAAGGTGCCTATAATGCTGATTATACGCCTTAGTGCCTATGATTATATAGTCATTGTAGCGTGATGCAACTAATGGTTCAAATGTAATAGTGCTTTTCATTCTTTTATTCGAAATATATTTTTTTGCTAAATGAATTTAAATCAAACTTGAGGTTTCCATTTAATATTACAACCTATACTGGGCTTTTGAAGAGGGTTGATTTCCTTTCCAGATAATAAATTTTCTAAAGCATCTCTAAGGTCTTTTCCATTTAAAGGGAGTCCGTTACCCGGTCTAGAATCATCTAATTGACCTCTGTAAACGAGCTTTAATTCAGCATTGAAAAGATAGAAGTCTGGCGTACATGCAGCATCATATTTTTTTGCAACTTCTTGGTGTTCATCATATAAATAAGGAAATGTATAATTTTCGGCTTTTGCTTTAATTCTCATGAAATGTGGCGCATCTTCAGGATAATTTTCAATATCGTTACTTGAAATGGCAATAAACTTTATTCCTCTTTTCTGATATTCACTTGCCAATTTTGTAATCTCCGGATTAACATGAACGACAAAAGGGCAATGGTTACAGATAAACATAATTACCGTTCCTTTCTCTCCATTTAGAGCGTGCAGATTCATCGTTTTTTGACTTACTGTATCTAATAAACTGAATTCTGGTGCTGTGGTGCCTAAAGCCAACATATTGCTTTCGGTTCTTGACATATAGTTTTAAATTTAATGTTACTAAGTTAAGAAATTAAAAAGCCTTGTAATTGGTTATTACAATTGCTAATTTCAATAGACTCTTAAAATCAATTATATGAAAAATTCATATTCATCTCTTTCTATTGCTATACAAGATTTACAAAAGGAAGGGTACACGGCAGATTTTAATTTATGTAATGCTGGTGTTGAACATAAACATAAAAAACGTATTCATAAGGCAACTGAATTAGAGGTAATCAAAGTTTATCGATTTGAAGGTATGAGTAACCCAGACGATAATACCATATTGTATGTTATTGAAACTACTACTGGTGAGAAAGGATTATTGGTTGACGCATATGGTATGTATGCTGGTAATGTTCCTAGAGATTTAATTAAAAAACTTAAAATCATTAAATGAGCGATACCATTTCTTGGGCCGAGTTTAGTAAAATAGATATGAGAACAGGAACAGTTGTGGCCGTTTTTGATTTTCCTGAAGCTCGAAATCCTTCCTATAAATTACATATTGATTTTGGAGATGAAATAGGTATAAAGAAAACTTCTGCTCAGATTACTGCTAAATACTTAAAAGATGAACTTTTAGGAATACAGGTTGTTGCAGTAGTTAATTTTCCAGTTAAGCAAATAGTCAATTTTATGAGTGAATGTCTTATATTGGGTGCTGTTGAAAACAAATCAGTGGTTTTAATTAAGCCACAAATGAAAGTGCCTAACGGATTAAAAATTTCTTAGTTTATTGACTGAAAACCTTTTAAATAACGTTCATATTAATTTTGATGCTGGTTCCCTATGGGTTTTGAACCTAGTATTGGGTTTGGTAATGTTCGGTGTCGCTTTAGAGATATCGATTAAAGATTTTAA
The DNA here is from genome assembly GCF_900109345.1 of Maribacter orientalis. Classification (GTDB taxonomy): domain Bacteria; phylum Bacteroidota; class Bacteroidia; order Flavobacteriales; family Flavobacteriaceae; genus Maribacter; species Maribacter orientalis. The sequence goes on from NZ_FNZN01000003.1 coordinate 383,018, forward strand.
GTCATTATTGTTAAAGCCAAAAGCGATAATTTTAGGTCTTTTTAGTCAGTTTGTTTTACTTCCGGCAGTAACCTATCTTTTAATTCTTTTTATAGAACCATTACCAAGTATCGCTTTAGGTATGTTCATGGTAGCTGCTTGCCCTGGTGGTAATATTTCTAATTTTATCTCATATCTTTCTAAAGCAAATATAGCGTTATCTGTTAGCCTTACTTCTATGGCAACGCTTTTAGCTGTAGTGTTGACGCCATTAAATTTTCATTTCTGGTCAATACTCTATGCGCCAAGTTCGAATTTGATTCAAGAGATTTCTATATCAACTTTTGAAATGTTCAAACTAGTATCGCTACTATTAGGTTTACCTCTAGTTTTAGGTATGTATGTCAACTATCGTTATCCTAATTTAGCGCTGAAATTAGCGAAAAAATTAAAAGTGGTTTCGCTGCTTTTTTTTATATGTTTAGTTTTTATCGCATTATATAATAATCTCGATATTTTCAAGGATTATAGTATATATGTTTTTTGGATTGTTTTAATCCATAATCTTATTGCTTTTTTAACAGGTTACAGTGTTGGTAAGATATTTCGATTACCAGAAGATAGTATCAGGTCAATTACTATTGAAACGGGAATACAGAATTCGGGTTTAGGTTTATTATTGATATTTACATTTTTTGAAGGATTAGGAGGAATGGCATTACTTGCTGCTTTTTGGGGAATTTGGCATATCGTTTCCGGACTGATTTTGGCTGCTTTATGGAATGGTAAACCTATTACTAAAGAAACTATAGCGTGAGCGGTTATATATATTCAATAGTTAAGTTTGCGGTGAAGACCGGACTTTATACCTATCATAAGAAAATAGAAATTACAGGACTTGACAATATACCAACGGATAAACCAGTGTTATTTCTACCGAATCATCAAAGTGCTTTAATTGATGTTTTACTGATAGCGACAGACTGCCAACGAAAGCCTTTCTTTTTAACACGTGCAGATGTATTCTCAAGTTCTTGGTTGAATCGTATTTTTTCATACTTCAGAATGTTACCTATTTACAGAATGAGAGATGGAAGAGAAACTTTGGCCAATAATAATTTAATTTTCGACACCTGTTCTGAAATCTTAAATAGGGGAGAAGCACTGGTTATTTTCCCAGAAGCTAATCATAACCTTCAACGAAGGGTTAGGCCTTTAAGTAAAGGTTTTACAAGAATAATTTTAAGAAGCTTTGAACTTAATCCGCAATTGGATATACAATTAGTACCGGTAGGATTAAATTATAAAAATGCGGCTCATTTTCCTGATGAAGTTGCAGTTCATTATGGTAAATCTATTTCTACCAAAAGCCTCTTTGATTTAAATGATGTCAATAAATCTAGTGAATCAATAAAAGATATAGTTTCTTCGAGTTTAAAAAAATTAACAAGTCATATTCCAAATGATGAACTTTATGAGGCTACGGTTAGTAGGTTAATGAATGAAAATGTGAGCTTTCTTGATCCTATGTTGGTAAACGAAACAGTTCAATCATATTCAAAATCAGTAACAAATACTAAGAGTGAGGCTCCTAGCGAAAGACAAAAAATCAATCTGTCAAAATTGGTGTTTAGTATATTGAATTTTCCTGTTGTTTTGCTATGGCGTTTATGGCTAAAACCAAAAGTACCTGAAGCTGAATTTATGGGCACTTTTAGGTTTGCTTTTAGTTTTATTCTTTTTCCAATCTATTTGCTAACTCTTTTTTTATCCATCTCTTTTTTACAAAATATGGAAATAGCTGTTTTGAGTATAGGGTCGCTCACAGTTTTTAATATATTACTCGTGAAATTTGGTCTACGTTAAGTATATGTAATTACAATGTTTTTAAAAAAAAGTTTGTACCACTAAGAAAATAAAAAAACGACCCTTATCACTAAAAGTCGTTTTGGTAGTTATTAAAAATATACTTTTAATTAGATGTCCTCAAAGCTTACATCAGTAAAACTAGAGGTGCCTGTTGAAGTGTTCTCTGTTTCTTGTTCAACCTCTGATTCCTCTTTTTTGAAATCTTTTTGATGTCTTTCAGATATTACTTCAGAACCTTTTTCATTAATGATGAAATCCATCATTTCTTCCACATTTTCCTTAAAGGCTTCAAAATCTTCTTTATATAGATAAATCTTGTGTTTTTTATAATGGAAAGATCCATCATCGTGTGTAAATTTTTTGCTTTCAGTTATCGTAAGGTAATAATCACCAGCTTTAGTACTTCTTACATCAAAAAAATAAGTCCTTCTGCCAGCGCGTAAAACTTTGGAGTGAATTTCTTCCTGATCTGATAAATCTCTTTCGCTCATTTCTTATGTTTAGTGTCGTTATACTATCAAAAATGGAAAAAAAAACCCTATCCGACAACAATTTTCTAATTTTCTTTCTCTGAAAGTTGTTTGTGGTAAAGCTCTTTGTAATAGCCAGGCATGCTATTTAATTCTTCATGTGTACCTTCTTGAATTAATCTTCCATCTTCTAAAACTAATATTTTGTCAGCATTTTTGGCAGATGAGACTCGGTGACTTACAATTAGTGTAGTTCTATTCTTAGAAGCTTTTTTTAAATTGTTCAATATTTCCTCTTCGGTTTCAGTATCAACAGCCGAAAGACAGTCATCGAACAAATATATTTTAGGTTTTTTAATTAATGCACGAGCAATTGAAACTCGTTGTTTTTGACCACCACTAAGCGTAATTCCTCGTTCGCCTAATACGGTATCATATTTTTTTGAGAACCCTATAATATTTTCATGAACGACGGCTTCTTTGGCAATATTGATAATTTCTTCATCAGTTGCATCTTCTTTGCCAAATTTTATATTGTTCTTAATACTATCAGAAAACAGAAAAGCATCTTGTGGAACGGCTCCTATTGATTCTCTTAAATTAGTAAGGTCAAAGTGTTTTATTGGTTCATTGTCTATTAAAATTTCTCCTGAAGTGGTGTCATAAAGTCGAGCAACTAAATCTAAAATTGTCGATTTTCCAGATCCGGTTTTACCAAGAATAGCTGTAGTTTCTCCTTCTTCGATAGTGAAAGATAAATTGCTTAACGCAGTAATCTCTGTATCTTCATAGGTGAAGCCAACATTTTTAAATTCTATTTTTCCTTTAACTTTATGATTGTAAGTTGGGGTGTTTTTTAATTCTGGTGCAACGTTCAAAAATTCATTAATTCTTTCTTGGCTAGCAGCAGCCCGTTGAACAATAGATGTTAACCATCCCACAATAGCAACTGGCCAAGTAAGCATATTCACATATAGAATGAATTCTGCAATAAGGCCTACACTTATTTCACCCGCTAAATACTGCTTGCCACCAATATAAATCACCAAAATATTACTGATACCTATCAACAAAATCATAAGAGGAAAAAACCATGCATTTACTTTTGCAAGATTTACACTCTTTTCTTTTCCATCTATTGCAAGAGTTACTAATTCATCATTTGTCTGCGGTTCTAAGGCATAAGCTTTAATTACAGATACGCCTGAAAACACTTCTTGCGTAAACGTAGATAAGGTTGATAAATATTGCTGTACTATGGTGCTTCTTCTATGTATCACCTTACTGATTTGATAAATTAATACAGATAATATAGGTAGTGGTAATAGGGTGTACGCAGCTAAAGTCGGAGCTTTTATAAACATTAAAGGAATTAAACATGCGAATAAAGTAAGTGTTTGTATACCATACATTATTGCTGGGCCTGCATACATTCGTACCTCGTTGACATCTTCACTTATTCTATTCATTAAATCGCCAGTTCTATTTTTCTTGTAGAAGTTGAGACTTAACTTTTGATAGTGGTCGAAAATTTCATTTTTAAGGTCATACTCAATGTATCTCGAAATATTGATAATAGTTTGCCTCATTAAGAAGGTAAAAAATGCAGATAACAATGCAGCTCCAATTATTATAAAAATAAATTCTAATAATAATTCTTTGGCTTCATTTTTAACTATTTCACCATTAAGAAAACTCTGTACCGCAGAAATTGATTTATTCACATACGTCGGCAATACCAACTGAAATAGCCTTGCTACCACAGTGATAATGATTCCTAGAAAAAGTTTAAGCCGATATTTCTTGAAGTATTTATTTAGGTGCTTAAGTTCTTTCATAGGTTGTTAAAAAAAGAAGATTATATCTATTCTTTGATCAAAGATAGTTTTTTGCCCTAAAACCATATGTTATAAATAAGCTAAGATAAATGCGATTGCTATTGTGACCCTTTAAATAGATACTTACCTTTGCGGCTTTAATTAATTAATTTATTTAAAAAAGTTCTTTAAAATGCTTACAAGAAGGCATATTAGGGTTAAAGTAATGCAGAGCATATACGCCCTAATTCAATCCAAGGATGATTCCTTGCAAAAACAAGAGAAGTTTTTAAAAGTAAGCATAGAGAATACCTATACGCTTTATTTATTGTGGTTAAGTCTTTTTGTGGAAATACAAAAAAGGGCTGCAGACCAAATTTCTCTCTCAGCTAATAAATACATTAGCGATAAGAAACAAGAATTTCCTAACCCTAACAAGTTTATTCAAAACAGATTGTTGCTACAAATGGTAGACAATACAATGTTGGCTGAAGAAATTAACCATAGAAAGCTTGATCATTGGTACTTGAATGAAGAATATGTGAAACTTATCTATAAAGAGATCATAGAGAGTGATGCATATCAAAAATACATGTCTAAGCCAGAAAGTGATTATGCTTCCGATAAGGAATTGGTGTTGACCTTGTTTAAGACCATTTTTGCGCCTAACGAAAAAATTTACGACTATTTTGAGGACGATAAATTAACATGGGTAGACGATATTCCTATCGTAAATACCTTTGTGTTAAAGCATTTGAAAAAAGCAAAACAGGTGCATCCAGAGTCATATTTTCTGCCAAGTTTAATGAAAGATGATGATGACATGCAATATGCATTGCAACTTCTTTCTAGAACTTTATTGAAAAATGAAGCTTTAGAAAAGGAAATTGAGGGTAAAACACCAAATTGGGATAAAGATCGTATTGCTGAGATAGATAGTATACTTTTGAAAATGGCAATCTGTGAGTTATTACATTTCCCATCAATACCAGAAAGAGTTACTATAAATGAGTATTTAGAGATAGCAAAAGAGTACTCAACCCCAAAAAGCAGCATATTTATAAATGGTATTTTAGATAAACTTACTAAGGAATATAAAGCAGAAGGAAAGCTTAACAAAATAGGTAGGGGTCTGTTATAAAAATATTTTATAATTTTACATTTAATTGATAAATCATAATAGTATGAAAAAAATAGTTCTAATTGTTGGTCTAGTATCAATGGTAGCTTTTACTTCTTGTAAGGATAATGCATCGAGTAAAATAAAAACAGATAACGTAGCAGAAGCTGCAGTAAGAGATGAGGCTGCAAAAGCAGTGCCTGTAATGTCTTTTGAAAAGGCAGAACACGATTTTGGTACAATTGAGCAAGGAACACCACAAGAAACAGTTTTCATGTTTACAAATACAGGTAATGCACCTCTTATTATTACAGATGCAAAAAGTAGCTGTGGTTGTACTGTACCTAACCCACCAAAAGATCCTATTGCTCCTGGTGAGACTGGTGAATTGAAAGTGAACTTCAATGGTTCAGGTCAAAATCAAGTAACTAAAACAATTACGGTTACAGCGAATACTGAAAAAGGTTCTGAAATTTTGAGAATTAAAGCTTTTGTTAATCCAAAAGGTGCAGCTCCATTAGGACCTGTTAAATAAATATAAATACAGATATACCAAAAATGGGTGATATAGGGCAGTTTCTTCCGATGATTTTGATTTTTGTGGTCGCGTACTTTTTCATGATTAGACCTCAAATGAAAAGACAGAAGGATGAAAAGAAATTTTCGGCAGAGTTAAAACGTGGTGATCGTGTAATTACCAAAAGTGGTCTGCACGGAAAGGTAGTAGATTTAAATGAAAAAGATTCTTCTTGTGTGTTGGAAACAATGGCAGGTAAATTAAAATTTGATAGATCTGCCATATCCATGGAAATGAGCGCTAAATTAAACGCTCCAGAAAAATAAATTTTTACATTTCATATAAAAACACCGATGGACACATCGGTGTTTTTTTTTGCTTAAAAGCAGTATATTTAGTAAAACTAAATTATTGCCATGCTACAAAATAGAAGAAGTTTTATTAGAAAAGGTACAGCCGGATTAGTAATGACAGGAGCTTCATTTGTTTTTCCAATGGAGCTATTATCTATGATGCGGAAAAGAGTGGGAGCAAATGATACCATTAATGTTGGCTTATTAGGGTGCAATGGAATGGGTTTTTCTGATTTATCTTCTTTTCTTAAGATGAGTGAAATCAATGTTATTGCTTTATGCGATGTAGACGAAAATGTTTTGCAAGCTAGAACCGCAGATTTAGAAAAAGCTGGCATTAAGAAGCCAAAATGGTATGGCGATTATCGAAAATTACTTGAAAATAAAGATATTGATATTGTAATAATTGGTACACCGGATCATTGGCATTGTTTGCAATTGACCGATGCTTTGCTGGCCGGTAAAGATGTTTATTGTGAAAAACCCATTGCGAACTCTGTACAAGAGGCTAATATTATGTTAGATTTTGTGCAATCGAGAGATAGAATGGTTCAAATTGGGCAATGGCAACGTAGTCAGCCACATTTTGTAGATGCCATTAAATTTGTGCACTCGGGTGCATTAGGTGAAATTAGATTGGCAAAAGCTTGGGCATACCAAGGTTGGATGAAACCAGTGCCAATTGTAGCAGATTCTGCTGCACCCAAGGGTGTAGATTATAAAATGTGGTTAGGCCCTGCGCCAGAAAGAGCTTTTAATGCTAATAGATTTCATTTTAATTTTAGATGGTTTTGGGATTATGCTGGTGGATTGATGACCGATTGGGGTGTTCATTTAATGGATTATGCCCTTTATGGGATGAAAGCAGAAACCCCGAAATCTGTGATGGCCTTAGGTGGTAAATTCGCATACCCCAATGATGCGTCGGAAACTCCGGATACCTTACAGACTGTTTATGAGTATGATGGCTTCTCTATTCTTTGGGAACATGCAACTGGTATTGATGGTGGTAATTACGGTAGAAATCATGGTATTGCCTTTATAGGAAACAATGGAACCCTAGTCTTAGATAGAGGCGGATGGGAAGTTATACCAGAAAAGGAATTTCAAGGATGGGGACAAGAAGGTATTCCAAAAATGCAGGCTGTTTCATATGATAACGGTGGATTAAGTGGATTAGACCTACACACCAATAATTTTATTGAGGCAGTTAAGAGTAGAGATAGTTCTTCATTGAACGCACCTATTAAAGTGGGATATGATGCTGCTTTAGTATCACATATGGGTAACGTAGCCTTTAAAACGGGTGATAGAATCTATTGGGATGAAATTTCAGGCAAATTCAAAAATGAGAAGGCAAATCAATTTCTAAAAGCCAATTACAACAACGGTTGGAATATACCTACCCTGTAAACTTAAATATATTTATTTTCGGTAAAGGTCGTTAAGACCTTTACTTTCTAAAATTAAAGGGAGAATTTTATTGAGGCGAGACTGTTTTGTTTTCTCTTGTTTAGCGGTATCTATATACTCGGTATATTCTTTTTGTTTTGAGTAGGTGAGATTGTAAAAGACATCTTTGAGTACTTTGTTCTTATTGAATTCAGACAGCAAATGAGTTGGTAGAATAATCTTCCCTTTAGACTTTTTTGCAATTTTTAGCTCTAGTCCTTTTTTTTGATTTTCAATAGCTTCGTTTATGTATACTATTATTCCTTTTTTATCAATTTCTTCCTGAGATAAAAATTTCCATTGCCTCATCGCTTTAGTTTTTCCTTCTTGAGCATTTTTTAGAATCTTTTAAAAATACACCGTTAAAGAACCAAACACCAAAATCTGCCTTGAACTTACAAATGGCAATAATATTCTAATCTTCAAAGGTGTATGTTGGAAAGCTCCATTTATAGGTTTCTTTTAACCCACAATCTAAAGCAAGTTTTCTTAGCTCTGCGACACTACTTTTAAAATGATGTGTTTCGTTGTAGAATTCCTCTAACTTTTCTAACTTTTCCATAGTATTATTGCTCTGCGGTTAATTCACAAATTCTAACAATAACTTCCACGGCTTTTTGCATACTCTCAACAGGCACATATTCATATTTACCATGAAAGTTATGGCCACCGGCAAATATATTAGGGCATGGTAGACCCATATAGCTTAATTGCGAACCATCTGTTCCTCCTCTAATGGGTTTTATGATAGGGGTAATGCCAATATCTTCCATCGCCTTTTTTGCTATTTCTACAATGTGGTATACGGGTTCTATTTTCTCTTTCATGTTAAAATACTGGTCCTTTATTTCTAAAGAAATGCAATCATCATATTTCAGATTGTATTTTTTGACTAATACTTTTAATAATTCTTTTCGCTCATTAAATCGTTGTAGGTCGTGATCTCTAATGATTAATTCTATAGAAGTATTTTCAATATCACCATTTATAGTATGTACATGAAAAAAGCCATCCCTTCCATCAGTTTCCTCTGGTATTTCATGTCGTGGTAACTCAGCTATTATATGATTTGCAATAAGAATGGCATTCACCATTTTGTTTTTGGCATAACCCGGGTGTACACTTTTTCCATTAATAGTGATTTTTGCACTGGCTGCATTGAAATTTTCATATTCCAATTCTCCGATTTGGCTTCCATCCATAGTGTAGGCCCATTGGGCACCGAATTTTTCTATGTCGAATTTATGAGCCCCTCTGCCAATTTCTTCATCTGGCGTAAACCCTATTCTAACTGGGCCGTGTTTTATTTCTGGGTGTTTCACCAAATACTCCATAGCGGTAACTATTTCAGTTATACCTGCTTTGTCATCAGCACCTAGTAAGGTATTTCCATCCGTAGTAATCAATGTTTGCCCTATATATTGTAATAGATCGTGAAAGTATGAGGAAGATAAAATAATATTCTTTTCTTCGTTCAAGACGATATCATTGCCATCATAATTCTCAATAATTTTCGGTTTTACATTTGTTCCTGAGAAATCGGGAGAAGTATCAAAATGAGAAATAAATCCTATTGTGGGTACTTCGTATTTTACGTTTGAAGGCAAAGTTGCCATGATGTATGCATTCTGATCAATAGATACATCTTCTAAACCAATTGAACGGAGTTCTTCTACCAATTTATTTGCCAAATTCCATTGTTTTTTAGTACTCGGTGTGGTCTCTGATGATGAATCGCTTTGTGTGTCAATAGTAACATAACTTATAAAACGGTCAATGATATCCTGCATGGTAAAAATGATTTTATCAAAAATAGGGTTATATATCGTAATTTAGTAAATGTAAGATTTGATAAATTAGATGATGAAGATATTTAGATTGTTGGTAGTGTTTTGTTCCTTTTTACTTCTTAACAAAACTTACGCACAAGCAGATTGTATACTTGGTGTAGGTTTAACTAGTGATTCGATAATTTCTGATGTGTTTCAGTTAAATAAGATGCAACATGAAAAATTGGTAAGTTTCAGCGCAGAATTGAAGTATCGTAACGATTTATTGAATAATGAATTACAGAATGTAAAGAGTCGACATCCGCAAAGTAATGTTAAAGAGTTGAGTCAATTAGCGGATAAATATAAAAGTGTGATGGATAGTATGACTCAAGTTCAAACCATGATTGACAAAAGAATGTTGACCTTGTTTAATTCGAAGCAATATGAATTATATCGTAATCTGTGTAAAGAAGCTTCCCGCTCTCCATTCATTGTAATCCCTACTGTTTACTCTGATAGCATCAACAACGAAAACAGATAATATATTTCACGCTTTTTTCAAATACACTTTTGTATTTTTGGGTATCTAAAATATATAAATGTACAGGCTTCTTATTAGACCTATTTTGTTTCTTTTCGACCCAGAAAGAGTTCATCATATAAGTTTTTCAACTATTAAATTTTTATCAAAGATTGGATTGTCTGGTCTTTTTAAATCGATATTCCTGATAGAAGATAAAAGTTTAGAGCGTGAGCTATTTGGTCTAAAATTTAAAAACCCAGTCGGGTTAGCAGCCGGGTTCGATAAAAATGCGGTGCTCTATAACGAATTGTCAGATTTCGGATTTGGTTTTGTAGAGATAGGGACTCTGACACCTAAACCTCAAGAAGGTAATCCGAAGAAAAGATTATTTCGCCTAAAAGCTGACCATGCTATTATTAACCGCATGGGCTTTAATAATAATGGAGTTTTTGAGGCAGTCGAAAAACTAAAAAAAGAACATAGGGTATTAATTGGTGGTAATATTGGTAAGAATAAGGTCACTCCAAATAACGAGGCCATTAAAGATTACTTAATCTGTTTTGATGCTTTGTTTGACCATGTAGATTATTTTGTGGTTAATGTTAGTTCACCGAATACCCCTGGTTTACGAGAGTTGCAAGATAAAGAGCCCTTAATGGCATTATTGAACGAATTGCAATTGGAAAATTCGAAATTAAGTAAACGAAAAAATACAATTCGCAAACCTATTCTATTAAAGATAGCGCCAGACCTTACCGATAGCCAACTGTATGACATTATTGAAATTGTGAATACGACCAAGATAGATGGAGTTATAGCAACAAACACAACTATCTCAAGAGAAAATTTAAAATCTCATGTGCTTTTAACTGAAGAAGTTGGCGGGCTAAGTGGTGCGCCTTTAAAAGATAGAAGTACCGAGGTAATTCGGTTTTTAGCAGAAAAAAGTAATAAGTCGTTTCCTATTATTGGGGTAGGTGGTATTCATTCTGCAGAAGATGCTTTGGAGAAATTAGAGGCAGGTGCAGACTTAATTCAATTATGGACAGGATTTGTATATGAAGGACCAGGATTGGTGAAGAAAATTAATAAAGCACTATTAGAAAAAGCAAATACTTAAAAGTGGATTCATGTTATCAAGTGATTGTTAATCTATAAACTTGAATTTGCAAGTAAAAAAAAGCCTTCGTACATCTTAAATGTGCAATGGCTTTTTTATTATCAAACTCTTTTTGTACTTATTGATTGGTCCAGTAATCAATTACTAAAACATCGTCTAAATGTGGGGTTAATACTGCACCAAACGCTTTGTGGTCTGGGTGAGGTAGATAAATAGCACGGTCTTCTTCGCTTTCAAAAGTTAGAAAAAACGCATGAGTGAAACCTTTGTCTAATCCTTCAGGGCTATTGTTCAATCCCCATTCATATCCTTTTATTTGTTCAATTTTAGAAGGTAAAGCGCTAAAAGCATCTTCGACTTCTTTTATTTGTGATTTGGTGGTTCCTTCTTTGAACTTAAAAAGAACGACGTGCCTTAAAAGGCTATCTGTCTTTATCATTGTTGGTGAATTATTAGTTTCATTTGTTACGGCAAAAGCATTTGCCATAAATGAAATACTGATTAAAAAAACGAGTGCTTTAATTTTCATGATTATATTATTTTTAAACAAGATGTTAAATATAGGTGTAAATTATGATAATTTGTACTTTACGTCCTTAACCAACTTATTTCACATTTGAACTACGAAATCTTGTTAGCATTCTCAATAGCTACGTTTGCTTTGGCACTGTCACCAGGCCCTGATAATATTTTTGTTCTCATACAAAGTATTACTAATGGTCGCAAATTTGGTCTTGCTGTCGTAGCTGGTCTAATGACAGGGTGTTTGGTGCATACTACATTATTGGCGTTTGGGGTTTCGGCGGTTATAAAAAATAATCCGACCATCTTTACTATAATTAAAATTTTTGGTGCGATTTACCTGGTGTATTTGGCAATTTCAGTTTATAGGGGAGGAGATTCTATTTCAATTAAAACTGAAAATAAACCGGTTAAAAGTTTAGGTAGTTTATTCCGACAAGGGTTTATTATGAATGTTTTAAACCCTAAGGTGACCATTTTTTTTCTAGCTTTTTTTCCAGGATTTTTATTCTCAAATGGTATTAGTACTATTATTCAATTCTATGTTTTGGGACTATTGTTTATTGTGATTTCATCTATTGTATTTAGCGGAATTGCCTTTTTATCGGGTAGTATTTCAACTTTTTTAATTGGGAATAAAAAAACAGGATTTGTTCTTAAATGGGTTCAAATTATCGTCTTTTTAGGGATAGCTATATTTTTGTTTTTCGGATAGCTTATTTCTTGTTTAATTAAGTCTTACTTAATTTGAGTTCGTATTTTTACGTAATGTCCGATTCAAAAATTAAAATAGTAGAATGCCCTAGAGATGCTATGCAAGGCATAAAGGATTTTATACCTACAAATGAAAAAGTAAGGTATTTGCAGTCATTATTGGGTTGTGGCTTTGATACCTTAGATTTTGGAAGTTTTGTATCTCCCAAAGCGATACCCCAAATGGTCGATACCGCAGAGGTTCTGTCTAACCTAGACCTATCGAAGACAAAGACGAAATTACTTGCTATAGTTGCGAATGTTAGAGGTGCTGAGGATGCAGTATTACATCCAGAAATAGAGTATTTAGGATTTCCTTTTTCCATATCAGAAAATTTTCAAATGCGAAATACCCATAAAACCATATCGCAATCTATAGAAACGTTACAAGAGATTTTTAATTTGGCAGATGCCGCAAATAAAGAGGTGGTAACTTATATTTCGATGGGGTTCGGTAACCCATATGGGGATCCTTGGAATGTTGAAATCGTTGGAGAGTGGACAGAAAGGTTGGCGAAAATGGGTGCTAAAATATTATCCTTATCAGATACTGTGGGTACTTCTGATCCAGATACTATTTCTTATCTATTTTCAAATTTAATCCCTAAATACCCAACTATAGAATTTGGTGCTCATTTACATACTACACCAACCAAATGGCATGAGAAAATAGAAGCGGCTCATGTTGCGGGCTGTAGACGATTTGATGGTGCTATTCAAGGTTTTGGCGGCTGTCCTATGGCTAAAGATGAGCTAACGGGCAATATGCCGACAGAGAAAATGTTATCCTATTTTACATCAGAAAAAATAGAGACTGGTGTTAATTGGATGGCTTTTGAAGCTTCTTATAACAAGGCTTTAGAATTATTTACAGCCTATCATTAGTACGCAAGATACCGTACCCATTCCAAACTTTAATTTAAGGTTAAGTTTATTTAGATTTATTACAAATAAGCTTGTTTCGCATTGAAACTTGTTATACGTTTGCATTGTAATTTAAATCAAGTCTAAATAAAAATGGATAATAGAATGAAAAAATATTTTGGTGCTTTAATAGCGGTTACGGGTTTATTGTTTGCTTCTTGTAGTTCTGATGATGACGGTTTAGCGCTTTCTACTTGTGTAGATGGTGTAATGAATGGTGATGAGACCGGTGTTGATTGTGGTGGTAGCTGTGAGTCTTGTGAAAGTGGAGTTGTTGCACCAGATACATATGTGTTTACCAGAGATGATGCTAGTACGGTTAGTTTTAGCGGTCAAACAATAAGATTAAAAATGGGGCAAGAGCTTTTGGCTAACTTTACTACACCAACAAATACTATTGATGATTTAATTGGAATGTTCGCTCATGTTGAGGGTGGTATTGATTTTGAAGAAGATGCTTTAAATGTTTCAGATAAGAATCTACGAAGCAAAGTAGCTGCATCTGCCGATTATTTTTCGACAAACGCAACAAATCAAGCACTAATTCGTGCTGATTTAGAGGGATTTATAAATGCTCAGGTTGAAGAGGTTTATCCAAATTGGGAAGTTGCTGCCGAGGCAGGTGTCGCTGGACAATTAGCCGATGGTGATAGAACTCGTTATGTAAGCGCAAACGGTCTTGAGTACAACCAACTATTTGCTAAATCTTTGATCGGTGGTTTAATGACGGATCAAATGTTGAACAACTATCTAAGTACGGCAGTGTTGGATGAGGCAGATAATATTGCTAATAACGATGGTGATGTAGTAGAAGAAGGATCAAGTTACACTACAATGGAACACAAATGGGATGAAGCTTATGGTTATGCCTATGGTTTAAATGCAGATCAAGCAAACCCAAATGCAGATTTAGGAGCAGACAGTTTCTTGAACGAGTATATTGAACGTGCAAATTCAGATACTGATTTTGAAGGTTTGGCTGATGACGTTTTTAATGCCTTTAAATTAGGTCGTGCTGCAATTGTTGCTAAAAATTACGAAGTAAGGGATCAGCAGGCAGAAATAATAAAAGAAAATATCTCTAAGTTAATTGCAATAAGAGCTATTTTCTACTTGCAAAATGGAAAGTTAGGTTTAGCAGGTGAGACTCCTAATTACGGTAGTGCTTTTCACGCCCTTTCAGAGGCTTATGGCTTTATCTATAGTTTGCAATTTACAAGAAAGCCAAATTCTACAGATCCTTATTTCACAAAAGATGAGGTTGATGCTTTCTTAATAGATTTATTAGATGATGGTGATAATGGTCTTTGGAATGTAGAGGAAATTACATTAGATTCTATTTCAGAAGAAATTGCATCTCGATTTGATTTTACGGTGGCGCAAGCAGCTGAATAATAGCGTAAAAAAAAGCTGTTCATGCTGAAAAGTATGAATAGCTTTTTTTATTTTTGCATTTAATTAGAATAAATAAAAATAAGAGATGAAGAGAATTATTGGATTTTTCATTGTTTTGATCTTGGGATGGGCATGTTCCAGTGATAGTGATACTGAAGGTACTGTGGTTGTAGACCCGATTAATGAAGTTTCTTTTGAGCGTAGCGCTATGCTAATAAATTGGGCCGATAATATTATTATACCATCTTATGAGGCATTTTCTACTGATTTAGATTTGCTAATAGATTCATTCGATGCATTTAAAGAAAATCCAAATGAAGATAACTTGGTTAAGTTTCGTTCTTCTTGGATAAGTGCTTATAGTTCTTGGCAACATGTAGCCATGTTTGAAATAGGACCTGCAGAGACGGTTGGCTTTCAGTTGAATATGAATATTTATCCTACTAATACTGATAATATAGATGAATTCATTACTACAGGTACTTACGATTTGTCGCTTTCTTCAAATAGAAGCTCTAAAGGTTTTCCGGCACTAGATTATTTGTTGAACGGGTTAGGAGAGAATGATGCTGAAATTTTAGCTTTCTATAATAACGGAACAAATAATACAGTGTTTACATATACTGAAGATGTACTATTAGATATGAAATCTTTGATAGGTACTGTTCTGTCTGATTGGAAAGAGGGCTATAGAGATACATTTGTTGCTAATGATGGTGCTTCTTCTACGTCATCGGTTGATCGAATGGTAAACGATTATATCTTTTATTACGAAAAGTATTTGAGAGCTGGTAAAATGGGTATCCCGTTAGGTGTATTTTCGGGTAGTACCTTACCTCAAAATGTTGAGGCATATTATGACGGTACTATTTCAGCCGATTTGTTTTTAGAGGGTTTAAGTGCTGTCCATGATTTTTTTAACGGTAAGCATTTTAATTCCGAAACAGAAGGGGAAAGCTTGGCTTCTTATTTAGATGCATTGAATACAGTAAAAGATGGCGAAGATTTATCTGCCTTGATAAATGGCCAATTTAATACGGCAAGAGATATGGTTCAAGATTTGGCATCCTTTAGAGAAGAAATTGAAAATAATAATCCGCCTACGGCTATGTTTTTGGCATATGACGAAGTGCAAAAAGCGGTGCCAATGTTAAAGGTAGATATGGTTTCTGCCATGAGTATTAGTATTGACTTTGTTGATGCCGATGGTGATTAATGAAATCGATAATAGATACATATATAAAAGCTCCTGTAGAGGCCGCCCCATTGGCGGTCTTTCGTATTTTATTTGGCCTAATGATGCTTTTAAGCATTATAAGATTTTGGGCCTATGGGTGGATAGATAAATTTTATCTTCAACCCAAATTCTTTTTCTCCTATTATGGATTTGAATGGGTGAAACCAGTAGGCCAATTTACCTATTTGATTTTTATAGTGTGCGCAATTTCTGCTATTCTAGTAGTGCTTGGTTATCGTTATAAAATGGCTATTATAGTATTCTTTTTAAGCTTTACCTATATAGAGCTTATGGATAAAACCACGTATTTAAATCATTATTACTTTATTAGTCTCTTAAGTTTTTTAATGATTTTTTTACCGGCGAATGTTTACTACTCTTTAGATGCCTATAAAAATCCCAAAAAAGCTTTTCAGTATATACCAGGGTGGACAATAAACAGCATAAAGTTGTTATTGGGCATAGTCTACTTTTATGCTGGTTTGGCAAAATTAAATTCAGATTGGTTACTAAAAGCCATGCCTTTAAAAATATGGTTACCATCTAAATTTGATACTCCTTTAATTGGTAGCTTTCTTGGCGAAGAGTGGGTGCACTATGCTTTTAGTTGGACCGGGGCTTTGTTTGATCTGTGTATTCCTTTTTTACTGCTCAATAAAAAGACGAGAACTTTTGCATTCGTAATGGTTGTAATATTTCATGTTCTTACCAGAGTATTGTTCCCAATTGGCGTTTTTCCTTTTGTAATGATAATCTCTGCCTTAATATTTTTCGATGCCAATATTCATTCAAAAATATTAAGGTTCTTTTCCAATCGTTTAAAGATTGATCTTAATAGTTTCAATACAGCGAAAGTTTTCAAGCAAATACCGACTTTTAAAATCAAAATTAAATATGGAGTAATTACAATTTTCTTTTGTTTACAGCTTTTGTTACCATTTAGATATGTATTGTATCCAGGTGAGTTGTTTTGGACAGAAGAGGGCTATCGTTTTTCATGGCGTGTTATGTTAATGGAAAAATCGGGTTACGCTCAATTTAAGATAGTTAATGGAGATACGGGGCGATGGTTTTATGTAGATAATTCAGATTTTTTATCTCCTATACAAGAAAAACAAATGGCTTTTCAGCCAGACTTTATATTGGAATATGCTCACTTTTTGAAAGAACATTTTGAAAATGATGGGCATAAAAATGTGCAAGTATATGTAGATTGCCAAGTAAGTTTAAACGGAAGGTTAAGTACAAAATATATAGACTCTACCATTGATTTAACAAAGGAGAAAGAGTCTTTTTCACATAAGAATTGGATAACACCATTTAAAGATGAGATTAAAGGAATTTAGTTTTTTACTATTGTTAGTATTATTGTCGTTCCCCGTATTAGGACAGTTTAGCATTACTGGACAGGTAGTGGATAAAGATAGTGCACCAATTTCAGATGCAGAATTATATATTAAAGAGCTAGAGCGTGTAGAGACTGCCAATTCTCAAGGAAATTATATTTTTAATGACTTAAGTTTTGGCACATATACGCTTGTCGTATTTGCATATGAATTTGAAATTTTAGAACAAGATCTCGTTGTCAATGGTAATACGACCTTCAATATAGTTTTACAGCAATTAAAAACTCAAAACCTATCAGAAGTTGTTCTAACGCAGAAAAGAGAAGAAGTTTTTGCTTTAAAACAATTAAAGAAAGTAGACGGTACTGCAATATATGCTGGTAAAAAAACTGAGGTTGTCTTGTTAGAGGGCATCACAGGAAATTTGGCAGCTAACAACCCAAGACAAATATATAGTCAAGTAGTTGGGCTAAATATTTATGATAATGGTGATGCTGGTTTGCAACTTAATATTGGTGGTAGAGGTTTAGATCCAAATAGAACTGCAAATTTTAATACAAGGCAAAACGGGTATGACATTAGTGCAGATGTTTTAGGGTATCCAGAGAGTTATTACACGCCTCCGGCAGAGGCTTTAGAAGAAATACAAGTAGTTAGGGGAGCTGCTTCATTACAGTATGGTACCCAATTCGGTGGCTTGGTAAATTTTAAATTCAAACAACCAAATCCTAATAAGAAAATAGAGCTGATTACCAGACAAACATTAGGATCTTACAATCTAAATACTTCGTTCAATAGTTTAAGCGGTACGGTAGGTAAGGTAAGTTACTACACCTACTTTAATTATAAAGAGGGCAATGGTTTTAGACCAAATTCAGATTATAATAGTAGAAATTATTTTGCTCATGTAGGTTATCAGTTTTCAGATAAAACTAAGGTAACATTAGAAGCAACGTTTCTAAATTATTTAGCCAAGCAACCTGGTGGTTTAACAGATGCTCAATTTATTGAAGATCCTACCTTTAGTAATCGAGATAGAAACTGGTTTGATGTCGATTGGAAATTGTTTTCATTACGTTTAGATCACAAGTTCTCTTCTAAAACAGATTTTAGCTTAAATGTGTTTGGCTTAGACGCATCAAGAAGTGCACTTGGGTTTAGAACCAACAGGGTTTCGCAACCAGATGATATAGAAGAACCAAGAGAATTACTCATAGATAACTTTCAAAATTGGGGTGCAGAGGCAAGATTGCTTACCAGATATAAACTGGGTGATACTGAATCAGCATTATTGGTTGGCTCTAAAATTTATAGAACAGATAATGACCAAAGACAGGGTCCTGGTACTACAGCTGCAAATGCCGATTTTAATTTTGCTAATGATGAATTTCCTAATTACGAAAGGCAGTCTCAATTTAATTTTCCTAACGCTAACCTTGCTTTTTTTGGAGAGAATATTTTCAATATAAATTCTAAATTGACATTAACTCCAGGTTTTAGGCTAGAGCATATTAATACAGAAAGTATAGGCAGTTATAAGAACATCGTTTTAGATTTGGCGGGTAACTCATTGTTAAATGAAGATGTAGAAGATAACAGGGCTTTCGATAGAACATTTTTATTGCTAGGTCTGGGTGCTACGTATAAATTAAAATCAAGTGTAGAATTTTACGGCAATTTTTCTCAAAACTACAGGTCGGTGACTTTTAGTGATATTCGTGTCGTCAATCCTTCTTTTCAGGTAGATGAGAACATTAGTGATGAAGATGGTTTTACTGCAGATATCGGTTTGCGAGGAAGACATAAAAATGTCTTTTCTTATGATGTAAGTGCCTTTGGTTTGTTGTATGATAATAGACTTGGGGAAATCCTTAAAAGTGAAACGCAGATAAATGCAGCTGGGGTAGAAGTAGAGACTGGAAGCATTATTCGCTTTCGTGGAAATATTGGTACCGCTTTTATGTATGGTTTAGAAAGTTTTGGAAACTGGAGTATTAAAGAAACCTTTTTTAGTGGAAATGATAAATTAAAATTGAACTACTTTTTAAACCTCGCCCTTACAGAATCTGAATATTTGTCTTCCGAAGAGACAAATGTTGAAGGTAATAAAGTAGAGTTTATACCAGCTGTAAACTTAAAAACAGGTCTAAATTTTGGTTATGGTAACTTACTGGGAAGTTTACAATATACGTATTTGTCAAGTCAGTTTACAGATGCTACCAATGCTCTACAAGATATAAATGATAACCAAAGAGGTATTGAGGGTGAAATACCTGCCTATGATATTCTTGATTTTTCATTGGCATATACATACAAGAATTGGAAACTTGAAGCAGGTATAAATAATGTACTTAACAACAGTTATTTTACACGCAGAGCTACTGGGTATCCTGGTCCAGGTATTATACCTTCTGAACCCAGAACGTTTTACACAACATTACAATTTAAACTTTAGAATTTCACTATTGCGTTGTTTCGTGGATACTCACAGTGTCTCGTTTAATGTTGTTTTAAATTACTAATCTTTAATTAGTGTGAAGCTTTTGCTAAGGTTTCGAGAAAAATAAATAAACCAACTATATTCACTATATTTGCACGCAATTAAATCCTTAATTGCTATGCAAGCCCACCAAAATAAGATTCTAGGAGAAGGTCTAACATACGACGACGTATTATTAGTTCCTGCATTTTCTGATGTACTTCCAAGAGAAGTTAATATTCAGGCAAAATTCACAAGAAACATTACTATTAACGTACCGATTATTTCCGCTGCTATGGATACGGTTACGGAGTCTAGAATGGCAATAGCAATGGCTCAAGAAGGTGGTATCGGTGTTTTGCATAAGAATATGACCATTGAGCAACAAGCCATGAAAGTTAGAAAGGTGAAAAGAGCTGAAAGTGGTATGATTTTAGATCCTGTGACTTTGCCTTTACATTCAAAGGTGAAAGATGCCAAAGCCAATATGAAGGAGTTCAGTATTGGTGGTATACCGATTGTAGATGATGCGGGAAAATTATTAGGTATTGTCACTAATAGGGATTTAAGGTTCGAAAAAAATAATGAACGCCCAATTTCTGAAGTAATGACTTCAGAAAATTTAGTTACTGCAGAAGAGGGTACTTCATTATCAGAGGCCGAAGATATACTTCAACAACATAAAATCGAAAAGTTACCAGTGGTAACAAAGGATAATACCTTGGTGGGATTAATAACCTTTAGAGATATTACCAAATTAACCCAAAAGCCTATAGCAAATAAGGACCAATACGGAAGATTACGTGTTGCAGCGGCTTTAGGTGTTACTGCTGATGCTGTAGAAAGAGCTGAGGCTTTAGTTAATGCTGGAGTAGATGCAGTTGTTATAGATACGGCACATGGTCATACAAAAGGCGTAGTAGCGGTTTTAAAAGCGGTAAAAAATAAGTTTCCAGATTTAGATGTTATCGTAGGTAATATCGCTACCGGTGAAGCTGCCAAATATTTGGTGGAAGCTGGTGCAGATGCGGTTAAAGTTGGTATCGGTCCAGGTTCTATTTGCACGACAAGGGTAGTTGCCGGTGTTGGTTTTCCTCAATTTTCTGCAGTATTAGAAGTTGCTGCGGCCATTAAAGGCTCTGGTGTACCTGTTATTGCTGATGGCGGAATAAGATATACAGGTGATATTCCTAAAGCTATAGCTGCTGGTGCAGATACGGTTATGTTGGGGTCTCTTTTAGCTGGTACAAAAGAATCTCCAGGAGAAACCATTATATATGAAGGGCGAAAGTTTAAATCATATAGAGGTATGGGTTCTGTTGAAGCTATGAAACAAGGTAGTAAGGACCGTTATTTTCAAGATGTTGAAGATGATATTAAAAAGTTGGTTCCAGAAGGTATCGTAGGTCGTGTTCCTTACAAAGGCGATTTATTTGAAAGTATACATCAGTTTATTGGAGGTCTTAGAGCAGGAATGGGATACTGTGGAGCTAAGGATATAGCTACATTACAAGATACGGGTCGGTTTGTTAAAATTACTGCTAGTGGTATTAATGAAAGCCATCCGCATGATGTTACTATCACTAAGGAGAGTCCTAATTATAGTAGATAGGGATATAAATATATGATATAAAAAAAGAGGCTATTATAGCCTCTTTTTTTTGTCTTAAAATATTAGTTTACCGATGTGTCTACCTGTTTTTGTAAATTTTGCACTCTTCTTAAATCGTCTGAAGCTTGAAGAACTTTTGACTTTAAAGAAGGATTTAAATCGGGATTTTCGTGAAAAAATGTCTGCAGTATCTCATCCGCTTTTGGTGAAGTATAGTTTCCTATAGTGCTACTTAGCCAACGTTTTGGAAAAAAGATATCACCTGTTTTTTGTATTTCATCCAGTAAATCAAGACTTGCTCTTAAATATTGAATTGATTCTTTTTGATGCAATGGGTGATTTAAATTATTCATAGCATTTGCTACCCATGATTCTTTAGCCCTGTTTTCTTCCTTTTTAAGGGATTTAAAAAAGGTGTTTTTGGTTTGTAGGTCATTTGAAAGTGACGGAAGTAAAAATTTAAATCGATTTAGTTTATCAGGGTTTGATATTGATTCTTCTGCAGAAACTAAAATGTTCTCGCTATCTGGGTGTCCATATAACGCTAGATTCATTGCCAATTCGTTATAATCATCATCATTAAGTTTTAAATCTTCGATCTTTATGTTTTTCTTCCATATGTTGTATAATCGTTGAAGTGATTTATCGGTATAACCAATAGATGAAAAAGTAGAGAATAATGTCTTTTTAATATTGGCAGGAAGTTTTTCTTGTAATTTGGTCCAGACTTGATCCGTAATTTCTTTTTGATAAAAAATACGTTGTTCATCAGTAAGGTATTTCCAAAATACGGTAGTTGTATATCTAGAAATAAGACCAATCAATAATTCATTTTCTTCATCGTTTAGTCCTTTTAGAAATAGTTTTAAAGCTGTGGAAGGCACAATATCTCCGTTAAGCATATTTTCAAATACATTGATATACGCATATCCACGGGCAACTTGGTCGCTAAGGGAATTTATTACGTCTAATTGTTCTGATTGAAAAGGAAATACCCCATAACCTTCTGCATTAGAATTATAGATAATGGCCTTAGGTTTAGGCAGACCTAGAGTTTCTTTTAAGTGAAACATATTATCAACCATATTTACGGTGAACGTCTTGGTGTTATTGGCATAAACGAATATAATTTCGAAAGTTTGTGGCCAAATTTTTTCGCTATTATCTTCGGCTTTTTGAAATAGTTCAAAAGAACTTATCTGATTATGTGCATCATATGTTATGGAATCTTTAAAAATAGGTCTACTAGAACTATTGACCCAAACATTGCTCCAAGCTGCAATATCAGTTTTTGATTTTTTATCAAGAATATCTATGAGTTCACCCCAAACGGCATTTTTATAGGCAAAAGTTGCTATATACTCCTGAATGCCATTTTTAAATGTTTCCTTACCTAATACTGTCTCAAGCTGGCGCATCATTATGGGGGCTTTATTATAAATGATACTACCGTACAATGAACCTGCGTTGTTGAGGTTTTCTAAGTCTTGTCTTATTGGGTTTGTGCCCAAAGTCCTGTCTTCACCGTAGGCATTGGGGTAGTGGGTAATCATGAAAGCCAATTGGTGGTCAATATTTGGAAAGGCAGGATTCATAATTTTATCTGCCATGAAATTAGCAAAGACTTCTTTCATCCAAACATCATTAAACCAATTCATGGTTACTAAATCACCAAACCACATATGAGATGTTTCATGGGCTATCAGTTTTGCACGGCTTAATTTTTTATTGGCAGTTGCACTCTCATCTAAGAAAAGAGAACTTTCTCTATATTGAATGGCACCAACATGTTCCATACCGCCATATTGAAAACCTGGTATGGCAGCAAAATCCATTTTTTGAAAAGGAAAACCATAGGCCGTGTAGTCTTCTAAAAAGGATAATGATTGTTGATGTAGATCAAAAATGGAATCGGTACTGTATTTAATTTTTGTAGAATCGGTTTCGCGATACAACATCGTCATTTCCAAGTTTGAAGGTTTTTTGGTGACCGATTCAAATTTGCCTGCAACAAATGAAAATAGATAGGTACTCATTCGGTCAGATTCGCCGAATTCGTGTTTTGTATATGCTCCTTGCTCAATTTTATTTGCTTCTTTAGAACCGCACAAAACTTTCCAGTCCTTTGGGGCAGTAATACTTAGCGTATAAGTTCCTTTAATGTTAGGTTGGTCAAAACAGGGGAATAAAGTTCTAGCACGGTCCGGTACTAGCAAAGTGTAGAGGTAATTTTTATTTCTATTCAAGGATAGTTCCCCGGCAATAAACTCTATGGTAACAGAATTCCTTCCATTTTTTAAATGGTCTTTGGATAAAAAAATGTGCTCGTTAATATGTTTAATACCGACAGAATTGTCATTGATCGCTACCGATTTTATTTTAGAAGTTTCCTCCTTAAAATCTAAATAAACGGATTCTTGAAGCTGTTCTAGATTAAAATCTAAAATTAATTTAGAATGTATGGGGTTTTTCTGTTCTTCTGGAATTTGAAAATTAAGGTTGTAATGAACATTAGAAATTTGTGATGCCCTATAGGTTGCCATTTCTAAAGATACACCAGACTCTATAGCTTTGGTGGCTTGTGGGTTATTTTTGCAGGAGATGATTATGAATACCCAGAAAAACAAGTAAAGTACTTTCTTCATATATTGGTAATAATATGTTGAAGTGAAAATACTTTAATGGAAATTCCTTTCCAATTTTAAATATTGAATTAACTCTAAATAAGAGTTTTTTTTGGTTATCCTAAACAGTAACTATTAAGTAGTACATTAATTTTATTTAAAAATGAAATATGAAATTAAAGATAAACTTCTAATTTATTTACCGGCCTTGCTAACATAGGCGTCCCATTTTTTCTCTTTATAAATGTTATCACCAAAATAACGCGCTATTTCTAAAAATGGCTTTGGTTTTTGATAACCAGGTACTGGTGAAAGCATGTTTAATTCTTCATCTAGAAAAATCGTTGTGGGGTAACTTAAACGACCTTGCATTAAGGCAGCTGCAAATTCATGATATCCTTTTCTTCCTGAGGGTACGAAATTATAAGTTTTCCCTTTGTATTCAATAGGTTCTTTGCCTTCTCCATCTAGCTTAACCATATAATAGTTTTCTGCCATATAAGCGGCAACTTCAGGGTTTTGAAAGGTGTCTTTATCCATTTTCTTACACCACCCACACCAATCGGTATAGACATCTATAAATATTTTTTTAGGATTTTTATCGGTTGCAGCTAATTCTGCAGCTTCCTTCCAAGAAAGCCAATTTACCTCTTGTGCATAAGTAGCGGCAGAAACAAATAGAACGGATAAGAATAAAAATGATTTAGAAAAAAATAAAGAATACGTCTTCATGAGTTATTTTTGAGATATTAGTCCAATAACAATACCAAAACTAACGCATTTTTACGTTCTTTATTTCACTTTAGCAATTTCTTTAACAGCGAACAAATCTTTAATGTCTACCTGATTACGAATTAAATCATCAAAAGTTTCTCTTTCGCGAATAAGAATTGATTTGCCTTTGTGCCAAAGAACCTCTGGTGGTCTAAATCTAGAATTGTAGTTGCTTGCCATTGTAAAGCAATAAGCACCAGCATTTTTAAAGCAGAGAATATCACCTTCTGTTATTTCATTAATTCTCTTGTTGCTTGCAAATGTATCGGTCTCACATATATAACCAACAACAGAGTAATATCGTTCTCTTCCCTCAGGATTAGATATATTTTTTATGGTATGTGTAGCACCGTAAAGCATTGGGCGTATTAAATGGTTGAAGCCAGAATCTACACTTGCGAAAACGGTTGAAGTAGTCTGTTTAACTACATTTACTTTAGCTAGAAAAACTCCAGCTTCACTTACTAAAAATTTACCAGGTTCAAATGCCAAAGTCAAATCTTTGCCATATTCTTTGCAGAATTCATTGAAACGAGTACTCAATTTTTTACCCAACTCTTCTATGTTGGTTTCAATATCGCCTTCTTTGTAAGGAACTTTGAAGCCACTACCGAAATCGATAAAATCAAGATTTTTAAAATTACGGGCTGTATCGAATAATATTTCAGAAGCATAAAGGAAAACATCGATATCTAAAATATCACTTCCAGTATGCATATGAATACCATTAATATTCATTTTAGTCAACTCTACAATGCGAAGCAAATGTGGAATTTGATGAATGCTGATTCCGAATTTAGAATCTATATGCCCTACGGAAATATTAGAATTTCCACCGGCCATAACATGCGGATTAATTCTTATACAAACTGGAATATTCGGGTGTTTGCTACCAAATTGTTCTAATATTGATAGGTTGTCTATATTAATACGAACGCCAAGTTTAGATGCTGCTTCAATTTCTTCAAGCGAAACGCCATTAGGAGTAAAAATGATGGATTCAGGTTTAAAACCGGCTAACAATCCTAATTGTACTTCTTGTATAGAAACCGTATCTAATCCGCTACCAAGACTATTCATTAATCTTAAGACAGTAATATTAGATAAGGCTTTGGCTGCATAATTGAGCTGTAATTTCTTAACCGACCCAAATGCCTTAGTCAATCTATTAAACTGTGAAACTATTTTTTCTGAGTCATAGACATAAACCGGATCACCAAAGGTTTTTGCTATTTGCAACAAATCCTCATTTTTCATACTATACAATTTTATACAAAGTTACTTCTCTAATTGGACAGCAACAAAAATAATCACATATAAACAATAAAAATAACAAAATGTGATATTTGTAACATTTATGAATTATATTTATTTTGGCGTACTGTAAAGTCCTTTGTAATTTTATACAATGAAAATACCTTTATTTCCGCTACAGTCCATATTTTTTCCAGGAGAAACAGTACCGCTTCATATTTTTGAAGAGCGTTATAAGCAACTGATAACCGATTGTAGGAAGGAAGCGATCACTTTTGGTATTCCCGTCTTTATAAATAATAAGATGGAGTATGGTGTTGAGGTTCAGCTGGTAGAGGTAGTAAGTACTTACGATAGTGGCGAAATGGATGTTGTTTGCGTTGCACGGCAGGTTTTTAGACTTTTGGCTTTTGAGAAAAGTATGCCAGGTAAATTATATGCTGGTGGAATTGTAAAACTTTTGGATTACGATTATGAAGCATCCATAGATAAAAAACAAACTATTATAAAGGGTATACATCAATTATATACAATAATGGAGGTCCCCTATAAAGAGTTGAATGTAGAAACATTCAATAGTTTTACATTGGCCCATAAAATTGGGTTGTCTTTCGATCAAGAATATCAACTTCTTCAAATACCTAAAGAAAACGATAGGCTTAATTTTATAAGCCTACATCTAACAGCTACAATTACCGTTTTATCAGAGGTAGAACGAACAAGAAAAATAATAGAACTTAATGGTCATTTCAAAAATTTTGACCCTTTAGATTTCCAAGATTGGGAAATGTGATATTTAATAGGTTGTAAAATTGTATCACTTTAAAGAGGTTTTGTGGTTTTATACAGTTTATTCTTAGAGTTATTCTAATTAATCACTTGTATTTTTAGATTATTACTTAGTGTTTCCTATTTTTGCTTAACAATTAAAATCACCATATATATGAACCTTCACGAATATCAAGGAAAAGAGATATTAGCAAGTTTTGGGGTGCGCATCCAAAGAGGAATAGTTGCCCATAATGCGAAAGAGGCTGTTGAGGCTGCAAAGCAATTAACTGCTGAAACCGGAACTGGATGGCATGTTATAAAAGCTCAAGTGCACGCAGGTGGTCGTGGTAAAGGTGGTGGTGTTAAATTGGCCAAAAACCTTAAAGAGGTAGAAGAAATAGCAAACCAGATTATTGGAATGAACCTAATTACCCCGCAAACTTCTGCAGAAGGTAAAAGAGTTCATCAAATATTGGTAGCTGAAGATGTGTACTACCCAGGAGACAGTGAAACAAAAGAGTTTTATATGTCTGTCCTTTTAAACAGGGCTACCGGTAAGAATATGATCATGTATTCTACTGAAGGCGGTATGGATATTGAAGAAGTTGCTGAACATACGCCTCATTTGATTTTTACTGAAGAAATTGATCCTGCAACTGGTATTTTAGGGTTTCAAGCTAGAAAAATAGCTTTCAACCTTGGTCTTTCTGGTAAAGCATTTAAAGAGATGACAAAATTTGTGACTTCTTTATATAAAGCATATGTTGAAAGTGATTCAAGTATGTTTGAAATCAACCCTGTATTGAAAACTTCTGATGATATGATTTTGGCGGTAGATGCAAAAGTATCTATAGACGATAACGCACTTTATCGTAGAAGACAATATGCAGAAATGCGTGATTTAAGAGAAGAAAATCCAATAGAAGTTGAAGCGAGAGAGGTTGGTCTTAACTATGTAGATTTAGACGGTAACGTTGGATGTATGGTTAACGGAGCAGGTCTTGCCATGGCTACGATGGATTTAATTAAAATGGCAGGTGGTGAGCCAGCTAACTTCTTAGATGTTGGTGGTACTGCTGATGCTAAAAGAGTTGAAGAAGCATTTAGAATCATATTAAAAGATCCAAACGTAAAGGCGATACTAATCAATATATTTGGCGGTATAGTTCGTTGTGACCGTGTAGCACAAGGTGTTGTTGATGCATATAAGAATATGGGCGATTCAATGAAAGTGCCGATTATTGTAAGATTACAAGGTACAAATGCTGAATTGGCAAAAGAGATAATTGATAATTCTGGATTAGCGGTTCAATCAGCTGTTCAGTTTCAAGAAGCTGCCGATAAAGTTAAAGCTGTATTGGCTTAAACAAGTTTTCTTAACATATTACATTAAAGACCATTCATAAGAATGGTCTTTTTTTTTGCATTTAACTTTTATCAATATGTTAATTTGTGCTCATGAATTTAAACTTAGGGTAATTGAAAGTACCCCTAATCTGTAGGTAATGTTAACCGAATGAAATAATGGTTAAGACTTTTAAAACTTGAAATATCTATTCTTTCGATATTTATTTTAATGGAAGAAATTGAGAAATTTTCATTAAAAAGATGTTAAAATTGAAATAATTGGTAACATTATCAATTTTCAAGCGTCTTTTTAATAATTCATCATCAATCAATTATTAATCAATCTTCAGAATTTCTGGAGGAAAAACAAAAAGTCATGAGAAAATTAAGTTTAGTAGTGGTAGCTGCAATGCTACTTGCAACAGGTAATGTATTGGCAAACGATACAACAGGTGAAAACCCTACAAAAAGTCTTTCAGCACAGATATCAGCAATGTTATCAGAAAATAATTTTTCTGAGGAACAATCTGATTTGACAGCTCAGGTTCGTTTTACATTAAATAATGAAGGCGAAATTGTTGTGTTATCTGTAAGTACAGATTTTGAGAAAATGGAAAGCTTCGTTAAGAATAAACTAAACTATCAAAAAGTAAATTTGAATGAAGTGGAAGAAGGTAAAATTTATACTATTCCGGTTCGTGTAAAAGCTTAACCTAGTTTAAAGGTTATGAGTAAAAATCCTGCTGCACTAAAATGTATCAGGATTTTTTCTTGTTTTTATATTTAACTGGAGTAATTGCTTTGTCTACTTTTTTCAGCTGTTTGCTTTTAAAATCTTCCCTAACATTAAATTTTTTAGCTGGCTTTTCAGCAACTTTAGTTTTTCCTGAAAGAACGTCACCTGGGTTTTTCGGATTCTCCTTAGTTCCTCTAAGGTGAATTACCAATCCATTCAAGAAATTACGTAACACTTGGTCACCACATTCCATATAATTAGGATGCTCTTCATTTCTAAAAAAAGCACCTAACTCACTCTTAGAAATTTTAAAATCTACTAATTGAAGTATTTCAACGATTTCATCATCCCTGAATTTTAAGGCTACTCTTAATTTTTTAAATATATCGTTATTGGTCATACTACTAATTTAAGCACTGCAAGTTATTATAAAATTATGTACCCATTGGTTTGTGTATTATATTTTTTACTTGGAAGTCATTCTTTAAATACTATTCAAGCAAGTTTCAATGCCCTGAAATAAAAATAAAGATATTTGATTTTAGGGAAGAAAAGTTTTCATCGGTGGTTTGAGTTTTAATATGCGAAGGAAACATGTCATGAAATATACGATTGCTTAAAATTTTGAGTTAATATTAAGAATGTCAATATTTTACACTGATTTATGCCAACGGAAAAAGAAAAACTTAGTATTTTATCAGAAATGATTGCTTTTGCCAAAGTCAACAACGAAATAAAGCAATCGGAATATGACTTTCTTTTTTCTGTTGCGCAACAATTAGAAGTCAGTAAAAAAATATTCGATAGTTTGTTTACTGAGAATGTTGAGCATATAATACCTAAATCACAGTCAGAACGAATTGTGCAGTTTCATAGATTGTTGTTGTTAATGAATGTTGATGACAAACAAGAAATGATTGAAATAAAACGAATACATGATATAGGGTTGAAAATGGGTTTACCACCTAGTGCAATTCAACAGGTATTAGCTATTATGCATAAATACCCCGATAAAATTGTTCCACCAGATTTGTTAATTGCTATTTTTAAAGCGCATTATAATTAAGACCACGAGATAAATTCGGTATCAATTTTTGATAAATCTCTTTTATTCTCGATATTCAATTTTGCGTCTTCGCGCAATTCATTGATTTCTATTTCAATATCTTCTAACTGATTAGAGTTTATAACATGATATGTTAGTGTTTTAAGCATGTGCATCAATTTTCTCATTACCGTTATATCATGTTTGCAATATTGGCGATAAGTTGCCATAACATTATAAAGTACTTCTGAAAAGTTAGGACATTTGGTCCTAGACCAATTAACATTATCTGAATCGCTTACATATTCATATTCCCATTTTTTCATTAAAACAAGAAACAATGAAGTAAGATAATCAATGGTATTTAATGCGGTGCCTGGATCGTTTATTCCGGGTGACATTGCCTTAACGCCTATCTCTGATATTTGTCTAAACCCATAAATATAATTTTCACCCATTAGTTCTTCATTATTAAAAAGTAAGGTGTTCATTATATTTTCCTTTAATTTTTCATCAATTGGTTTTTCGGTTAAAAGTCCGATTGTGCCATCTAAGATAAATTGACCTTTAAATAGATTAATCACAATCTTAGTGTTATTTTCCTTGCATAGCTTTAAAAGATTATCGTGGAGTATTCCATAAAAATATCCCGATGAGGTAATTTCGTATGCCTCCCAATTCTCCGTATTTGGAAAATCTAATGACTTTTCTTTTTCTTGTTCAATTATATTTTCAATTTCAGCCCTTGTTCTTTCGTGAATATCTATTAAGATATTACCCACTTGTATGGCCTGTGAAATATGGTGTATGAAATAAATGAACGACGCTAGGCACAATACAGTTAAAATGATGCCTATCAATACTGAAAAACCTGGGGTTTGATAAGAATTCTCCGTAGGCTCTATTGAGATAAGAATAAAGATGTTGTAAAGTATGGTTGCAATGTATTGGCCTAATACAAATTGATGTTTTTCATCTGATATAATTCCTGGTAAAACTCTTGGTGAGAAATTACTCGAGGCTTGGTTTAATAAAACCATGACCATCGAAAAGCTAAAAACCGTCAAAGAAAACAAGCCTCCAATTAAAGTGCTTAATATGGTTTTGGCTGTATCCGTATTATCTATTACCAAGCCAGGTGCTACATCTATTAAATAGCTAGATATATTTACTTGCTCCAAGTAAATCATAAAGAATGCTAACACTAACCCGGCTATTGAAATTATGGTTGGTAGGAAGGCAATTTTATTGCGTATTTGCTGTACGAAGTTGGTCAGTCTATCCATGAGTTGAGTTTCGATATAAAACTAGTTAAAAAAGAGCTTGAATAATGGCTGATTCAATCAAATAACAGACTCAAATTCAGATTTTTTTGACAAAATGACATGTAATTAAAAATAAAACAAGACATAATGTCGCTAAAAATGCATTGGTATATAGTTTGTTCTATTCAAATTAATTAATAAAATAATCTTTTTAAAATATACTATTATGAGTTTAACTAAGAGAAATGAAGTATTGTTCCCAGTTTTAATGAACGAAATCTTTAGACCAGATTGGTTCGGTGGCACGCGTAATGAAACAACTGCTATACCAGCGGTTAATATTAAAGAGAATGAGGAAAATTTTGAACTGGAACTATTTGTGCCAGGTAGAAATAAAGATGAATTGATTATCGAAATAGATAATTCTGTCTTGACTGTTTCTTCTGAAACTAAGAAGGAGGAAGAGGAATCAAAAGAAAATTTTACAAGAAGAGAGTTTACGCTTTCATCTTTCAAAAGAGCTTTTACCCTTCCTGAAACTGTAGCTACAGATAAAATTGAAGCTACGTATATTAATGGGGTTCTAAAATTCAATCTTCCTAAGAAGGAAGAAGCTTTGCCAAAGCCAAAAAGAAAAATCGAGTTGTCTTAAATGTAAAATTTTTTAGGTTGGTTTGAGTTGTTTGTTTAAAGTGCTTTGAGTAATCAAGGCACTTTTTTTATGGTAATGGCTCGGTTAATATTGCCAAACACGATAAAATTCCTTCTCTATAATTCCCTAACCGTAAATTCTCGTCAGGCCCATGTATACTGTTATCCGGATTTGGGATTCTGATAGATACTGCGGGTATGTTCAAGGTTTGAATAAAGGGTGCCATTGGTTGCGAGCCGCCTGTGGTTCTCATATTAACAATCTTGCCTCCAAATACTTTTTGAAATGCCGAGTTTAAAAATTTTCCGATATCGGTATCCATATCCGTTCTAAAGGGTTTTGAACCAATTCGGTACTCTAATGAAGCAAGTTTCTTAAAAGTGGCCCTATCTTGATCATTAGGTACAGAATCAACCAAATGATAGCCTTGCTTTAAGATATGATTACGTAATAACCCTAATTGTCTTTCTGCAGGCGTTTCAGGTACTAGTCTCATGTCTATTTCAATAATGACATCTTCTGGTATTAGGGTTCGTACTTCCTTGCCTGTGTAGGCTGCTTTGATTCCTCTTATGTTTAAACTAGGAAATTGTAAGGCTTCTTGGTAGGTAGGTGCCACTTGTTCAGAGCTGAATATACCTAGTCTATTATTTAGACTATCATTGTTTTCAGGAATCATAGCTAGTAAATGTTTGTCACGGTCGGTTAAAATGACGCCATCATAAAACCCTGGTATTTGTACAATTCCTCGGTCATCCTTTAAACTGCTTATTAATCGTGCAGCTTCAAAAACCGGATTAGGTGCATAATTTCCATATTGACCACTATGAAGTGCATATTTTGGTCCGAATACTTTTATGGTTGCAGTTGCAATTCCTCTAGCTCCATAAGTCAATGTTGGTAAATTAGAAAGGTGTCTTGTGCCGTCCATAATAAAAAGCATTTCGGCACTCAACAAATCTTTGTTTTCTAAAACTGCTTTTGGTAAATCTGGAGAACCTAATTCTTCTTGGAAATCCATAATCACTTTTACGTTGTATTGCGGATTTATGTTTTGTTCTTGAAGAATTTGTAAAGCGGAAATTAATGACATCGCCGGACCTTTTGAATCGGATGCAGAGCGTGCAAAAATTCTCCAGTCATCATAAATATTTTGGTTTGAATCAATTTCTATTGGACTCCAAATTCCATTTTTGAATTCTTTAATTGTAGGTTCAAAAGGATTGGGTTGTGACCAAGCGGAACTGTCAACAGGTTGCCCATCAATCTGTAAATAAAAGAGAATGTTCTTGTAGTTTTTTTTATAAATTTTTTCTGCAAAGAGGAGGGGAGCACCCTCGGTTTTTATAGTCTGGGTTTTGAAGTTTAATTTTCTAAAAACGCTATCGCACCACTCTTTGTTCTGATCGATTTGTTCTGGGTAATTACCATCATTTTGTAGTTTTAAAAAATGGCGTAAATTCGTAAAAGCTACATTGAATTTTTTATCAGTAAGTGATTTTAATTCTTCCCTTTTTAAGTGTTGACATTGGCTGCTGTAGCTGCTTAAAACACATACGAAGAATACTATTAAAACTTTCCATTTTTCCATTTTGTAGAGATATAAATCGATTTAGTCTTGTCTAAAGATTATATATAAAATACTTTTATCCAGTGATTTATATAATTTTAATTAATATTTTAATTTATATTTTTTGGAAAAATGAAAATTTTGCTAAAATCGAACTTATTCTTGTTCTTGTAACGATTTAATTTCGTCTCTTAACTTCGCAGCTTGCATAAAATCAAGCTCTTTTGCAGCCTTTTCCATAGCCTTTCTTTTTTCCTTAATCATCTTCTCAACTTGTTCTTTGGTCATGTATTCCAAGTCAGGTTCAGCGGCACGTAATTCTTCTTTTATGAAGTGATAGGTTGAGACTGAATTCTTTGATAAAACATTGTCTAAACTTTTGTTTAAAGCTTTCGGAATTTGATTATTATCGGTGTTATATTTTATCTGTTTTTCACGTCTATAATTTGTCTCGTCAATTGTTTTTTGCATGCTATTTGTTATCTTATCTGCATACATAATTGCCTTGCCATTTAGGTGTCTTGCAGCTCTACCAACGGTCTGGGTTAGTGATCTATTGCTACGTAGAAATCCTTCTTTATCGGCATCTAAAATTGCGACTAAAGATACCTCTGGAAGGTCTAATCCTTCACGTAATAAATTCACTCCAATAAGTACATCGAAGATTCCTTTTCGTAAATCTTGCATGATTTCAACACGTTCTAAAGTGTCTACATCACTATGAATATATCTGCATCTCACGTTAATTCTATCGAGGTATTTTGCCAATTCTTCGGCCATTCTTTTGGTCAAAGTGGTGACTAAAGTTCGCTCATCTTTTTCAACCCGCTGATGAATTTCCTCTACCAAATCATCTATTTGGTTTAGACTTGGTCTTATTTCTATTATAGGGTCTAACAAGCCAGTTGGTCTAATTACTTGTTCAACATATACACCTTGACTCAATTGTAGCTCGTAATCTGCAGGTGTGGCACTAACAAATAAAACCTGATTTTGTAACGCTTCAAACTCCTCAAATTTAAGGGGTCGGTTATCCATTGCAGCTGGCAAGCGAAACCCGTAGTCAACTAAATTTACTTTTCGCGATCGGTCACCACCATACATTGCGTGTACTTGTGGTATGGTCACATGACTTTCATCAATGACCATTAAATAATCATCGGGAAAATAATCTAAAAGACAGAAAGGTCTTGTACCTGGTTCACGACCATCTAAGTATCTAGAGTAATTTTCAATACCAGAGCAATAACCAAGCTCACGTATCATTTCTAAATCGAAATTTGTACGCTCCTCTAAACGTTTTGCTTCTAGAGGTTTGGCTATATCTTTGAAGTAGTCGATTTGTTTAACTAAATCGTCTTGAATGCTATGAATAGCATTCTGCAAGACATCTTTAGAGGTGACGAACATATTAGCTGGGTAAATAGTAAGTGTTTCGTAAACTTCGATGATCTTATTGTTAAACGGGTCAAAAGCTTCTATTTCTTCTATTTCATCACCGAAGAAATGTATTCTGTAGGCATGGTCGGCATAACTAGGGAAGACATCTACAACGTCACCTTTTACTCGAAAGTTTCCATTCTTAAACTCGGCCATTGTTCTCGAATACAGCGATTGAACTAATTGATGCATTAGCTTGGTTCTGGCAATAACTTGGTCTTTTTTAATGGAGATGACATTTTTTTGAAATTCCACGGGGTTTCCAATACCATAAAGGCAAGAGACCGAGGCAATAACAATGACATCTCGTCTGCCCGAAAGAAGAGAAGAAGTCGTGCTTAGGCGTAATTTTTCAATATCCTCATTAATCGAAAGATCCTTTTCAATGTATACACCGCTAGTGGGTATAAATGCCTCTGGTTGATAGTAATCGTAGTATGAAACAAAATATTCCACCGCATTATTTGGAAAAAACTGTTTAAACTCAGAGTAAAGTTGAGCTGCCAAGGTCTTGTTATGTGCCAATATTAAGGTAGGTTTTTGAACTTCTTCAATAACATTCGCTACCGTAAATGTTTTTCCAGAGCCTGTTACCCCTAATAAGGTTTGATATTTTTCATTTTCATTCAGTCCTAGAACCAATTGTCGAATGGCATTTGGCTGATCTCCTGTGGGCTTAAATTCTGATACTACTTTGAATTTCATGTATGGTAATTCTCTTTTTTGAAGTCTAAACTGAATGGCTTAAAAATTCATCTTGCATAGGTATTTGTAAGTGGAAACTAATTAAATATCCATCATGCTGATACTTAGTATAAAAATACGAAAGACGAATTTTATATTAGACGTAAGCCCTTACGATTTCTGTCACCTTTTTAAAGAAAAATGACCGATAATTTCTTGTCTATTAAGAAAACTTGCCCTAAACCAGTAATCTGACTCAGGTAAAACCTTATTGTTAAAAGTCCCGTCCCAACCTTTATCCTTGGGATTAATTTGTTTTAGTAGACCGCCATACTGGTTGAATATAAAAATTATGTCAATTACAGATTCAAAGTTTTCTGGTGGAGGAACAAATTGCCAATAATCATTAATACCATCTCCATTTGGGGTGAAAAATGCGGGAAAATC
Source organism: Maribacter orientalis (assembly GCF_900109345.1). Taxonomy (GTDB): domain Bacteria; phylum Bacteroidota; class Bacteroidia; order Flavobacteriales; family Flavobacteriaceae; genus Maribacter; species Maribacter orientalis. The sequence goes on from NZ_FNZN01000003.1 coordinate 418,887, forward strand.
ATTGGACACGATATCCCTATCTACCGATCTATCCGTAATTCCACAACCATTTTTATCGCGTACATAGGCAATATGTTGGCCATCTGGAATATTGTTAAAAATTGGAATATCTTGATAAGGCCCGTCTCGGTTGTCTAAAGCATATTCATATTGACCGTCGCCTATGGCAGAAATGGTAATTGTTTTGCCATTGATAAAATTGACAACATCTATCGCTGTAATAGTAGCTGCCTCAGATGCTACGATATCAATAAGTTTAGAACTGGTGCATTCAATAATACCATTATCGGTGGTGATAGTATTATAGGCTTCAAATCGATATTTACCAGGTATGGAAATGTCTACACTTCGTGATTGTGATATTAAAGATTCTTCACTACCGCTATTGGTTATATACCACCTGAAACCATCTGCATCATCATCTGTAGTAATCGTATATGGCAGTTCATCACTGCAAATACCTACAATGTTGGGTAGGTTGATTTGTGGAGCACGGTATACTAGTTCGCCTGTATTTTCATTAACATAGGGGTCACAAACGTATAATGCAAAACTTGTGGTAAAGACTTCTTCAGGACACGACGTCGCAGAACCGATATCGTTATACGGAACAATACGTACATAAATTGAAGAGTTTTGCGGTAAGTCTTCTGGTGGGTTATAACTTAATACATTCTGTACATCTAAATTATCGACAAGGTCAGTTCCGTTTGGTGTGGTACCCATAGATAGGGTATAGCCATTAGCACCGGGAGCATAAGACCATTCTAAATCGGTTATTATAGTAACGCTACTAGCGTTATTGTCCGGCGCTATTAAAATAGAGCAAGATGGTGCAGAAGTTGTTTGGATTGTAGTAAAGGAAATTTCTTGACATGCAATAGGTGGGCCGTCAAATGGTACCAAGCTTAAAGTCGTATAAAGCCTGGTATTGTCGGGAAATCCTAAAGGTGGAGTATAAGATAAGTCGATGCCGACAGGTTTTCTATCAAGTATGTCATTTCCCATCGGCGTTGTGCCAATTGACAATAAATACCCATTATAACCTAAAACTTCAGGCCAAGTTAACGTGGCGTCTAAGGGTATGTCGGTCGCCCCATTAATAGGATAGGTAAATGTTGGGCAGTCTTGAGCTGATAATAATGAGCAGATCAAAAAAATGCCCAAGTACTTCAGAACGAGAAACATTTCTTTTAAATTCATTTGTATCAATTTTTCATTTATCGTTTTAGGCTAAAGTGACCTTTAATTACTTTTTGGGAATATGACACTGCTTTAAACCAATACTCAGTTTCAGGTAATTCTCTACCATTGAAATGGCCATTCCAACCTTCAGATTTAGGGTTTAGTTGTGCAAGTAAATTCCCATACCTATCGAATATAAAGATAAATTCAATGTTAAGTTCGCTACTATCAGATTCATTCCTTAGCTGCCAAAAATCATTTATTCCATCACCATTCGGCGTAAAAAAAGGAGGGAAATCCTTAACTGAAACTTCTTTTTCTACAAGACGCTGAGTAACACCACATCCGAATTTATCGCGAACATATACAGTACGTTCGCCAGGTTCAAGATTTGTGAATATAGCACTATCCTGAAATCCATTATCACGACTTTCTATCGAATATTCATATTCACCATTACCTGTAGCTTCAATTTCTATTCTTAGGCCGTTGGGTTCTCTTGAAACTATTACATTTTCTATAACGGGTAATTCTGAGTCAACGACTTCAAAATTTTTAGTAACTGGGCATTCTATAATAGCTCCAAACTCCGAAATAATATTATATAGCTCTACTCGATAAAACCCAGCTTCGTCAAACTCTAAGTCTGGGTTCGTAGATATTAGATTTTCAGTACCATCGTTATTTATTTTTATCCACCTATATCCACGAGCTATTTGATTATTATTTAAGATCCCAAATTCTAAGTTTGAGCACAAAGAAACTTTGTCCGGTATCGTAATAATTGGAAAATCATTAGGATTACATTGCACCGTAGGTTCCCCAGTGGTGAAATATTCTTCAGTGCATAACAAAGCTTCACCATTTTCATTGAAAGGAATTACTCTAACAAAAATAGATTGATTTAATTCAAGATTATTTTCTGGTTTATATGAAAGTATATTACCGGTTTCAAAATTTTCAATAAGGTCATAATTATTAGGTGATGTGCCTAAAGAAATGAGGTAATTGGTAGCGCCAGGCGCATAATTCCATTTAATATTAGTGTCTACACGTATTCCTGTTTCTTGGTTTAGAGGTGAGGCAAGTGTTGTGCAAACGGGTGGGTCGGTTATGTTGACGGTAGTGAAAATTTTGAGAGGACAAACCTTAATTGGTGCGTCGGGTAAAAATAGGCTTATAGTTACATAAATTAAGGTATTTTCCGGTAATCCAACAGTGGGTTGGTAAAAATTATTTAATCCAGAAGAACGTCTATTTATAATTTCTCCTCCACCAGGTGTTGTGCCTAAGGATATCAAATAACCAATAACACCATCAACGGCAGTCCACTGAATTAAGTTGTCTACGGGCACATTAATGTCGCCATCTATTGGCGATGTCATTGTCGGACATTGTTGTGTATAGCAAAAAGAAGAATAGAACCCAATACAAAGGTATATAGATATAATTAATATGATTCTTTTTTTGCCCATAGGTTCACCTTTTTAAACTAAAATGACCTTTAATTACTTTATTATTATTTGATATTGCCTTAAACCAATAATTAGATTCGGGCAGCGCTCTTCCATTAAAATTACCGTTCCAGCCAACTGAATCTGGTGCTAACTGAGCCAAGAGCGCTCCAAACTTATCAAAAATCCATATATTCAATACATTGTTTTCACCGGTTGCTAAAGGTGGTATAAATTGCCAATAATCATTGACACCATCTCCATTAGGTGTAAAAAACTTGGGAAAGCCTTCAACCATCAAATCTTGTTCAATGAGTTTATTAACAATGCCGCATCCTCCTTTATCACGAACATAAACGGTATGATTTTCAAGGGTTATTTCATTAAATCTATTGCTATCCTGGTATGGCCCATTTTCATTGTCTAATGCATATTCAAAACTTCCAGATTCGGTGGTCAGCACTTCATAATTACTTGTATTGGCTAGATTGGTTACCAATATATTTTTAATTACAGGTACTTGGGAGGCTTCGACTGTAAATTTTTTTGAGGTAGAACACTCAAATGACCTGCCAGAGTCTTCGAATACCGAATAGACTTCGTAAATATAATTACCAACTTCAGAAATAGATAGTTCTGCCGATGACGATAGAAAAGTTTCATTTCCTGTATCATCGACCTTAAACCATCTATAACCATCCGCTTGGTCGGTTGCAGAGATTATATTTGATTCATTATCTAGACAAACGGTAATAGTATCGGGAAAAGTTATTTCGGGATTTAAAACTTGTAATTCACCAGTTAAGGGGTCAAAATATGGACCACAGCCAAGTAATGTAGAAAAGGTTTCCTGTGAACAACCAATAGCATCACCCGCATTGTTAAACGGAGTTATGGTAATGAAAAAAGTGCGGTTTGGTTCAAAATCAATTACTATTGTAGATGTTTTAAAGAATATAGCATCCTCTAAAATGTTGGACTCAAAAGGAGATGTACCTATAGTAACTCTATAGCCAATTGCATTGGGTACTTCGTTCCATTCTAAAACCGGACTTAAAGGAACGTTAGTTTCCCCATCGAATGGCGTAATCATTGTAGCACAGAAAGGTAAATCTGCCTTCGGTGCCGTAGTAAATATAGAGGGGCTACAACCAACGGACAATCCTATTCTATTATAAGGTATTACATAAATATAGAAAGTCGTTTCCTCAGGTAAGTCTGCAGTCGGATTATAGCTTAAGGTATTGCCGACGTCAAGATTATCGACTATTTCACCTCCATTCATTGATGTGCCAATGGTAAGGAAATAGCCTGTGGCACTCACAGAAGCGTTCCATGTAATATTGGTTGCAGTATTTACATTCAATGCATTTTCTTGTGGAATATTGAATGTGGTACATTCTGGTGCTTCACTCAGTCTAGCTGTTGTGAAACTTTGACTGTCGCAAACAATATTAGGTTGATTAAAAAAGAAAAGAGTAATTGTTACAAATATTTCTGTGTTCTCTGGTAAACCTGTTGAAGGAGTGTAGCTGTTCGATGCTCCTAAATTCTGTTCGTTCAGAATATCGGTTCCGCCTTCTGTTGTTCCCAAAGACAAAATATAACCGGGCACACCAGTAACTGGTTGCCATCGAATAGTCGAATTCAATGGTACTAACTCAGAACCGTTTAATGGATTTAAAAGAGCAGGGCAGTCTTGCGCATTAATTTGAGAAAAAGAAATGAAAAATACCATGAAAGTTAATGGCATAGCCAAAATCTTTGGTAATGATATATTCCAATTCTTTTTCATAGCATGTTCGTAAACAATACAATATACTACAAAATGAAAATTTACCCTTTCGAAATCGTGTTAAATAGGACTAAAGTCCAATCTATTAGTCGTACTATAGGTCTCGTTTCTTTAGGATAGCGTATGAACCATAAATAAAAATTGCTGTCCAAATCAATACAATTAGAATTTCATACCAATGAATAGCATAGTCTAGGCTCAATTCTTCACCCATTTGGTTTACGACAGATTGTACGGCTCCCAATCTTGTAAAAGGTTCTTTGATTAGGTTAAACATTGCTTGTAGTGGAAAAAAGCCCATTATAGCATCTGTAGTTTCACCATCAAATAATTTCCAGCGCATAACGCCTCTGATGATGCCTTCAAATACTTGCCACAGAATTAAAAAGCCAAGAGCGAAAGCTGATCTTTTAACCAAAACACCTAAGAACAAACAGAAGGAAAAGAAACCTGTTAGTTTGACGAAAAATGCAACTAAAAACTCTAAGTCGGTTAGTATAATTGAAATTTCATTGTAATCTGAATATGCCAGCCCCAAAATCAATGATACGACAAAAACAAAAAGGGTAGAAATCAAAGAAAAAGAAATTACGGTCAAGAATTTCGAAAGTATAAACTCCTTTTTAGAGAGTCCGTCAATTAAGTTCTGCTTTATGGTCTTATTACTGTATTCATTTGACATCATCGAAACGATTACAATTGCCAAGAAAAGTTTAAAGAATGCCGTAATAAAGGTATTAAAGTGCCATATGTAAGGAAAATTAAATATTCCCTGGTCCGCTAAATGAAATTGTATAGGACCAATATCGAACTTTATGGCGGCAAACAAAGCAATAGAAGTTAGAAGGGTGAAGTATGAAATAATTAATATTTTACTTGCTCTATTATTCCAAAGTTTTATGAATTCTATGTGTAGTAGTCGTATCATTGTCGGGTTGTTTTAGGCTTTTGCATTTTTAGTTAGTTCTAAAAACTGCTCTTCTAGACTTTCTTTTCTTTTGACCAAATGGGAAACTACTATACCGTTTTCAAACAATAGTTTATTCAACTTTTGGGCATCTAATTCAGTATGTAGAAAGGCTGTAAGTAAACCATTTTCTATTTTTATTTCACCGAAATGTTCATTTCCTTTTAGAAAAGAATATAAAGAATCCATATCAGAAGTTTTGAGCTCAAAAAATCCAAAGCTTGCTTTTAAACTATCTACTCTGCCGGAATATAATTTTTCTCCTTTTCTTAATATGATAACGTGTGTACATACTTTTTCAACTTCATCCAATAAATGTGAGGCCAATAAAATTGTTGTTCCTTTTGCGGCAATGGTCTTAATGATTTCACGTATTTGATGAATGCCTTGAGGGTCAAGGCCATTGGTAGGCTCATCAAGAATTAATATTTCTGGATCATTTAATAAGGCAGAGGCGATAGCCAAGCGTTGTTTCATTCCTAAAGAAAATGTTCTAAACTTGCTGTCTTTTCTATCTAGCAGCCCAACTAACTCTAGTTTTTCTTCTATTTTATCTTCCTCAACGTCTTTAATTTTGCAGACCAATTTTAAATTCTGTAAAGCAGTCATGTACGGGTAAAAGTTGGGGCGCTCAATAATGGCACCGACCTTTTTCAATGCTTCATGGGTTGAGGCCTGTCCATTAAACCAAGAGAATTGACCACTGGTTTTATTAACGACATTTAAAACGATGCCAAGGGTAGTTGATTTGCCGCTACCGTTAGGACCAAGAATGCCATATACATTGCCTTTCTCAATAGTAAATGATAAATCTTTTACTGCTGTGAGGTACCCGAATTTTTTAGTAAGATTTTGTACTGTTAAAATATGGTCCAAAGTATGTTGGTGTTATTGATTGATATACCTAGTTGACGAAGAAAGCCTAACTTTGTTACAACTAACATCATCAAATTTATTTCAACGTCATGTCAGAAGAACGATTAATGTCTAAAAAGAAACCTGCTTACCCCGTAAATGAGGCTTTAGATGACTATTTAGAACATTATAGTAGAAAGATAGAAATTCCCATATTTTATGATGATTTACTTCGTTTTTCAGGTTCAGTGGTCGTGTATGATAAAAATGATGAAGATACCTTGTGGGTTCGCGCTTATTATTCCGAGTTCGATAGAAAGGAAATTGATGATAGTTTAAAAAAGGTATATTCTATTTTACATTCTGATGGAAGTAATAATATTAACCAGTATTTAAATGTAGATGCCGTCGACTTCTGTACGTTTGGTAATTCTAAGCCTTTTAGAATTAAAATCCGTAATATTCTTAATGACAATTTTACATATTTCTATGTTAAGAAAACAGATGCATCTCGTATTTATGGATTAGAATTGGAGCATATGTTGTCTCCTTATAACCTTAACTTTTTAGTGTATAAAGATACCTTGATTGAGGAGCATATTGCTGGGATACCTGGTGATGAGTTTATAAAAAATATGCTGCCAAAATGTACTGAACCTGAGAAAGCACAATTAGCCAAGGAATTTGTAAAGTTCAATGAGCGTTGTATGATTCGCCTTTTAGGAGATATGCGTTCCTATAATTATGTAATAGTGCCGACTCATGATTTTGACCATGTAGTATATAAGATTAGAGCTATAGATTTTGATCAGCAATGTTTTGAAGGTAAATTGAAAGTATATCGGCCACAATTTTTTAAGGAAAACTATAAAATGGTCGAGTTGGTTCGTAATAAGTTAAAGAGTGACTCAGTAGATCAATATAAGTTAGAAGAACGCTCCATGGTGGCGAAACGTATTTTAAGTTCTGGAAATAGAATTAAAAAATTAAGGGCTATTTGTAAGACCGATGAAATTTCTACGCCTGAAAATATAGCCATGCTTAGAGAGCAAATAGAAGTGCTTACCATGGATATGGATTTTAAAAGTTGCACTACTATGGGTCAAGTACTCGATTTAGCCTTGAACTTTGTACGTCGTAATTATGAGAATATTAGTATGAAACAGATTATCGAGAATAATATAAAAATACAATACGAAGCCAAATAATTTTTGTTGTCAACCAATTGTTTGCATAAAAAAAGAGGATGAATATTATATTCATCCTCTTTTTTTATCTATCAAAATAGTTGCTATTAGCTCTTCTGTTCTTTATTAAAGTATACTAGGTAGTAGTACATTTGTCTATCTTCATCCCAACCTTTTTCAACAAATTTTTCTGCAGATTCCGGATTGATAAAATCTAGCTTTATCTGTATATTGGTATCTAAGTTGATAACGTTTTTAATTTTCTTTCTTGCGTCAGATACGGCCTTGTTGGCAATATCAAAATTAGAAACATCCTGAATACTATATTTTGGACCTTTTTCTGTTTTGTAATGTTTGAATTCTGGAATTAATTCAGGGTTTTCCATTACTTCATTCAAGAACGTAGACTCTTCAAAAGAATCGTTTTTTGCAAAATGGTTCACTGCACGGTTCATGAACAAAACTTCTTGTTGTTTATCTTCTGCAGGTAAAACAACATCTTTTGCGAAATTTTGACAGAATTTCAAATAGTTTTTGGTCTTGAAGTTGTCATCTGAAAGCGGGTCAACTCCTAAAAAATTTTCAATCCAATATTTAGTGTCGTACTTGTTGCTGTCAACCGATAAAACCTTATATCCTTCTTCTTTATCTACATTGAAAATTAAACAACCCTTATCTAATTTATTGATGTTAATACCTTGTTGAATAACAATATCTAGGTTGCTATCTTTTTCTTCAAACTGAATAAAATCGTGTTTTAATTCGCTTTTAAAGATACCTATGGCATCAACTTTCTGATTATCTAATAATAGACCTGTTAAGTAAGCAACATAAACTTCACCACTTTTAATATGTGGGTGATTTGATTGCTCGAAAAGTAATGAAGCGATTTTTTTAGAATTCAAATGTGCTTTTGAATTGTCTGTAAAAACTTCACTTACTATTTTATATAGTTCGTTGAACTCAACATCAACTTCATTGGCAAGCTTATAGTAGTTTTCCTCTTTTTCTCTAAATGGTTTGAAAAAATATTCCTTTAATAAACCAGTGGTTTCATCATTTAGCCTGAACGGTTCTTCTGAAAGAAAAACACCTTCATTTTTATTTTTATTGCCCACTCTATGTATAGAAATACTTTCAATTTGGGTGGCATATAAGTTGATCATAGAATGTTCTTATTATAGTATTGTTCGTAAAAGGGAATTCAAATTTTAATTACTACCAACTAATTCCAATTTTCATCAAAATCTAAATCGTCATAGTTTTCAAAGGTATCGTCAAAATCAAAGGCACTATTTTCAGCTTCGAAGTTTTTTTCTGGTGGAGTTTCAGGTAATTCGCCAAATGAGAATAATACATTAGGATATGAACGACCATCTTCTTTTTCCTCGATATCGGCAAGTTCAACAAAAAATGTCCACATATTCATGAAATCATAAACATAGATTAGTTTAGGATTGTCTTGAGTCATGATATCTTCTAAAAAAGATTCATTCATTAAACGAACATCAGAACCAGACTCACTCATATCAAAAAGTGCAATCTCTTCTTCTTGTTGCCATTCATCATTACACGTATAAAAAGAAGCCATTTCATTGCCTAAAAATCCAAACGCTTGTGTTATGGCATTGTGAAAATCCTCTAATGAATTATGCGCCTCAATTTCTAAATCTCTGAAAATATCTTCCTCAGCGTCTAGAATTATACGAATTTTATAAATCATACCTTATTTTTTGCGGGAGGGCAAAGTTACGAAGTTTTGCTAATTTTTCTAGGCTTTAATGCATCTAAAACTATATAGAATTGTACCCCGAAAAGAATCGAAGCTAATACAAGGTGTAAAGGTTGACTACCAAAGGGAAAATTCAAATAGTTCATTGCTATACCAGTCAATACTTCTACAACCAATATGAAGAGAACCCAATAGATTTTAATGTGCCCTAAATTTAATTTAGTTATTCTAAAGGCTAAAATAGCATTGAGCAACAAAACTAAAATTGAAAAAGACCTATGTATGTAAAATAATAATAATGGGTCTTTAAGCCAACTGCTTTTTGCATCATACCCGTAGATATCTATTTGCTCATCTACAAATTGCCGTACTTGTGTACCCATGACAATTTGGACGAGCGTTAGGCCTATTGCCAGAATACTGAGGTTGAGCGTAAGCTTGTCAAAATGAATAAGCTTTTTCTCGGCATTGGCTAGATAAATAATATACAGCAGCATAGCTACTATAACCAGAGCCATAAACATATGCACTGTGATCTTTGCTGGTTCTAAAACTGAATAAACGACTGTAGCGCCTAACCAAGCTTGAAAAACCATGCCGAATACGACTAGCCATGATAGTATAGGTATTCGTTTTTTCTTTTTCCAAAACTTGATAGAGGTAATAGCAAGCAATACTGTAGCAAGACCTGCTAATGCGCCCAAAAGCCTATTGATATATTCTATCCAGGTATGCCAAGGGTTGAAAATTGCATAGTCATGTTTAGTATATAATTCCCAATTAATAGAATTGAAAGATTTATTGGTTGTGAAGGTTTTTTTAGATATCTGTAAAGTCTCATCCTTTATAATTACTTGACCTTTTTCGAACAATCTATCTGGCTGCCATTTTAGCACACTTTCATCGGTTGGGGGTATGTAGTAACCAAAGCACTTAGGCCAATCTGGGCAACCCATGCCACTACCCGTCATACGAACGACAGCACCAGCAATAATTACTAAATAAACTAAAACTAAAGATATTTTGGCGATTTTTCTAAATGTAATATCCATTCTATTTGTTGATATGAAGGCCTAATTCTTCACCCTTAAGATACATAAATTCTTGTGCAGCTTTATACTCATTCGGTATTTCTCCTTCTAAAATAGCTTCTTTTATAGCTTCTTTAATAATACCTATTTCTCTCGAAGGTTTTAGAGCAAAAGTTGCCATAATTTCTTCTCCGCTAATGGGTGGTTGAAAATTACGAACATGGTCGCGTGCCTCTACTTCTTCTATTTTTTGACGAACCAGTTTAAAGTTCTGATGGTATTTTTTTTGTTTCTTAGGATTTTTGGTAGTAATATCGGCCTCGCACAAAGTCATAAGATCTTCAACATTGTCACCGGCATCGAAAATAAGCCTACGAACTGCAGAGTCTGTTACAAAATCTTCAGAAAGTACGATAGGTCTTGAACTCATTAAAACCATTTTTTGAACAAATTTCATCTTCTCGTTCAAAGGCATGCGTAACCGTTTAAAAAGTTTGTACACCATTTTAGAGCCTACAAATTCATGACCATGAAATGTCCAACCAATTTTTTTGTGAAATCTTTTAGTTGGTGCCTTACCAATATCATGTAATAAGGCCGCCCACCGTAACCAAAGGTCATCTGTAGCTTTAGAAATATTATCAACAACCTCTAAAGTGTGCCAAAAGTTATCTTTATGTTTTTGACCTTCAATTTCTTCTATTCCCTGCAAGGCTGTGAGTTCAGGAAGTATTAACTCTAGAAGTCCGGTTTTATGTAAAAGTGAAAAACCTAATGAGGGTTTTTTACACAACATAATTTTATTAAGCTCATCTAGAATACGTTCGTTCGAAACAATTTTTAAACGGTCTTTATGTTCGGTAATAGCTTGTAGAGAGGGCAAAGCAATTTGAAAATCTAATTGTGTAGCGAATCTAATTGCTCTCATCATCCTCAAAGGGTCATCTGAATATGTAATACCAGGTTCTAGGGGAGTTTTAATAATTTTGCTCTCAAGATCAGCTATACCATTAAATGGGTCTAAAAGCTTCCCGTAATTAGCTTTATTTAACGACAATGCTAAAGCATTAATAGTAAAATCTCTTCTTCTTTGGTCGTCTTCTAAAGTGCCATCTTCTACAATAGGTTTTCTGCTATCACGCTGATAACTTTCTTTTCGGGCGCCAACGAATTCTAGTTCTATACCTTCACTTTTTATCATGGCAGTACCAAAATTCTTGAAAACAGATACTTGAGGTTTACCATCTAATTTAGAGGCCACTTTTTCAGCAAGTTGAATTCCGCTACCGATGGCAACAACATCGATGTCTTTTGGTATGGTTCTGCCTAAAAAATAATCTCTTACAAAACCACCTATTACATAACAATCTACAGAAAGTTCTTCTGCGGCTTCTGAAATAATTTTGAAAATAGGGTTGTTTAAAGCGTTATTGTAACTCTCTTGCATGTTCTTATTCTCGAATAATCTTCACAGTATTATCATTAGACAGTCTAATAATAGATGATGCGGAGCTATTCTGTTTCTCTCGGTGCAAATTTACCACATAGTCTACACCTGATAAAATGGCTTTGTCTATATTTTGAAAACTTTTAGGGGTATTCGTTCCAGAAATATTCGCGGAAGTGGACACAATAGGTTTTTTGAATTTACCGATTAAGTATTGGCAGAATTTATCTGACGCTACTCGAATAGCCAAAGTGTTATCTGATGCAATGAGATTTTCTGCCACACCACGAGGTTTGTCGTAGATTATTGTGGTTGGTTTTGTGGCTAAGTCAATAAGGTCGTAAGCAAGTTCAGGTACTTTTTCAACATGCTTTTCAAGCATAGCATCATTGGAAACAAGACATATTAATGCTTTGCTGTCATCTCGTTGCTTTAGTTTAAAAACTTTTTCAACTGCTTCTTTATTGGTGGCATCACAACCAATTCCCCAAACGGTATCGGTAGGGTAGAGTATGAGTCCGCCATTTTCAAGAACCTCTATACACGTATTGATTTCTTCTGTCATAGTTCTTCTAAAAATTATTTAAAGAAATGTTTCTGGTTTAATATTAAAATGCTGGGTTAATGCTAACCATTGAGTTCTGTTTTTGTCGCCACCGATATTCGATTTTTTAAGGGAGTATTTTTGAGACCCTAGAATTGGAATAGGTGTTTCGGCTCTATTTTTAGCTAAAATGGAATTCGTTCCATTTAACAATGCCATAGCTTTAAACCAAAGGTCATCGGCTTTAGGAGCCAATGCTAAGAATAATTTAGAATTAGTTGTAGTATCCGAGAGCTTTTTAGGAGGATATAAAACTCCTTCTGCTCCTATTGGGATTACTGCAGATTTATTATAGGTTATCCCATCGTCATAAATCCAATTCCTGTATGGTTGTATTTCACCCTCTTTAGTATATCGAATATACCTTGTTTGATTTCCTATAATATCCTTAGGATGTACTTTATGTTCTTCATAAAGCAAACGAAGCCAATTAGAACGGTACATCATATCATCATCGCAAGTAATAATAATCTCTTTTGGAAAAAGCTCAAGGCTATGAATTAATTTTCTGTGAGAACATGTTAAATCGGAATACATAATTTGGAATAAATCAGATTCCAACACGCTTAATTTATTTGGTATTTTATTTTTTAAAGATTCATGTAGCCAAAGTATTATTTTCTTTGGTCTCACATCTTGATTTAAAATACTTAGTATAGTTAAATGTAGTGTCTGTAACCTTTCTGGAATAGAAGTTAAAGAAACAATAACAGGTATTTCTTCTTTTGTTTCAGAAATAATACTTTTAACCGAAAGCGATGAAAGTTTAATTGAAGTGTAAATAGATACAGGTATTTCTTTCAACTTCATTTTACAATGCTGTTATTTGTCGTTTATTAATGTAGACAGTCTTTTCAAGTTCAAAGATAGATAAGACTTTTATATTTTTGTGGTAATTTGAAACGCAGTATGGAGATTCCTAAAATAAGTATCATAGTTAGTACATATAATGCCGAAGAATGGTTAAAGAAGGTACTCTGGGGTTTTGAGCAACAAATTTTTAAAGATTTTGAAGTTGTCATAGCTGACGATGGTTCGAAAGAACCAACGAAAGAATTGATTGCAGAAATGTCTAAAAAGGTTCATTATCCTATTGTACACGTGTGGCAAGAGGATGATGGTTTTCAAAAGTCAAAAATTCTAAATAAGGCAGTAACTGCTTGCTCTGCCGATTATATTATAATGACCGATGGCGATTGTATACCTAGAGAAGATTTCGTTCAGGTTCATTACATAAATAAAGAACAAGGGTATTTTATTTCTGGGGGTTATTATATGTTGCCCATGAATATATCTAAGTTGATCACACTAGAGGATATTGAAAAACAACGTTGTTTTAATATTCAATGGTTGAAAGATAAAGGTATTCCGCAAACTTTCAAGAACAACAAACTTACTGCTCATGGATTTATTTCTAAAATTCTGAATTGGATTACACCTACCAATGCAAGTTGGAACGGACATAATTCATCTGGTTGGAAAAAAGATATCGAGAATGTAAACGGATTCGATGAACGAATGCAGTATGGTGGTCAAGATAGAGAATTAGGCGAACGACTTTTTAACTTCGGTTTAAAATCTAAACAACTTCGTTATAGTGCCGTATGTGTACACTTAGACCACAAAAGGGGATATAAGACACCAGAATCGATAGCTAAAAATGTGGGAATTAGAAATACGACTAAAAAGGAGAAAAGCGTGTGGACTTACTATGGCATTACTAAGTAATAAGCAAGTTCGTTTTTTTGCTCAAGTTTTTTAAGTTCTCTGTAGCGTTCCAAAACGCCGAGTGAATTTAAGTGACAAATGATAAAACCTTTTTTGCCATCAAGAATACCTAGACGTAAGATGTAATGGTTAAAGAATTTCCAACTCGTTTTTGCAATCATCATTGCATAACTATATTTCTTCTCTCTATAAAATGATTCAATAGCTTTTAATCTGCCATACTTCAACATTTTACCTTTGTAATCTTCGTGATTTTTGTAACAATAGTGAATAAGTTTTTCTTTTAAGATTCCAGAAGTTCCTTCAACATCTAAAGTTTCATGCACTATTTTGCAATCAGAAAAAGATGCTTTACTTTTTCTAAAAAGTCTATAGTTTTTATCTGTTTGCCAACCGCTATAATTCAACTTTTCATTCTTGAACATAAATTGGCGATAAAACCAAAATGCAGCTATCTCAGTATCACTAGAGACTGTTTCTGAAATTTCCATCTGTAAAGAAGTAGAAACAATTTCATCAGCATCTAAAAACAATACCCAATCATTAGTTGCTTGTTTTAAAGCAAATGATTTTTGAGCTGTAAAATTTTCGAACGGATTTTGAATAACCTTTACTTTTGGGTGACTCTTTAAAAATTCATAAGTTCCATCAGTACTGAAAGAATCGACTACAATTATTTCATCAGCAAAAGAAACGGAATCTAAACATTTTTCAATGTAGCCCATTTCATTGTATGTGATAATTAATGCGGTAAGTTTTTCTTTATTGGTAACCATATAATCCAATTTGGTAGGTTGGCTCTAATTGGAGCGAACAAAGTTATAACAAAAAATGTATTAAAAAATTGTATAACGAGGTAAAATTCTTACAAGTTTAAAATTCTATTTATCAAGTTATTGCTTGCTTATTAGAGTTGTATTTGTCAAAAGGTTGCGTTTAAATATCAAATAAATTTTTAGTCTTCGCAAGTGCAGCACCTATGACTTGATGCATGTCATAATATTTGTACTCTGCTAACCTTCCTCCAAAAATTACGTTGTCGTTTTCGGCCTTTTTTTTGTACTTAAAATACATAGCGTTATTCTTTTCGTCATTAATTGGATAATAAGGCTCCTGACTTGTTGATGCTTCCAATGGATATTCTTTTGTGATAACCGTATTTTTCTGTTGGCCGAATTCAAAATGTTTATGCTCTAAAATTCTGGTATAGGGTATTTCAGCTTCAGTATAGTTGATGACGGCATTACCTTGATAATTATCTATCTCTAATATTTCATGGTCGAAACGTAATCCGCGATATTCAAGTTTACCATACTCGTAATTATAATACTCATCAATTTTACCGGTGAATACCGTTTTTGAGGCTAATTTTTCTAAGGACTCTTTGTTCTTAAAATAATTTACACCTAACTGTATATCTATTCCTTCTAAAAGGCCGCCACTTAATTCATTATAACCACCTATTGGTATTCCTTGATAGTTATCATTGAAATAATTATTATCAAAAGTATAGCGAAGGGGTAATCTTTTAATGATAAAAGCAGGTAGTTCTGTTGCTTTTCGACCCCATTGCTTTTCTGTGTAACCTTTTATAAGTTTATAGTAAATGTCTTCGCCAACCAATGATAGTGCCTGTTCCTCTAGATTTTCGGGTCTATTTTTTTGATATTTTTTACTTTGCTCTTCAATAATGCTTTTTGCCTCTGCTGGCGTTTTAACTCCCCATAGTTGATGAAAGGTATTCATGTTAAAAGGCAGGTTGTAGAATGAGCCTTTATAATTAGCTACAGGTGAATTGGTATATCTATTAAATGGAACAAAGTCATTTACATAATCCCAAATTCTCTTATCATTTGTGTGAAATATATGAGCTCCATAGGCATGAACATTGATGTCTTCAATTTTTTCGCAAAAAGTGTTACCACCAATATGTTCTCTTTTATCTATTACTAGGCTTGTCTTCCCTCTTTTTTTTGCTTCATGGGCAAAAACAGCTCCGTAAAGTCCTGCTCCAACAATAAGAAAATCATACTTTTTGGTTAAAATCATATTTACCTAATTAATATCTCAAAGATACGGCTAGTGAAACTTAATTTTTATTCATAAGAATTTAAAAAAGTTTACATCTAATTCATTTTTTGTGACTAAAGAATATTAAACTTGTATTTCTTTTTGGCAAATAAAACCTTCGAATGAGTTCTAAAAATCAGTACTATATATCTAGGAATTATAAATTTTCAAAGAATGCGGCCTCTAAACCTAAAATGGATTGTGAGACAATTTTAGAAAAGAATGGTTTTAAAAATTTAGGGTTCAAACAGAGTAATCATCCCAGTTCGGCATTAGGTGCCATTATCAGCTTTTTTGGAATTACAAAAGGATTGTTTCTATTGCCAAGAAATTCTGTATTCTGTATGCAATATCCGCTGAGTAAGTTCTTTGGTTATATCACAAGTATTGTTTTAATAAAAAAATGTAAGCTAATCATCATCATTCATGATGTAAAATATTTAATGGGTAAGTCAAAAGACCTGAAAGGTGAAATGGTTAAATTCAATAAAGCTGATTTTATTATTGTGCATAATGAATCTATGAAAAATTGGTTTCAAGAAAACGGTTGTACTGCAGAATTGGTACGTTTAGAATTGTTTGACTATATACATGCCAGTGAAAAACATGCTTCACTAAACAAACCTTATGATGTGGTGTTTGCGGGTGGATTGGGAAAAGAGAAGAGTGAATTTTTATATAGTATGGATAAGCTAAATCCATCAAACTATACTTTAAAATTATATGGTAATGGATTCAATGTTGCTGATGTAGAGCAAGAAGATTCCATTTTAAATTACCAAGGTGTATTCTCTCCGGATGAGGTTATTGATAAAATAGAAGGTTCTTTCGGATTGATATGGAATGGGAATGCTTTAAATGAGTGTTCTGGTGATTTCGGAAAATATCTTTTATATAATAATCCGCACAAGACATCTTTATATCTCTTGTGCGGATTACCAGTTATAGTTTGGAAAAAAGCAGCTATTGCTAAATTCATAGAAAAGGAACTTATTGGGATAACCTTAAATTCCTTAGATGAATTGGATGCTCTATTAGCCAACCTTAAAACTGAAGATTATGCCATTATGATTTCTAATGTTGAAAAGATAAAGGCAAAAGTTGCTTCTGGTCATTACCTAACTCAAGCTATTAAAAAAGTAGTTGAAATGGTTTAAAGTTTAAACCGCTACATCATATTCTCTGAGGGCATCGTTCAATGATGTCTTTTTATTAGTACTTTCCTTTCTTTGACCAATGATTAAGGCACAGGGCACTTGAAATTCACCGGCTGGGAATTTTTTAGTGTAACTACCAGGAATAACCACTGAGCGTGCAGGTACTAATCCCTTTCTTTCTACTGGTGTTTCACCTGTAACATCTATAATTTTTGTACTCATTGTTAAAACTACATTTGCTCCTAGTACAGCTTCTTTCTCTATTCTAACGCCTTCTACGACAATACAACGTGAACCAATAAAAGCACCATCTTCAATAATCACTGGGGCTGCTTGTAATGGTTCAAGAACTCCACCTATACCTACACCTCCACTTAAGTGAACATTTTTACCGATTTGGGCACAACTACCGACTGTGGCCCATGTGTCTACCATAGTGCCTTCATCAACGTAAGCTCCAATATTTACATAACTAGGCATTAATATAGTGCCAGCTGAAATATATGCACCATGTCTTGCAACGGCATTAGGTACTACTCTTATTCCTTTTTCGGCATATCCTCTTTTTAGCGGAATTTTATCGTGATATTCAAAAATACCTGCTTCTAAGGTTTCCATTTTTTGAATAGGGAAATACATCACTACGGCTTTCTTTACCCATTCATTAATCTGCCATCCGTTTGAGGTTGGCTCGGCGCATCTTAATTTACCTACATCTAAAAGGTCGATAACCTCTCTAATGCAATCTTGGGTTGCAGACTCTTTTAAAAGATCTCTATTTTCCCATGCTTTTTCTATTTGTGCTCTCAGTTCTGTCATTTTCATCAAAATTTTCTCAAATATAAGTTGAAGCGGAGGAATTCACCATTTGTAAAAGCACATATAACAAATTATCCTTTATTTTTGCCAAAAATTAAGTTTGGGAAGGATTCTTGCGATTGACTATGGTGTAAAACGAATTGGCTTGGCGGTTACTGATGAGATGCAAATGATTGCTTTCGGTTTAACTACCATTCCTGAGAGCGAAATATTTGACTATTTGACCACATATATAAAAACAGAAAAGGTTGACACCATTGTAGTAGGCGAACCAAAACAAATGGATAATACGGCCTCAGAGTCTGAGGTGCACATAAAACCATTTTTAGTTAAACTGGCGGAAAAATTCCCAACGATTCCTATAAAAAGGCATGATGAGCGTTTTACCTCTAAAATGGCATTTCAAACCATGTTAGATAGCGGCTTAAAAAAGAAACAGAGAAAAAATAAAGCACTGATCGATGAGATAAGTGCAACCATTATTTTACAAGATTTTTTAAAGACATTATAAATGATTTTACCCATTATTGCATACGGAGACCCCGTATTAAGGAAAGTTGCGGACGAAATTGATAAAGATTATCCTAAACTGAATGATTTGATTTCCCATATGTGGGAAACAATGTATAATGCTAGCGGGGTTGGTCTTGCTGCTCCTCAAATTGGTTTGCCTATACGAATATTTTTAGTAGATACCACACCATTTTCTGACGATGAAGACTTAACTGCAGAAGAGCAGAAGCAATTGGATGGCTTTAAGCAAGTGTTTGTCAATGCCTATATTGAAGAGGAAACGGGTGAGGAGTGGGCTTTTAACGAAGGTTGCTTAAGTATACCAGATGTACGTGAAGATGTAAATAGAAAGGATACTATTAAAATCACCTATTTAGATGAAAATTTCAATACACATTCAAAGACTTTTGATGGACTATTGGCAAGGGTTATTCAACACGAGTACGATCATATAGAAGGTATTTTGTTCACTGACAAATTATCAGCCTTAAAAAAGAGAATGTTAAAAGGTAGATTAACGAATATATCAAAAGGGAAGATAAGTGTAGATTACCGTATGAAATTTCCTGCAATGAAAAAAGGACGTTAAAATCATCTTTTAATTAATAGAAAAGTGTAATCTTTGTCGACTTAAATTTTAAAATAGTTTATGGGTTTAGAGAAAATTTTATCTGTTGCAGGAAAACCAGGTTTATATAAGTTAATTACCCAAACAAGAACTGGATTTGTGGCGGAGTCTTTGTTAGATGGAAAAAGAATAACCGTAAGTCTACGTGCCAGCGTAAGTGTATTATCGGAGATAGCAATTTACACGCTTGAAGAAGAAGTGCCATTAAGAGAGGTTTTTGAAAAAATACAATCTAAAGAAGATGGAGGAAAAACTTCAATTAGCCACAAAGATGAAAAAATAAAATTAGAAGAATACTTTTTCGAAGTGCTTCCTAATTACGATGAAGATCGTGTTTATGTTAGTGATATTAAAAAAGTTATTCAATGGTATAACATATTGACAGATAATAAAATAATTGATTTCTCAAGTGAAAAAGGAGAAGCAATTGATGCCTCTGAGGAGGAATAAAAAAGTATTATTGAACATAAAAAAAGCCTTGATTTTTAAATCAAGGCTTTTTTTATGCAGTAGTTTATTTAGTCCTTTTTAATGGTCTCATAAGTAAAATCACTTTTTTTCCAATCAATTAAAGGAGAGGGATAATACTTTACATCCATTCTATCTAAAAAGGGAGCTTGATCTGCCAAACGTATTTTATAATCCTCCCAATTCCTATTTTCTTTAATACTCCAACTAAGTTCAGAATAGCCAATTATTCTTGGAAAAGCTAAGTACTCTAGTTCATCTATATTACTAATTGTTTCAGACCAAAGTGGCGCTTCTACACCTAATATATTTTCTACAGGTATACCATATTCTTCCGGTGTCCATACATACGCAGTATCAACGGGTATGTAAGCGGCCCAGTGTAAGCCGAACTTAGATAAGGTGTCATATTCCATATCTAAATACGCTTTCTTGGCAGGTGAAATGATGATTTTCATTCCTTTATCTACAGCTTTTTTGGCATTTTCTTCGCTTGCCCACCATTGTGAAATGGATGTAGAATCAACATCCGCAATGGCTACTTCATCCCAACCTATCATTCGTTTACCATGTTTTTGAACAATCTTTTCTACTTTATTAATGAAATAGATATAATCACTCTTTTTTGTCACATGACTTTCATCTCCACCAACATGAAAATATGGTCCAGGTGTTATTGCCGAGATTTCTCTTACAACATCATCAATAAAAGTATAAACAGTATCCTTATGGGTGTCAAATGTGCTAAAGCCAACACGCATACCTTCATAAAGTTTAGGTGTTTTACCATTACCATTTAAGAATGGATAAGAAACAGAAGCTGCGTTTGTATGGCCTGGCATATCTATTTCAGGTATAATGGTCATATATCGCTCAGCGGCATAACGTACAATCTCTTTGTAATCTTCTTGGGTGTAAAATCCACCAGATTCACCACCAACTTCTGTGCTACCACCGACTTCGGTTAATTTAGGCCAAGATTTAATTTCTATACGCCAGCCTTGGTCATCACTTAGGTGTAAATGCAGCACATTTATTTTATAATAGGCCAGTAAGTCAATGTATTTTTTAACATCATCAACACTGAAGAAATGTCTTGCAACGTCTAACATAGAGCCTCTATAACCGAAGTTAGGATTGTCAACAATCTTACCCGACGGTACTGGCCAAATTTTCTGTAGTGCCAATGTGTCGTTACTTTCAATAGGCACCAATTGTCTTAATGTCTGTATTCCTCTAAAAGCTCCTTCAGCTGTATTCGCGTTAATAATGATTGAATCTTGATTTATGTATAGTTGATATGCTTCAGGCGCTTCTATATCTATACTATCGCTCTGGTTGATATATATTATTCTTTCAATTGTATTGGCGCCTTCAGAATTTACAGGTATGGTTAAATTTGTTTTACTTTTTAACTTATCAGCCAAAAAGGTGCCTACCTCTTCAAAACCTGTAGCGTTTTTTGAAGTGTAGATAGCGGTAAACTGATCTAATGCAAACGCTGAATTTGTTGGTGTTGTTTTTAAAGGTTTTGGAATCAAACTAACTTTAGATAAATCAGTTGTAGGCATGGCAATTCGTTCTTTTTTTTCCTCGCTACATGCGATGAAGGCTAAGGTGATAGCGGCAAAAAATAAACTTCTAATACAAAGGGTCTTAAACATTGTTTTTTATTATGGGTTGTTTACAAAATTTTTCATGGCTTCATACCAAATATCATAGCCTTTTTGGTTCATGTGCAGTCCGTCTTCAATAAAAATATCAGTAATTAGTTTTCTATTATTTAGCATAGGGTGCCAAACATCTACAAAGTCTAATTGAATGTCTTTTTTTGCGAGGCGTTCGAATTTTCTATTTAGCTTTTTATATTTTCTACGAATCTCCCATCTGCTAATACTTGGTTTTGCAGCTATTAATATAATTTGAGTTGATGGGCTATTTGCTTTTATTCGACGGATGATATCTTCTGTGGTATCAAGAACTTGATTTGGTCTTTTTTTTGCCCATAAATCATTATCACCTTCGTAAATAAATACTTTTTTGGGGTTGTAGGAAAGAACTAATTCGTCTATAAAATACAATAGGTCTGATGCTTGTGAACCTCCAAAACCGCTATTTAAAATTTGATGGTCAGGAAATTCTTCCTCTAGCTTTTTCCATAAGCGTACGCTAGAGCTTCCTGTAAAAACGATGGTTTCGCGATTAGTGTCCCAAATAGTATCGTATTTTGCTGTGATAGCATTGACCTCATTAGAAAAGGTAATTTCTGACTGTGCACTACAGTAAAAACTACTTAATGTTAAACAAAAATATAGAAGAAAGAGTTTGCCTATTTTTAATTCGGTAGAATAATGATTTTTATGTTGCATGAATTTAATTGACTGTTGGTTTTGTTAAACTTTCGGTAAGTGCCCAACTATAAAATTGTGAAATCCAATTATCAGAAGCAAGATTCTGTTTTTTCATACCAAAACCATGTCCGCCTTTCGAGTACATATGCATTCCAACATTTTTGCCATTGCTTAACCAAGCGGAGTACAGGTCAGCACTTGGCTTCGCAAGTCCTAACGGATCGTCTGAAGCACAAATAACTAACATTGCTGGGGCATCTTCTGGCACTTTGTACTCACCAATCACGGTCATCCAAGGATAAACAGGGACAATGAAATTTGGCCTATTTGCTGGTGTGTAGTTAAATGTAACACCCATAGTTACAGCGCCACCAGCTGAGAAACCCATAAACCCAATTTTGTTTGGGTCTAGCTTCATTTCTTTTGCATTGGTTCTTACATAGGTAATCGCTGCTAAACCATCTGCAATCGAAAGTGGTAGTACGGGAGACACTCTTTCCCCAATTTTAGCAGGATTGGTATTTCCTTCTTCTGTAATTTCTTTAACGCCATCAATACCTGTAGGTACTAGTCGATATTTTAACACAAAAGCCGTAATTCCTCTATTATTTAACCACTTCGCTACATCTCGTCCTTCACTATTTATACTTAAACCGTAAAGTCCGCCTCCAGGCGCAATTATTACACTAGTTCCATTCGGTTGGTCAGCTTCATATACTTCTAATCGTGGTACAGATACATTGGTTATTACTTGAGTATCCCATATTTCTGAGAAGTATTCTTTCTCGTCGGTTGACCATTTAACTTCAGAGATAGGGGTGAACGGCAATTCAATAATACTTTGGGCGAGTATATTCATCGAGACTAGTAAACAAGGTATGAGAAGTATATTTTTCATTCTTTTTAATTTTAAATAAATGATTCAATTAATTTATATAAAAGTGCAGCCAATACCCCACCTATAATAGGGCCAACTATAGGTACCCAAGCATAACCCCAATCGCTTTTGCCTTTGTTTTTAATTGGTAATATCGAATGTAATAAACGAGGGCCAAAATCTCTTGCTGGATTAATGGCATAACCAGTTGGTCCACCTAGTCCGAATCCTATACCCATAACAAGTAAAGCAACAGGTAGGGCATCTAAAGAACCTAAGGAGACAGCATTTTCACCCATTGCACCGCCAGCAATATAGAAAACACCAAAAACAAGTGCGAAAGCACCTATGATTTCAGTTACCAAATTCCAAAAAGGACTTTTTATGGCAGGGGAGGTTGAGAATGTTGCTAATATAGAACCCGTATCTTCTGTGGCTTCATATTGTTTTTTATAGGTTAACCATACTAAAAGATTACCCATCATAGCACCTAATACTTGAGCAACAATGTAACCAGGTACTAATGCCCATGAAAATTTACCTGCGGTTGCAAGGCCAATAGAAACAGCAGGGTTAAGATGTGCGCCACTTACATCGGCAGACATAAATACACCTATGAAAACGGCTATACCCCATGCTAAAGAAATACCTGTCCAACCAGAGTCACTACCTTTTGTTCCTTTTAATACTAGGTTAGCAACGATTCCATTTCCTATTAGAATTAGCATTGCAGTACCGATAAATTCAAAAATATATACAATCATTGTTTGGTTGGTTTAAGTGGATTAAGATAAAAAAAAACAAGGAATAATTAAGAATTAAAACGGTTTGTTACATTATTGATAATTTAGACTGGTTAGATATGAGAAACTCAATGTTTTTTAATTTAACGACATTAATTATATCCTTTGGTTTTTAAAGATTTTATAAGGAATACCGATTTTGTAATTTTATGAATTGTGTTGGAATTAAATAGCATAAAAAATATTTATCTTAACTTTTTCATCTGGTTGATTTTAAATTACAAATATGCTATGAAAAATTTTAAATATGTTCTTGTTTTTTGTTCGATACTAATCATTGCAGCCTGCTCGTCAGATGATGATGGCAATGAGACTCAGGAAAGTTCATTAGTTATTGGTGCTTATAATTTGACCGAAGTAAATTTAAGTACAGCTCAAGACCCTAATGAAGATGGTGTGTCTTCAATAAATATGTTAGACGAACTTTCTTGTTTAACAGGATTACTTACAGTAAGTGAAGATGGAACTTGGGATATGGACTTGATTGAATTAAATATAACTAGTATCACTGGTGATCTTTATGGTATTCGATGTGGCCGAACTATAAACTATACAGGCAAATGGACAATTCTAAGTAATGTTTTGAATTTAAATAATAGTGAATTTTCTACTATGATTTTTAATTCGTCAACATTGACTGAAAGTATAAATGATGATTTACCTGGTATTTCAAATAGGAAATTTTTAAAACAATAGTAATTTTTTACTTTATCTGATCGAGTTACTCGGTATATCTAACACCATGAACATTCATTTTTAAAGTATAGACAGAGCCCATGGCAGTTATAAATAAAATGTCTTGGTTTTTTCCGCCAAATGTAACATTTGCAGTCCATTCCTCGTTAATAGGTATGTGTTGTATTTTATGACCTTTCGAGTTAAAAACAGTTACACCTTCACCAGTAAGGTATATGTTTCCTTTATTATCAATGGTCATACCATCAGAACCCATATCTGTAAATAACGTGCGGTTTGTCAATGTTCCATTATTTTGAATGGAATAAGAATAGGTTTTTTGGTCTCCAATATCCGCCACATAAAGTGTTTTACCATCTGGTGTGCCAATAATGCCATTTGGCTGTACAAAATCAGTTGCAGCAATGGTAATATTTTTTAAGTCCGGCGAAATGTAATACACATTTTTTTCTTCAAGTTCAGCAGCGGTCCTATCCCAATAGGGTCTTTGGTAATAGGGGTCGGTAAAATAGATTCCTCCATGCAAATCTACCCAGAGATCATTTGGGCCATTTAATTTCTTGCCCTCAAAATTGGTTATAAGTGTATCAACCTTACCATTCGCATTAATTCGCCATAGTTCATTTTCATTATCTGCTGCTGCCAATAAATTCTCATTTTGGTCAAAATATAAACCGTTGGCCCTACCTGCAGGTTCCTTGAAAATACTTAATGAGTTATCTGACTCATTCCATTTAATAATCTTATCATTTGGTTGGTCTGTGAAAAACACATTTCCGTTTTTATCTGATGCAGGACCTTCCGTGAAACTATACTCGTTTGAAATTTGAATTAATTCTGCACCTTCAGCAACCAAATCTACTGATTGAGATTTACAAGAAATTATTGAAATTGAGCAAATAACTGAGGTAATAAATTGAATGGTTGTTTTCATGGTCGGCACTAAATATTCTTAAGATAATCCATATTGTATTTCATACTTTCAAAAGGTGTGCTAGTATATTCTTCTTGTTCTATATAAATATGTTCTACACCAGAAAGTTCTTTATTATTTAGCATTAATGCTATGTCGAGAACTCCTTTGCCAAATTCAGTACTTTCCTTTTTGGTCATATCCATATCCTTTAAGTGCCACAGGGGGAATCTACCTGGGTATTTTTTAAAGTAAGATATTGGATCTTTGCCAGCAACGACAACCCATCCAAGGTCCAATTCCATATGAACCAAATCATCTTGGGTATTGTCCATTAACACATCGTAAAGAACCTGCCCATTTTCAGAATCAAATTCATATTCATGGTTGTGATATCCAAATTTTAGGCCTAATTCCTTGCACGCTTCCCCAGCAACATTAAACTGCTCGGCTACTTTCTTATAATTATCAACTGTTTGTCCATCTGATGGCATTGAAGAACAAATAAGATACTCTTGGCCAGAGGCAACAGCATCTTCCATAGTTTTTTCAAATTTATCATCAAGGCGTACATGACCACTTGTAATTTTCATGCCTAAATCTTTACAAGTTTGTTCCATTTCTGAAGGTGTAAGACCGTAGTAATATCCTTTTACTGAACCTGCACTTTCTATTTCTTTAAAACCTAAACTAGCAATCTCTTCTAATGTTTTCTTAGGATTTTTTAACATGCTATCTCTGAAGGAATATAGTTGAACACCATAAGTTGAATTTTTAGGTGCAGCACAACTTAATTGTGGCATTATCAGTGTTGCAGCACCGAATAGACTTGATTGTTTAAGGAAATTTCTACGCGTCTTCATAAGGGTTGGCTTTTTGATTATAAAAGATTATAAGCTTTAGGCTTTTAAATGTACAAAAACTAAACAGGAATTTTAGCCGGTCATACATGGGATACGTATTTTTGTAAAAACTTCACCAATGAATAGCAGAAAAGACCAATTAAAATCTCTTGATAGATTATTAACTATCATGGACGAGTTGCGTGAGCAATGCCCTTGGGATAAAAAGCAGACAATGCAATCACTTCGGCATTTGACTATAGAGGAAACTTACGAATTGGGCGATGCGATATTAGATAATGACCTGAACGAGGTGAAGTTGGAATTAGGTGATGTACTTCTTCATATTTTGTTTTACGCTAAAATTGGATCAGAAACTGAGGACTTCGATATTGCAGACGTTGCAAATGCTATATGCGATAAATTAATTAATAGACACCCTCATATTTATGGTGATGTAAAAGTAGCCGATGCTGAAGAAGTGAAACGTAACTGGGAACAGATAAAGCTAAAAGAAGGTAAAAAAAGTGTTTTGGAAGGTGTGCCACGAAGTTTGCCCGCACTTGTTAAGGCGAATAGAATACAAGATAAAGTTGCAGGGGTAGGTTTTGATTGGGAAAAACCAGAACAGGTATTTGAAAAAGTACAAGAAGAACTAGGTGAATTACAAGTAGAGGTTGCATCTGGGGAAGTCGATAAAATTGAATCTGAATTTGGAGATGTACTTTTTTCGATGATAAATTACGCAAGATTCTTAGGTGTCAATCCTGAAAATGCACTCGAAAGAACTAATAAAAAGTTTATTAAGCGTTTTCAGTATTTAGAGAAAAATGCAAAAAAAATGGGTAAAGATTTACAGGATATGACCTTAAAAGAAATGGATATATTTTGGAATGAAGCTAAAACTAAAGAATAATCTTATTCTTGTAAAACGTTATCAACAATTCTCGCTAAATTTCTAAGAGTAATCGGTTTAACAAAATATTCAGAAATTTCAGGAAATAATTTAGCACGGTCTAAGTCCTCTGAACTCAATGAGGAAGTCAGCATATAGATTTGTATGTCTTTTTTTATTTTTTCATTTGCGACCTTAAATTCTTCCATAAATTGAAACCCATTAAGAATAGGCATATTCAGGTCTAAAAGAATTACGTCTGGTAATTTATCTGTAGAATCAAAATTATCAGATAAAATTTTTAAGGGTTGAGTCGAATCTGGAAATTCAATAACATTAGTTACCGAAAGTTGCCTAAGGTTTCTCTTCATTACATATTTTGAAATATCGTCATCGTCGATTATCCAAATTAATGGTGTTTCACTCATACGAATTAAAAGTTAATGGTCTTGTAGTGTTAATACACTATAGATAACGAATTATTATATACAAATAGTACACTCGCTCGAAATATATTTCATCTATATTTTCTGATGGCTATTTTCTTTTTTGGGGAGAAATTACGGACGAATAATCATGCAGCTCTGCTTATTTATAGTTTTTTGTATTTATAAATAGGATAAAAATCTTTTCATATACCCAGTAGTCTAGTGGCTATTTGTGGAGATAATTTTACTTGAATTATAATAAAAAGAGGATGTTTAGATAGATTTTCAACTATTTAATACAGTTCTCTTTAAGCTGAAATAGGCTAATTAGAAGTACCTTTGCCAAAATTTTAGATTAAGGTTTGTTACAAAAATTCACCAAAGAATTTAGATATAATATTAAGCTTTCCGTTCCTGTTATTTTAGGAATGTTGGGCCATACTTTCGTGCAATTGGCAGATAATATTATGGTTGGCCAATTAGGTACCGCTGAATTAGCAGCAGTTTCATTGGGGAATAGCTTTGTGTTTATAGCTATGTCTTTGGGCATAGGTTTTTCTACCGCAATTACACCTTTGGTTGCTGAAGCAGATGGCGCGGGTAATAAAAAGGATGCTAAAAGAGCATTGAAGCATGGTTTGGTGTTATGCACTATTCTGGGTTTGACTTTATTCGGATTGATTTTACTGGCGAAACCCGTCATGAACATGATGAATCAACCGGCTGAAGTGGTTGCGTTAGCATTGCCATATTTAGATTTGGTTGCTTTTTCATTAGTTCCGTTGATAATTTTTCAAGCATTTAAACAATTTTCAGAGGGGTTGTCGCAAACGAAATACCCAATGTATGCAACCATTGTGGCAAATATTATTAATATTATATTAAACTATCTTTTAATATTTGGAACTTTTGGTTTTCCAGAAATGGGAATTGTAGGGGCAGCAATAGGTACGCTTGTCTCTCGATTTTTCATGGTATTTTATATATGGTTTATTTTAAAAACCAAGGAGAAATTTAAATATTATGTGACCGGTTTCGATTTTGCTAATATTGAGAAAACAGTGATAAAGAAAATCATAGAATTAGGGTTCCCTTCATCATTACAAATGTTTTTTGAAGTTGGTATTTTTACCTCTGCAGTATGGTTAAGCGGTGTTTTAGGTAAAAATGCACAAGCAGCTAACCAGATTGCCTTGAATTTAAGTAGTATGACCTTTATGTTTGGTATGGGTCTAGGAATAGCTGCTATGATACGAGTTGGAAATCAAAAAGGCTTAACGAATTTTACGGAGTTAAGGCGCATTGCCCAGTCCATATTTTTACTGACCTTTTTATTAGAAATTTTCTTTGCTATACTTTTCTTATTAGGTAGGTTTTGGTTTCCTTCTTTATATTTAGATATTAATGATGTAGCCAACATCACTGATAATACAGAGGTTATAGTTATTGCGGCTGAGTTATTATTGGTGGCTGCGTTTTTTCAAATTTCAGACGGAATTCAAGTAGTAGTGCTAGGGGCATTACGTGGATTGCAAGATGTGAAAATACCAACGGTTATTACTTTTATTTCTTATTGGTTAATAGGGTTTCCTGTAAGTTTTTACTTGTGCCTTTACACAGATTTGAAAAGTACCGGTATTTGGATTGGTTTGCTAACGGGTTTAACCGCATCGGCCATTATGTTGTATCTTCGATTTAATTATTTAACAAAAAAACTAATTGCTGGGTAATGGTTTCAAAACCTTAATGAGCAATTAAATTTCAACTTATATAGTATATTTTTTATGGAATTTCCAAAATTTTTACTGGGTGACAATACCGATTATCCAACAGCAATATTTGTTGTACATACCGAATTTCCAAGGTTTATTATAAATCTTGAAAATGACGAAGTAGAATGGCTTGAAGAATTTTCTAAAGAAGATGAAAAAGAATTAGAAGAGGAAGCAGAAAACTTAATAGTCGCTGCCACCGCTTTCTACGATAGAGAAGTCTCTAGATATGAAGATTAAGTAATATGCTTCAAGAGTTATTACAATTTGACAAAGAATTTTTTATATACCTCAACGGTTTGGGTACACCTCAATGGGATAATTTATTTCAATTTATATCCCACAAGTTGAGTGCCGTACCATTGTACATATTTCTTCTTATTCTTTCATACCAAAAATTCGGACTTAAAAGAACTTTGGTTTTATTGATTTCCGTTGCTTTTTTAATCACTGTTACGGATCAATTAAGCAACTTTTTTAAGTATGGCGTTGCCAGATTAAGACCTTGTCATGATCCCGAAATAATACCGGTAATGCGCTTGGTTAAAAGTTATTGTGGTGGGCAGTACGGTTATTTCTCAGCACACGCCGCTAATGCTTTTGCCATAGCAGTTTTTTTTGGTAGTATTTTGAAGTCATCCATAAAATATATTGGAGTCTTTTTAGTGTTGTGGGCTGCTTTGGTAGCGTATAGTCGCATTTACCTTGGCGTTCACTTTCCACTAGATATTATTACTGGTGCTGTAATAGGTTCGTTGTTCGGCTGGTTGTTTGTAAAGTTATTTATATTTGCACTTCGCAAATTCTCCCTATGATATCCAATCTAAGGTACTGGTTTTTAATTGCTTTGATATTCATGGTTTACGTGGCAGGTATGTTTGTTACGTTGTTTGAGAATGATTCTGCACAGTTTTCAGTAATGGCCATGAGAATGGTTCAAGAAAATGATTTTTTCAGCTTATTTAAAGGTCCCGAAGAGTATTTAGACAAGCCACATATGCATTATTGGCTTGCCGCTTTATCCTATAAAATTTTTGGAATACATGATTGGGCGTACAGAATACCGGGTATTTTGGCCACATTACTTGCGGCATACAGTTGTTACGGTTTAGGAAATCTTTTATACGGAAAACATGTTGGTAAATTATCAGCGTTAATTTTTATGACTGCCCAAACAATTGTGTTGGGAGCCATAGATGTACGTACCGATGCGGTATTGACAGGTTTTAGTATTTTGGCGATTTGGCAACTAACCACGTATATTGAAAAAGGTTCTTTAAAAGGAATTATAATAGGAGCCTTTGCGGCAGGTATAGCATTCTCCACTAAAGGACAGATTTCTTTATTGGTTATTGGTTTACCCATTTTGTGTCATCTTTTGTATACGGGTAAATGGAAAGCATTTTTGAGTTGGAAGGTATTAGTGGCTCTTTTTGTTTTTGGTGTGACTATTAGCCCTATGTTATATGCTTATTACCTTCAATTCGATTTGCATCCTGAAAAAATAATTCGAGGAAAGGATAACCGTAGTGGTATATTCTTTATTTTTTGGGAACAAAGTTTTGAACGACTAAGTGGTGAAGGAATAGGAAAAAATAGTAGTGACTTTTTCTTCTTTTTTCATACTTTTTTATGGGTATTTCTACCTTGGACAATTCTTGGAATTGCTGCCTATTATGCTAAGGCAAAAAGACTTATTAAGCTTAAATTTAAATACAACGCCAAGTTTGAAGTATTAACATTAGGGGGAATAACTTTAATATTTGCAGTTATTAGTTTTGCACAATTTAAGCTACCACACTATTTAAATATCACCATTCCTTTATTTGCTGTTTTAACGGGATCTTATCTCTATGATTTATATCGATTTGATAGAGAGAAAGCAACACGATTACTGATGAAGGGTCAATATTTTATACTAGGCGTAGTATTCATAGCCTCAGCCTTAATTTGTTTTTATGTATTTGAATTAAAGGGTATAGTGGCTTATATCTTTCTTTTAATTGCAGGAGTAATTATTATCTTCTATTCCTTAAAACGAGAGGGTGTTTATGTAAGATTAATTACTATTTCTGTATGTGCATCATTATTATTGAACGCTGTTTTGAATTTGCATTTTTACCCTAATTTATTAGAGTTTCAAGGTGGCTCTTCAATGGCGAAAATCATAAAATTAAAAAATATTCCTGTAGATCGAGTGTATAAGGTTACTTCAGATTATACTTGGTCTTTAGATTTTTATAATCAACATCCTGTTCAAATAGCGACCCCTAATTTACTAAAAGGTAAAAAGGATATTTGGGTATATGCCAATGATGAAGATATGTCAACGTTGCAGAAAATCGGACTAGATTGGGATTCTCAAATTTCTGTTGACCAGTTTCGAATAACTCGTCTTCAAGGTAAATTTTTAAACCCGAATACCCGTAAAAAGGTTACACGTAAAATGCATTTGCTGCATATTTACTAAATAGTCTTTTATTGCTTTGAAGTTTCTATAGATTCTAGCGTTATTTTTTTGAAGTGATACCAAACTCCTGCTAAAGAAACGATCGCAGTAATTAAAAAGAATAATACACTTACACCAACCGATATATTCTGGTCTAGCCCTAATAGCTGTGCACCATAAAAAAAGGTGACTTCACGGCTACCGATGCCACCTAGGGTTAAAGGAACAACTGCTACGATTGATGACACAAGGAAAATTATAAGATATGCGATTTGATTCAGTTCTATTTTCAGAGCAAATAAAATAAACCATATACTTATTAATTGGGCCAACTGTACCAAAGCCGATAAGATGGTGGTATTCCAAAAAATGGGAAGCACATAATTGAAAAATCTTTTGTTTAAAAACCAAAATACTGCAACCGACAATGGAATAGCTGAAATGAACATCCATCGAAAACCATTTAGGGATTCTAAATCAAGAAAAGATAATAAGGCACAAGCATAAATAAAGAGTAGAAGAAGACCTCCTAAACGGTCTAGCACCAAAACACTCACTATTTTTTTGGTAGGTACATCGAAATTCTTTTTTAAAATGTAGCCTTTATAAGCGTCACCACCAATACCACCAGGTAAGAAGAGGTTGTAGAACATCCCCAAAAGGTACAGTTTAAGATTACTTTTATGGGTAAGAGGTATACTAAGTTGATGAAAATAAAGATTAAGCCTCACAGCCGCTATTACCTTAGAAATAATAAAGAAAATAGCGCCACCGAATAAATAAACAGGATTGCTCTTTACTAATATCTCCTTTATTTCTTCTACATTAATTTTTGTAAGAATGAAATAAATAAGAACTGCACTGATAAGTACTTTTAATCCGGTAGCTACTTTCTTATTTAACTTCGCCACCTATACTTACTTTTTTAATACGGTACGGTCTCTTCTTCTGTGATTCATAATACGTACGTATCAATAATTCCATAACAATACCTATGGTGAACAATTGAATTCCTGCAAGAATGAACATCATTCCGAACATCAATAAAGGTCTTGTACCTATATCTTCCCCAAAACCTACTTTTACGACTAAGAGATAAAAATTTATTAATACACCCAAAAGGATTAATAAAAATCCGAATATTCCGAAAAGGTGAATGGGACGTTGAAAGTATTTACGAATAAATAGTAGTAGCATCATATCTGCTACTACTTTAAATACTCGTTCTAAACCATATTTGGAAACTCCTGCATGACGTGCATGATGTTTTACAGGTATTTGTTTTATTTGTGCACCTTCTAAATGTGCTAGAAGGGTGATAAATCGGTGCATTTCGCCATAAAGGTTTAAATCTTTGGCTATATCCTTAGTGAAAACTTTAAGGGCACATCCGTTATCCTTTATATCTAATTTGGTGATTCGGCGCACCAGAAAATTGGCGATTTTAGAGGGTATTTTTTTAACTAGAGAATCTTTCCTTTTTTGACGTATTCCCGTTACTACATCATATTCTTCACTCACTGCATAGGTAAGCATCTCAGGTATATCGGAAGGATCGTTTTGCAAATCCCCGTCCATGGTAATGATATATTCACCTTCTGCATAATCAAGACCAGCCGCCAAAGCTAAACTTTGCCCATAATTTTTCTTAAGTTCAATAAGATGAACCTTATCATCTTTTAGTGCTTTTACTACTTTTTTAGTGTCGTCTTTAGAAAAATCATCAACATAAATAATTTGATAATTGTAGCCTACCAAGCTTTCGTGGATTTTTTGTGTCAATAATGCCACATTATCTTCTTCGTTATATAAAGGAACAACGACCGAAAGTAGGGAAGTGGTAACAGGTTGCATTGGGTTGTTTTTGGAATAGCTGCAAAGTTATGTTTTTTATCGTTAAGATAAAGGACATGATTATTACTACATCTCTCGCAACCTAGTTGGTTGAAAGTGCGTTCAATAGTTTTTCTGCAGCTGAAAAAGGTGACGTATTACCATTGATTACTTCCTCTTTAAGTAAGGGTAATAACTTTTTAGTTTTCGGATTTTGATAGAATTTCGATAAAAGTTCTTGTTCTAGATATTGAATAAGCCATTTTTCATTTTGTTGTTGCCGGTTTTTAGTGAAATAACCAGTTTCTTTCATGGTCTGGCAATAGTTGGCAATTAATTTCCAAATCTCCTCTAACCCTCTATTTTCTAATGCAGAACATGTTAAAACTTCAGGTGACCAACCATTCTCTTTTGGCGGAAACATATGTAAAGCTCGGGCGAATTCCATTTTTGCCTGAGTAGCATTTTGTACATTGTTTCCATCAGATTTATTGATGACAATAGAATCTGCCATTTCTATAATTCCTCTTTTTATTCCCTGTAATTCATCACCTGCACCTGCTAATTTTAATAGTAAAAAAAAGTCTACCATATCATGAACGGCTGTTTCACTTTGCCCTACACCAATTGTTTCAATTAGAATAATGTCAAAACCCGCTGCTTCAAGGATAACAATACTTTCTCTAGTTTTTCTAGTAACACCACCAAGTGAAGAACCAGAGGCAGATGGTCTAATGTAGGCATTAGGATCTTTTACCAATTCTTGCATTCGTGTTTTGTCTCCTAAAATACTACCTTTTGTTCTACTGCTAGAAGGGTCAACGGTAAGCACAGCTACTTTTTTTCCTAAACCAGTGAGCATTCGACCAAACTGTTCTATAAAGGTGCTTTTACCAGCGCCTGGCACACCGGTTATGCCAATTCGAATGGTGTCATTTCTCTTAGAAATACAGCCTTCGATTATTTTATTAGCTATAATATGATGTTCTGGTTTTGTACTCTCTATAATTGTAATAGCCTTACTGACAATAGCAATATTGTTCGAGAAAATACCTTCAATTATTTCTGTACTATTAAGGTTGGCTATATTCATTAAAACAGCTTGAGGTTTGGTTGGCCTGATATAAATGTACTATTTGTATATGGGAATCATAATTTTAATAGTATCCCACGCCAAACTTAAATTATTTTGAGACGTATTATTTATCTCAATGTCCTCAAAATTAATAGATAAATCTTCTACCGGTACTTCTAATTTTTTGGTAGGTACTTCAATAGTCAAGTAGTCGTACTTCACTTCATGAGTGGTTTGGTTACCATCTACACGGGTTACGCCCCATTCGGGTATTTCGGTATTGAAAATAACCTTCCAAGAATCTTTGTTAGGTATCGTCCATAAAGAATATTTTCCTGCAGGTAAAGTTTTGTCGATTATTTTAATCTGCTTGGTCGTGGTAAAAGTGGTAGGCTCATTGGCTCCAGTTCGCCATATTTTACCATAAGGTACTAACTCACCAAAAATTGTTCTTCCTTTTTTTGACGGACTCGAATAATCTACTTCTAACGAGCCTCCTCCAAGTTCTAAAGTAGCTGTTTTTTCGGGACTGAATTTTTTGGCTTCATTGTGTATATAGGGTATTGCTACAAAATAAATGAGAGCTATAAACACAGCAATACCAATCAGAATTTTTATTACTATTTTCATGTGCTAAAAACCAAGTATTAAATAACATATTAGGTGATACTATCAAATTTAAATATAGAGATGTTGTTATAGATATCACCAGGCCTTAAGACGCTTTTAGGGAAATCTGGTTGGTTGGGGGCATCAGGATAATTCTGTGTTTCAAAACAAATACCTGGAAAATCTGAAGGTGTGTATAGTACTAATGCTGGTTGATTGGTAAATACCTTCATTGAAATACCAGAGGTTTTTGAATGCACTTCTGCAACTTTTTCATTACCAATATCTTTAATGAAAACTGTATTTAAACGTTGTACTCCGATTTTTCTTGGTAATAAAAAATCATATTCAGATTTCCTAACAGGAATAATGTCTCCTGTAGGAAGTAATTTTTCATTCATTTCAAGTCTATACGGACAGTTTAACTGCAATTCATAATCGTCTATATACGGGTCTGAATCAAGTTTAAAATATGAATGATTGGTAAGATTAATAACCGTGCTTCTATCTGTAGTCCCTTCGTAAATTACCTGTAATGCATTATTCATTAGTTTATAGGTAACACTTACAGTAAGGTTGCCAGGGTAACCTTCTTCTAAATGCTTGCTTTTATACGAAAGTTTAACTGAGGGGTTATCGTCTTTGTTTACTTCATCAATAGACCAAAATTTATGATGAAAACCTTCTTTGCCACCATGTAAATGAACTCCATCTTCATGGTATAAATGAAATTTTTCTCTATCAAGTTCAAATCCTCCGTTAGAAATACGACCAGCATAACGACCTACACTTGCACCAAGCATATTATCATCTAACCGATATCTACTTGGATGATTAAAACCAACAACGACATTGGTATAGTTTCCGTCTTTACCTTTTACGAGTAATTTTTGTATCGTAGCGCCATAATCAAGCACCATCAGGGTTATAAACTTATTGGAAATCGTAACTTGTTTCAAAGGGAGCTATTAATTATACAATGTAAAAATAAAGATTTTTGCAACATTCTTTTTTTTCTAACGTCCTTATTATAACAACAAACTTAAACCAACCTATTCAACCGATGTTTCAAAGCAATGTCGTAGAGAAATGTAAAGCAAATGATAGATCTGCACAGTTGCAACTGTATAGAAAATATTGTGATGGTATGTTTATCGTTGCTATGCGATTTGTAAAGAATACTGATGATGCGGAAGATGTTTTACAAGAATCTTTTATAAAAGCTTTTCAAAAATTACATCAGTTTAAAGGAGATGTGACATTTGGAGCATGGTTGAAGCGAATTGTTATTAATAAGAGCATTGATTTTCTAAAGTCAAAAAAAGAAAATGTTGTGTCTTTAGATGAAGGGTATATGCAGGTTGTTGAAGATGATGATAATTGGAATGTACCATCGACAATTAATATAGAACAGGTGAGAAATGCAATTGATGATTTACAGAGTAAATACAAGTATGTAGTACTCATGTATTTGTTAGAAGGGTTTGACCATCAAGAAATCTCACAGGTATTGAATATTTCAGAATCTGCCTGTAGAACAAGATTGTTGCGAGGAAAAGGACATTTAAAAGAATTACTAAAAGAAAAAAAATATGGAGCAGGATCTTAGGGAAATGTTCAATAAGGAAAAGCTAGAGCAGCAATTCACCATAAATAATGGCCATGAAGAGCGCTTTTTAGAGAAACTGCAGCAATCATTGCCAGAGCATAAAAAAACAAATAGGGCATGGATGAAAGTTGCTGCTTCGATAGCGGTCATACTAAGTGTTGGTGTAGGTTATTTTTTATTAAATGGAAATAGCAATATCGAGAATACAGTTGTTGATAGTGACCCTATTAATGAAAACCAAACTGAATTCACTTTTGGTGACTTATCTCCAGACCTTAAAAAAGTGGAAAATTATTATGTAGCCAATATTAATCTAGAATTAGCGAAGCTAGAAGTATCGCCTGACACCAAAGATTTAATAGATGGTTTTATGGAACAACTCAATAACCTGAATTTAGAGTATAAAACCTTAAACGCAGAGTTGAAAGAATTAGGGCCAAATGACCAGACTATAACAGCATTGATAGAGAATTTGCAATTACGATTACAATTATTACAGAAGTTAAAAAGAAAATTAAACGAATTAAAATTATCAAAAAATGAACAGATCAATGAAAACAGTATCTAGGCAACTCATCATTGTATTAGAACTATTAATCACCATCGGGGTATATGCCCAGAAGGAAAGTAAAACATTTCAAGAACGTTTTATTGTGGCTGAAGATGCCGTAATAGACATTAATACCAGTTATGCTGATATTGAATTTGAAACGTGGGACAAAGATGAGGTGGCCATTACGGCCACCATCACCTTAGAAGGCGCTAGCCAAGAAGAGGCGGATGCTTATTTTAAGGGAAATCCAATTGAAATATTGGGTAATAGTAAAAATATTACTATAGCATCAAAATCAAGAAACAATACATTCTTTTCGATTGACGAAACAGATTTTGAATTTGA
The DNA here is from genome assembly GCF_900109345.1 of Maribacter orientalis. Classification (GTDB taxonomy): domain Bacteria; phylum Bacteroidota; class Bacteroidia; order Flavobacteriales; family Flavobacteriaceae; genus Maribacter; species Maribacter orientalis. Next base: position 456,577 of record NZ_FNZN01000003.1, read on the forward strand.
TCATAGTGACTTACATATTGAAATACCAGAAATAGCATCTTTTGTTATGAATATGCCGCAAATTGCTCCATTCCCTAATATGCCGCCATTACCACAAACACAGGCATTTTCATTTGATTATGAAGCATATCAAAAAGATGGGGATAAGTACATGAAAAAATGGCAAAAGAATTTTGAGAAAAGTTTTGATAAGGAGCATCAAGAACGTTTAGAAGAATGGGCTTCAAAAATGGAAGCGCAAGCTGAGGAAATGGAAAAGCGTATGGAAAAACAAAACGAAAAACGCATTAAGCATATGGAAGAACGTGCCAAAGAAATGGAACAGCGGCTTGAAGAGCGTGAAAGAGACCGTGAACATCGTCTTGCAGAAAGAGATTCGATAAGGAATTTTGCTTTTTTACGACGAGATAGTTTAATCAGCGCGCCAAATATTTTCTATTTGAACACGAATGAAGGGCAAAAGAATTATAAAATAAAAAAGATTATACAAATTAAGTTACCTAAGTCTACCCGTATAAAAATGGATGTACGCCATGGAGAAGTAAAACTAGCAGCGAATACCAAAAACTTGAATGCGAAACTTTCGCATTCAAGCCTTTGGGCAGCTACCATAGATGGGCAAGAAACTAATGTTTCGGCTTCATATTCACCTGTCAATGTTCAAAAATGGAATTATGGCCAATTAAGCACTTCGTATTCAGAAGAAATATCATTGTTAGAGGTTGATCAATTGCAATTACAAGCAACATCCTCTGGCGTTACCATAAACAAATTACTTAAAAATGCTTTTATTAAAAATAACTTTGGTGCAGTACATATACTTGAAATAGGACTAGATTTTAAAGAATTGGATGTAAGTGTTCGAAATGGTGAATTAAACATAGCATTGCCAAAAGTGGCTACAGATGTTTATATAAAGGGTAATTCTTCTACTGTTAAAGTACCTGCTACTTTAAAGTTAGAGCAGATTAAAAATGGTACTTCAATTATTAACAAAGGTTCTTATTTAAAAGAAAACAGTAATCGTTCTGTAATGATCACATCTGATTATAGTGAAGTGGTAATTCATTAATGATGCTATCAATTCTAATATGCCAAAAATAGTTACATCTATCCACCCTTGATTTTTATCTTCACCAAGCATAAATACCTATTGAATAAAATTTTCTTGCTTTGCACTTTTATCATTATCGGCATATGCGAAAGCAAATCCTATTCTTTTTTTAGTTAAAATGACTGATTCTACATTTTTTGTATCATCTGTATAAACTTTAATGGGCTTTTCCTAAAAGGTGATTGTACCTTTTGTCTTCTGTATCGATATTATGTGGTCATTAAACAATTTTTGCCTTTTATCATAGGCTAAATTGGTGACATTATTGTTTAGGGTTACCTGATTGGTAAAAGCATTATGATTGAATTGATGAAACCTAAAGAATTATTCTCATCAATATAAACTACTATACAGTAATCTTTTCACCAAAGTTTTAAAGAATCTTTGGTTTAGTACAGCAGAATATTATCTACTATTTCTAGCATTACATTAAGTCTGTCTTCATTTTATGCTATTTCATAAAATGGATTAGATTTTATGACATTGGATGTATTAAATACCTCTGCATAAAAAAAGCAATCTACTAATTCATATTTTGAATTTGGTAGATTGCTATAAATTTTAAACACCTTATCTATTAGATTATAGAACCGGTTCCCAACCTTCTGCGTAAGTTCGCTTCCAAGATTCCATTGCTTTAGCATTGTTAGTGATTTTTCCAGTAGTGGAATCAATCTTTAAGGTTTCTCCTGCGTCTTGAGCCATATTTCCTAAATGACATAGCATGGTAGAAACACTCGCATCACTTATATCAGAATTAAGACTTTTATCTTCTCTAATACCTGCAAAGAAATTAGAAATATGGTTTGTATCTAATTGACCTTCACCTCTTGTGTTGGTTGTTTCGCTTGAGCCACCTTCAAGTTCCTCTTTTAAAAGATTGCCATCTAAATCATAAAGTTGATAGAAATTACGGTCAAGCATAATGCTTCCTTTAGAACCATATATCGTACTTCCTCGTCCAGGTCGCGTTGGTTTCATTATTCCTCGACTATGGCCTGCCCAGGTTAAAAATTTATTATTTGCAAAAGTGTAGGTTACTTGTTGGTTGTCTACAAATTCCCAATCGTCTTGAAAGGTATATTTGCCACCAAAAGAGGTAACTGTTTCTGGTAGGTCTACACCTAGGGCCCAACGGCAGATATCTATTTCATGGGTACCGTTATTATGTACCTCACCTGTACCCCATGCACGAAACCAATGCCAGTTATAAGGGTGAATATTATCCTTATACGATTCTCTTGGTGCTGGCCCTTGCCATAAATCCCAATTTAATGTAGAAGGAACATCAATTACATTTCCTTTTCCAATAGAACCTCTATTGTTAGAGTAATATGCTTCTCCTTTATAGACATCACCAATAATACCTTCTCTTATATCTTTGATGGCACTAATAGAAGTTTTTGCAGATCGTTGTTGGTTACCCATTTGAACTTTTTTTCCATACTTTTTTTGTGCTTCGACCAAAAGGTCATTTTCATACGGATTATGACTACAAGGTTTTTCAACATAAACATGCTTACCTGCTTGTAAAGCTAAAATAGCCATTGGTGCATGCCAGTGTTCTGGCGTAGCAATGAATACGGCATCGACATCTTTGTCTTCCAATACTTTTCTAAAGTCTTTTTCTATTTTGGGTATGTATCCTATATTTTCTTTACACCACTCATTATGTTCTTGCAAAATCACATCATCGACATCACAAGAATATATAATCTTGGCATTTTTATCAGTATGAATAGCCATTACGTGTGCTTTCGCTCTACTACGTACTCCAATTATAGCACAATTGATATGGTCGTTAGCGCCAAGAATATTTGCATACGAACTACTTGGAAAGACTAAACTGCCCAAAGTAACCGCTGCTGTACCTGCGGAGGTTTTTTTAATAAAGTTTCTTCTAGTGGTCATTGCTTATTCTTTAATGATTGATTTTATTTTTATGTTTTTAAAGGAAACTTTGTCTCCATGATCTTGCAAAAGAATATGTCCTTTTTCAGCTTCTCCAAAATTTGGCCATTGCGCATATTTGCTCTCTGATACTAATTTTCGGTAGTCGTCGCTTTTACGTTCATATTCTAAAACTTTCATCCCGTTTAACCAATGTTCTACGTGATTGTCTTTAGAAATGATATGAGCGGTATTCCATTCTCCTGGTCCGTTCATTGGTTTGTTAACGTCTGCTTGAATAAGGTCATAGAGAGAAGATACGGTGCGACTACCATCGTGATTCCCTAGTTTTGCATCGGGATGTCTAGCATCGTCTAAAATTTGATACTCTAAACCTATTGAAGAACCTGGCCCTTTATTAATATCGGTATCTACATAGTATTTGATACCACTATTAGCACCTTCTGTGATTTTAAAATCTAACATTAATTCAAAATCACCATATAACTCTTTAGTAACGATATCTCCACCAGCTGCCGACTCTTCACCACCGGATGGTAGTACTGTCAAAATACCATCATTAATTTCCCATCCTATTGTTGGGAATTCATCTAAACGTGCTCCTCGCCAACCATTTGTAGTTTCGCCGTCCCATAACATTTTCCAACCATTTTTCAATTCGTCTGCACCTAACCCATTTTTTGTGATTATTGGTGTCAAAGGACTTTTTCTTGAATACTTAGAAAGACTGTCGGTTAAAATTTTAATATCCTTCCAGATAATATCAGTACCATCTTTCTGTTCATCAGAGATGCTATGTACTTGAAGCGCTATAAAACCCTTATCTGTTTTATCATCAATTAAGTAAGCAGCAGGTACATCATTGATCCACGTTTTTAAGGTGTCGCCTATAGCTTCTATTCGATAGTGGTTCCATTCATTTTGCTTGAATGCCTTTTGAGCATCAGGGTTATCGGTCATCGGGTTCAACCAACCTCTTCTTGCTTCATCATAAATACCAGCACTCCATGCTCGTTCAGATGGATCTATTTCTATTTGATATCCATGAACTCGCCCATCCATATAATGTGGTAAACTATTACTTCTAATTTGTATGCCAGAATTCATACTAGGGTCTACCTTATAATCTAATTCTAAGATAAAATCACCATACAATTTATCTGTTGTCATAAATGAGTTGGGGGTGTTATGCACCGTGGTGCCCACAATAGCATTATCTTTTACTGCATAAGTAGCTTCGCCGCCGAGTTGTGACCATCCATTTAAAGTTTCTCCGTCAAAAAGACTTACCCAAGGGGTATCGTCTTTAGGTTTTTGATTACAACTTATAAATGTTGTTAGAATTAAGGTAATCAGCAGAATATTGATGTTTGATTTCATTTGGTCTTGGTAAATTATGGTTTATAAAAAAAGCACCCGATAGGGCGCTTGAATATAACAAATTTTTGGGAGACCTATTAGTGGACACTCTTCTTTAGATAATCTCCAAAGTTTTCTTTAAACCTGTTTAATCTTGGTATAGATACGTTTTTAATATATGAATTATTAGGATTGTTTTTTTCGTAATCTTGGTGGTAAGCCTCTGCTTTATAGAAAACTGTGAAAGGGGTGACCTCTGTTGTAATTGGGTCACCACCATAGACATTTTGATCTGTAAGTGCTTGCATGTATCCTTCAATTATTTTTTTTTGTTCATCGCTTTTGTAAAAGGCAATAGAACGGTATTGTCTACCGCGATCAGGACCTTGTCTGTTTAATTGGGTAGGGTCGTGAGAACCAAAGAAAACTTGAACCAATTCGGTAAAGGAGATTTCTTTTGGGTCATAATAGACCTCTACGGCTTCTGCATGGTCAGTTTTACCATAACCGACGTCTTCATAGGTAGGATTCTTTTGTTCGCCTCCAGCATAGCCAGAAACAACCTCTTTAACTCCTTTAACACTCTCGAAAATAGCTTCTACACACCAAAAACAACCACTAGCAAAATAGGCAGTTTCATATGTACTTAATTGTTGGGGACTTAGTTTTACAACCTCATCAACTTCATCATTTACAATTTCAGTGTTTTCAGCATTTTCTGATAAGGTATTTTTCTTGACTTTAGATTGACAACTTGTAGCTAGTAATGTAGCACAGGCCAATACTGTTATTTGTACTAATTTCATGGCAATTTTCTTTTAGCAATTTGTAGGTAATTTACAAAGACCTTACGAGGAAAATGGTTAAAAAATGTTAACTAGATAAAAGGATATTATATTTTTGAGAAATGAATACATTGCTTGAAGACCTTAAATCGTATACCACAAACCCTATTTCTATTTTAGATAGGACAATTCCTATTCAAGAATATGTCTCCTTAAATCTTTCAAAAGATAATGTGGAGTTATTAGGTTTGGATATAACTAACTATTCTATCTGTCAAAATTATATTGATAAAGTTTTGCTCGATAAGCAAGGATTAATAGCATATGGGGGCTATTTAGAAGAGCGTAACCTCTATAATGATAAGGAAGGTTTTACCTCTAGCAAAAAACCAATTCGAAACATTCATTTGGGAATCGATTATTGGTGCGCTGCCTTAACCAAAGTAATTGTTCCTATAAAAGGTGTGGTGCATAGTTTTAAGAATAATAATGTTATTGGTGATTACGGACCAACTATTATATTAAAGCATGTTTTGGGTAATCATATCTTTTACACTTTATATGGCCACTTGTCGGTAGATTCGTTGGACGGACTTTTTATTAATAAAGAATTTAAAGCGGGCGATACCATTGGCAGATTAGGTACACCTGATATTAATGTCAATTATGCCCCACATCTACATTTTCAGATTATTAAAGACTTAGAAGGGAACCACGGTGATTATCCGGGAGTATGCGCCAAAGAACAATTGTCCTTTTATCAGGAAAACTGCCCAGACCCCAATATTTTATTGAAGTTGAAGTAACCTGTATCGATTAACTGCATCTTTAATCGCTAAGGTGATTTTGGTTACTGTGTCGTTTATCGACCAGATTTTACACTTTAACCATGTACGTGTAAAGTAACGAGTAATATGTGTTTTTGAGCGATTCACCACCTAGTGAATCAAGGCCTGCTGCGTTCTATAAGTGTAACAAACGCAAGTCATGAAAACAATACTAACAATCATCTTTATCATCTTCTTAGGATTTACTGCTCAAGCACAAAACGGTACTGCCGATGTCAAAGTTGAAACTATTGAAATGACAATCGTTACTGAAACATCTTACGAAATGAACTTGGAGACTAAAACGGAAGTAGCTCGTTTATACAAGTTTAAAAATTCTAACATCAAAAAGGAATTGAATTTTCTTACTAAGGCTAACAAACCTAAAATGGCTTAGTTTTATTAGTTAATTGAGTAACTACTTAACAGAATTTTCTTTATTATATCTTCAAGAAAGTAACTTTAAATAGCATCCGAAAAGCAAACGATTAATATTTCAGGATAGGAAATCAATAAATTTGTAGGAATATGATTATTAAATCGATAAACGGTTCATAAATTCCGATTATCGACAAATATATTTGTAGGAAAACGGACTACAAAAAAAGGTAATACATCGAAAAGCTATACTTTCATCGTTAAAACAATACATCTTGTCGATTTCAAAATACGTTTACTTACAATGAGAGGGTTATCTATAAACCAAATTTACCTACTTATTATGCGTACAATTATTTTTTTATTCCTTGTTGTCTGTTTGGGAACCAAGTCCCAAGCTCAAGAGATGTTACCCGTTACCAAAGTGGAGACTATTGTAATGCCCATGGCAGATATAATTGTCCAATCTGAAATTAATACTCAGGGTTACCAAACAGCTGCAAGGTTTTTTAAAGTTAAAAATGCTAGAATTAAACAAGCTTTAAAATTTAAACCAACAACAGTAAAAACATTTTTTGCTTAATTCATTTTATCAACTTCGGTAGTAGTAGTTACCTCTGTATCGGTTTTTGGTAGTACAACCGATTTTAAAATTTTCCAGACATTATTAGTAACAATTTTTTGCCCCTCTGCTGTTGGGTGAATACCATCCTCTAAATTCAATTCAGGTATACCAGCAACACCTTCCAATAAAAAAGGTATTAACAGAATTTCATTAGACTTGGCTAAAGCAGGATACATAGCCATAAATTGAGAGGTATAGTCAGAACCCATATTTGGTGGTATCTGCATTCCGGCTAAAATAATAATAGTTTCAGGGTTTTTAGCCTTAACCATATCGATCATTGCTTGAAGATTGTTCATCGATTCAGAAATGGGTATTCCTCTTAGTCCGTCATTAGCACCCAACTCTAAAACAAAAATATCTACAGGTTGGTTCAGAACCCAATCAAGTCTATTTAAACCGCCAGATGTGGTTTCGCCGCTCAATCCAGAATTAATGACCTTATATTCCAATCCTAAAGAGTCTAAACGCTGCTGAATTCTATTTGGGAATCCTTCCTTTGTATCTAAGCCATATGCGGCTGTAAGACTATTGCCATAAAACAAGATAAACTTTTGGTTAGTATCAATAACCTCCTTTTGGGTAGTACTAATTTCTTTGGCAGCGCCATCCGATTGTTTTTGTTCTGTACTTTCTCCACATCCAATAACCATGAGTGCCCATAAAAAATAACGAAACTTTAATACTTTCAACATAGTTTTAGCTTATTAGATTCAAAATCATTTGCTTATTTTGTTAGCTTGAAGTAAAATGATTTATGGCAAAGATATTAAACGTACGTAATCTAAGGAAAACGTACACGAGTGGATCTAAAAATTTGACAGTATTAGATGATATTTCTTTTTCAATAGAGGAAGGGGAAACTTTTGCAATCGTAGGTCCTTCCGGTAGTGGGAAAACTACTTTGTTAGGACTATGTGCTGGTTTAGATGAAATTGATGAAGGTGGTATAGATCTTTGTGGTGAAGATTTAAGTACGTTGAATGAAGACCAGCGTGCTCTTTTAAGAAATAAAAAAGTCGGATTTATTTTTCAAGATTTTCAATTGTTACCGACCTTAACCGCATTAGAGAATGTAAGTGTTCCTTTAGAATTACAAGGCGCGCCACATGCAACAAAAGATGCTATGGAACTACTGACCAAAGTAGGTCTTGGCAATCGACATAATCATTATCCGTCACAGCTTTCTGGTGGGGAACAACAACGGGTTGCTTTAGCTAGGGCATTTTCAAACAAACCTTCAATTCTTTTTGCTGATGAACCAACGGGTAATTTAGATGAAGAAACAGGAGAAAAGGTGATAAAATTACTGTTCGATTTAAATACTGAAATGGGAACTACTTTGGTTATTGTAACCCATGATTTAGAATTGGCTAAACTGAACCAACATGTATTACGACTTAAAGGTGGTAAAATAGTAATCAATGAAACCTCTGCAATATCTTGAGTAAACCAACACGAACTTCAAAAGCAGATTTTAATTGGTTATTGAAAATGGCTTGGCGCGATGGTAAGGCAAGTGGTAAGCGCTTGCTCTTGTTCATGGCTTCCATAATTTTGGGTATAGCAGCAGTCGTTTCAATTCAGTCTTTTAGTGATAACCTTAAAGATAATATCGGTCTACAGTCAAAAGCCCTTATGGGAGCCGATTTTCTCATCGATAGTAATCAACCAGCAAATGAGCGGGTAATTCAGTTGATGGACTCCCTTGGTGGAGCCGATGCTAGGGAGGTGAATTTCGCTTCGATGGCAGCTTTTACAAAAAATGGAGCCACTAAATTAGTTCAGGTGCGTGGTATGGAAGGAGGTTTTCCTTTTTACGGGGAATTAGAAACCGAGCCCGCAAATGCAGCTATTGAATTTCAAGAAAAAGGAGGTGCTTTAGTTGATGCTACCGCGATGTTACAATTTAATTTAAAACCGGGCGATAGTGTAAAGCTAGGGTCTATTACTTTTCCGATTATCGGTTCATTGATAACCGCACCTGGTAGTACAGGAATTGGCGCTACGGCGGCACCACCTATTATTGTGCCATTTCGGTTTATGGAAGAAAGCGGACTACTACAAAGGGGAAGCCGTTTAGGGTATAATTATTATTTTAAAAACCCCAATATAGATTTAAAGGAACTTAATAAAAAGGTAGATCCCTTGTTAGATGCCGAAAATGCTGATTTGGATACTCATACAGATACCAGTCAGCGATTAGGTCGGCGGTATGAAAATGTTGGTCGATTTTTAAATCTTGTGGCATTTATAGCACTTCTGCTAGGTTGTGTAGGTATCGCTAGCTCTGTGCATATTTATATTAAAGAGAAATTAAAATCTGTTGCCATTCTCAAATGTTTAGGAGCGACCCGTAAGCAGACCTTTTTAATTTATTTGCTTCAAATTGCCGGTATGGGGTTGTTAGGCGGCTTCATCGGGACTGTTTTAGGTCTGATTTTACAACAAACTTTTCCGTTAATTCTACAAGAATTTCTGCCGTTTCAAGTAGAAATATCTACTTCGTACCAATCGATTTTTGTAGGCTTATTATTAGGCGTCTGCATGTCAGTTTTGTTTGCACTTTCTCCTTTGATTAATACGTGGTTCGTTTCACCTTTGCAAGTTTTACGTGTACAGGAAGATACAAGCAAAAAATCGCGTCCATATCAAATATGGGTAATGATAGCTATAGTTCTATTTGTATTCCTTTTTGCATATTGGTTATTAGGTAGATGGTCATTTGCAGCAAGTTTTGTGGCAGGTATCTTAGTAACGTTTTCCATATTAGCAGGAGTTTCCATTCTATTTATGCGAATGATAAAACGATATTTTCCAAAATCGTGGAGCTTTGCAGCGCGACAAAGTTTATTGAATCTATATCGCCCCAATAACCAAACCGTGGTATTAATATTGGCAATAGGAATAGGAACTTTTCTAATAAGTACCTTATATTTTACTAAAGATTTTCTACTCGCTAAAACGTCTTTCGAATCAAGCGCTGAAAGTCCGAATTTGATACTTTTTGACGTTCAGACCGAACAACGTGATGCCGTGGCCAACACGATTACCCCAAATGGGTTAACTGTAATTGATAATATTCCTATAGTAACTATGCGAATGGAACGTATAAAAGACCGCAGTGTTAATGATATTCGATTAGATAGTACTACACGGGTGAATAAATGGATTTTAAACCATGAGTTTAGAACAACCTATCGAGACTCTATGATCGGGTCTGAAAAGTTATTAGAAGGAGAGTGGATGCCTAGTATGGCTCCCAATGCTGAGGTTATACCGATTTCTTTGGCAGATAATGTTGCCAATGATGCTCTTGTAACTCTAGGAGATACAATTTCATTTAATGTACAAGGTAAATTGATGACCACCGTAGTGGGTAATATTAGACAAGTCGATTGGGCGCGCATGCAGCTTAACTTTTCTATTGTATTTCCTAAAGGGGTGTTAGAGAATGCGCCACAGTTTCATGTATTGACAACAAATGCACCTGACAAAAAATCTTCAGCCAATTTGCAACGTGAACTGGTGAAAAAGTTTCCTAATGTCTCCATTATAGATTTACGACAGGTGGTGACACTCATTGAAAATATTCTGGATAAGATTTCATGGGTGATTACCTTTATGGCTTTCTTCAGTATTCTAACAGGTATTATTGTTTTAATAGGATCTGTACGTAATAGCAAATACCAACGTATACGTGAAAGTGTATTGTTGCGTACACTTGGTGCACAAAGCAAACAGATTTTAAAAATTAATGCTTTGGAATATCTGTTTTTAGGAATATTAGGTAGCGGAGTAGGCGTACTTCTTTCTTTAGTAAGTAGCTTTTTATTGGCTTATTTTATTTTTGACACACCGTTTATACCCTCATGGGTGCCATTTTTAGTGGTCTTACCAGGAATTACTCTTTTAGTTCTTTCTATAGGATTATTAAATAGCAGGGGTGTTTTAAATAGTCCGCCATTGCAAGTTTTAAGAAAAGAAGGAAAATAAAAGGTATTTGTTTTTTTATAAATTTTAAACTGAAGATGCTTTACTGATTATCTTTAAGCATGAACTTGATAAAACATCTAATTTTTTCTTTTTTCTTTACGATTCTTCTAATTTCATGTAAGACCGAAAGTATAAAAGCAGACCTCATTATTACCAATGCCAATATTTGGACTGGTAATTCTGATAGCCCAAAAGCAGAAGCTATGGCTATTAAAGAGGATACCATTTTAGCTATTGGTTCAGCCATAGATATTCAAAAGTTTAAAGGGGAGTCTACAGAAGTAATTGATGTACAAAATAAATTCATCACTCCTGGTTTTATCGATACTCATGTACATTTACTAATGGGTGGTAATAGCCTTTTAAGTGTGCAACTTAGAGATGCCAAAACTAAAAATGAGTTCATCAATAGAATCGCGGCATTTGCTAAAGATATAAAACCTAACCAATGGATAGTTGAAGGAAATTGGGACCATACACTTTGGGGAGGAGAACTCCCTTCAAAAGAATGGATTGATGCATTTACAGGAGCGAATCCTGTAGCAATATATCGCATGGATGGGCATATGATTTTGGCTAATTCAGCAGCTTTGAAAATTGCAGGTATAGATAAGAATACTGCCAATGTAGAAAATGGGGAAATTGTTAAAAACCCTGACGGGTCACCCACTGGTATTTTAAAAAGCGAGGCTATGTATTTGGTATTAAATAAAATACCAGACCTTACTAATGATGAGAAGGCAGAGGCAATAAATGTAGCTCAAGATTATTTAATTTCTCAAGGAGTTACTTCTATTCATGATGTCGATAGTTTAGGGGGCTACGAAGTTTTAAATACTTTGAAATCTGCCATGAAATTAAAAATCAGAGTTTATTCTGCTGACCCCTTAAAAAACTGGAAATCTATATCTAAAACCACTACTGAATCGAAATGGTTGAAAAATGGCTTAATGAAAGGTTTTGTAGACGGCTCATTAGGTTCACATACCGCAGCATTCAATGAGCCTTATTCAGATAAATTAGAAGATAAAGGTCTTTTTATAGCTAATATTGATAGTTTGTATCATTGGGTTTCAAATGCAGATAACAAAAACTTACAGGTAACAGTTCATGCCATTGGTGACAGAGCAAACAATACCGTATTGAACACATTTGAACGCGTTATTGAAGAAAATGGGAATAAGGACAGACGATTTAGAATTGAGCATGCGCAACATTTAGCTAAAGAAGATATTAGTCGATTTTCTAAACTGAATGTTATTGCAAGTATGCAGCCCTATCATGCAATTGATGATGGTAGATGGGCAAAAGAACTTATTGGTAAAGAACGTATTAAAACTACCTATGCTTTTAAATCTTTGTTGGATGTAAATACAACTTTAGTTTTTAGTAGTGATTGGCCAGTTGCACCTGCCTCTCCAATTTATGGAATCTATGCAGCGGTTACTCGACAAACTATAGACAACAGAAACCCTGAGGGTTGGGTTCCAGAACAAAAAATAAATGTGTCACAGGCGTTAATGGCATACACTAAGAATGCAGCCTACAGTTCGTTCGACGAAAATATAAAAGGAACTTTAGAACTAGGTAAATTGGCTGACTTTGTTATTCTCAGTGAAGATTTAATGGTAATACAGCCGAATAAGATAAAAGATGTTAAGGTTTTGGAAACGTATATTGGTGGAAGGAAAGTGTATGTTTCAAACTTAAACTAGTTTAGAGTATAATATCAAAAACAATAATAAAACTGGAATATTTAAATTTTAAAAATCGTTAGTATCATTATTTAATAGGTTATGGAATTTTTGAGGTTTGATGCCATTTTAGTTATATTTTAATGTTTTTATTGAAACTGATTACTAAATATTAATCTTCATTATGGAAAGTACTATCTCAAACTTATCTTTAGGTATATGGGCATGGCAAACCTTTCTACTGGTTATATTAGGGCTATGGATCTATTGTTTAATAGACATAGCAAGAAATAAATTTAAAAATGATGCTAAAACCACTTGGTTTTTAATCGTGTTCTTCCTTCCTTTTTTAGGTACGTTGCTTTATATTTTTACAGGAAGAAATAGAAAGATAATAACCAATTGATATACAATATCATTAATTAATGAAAATTGATAACCCTCACTGGTCAATATTAACGCTATAATTAGAGCATTTAGCATGTATTGTCAACTAATCCCCATAGCTTTGCAATTGAAATACAAAAGTAATTGCTATGTCCTTGTTTACCGATTTAAAGATTTCTAGAAATATAGAAAAAGCTCTGGATGATTTAGGTTTTGAAAATACAACACCTATTCAAGAGAAGGCTTTTCCTATTGTTATGAGTGGTAGTGATGTTGTTGGTATTGCACAGACCGGGACAGGAAAGACATTTGCTTATTTACTTCCCATCTTAAATACCCTTTCATTTTCTAAAGAGATACACCCAAAGGTGGTGATTCTTGTGCCTACTCGTGAGTTGGTGGTACAAGTAGTAGAAGAGGCTGAAAAACTGGCTAAATATTCAGGCGTACGTGTCCTTGGTGTATTTGGTGGTAAAAGCATGCTACGACAAAAGGATGCTTTGGCTTTGGGTACCGATATTTTAGTGGCTACACCTGCTCGTTTATATGATTTAATTTTAACCAAGGCGGTTCAATTAAAATCAGTTAGGAAACTTGTGATTGATGAGGTCGATGTGATGTTGGATCTTGGTTTTAGATTTCAGTTGGTCAATATTTTTGAACTATTGCCGGTCAGAAGACAGAATATTATGTTCTCTGCTACTATGACCGATGACATAGAACTCTTTATAACCGATTTCTTTACAGGAGTACAGAAAATCGCAATTGCAGTAAGTGGAACTCCATTAGAGAACATTACTCAATTTGGGTATGCTACTCCTAACTTTTATACAAAAGTAAATTTGCTGGTTAATTTACTTCAGAAAGAAGAGGAATACCATAAAGTTTTGGTTTTTGTCTCTAGCAAACGTAGTGCAGATTTATTGTTCAAAGAGCTGGCAGAATTTTTCAGTGAAGAAATCTGTATCATACATTCTAATAAGACCCAAAATTATAGATTACGCTCTATCAACCAATTTGATGAAGGGAAGAACCGTATTTTGGTAACTACAGATGTTATGGCACGTGGATTGGATCTTCAAGAAATATCTCATGTCATTAATTTTGATACACCTATTTATCCTGAAAACTATATGCACCGAATCGGTAGAACGGGTAGGGCAGAGAAGGAGGGTACTTCTATTTTATTATTTACTCCAAATGAAGAGGAAGCAAAAGATGCCATCGAAGATTTGATGTTGCAGAAAGTAAATTTATTAGACTTACCAAGTGATGTTGAAATAGCCACTAAGCTTACTTTCGACGAACAACCCAAACATAAGGAGCGTGAAAATCCTTTGAATATAAATGAAGACGAACGTGGAGCTAGCTTTCATGATAAATCAGATAAGAACAAAAAAGAAAATCAAGGTGGTTCTTATAAATGGATTATTAAAAAGAAATATTCTAAGCCAAAGACTCGAGGCGATAAGAATTACGGAAAAAGAGGTAGAAACAAATAAGAATAGTTTCTTTAATATTCAGATTACGTTGCTTGTATAATAGAGTAACTACATTCTTTTTTAAACAAATAGCATTTATTAGACTCCATATTTGGCTGTTTTATTAAGGCTTTACCAATTGTTCTATTTTAAAAACATCAACGAATTACATACTATCTCGGTATGATGTTTTTGGTTCAAAAACCATTCGTCGATACTTTTCTTCGATTCATCCTAAAAATTTACGCTAGCCGAAAATTATAGTACTTCAGCGAGGTCAAGAGCTTTGATTGCTGGACTGCGGGTATCTTTATATTGTTCAACATTAAGATATGAAAGTACTATTCACATTATTAATTATAATTTTCGCCGGAACTTTAACGATGGCACAAAACCCTCAATCTAATGATAAAGTTTACGCTATTGAAATGGGTATTGTTATGGTTGATAGCCTTAATAATACTGACCATAAGAAAACGTTTACAATCAGTACTGAAACTGAAATAACTCGTTTGTATCGATATAAGAATTCTAGAGTCAATAAAGAATTAGCATTCATTACCCAAAAGAGTTATGGTAAGTTGGCATAATCTTTGCTCTATTAAAAAAGGTGCAATGAAGCACCTTTTGAAAATTCAATTATGATAATACTTACACTTTTAATACCTGCTTTAATTGTTCTTCTAGTTGTTTCTTTTACTTCAAAAAATAAAAAGCAACTTCGTGCAATTAAAGTGCCAGTAAGCAAAAGAAAGTTTTAGTTTTTAATGCCAGGCTGCTTTATAGTATAATTATCCTTAGCCTTGGCTTCATCAACTTGACGTTTTACGTCTGCTAATAGCGCTTTTGCATCGTAAACGATGCCGTCTTTAATAGTATATTTTACACCACCAATACGAACCACCTCATTATCATCGGTAAGCTTTACAGCTCCCGTGCCGTATAGTACTTTGAAATTTTGAAGAGGGTTTTCTTCAACAACGACAAAGTCAGCTAATTTTCCAATTGTAACGGAACCTAATTTGTCATCCAATCCTAACGCTTCTGCGCCATTTAATGTTGCTGATTGAATTATTTCTAAAGGGTGAAATCCTGCTTCACGCATTAATTCTAGTTCACGTATATAAGCAAAACCATATAATTGAAATATAAATCCGGAATCGGAACCAGTTGTTACACGGCCACCTCTATTTTTATATTCATTAATAAAGGTCATCCAAAGATTATAATTTTTTTTCCATTGAACTTCCTGCTCTGTACCCCAATCATGCCAATAAGAACCATGAGATACTTTGCTAGGTTGATAGAATTCCCATAGGGAAGGCAATGTGTAGTCTTCATGCCATTCGGCACGTCTTGCACGCTGTAAATCTCTACTAGCCTCATAGATATTAAAAGTAGGATCCATAGTGAAATCTAATGCCAATAATTCATTCATTACGTTATTCCAATGTTCAGAGTAGGGTTCAGCTGCCTGTGCCCATAATTTACCGGCATTTTCAAAACGATGTTGTTCATTCTGATAGTTATAATCAAGAGGAAAATCTTGCACTGTACGATCGTCGAATAATGCTTCCGGTAATCCGTACCAATGTTCCATTGAAGTTAATCCTGCCCTAGCGGAATGAAGCACATTCCATCTTGCAACGCTCATTTGTGCATGATGACATGCTGAGCCTAGTCCTAATTTTTTATTTTCATCAAGTGCAGCTGCCATAATAGCCGGTTCTGCACCAAAAAATTTAATACCGTCAGCTCCTTTTTTTGCATTTGCACGTACCCATTCACGAGCTTGCTCCGGAGTAGAAATAGGAATATCGTTCAACGGATTAAAAGATTTGCTAGTTTGCCCAAATGCGGTATATGTAATTATGCGTGGGGCGATAATTTCATTTCTCTCGCTTTTCCGTTTTAAATCTAGGGCAATATCAATACCTCTTCCGGCAACTTCTCGAACGGTAGTAACACCGTGTGCCATCCATAATTTAAAAACATAATCTGGGTCTGCGCCCTGTGCATCGCCACCAATATGTGTGTGCATATCTATAAAGCCAGGCATTAAGTACATACCAGTACAATCTAGCTCCTTACCACCTTCTTTTAGTTGTGGTCGTTTAGAGTTATCGATAGCGACACCAGGATAACCTACTACTTTAATGTCTTTTATGATATTGTTCTCCACCACAATGTCAATGGGGCCTTGTGGTGGTGCTCCATTTCCATTAATCAGCATAACGCCTCTAATTATTAATTGAGAGTGTGGGCCATCTCCTTCAAGAGATTGGGCATTGACAGTTAGCAAGTCTACCAAAATGAATACCGTAGCTAATACTATTCGTTTGAACATAAGGTGGTGGTTTAAGTTAGTTCTTTAAATATAGGCAAAGTGATAGTAATGAGACAGAGCTAGAGTCATCTTTATTAATGGAATTATGAACTAGCAATTATATAAGGCTTTAACTTATTCAATTGGAGCTAATTGTTGCTTTATTTCTTGGAATTTGACAATGTAGTTGGTGCCTTTTTTGGAGGCGTCGCGTTCAATTGTTCCGCGTAATTGACGGGTTAGGTTATGGATAAGTTTTAAACCTAATGACTTTGTGTTTTTGTAATTGATTGTTTCAGGAAAACCAATGCCATTATCTCCTATTTCAAGAATGTAACAATTTTCTTTTTCTGAATCCTTTTGTAATTTGATATGAATTTGTCCTTTTTCCTCTCCTTCAATTCCATATTTTAAAGCATTGGTCAAGGCCTCATTAATCAAAAGGCCTAATGGAATAGCGGTATCTATACCCAATTTTATATCTGGAATGTCAATCTTTAAATCTACATTATTGTCAATTCCTTTAATTGATCTAATAAGGTATTCGCTTAATTCTTGCACGTAAGAGTTGTATTCAATATGACTAATATCATTACGCATATAGAGCATTTCATGAACCATTGCCATTGCAATGACCCTATTCTGCGTTCCTTTTAACAGTCCTTTCATTGGTCCGCTTTCAGTATTTCGAGATTGCAGACTTAATAAACTTGATACGGTCTGTAAGTTGTTTTTAACTCTATGATGAACTTCTTTTAATAAATTTTCTTTTTCATGAACTTGAATAGCCATGACTTTTTTCGAAGTATAGAGCGCGTTGTAGGTCTTTAATAAACTTTTGCCAAATGTGTTTCCTAAAATAAAAACCGAAAATAAAACTGAAACTAGGCCAAAAACAGCACTTGAGCTTTCAGGAATAACATTTTCTGTGATTTTTAACTCAGGTATAGTTTGTGAGAAAATTAGAATAATAAGAACTGGAATAACGTTTAAGTAGATTTTACCATACCTGCTACTGTTGATAATGATAAAGCCACCAAATGCAACTATTGGAATCATAAAAATAAAAGGACTATGAATACCACCACTGTACAAAGTCACTATAAAGGAGGATATAAGACCTAGTATAGATGAAAAATTGAAGGTGGGTAAAATCTTTTTATGAATTTTAAAGTATTGTAAGTTGATTAAGTTTAAAATTCCAAAAGCCATAAGTGGGAATGGAACAACTTCGGTTATACCTAATAGGAAATAGCATAATATTCCAAATAGAATGGATATTATGCTAGTGGTATAATTTACCCTTAAAAAAAGTTTGGTTTTATCCTGAAGACGCTCATTGTCATTGGTAAATCCGGGCATAGACATTGTTTATGTACTAAAAAAAACATACTAATTAAGTAATGTAAATCTAATTATGTTTTTAACATTATACTAGTATTTTTTGTTATTGTATAACATAATTATAAAAAGTTAGCATTAGCTGCGAACTTTCTTCGGTGTAAGGTCTGTTAAATCTCCAATATTAATAGCTTTTCCAGATTCAATACTTCTTCTAGCCCCAATACCTATTAAAATGGACATAGCCCCATCTCTAACACCGGCAGTTCTACCATATGGGTCAGTAGTTTTAGGATTAATGAATATTTTATCATGAAGTCTTTTATCACCACCACCATGACCACTTTTTTCAATAGGTACTTTTACAATTTCATGTTTTTCCCAAAGCTTATGAACGATAATCGACTCGTGGTTCAATTCTTCCTTATTATTTTGAGCCATTTCTAAAGCATGTTTTTCTGCCTCATCAACAGTAGATATTGAATGATAAGGAATGTCTTGTGAAGCTTCAATTCTGCCTTTTGTACCATTAAACGCAACTCGCCATCCTTCAAAGGGTGAATAGGTAGTTAAGCTATAGTTCAATATCGTATTGTCGGCATATTTTACTTGTGCAGACATTTTATCATAAATATCAATATTTTCTCTAAATAAGCAATTATCCCTTATGTAGCCATCTTCATGTTCGTGATCTACATATAATTTTTTAGATGTTTCATCTTTAGTAATATCCCAATAAAATTCGCAGGTATCGTTATGATTACAACTACGGCAATTAGATCCTCTTTGTGGTCCGTTCTTGCCATAATATTCTAAATCACCATAGGCAAATACCTGATCGGGTTCAGAATTTATCCACCAGTTTAATAAATCAAAATGATGAGTAGATTTATGAACCCAGAGGGATCCGCTACTCTCCATATCACCGTGCCATCTTCTAAAATAAGAAGCACCATGATAGGTGTTCAAATACCAATGGAAATCCACGGACACCAAATCCCCAATCGTTTTATTTGCCAATAATTCTTTTATTTTGGTTGCATATGGACTCCATCTATAATTAAAACCTACAATTAGATTTTTTTCTGATTTCTTTTCAGCGTCAATAATTGCCTGACATTTAGTTTCATCTGTAGTCAACGGTTTTTCGGTTAATACGTCACAACCCATTTCCAATCCTTTAATTATATATTGATGGTGGGTTGAATCTTTAGTAGTCACTATAATCAAATCTGGTTTCGTCATCTTCACCATCTCTTCAAAATCTGTGAAAAGTGGGCAATCAGCACCAATAAAATTTTTGGCATATTTTAGACGACTTGAGTTGATATCCGATAGCCCGACGAATTCTAAAATTTTTCCGTATTCATCAACTAAACGTTTTCCCCAAAAGGTGGTTCCTCGTATACCGGTTCCTACCAATGCAACTTTTAGTTTTGAAGTCTTACTAAATGCGAATGTTGAAATTGGAAAAGCTGAACTAGCTGCAAGCATTCCTATAGAATTGATGAATTTTCTTCTGGTGGTATTCATTGGTTTGATTTTAAAGCGGTTATCTAAATATAGCTAATTTTCAATACCAAAGATTTTTAGTATGTTGATTTAACAAGTTGACGAAGAAAAGTGAAAATAGGAGGTACTAAAAAAGGCATCCCAATCTTGGGATGCCTTTTTTAAATATAGAAAGTTTTATATTAATCTTGGGTCAATACCCAAGAACCACTATGAATAAGAGGTTCTGCCTGCTTAAACTTTACAGTTTTACTTTCTCCACTCAACACATTTTTAATTGTAACTCGTTCGTTACGACCAATTTTAGGTTGTTCTCTTGTAATAGTTTCTGTAACGGCAGGTCGCTGTCCTTGTGTTTGACCTACAGCTCTACTCTGAGCTGCCATTTCATCGCTATTAGGAATTTCTTCTTTAGTCGTTTTTAAATTTTCTTTTGAACGTTGAATATTCCTTTCTTCTTGGATAGCGTTTGTGTTTTCAGATGGTAATTCTCCTTTAAATAAGAATGAAATTACTTCTTTATTCACTTTCTCTATCATTGACTTAAATAGTTCAAATGCTTCGAACTTATAAATTAATAAGGGATCTTTTTGTTCGTGAACTGCTAATTGCACAGATTGTTTCAACTCATCCATCTTACGAAGATGGGTTTTCCACGCGTCATCAATAATAGCTAGTGAAATATTCTTTTCGAAATCGGTAATTAATTGTTTACCATTGGTATCGTATGCTTCCTGAAGATTGGTTACAACATTTAAGCTTTTAATTCCGTCGGTAAATGGAACTACAATACGCTCGAAATTGTTTGCGTTATCTTCATGCACCTTTTTAATTACAGGGAAAGCAGATGCAGCATTACGTTCCATTTTATCATTATAATGGTCGTAAGCAGCTTTGTAAATTTTACCAGTTATTTCTTGAGCACCCAATTTTCCGAAGTCAGCTTCATCAACTGGTGATGTCATTGAAAAATATTTAATTAGCTCAAATTCAAAATTCTTATAATCATTGGCAGCTTTATTGCCTTCTACAATTACCTCACAGGTGTCATAGATCATATTGGCAATATCAAGCTTTAAACGCTCACCTTGTAATGCATGTCGCCTTCTTTTGTAGACTACTTCACGCTGTGCGTTCATAACATCATCATATTCTAAAAGACGTTTACGAACTCCAAAGTTGTTTTCCTCTACTTTTTTCTGTGCACGTTCGATAGATTTTGTCATCATACTATGTTGTATAACTTCACCATCTTCTAAGCCCATCTTATCCATCATTTTAGCTACCCTGTCAGAGCCGAATAAACGCATAAGGTTATCTTCTAGGGAAACATAGAATTGAGAGCTTCCTGGATCACCTTGTCTACCAGAACGTCCGCGTAATTGTCTGTCAACACGTCTAGAATCATGACGTTCTGTACCTACTATGGCTAGACCACCAGCTTTTTTGACTTCTTCAGATAATTTAATATCCGTACCACGACCTGCCATGTTGGTTGCGATGGTAACAATACCCGCATTACCTGCTTCGGCAACAACATCTGCTTCTTTCTTATGAAGCTTTGCGTTCAATACATTATGAGGAACTTTACGAACACTTAGTAGTTTTGATAATAATTCTGATATTTCTACAGAAGTGGTACCAATAAGAACGGGTCTTCCAGATTTACTTATTTTCGTTACTTCATCAATAATTGCATTGTACTTTTCTCTTTTCGTTTTGTAAATTAAATCGTTACGGTCATCTCTAGCAATTGGTCTGTTGGTTGGAATCTCCATTACATCCAATTTATATATTTCCCAGAATTCACCGGCTTCTGTAACAGCCGTACCGGTCATTCCAGAGAGCTTACGATACATTCTAAAATAGTTTTGTAATGTAACCGTTGCAAAAGTTTGGGTTAAGGCTTCGATTTTTACATTCTCCTTTGCTTCAATAGCTTGGTGAAGTCCGTCTGAATATCTACGGCCATCCATAATACGACCGGTTTGCTCATCAACGATCATTACCTTATTGTCCATTACTACATATTCAGTATCCTTTTCGAAGAGGGTATATGCTTTTAATAATTGACTCATGGTATGAATACGCTCGCTCTTAATGGTAAAGTCTTTAAAAAGCTCTTCTTTGAGTTCGGCTTCTTTTTCAATTTCAAGATTTTGGTTTTCAATTTTAGCAATTTCACCACCAATATCTGGCATTACAAAGAAGTCTCTGTTTTCTTCACCAGAAATATAATCAACACCTTTATCTGTCAATTCAATTTGGTTATTTTTCTCATCAATAACGAATAATAGGTCTTCATCTACCTTGGGCATTTCCCTATTATTATCCTGCATATAGAAATTCTCGGTTTTTTGGAGTAATTGTTTGACTCCTTCTTCACTCAAAAACTTAATTAAGGCCTTATTCTTAGGTAATCCTCTAAATACACGCAGTAAAAGAAATCCGCCTTCTTTAGTATCGCCTTCAGCAATCAGCTTTTTAGCTTCTGCCAAAACACTGGTTAAATGTTGACGTTGCTTTTGTACGATTTCGTCAACTTTAGGTTTCAATTCGTTAAATTCATGACGGTCACCTTCTGGTACAGGACCAGAAATAATTAAAGGTGTACGAGCATCATCTATCAATACAGAATCTACCTCATCGACAATGGCATAGTTATGTGGGCGTTGCACCAAATCTTTTGGTGTGTGTGCCATATTATCCCTTAGGTAATCGAAACCAAATTCGTTATTAGTACCATATGTAATATCTGCGTTGTAAGCTGCACGTCTACCATCAGAATTTGGTCGGTGATGATCTATACAATCAACAGAAAGGCCATGAAATTGGAATATAGGTGCCATCCAAGCACTATCTCTTTTTGCTAGGTAATCATTAACGGTTACCAAGTGAGCACCGTTTCCGCCTAGTGCATTTAAATATAATGGTAATGTTGCTACAAGAGTTTTACCTTCACCAGTATGCATTTCAGCAATCTTACCTTGGTGCATTGCAATACCACCTATAAGCTGCACATCGTAATGTATCATATCCCAGGTTACTTCTTTACCGGCAGCGTTCCAAGAATTTTTCCAAATAGCATCTGAGCCCTCTAAGGTGACATAATCGTTAGAACCTGACAATGTTCTGTCATATTCTGACGCTGTCACTTTCAAAGTTTCATTATTAGCAAAACGTTTGGCAGTTTCCTTTACAACGGCAAAAGCTTCTGGAAGTAACTTGTTTAAAGTTTCTTCAGAAATAGCATAGGCCTCTTCCTTTAATTTATCAATTTCGGTATAGATATCTTCGTTCTTATCAATATCTGTAGAGTTCTTAACCTCTTCCTCTAAAGTAATTATTTGGTCAGTTTTTTCTTTGTAAGAATCCTGAATTATCTTCTTAAACTCTATGGTTTTCTGCCTTAGTTCGTCATGGCTAAGGCTTTCAAGCTGCGATTCAAATGTCTTTATCTGATTTACTAAAGGCTGTAATTCCTTTACATCTTTTTGTGATTTATCACCAACGAATGCCTTTAGTATGGAATTAATAAAACTCATATATTTTAAACTATTAGAATTGAAATTTACTTAACCCAAAAATAGGTAAGGAGATTTTCAAAATATTTTAGAGACGACAAATATGGCCGACGCAGTAAATAAGCAAAAGGTATTCCAGTCTTGTTTTTTAACCTGTATAACCTAAATACCTGCCAAAATTACATAAAAAAAAAGCCTCCGAGGAGACTTTTAAGTAGTTATTATGATATCGAATATTAATATTCGTCCTCGTTCCAGAGGTAGTCTTCTTCCGTAGGATAGTCAGGCCAAATCTCTTCGATAGATTCATATATCTCGCCGCCTTCCTCTTCCATAGATTGTAAATTTTCTACGACTTCTAAAGGGGCTCCAGTTCTGATGGAGTAATCTATTAACTCATCTTTACTTGCCGGCCAAGGTGCATCACTTAAATAAGATGCTAATTCTAATGTCCAATACATAGTAATTGTTTGATTTTAATTTTTTTGCAAAAGTAATTTTTAAATTGAGACAGCCAAGAAATTATTGATTTATTTCAATATAATCTCAATATTTTTTTTTACAATTATTAATTGATAACGAATAATTTATAGATTTATTGGTCTATTTTTTTTGGATTCCATTTTATTTCATTCGCCTTTAAATCACATGACAATTTCCGTGCCAATACAAATAAGTAATCTGAAAGTCTATTTAAAAAGGAAAGTACATTACCGTCGAAAGGTTCGTTTTCAAATAATAATGTTGAAATGCGTTCTGCTCTTCTACAAACGGTTCGTGCTATGTGACAGTATGACACTGTAGTATGGCCGCCAGGTAAAATAAAATGAGTCATTTGTGACAATTGACTGTCCATTTCGTCAATAGCATGTTCTAAAAATTCGATTTCTACAGATCCTACCTTGGTAATTTTTAAGCGTTGTTTGCCATTTTTTAGAACTTCTTTTTCTGGGTCAGTGGCTAAAACTGCGCCTACTGTAAATAAATGCTCCTGTATTGCTATTAATTGTTGTTGATTGATTGGGTCAATATCTTGATCTCTTATGAGTCCAATCCAAGAATTCAATTCATCTACGGTACCATAACTATCTATGCGGATATGATGCTTTGGTACACGTGTGCCACCAAAAAGTCCGGTTGTGCCGTCATCTCCTGTTTTGGTATATATTTTCATTTTGTAGATTGTAGAAAGTTTAAATAAATATTAGGGTGTTGTAAGCTGACGAGTTTTTGCGATTATTACCGGTTTTCGTCTTTGTTCTTTCGCTCATAATCTCCCATGAACTTTCTTGATTTTCGGTCATTTGACTTTCCTCTACTGGTTATACGTATAGCTAAATATATAGCGAACACGACGCCTAGAATTATATATATGGTATTGCTGTTCATTAAAAATTACTTTAGTTTAAAATTACAGGATTATATCCGTATTTTAAAATGTTGCTTTGCCTGTTCCTTTCTAAAAAATATGATCCCGCAGTAAAATAAATCAACTGTAACTCTTACATGCTCTAATACTTTCAGCTTTTCCCAACTTTCATTATTATTTGGATTTTTATGAATTCCGTCTAAAAATAACATGGAGTCATTGCCTAGATTATTAACTTCTATGCTACTGTTAAGGTCAGATATGCTTCCAAACAAAACATCGGTATCGTTTTTAGTAAAGGAAATATTTGGGCAATAGTGTTTTATGGTTTCCTCAATGTTTTCATCAGTACCCAAAATACGTAATGAATGATATTTGAAGTAATCAAGACTTTTGATAAGAATTTTTAAGCTTGTGGGAAGTTTTAATTGCTTTTTCTTGTAAAGACATTTCGTTACATAATCATATACAAATGGAGAATGAACCCCATGTTGATTGGTTGCTGAAAAAAGGAATTTAATAAAGGATATAAAACTAAACACGAATTACTTTTTCGATTTTTGTCAAAAGTAATGATTAGTGATGCAACTTAGAATTGTAATGGTAAACATTAATGTTTTAAAGTTATAGGTAAAGGTATGGAACGGGGGAGGTGTAGCTTAGTTAGAATAGGGCAGTAGGTATCTAAATTATGAAAGTTTAGTGCCGTTCAATTTGGTGGTGAATTCCAAAGCCTTAATTATTCTGTTATTTTTGTTCTTGTATAATCTTGCAACCTCGTTTGTATTTTCAATTTCTATAGTAGGAACAGTACTATTAGAAGTTCCAATTGTTTGTGCCATTTCAACTTGTGCAGTTTCAACCTCTAAAGAAACATTCTCATTGTTTGCTTGCGCTAAGAAACATGTGAAGAAAAGTGCGGTTAAAACGATAATTGATTTCATAATATTTGTTTTACACTGCTAAAGTACAGGCATGAACAAACATAATTTGTCGCATAAAGTTGACCAGCATTTTACTGTAGACGAATGGTAATTGCCACCCGTCTACTATCTTTTGGAAGTAGTAAAATATACTGTGAAGTCTATGTGTTAATTGTCCTTAACCCTCCATAAGTGCTGAAAGCTCAAACCATCGTTCGGTCTTGCTTTCAATGGAATCGGTTACTTCTTTCAATTGAATCGATAAATTTTTGATATCATCGCCACTTAATGAACCATCAGTGAATTTTTCTTGAAGCGCAACTTTCTCTTTTTCGAGCTTTTGAATTTCTCTCTCTATTTTTTTAAACTCTTGTTGTTCAGCATACGAGGTTTTCGGAGTGGTATCTGGCTCTTTCCAATTGGTCTTGGTAGAAGGTTGTATTTCTTTTTGTTCTCTTTTATCTTGAATTTGGCTGTCTTCGTAGGCTCTAAAATCAGAATAGTTGCCGGGGAAATCTTCCACTACGGCATCACCTCTAAATACAAATAAGTGATCTACAATTTTATCCATGAAATAACGGTCATGCGAAACTACTAAAAGACATCCTTGAAAATCCATCAGAAAACTTTCTAATACATTCAGTGTTACAATATCCAAATCGTTGGTAGGCTCATCAAGAATTAAGAAGTTCGGATTCTGTATAAGTATGGTACACAAGTAAAGACGCTTGCGTTCACCACCACTCAATTTATCTACAAAATCGTACTGCTTTTTTCTATCGAACAGAAATCGTTCTAATAATTGTTGAGCAGATATCTGTTTTCCTTTCATTAAAGGAATATAATCTCCAAACTCACGAATGACATCTATAACCTTCTGACCTTCTTTAATATCAATACCTTTTTGAGTGTAGTAACCAAATTTAATAGTGTCACCTACTATTACTTTTCCACTATCCGGTTGGTCGCGTCCACTCAGTATATTTAAAAAAGTAGATTTACCTGTACCGTTTTTACCTATTATTCCTATTCGTTCCCCTTTTTGAAAAACATATTCGAATTTATCTAGAATAGGTTTGTTAGGGTAGGACTTAGATATCTTATGAAGCTCGAGAATTTTGCTCCCCACACGCTCCATATTCAATTCTAGCTGTACTTGATGGTCCTTTCTACGTTGACTTGCTTTATCCTTAATGACAGCAAAATCATCTATTCTAGATTTAGATTTGGTAGTACGGGCTTTGGGTTGCCTTCTCATCCAATCCAATTCTTTCTTAAAAAGTAATTCTGTTTTATGATGCTCAGTTGCTTCTTGTTCTATGCGGGCTTCCTTTTTTTCTAGGTAATAAGAGTAATTGCCTTTATATGGATATAACTTTCCATTTTCTAGTTCTATAATTTCATTACAAACGCGTTCTAAAAAGTAACGGTCGTGCGTTACCATAAATAGCGTCATGTTTTCCTTAGCGAAAAACTCCTCTAACCATTCGATCATTTCAAGATCTAAATGGTTGGTAGGTTCATCTAATACCAAAAGATCAGGTTTGTTGATGAGTGCATTGGCCAATGCCAAACGTTTCTTTTGTCCACCAGAAAGTTTATCGACTTTGGCACTCAAATCATCAAGTTTAAGCTTTGATAGTATTTGTTTGTACTGGGTTTCGAAATCCCAAGCCTCAAAACGGTCCATCGCTTCAAATGCTTTCTGATAGGCGTCTGCGTCCTCTGTGTTTAGCAATGCCTTTTCGTAATTGGCAAGTACTTGTAATATTTCATTATCTGACGCAAAAATAGTTTCCTCAACCGTTAAGTTAGGGTCCATGACCGGTTCTTGTGCCAAAAAAGAAACTCGTGTAGATTTACGATAGTTTACTTGTCCAGTATCCGGAGTATCCGCTCCTGAAAGGATATTTAAAATGGAAGTTTTTCCTGTACCATTTTTAGCGATTAAAGCAATTTTTTGGCCTTTATTGATCCCAAAAGAGAGGTTTTCAAAAAGTACCAATTCGCCATAGGATTTAGAAATATTTTCAACGGTAAGTAAATTCATGTAGGGTATCTTGATTTTTATTTTTTGGATGGATGTTTGCTTTTAAAATAATATATTAGAAATAAGAAACGAATAGCTAATGCTAATAACACTATGACTAATAATATAGAAAACACTTGAATTTTAAACATCCAAAGAATACAAGTGATACCTAATAATAAGGTTAGAAATATAATGTAAGTGATCAACCATGTTGGGATTTCTTTTTTGATCATTATAAATGCTATAATTATATTCGGTGCAAATGCCCACAACGAATTAAAATTAGCTTTAGTTGCTAAATGGTCTGTGCCAAACCAAAGAAAGAGTATGAGAACACCTGCTAATCCTGTAACTAGAAATAGCGAAAAGTCTAACCATTTATTTCTTCGAAAGTTTTTGTAATCGGTATAGGTGATAAAACTCACCAGTACCAACAACAGGGAAAGCCAAAAAACTGGTGTTAAAAAGATGAGACTGTGGTCTTCTTGTTCAGGAATATTCAATAAAACAGACTCCTTTTTTACTATTGGCTTACCATCAAGGGTTGTATGCTTCATTTGCTCATACACATAAATGGGTAAAAACAAATGTTCGTACGGTGTTGCCTTTCGGTCAATGACAGAGCCTAAAGCTAGGTCAATACCGAAATTCGACCAGGTATTCGGGTTTAATTTTAGTCGTATTAACTCGCGAAATGTCAGTTTATTTTCTAAATAACCATAGTCAAATTTAAAAGAACTACCTAAGGTCTTTTCAAAGACCAAAGGTATTCTGGTAGCGCAATTATCGAACAAAAAATCATACTTATATTTTTTGTTTTCAGGCAGTAGGTTATGTTCTAAAAATGCAACGATTGCAGTACGTTGCTGTAAATTCAAATCTAAGGCTTGTTCTATTATCCATCGTTTTTCTTGCTGATAGGAATAATCGAAATACTTAAACGGAATTCGGGAAATAGTATATGATAATTTACCTCTGGTGAAATTTAAATAGAAATTAGGGTCTTCAAAATCATAAGTTCCATAACCATAAACCTCATCAATGCCTAACGTAGGATCTTGTATTCTTATCGCACTGTGCCCAAACTTAGCCGCTAAATCTTCTCCCGTACCAACGGTCAACAAACTGATTTTTGATAATGGTGAGAGTTCAACATTTTGAGAATGTCCCCAAAATGAAGTAAAAAATAGAATTAAAAAAAAACTGATTTTTTTGAACATACCTTTACTTACTCATAGCAGTTGCAAAGATGCGAATAATAAGATATTTAATTCTAAAAGCTTTTATAATTTACGGATTGTATGAGTTCCTTCACCAATCTTTAATTTAAAACTCATTTTACTTTATCGGTTTAAAACTTAGAACCAATAGAATTATCTTATTTTTATGGCATATTATGGACTGGAGAATTTTTTATTTCTCTAGTAAAGAACAAAATAATTGTTGTAGACAAAAGCCAGATTCCTATGAAAAAACATATCCCTAATTTTATTACACTAATGAATGTTTTTTGTGGCTGTGTAGCTACAATGTTCGCCGTGTTAAACCGATTGGAAATTGCTGCTATTTTTGTTGCGCTGGGAATTTTCTTTGATTTTTTTGACGGATTAGCGGCACGTGTTCTTGATGTGAAAAGTGAATTGGGACTGCAGCTAGATTCTTTAGCGGATATGATTACAAGCGGACTAGTTCCTGGTATCGTAATGTTTCAATTGCTAGCTATGTCACAGACTAGCGGCTGGGGTGATGGGGCTCATTTTTTTATGGAATCTGGAGAATTAAAATTCATACACTTAATACCATTTTTAGGTTTTGTAATTACAATGGCTTCTGCATACAGATTGGCGAAGTTTAATATTGACGAAAATCAAACATCCTCTTTTATTGGGTTGCCAACTCCCGCTAATGCCCTTTTAATTCTATCCTTACCACTAATCTTATTATATCAGAACAACGATTTCTTAAATAGCATCATCCTTAATAAATGGTTCCTGATTATTCTAACATTTGTCAGTGCTTATCTACTAAATGCTAATCTGCCATTATTTGCTTTAAAATTTAAAAACACCAGCTTTAAGGATAATGCCATGCGCTATATCTTTTTAATCATAGGCCTCGTTCTTATTATTACCATGAAATTCATGGCTATACCGTTGATTATTCTATTTTATGTAGTAAGTTCTGTTATACAGGAGAGACTTTAATACAATAATAATTAAGGAGAATTATGGATAATGAACAGGAACAAGTAGAGTTTTGGTTAGCAGGACCAATACCTAATATACCTGATGGTTTACAGCCGGCAGCTCATGCACTTTTGCAATCTGAGCGTGAGTTGAAAAAGTATACTGCAGATTTCCCTAAAGAACTTTTATGGGCAAAAGTAGCTGGCAGAGCTTCTGTTGGTTTTCATATGAATCATTTAACGGGTGTTTTGGATAGAATGTTGACGTATGCAAAAAGTGAATCCTTAACAGAAGAACAGTTTACCTTTTTAAAACAGGAAGGGGCATTTAATTTAGAATCTGAAGTTGAAGACTTACGCGAACAATTTTCATTAAAGGTTACTGAAGCTTTAGCATATTTTAAAACAATTCCGGAACAAACACTTACAGAAAAACGTTCTGTGGGTAGAAAGAAATTACCGTCTACGGTAATCGGTCTTTTATTTCATGCCGCCGAGCATAGCCAACGGCATATAGGTCAGTTGTTGGTGACGGTAAGTGTACTGAAATCGAACATTTCATAGCTCCTTTTTAATCAGAACAAAATACTACAATGAATAAATCGGTCGTAATTATAGGTGCAGGTTTAACCGGGCTTTTAACAGCATACCGCCTACAAGAACTTGGTTTTAGAGTTACAGTTGTAGAAGCAAGGGAGCGAATAGGAGGTAGAATACACACTTTAGAATCGGGTAACGCCAAAGTCGAAATGGGAGCAACTTGGTTCAATGAAAGTCATTATCATTTGTTGGACATTATCGACGAGTTTAAAGTTTCTTTTTTTGAGCAGTTCCTTACCGGTATATCATATTTTCAGACGTTTTCGAATGTGCCGCCTCAAGAAATTACTGTGCCAAATGATAGTCCTAGTTATCGCTTTAGTAACGGCACTATCGATTTACTGAATGCAATTCACTCGAAGCTAAAACCGAATACAGTTCTATTGAACGAAGCAGTGAATGAAATTGTATTCTCTGAAAATACATCAATAGTAAAAACTTCTTCTCAAATTTTTAAAGTAGATGTAGTTATAACCACATTACCACCTGCGGCATTAATAGACCAAATAGCATTTTCACCTGAATTGCCAAATGAATTGGTTTCATTGGCTGAGCAAACCCATACTTGGATGCAAGACTCCATAAAAGTGGCGCTTACGTATAAAAAGCCATTTTGGCGAGAGCAAGGTAAATCGGGTACAATATTTAGTAATGTTGGTCCGTTGACTGAATTCTATGATCAATCGAATTTAGAAACAAAATCCTATGCACTTGTTGGTTTTGCTTCTGGTAGTTGTGCTCGTTTTACTAAAGAACAACGCATAGAAAAGATAGAAGCGCAACTGAAAATGGTATTTGGTGAAGAAGCGTTGCATTATGAATCGTATCTTGAAACGGCTTGGTTTCAAGAAGAATTTACCAAATCTAATAGACAGGTAGAAAGCTTGTTTCCTCATCAAAATGGAGGCCATGCGCTTTATCAAGAACCTTTATTGAATAACAAATTATTTATTTCTGGATCAGAAACATCGAAACATCACTCTGGTTACATGGAAGGCGCTATTTTTGCAGCTGAATCTGTTGTCGCAAAGTTGAAGAACATGCACATAACGCAGCCCTAAATACATGTCAGTTACCTTATTATCATCTCCCTTACAGGGTTTTACCGATTTTAGATTTCGTAATGCATTCCATAAATATTTTGGAGGTATTGATACCTTCTATGCGCCATACATTCGTTTAAATGGCAAAATGGTCATTAAAAACTCCTATCAAAAAGATTTACAGCCAGAGAATAATACCACTTTGGAAGTTATACCACAGGTAATGACAGGTGATGCCGATGAATTTTTATTTGTAGTAAAATACATTCAAAGTTTGGGGTACAAAGAACTCAACTGGAATTTAGGTTGCCCGTACCCAATGGTTACAAAGCAGGGCATGGGCAGCGGACTCATTTGTAATCCTGAGAAAATTGACCATATTCTTAAACGTGCCCATGAAGAAACCGATGTTGTTGTTTCTATGAAAATGCGAATGGGTTATGAGAATGCAGAAGAGATTTTAGACGTTTTTCCTATTCTAGATTCTTATCCATTAAAGAATATTGCCATTCATGCGCGTATAGGTAAGCAATTGTATAAAGGCGGGGTAGATTTAGATGCGTTTCAACGTTGTGTTGAAAGTACCAAGCATAAACTATACTACAATGGAGATATTACAACCGTGGCTAAGTTTACGGAAATGAAAGAACGTTTTCCTACTATTGACCATTTTATGATGGGTAGAGGTCTCATTGCTGATCCATTTTTACCTAGCATGATTAAAAATAATACTAGCGAATACCCAAAAGACCGTTGGAAGATTTTTTCGGAATTTCATGATACAATTTATCGGCAATATGACGAAGCATTATCAGGGCCAACGCCTATTAAAATGAAAATGCAGGGGTTTTGGGAATATTTTTCTCAAGCCACCTCAAATCCGCAAAAGGCATTCAAGAAAATTAAGAAAGCCAATAATCCCAAGGCATATCAACAAGCGGTACGTGAGATATTGAATAATGAGTAAGGTATCTGTTATCTTTGCAGGATTGTTCTAAAAAAATCTTGTGAAAGACCTTCTTTTAATAACACCACCTTTTACCCAATTGAATACCCCCTATCCTGCCACGTCATATATAAAGGGCTTTTTGAATACAAAGGATATTTCATCTTTTCAATCGGATTTAGGGATTGAAGTTATTTTATCACTCTTTACTAAAAATACATTTCAGAAACTTTTTGATATGGCTTTTAAGGCAGACGCTATTGTTTCTGAAAACTGCCAAAGAATATATGCGCTTCGCCTAGATTATCTGAAAACGCTAGATGCGGTAATTTTATTTCTCCAAGGTAATAACGAAACATTGGCTAGGCAGTTGTGTACCGATAATTTCTTACCGCAAGCTTCTCGTTTTCAACAATTGGATGATTTGGAATGGGCCTTTGGAAATATGGGGATGCAAGATAAAGCGAAGCATCTAGCGACGTTATACCTTGAAGATTTATCCGATTTTATTGTAGAATGTATAGACCCAAATTTTGGTTTCAGTAGGTATGCCGAACGCTTGGGGCGCAGTGCTAATTCGTTTGATGAACTTTATGTTCACCTAAATGAAGAACCAACTTTTATTGATGGATTAGCGCTTGACTTGCTTTCGGAACAGTTAAAGCATATACAGCCTAAATTGGTATGTTTTTCTGTGCCTTTTCCTGGAAATTTATATAGCGCTTTTCGTTGTGCACAATTTATTAAAGCAAATCATCCATCTGTCAAAATTGCCATGGGTGGCGGCTTTCCCAATACAGAGTTACGTAGCCTTACCGATGTTCGTGTTTTTGATTTTTTTGATTTTATTTCGTTAGATGATGGGGAGCTTCCGCTAGAGCTTGTTCATCAATATGTCATGAATGGAGACGGAGAATTAAAGCGGACTTTCATTTTAGAGGATAATCAAGTCGTTTACAAAAACTCAAGTTTACGGTCAGATTATAAACAGCAAGATGTAGGTACTCCTGACTATTCAGATTTATTATTGGACACATACATTTCGGTTATAGAAATTGCTAACCCCATGCATAGTTTGTGGAGCGATGGTCGTTGGAACAAATTGACCATGGCACATGGTTGCTATTGGGGTAAGTGTACGTTTTGTGATATCTCTTTAGACTATATTAAAATATACGAACCTGTTGCGGCAAGCCTATTGGCAGACCGTGTAGAAACTTTAATAGCACAAACAGGAGAATCCGGATTCCATTTTGTAGATGAAGCAGCACCGCCTTCTTTAATGAAGGCATTTGCATTGGAAGTTTTGAAAAGAAACCTGACCATCACCTGGTGGACGAATATTCGTTTTGAAAAGAATTTTACGCAAGACTTGTGCTATTTGTTAAAAGCTTCGGGTTGTGTAGCGGTTTCTGGGGGATTGGAAGTGGCATCAGACCGTTTACTGAAACTAATTGATAAAGGGGTTACGGTTGAACAAGTGGCACAAGTAACCAGAAATTTTACCGAAGCGAATATTATGGTGCATTCGTATTTAATGTACGGCTACCCAACGCAAACGGTACAAGAAACGGTAGATAGTTTAGAAATGGTACGGCAGCTGTTCGAGTTAGGAATTATACAATCTGGTTTTTGGCATCAATTCGCATTAACAGCTCATAGTCCGGTTGGTCTACATCCTGAAGAATACGGAGTTATGCCCAATTTAAAATCCATCAGCTTTGCCAACAACGATATCGAATTTAAAGATAAAACCGGTGTAGACCATAGCAAATTCAGCTTCGGATTAAAAAAATCGCTTTTCAATTTTATGCACGGTATCGGTTTTGAAATGCCATTACAAGATTGGTTCGATGTGAATATTCCTAAAACGAAAATTGCATCAGATTATATTTTTAATTGTCTTCAAGAGGAAGTGTCATTGAGCACAAAACCTACAGCAAAAATAGTTTGGTTGGGTACGATGCCAACAATCAAAGAGTTGGTCAAATCAAAAAAAGGCAGAACTTGGGAGCAGCTAGAATTATCATTTCATACCAAAACTGAAGTATATAAATTTACAATGGATAAGGAGAAAGGCTGTTGGCTTTTACGTATTTTAGACAAATTGACTCCGCAGCAACAGGCAATGTCTTTCAAACAGGTGAAATCTGAATATGAAATCCATTTTGAAGATTTTGAACTGTTTTGGTTTTCAAAACCAATCAGGGGATTATTTAAGCACGGACTCTTGGTTCTATAGCCATTATACATATGTGATAAAGAGTGTTCAATAAATGATACATGAATATGCAGCAAATTGAAAATTCAAATCAAGAGGATATTGAAGAGATATTTAGGTTATATAGATTAGCGTCAGATTACCAGAGAGGCAAAAAAACTGTGGTAGTTTGGCCCGAATTTGACCGCACAATGGTAAACATTGAGGTAGTTCAAGATAGACAGTTCAAGTTGCTTATCAATGAAGAAATAGCCTGTGTTTGGGCGATAACCTTTTCAGATGCACAAATATGGGGCGAGAATAATGCTGATGCGGCGATTTACATTCATCGTATTGCAACTAACCCTAATTTTAGAGGACATAATTTTGTTGGCGCAATTGTAGACTGGTCTAAAACCTATGCTGTGGCTCAACAAAAAAGATATATCAGGTTAGATACATTGGGCGACAATAAGGGTCTCATTCGGCATTATACAGGTGCTGGATTTGATTTTATCGGTATGTTTGAATTGGAAAATGTAGATGAGTTACCACCTCATTATAAAGACGGTCCGGTATGTTTATTTCAAATTGATTTGCAAAAGGGTTGAGTATGAAACCAAAAATAGTTCAGTTTGAAGAAAAGTTAATAGTGGGTATTTCTACGGAAATGAGTTTGGTTCAAAACAAAACTAGTGAACTTTGGAAATCGTTTAGGGGCAGAACTAAAGAGATTTTGAATAGATCTTCAGAGTATTTTATTTCTTTACAACAATACCCTTCATCGTATGTTGAGAATTTTGATCCACACAAAAAGTTTGTAAAGTGGGCATGTGTTGAGGTAGATGCTGTTGAAAATATGCCTTTAGGGATGGGTAGGTTGGTTGTTGAAGGCGGACTTTACGCAGTTTTTAATTATAAGGGAAATGCAGAAAACGCCCCTGCTTTTTTTCAATATATTTATGGGGAATGGATTCCCAATTCAGAATATATTTTAGACGACCGTCCACAATTTGAAGTGCTGGATGCTAAATACAAAAATAACGATCCCACCTCTGAAGAGGAAGTATGGGTTCCGATCAAAACTAAATGAAAGAACCTGAAAAAGCTCCTTGGTATTATTTGTTTTTATTGATTTTAGCAGGGGAGAGCGTCTTTATTTTACCCTTTGTATTGCAACGGGTATTTAGACCTACCGTTTTAAAGGTGTTTGAGCTTGATAATGTTTCCCTTGGGCTTTGTTTTTCTGTTTATGGTTTTGTAGCACTGGTTTCTTATTTGTTAGGTGGACCTTTGGCGGATAAATACCAGCCTCGAAAACTAATTGCCATTGCCCTTTGGATGACAGCTTTAGGGGGATTAGTTTTTGCATCATTTCCAGATTATTTTGCATTACAACTATTATATGGCTTTTGGGGATTCACTACTATTTTTCTTTTTTGGTCACCGATGATAAAGGCCACTCGGGTTTGGGGCGGTCAAAATTCTCAAGGCAAAGCATTTGGATTTTTAGACGGTGGTAGGGGATTGGTAGGTGCACTTTTTGGTACTTTGGGTGTTGTTGTATTTTCACATTTTATGTCAGCAGATTTAGAGGTGGCAACGTTAGAAGAAAGCCGATTTGCCTTTAGGTATGTTATTTTAACTTCTTCCGCTATCGTTGCTCTAGTAGGTGTGCTGGTTTGGATGTTCATGAAACTACCAGAGCATAAAGAGAAGGAAATTGTAATTGATAGAATTACCGTCTCCCAAATTAAGGATGTTGTTCGGCTTCCTTCCGTATTATTATTGATGGTAATTATTCTTTGTGCCTATGTAGGGTATAAAATCACTGATATTTTTTCGCTTTACGCACAAGATGTCATGTTGTTAGATGAAGTTGCATCTGCTGAAGTGGGTACCTTTTTATTATTTGCAAGACCGGTAGTAGGTGTTTTAATCGGTGTGTTTGCAGACCGTTATCGACCAAGTTTGTTCTTATTTATTGGTTTTGTAATTGCCTTTATCGGCGCAATTATTTTTGCGACTGGCATGGTATCCAATATCGCATATTTTGTATTTCTGCTCTCGATATTGGTAGTTGCTATTGGGGTTTATGCTATTAGATCTTTATATTTTGCTGTAATGCAAAGTGGTAAAATACCTTTGGCATTAACGGGTACCGCTGTGGGGCTTATTTCTTTAGTGGGTTATACTCCCGATATTTTTGCCGGACCCGCAATGGGTTATTTATTAGATGCATCACCCGGGCTAGAAGGGCACCAACATGTATTTTGGATGCTGGCGGTATTTTCATTTATGGGCGGAATAGCAGCATATAGATATTTTAAACTTTATGGTAAACGATACTATGACAATCTCAAAGAATCTTAATTTATTATTATCTGGAATTATAGTGATTTTTGCCGGAATCGTTTACGGAGGTCATCCAACCTTTGTGATGCCAGAACTTTTGGGTTTTGAAGTGAACGACTTAGAATTGAAGAATATGTTGCGTGCGGTCATGGGTATTTATTTGGGTATTGGTGCCTATTGGTTAATAGGTGCTTTTAAACCTAAACTTTGGTTTGGTGCCACTTTAAGTAATGTCCTTTTTATGGGAGGTATTTCTTTTGGTAGAATTGTTAGTACCCTATTTGACGGAGTGTCGCCACTTTTTACCCCTGCCTTAATTTTAGAGCTTTTATTTTTTGGATGGGGGCTTTATAATATGAATAAATACGAAGAGATAGAACAAAGTTGATAGGTAGGTTCTCTCTTAGAAATCTAACTTCTTCTTACGAAGCTCAAAGTTTTGCCCTAAATATACTTTACGTACCATTTCATCTGCAGCCAAATCTTCAGGAATACCTGACTTTAAAATTCCGCCTTCAAACATTAAATATGATCGTTCTGTAATAGCAAGCGTTTCCTGCACGTTGTGGTCAGTAATAAGAATACCAATGTTTTTATCTTTTAATTGAGCTACAATACGCTGAATGTCTTCTACGGCTACGGGGTCGACACCAGCAAAAGGTTCATCTAATAAAATAAATTTTGGGTCTGTTGCCAAAGCTCTAGCAATCTCTGTTCTTCTGCGCTCGCCACCAGATAATAAATCACCACGGCTTTTACGAATATGACCCAAACCAAACTCTTCGATAAGCGACTCCATTTTCATGTGTTGCTCTTTTTTACTCAGTTTGGTGAGTTGAAGTACGCTTAAAATATTCTTTTCAATACTAAGCTTTCTAAAGACCGAAGCTTCTTGCGCCAAATAACCAATACCGTTTTGGGCTCTTTTGTACATGGGGAATTTGGTAATTTCCATATCGTCTAACCAAATACTACCTCCGTTAGGTTTGATAAGACCAACGATCATATAAAAGGAAGTTGTTTTACCTGCACCGTTTGGTCCTAGTAATCCTACAATTTCCCCTTGATTAACTTCCAAAGAAATTCCCTTAACCACCCTACGACCTCTATAGGACTTCATAATATTGTCGGCACGTAACTTCATGTTTTCAAATCTATTGGTTATTGGTCTGTTAGAAAAGTAATTAGGGATTATTTAACCTTGTTGGTTTTCTAACTCTTCCCAATATTCATAAGCTCTTCTCAAATGAGGTATAACAATGGTACCACCTACCAATGTTGCTATACCTAAAGTTTCCATAATCTCTTCTTTCGAAACACCTTCTTTGTGAGAACTTTCTAAGTGATATTTTACACAGTCATCGCAACGAAGAACTGTCGAGGCTACAAGCCCTAATAATTCTTTGGTTTTGACATCTAATGCACCCGCTGCAAACGCATTGGTGTCCAAATTAAATATTCGTTTAACTATTTTATTGTTATCAGCTAATAGCTTCTCGTTCATCTTAGAACGATAAGCGTTAAATTCTTCAATTTGGTTTGACATTCTTATTTTCTTTTTTAGCTTTTTTTCTTTCTTTTCTAAGTACCATAGCAGAAATATAGATACTTACTTGATATAAAATTAATACCGGTATTGCCACAATAATTTGGCTGGCAACATCTGGCGGAGTAATTACGGCGGATAGGATAAGTACGATGACCAAGGCTATCTTACGGTACTTCTTCATAATCTCGGGGGTAACCAAGCCTACTTTGGTTAAAAAGAAGATAATAATCGGTAGTTCGAATAAAATACCACACGCAATTACAGAAGCTCTAACGGTTGATATGTAAGAAGCTAAATCGAACTCGTTCGTAACCTCTGAACTCACTTGATACGTTCCTAGAAAGTTTATAGAAAGCGGCGCTACTACATAATAACCGAATAGCACACCAATAAAAAATAAAAGGGAAGCAATTAATATAAACCCTCTTGAACTTTTACGTTCTTTTTCATAAAGCCCAGGGCTAATGAATTTCCACATTTCATACAAAACATATGGAAATCCGATGATGAAACCGGCCCAAATAGAGGTCCAAATGTGGGCAGAAAACTGTCCGGACATTAATCTACTTTGAATAGTAAAGGGTAATTTTTCAGCACAGAAGGCGGAATCGAAACCAAAATAGGTAGCAATATCGCAGAAGAGTTTATACGTTGGGAAATCCATTTTTTTAGGACCGAATATGACCGTATCAAAAATGAAATTTTTCATTAAAAAGGCTACAGAGCCAATAATAACGATTGCCAAAGTAGACCGAATTAAATGCCATCTTAATTCTTCTAAATGGTCGAGAAATGACATCTCGTTGTGAGGTTTAGTAGCTTTGGAACTCATTATAAAATACCTTCGTTAATTAAATTATGTAAATGAATAACACCAACATAAGTGCCATTATCCATGGCAAGTAATTGTGAAATTCCTTTTTTTTGCATGTGCTCTAATGCCTTAATAGCTAAGGTATTTGCTGGTATGGTTTTCGGGTTGCTGGTCATGATATCTTCTGCCTTAAGGTCTTTGATATTATCATGCTTATTAAGCATGCGTCTAATATCGCCATCGGTTACTATACCAACAACTTTTTCACCATCAAGAACCGCAGTAACTCCTAGCATTTTTTTAGAAATCTCTACGATAACCTTTTTAACCTCGGCATCTTTCTGAACACTAGGTACCTGATTTTTACTTACCAAATCCGCAACTCTTAGATACAGTCTTTTGCCCAATGATCCACCTGGGTGATATTTCGCAAAATCTGTACTGCTAAATCCTTTTATCTCTAAAAGAACTATAGCTAAGGCATCGCCCATTACTAATTGGGCTGTGGTACTCGTAGTAGGAGCCAATCCATTAGGGCAGGCTTCTTTTTCAACAAAAGTGTTTAGAATATAATTTGCTTCCTTTGCTAAAAAAGATTCGGTATTACCGGTCATTGCAATCAATTTATTAGTACCTCTTTTTAAAAGTGGAACCAACATTTTAATTTCAGGAGTATTGCCACTATTTGAAATACAAATGACCACATCATTGTCTTGAACTGTACCTAAGTCACCATGAATAGCGTCTCCGGCGTGCATGAAAATTGCAGGAGTTCCGGTAGAATTTAAAGTGGCTACAATCTTTGTGGCAATAATGGCACTTTTTCCAATACCAGAAATAATTACCCGGCCTTTTGATTCAACAATACAATTGACGACTTTCGCAAAATCGTCGGTTAGAAGTGTTGAGAGATGTGCTATGGCATCACGCTCAGTTTCAATTGTTTTTTTTGCCAAGTCAATAATGGTGTCCGTAGCTATCAATCTATTATTCAAATTATGGATTGTATTCCTAAAAGAATGTGTTATCTTTAAGTTGACAAAATTAAACAAACTTAATTTTATATGCTGATTATCGCATAATAATTTAGAATAGCCAAGCTAGTCAAATAATATTTTTGTTCACTTATGAGTTTTAGTATAAGTAGTTTCCCCTTAAATGTAAAATGTGACAGACAGTAAAAATTTCGAGAATATAGATTTACATTCCTCATTAAAAAAATATTTTGGTTTTTCTCAGTTCAAAGGACTTCAAGAAGAAGTAATCAAAAATGTTTTACAACGGAATAATACGTTTGTGATTATGCCCACTGGTGGAGGTAAATCACTATGTTATCAATTACCGGCACTTATGCAAGAAGGTACCGCTATTGTAGTTTCTCCTTTAATTGCTTTAATGAAAAATCAGGTAGATGCCATTCGTGGTGTATCATCTGAAATAGGAATTGCCCATGTTTTAAATTCCTCATTGAATAAGGGTGAAATAAAACAAGTTAAACAAGATATAACCGATGGTATTACTAAGCTCTTGTATGTTGCACCAGAGTCATTGACTAAAGAGGAAAATGTTGAGTTTTTGAGATCGGTGGTTGTTTCTTTTGTTGCAGTCGATGAGGCACATTGTATTTCTGAATGGGGACATGATTTTAGGCCTGAGTATCGTAATCTTAAATCTATTGTAGAGCGTTTAGGAGATAATATTCCAATTATAGGCTTAACAGCCACAGCTACTCCTAAAGTACAAGAAGATATTATCAAGAATTTAGGCATTGGTGGTGCAAAGTTATTTAAGGCATCGTTCAATCGCCCTAATCTTTTCTATGAAGTACGTACTAAAACCGAGAATGTAGAAGCTGATATAATCAGATTTGTAAAACAAAATTCAGGAAAATCAGGTATTATTTATTGTTTAAGCCGTAAAAAAGTTGAGGAGTTGGCTCAGGTGTTGCAGGTGAACGGTGTGAGTGCAGTACCATATCATGCAGGTTTTGATGCAAAGACAAGATCTAAATATCAAGATATGTTCTTGATGGAAGATGTAGATGTAGTGATTGCAACAATTGCCTTTGGTATGGGAATAGACAAGCCCGATGTACGTTTTGTTATTCATCACGATATTCCAAAAAGTATTGAAAGTTATTATCAAGAAACGGGTAGAGCTGGCCGTGACGGGGGTGAAGGTCACTGCTTGGCTTATTACTCTTATAAGGATATTGAAAAATTAGAGAAGTTCATGTCGGGCAAACCGGTAGCTGAACAAGAAATAGGTAATGCATTGCTGCAAGAAGTTGTAGCCTATGCAGAGACGTCTATGTCTAGACGTAAATTTATGCTACACTATTTCGGTGAGGAGTTTGATGATGTCAATGGTGATGGTGCCGAAATGGATGATAATACTCGAAATCCTAAAGAGAAGGAAGAAGCAAAAGATAATGTGGTAAAACTACTTAATGTAGTAAAAGGTACAAGCGAAAAATTTAAGTCAAAAGAGATAGTAAATACCTTGCGTGGTAAAATGAATGCCATAATAACTTCTCATAAGACCAATGAAAAAGATTTTTTTGCTATTGGATCTGAAAAAGATAAAAGCTATTGGATGGCTTTAGTACGTCAAACCCTGGTAGCAGGACTTTTAAGAAAAGAGATTGAACAGTATGGCGTATTGCATTTGACTGAAAATGGAAAGAAGTTTTTGAAAACTCCCGCATCATTCATGATGACCAAAGATCATGTTTACAATGCTGAAAATGATAATGCTATCGTAGGAGCTGCGAAATTAGGCGGTATTGCCGATGAGCGACTTTTAAAACAATTGAAAGATTTAAGAAAAGCACAAGCTAAAAAATTAGGAGTACCTCCATTTGTTGTGTTTCAGGATCCTTCATTAGAAGATATGGCATTGAAATACCCTATTTCTCATGAGGAATTATTAAATGTTCATGGAGTAGGAGAAGGAAAAGCGAAAAAATACGGTAAACCTTTCATTGCTTTTATTAATAATTATGTAACCGAGAATGAGATTATTAGACCTGATGATTTAGTTGTTAAAAGCACAGGTACTAATTCTGCTTTAAAACTTTATGTAATTCAGAATGTGGATAGAAAATTGCCTTTGTCTGATATAGCTTCCTCTAAAGGATTGGAAATTCCGGATCTTATTAAAGAGATGGAACAAATCGTTTACAGTGGTACAAAATTAAATTTGAATTATTGGATTGA
The DNA here is from genome assembly GCF_900109345.1 of Maribacter orientalis. Taxonomy (GTDB): domain Bacteria; phylum Bacteroidota; class Bacteroidia; order Flavobacteriales; family Flavobacteriaceae; genus Maribacter; species Maribacter orientalis. The sequence goes on from NZ_FNZN01000003.1 coordinate 499,071, forward strand.
TGAAATTTTAGATGAAGATCAACAAGAAGAAATTCATGAGTACTTTTTAGAAGCCGATACCGATGATTTGGAGGAAGCTTTAAATGAATTTGACGGTGAATATGAAGAAGAGGAACTACGCCTATACCGATTGAAATTCATTAGCGAGGTTGCTAACTAGCAACTGAATTTATGATTTACTAATTTATTTGTTATAAAAAGAATTGTTCCAAGATCCTAGGATTAATAGAGCATATTTGTAAGAGGTGGTGTTACCCAATAAAACGGATAATATCACCTTTTATTAATTAATACCTCTCACCTTATAATTTTTCGCGAATGTATATCTGATTAAAGACTTATAAGTTACCTAGCTATATCTTAGAATTTCTAGTTTGTATTATTTATAGGAAAATCTAATTAATAAATTATTTGTTGCCTTCCATTGATGGTTGTGATACCATTTCTTATTTTTTTAAATTGATTTTCAGTATTTTGTAATTTGTTTAACATAATTAAAAATAAATTAAACAAAATTTAAGATTCTTTTGAAATGTAACCAACTACATTTACACAAATTAAAAAAAAGAACTATGAAAATTTTAAAAATTACAACGTTAAGTGCCTTTTTGTTATTTGTTTCAACATCATTCGCACAAACAGAAACTATTGTCGGTGTTGCTGTTGGGAATGAAAATTTCACAACTTTGGTTACTGCCGTTAAAGCTGCTGATTTGGTAGAAACACTTAGTAGTGAAGGACCTTTTACAGTTTTTGCTCCTGTAAACAGTGCTTTTGAAGCATTACCAGCTGGTACGGTAGAAAGTTTGTTAGAACCAGAAAGTAAAAGTGCTTTAGCTGGTTTACTAACATATCACGTAGTTGCCGGGAAATATATGGCTAGTGATGTCGTAAAAGCTATTAAGGACAATAAGGGTTCTTTTCCTGTTAAAACTGTACAAGGAGGTACAATTATCTTATCATTAAAAGGTGATAAAGTAATGTTGAAAGATGAAAAAGGCAACATGGCTACTGTTGTTATTGCAGATGTAGCAGCAAGTAACGGTGTTATACATGCAATTGATACAGTTGTAATGCCGAAGTAATTTTAGTTTCCCCAAAAACAAAAGCCCATCTATAATATATAGATGGGCTTTTTGTTGCAATTATTCTACTAAGGTTTCGATGTACCGTCAGTATCAAACTTACCTCTTCGTAATTGTCTTTGAATTTTTTTGATGGCAGATTCAATTGATTTTTCGGGCTCTATAATATTATATTCACCCCAAAAGTTAGGGTCTGCAAAACCAATAGTTTCATCACTTAAAATTATGGATGACTTAATCCTATTTTTTGATTTTGGTATATAGTTATCAATGTTTTTCTCCCAATCGGTAACGGCCATTTCACAACTCATACTATAGACAGAATTAAACAATTTTTTATCCCAATTAATTTTAAATTCTAAGAGTACATTACTATACCCATAATACCATTTTCCATTTTTTTCGCGATAATCCACTCTATAGGACACCTCTGTTGGCCAAACCTCTGCATTCCGAGGTTTTTTGAGAACAAACATTTGAGATGCTAATCTTCTGTCCGTAATGTTCAAAGAATAGACTGCGCTAGTTAAAATTTTATTTTCTGCATCAATGTATAATTTCCCTTTATATAATGGATCTATGATTTCTGGCTTTTGCTTGAAATTGATTACATAGATTAATTGATCATTTACCCTTGTTGATGTGTCAAATGAAAAGTCATAATAAGGGAGGGTTTCTTGAGTGAAGATATAATCGGGGTATTTAACCATATCTACAAATAATGTATTGAAAGGCCCTCCTTGTAGCTTTAAGGCGACGGTATCTAATTTAGTATAATCGGTACTCTTTCTCGCTTTATATAATTCTAACGCATCAGTTTTGTTAGATGAATATGGCGCTTTATAGATATTTACAACTGCTTCTGATAAACTAACATTCGTTCTTCTCTTTTTAATCGTTTCTCTGTAAAAAGCTGTCATTACAGTATTCTCGTTCAAGTAATTTTCACCTTTCTTATTAAGCGTTTCCATCACCAATGCTTTAGCATTGTTAGGAGCATCTATTCTTGCTTCTGATAGCGCCATAACAAATTCATCCATCAATATCTTGCTACCATTTTTATCCAATTGAGCTAGTGGAATTGACTTTGTTTTGTATCCTAAAAATCCAATGATTAAATTTCCATTTACGACATCATTGGGTACCTTAAGAGCGAATTGCCCCTCTGAATTGGTAATTGTACTGTGATTAGTGTTCTCAATTGTAAGCGTAGCAAACACTAAAGGTTTCTTATTGTTCGAATCAAGAACTTCACCTGTATATTCAGTAAAATTAGAATTTTGAGCAAAAATTAAATTTGCTCCCGTACAAATAAATAGAAAAATAAATAGTAGAAACTTGGGTCCGTACTTTTGCTGTATGATATTTTGTGTTGTTTTCATTACGATTCTTTTTTATATTAAGGTAATGATTTTTAGTGGATTATGCTGTATTTTTCAGCGATAATTTGACTGCCTATTGTAATTCAAAACAGTAAGGGGTTTATTCAATTTATTGGTTACTGTCGAATGTTTTAGAAGACGAACTCACGAGTCTATTTATTTCTTTCAGTTCATCTTCGGTAAGGTCTCTCCATTTTCCAACAGGTACATCTAAATGTACATTCATGATTCTAATTCGTTTCAACTTCTTTACTCTGTAATCCAAATACTCGCACATTCTACGTATTTGCCTATTTAGACCTTGTGTCAAAATAATTCGAAATTGATACGTACTAACTTCAAAGACTTCGCATTCTCTGGTAACCGTATCTAAGATGGGAATACCTCTACGCATATGGTTTAGAAAATCTATGGTTATAGGCTTATCAACTGTTACTAAATATTCTTTCTCATGATTGTTACGAGCTCTCAAAATTTTATTTACGATGTCACCATCATCAGTAAGAAAAATAAGTCCTTCACTGGGTTTATCTAATCTACCAATTGGGAAAATACGTTTCGGATAATTGATATAGTCAATGATATTATCTTTTTCAACTCCAGTATCTGTCGTGCAAACTATGCCGATAGGTTTGTTGAAAGCTAAATAAGTAGATTTTCCTTTTGGTTCCTTTATTAGTTCGCCATCAACTTTTACAACATCACCTATAGAGATTTTTGTTCCCATTTCTGGTACGGTACCATTAATTGTAACCCTACCTTGTTCTATAAGTTTATCTGCTGCTCTACGTGAACAATAACCTGCTTCGCTTAAATATTTGTTAATTCTTGTTTTGTTGGAATTGTCTTGCATGATTTTTCTTGCGGTTTCGGGTATTATTTTCGTTTTAATTCCTGTTGATAGATTTCTCTTCCTAATTGTGCTAAAAATGGAATGCCAATTTCATCATATTCATATACGTCATCATTGAATATGCCATCTTTGTTTACTAGGATAGTCGCGGTTAAAAAAAAATCGATATTCTTTTCTGTATCTTTTATATAAGCGCAATCGGTTAATGTTCCGTATGCAAATCCTACTTTATTATAAATTTCAATATGTTCAGGTATATTTTCTTTAGTATCACCATATATGAAAAACTTGCAGTAGCCGTCATAATATGTTTTAGGATCATATCCTATTTTTCGAGGTACGGTATGCATAGCTGATAACAAATATTCACGTTGTACTTCGCTTAGATTAAATCGTTCGCTAATGTCGAAACTTTGAGGAAATATGACTCTTTTAATTAGATTATGTTGCGATGAAATGGGAAAGTAATTTTTACTCCTAAAATCGAAAGGTTCTTTAATTAAAATATCATCTTCGTAAAAACCAGAACCTTTAGTTATGTTCAAGAGGTTTAGTTCTAAAGGCGTCTTGTTTAATATTGATTTGGTTATACCAGTGGTAGAATCATTTAAATAAATTATTAACGGCTTGGTACTTAGATTATCTGAATGCTCTCCAAGCCTATGTGCTATTCTAACGGGTGTAATGCCTTTTTTTCTTAAGGTATTATTAATGTCCTCGAAACCTAATAATTCTACTAATCTATTGTTTGCCAAATTATCACTTACTGCAAAAATTTCAGATACATCTTGTTTGAAAGTACTTTCAATAGTGTCACCTTCTACATAGTATTTGGTGTCCATGGATAGGGTATCGGTAGTGTTCAATCTTTCTAATGCCAATACCGCCGTTGGGAATTTAGCCGTACTTGCCGGATAAAAATAATTACTATCGTTTACCTGAAAATCATAGTCAGTGAAAATTACACTATCATTTCTTCTATTAATTTGTGTGTATCGTATTTGAACCTGATAGTTTGCAATACTATCCATCACCCTTTTTATTTTTGGGTTTTGCGAGGATAAAGCAGTCTCAAGAAAATTTAAATTTTGCTCTTGTGAAGAGCAAGATCCTAAAAAAACGCAACATAGAAAAAATACGAGTTGTTTCATGACTAGTGAATTTTATTAGGGTGTGTATACTTCTCCGCGATGGGGTTTAAGCATATCTCTAACCGAAATCATTTCTTTTTCTTCCACTACCATAAACGCAATGCTGTGCATATCATTGATTTCTTTAAAACCTGTGATATTAAGAACTGTATTTTCCATGGCAATAAACTCCTTTAAATGCTTTTCGTGGTGCTCAGCTGTTTTTAGTGCAGCTGGACCTCTGAAATCCCAAAGTAATTTTATTTGTCTGCTCAAGTAATTGTAGGTTTTAAAATTAACGACTATATAGAGGCAAATTTACCTAAAAATGATTAGTTCGTTTGCCATTATGTTATAGTTTACAACAATGCAAACTTTCATTTTTTATCCGTAATAAGGTTTTTGTTTTAAATGGTAACACCAAAATTTGTGTTAAGTAAATCAATAAGCATTTGCACACTATAGGGTTATTGCTATTTTTGCTTGATGTTTTTTATTAAATCAAAATTTTTAGTCCATAGGGCATATTCTATCCTACTCATAGGATTGCTATGTTTTGTAATTGTTTCTTGTGAAGGTCTTTTTAAAAAAGAAGAGCAGAAGAACCCAATTGCCAGGGTAGGCGATGCTTATTTGTTTCAAGAAGATTTAGCACCATTGATAACTGAAAACATGACAAAAGGGGACAGTGCATCTTTTGCTATCAACTTTATTAATAACTGGGCATCAAAGCAATTACTGTTGTCAAAAGCAAAAATTAATTTGTCTGAAGATAAATTAGCGAAATACAATGCATTGGTGGATGACTATAGAACAGATCTATATACACGCGTCTACAAAGAAGCTTTAGTTTCTCAGGCTATAGATACTGTTATAACTGAAACTCAACTAGAGGCTTTATACGAAAAAGGAAAAGAAAATTTTAAATTAAAAGAAAGAATCGCTAGAATACGTTTTGTCTCCTTGCCAAGAGAATTTATGGATAAAGATGAGGTGTCTAAGCGGTTGAAGAGGTTTAAGGATGAAGATGTCCGTTATTTAGATTCCATTGGTGTGCAATTCAATAAGTTAAATTTTAACGATTCTATTTGGGTGCGTTACACTAGAATTTTCGAAGAAATACCCCCAATTACCATTGAGAATGCCGATAAGTACTTAAAAAATTCACAATTTTTTGAATTGGAGGATTCAATCGGGGTATATTTGGGGAAAATAGAAGAAATAAAGGATGTCAACGAAATTGCGCCCTTATCTTTTATTAAGCCTACCATAGAACAAGTTTTATTAAGCCGCAGAAAAATGGACTACCTGCGTAAATTAGAAACTGAATTATTAGATGAAGCAATCAAGGATAAAGAATTTGAAGTTTTCGAAAGTAACAAATAGTATTTATATCGGCTCAGTTATACTGTTTTCTGGTGTTGTTTCAGCACAAGATTCTATACCAGCAGTTACCGATTCTCAAGTTGAACCAATCGAAGCTGTTGCAGAAGCAACTGTTTCTAAAAAGGACTCATCAATTAATTTCAAGAAAATTAAATTAGATGGTATTGCCGCTGTTGTTGGTGATTATGTAATCTTAGATTCTGATATCGAAAAAACATTAATCGATTTAAAAAGTCAGGGAGCTTCAACAGAAGATATTACTCACTGTGGCCTTTTAGGTAAGTTGATGGAAGATCGTTTATACGCTAACCAAGCTGTTCAAGATAGTATATTGGTGTCTGATGATGAGGTGAATGCAACAGGTGATCGTCAATTACAATCTTTAGTACAACAAATAGGCTCTATGGATAAGGTCTTGAAGTATTACAAGAAAGAAGATGAAGCGACTTTTAGAGAAGAGTTATATAAGATAAATAAATTACGTATGCTATCTGAGCGTATGCAGCAGGATATTATAAAAGAAATAGAAATTACACCTGAAGAGGTTCGTCAATTCTTTAATAAAATACCTGAAGATGAACGCCCAATTTTTGGTGCTGAATTAGAAATAGCTCAAATTACAAAAGAGCCTGAGCCATCTGAAGAAGAAAAACAAAAAGTAATAGATAAGCTTAATCAGATTAAAGCAGATGTTGAAGATAATGATGCAAGCTTTAGTGTAAAGGCTATTTTATATTCTCAGGATCCAGGTTCAAAATCTAAAGGTGGTTTTTACAGCATTACTAAAGACACCGGTTTTGATAAGACATTTAAAGATGTTGCATTTAGCTTAAAGGAAGGTGAAGTTTCTGAGCCTTTTGAAACTACATTCGGATATCACATAATATTTATTGAAAAAATTAGAGGTCAAGAGTTAGATTTAAGACATATTCTTGTTCAGCCAGAAATATCTCAAAATGTGCTTGATGAAGCAAAAGCGGAATTAGATAGTATCCGTAAAAAAATAATCAATAATGAATTTACTTTTGCCGAAGCCGCACTGAATTTCTCTGATGAAAAAGAAACTAAGTTTGATGGCGGACTGCTAAGAAATCCTCAAGATTTTAGTTCACGATTCGAGCTGACTAAAATGGATCCTACATTATACAATCAAGTTCAGAATTTAAAGGATAATGAGATTACGTATCCAGTTTTAGAGCAAGATCCCCGTGGTGGTCCACCTAAATATAAAATTTTAAAGATTACCAATAGGTTTGATGAGCATGTAGCTAATTTCTCAAAAGATTATACCAAAATTCAAGATTTAGCACTTACTGAGAAGAAATATAATGCCATTAAAAAATGGATGGACGATCATATTGAAGAGACCTATATTAGTGTGAACGACGAAAACAGAAATTGTGAGTTCGCTAACAATTGGGTAAAGGAATAGATATATGTCAGACGTTGCCGCTATAGAACGCCTAGTTTTAAAACATGCCGAGCTTAAAAAGGAAATAGCAAAGGTTATTGTAGGTCAAGATGAAGTAATTGAACAGATTCTGCTTTCAATTTACACAGGGGGCCACTCATTATTAATAGGTGTTCCCGGTCTAGCAAAAACGTTGATGGTGAATACCATCGCACAAGCTTTAGGTTTAGATTTTAAAAGAATACAATTTACTCCTGATTTAATGCCTAGTGATATACTTGGTAGTGAAATATTAGATCAGAATAGAAATTTTAAATTTCTTAAAGGGCCTATTTTTTCTAACATCATTTTGGCTGATGAAATTAATAGAACTCCACCAAAAACGCAGGCGGCACTTTTAGAGGCAATGCAAGAAAGAGCGGTTACAATTGCCGGCCATCAGCATAAATTAGAACTTCCATATTTTGTTTTAGCTACTCAGAACCCAATAGAGCAAGAAGGTACTTATCCTTTGCCAGAAGCCCAATTAGATCGTTTTATGTTTGCAATAGAATTAAAATATCCTTCTGTTGCAGAAGAAATTCAAGTGGTTAAGAATACAACAGCAAATATTAAGCAAACTGTAAATCCTCTTTTTAGCGCTCAAGATATTATAGAAATTCAAGAATTAGTTCGAAGAATTCCTGTTGCCGATAATGTTGTAGAGTATGCTGTTAAATTAGTGAACAGTACTAGACCAAATTTAGATTCAGCTTCAGACTATGTGAAGCAATATTTAGATTGGGGTGCTGGCCCTAGGGCATCGCAAAATCTTATTTTAGGCGCCAAGGCAAATGCCGCTATTAATGGTAAATTTTCACCAGATATAGAAGATGTGCATGTGGTTGTAAAAGGGATACTTCGACATCGTATTATCAAAAACTATAAAGCAGAAGCAGAAGGTATCAGCGAAGAGGATATCATCGATAAATTGCTTTAACCTTCTCTCTAATATTTTTAGCTTTTTATATACAAATTGTTACAATGAACACATTGTGTAGAATGTGTTAGTTATAAATTGTTTGCCTATTAAAGAAAAACCGAACAATCATACTTATTTAATTTTAATTGCGTTGTAGATTTTCTTAAATTTACCGAATTGCGCTAACTTAAAATAAGATAAAGAATGGCATTTGATATTGATATGATAAAAGGGGTTTACGCTAATATGGCTAAACGTGTTGATGAGGCTAGGAGTATTGTCGGAAAACCACTTACCCTTTCGGAGAAAATTTTATATTCACATCTTTGGGATGGGGCGCCAACTAAGGCATTTACGAGAGGTAAAGATTATGTTGATTTTGCTCCGGATCGTATCGCTTGTCAAGATGCAACAGCTCAAATGGCTTTATTGCAGTTTATGCAAGCTGGTAAGCCTAAAGTAGCAGTTCCAACTACAGTTCACTGTGATCACTTGATTCAGGCAAAAAACGGTGCTACTGCAGATTTGAAATCTGCAAATACAACCAGTGCTGAAGTGTTCGATTTTTTAGAATCTGTTTCTAATAAATACGGAATTGGTTTTTGGAAACCAGGCGCAGGTATCATTCACCAAGTTGTACTTGAGAATTACGCGTTTCCAGGAGGTATGATGATCGGTACAGATTCACATACTGTAAATGCAGGTGGATTAGGAATGGTTGCTATTGGTGTTGGTGGAGCTGATGCTGTTGATGTAATGGCAGGTATGGCTTGGGAATTAAAATTCCCGAAATTAATCGGTGTTAAGTTGACTGGAACAATATCTGGTTGGACGGCACCTAAAGATGTAATACTTAAAGTTGCCGAAATTCTTACTGTAAAAGGTGGAACGGGAGCAATCGTAGAATATTTTGGTTCTGGTGCTAAATCTTTATCATGTACTGGTAAAGGAACTATTTGTAACATGGGTGCTGAAATTGGTGCTACTACATCTACATTTGGTTATGATGACTCAATGGAGCGTTATTTAAGAGCTACCGATAGAGCTGATATTGCTGATGCAGCAAACAAAGTTAGAGAGCATTTAACTGCTGATGCCGAGGTATATGCAAACCCAGAACAATATTTTGATGAAGTTATTGAAATAAACTTATCAGAATTAACTCCATTGTTGAATGGTCCTTTTACGCCAGATTTGTCGACTAAAGTTGGTCACGATATGACAGAGAAGGCTACTGCGCATGAATGGCCATTAGTTGTTGAGTGGGGATTAATAGGTTCTTGTACGAACTCTTCTTATGAAGATTTGTCTAGAGCATCATCAATTGCACAACAAGCAATTGATAAAGGATTAAAAATGAAAGCTGAATTAGGAATTAATCCTGGTTCTGAGCAAGTACGTTATACAGCTGCTCGTGATGGCATTCTTGGAATTTTCGAGAAATTGGACGCTAAAATATTCACTAATGCATGTGGCCCTTGTATCGGTCAATGGGCTCGTTACAGTGACCCTAAAAATGCACCGAAAAACAGTATTGTTCATTCTTTCAATAGAAACTTTGCAAAACGTGCAGACGGTAACCCAAATACGCACGCTTTCGTAGCCTCTCCAGAAATAACCGCAGCTATCGCAATAGCTGGTAGGTTAGATTTTAATCCGATGACGGATAAATTAATCAATGAAAATGGAGAAGAAGTAATGTTCGATGAGCCAACAGGATGGGAATTACCTCCAAAAGGTTTTGAAGTGGAAGATGCTGGTTATCTTGCTCCAGACAAAGATGGTTCTGGTGTAGTTGTTAAAGTAGCTTTAGATTCTGAAAGATTGCAATTATTAGAGCCATTTACACCTATTAAAGACGAAAGTTTAAAAGGTGCTAAATTGTTGATTAAAGCTTTTGGTAAATGTACTACGGATCATATCTCAATGGCAGGTCCTTGGTTACGTTTCCGTGGTCATTTAGATAATATATCTAACAATTGTTTAATTGGTGCTGTTAATGCTTTTGGTCACAAGACCAACTTGGTTAAAAATCAATTAACAGGTGAATTTGGCGGTGTTCCTGATACAGCACGCGCGTACAAAGCTGCTGGTGTTAGAAGTATTGTTGTAGGGGATCACAACTATGGTGAAGGTTCTTCTCGTGAGCACGCTGCTATGGAGCCTCGTCATTTAGGGGTCGCTGCTGTTATAGTTAAGTCATTTGCACGTATACATGAAACAAACCTTAAAAAACAAGGTATGTTAGGATTGACTTTTGCAAATGAAAGTGATTATGACCTTATTCAAGAAGATGACACCTTTAACTTTCTTGATATTGCAGAATTTGCACCAGACAAACAATTAACAATAGAGATTGTTCATGCTGATGGTAGTAAAGATGTAATTAAAGTAAATCATACGTACAATGCTGCCCAAATAGGATGGTATAGAGAAGGTTCTGCTCTTAATGTAATTAAGAGAGAAAACGCTTCATAAATCAATAGCTTAAAATAAGTAAGCAAAACTCCTGATTATTATCAGGAGTTTTTTAGTTTTGAACCCTATTACATTTCAATGAAGAGACAGACGGTTTTTACCCTAATGATTATTGCATTTGTACTTTCATTTTTTGTTACGCCTTTGGGTGATTACAGCAAAATACTCCTTAATAGAATTTTTGCCACTTCACCAACGATTATCAAGCAAGAAAAAAGAGGTAAAATTTCTGATTATGATTGGAAGCTTAAAGATGAGAGTTGGAAATTTATCAATTTCAATGAGGCTAAAGGAAAAGTAGCATTCATAACTTTTTGGACATCTTGGCACATGCCATCACAGGCACAGTTAAAAGATATTCAGTACTTGTACGATACTTTTGGAGATAAGATAAAGTTCTATATAATAACAAACGAGGAAAGAGAGCCTGTTGAACTTTTTATGAAAGAGAAAGGGTATACATTTCCGGTAACGTACCAAATTATAGGAGAAACGAGTCCATTATCATTGCTTAAGCCACCAGGATCATACGTAATAGATAAAAATGGTTTTATCGTAATACACCAAAATGCTATTGCTGATTGGCAAAATGAAAAAGTGGATACACTGCTAAATGAGCTTATTTCGGAATAAAATATGTCTCAAGTTACGACGATAACTTTTTTTAAATACCACACTTTACGAAATAAAATTTGGGCTTTTGGTATGATGCAATTTGCACATGTAGCATTATCCGAGGTTAAAGGGCTCCAGGATTATAAATTAATGGGTAGTGGAAGGGATGGGTTCAATCCATTTGCAGACTGGTCAGTTTACGTATTACTTCAAATTTGGGAGAACGAGGAAGAAGCCAATGTCTTTTTTGAAGAATCTGTATTAATGAAAAGATATCTAAAAAAGTCCACAGAGCGTTGTTCGCTATTTTTGAAAAACATTAAAGCTAAAGGTGAATGGTCTGGTAAAAATCCTTTTGTCAAAAGTGATAGTATAACTGAGAATAATCCATATATAGCAGTTATAACTAGGGCAACCATTAAGTTAAGTTTGCTATATAAATTTTGGAAATATGTGCCCACCTCCCAAAAATCATTAGAAAATAATAAAGGTCTTATGTTTACAAAGGGGATAGGCGAAGTTCCATTTTTACAAATGGCTACGTTCAGTATTTGGAAGGATAAAGAGTCGCTTATGCAATTTGCTTATGGTAGTAAAGAGCATGCACAGGCAATTGAAAAAACAAAAAAATTAAACTGGTATAGTGAGGAGCTTTTTTCTAGATTTCAACCCTATAAGTCAATTGGTACTTGGGAGGCAATGGGAGAACTCCCTTTCTAATCCCGATTTCTCTAAACCTATTTAAAAAACAATCTTTTTTTATTAATATACTTCGTTAGTTTTAAGGCAAGTTGTCAATCATAAAAATAAAAATAAACAAAAAAACATAGCTGTGCTAAATACAAGTTAAAGGAAAATACTTGGTTCCCCTTTATGTTAAATAGTTTAAGTACAACTTGAAAAAGAATGCCCACCAAAAGCCAAGTCCAATAATTTTCAAAAGTTGGCATACCACCACTAAACGTCCAAAAATGAAATGTTGGAGCGCTTTTTTCCATAAAAAAATCAAGAATTACCATTAACCCTGCAGCTCCTATTATTTTTACACGGTAGGGCAGCGTGGTAAAATCTAATATACTTGCTGTTATAAATGTCAATAACGCCCAATAGGCACCAATTAAGTAAGGCACTCCGTCTAATTTAGGTCCAAAATTATGTCCGTACTTATATTCGCCAAATAGAATTTGATAGTTTACGCCAAGCCATTCTGCAAACATACCTCCAACAAAAAAGAGTAGGAGGGCTGTGACTTTGCTTAAATTGTTGATTGGATAAATAAATAAAAAAAGAAAAAATGAGAGTCCTAGGTTTATTGGTGTTTTCTCAATAAACCAATTTAAATTGCCTAAAGTGATACCAATAACTGCTGAGATATGGAATAACCAGATGATTCCAACACTCAACCAAACTTTATTTTTTTTTAATATATCAAGCATGGGTAATTGTTTCGGGAACTAAGTCATCAACTATTTTTGCGGATAATAGACATAATGGAATGCCACCACCAGGATGCACCGAACCACCACAGAAATATAAATTTTTAATTGAACGTGAAAAATTTGGATGTCTCAAGAACGCTGCATATTTGTTATTACTCGCAGCTCCATACAATGCACCTCTATAGGAACTTGTATTAGATTCGATACCCATAGGGTCTAACACATGTTCTGTAGTAATTAATTTTTCTATATCTATCTTTAATATCCTGTTCAGTTTCAGTATAATATTCTTTCTTGCCCGTTTCTTTAATGCTTCCCAATCTTGTCCATAATTTCCTGGTGCGTTAATCATAACAAACCAGTTTTCATGACCTTTTGGAGCATCTGTTGGATTTTCTTTTGAAGTAATGTTGATATAAATCGTGGGGTCATTAAATAATGTTTTATCCCTGAAAATAGTTGAAAATTCTTTTTCATATGACGCACTGAAAAGAATATTGTGTAAATCCAGTTCTGGAAATTCTTTTTCAATTCCCCAATAAAAAATTAACGCTGAACTAGAACGTTCTTGTGCCAAGGTTTTTTTAGGTGATTTTTCATTAGGCAATAATTGTTTATACGTAGGGTAGATGTCCATGTTGGAAACTATTTTATCAGCTAGATAATTTTTTTTAATGGTTTTTACTCCTGTAGCACTATTATTTTCTATTATGATTCGTTCAACTTTTTCGTTGAAATTAAATCGGACACCTTGGTCCAAGGCTAATTTATAGAGGCTTAAACTTATTTGGTGCATTCCACCTTTTGGGAAAAATGTGCCAAAATCCATTTCTAAATGTGGAATCATGGACATAATTCCAGGAGATTGATAAGGGGAGGATCCATTGTAGGTGGCATACCTATTAAATAATTGCACCAATTTAGGATTCTTAAAGCTACGCTCGTTTATTTTGTTTAATGTGGAATTTACATCTAGAATTCCAATTTGCAATATAGCGTGTATAGTCTGTCTAGATAAATAAGTTTCTAATTTATGAAGTGATTTTTCTAGAAATAAGGAAGCAGTCAGATCATACTTTCTTTTATTTCGCTCAATATATTTTGAAATATGCTCTGCTGGTTCATTAAAACTTTTGGCCGCAGTGTTTATAAAGTCCTGTTTGTTTGAAATGGCATTAAACCGATGTCCATCTTCCCAAAAGTAGTTGCAAATATTTGTTTTTTGATTGAATTGAAAGTGGTCTTCTGGTTGTTTATTAAACAGCTCAAATAATTCAGTTACTAAATGAGGCATTGTAAATAATGATGGCCCTAGGTCAAATCGGAAACCATCTTGTTCTTTTGCATGCAATTTACCGCCAGGATAACTATTGGCTTCTAAAACTATGACTTCATAGCCCTTCTTTCGAAAGCGTAAAGCACTGGCTATACCAGCAATGCCGGCACCAATTACCAGAACTTTAGCCATAATTACTTTTTAAAATACTTAAAAGGAACGAAGAGCATACCAAAACATTCTCCATCACCTTTTCCTAAATGCTTATGATGCATTTTGTGAGCTCTTCTAACACCTCTGCTATACCAATTATTAGCGTTTCTAAAGAGTTTGAAGCGTTGGTGAATGAATATGTCATGCACTAAGAAATAAGCTATGCCATACGCTAATATTCCAAACCCCAATGGATAGCCATACCAAAAACCGGTAGTGCCAAAATAGAATAAAGACATACTAACAATTGCGTAAAAAATAAAAAAAGCATCATTTCTTTCGAACCATGAATCATGATCTTTTTTGTGATGATCCCTATGTAAACTCCATAGAAAACCATGCATTATGAATTTGTGCGTAAACCACGCCATAAATTCCATGAACAAAAAAGTTCCTAAAAATATTAATATCCACACTACTATATTCATTATACTAAGTTCATTTTATATTTAACATAAGAGCGTGCTAAAAGTCCAAATTTCTGATAGTTGGGCACTCTTATTCTTGCATTTTTAATTTCTAAAGATGGTGTGCTTTGTAGTTTTTTTAATAGTTTATAATAATATTTATATGCTGTGTAAACACCGAATTTAGCTTCTGTGGGTAAGGCGATAATTCCTTTATAACCTAACTTAAAATCTGCTTTAATCTCTTCAACAATTCTTTTTTTAGAATTTTCATCTAGTTCCTTTAAATTGGTGTTTGGAAAATATGATCTATTTAATTCTTCAAAATCTGCCTTTACATCTCTTAGGAAATTCACTTTTTGAAATGCCGACCCCAAAGCCATTGCTGATTCCTTTAATCCTTCATATTTCTCAATATCACCTTTTACAAATACCTTTAAACACATTAAACCAACTACATCTGCTGAACCATATATGTATTCTTTGTATTCTGCATCTGTTAGATATACATTCTTTACTAAATCCATTCGCATGCTTTTCATAAAAGAATCAACAAGATGCTTAGGTATATTGTACGTATGATAGGTGTGTTGAAAAGAGTTCAAAATAGGATTAAGACTAATTTTGTCAATTAGTGCCGCTTCCAATTCTTGTTCAAATTTATCAAAAAGTACTACTTTATCATAATCATGAAATGTATCTACTATTTCATCAGCAAAGCGAACAAAGCCGTAAATATTATATATATGGCCACGAATAGAAGAATGAAGCATTTTTGTTGCTAATGCAAACGAAGTGCTATATCGTTCAGTAACGACTTTACTACATTGGTATGAGACTTGGTCAAAAGTTGCTTTCATGCGTTAAACTAATTATCTTTTATAATTAATTCTGACACTAATTTACCAGAGATCAATGCAGGTGGAACTCCGGGCCCAGGTACAGTCAGTTGTCCTGTAAAATATAAATCAGTTACTTTTTTGCTTCTTAAATTGGGTCTCAAAAATGCCGTTTGCATAAGGGTATTTGCCATGCCGTAAGCATTTCCTTTATATGAGTTGTATCGGTCTTTAAAATCCTTAACACAAAATGCCTCCTTGAATATAATATTATTTCTGATGTTTTGACCAGTTCTTAATTCAAATCTTTTCATAATTAATTCGAAATATTGGTTTCTCAATTCTTGTGTATCTTCTAGGTTGGTAGCAATTGGTACCAAGAAAAAACCTGTTTCACAGTCTTTTGGCGCCATGCTTGCGTCCGTTATAGACGGAAAATTAGCATAGAATAATGGATTAGATGGCCATTGTGGATTATCATATATTTCTTTTGCGTGTAACTCAAAATCGGTATCAAAAAAGAGATTATGATGCTCAACATTCTTCAATTTGGTGTCAAAACCAATATAAAAGAGCAATGATGATGGTGCAAATACTTTCTTGTCCCAATATGACTCTGAGTATTGTCTATATTTTTGTTCAAGTAAACTTTCTGAATGGTGATAGTCAGCACCGCTCAAAATCACATCTGCATTATATATTTCTCCACCAGATGAAACCCCTGATGCTTTTCCGTTCGTCACTAATATTTTATCAACAGGTTTAGATGTGTGTATAGTAACTCCCAATTCAATAGCAAGATTCTGCATGGCTTTTATAACCTCATACATTCCACCTTTAGGGTGCCAAGTACCTAAACCAAAATCGGCAAAGTTCATAAAACTATAAAATGAGGGAGTATTGCTAGGTTTTGCACCTAAAAATAATACCGGAAATTCTAAGGTAGATATTAATTTCTGATTTTTAAATCGCTTTCTAACTTGAGAACTTATAGTCTTAAAAAATTGGTCGACTTTTAAAATAGTTTCTTTTGTTATCAACTCTAAGGGAGAAAGACCTGGTCTCAAAACAATTTTATTAATCGCAATATCATAATTAATTTGTGCCTCTTGAATAAACTTTTTCAACTCCTTTGAGCTGCCAGGTTCAATTCTTTCAAATTCCAGACAAATTTTATCCATCGAATCACCAATGGTAATGATGTCGTCAGAAAAGTAAATTTTATATGCAGGACTCAATTTATCCAGTTGATAATAATCAGAGGTTTTCTTATTGAAATCAGCAAAGAACTTATCGAAGATATCTGGCATCCAGTACCAGCTTGGCCCCATATCAAAGGTAAAACCGTCTTTAACGAATTGAGAAGCCCGCCCACCTACAGAGTCGTTTTTTTCATAAACAGAAACGTTCCACCCATTTTTTGCTAAGTAACACGCTGCTGATAAAGATGCGAAACCAGAACCTATTACGATGCAATTTTTCTTCATTTATTAACTTTCAATTATAGGTTACTTACCAATTTATCTATAGAATGAAACGTTCTACAAAAGTTTGGTTTTGTTTTTTCGTCAATAAATTGGGTTTGTCTTCCCAATATCCAAAAATTAGGATTGTTGTAATTTGAAACCAATTCGCTAAAATCTTCTAAATATTTATTAATTCGGTCTTTCTCAGGAAAAACTGTGAAATATGATACAAAGTAGATATCATCAAAATATTTTAAAACGTCCTCTAGATTTTCCATAGGAATTGTTGGTCCAAGATAAATACATTTATATCCTTTTAAGATTATTTCATAATTAATATATAAAAGGCCTATATCGTGAATTTCGTTTTCAGGTAAAAAAGCGACAAAAATTTTATCTTTCTTAGAAGGTTCTAAGTGCTGCAACTTTTCAGTATTAATAAGAATCTTTTGCTTAATTAAACTGCTTATGAAATGCTCATGAGCCGGACTAATTGTATCTGTTTGCCATAATAGACCAAGTTCATTGAGTAATGGAACGAAAGTCTCTTTAAAGATTTCCCTAAACGAATTTTCACTTAACAATGCGTTATACGTATTAAAGAACATGGTTTGGTCAAAATTCACCATCGCTAATTTAAACGCATTTATGGCCTGACTCTTATGGCTATGCTTTGCTACAATTTCTCTTACAACATAGGGAATATCATGATCAGAAATTTTTGCAATTTTGGAAATCTTATGACCGTTGTTATATAAAAGGGTAACATTAAGTAACTTTTGTAAGCTTGACAGGCTATACGTTCTAATGTTAGTGTCTGTTCTTTCTGGTGATAATAGATTATATCTTTTTTCCCAAATTCGAATAGTATGTGCTTTAATACCAGAGAGGTTTTCTAAATCTCTAATACTAAATTGCTTTTTTACATTGTTCATGTTTTCTGAAAAAGAATTAAACAAATTTACAATTAATTGATTTGTCAAATACTATTGGAAAGTTAAATTTATCAAAATATAAAGGCTAAATATAAATCTAGCCTTTTTGTGCCCACGACTAGATTCGAACTAGCACGTCCTTACGAACACTACCCCCTCAAGGTAGCATGTCTACCAATTTCACCACGTGGGCAATTGTTTAGTTAAAGAAACGCAAATATAGAAACCTATCTTTCATTACAAAATATTTGAGGATAATAAATATGGAAACCTACTTTTCTATATAAAAATAGATTGTTGGTATTGGGTAGGGGTTACGCCTTTTATCTTTTTAAACTTTTTGTTGAAGTTCGAAATTGAATTAAAACCAGATAGATCAGAAATAAGATTAATGTTCAATTCCTTTTTAGAACTGAGCAATTGGCAAGCATGTTCAACTCTAAGCTCGATTAAAAATTGGAAAAAGGTTTTATTAGTACGTTGTTTAAAAAAGCGGCAAAATGCATTAGGAGTCATAAATGCCATTTTAGAAATCTCTTCTAATGCAATTGGTTTTTGGAAGTTCTTGAAAACAAAATCGAAAATCACTTGTAAACGTTCACCATCATTAGATGTTAAGGTTTTCGAGTAAATAAATTTACTCAAGGGCTCTATGGTTACCGTACTTAAGAGTTCTAACAGCTGTAAAAAAGTAACAAAACGTTTCAACTTGTCTTGAGAAGATAATTTTATTATGGAATCCGATATATGTTTTTGGCTTGATATTACTTTGAAGCCGCCATTTGAATTTAAGAAAAATGATTGTAAATCTTTAAAGTAAAGTAACTCGAAAAAATCATTTCCGAATGTATTTTTGGTAAAGAAAACAGTAATCATATGGGCGTCTAACTCCCCTGGTATGCTTTTGAAAATATGTGGAAGATTACTGCCTATTACATAAATATCATCTCTTGAAAACTGATGTATACTATCGCCAACCAATAATTTACCTGTTCCATTTATAATATAACTAATTTGTATTTCTTCGTGTTGATGCAAGCGATTATAAAATATGGGCTCTTTATCAATCTGAACAATTAAATGTTCATCTATAGGTTTCGGTATTTTAAAAGGAAATACTTTCATTTGAATCTAATTTATCATTTTAAATCAAATAAAAGATAATAATAGGGTAGAATAGTCTTAGGTCTGGTTAATATATTAATATAAAATTTAAAATGCTACTTGTAGTTTTGGATATCACAAAAAACAGATTAGATGAGTATATCATGGAAAGGCGTAATGCCTGCGGTTACTACTAAGTTTACCAATAAAGACGAATTAGATTTAGAAATGTTTTCTGTTAACATTAAAGCGCAATTAGACGCTGGTGTAAGCGGAATAATACTAGGGGGTACTTTAGGGGAAGCGAGCACACTTACCTATGATGAGAAAAAAGTATTAATGAAGGAAACCGTAAAGCTTGTAAAGGGCGAGGTCCCTGTAATTATTAATATAGCAGAACAGACCACTAAAGGCGCTATTCATGCTGCAGAGGTTGCCGAAGAATGTGGCGCTACAGGTTTAATGATGCTGCCACCAATGCGCTATAAAGCGAATGATTATGAAACAGTAACTTACTTTAAAGAAACAGCCAAAAGCACAAGCTTACCAATTATGATCTATAATAACCCTATCGATTATGGTATCATGGTTACTTTAGATATGTTCGATGAGCTAATGGTCTGTGATAATATACAAGCAGTTAAAGAATCGACAAGAGATATTTCTAATATCACCCGTATTAAATCGAGGTTCGGTAATCGTTTAAAAGTTTTAACAGGTGTTGATACCTTAGGATTAGAAAGTGTTTTAATGGGTGCCGATGGATGGGTAGCTGGATTGGTATGTGCATTTCCTGCAGAAACCTGTGCTGTTTTCGAGTTAGCAAAAGCAGGAAGAATTGAAGAGGCATTGGAAATTTACAGATGGTTTTTACCTTTATTGGAACTAGATATTAGTCCGCAATTGGTACAAAATATTAAAATGGCAGAAGTAGCTACAGGTATCGGAACTGAAAATGTACGTGCGCCAAGATTACCTTTAATTGGTGCTGAAAGAGAACGCGTAGCTGCTGTTATTAAAAAAGGAATGGCTTCTAGACCAAAATTACCTAACTATAAAGGGATTAACTAGTTGTTTTTTAATTAGTGATGATGAAATTAGAAGATTAATCGGATTGAATAGTAAAGAGAGAATCATAAGTTATTACAGGTTCTTTCTCTATTTTTGAGTACCACATAAAAACAGAAAATGATAAGCGGAAAAAATATAATAGGAAACAAGTTGTCAAAACAAGGAGATGTAACCTATAAAACATTCAATCCTAAAACCAATAAAGAGACCGATTTTACATTTTATGAGGCGACATCGGTCGAAATTAATGAAGCGGTTGAATTGGCTTCTGAAGCTTATAAAATCTATAAAGATATTTCTGGTAGTAAAAAAGCTGATTTTTTAGAAGCGATAGCTCTTGAAATTGAGGCTTTGGGAGATGAATTGATAATAACTTATTGCAAAGAATCTGGTTTGCCAGAAGGTAGGGCCCTTGGAGAACGTGGTCGTACCATGGGACAATTGAGAGCGTTTGCGGCGCTATTAAAAGAGGGTTCTTGGGTAGAGGCTGTAATTGAAAAAGGACAACCAGACCGAGAGCCAATGCCTAAAGCAGATATTAGAAAAATGCTATTTCCATTAGGACCTGTTGTGGTCTTTGGAGCCAGTAATTTTCCATTGGCATTTTCAACTGCCGGTGGTGATACCGCAAGTGCGCTTGCAGCAGGATGCCCTGTGATTGTAAAAAGTCACCCAATGCACTCAGGAACGGGAGAATTAGTTTCTTCGGCAATTATAAAAGCTGCTGAGAAAACAGGAATGCCAAATGGCGTTTTTTCAAATTTAAATAGTAGAGGTATTGAGGTAGGTCAACAATTAGTAAAACACCCTAAAGTTAAGGCTGTTGGTTTTACAGGTAGTTTATATGGTGGTATGGCCTTATATAAATTGGCAAACGAACGCGATGAGCCTATTCCTGTTTTTGCGGAAATGGGCAGTATAAACCCAGTAGTTATTTTTCCTTCTGCACTTGAAGCTGCTGGCGATGTCTGGGCAACCAAATACGCATCATCGATAACTATGGGTGCGGGTCAATTTTGCACCAATCCTGGTTTGGTTTTAGGTATAAACGGAGAGCAAATGGATGCTTTTGCGAAAACCTTATCTCAAGAAATTCTTAAGCTTGAACCAACCTACATGTTGCATCCAAATATATATGGTACATATAACGAGGGAAAAAATGATTTGTCTGGGCAAGATGGGGTTACTGTTATCGCAGATTATACAAAAGAAACTAGCGCAAATGTAGCGCGACCAGCAATATTGAAGGTAAGTGGAGCTAAGTTTTTAGCGAATCCAAAACTTCATAAGGAGGTTTTCGGGCCTTTCTCTGTAATTGTAAGTTGCAAAGATTCAGCAGAGTTAGAAGAAATATTAAATAATTTAGAAGGTCAACTAACGGGTACAGTATTAGGAAACGAAAAGGATCTTGCAACATATGCTCGTGTGGTTGATGCCCTTCAAAGTAGAGTAGGGCGTATTTTGTTTAATGGGGTACCTACCGGTGTAGAAGTTTGTTCTTCAATGGTTCATGGTGGGCCATTTCCTGCATCAACCGATTCTCGTTTCACTTCTGTGGGTACGTCGGCTATCAAAAGATGGGTACGCCCAGTTTCTTTTCAAGATTGGCCTAATACATTTCTTCCAAAAGCACTGCAAAATGAAAATCCTTTAGGCATAGTGCGATTGGAAGAAGGCAGGTATACAAATTAAAAATAAACTTATGAAAAGCTTGAGTTATCGATACAACTATATTATTGTGATTTTAAGTTTGTCGTTATTACTATTTACGACCTATTCTCAAGCTCAAAATAATGATACACTATTATCTACAATAATTTCAGATATTGAAGGGTATAGTTTATTTGATAGAAATGATTACCCCTTAGGTGTTCACAAAGAATCTTTAGCGAAAAAATATGCTGAGTTTGCTGAAAAGAAATTGGCTATACTAGCTGGTTTAGATAAAACTGCACTTACTGAAACTGAATTGATTTCTTGCGAACTGTTAAGATTTCAGCTCCAAAATGAGGTAGATGAGTATCGGTATAAAATGTATTTAAATCCGATACAGGCGGATCAAGGTTTTCATTTAAACCTTAATTATAGGATAAAACCTATTTTAAGCTATGAAGATGCAAAACAGTATTTAAAAATGCTAAATGCCATACCTAGCTTTGTTGACGAGCATATCGTTTTATTGAAGAAAGGTTTAAAAGAAGGTGTTTCGCAACCTAAAATCATTTTTAATGGTTATGAATCAACCTATGATACGCACATTGTAACAGATTTTTCGCAAAGTAGTTTCTACGGACCATTACAACAGCTACCAGAAATAATTAATAAAGGGCAACAAGATTCTATTTCGATTGCGGCTCAAAATATTATAATGGACAAGGTGGTGCCATCTTTCAAAAAAATCAAAACTTTTTTTGAAACAGATTATATTCCGTCGACACGAAATGCTATCGGTGTATCTGAAACCCCCAATGGTTTAGAATTCTATCAAAATAGAATTGATTATTATACAACTACCACCGAATATTCAGCAGATGATATTCACACTATAGGGCTTTCTGAGGTTGCCCGTATTAAGTCTGAAATGAATGCTATTATCGAAGAGGTGAATTTTGAAGGAAGCTTTGCAGAGTTTTTAACCTTTCTTAGAACTGATTCTCAATTTTATGCAAAAACAGGCGATGAGCTTTTAATGAATGCACGAGATATAGCAAAACGTATCGATGCCGAATTACCAAAATATTTTTCAACATTGCCACGCCGACCTTATGGTGTTATAAAAGTGCCCGATGCCATCGCACCCAAATATACTGGAGGCAGGTACTCAGGGCCTTCATCAGAAACACAACCAGGGTATTATTTAGTGAACACCTATAAATTAGAAAGTAGACCATTGTATACTTTACCCTCATTGACTGCACATGAGGCTGTACCTGGTCATCATTTACAAGGAAGTTTAAACAAGGAATTGGGCGATAGTATACCGAATTTTAGAAGAAATATGTACTTGTCAGCCTATGGCGAAGGTTGGGCGCTTTATACCGAGTTTTTAGGGAATGAGCTAGGTATTTATAGAACGCCATATGAAGAGTTCGGTAAATTAACTTACGAAATGTGGCGTGCTTGTAGGTTAGTTGTTGATACCGGCATTCATGCAAAAGGATGGAGTAGAGAACAAGTGGTAGATTACATGACTAATAATACTGCATTATCGGTACATGAGATTAACACAGAAACGGATCGTTATATCGCTTGGCCAGGACAAGCAATATCGTATAAAATAGGAGAACTGAAAATAAGAGAATTAAGAAAGAAAGCTGAAGAAGTTTTAGCTGATAAATTTAATATTCGCGATTTTCATGAGATTATTTTGGTACAGGGTACGGTAACATTACCTATTTTAGAGCGCAGGGTAAACGCTTATATCAATCGCACGAAATAAAAATTTTTTATGGCCAGTTCTACATTTGCTTGTATCGATGCCCATACGTGTGGCAACCCCGTTAGGGTAATAAAACATGGCGGTCCAGATTTGGTCGGTGCTACCATGAGCGAAAAGCGGCAACATTTTTTAAAAGAATTTGATTGGATTCGAAAGGGGTTAATGTATGAACCGCGAGGCCATGATATGATGAGCGGTAGTATATTCTATCCGCCGAGTGATCCAAACAATGATTTCGGAATTTTGTTTATTGAAACAAGTGGCTGCCTACCTATGTGTGGTCACGGTACCATAGGTGCTATTACTATAGGTATTGAAGAGGGATTGATAATTCCTAAAATTCATGGAGAAGTACGTATGGAAACTCCCGCTGGCTTAGTGAAAATTAAATACCAACAAACAAAAGGTAAAGTCGATTGGGTAAAATTGACGAATGTTAAATCGTATTTGGCTGCTACAGATTTAACGATAGTATCATCAGATTTGGGAGAACTTACTTTTGATGTTTCCTATGGTGGTAATTTTTATGCTATTGTCGACCCGCAAGAAAACTTCACAGGAATTCAAGATTATTCTGCGAGTAAATTAATTCAGTTTAGTCAGGAAATAAGAGAGAAAATCAATGATAAATATCCAGATACTTTTATACATCCAATAGATTCAACCATTAGAAATGTAAGTCATTTATTATGGACGGGTACCACTATTTCTGAAAATGCAACCGCTAGAAATGCTGTTTTTTATGGAGATAAAGCTATTGACCGATCACCTTGTGGTACTGGTACATCTGCGCGAATGGCGCAATGGCACGCTAAAGGTAAGTTAGCATTAAGAGAAGATTTTATTCATGAGAGTTTTATCGGGTCTCAATTTATAGGTCGTGTTGAAGAAGAAACTACTTTAGCTGGTAAACCGGCAATTATACCAAGTATAAAAGGTTGGGCCAAAATTTATGGTCAAAATACCATTACCATTGATGATGATGATCCATATGCCTATGGATTTCAAGTAATTTAAAAGTATACATAATCAGCCAATGAA
This sequence comes from Maribacter orientalis, assembly GCF_900109345.1. Lineage (GTDB taxonomy): Bacteria > Bacteroidota > Bacteroidia > Flavobacteriales > Flavobacteriaceae > Maribacter > Maribacter orientalis. The sequence goes on from NZ_FNZN01000003.1 coordinate 523,602, forward strand.
AAATTTTAATCTGTATTTAGTACTTATCATACTTTTTTTCGGAAGTTGCAAGGATAAAAAGGTAGAATTTGAAAAACCCATTTCTATTATAGATAAAGTTTCTGAACAGTATGAGTATCTATATGAAAATGCAATTCCTTTTGTCGATACAGATAAACCCATGCCTAGAACTATCGTTAATGGTAAGTTGCATACGGTTGGTGTATATGATTGGACCAGCGGATTTCACCCAGGATCTATGTGGAATTTATACGGACTAACAAAAAATGAAGAATGGAAGAATAGGGCTACCTACTACACAAAACTTTTAGATACGATACAATATTGGGAAGGTACACATGACCTGGGTTTTATGATAGGAGATAGTTATGGTAATGCTTTGAAGTATGTGAATAATGAAGACTATAAAAAAGTAATGGTTCAAGCAGCCAAATCACTTTCTTCGCGTTTTAAACCAAAAGCAGGGATTATACAATCTTGGGAAACTAATGACCGTTGGAAGTGTCCTGTAATTATTGATAATATGATGAACTTAGAAATGTTGTTCGAAGCAACGAAGATTTCTGGTGATTCTACTTTCTATGATATAGCCGTAACGCATGCAGATACGACTATGGCCAAGCATTTTAGAAAAGATTATAGTTCGTATCATGTATTGGATTATGATACCGAAACAGGAGAAGTTCTAAAGCGAAATACAGCTCAAGGGTATCAAGATGAATCTGCATGGGCTAGGGGCCAAGCATGGGGTCTGTATGGTTTTATAGTAATGTACAGGGAAACTAAAAAACCTAAATATTTAAATCAAGCAAAAAAAATAGCAGGGTTTATAATGAACCATCCAAACCTACCGGAAGATAGGGTTCCTTACTGGGACTACAACGCACCTATTACAGCACAAACACCTCGTGATGCATCTGCAGCGGCAATAACGGCATCGGCACTTTATGAACTCAGTACCTATGTTGAAGGTGATTTAAAATTAGCTTTTAAAGATGAAGCTACTACAATTGTAGAAACATTAAGCAAAGAGCCTTATTTGGCTGAGGTGGGGACCAACGAAGGATATCTCTTAAAGCATTCTACAGGTCATCTACCTAATGATTCTGAAATAAATGTACCCATAAATTACGCTGATTACTACTTTTTAGAAGCCTTAATGCGTCAACGTGAAATGGTTAAGTAATATTTAGTATGGCAAAAAATATAGTTATAATTGGTGGTGGTATCGTAGGGTTGTGTTCTGCGTATTACTTGAGTAAAGAAGGCCATAAGATAACAGTTATCGATAAGGGAGATATTACTTCTGGAGCTTCATTTGTGAATGCAGGCTATATAACACCTAGCCATATTATACCGTTGGCATCACCTGGTATGATTGCAAAAGGTATAAAAATGATGTTCAATTCTGCAAGTCCGTTTTACATGAAACCGCGACTAGATGCCGAATTCTTGAAATGGTCATGGTATTTTCATAAGTCTTCTACAAAAGCTAAAGTTGAAAAAGCGATTCCGGTAATTAAAGAAATCAATCTGATCAGTCGAGAATTATTTACAGACATTAGAAATTCGGGTGATTTAGGTGAGTTTCAACTTGAACGTAAAGGTTTATTGATGCTATATAAAACCGAAGCAAGCTATTTGCATGAGAAGGAGGTTGCCGATAGGGCTAGTTTCTTAGGTCTGGAAGTTTCCGATTTGAATAAAACGGAATTAAAAAAGATAGAACCTAATGTGAATATCGATGCAGAAGGAGCCATTCATTATGAATGTGACGGCCATACTACCCCAACCGAAATTATGCCCAAGATGTTGAAGTATCTTAAAAGTGTTGGAGTTAATATTAACATCAATGAAGAAGTTATTGATATAAAAACTGAAAAGGGCGTAATAAAGGAAGTAATTACCGATAAGAATACGTATCATCCAGATGAAATAGTTTTGGCTGCCGGGTCTTGGAGTGGGGAGCTTTCTAAAAAGTTGAATTTAAAACTATCCTTACAAGGTGGAAAAGGTTATCGTATTAATGTAGCGCGTAATACGGGTATATCAATGCCCGCTATACTGATGGAAGCCAAAATGGCGGTGACACCCATGAATGGTTTTACACGTTTCGCAGGTACTATGGAATTTTCTGGGAATAATAATATAGTTAGAAAGGAACGTGTGTTGGCAATTGCCAATGGTGCACATTCATTTTATCCCGATTTAAAAATTAATTCCGCTGAGATAGATAGTGCCAAAACAGGACTACGACCAGTTTCTCCCGACGGCTTACCCTATATAGGTAAATCTGCAAGTATTAAAAACTTAACCATTTCTACGGGTCATGCCATGATGGGGTGGAGCCTTGGGCCTGCAACTGGAAAGTTGGTTTCTGAGTTAATAAATGATAAAAAGACTTCCATGAATTTAACTGCTTTTAGTCCAGAAAGAACATTTTAAGGAAATCGTTTAAAAATTCACCGTTACTAAATTACCATTCACCGACAGCAACTGTTCATTCATCTACAGTAGACATTTTAATGGTTCCTTAACTTTGACATTTATAGTATCAAAATATATATATGCAATGGATATTTTATTAATAGAAGATGATTTAATCGAGGTAATGAAGTTGAAACGTACTGTTTCTAAACTGAATTTAAAGCATTCAATCATTGAAGCAAAAAATGGTGAAGAAGCATTGAGCTACCTTAGGTCTGGAGAGAAATTACCAGATATTATTCTATTAGATTTAAATATGCCTAGAATGAATGGTATAGAATTTCTATCTATTTTAAAGAAAGATGAATTGTTGCAGTATTTGCCAACGATAATTTTAACTACATCAGAAAATAGAGCCGATTTACTTAAATGCTACCAAGCGGGTATTGCTGGTTATGTGATTAAGCCATTAAAATATGAAGATTACGAGTACAAGTTAAACGCTGTTTTAGAGTACTGGAGTGTTAATCAACTGGTGAAAGGCTAACAAAAAAGCTCATTTCACAACATTTTTATTTAATTGCGTAATAATTTTCCTACGTTTGAGATGTAATTTAAAAGTTTCAAATGAAGGGAATTGTATTTACTGAGTTTTTGGAAATGGTTGAGTCCGAATTTGGTCTAGAAACCGTTGACAATATTATTGAAAAATCAAACTTACCATCAGAGGGTATATACACCTCGGTAGCAACCTATGAATTTAATGAAATGGTTGCCTTAATCACACAATTAAGTGAAGAGGTGAATTTACCGGCAGGAGATTTAATCTATGCTTTTGGGCTTTATTTATTTTCTAGTTTAAAGAAAGCCCATCCAGAAGTTATACAAAGTTATAGATCACCAATTGCTTTGTTATATTCTATAGAAGACCACATACACGTACACGTTAAAAAGTTATATCCAGAGGCAGAGTTACCAACTTTTAAGATTCTTGAAAAGACAGACACGTCCATATCAATGATCTATACCTCAACTAGAGGGCTATATAGATTAGCAGAAGGTTTAATTGAAAAAGCATTTGAACACTTTAATGGTAAAGCCCAAATAACCTACGAGCTTTTAAAAGAGGACGGTACGGAAGTAAAATTTGATATCGTACAGAATGGATAATAAGGAAGTTGTTCTCCTGAAAAAGGCATTAGAAAGGCAAAAAAAAGCACGTCAACAAGCAGAAAGAATTTTAGAAGCAAAATCTAAAGAGCTTTACGATGTTTCCCATCATTTAAGGGAGGCAAACAGTAAGCTTGAGAATTTACTAAGTGAGAAATCTTCTGAATTAGATGGGGTATTTATTAACATTATTGACCCATATGTAGTTATGGACCTTCAATTTAATGTTATCAATATGAATAGATCGGCCAAAGAATTTTTGGGATTCGATCACACTACTAAAGTTGTAAACCTTTCACAATTTATTCATCCCGATTATTTATCATATACGAACGAATCGATGCGTTCTATGATGGAAGTTGGTACACTTTCAAATTACCGTGCAAAACTCATCTTAAACGATGGTATTAAAAAATTTGTTCAAATAAACGCAAGTCTTATTTACGATAAAAATCATAAACCTATTGCAGCACAGGGTATTATTAGAGATATTACAAGTGAACACGAAGTAAAAAAGCTGGTTTCTGAACAAAAAAAACAATTAGATATTATAGTAGAGAATTCTCCTTTAGGTATTATTTTGGCTAAAGATGGTATAATTATCAAAGCCAATAACACCTTTGTTGACATGCTTGGCTATAGAGAGGATGAACTTAAAAATATTTCTTTAAAAGCTATTTCTGAGCCAGACAATGATTTTTGTGAACATGACCAAATTAATCTCATGCATGCTGGTAAATTAGATAAGTTTACTACAGTATTAAAGTTCATAAAAAAAGATGGCTCTAATTTTATGGCTAAAACCAGAATGACTGCAATCTTAGATAATGAGGTAAAGACAGATTATCAGGTTGCTATGATTGAAGATATTTCAAAAGAACTTGATGCTGATAGAAAGCTTAAGGCCTCTGAAAATAGATTGGCGGTATTGATATCTAACTTACAAACAGGTGTGCTTTTAGAAGATGAGGACGGTAAAATAGCCTTGACGAATCAAATGTTCTGCAACCTTTTTAATATTGAGCAAACTCCAAATCAGCTTATTGGTAATGATTGTGTTGAATCTGAAGAGCATAATAAAAAGTTCTTTAAAAATTCTGAGAAGTTCGTAACTAGAATAGAAGAAATTCTAACAAAAAGAGAAACTGTATTATCAGATGAACTTGAAATGATCGATGGTAGAATCTTAGAAAGAGACTATATACCTATTAATAATGATGGAGATTATAAGGGTCATTTATGGGCATATCATGATGTAACCATAAGTAAGAATTACAGAAAAAATTTAGAGGCACAACGAGAAAAATATAGCAGTATCATAGCGAATATGAATCTTGGTATAGTCGAAGTAGACAATCAAGATATTATACAAATGGTTAACCATAGCTTTTGTCAAATGAGCGGTTTTGATGAGGATGAGTTGTTGGGACAGGTATTATCTAAAATTATTATTTTTAAAAAGAATGAATTTTTCTTAGAAAAAAATATCAGAAGATTGAAAGGAGAATCTGATTCTTATGAAGTAGAGGTATTCAACAAACAAAGGAATATAAAGCATTGGCTCGTTAGTGGTGCTCCGAGATATAATGATACTGGTGCGGTAATTGGATCTATAGGTATTCATTTAGATATCACTGATCAAAAGGAATTAGAATTACAGAAAGAAAAACTAGTTTCAGAATTAGAAAATAGTAATCAAGGTCTGCAAGAATATGCGCATATAGTATCTCATGATCTTAAATCACCTCTAAGAAGTATCAGTGCATTGGCTACGTGGTTATATGAAGATTATAGAGATGTTTTAAATGAAGGTGGAAAGCAGAATTTAGAGCTTATGCAAGAGAAAGTAGCCTCGATGGATAAATTGATCCATGGTATCTTAGAATACTCTACGGCAAACAGTTCTGAATTGGATGATTCTAAAGTAGATTTAAATACTGTTATCTCTGATATTGGAGAAACAATTTACATTCCTGAACATGTTAAGCTAGTAGTGCCTAAAACACTACCTACAATTGTTGCCGATCGTATAAAGATGCACCAAGTTTTTCAAAATATAATAGGTAATGCCGTTGTTCACATAGAAAGAGAAAAAGGGCTAGTAGAAGTGCTATTTGAAGATTTGGATGATCAATGGCAATTTACGATTAGTGATAATGGCGTTGGTATACCTGAAGAGTATCATAAAAAGATTTTCGACATATTTCAATCAATAGGCAATAATGAAAGGTCAACAGGTATTGGACTTTCAATAGTTAAAAAAATTGTTGATCGTTATAGTGGTACCGTTTGGGTAGATAGTATTGTTGGAGAAGGAACTCAATTCCATTTTACCATTAAGAAAAACGAAATTTGAAAAATAACCAATGAAAATAGTTCAAGCAATTAAAAAACTGAATGAACCTTTTGTATTTAATGAGAAAAGAATACCATTAAAAGAACCTTTAGTTTTGGTTTTTGGAAATCGTTATATGTTAGAAAGTGAAGATATATATGATGAGGTGAAAGATTTATTTCCTAATGCACATATAGTGTTTGGTACTACTTCTGGTGAAATCATAGACGATAGGGTTTTAGATGGTACTGTTGTTTTAACCGCTATTGAGTTTAAAAATAGTTCAGTGCTGATAAAGCGAAGAAATACTAATGATTATAAGAATAATGATTATAAGTTAGGTGAGAGCCTAATGGCTGAATTTCCTAAAGAGAATTTAAAACACCTATTTATTATTTCAGAAGGTACCTCGGTTAATGGTAGTGCATTAATTAGTGGTCTGGAGAAGGTTAAGGATGCAAGTATAAGTCTATCTGGCGGTCTTTGTGGCGACGACGATCGTTTTGAAAGAACCTTGGCCTCATATAATGAAAACCCAAAGGAAGGTGAGATAATCGCTATAGGCTTTTATGGTGAAACCTTAGAAATTACAAGTTCTAATTACGGAGGCTGGACGCCTTTTGGTCCTGAAAGAATCATCACAAAATCTGAAGGCAATATTTTGTTTGAACTTGATGATAAACCTGCCTTAGACCTGTATAAAAAGTATTTAGGGGAAAAGGCCAACGAATTGCCAAAATCTGCGTTATTATTTCCATTAAGTGTTCGACTAGAAGAAGATTCAGAACCTTTGGTTCGCACTATTTTAAATATAGATAACGATAAAAATACGATGATTTTAGCTGGTGATGTGCCAAAAGGGTCAAGGGTTCAATTAATGATGTCATCGGTAGACGATATTGCAAATGGTGCCTTTCATGCAGCAGAGTTAGCAATGAAAGGGCGAGAAAAAAATCCTGAGCTGGCACTTCTTATAAGTTGTATAGGTCGTAAATTGGTTATGGACCAAAGAACCGAAGAAGAAATTGAGGAAGTAAAATCTGTAATTGGTGATGATACTTTTATAAGTGGTTTTTATTCCTATGGCGAAATGGCACCATTTAGCGGTCAACAGGAATGTAAATTGCACAACCAAACAATGACCTTAACTTTATTTAGCGAATAATGCATTCCTTATTAAAAAGACAACTTAGAAAACACCTTCCTTCAGACCTTGAAAAACATCGAGGCATGGTAGGTTTTTTAGAGGCGATAGATAAGTCATATGAAAATCATGATGAAAAGTTATCTATGTTACAAAGAGCATCAATGATAAGCTCAGACGAGCTATATGATGCAAATAGAAAATTACAGAAAGAAGCCCTACAACAGAAGAATATTTTAGTATCCTTAGAAAATGCCATTCGAAGTTTAACAGAAAATTTAAATGAAGAAGAACTATTTGGGCAGAATATTAAAGACGCATTTAATGCCGAGCATCTGGCTACCTACATTAGTAATTTAGCAACAAAGGTTTCTGAGATGACCGCAGAAAAGGATAAACTTCTTATAAGCCTTGAGAATCAGAACCAATCGTTGAATAACTATGCTCAAATGGTTTCTCATGATTTAAAATCTCCGATACGAAACATCAATGCTTTGATGAGTTGGATCATGGATGATGAAAAGGAAAAATTTTCTGATGCCAGTAGGGAAAACTGCTCATTGGTATCTCAGAATCTTACCAAGATGGATAAATTGATTACCGGCATTTTAAACCATGCTACAATGGGTGAAACTGAGGAGCATAGAGTTTCTTTCGATGTTGATGATGTTTTAAAGGAAATCGTGCAAACTATCTATGTGCCCGAGAATATAACATTTGAATTTGCTGATAATTTACCGCAAATGTGGTTTGAAAGAGCAAGGCTAGAGCAATTGTTCATGAACTTGTTTACTAATGCCGTTACTGCTACCGAAAATGTAGAAAAAGGCGTCATCAAAATTGGCTATGAACCAGATGAGATTTTTTGGAAATTTAGTATTACCGATAATGGTAGGGGTATACCGGAGAAGCATCAAGAAGGAATTTTTCAAATGTTCAAAAAGCTAGAAACTACTAACAATGCTACTGGTATCGGCCTTGCAATTGTAAAGAAAATTGTAGTTCTTTATGAAGGTGATGTTAGGTTAGAATCAAAGGAAAATGAAGGAACCACTTTTTTTATTACCTTAAAAAAGAATTAATGATAGAACAACCTAACCTTAATTATGTCGATGAGCTTGCAGGTGAAGATATTGAATTTAGAAATCAATTTATCACGATTATCAAAGATGAGTTTCCTTTAGAAAAGGAAGAATATCATGGCCATGTATCTAATAAGAGAATAAAAGCTACCGCAGAGATTGTTCATAAGCTTAAACATAAATTCAATATTTTAGGAATGGAGAATTCATACAAACTAGCAGTTACGTATGAGATGGAATTATTAGATGGAAAAAATGGTAGTGAATCTAAATTTAATGAGGTTTTAGAAACCATTGAAAAATATATAAAAACAATTTAAATGAACTGTATTATAATCGATGATGAAGCTACGGCAAGAGCAATTGTGAGGCAGTTGTGTTCAAAAATTCCAGAACTCGATGTAATTGAAGAATTTGATAATGCCATTTCAGCAATCAAATTTTTAAACCAACAGAATATCGATGTCATATTTTTAGATATTCATATGCCAGGCTTTAGTGGTGTTGATTTTGTACAGACATTGAAAGAGCCTCCGAATATTGTTTTAACTACTTCAGATACCAATTTTGCAATAGCTGCTTATGAGTATGAATGTATCGTTGATTATTTGGTAAAACCCATTACACTAGATAGATTTGAAAAAAGTATAAAGAAAATATGGGGCTTAACAACCAAACAACCAAAATCCATAATTGAATCCAAACAGGATTCGGTTGAAGGTGATGATTTATATATTAATATTGATAGAAGACTCGTAAAGCTTAAATTAAATGAAATTTCAGTTATTGAAGCTAAAGGAGATTATATAGATGTTAAAACTGAAAAGGAAGAATATAGGGTACATACCACATTGAAAAGAATAAAGGAAAAACTACCTGAAAAATTATTTTTGCAGATACACCGATCTTACATTATCAATTTTACAAAGATTATTGATATCGAAGATAATAGTGTGTTAATTGCTAAAAATGTGGTGCCTATTAGTCGCTCTAATAGACCAGAATTAATGAGGCGACTAAATCTTTTATAAAATAGTTTTAAACACTTCAGTAGTATCTTGTATATAGAAATTAATGTATTGATTCGTATTTTTTTCAATCAACATATTGCTATTCAATTTATTGGAAATTTGAATTATGATTTTGAAATCTAGTTAAAATATATTTCTTTAGTCTTAAGACAGATTTTCAAAATATGTTGAAGAGGAGGGTTTTTACAAAGTGTAGTTTTATAAAAATCAATCGAGATTTAGTTTATTAAAAAATAAAGGTTTCTTCAAAAATAGCCATTTAGCTTTTAATCCAATTTCTGTAAACTCAAAACCAGCAGCAGTAGCAGAAGCAATATTACTATACTTGCCATAAACGCTCATGCTCAAACGTTTAGAAAATTGATGTTGTACAGAAGTTTCTGCCCTAAAAATAGTTGTTTTAGGGTCGTCTTCTACTTGTTGAATACCGGTGGCTGCACTAGTCATATAAGTTGTTTTTTCTGAGATTTTACCACGTATATCTGCAAATAATTCAACGGCCTTATATTTTTCGGGACTAAAGTATATGGTGGGTACTTGATCTTTAAAAGTAATATACTGGTAGTTAACACCCATTTTTAGTGCCGGTTTACGTAGAACATTATAATATAAAGAAGTGAATAATAGATTTCGAACGTTATTATCACTTTGTTGGGTGTGCATTAGTTGGGTGTACCAACCAAAATTTACATTGGTGCCTAAGTTGTAATTAAGTCCGTAATGGTTTTGTATAATTTCACGCTCTATTAATTCGGCATTAAAACTTTGTACTTCTCGCTGATATCCAAGTGTTAAGTTTTGTAGTTTAAAGGGTTGTAAATCTAATTTAATATCTAAAACAGGTTGTGTATATGCTTCATCTAAAAATCGAGAATTGTTTAAACCTATGATTGTTTTTAAAACTGTTTTAGGAAATAACTTGTATTGTAAACCAGCCAATAACACACGAGAGGTTGCTTTATTATCAGTAACACTATTTTCAGTCGTTCTAAAAAAGTAAGATACCGTAGTTCTAAACTTGGTGGTAAATGGAACATCGATTGTAGTATTAGTGAAAAATGCTACGTTATTACCATTATCGAAAGTATAGGCAGCATGTTCTTCAATAGTAGGGGTGTGCATTAAGTTAAGTTTTTCAATAAAACCTTTAGCATCTTTTTGATTCTTATAAAATTTAAGAGTTTGGTTGGCCATGTTATAGGCGGGTATGATTAAGTCTGCCGCAAATAATGCGTTTGCCTTACCTAAATTACCGTCGAAAGAAGCGCTGTCATTCACTAAAATCTTATCATAACTTTCTATACTAGATTTTGGGTCACCAGTGTATAGGCCACGTGTTGCTTTTAAAGCATGAATCCAATTTCTATTTGGGTAATGTTTCTCAAGACTATCAATTTGTTTTTTTGCTGTAATAAATTTTCTATTCCAAATCAGTGCCTGTATATAACGATCATAGGTTTGTTCGGTAAGCTTGATATCATTTAGTTTGAGCACTTTTATAATGGCTGTTTGTGCAATAGTAAGTGCTTCTTTGTCATTTTCATCTATATGCTCTGCTAACACAATTCCATTTAATGAGGTAATTGAATCTTTAGGTGTTGTGGCATACCTTATATACATACTCTTAGCCTTATCAACTTGTTTCGTAATTAGATAAAGATTTGCCAAGTTGATTAGAACATCTTTGTCATTTGGAAAATCATTAAAGATTTCTTTTAACAATTGCTCACCTTGACCATATTCCTGGTTATTTACATATTCATTGGCATAGCCCAATCGCATAAATTTTCTGGAGGTTTTAGCACTGCTATTATCTGGTTGAAGTTGTATAGATTTTTCAACCCAACTTAAAGCAGATTTATACTCTTTTAGGTTACTAAGGGTATTTGCATACCCTAAAACTGCTGCAAACTGCTTAGGGTTTCTCTCTACCAAGTCAGCATATAAAGGTTTAGCTTTTTCGTATTCTTTTGCCCATAGATACGATTCGTTATAATTAATTTCTATTTCAAAATCACCCGGGTATTCTTTTAAAAGTTCAGAGAATAAATTTGTTGCTTTTTCTGGTTCACCACTAAGCCCAACAGCTCGCCCATAACATAGTTTGGCAGTTTTATTATCAGGGTCGGTTTTAAGGTATTCACCAAAAAAAAGTTCGGCTTCTTGAAAGTTTCCCTTTTCTAACATACCAAACCCTTTTGTCATGTCAGATTGTGCTCTCAATAGCGAAGATGTAATCAAAAAAATAAAAAGTACTCTACGAATCATTTAAAGTAAGATTAATACTACAAATACCTAACGGTAATTATTGCAATTTATTCGTCATTATCAATATTGTAAAGATAAAACTGGATCTATGGTTACGGAAGTAAGATAATTGTCATTCGTCTACAGCAACTCGTCATCGGCCTAAAGTAGCGAAATTACAAGGGTAGGCTTAAGGATATTTGACGTATAAATTGGTAGAAGTTTAGATATAAAAAAAAACCATGACAGCAATTAAAGTAGTACTAAACAAGGTTTCGCCAGAAAAACTCTTTATGAGCAGCATAATTCTGGTTAATGGAGGTAATTATCTTTATAATTTGGTCTTAGGTAGGTTGCTTGGTCCGGCAGCATATAGCGAGGCCGCTTTGCTTATTACATTGCTGTTAGTTCTATCCTTTTTAGGTATGACTTTTCAACTTGGCACTGCAAAATTCGCCATCTTATTTACTGATACCGATTGGGTGGCCCTAAAACAACTTTTATATAAGTATGCGCTTACTTTTGGTACTGTAATCGTTATTTTACTATTTGCATTTGCCGATAGTCTTCAGCAAATATTTCATACACAATCTGCTTTAATGTTCAAAACATTTGCTGTAACCGTACCATTGTATTTTTTTATGTCTGTAAATCGAGGTAAGTATCAAGGTAGACATGATTATCAAAGTCTTTCCATTACCTATCAAACAGAAATGTGGAGTAGACTATTATTAACGTTAGGTCTTCTTTGGTTGGTGCCAAAAGAACCTGCTCTTGTTGTATCATTGGGTATAGCCCTTTCTCTTATCTTCGGGTTGATTCCTACCAACATTAATCTTAATAATTTCACAAAAACCATTTCGTTATCGAAAGTAAATAAGAAAAAAGTAGTAAACTTCTTAATATTGACAGCTTGCTACGAATTCACTCAAATAGTAATAAATAATAGTGATATACTTTTAGTAAAACACTATTTTGATACAGTAGAGGCAGGTCTCTATTCTTCTTTGGCAATGATTGGTCGCATAGTTTATTTCGTTGCTTGGATGTTTGTTATTCTGCTATTACCTGCGGTTGTACAAAAACAGAAAGATGGCGAAGCAACAGCACCTGTGTTAATTAAATATGTTAGTTACATTGGTTTATTGGCAATCGCAATCGTATTCAGTTGTGCTGTTTTTCCTGAGCTGATTATTCAATTAATGTTTGGTGAAGCGTATATCTCTATGGCGCCTCTTTTGTGGCAATATGTCATGGCAACGTCATTGTTCGCTATCTCTAATATTTTTGCTTATTACTTTTTGTCTTTGGACCAATACTTTCCGGTAATACTTTCCGGATTGCTAGGGATTTCTCAAATTGTTATGATAACTTTTTTCCATAGTACCTTATATATTGTAGTTCAAGTACAAATTGTGGCAATGGTAGCATTACTTGTTGCACAACTTCTTTATTTCGCACACGATAGTATTTTAAATAAGACAACCTAATACCCAAGTATTTGGTAAGTCTGGTCCAAGGAAATCCCCCATCTTCGGGCCTAGTTATTTTAGGGTACTTCCATTTCAATACTAAGTGCAGATATAAGTTTTTAACCAATGGAATTTTAAACATAAGAATTATGGTTTATCTGTCCATTTCTTCCATTCGTCTACGACAAACCTTCATCCAACAGGTATAGCCTCAAGATGCTTGCCCATAATCAGATATTTGTACTAGAAATAACCAAATAGATAGTAAAACTTAGCCTTATGAGATTAGCCATTGTAACAGCCTACCCGCCAAGTAAAGTAACTTTAACAGAGTATGGATATCATTTAGTAAAGCATTTTAGATTACAACAAGATGTAACCGAAATAATTTTAATTACTGATATAACTGAAGGTCAGAAGGATCTTGCTTTCAATGAAGAAGGATGTAAGATTACCGTTAAGGAATGTTGGAATTTTAACGATTATTCAAATTTCGTTAAAATAAACAATGTTATAACTGAGACTAAGCCCGATGCGATTCTTTTTAATCTTCAATTTTTGAAATTCGGAGATAAGAAAATACCAGCTGCTCTTGGGCTTCTTTTACCATATATGTGCAAATTAAAAGGTATACCTACCATTTCATTATTACATAATATTTTAGAACAGGTCGATTTAGAGAATGCAGGATTTACCTCTAACATATTTTTGAAGAAAGCATATAATATAATAGGAAGTACCTTAACAAAATTTGTTTTGGCCTCTGATATTGTTGCTGTGACCATAAGTAAATACAAGACTATTTTAGAGAATAAATATAATTCTAGAAATGTGGCACTAATACCACATGGCGCATTTGAAACTCCGCCTGAGCCAGATTATATTTTAAAGACAGGTCCTAAACAAGTAATTGCTTTTGGAAAATTCGGTACGTATAAAAAAGTCGAGATTATGATTGAAGCTGTTGAATTGATTAGACAGCGTACCAATGAAAACATAGAAATTGTAATTGCAGGAACAGATAGTCCTAATACCCCTGGTTATTTAGAGGCAATGAAAAAGAAATATGCCCATGTAGAACAACTTCGTTTTACGGGCTATGTTGCCGAAGAAGATGTTCCTGTAATTTTTGCTGAAAGTGCTATAGTCGTTTTTCCTTATACATCCACAACCGGTAGTTCCGGTGTTTTGCACCAAGCGGGTAGTTATGGTAAGGCGGTTGCTTTACCAGATTTAGGAGACCTAAGTATATTGGTTAAAGAAGAAGGATATAAAGGTGAATTTTTTGAACCTGAAAGTGTAGAGTCGTTAGCAATTGCTATTGAAAATATTTTGCTGCACGATTCATACAGGATGTATTTAGCGAAAGCCAATTATCATGCAGCCTGTTCATTACCTATTTCAGATATTACAAAAATGTATATAGAATATTTTAAAATTTTACAATTGGCCAAGTCTAAAGGATTCAATTTAGATGTACCTCTTGTTGAAAAAGAATTGATGTTATAAACTATTTGGTTAGGTTAAGTGAGAGAGGGAGTAGTTTGGTTAGCTGCTCCCTTTTAATTTTTAAACATTGCATGTTGATTATAGTATATATATAAAAGTACAAGTGGTAACAAATCATAGGGTTTTCGTTGAAAGTGGTGCATCTATTTTGAAACTATTTTACGATTTTCTTACAATATTATTTGAATAATACGTTATATGTAAGTTAAATCTTACTTAAATATTATCATGAAAATACTAACTATTGATGATCAACAACTTATTCTTTTATCGGTTGAAAGACGCCTTTCTGAATTAGGTTACAGTGTTAAGACCGCTAATACTGGTCAAATGGGAATAGAACTGTTCGATTCTTTTGAACCTGATTTAGTGCTTGTTGATATTAATATGCCAGACATGTCTGGTCTAGAGGTGGTAAAACATATTAAATCTGGTGCAAAAAAAGGTGTTCCAGTCTTAGTAATGTCTGGTAATACTCAAGAAAACATCATCATGGACGGCTTTACTTTAGGCATTGATGATTACATGAAAAAGCCTGTAAGTTTAGATGAAATGGCCGCACGTATAAAACGACTTGTAGGTGCTCCAGTTATTAGTGACGATTCGCAAGTTTCTAATAATGCTAGAATGTTACAAAAAAATTGTGTAGGCGTTGTAATACCTTGTTATAATGAAGAAGAACGTCTTTTAAGTACTGAGTTTAAAGACTTCGCGCATAAGAATCTTGGGTATCACCTTTGTTTTGTTAATGATGGTAGTACCGATAAAACATTAGAGGTTTTAGAGAAATTGAAAAAAGGTAGCGAAAGCAACATCAGTATTTATAATTGC
This sequence comes from Maribacter orientalis, assembly GCF_900109345.1. Lineage (GTDB taxonomy): Bacteria > Bacteroidota > Bacteroidia > Flavobacteriales > Flavobacteriaceae > Maribacter > Maribacter orientalis. The sequence goes on from NZ_FNZN01000003.1 coordinate 538,850, forward strand.
GAACAAAATGGTGGTAAGGCAGAAGCAGTACGCCAAGGTATGTTGCATTTGGCTAAAGATGAGCAATTAGACTATATAGGCTTTTTAGACGCCGATTTATCTACAGATTTTAGAGATTTTGATGATTTGGTGGAAACATTGGACCAATCTAATTTTAAAATAGTTAGTGGATCTAGAATGAGTAGAATGGGGGCTAATATTACTAAAGAATCTGCACGCAAGATTATTAGTATGACCATTAATCTTATCATCAGAACCATCTTAAGAATGCCATTCAATGATACGCAATGTGGCGCAAAAGTTATGGACCGTTCTGTTGTACCATTGCTTTTCGATAAACCATTTATTACCAAATGGTTGTTCGATGTTGAAATGTTTATCAGAATGCGAAAACATTATGGTAAAACCGAAGCTAAAAAATTTATTTGTGAGCAACCTCTTAAACGTTGGATCCATGCCGATGGGTCTAAATTATCTATGAAAGATTCAGTAAAAATTGTTGGTCAGTTGGCAAAAATCGCGTTTGTCTACAGGTAATTACTGAACTTAAAATCAACTAGATAAGAACTAATTCATGTCAGCAATAAAAATAACTTTAAAGAAAGTATCCCCTAAGCATTTGTTTATGGGTAGCGCCTTGCTGGTCAATGGCGGTAATTATTTATATAATTTACTCTTAGGTAGATTATTAGGGCCTGAAGCGTTTGCCGATGCGGCATTGTTGGTAACATTATTATTGGTTTTGTCTTTCGTAGGGATGACATTTCAGCTCGCCACCACCAAATTTGCAGTGTTATTTTCAGATGAAACGTGGGTTGCCTTTAAGAATACCATGTATCGGTATGCATTGGTTTTTGGTGTGTTTACAGGAATTCTTGTGCTTACTTTTTCAAAGAACCTGCAAGAGTTATTTAATACACAGAATAAGTACATGTTCATGATTTTCGCTGTGGCCATACCCTTGTATTTTGTGATGAGTGTAAATAGAGGAAGGTTTCAAGGAAGACATGACTTTGGAAAATTAGCGGCTACTTATCAGACAGAGATGTGGAGTAGGCTACTACTTACTTTTGCTTTGTTATTATTGGTGCCTTTTGAACCGGGAATTTTAATTGCAGCAGGTATAGCGCTATCATTTGTCTTCGGACTTTTTCCTTCGGATTTTAAAGGAGTTCAAGTTTTTTCTAAAAGTAAACTAGCTGCGGTAGATTTAAGACAAGTCTGGATTTTTATTGGGCTTACTGCGGGTTATGAGCTCACGCAGATTATCATAAATAATAGTGACATTCTACTGGTCAAGCATTATTTTAATGATAAAGATGCTGGTCTATACTCATCATTAGCGTTGATTGGGAGGGTTGTTTATTTTGTTGCTTGGATGTTTGTTATGTTATTAATGCCAACGGTAATTCAGAAGCAAAAAGATGGAGAACCAACTGCACCTGTACTTTTTAAATATGTATTCTTTATTGGTGGCTTATCAACCTTCATAGTATTTGTTTGCTTTTTACACCCAAACTTGATAATCACCTTAATGTTTGGTGATGCTTATTTATCAATAGCACACCTACTTTGGAAATATGCTTTGGCAACATCATTATTTGCAGTCTCTAATATTTTCGCTTATTACTTTCTGTCGTTAAACCAATATTCACCTGTAATACTATCTGGCTTATTAGGGTTTTCACAAGTGGCACTCATAATGCTATACCATGACAATCTTGAAACCGTAGTGCATATGCAAATAATTGCAATGGTTATACTATTGGTTGCACAGCTATTGTTTTTCATCATAAAAAATTCATCATCTAATATGGGTGATAAAAAAAAAGATTTGGTTGGCAGTAACACGCATTAACCATTATATAATATTTTAATAAAATTTAACCAAAATGAAATTAGCAATTGTCACTGCATACCCACCGAGTAAAGTAACCTTAACAGAATACGGTTACTATTTGGTGAAACATTTTAGACTTAAAGAAGAAGTAACAGAATTGATATTGATTACCGATCGCACCGAAGCGCCAAAAGATTTAAATTTTGAGGAAAACGGCTGTAAGATTACCGTTAAAGAATGCTGGAGTTTTAATAGTTACACCAACATTTTCAATATTAGTAAAACTATTTCTAAAACTAGGCCAGATGCCGTTTTATTTAACCTTCAGTTTTTAAAATTCGGAGATAAGAAAGTACCAGCAGCCTTAGGCTTAATGCTTCCTTTTATCTGTAAGGTGAAGGGAATACCAACGATTTCATTACTCCATAATATTCTTGAAAAAGTCGATTTAGAAAATGCAGGCTTTACAAATAATAAAGTGTTGCAGCGTATTTATAATTTCATTGGTACTACGCTTACACGTTTTGTTTTGGCATCTGATATACTTGCGGTTACCATAAGTAAATACGTTTCTATTTTAGAAGAAAAATATAAGGTTAAAAATGTAGCATTAATTCCTCATGGTGCTTTTGAAACTCCACCAGAGCCAGATTATAAATTACCAGCAGGCCCAAAGCAGGTTATGGCTTTTGGTAAGTTTGGTACGTATAAAAAAGTAGAAATACTGATAGAGGCGGTAGAGGAAATAAGGTCTAGATTAAATGAAGATATAGAAATTGTTATTGCAGGTACAGATAGCCCAAACACACCGGGTTATTTAGACGAAATGAAGGAGAAATATAGCCATGTGCCACAAATTCGTTTTACAGGTTATGTTGCCGAGGAAGATGTGCCGAAACTTTTTGGAGAAAGTGCGGTGACCGTTTTTCCATATACATCTACAACGGGTAGTTCAGGAGTTTTACATCAAGCAGGTAGTTATGGTAACGCAGTAGTTTTGCCAGACCTTGGTGACTTGAGCACTTTAGTTGAGGAAGAAGGTTATAAAGGTGAGTTTTTTGATGCCCATGATACGTCATCTCTTGCAACGGCAATTGAGAAAATTCTAATAAACGATGCGTATAGAATACAACTTGGGAAGCAAAATTATAAGGCGGCATGTTCATTGCCAATGTCTGCAATAACTCAAATGTATATAGATTACTTTAAAGCTATTCAGAAATCGAAAGAGACGGGGTTCAATATTGATATTTCAACAATAGAGAAGAAATTGGTTCATTAAGAATCGATATGGTTAATATTTATGGGCTGGTTTTTAACCAGCCTTTTTTTATTTCTTGAAGGTCTAGTACAATTTAGGCATGAATGTTTGTGGCGCAGTAGAAAGTTAGAAAACCATAATCAACAAAAGATACTGTCAACAGACTTAGGCGTTTATTCAATTACCAACTCAAAGTACGCGGGTTTTTTATTTCCTAAGGAATCTAGGCAACCAAAGAAATGTTGCTTTTTGGTTTTCCAAGGTAAATTTCCTGCCACGGAACTAGGTATATTTTTAAAGTCATATAACGTCCAGAACATGTAAGGTATGTTGTTATTCTTTAATAACCGTTGCATTTCTTGATAGTATACTTTTTGTCCTTCTTCATCTGCGCCCGTATACAAGTTCCATACTCCTTTATACGAAGACATGCCATACTCTTGCAGTACTTTAGGTTTGTTGGGTACTTTAGCGTTTAGGGTGTCGTATGTACTTTTAAAGTCCTCTATATCCCTGTAATAATGATAGGATACAAAATCTACTTTATCGGCTAGTTCTGTACCTGCTTCTGGAGTAGACCAACCAATGGTGACTGGGTGATTTTTATCCCATTTTTTTATGTTATCGATCATTTGTTCTAACCAGCCAAGCACACGTAGGCGACCACGGGATTCAAAATCTAGATCGGGTTCATTTTTAATATCCCAACCTAAAAGGGCAGGATGGTCTTTTACCGCATTGATAATAGTCTCGGCATGCCTGTGGGTAAGTGTCCAATTAGAGATATCATAATCCCCGTAAAAATCGAATAAAGTAATTAATACATCTAACTCATTTTCCTCAGCACTATCTAAGAGGGTTTTTAAGACTTGTAGTTTTTTATAATCAACCCTGTTTTTTCCAAAATCATCATACTGAATAAATACACGGATGGTATTTAAGCCCATATTTTTAATGATTTTAAAATCTTGATGAATGATAGTATCGTTAAATTTTTCCCCGAAGGTATCCCAAGGGGAATCTTTAGGGTAGTAGTTGATTCCTTTTATGTTTTCTACTTTTTTAAGTTTACCTCGTATTTTTCTTTGCGCTCTTTTTGTGGTATCTAGTGGTGTCGGTATTTCCTTTAAGTGTCTAATACGCCAAAATCCATCTTCTAACAGCATCATTACTTGGTAACTGGTGGTATCCTTTTCTTTAGATAATAACGTTTCGCCTTCATAAATTTCTTGGTACTCTTCAACATTATAATCTTTGAAGACGACCATTGTACCATCTGCCGTATAAAAGTCTAAAGAAGAATTGTGGTTTAGCGTTGTTCGTTTATACCAGTGATTGTTCTTTTTGTTTAAATCAATGTTATCATACAATCGTACTCTGGCGCTATCGGTATAAAAATCTTCTATACCGTAACGGTCATTTTTCTTATATGCGATATTGCGAACGTGCCATGCATTCATATAATCGTTGGTGATTTCTCCCAACGCTTGCTCCTCCATTGGTCTTCCTGGGTTTTCCAAGTTTATCCATTCTACATTTGGCTTGTACACATCTTCCATGGGTAGCTCTAAATGCAGCATAGAGGTTTTGTCCGCACCGGTATTCATAAAGGACCATGCAGCTCCAATTCCATATATAACCAGTCCGTTAATAGCCAAAAATGTGACTATTAGTACCATTCTGTATAATGTTTTATTTAATTGTATCGCCATGAATGTTCTTTGTAAATTCTTTTGTAATTCCTGCTGCGATCAATTTTAGTTGATAATTTCCTTCAGGAAGAAAGTGTTCGCCTAAAAATATATTACATGCACCATTTTTAGTGGTTGTTTTTTTAGATGTGATGAATATTCCGTCGGTATCATAAATATCTAATTGTAAAAAAAGACCATCGGGAATAAGCTGCTTCATAAAACTCTCGAACGGCCCAATATCTATATTCCTATTTCCTTTAGAAAAATGAACAGGGTAGTCTTTAATTGCAGCATTAAAAGTGAATTCCGTAGTGTTACTTTCGGCTGCACCGGTAACAAATGCCTGAATTTTCCAATTGGTTGCTTTATCTGGGTGTAAGGTTTTCGCTTCTGCAATACCATTTACCGTAGTGCCAATAGTATATAAATAAGAATCGTTCTCGTTTTTGATTACGAATGTTACCAGGGTACCATTGGTTACCATATTGCCAAATTCATCTTTAATGATATCCGATTTAAAAGTTATGATTTGATTCCCGTCTGCAAAATTATGAGCGCTAGAGGCGGTTATGTCAAAATTAGTCGCGTTGGAAGGGTAAATAATAGTTGCAAGTTCTTTAGAGTTAGTGCCATTACATTCTGATGAGACTAATATTCTACCAGATTGCAAGGTTGACCTCACATTGTAAAAAGCGAAAAAACTCTCTGTAGTGATTTTTAGTTCATTGATATTCTCTAAAAATTGATATTTAACAGTGACTTCAGTGCCATTATCTAAAGGATTGTCATAGGCATCAGTCGGAGATATCGTAAGCATTGAATAATCATTATACCCTGCGGTGACACTTCGGGGTCCAAAATACGACTCAACGTAAGTGGCCTTGAGGGTATTTGTTGTAATATCAAATTTGCCATTACGTAATGTATGACCATTTAATAGTAGCTTCCATCGGCAGGGACCGGCAATTCTGGTGAAATTTTTGGGAATATTAAATGTTATTAATTCATTAGATGCTTTCTCCGTTTCCAATATCACATTTCCATAGGCATTCTTCACCTGTAGTTTCAGGTCTTTTATAGTACCATCTGTTTTGAATGACAGGGTAATAGGATTTCCTGCTATACTAGAATTTGGTTGGGATACCAGTTCTATTATAGGGTAGCTGAATTCCTTTGGTTGTTCTTCTTTTTTATTAGAACAACCAAGTAGTATAAGACTCAAAACGAATAAAATTTTAATGCGCATACTATTTAGGATTACCTATATAACTGTTTATTTCAAATTTTATATACTCATAGCCCTTACCCTTAAAAGGTTGGGTTTGCTGTTTGCCATGTGCAAGTTTTCTATTCGGAAATATTTTATCGGCAATAGCTTTGTTAGGCAAACCGTTTACAAAACAATTTTCTAAGCTGCTGCTAATAATTTCTATACTATCGAGTTCTAGAGGTTTATAATTGAAAAATTGTTTTCGTTGTATTCGAACACCTTCGGTAACAAATTTATGATCTACCCAAAGTAGTTGGCTATCTGTATCATAATAAGAAATTATCAATTGAGGAATCGTCACTTCCTGTACGCCCGAATTAAATAAAACACCGTTAAACCCTTGCTCTGTATATTCTAAGTCTTGCAAAGCTACATGCTTATATAAGTCTGTATTTGCCGTATTTCCTGCAGATTGTAAATTAAATTTAGTAGGTTGCTCTTCAAAACTTATAGGCGAAAATTGGTCAGGGTCAAAGGTTGGCGGTATGGTGTCTTTGGTAGAAGACCATGCAATACCTTCAAAATTTATTTTAAACGTAGTGGTCTCCTTAGGCATTAGCTTATGCTTAATTTGATGTTTAGCATTGTAATTTGCTAGTTCTTTGTTATTGTCATTATACAAAGTTGCCTTGATCACAATATCAGCGGGTGTATTATCGACATTTTGCAACTCTCCTATGATGCTATATTGCCCATTGTATTTAACCAGTTTGGCCGATAGAATTTCTAATACGGGTTGTTTTAAAACATCTTCATGATATGTTTCTTGGGTTGTAATCTTTCTTCTACCGTGATTGTAATAAGTGGTACTATTCGCTGTGAAGAGTTGGTCTGGTGGTATATCATTATCTACTTTTGAAGATTTTATATACCACTTGTTCTTTCTCTTTACCAGTTCATGAAAGTCATTGTTGAATACATTTTCTAAGGGTGTAATCCATCTTGTGGCTACCTTGGCTTTTGCGCTATTTTCGGTTTTATCATAAACCTCAATACCTAGAGAATCTAATTTAGCGTATGAACTTAATATGCCATCGGTTACCGATACCTCTAGCATATATTGGGCGATATCAATATTTTCTTCTGGGTCAATATATGAGTGGGCTCTGGAGAATTCTTTAAAATCCAAAGCATCGTAATAGGACTCCACTACATTATTAGGCGATAATTGAGTAACGTTTTTTACATAGAATATATACATACCATACCCGAAACAAATAAGCATGACTAATGCCCACCAATGAGAAAAGGTTAACAGCTTAGATGGAAATTTATTATAGGGTAATTCTAGTTTCATAAAAGAATGCTCCTTTACTTTTCTAGACTTTAATAACCTTACCCAAATCATTTGAATATTTACAAAAATGGCTATTAATACAGTTAATAAAGGTATTATACCCCACATGATTTTCATTATGGTAGGTACATCTTGTTTGGGTTTTATTTGTGGTATGGGGGCCACATTTAGTTTCTCCCAAACCATAATACCATTTTCTAATTGTTGTAATCGTTGCCAACCGCAATAATAAAGTATGGGGTCGTAGAATTTATCATTGGAGAAAATGTATTTTAAATTATATTTTTCGGGTACGGTTAAAAACTGTTGTAATGAACCTATACCTTCTACACCCCTAAATTTTGAGTTTTCTATACGCTCAATAGCCCTTGTTGTCAATTCCGGTAATCTACGGGCAGAGTGGTAATTACCATCGACCGTCATGGCATCGGTTTGTGCAGAAAGCCAGGCCATTTGGTCGCCAAAACCCAACGCTAAATAGCGCCAAGCATCATGCGAATCTGCTCCTAAAAAGTTTACAATGGGTAGCATATTAATTTTTGCTGGTTGCGATGGCCTAAAATAACCCAGCGTCATCGTGAAAACCACCATAAATAACATTCCACCAGCAATTAATCCACCTAAGATTCTATGGTAAACCCCACCAAATTTTTCTTGTATTAAAGTCTTTAAATCTCCTTCTACCATTCTATAGGCGAATTCAGCAAAAATAGGGAGGGCCATAATTGTTGCCCATAAGGTGAACCTATCTAAAGTAAGAATATTAAATGCTGTTTCACCCAACATCATTAGTGGAATAGGGGTAGTGCCACCCGTTCCTAAAATGGTAAGTAAAGCAAAAGATAATCCGAAGAATATATATCTTTTACTAAAATATCTATAAAAGAAATAGGGTAAGATAAAAAGAAATACACCCCATGGAATTATAAAAAATACCAGACCAGATGACGTTATTTCCAAGAAATTATCACGTGATCCATGAGGAATAGCAACTTGGGTAATCGGGTTTCTTTTGGAGTTGTACCAGTAAGGAAAAATACAGAAAACGATTAAAAAAATAGCGCTACCTCCAAATTTTGCAATTCGCCAAAAATGCTGCAAAGTAGTGCTCCAGAATACTTTGAAAGTAAGTTCTTTGTAGGAGTTTACTTTTTCTCTGGCAGCATCTATAACTGCCATTCCAATTAATGGCGCTATAAAAAAAACCATACCGAAAATAGGCGTAACGTGATGAGAAGTTACCGTTACAGCTAACATAGTTACAGAGGTAATAAAGTACCGGGTTTTACCAGTTTTTATCCATAAGTAAATTTCTGTCATGGAATGCAGAAGAATGGATAATGCCATAATACTTGGTAACTGCCCAAAAATGTGTAAAGTTTCTACGAACGTTGATGAGAAAACTGCCATAACAGCACCGTAGCCAGCTATTCTTCTACTGCCGGTCATTAACAGTGTATACCTATACGCTCCTGTTATAAATAATACAATAGCAATCAATGCAACGGTATACATTCCGAATTTTAGACCACCTATATAAGAAAGTATAGCTATGAGTTGATGTACCAACGGTGGGTAAGATTGTACCGTAAAGCCGGTATACCATCGGTATTCCCAAGGATCAAACCAACTGTTAGCGTAATGATCTGCAAAAAATAAATGAATTAATGCATCATATGTAGATTCTAAAGTGAAGAAAATAGCAGAACCATGAAAAGCTAGCCCTACAATTAAAGCTAATATTAAGAGGGTATTGGTTTTTTTTTCCAAAGTTTATTTTAGAATCAAGTTCTACCTACAGGTATTAAATATATGAGATGAAGATTACAATAAAAAGCGAACAGCTAATAATTTAATAATAGAATACCTACAATTAATTACTTTGTAATTTTGAAATCCGTTTAATATTTAGTTGTCAAATCTTTTTAAAAAAATATTTCTAATAAGATATTCGTCTGTTATAGTTATTATTTTCTGTAAGAAAATATAACAATGCAAAGATAGGTTTATTGTTCATTCACTTCACAATCAGCTATCGAACTTTAAAAACCATTCATCTACAGAATAGTGTTAGCCACCTTTATACACTCAAAATCATAGAACTGGAAAAGTAAATTTGTTAGCGTAAACTATAAATAACCATTGACTCACTAAAATCTAACAAATGAAAATTTTAGCTATCGATGACCAACAACTCATTTTACTTTCTGTTGAAAAGCGATTAACAGAATTAGGTTATGAAGTGAGAACTGCCACCTCAATTGAAACGGGAATTAAATTATTCAATTCATTTAAACCCGACTTAGTATTATTAGATATGAATATGCCAGAAATGTCGGGAACTGAATTGGTTTTATGTACAGGAACAGAAGTCGTAAAATATATTCGGGTATTTATGAATAATGATACTCCTATCCTGGTAATGTCAGGTAATACGGATGAGGCCCTTATAATGAGAAATTTTGATTTAGGGGTTGATGATTACATGAAAAAACCGGTAAGCTTAGATGAAATGGCTGCTAGAATAAAAAGAATTATCGGAGCACCTGAAACTAAGGGAGAAACGAAAAGAAAACTATCGGACACGCGAATGCTCCAGAAAAATTGTGTTGGGGTAGTAATACCATGCTATAATGAAGAGGAGCGACTTTTAAGTGATCAGTTCAAAGAATTTGCACATAAGAATTTGGGCTATCATCTTTGTTTTGTAAATGATGGCAGTACAGATAATACATTAGCGGTTCTTGAAAAATTAAAAGAAGAGAATCGACAAAATATCAGTATTTATAATTGTAAACAAAATGGCGGTAAGGCAGAAGCGGTTCGACAAGGTATTTTACACTTGGTAAAAGATCAACAACTCGATTACATTGGCTTTTTAGATGCAGATTTATCTACTGACTTTAGAAATTTTGATGATTTGGTAAAAACGATTGAAAGCTTAGACTTTAAAATTGTAAGTGGTTCTAGAATTACACGAATGGGTGCAGATATTACTAAAGAGTCTGCTCGTAAGATTATTAGCTTGACCATAAATCTTATTATCCAGACTATTTTAGGTATGCCTTTTAAAGATACACAGTGCGGAGCTAAAGTGATGGATCGTGAAATTGCCTCTAAAATGTTTAATAAAAAATTCGTTACCAAATGGTTGTTCGATGTGGAACTCTTTATGCGAATGAAAAAATATTTTGGTAAAACAGAAGTGAAAAGCATGATTTGTGAGCAACCCCTAAAAAGATGGATACACGCAGATGGTTCTAAACTGTCCATGAAAGATTCAATAAAAATTATGGGTCAACTTGCCCAAATAGCTGTCTTTTATAGATAATAGTACTTAGAGATTAGGTTCAACTTTCAATAAGTATTTTAAAAGTGCTGAGGTTTGTAAACTTCGGCACTTTTTTACTTTAAGTCAAATTAAATAATCGCTTACAACCAAAGCGTATCTTTGTGAATGATACATTTGCACTTGAATAAAATTTATCAATTTATTGCACTTAACTTTAAAGAACTGATTCGTTTTTTTGGAAGCACTAACTTCTCAAAATCACTGATTACTGTAATTGCGGTGGTTTTACCCATAGCACTTGGCGTGTGGTTAAAACATACTGAAATAGGTTTGGCAATTGGCTTTGGTGCATTTTGGAGTTCACCAAGTGATGTTCATGGTAGTCAAAAACATAAAATAGTAGGTATTCTTCTTTCGGCTGCTTTAGTTATGGTCGTCAGTTTTATTGGTGGCTATTTACATTATCAGCCTTGGCTTTCAATGATTATATTAGGAGTTACAAGTTTTGCCATAGCACTTATTTCTTCGTACGGTTTCAGAGCTTCTTTAATTGGTTTTTCTGGGTTGTTGGCATTGGTTTTGAGTTTTGCGCACACTCCAGATGAATTAGAAATATTTGAGTATTCTCTTTTGGTTGGTCTTGGCGGACTTTGGTATTTGGCATTGTCCATGTTTTGGTATTCAATCAACCCTAAAGGGCAAACCGAAGAAATTTTATATGAGACAATTGGGCGTACGGGTAAATTACTTGAAATACGAGGTAAATTAATAGACCGGAATAATAGTCGAAAAAAGCTGCAGGCGAGCTTATTTGTGTTGCAAAGCGAATTGACCGAACAACACGAGATGTTGCGTGAAATACTAATACGATCCCGTAAAAATTCAGGAAGGTCGGTTTATAATGGTAAAAGATTATTGGTTTTAGTTCAACTCATAGAAATGTTAGAAACTGCTGGTGCCAACCCTGTAGATTACCCCAAGATGGATAAGCAATTCGAGGGCTTTCCTGAATTTATACAGCTGTTTCAAAATCTGATTTTTAAAATGGCAAATCAATTACAGTTAATTTCTGTAATAGGAAATAAGCCAAAACAGATTCCAGAACACGATTCTTTATCGACTTGCTTTGATGAAATACGAACTAAGCTTTTAAACTTACGTAAGAGTGATAAAGCAAATGCTTACAAAGCTTTCATTATGTTTCAAAATTTATTGGAATATCAAGAAGAACAGTTCCAAAAACTAAAAAGAATTAAGTGGTTATTAAGTGATAATAAAGTAGCATCAGACGAATTTATCGATAAGAAGATATTAAAAAGGTTTTTAATTTCTCAAGATTATAGTCCACATATATTATTGCAAAATTTCACTATTAAGTCAACCATATTTAGACATTCATTACGACTAGCAATAACATTAATGATAGGTTTTGTTTTGGGTAATGTGTTTTCGTTTCAAAATCCGTATTGGATATTATTGACCATTATATTGATAATGAGACCAAATTATGGCCTAACAAAAACCCGTTCTAAAGATAGAACTATCGGTACTTTGATAGGAGGTGCAATAGCAGGTATAATAGTGTATTTAGTTCAAGATATGTATGTTTATGTTGGTTTGGCGTTAGTATCGCTTATAATAGCCTTATCTATGGTTCAAAAGAACTATAAAGCATCTGCAACCTTTATCACCTTGACAATTGTTTTTGTTTATGGGATTTTACAGCCAAATGTTTTCCTGGTTATTCAATATAGAATTCTCGATACCTTGGTTGGTGCCGGATTGTCCTATATCGGATTTCTATTTTTATGGCCTAGTTGGGGTTTTGAAGAAATAGAGAAAATTGTTGCCAAGAGTGTAGCCGCCAACCGAGGGTATCTTTTTCAAATTTCAGATTTTTATAATCGAAAAGGCGAAGTGTCAACAAGTTATAGACTGTCTCGTAAAAATGCCTTTGTTGAAACAGCGAACCTAAGTTCGGCATTTCAGCGAATGACAGAAGAACCGCATTCTAAACAGAGAAATTTAAATAAGATTTATGAGTTGGTAGAATTGAACCATTATTTTCTATCGTCCTTATCATCATTAAGTATGTATATACAACATCAAAACACGACCGATGCTTCAGATAAGTTTAATGCTGTTATTTCTAAGATAGATAACAATCTATCTAAAGTTTTGCAAACATTAGATAGTGATAAACCAAATAATGAAAAACGCTTTGTGCAAGATGTTTCTTCATTTGAAAATCAGCTACCGAAACTCGAACTAAATGGTGTGAATTTTAGTGAGCAAGAAAATACTGAAATGAAGCGTCACCATCAAGAAGAACAATTAGTGCGAGAGCAATTACGGTTATTATTCTCGTTGAGTTCAAATATGCTAAAACTTACTTCAAATTTAAAATAAAAGTATAGTTTTAAAGGTTTATGTATAAGTGAAATTATGTATTCCCGTGAAATGATTTACTACATATAACAAACTTATAATGCCCTTAGATTTAGCTAAAACCATCAATTGTCATTTATACTAATGCCAGTATTATTTTATGAACAATCTCAATAGCTTTTACTTCCCTATTATTATTATTATTATTGGTGTCGATTAAGTTAAAAAATCATTTAACTTCAAAAGACGGTATGGCCTTTCGCATTCATATTCTGCCATTTAAGTTTTTAAGAAAATTTCATCTTTATTGACATCTGTGCCGTCAAAAGCAAAAAGAGTTTTAACTAAAGCAAGTTCTTCTTTGGCTATATTTCCATTTTCGTCTTTTTTAAAAAGCTTAAAATAAGCAACTAAACCGACTATTCGTCCTGCTCCTTGTTTTATAAAATTGTCTATTCAGCTTTCATAACTGTCCTATCTCTATTGAAAGCTGAAGCTCATTAAGGACCATGTGGACCAGGATTTCGAGGGCTGTCTTTTAGCTTATTGTTTTGATTTTTAATTGCAGTAATCGAAATAATCATATTTTCGAATAATTCCCTTTCTGTTTTTTTGAAGGTTAGGTTTTTAGTTTCTTAGTATTTCCGTTACCTATAAAAAACATCATATTTGTATTTTTAATTAAATGTGCTAAGTACTTTAAGCTATTGCCTAAATATGTAATAAGTAACAATAGAACTAAATAAAAATCATAATTAATGTATAGCAATTTATGACGTATGTCATATTTAACTAAAATATTAAGGCCTAATTTCATTTTGTTAAAAAAATACTTAAGATGAAAAATATTCTCTATGCCACCGATTGTTCAAAGCATGACACTCAAACCCTTCAATATGCATTAATGTTGAGTGATATTCTAAAAGCAAATCTTACGGTACTACATATATTTAGTCTTCCCCCCATTTCGGTTAAGACCATACGCCCTAAGAAATATCTAAGTGAGCATGCGTACGATGAACAATTACTAGTATTAAAAGATTATTGCTCTAGCAACTTAAAAGATAATAAGACCGATGTAGTCATAAAATATGAAGTAAGAGAAGATGATTCGGTCACCAACGGAATTTTGTCTGAAACTGCGGCTTTGTCTCCAGATTTGCTAATTATTGGAATGAAAGATGAACATACAGCACGTGGGTCATTTACAGGTAGTATCGCAAAAGCACTTATTGAAAAAGTTGCTGCGCCACTTTTTATGGTACCTAGTACAAAATCGTTTCAAAAAATAAAGACATTGGTTTACGCTACTGACTTTGAAGAAGCCGATTTTTTAGCTATTAAAAAATTGATAAGTATAGCCAAGCCTTTTGATGCCATTATTAAGGTTGTACATATTACCAACAACGACGAATATGCGGTAAGCGATAAGATGGAATGGTTTAAAGAAATGTTATTTGAAAAAACAAGTTACAGAAACATGACTTTTGATGTAAGCATTAATGATAACACGTATGAAGGTTTACGGGTATATATTGATACCGTAAATGCTGATATGATTGCTTTATTGGAACGCGAACAAAATAGCTTTCTAAAAAAACTGTTCCATAAAGATTTGATTAAGAAAATGGAGTCTAAAATAACTATACCAATGCTAAGCCTTAATGCAAGCGCACTTTAAAATTATCTGAAAATAGTATAAAAAAGGCGAAGAGTGAAATTAGATTAATCAGATTATATTTATCTGAATGATTTATGGGGAATAAGTCATTTCCCTATCCAGACTTCTTTGGGGATAGTGGTCACTTTGAATATTCGCAAACTATAGAATTTAGTACCAAAATACGCTTTGAAAAAAGTACTATGTACCATTCATATTTATGATTTCAATTCTTTTACCATTCTAAACATTCCTTTCAATGCTTCTTTAAAAAATGGAATGTCTAAACTTGTTGTATCGTATAGTTGAAAACCAAGTTTTTTATAAAATGCAATGGCGTTTTCATTAGAGTCAATTACACATAAGAATAGATTTTTATAACCCCGTGCTATGGTACTTTTAATAATTTCATTTAATGCTAACTTTCCAATTCCCATACCTTTAAAATCTGGTAGAACATATATTTTTTCCACTTCTGCACTATTTGCAAAAGGTAAAGATGTTATTGAATAATTTTTGATTTTAATAAATCCGACCGCTTTTAAATTATGCTCAATGAAAAAGTATTCGGTGTTTTTATCCGCCAAATCTAGCGTTAGCCTTTTCGTACTAAATTCTTTATTCAAATACCATTCTAATCCATCATCATTCCAATGATTATGGAAATTTAGAGAATATGCATCGATACAGGTTTTCTTTAAAGCGATGATGTCTGTAATTGAAGCTTTTTTTAATTGCATTGAAAATTTTTAAAGGTAATTATCGTCCGTATTTTAATTAGTTGCTTTAGCATTTAATTGCACAGAATTAGCCGATATAAAGCCATTTTGATAGTTAGTTTTTATATTTTTTTCTCCGAATTTTTGAATTTTTTTCAACCATTTTTCTCGAAATTCACCTTTTGAAAGGCGTAATGGCCCAATGGATGTTATTTTAACTGATTTTACTCCAATAAAATTCATTGTTATTTTTTTCATTGCACTATGAGTCGGATTTCCATTTAATAATCTGTAAAACCAAGTTGGTAGATCCATTGTACAAATCAATCGAGCTGTTTTGCCAGTAAGATACTTATCCCGACAAACAGGATAAACCCAAACAATATGGTCAGCCCATTTCAGTTTTTCTTGAGCTTATTACAAGTCAGGTTCAAGTTCGGTTCGTTTTCTATATCTAAATTCTAGGTTCGGATTAAAACTCAATTCTCTACTTTTAATTTCCTTGTATTTCGGTACCTGATTTTTCAACACCTTTTTTATATGCTTCTGAAAGTCCGTGATTAAAACTTTCTTTATTAGGATGTCCGTTTATGATATGGATTTTCTTTTTACTCATATTTTTCTTGAATTGGCTTTGAAGGGTGAGCTATGAATAATGTAGGAGCAAATTTATATTTCTTAATACCACATACATAGTTGTATTTTTTCCCGCCCAAACACGCCTTTTGGTTATTGGGGTAGGTCTTTTTTTGTCATGCTTTAAAGTAAATCTCCATACCGATAGCTAAAGCGGTTGCCCCATTTTAAAAATACACAAACCTTAGGTTTAACTCAAAAGCTTGTATTGTTTATGGGTAGTATTGATTACTTGCTTTTTATAAAGTTCTTGGTCATTTCTCCGAGGTTTATTTTCTCGGCTTTTGTAAATTTTATTTCACGAACAAATTCCATTGTTTTCCATAAATTCGAATTTCCTTTAAGTCCATTTGTCGCTTTCATTCTCCTATTTAATCGGTTAATTTCTTTTTCAGTAGCTTTTCTTCGTTTGCCTAGTTTTACACAAGTTTAACTGTTGGCTTTTTCATTTTTTAAACTATAGTAAGATAAAATATCTTCCCCTTTTTCGTACTTACCTGTATACTTAAGTCCAAGTTTGAGTAATAGGTTAATTGACTTTTGATTATCAGATATGGTAATTGCAATAATGTTTTCATACTTGTTTAAATTTTTAATTTTTTCAAGATATGGTTTGCATGCCTCAATCGTATATCCTTTTTTTTCAAATTCAGGAAGTAACGCAAATCCAATGTCAGGGTACTTTTCATCTTCTCGTTTAAGAAATGTCACTATACCAATTGCCTTTCGAGATTCTTTTAATTCAAAAACATTATAAGAAAAATTCTTATTATCAAGTATCTTTTGAATGTATTTCTTAGCATCATTTTTATCAGATATATTTCTGTTACCGATAAATTTCAACCAACCTTCAGAATTTACCAAATCAAGAATAAACTCAGTATCCTTCAAATTTATTGGTCTTATTATTAATCTTTCTGTTTCTATGTTTATGTACACTTTAATTTGCGTTTTATTTAGATTGCAGGTAAACTTTTTGTGTATTTGCCGTTGCGTGTTTAAGTACCTAATTTAACAAATACAAACCGAATTGCATGCAGAAAGCTATCGGGACCGTGTCTGTCCTAAGCTCAATTTTTTCATTATCGAACGTCTTATTTAATTTTATTTTTTCACTTCTAAGAGAGGGCCCTAAAAGCTTTAGAACGTTAGTAACTACTGGAATCAATTTTATGGTCTTCATCTCTTGCGGCATTTCACAAGCGAAGAACATTAATTTATTTACAATTTCACGACTAAAAATAGCACTGTCCATTATTTTATCTAAATCTCGAACAACATCACTATCTGTGATTTTTTCAGTAAGTAATTCTGCAAAAACGAGAATATTGGCAAGTAGGGTATTTAATTCATGTGCAATACCAGCCGTAATTTTCCCAAGACTATGTAAACCGTCGGTTCGTTCCATCTGTCTTCTTGTGTTCGCTTCACTATCTCGAATTTGCTTACGCTCTATTAAGTTTCCGACAGCTAAGGCAACATTATTCAATAGGGTTTGCCCTTCATTTAGGAAATCTTTTTCTGAATATTTTTTAGAGGGATACCCAATTATTATTTTACCTTCGGTTTTGTTGAAAACTTTAATATTTAAAACTAAGGCAACCATATCAGAGACATATTCATCTGTCATTACTTCATATGCACCTACATTTAAATAAGCTTCTGCAGTATTTTCGAACTTCCATGCCCTTTTAAGGCATTATACTATGGCCTCTAATGAGGTCTGTAACTGGTCATAATCTGAATTAACTATAATAGAAGTAATTTCATAGAGGCAGGTAAACTCTTTTACACGCTCTTTTAATATTTCTTCAGTTGTTGTTATCCAAAAGACATTTGAAAGTTATTATATAAAGATCTGTAATAATTGTTAAGAATAGAAAACCTTCTAATAGAATTAATTTTTAAATGATTGTTAATGTATTGCTTTAGTGCCCTTTCTTTATTCGTAAAGTTGAGGTGTTTTTAGAAGAATAGAAGAAACACAAAAGCCTTCCTGTGTTATGGAAGGCTTTTAATAAAAAGTGACCGGGCTGGGGCTCGAACCCAGGACCCTCTCCTTAAAAGGGAGATGCTCTACCAACTGAGCTACCAGGTCAAAAAAGTAAAGAACTATTACGTTAGTAATTTTAAAAAAAAATCAGCTCACGAGTTAAAATAAAAAAGCCTCTTGTTTTTTCGAAGAGGCTTTTAATAAAAAGTGACCGGGCTGGGGCTCGAACCCAGGACCCTCTCCTTAAAAGGGAGATGCTCTACCAACTGAGCTACCAGGTCAAAAGCATTTTAAGAAGTAATATCCCTCAATGCGGGTGCAAATATAAGTCGATTACTTTATTATCCAAACCCTTTTTAAGATAAATTTCTTTTTTTTTGAATTCCTTTAATTTTAGTTCAATTTTGTACAAATGAAAGATGTGAAAATTGTATTACTGGGTTACATGGGAAGTGGTAAAACAACTATTGGTAAAATTATTGCTAACCATTTAAATATTAAATTTTTAGACTTAGACGATTATATAGAACAACAAGAAAATATGTCTGTTGGTTTGATTTTTGAGAAAAAGGGAGAGCTCTATTTTCGAAAAAAGGAACGAGAATATCTTTCGCAAATTTTTTTGACAGAAACCAATTTTGTCCTTTCGTTAGGCGGAGGAACTCCTTGTTTTGGAGATAATATGGAGCTGGTAAATGAAAAAACTGCTAATTCATTTTATTTAAACATAGGTATAAATGAACTTTCAGAACGTTTAAAGCTCGAAAAGAATCACAGACCTATAATTGCTCATGTTAAAGGTGATGAAATGCAAGAGTTTATTGGTAAACATTTGTTTGAAAGAAGCTTCTATTACAATAAAGCACATAAAATAGTAAAAGGGAATAATAATACACCCACTGAAATTGCAGAAATGATCATCAATGCATTAGTCTAAAAAGACTCTATCGTTTTTAGTTTCAAAACGAACGTTTACATGTTCTTGTAAAGAAGTAGACAAAGAAATACCTTTATAATCAGCCTTAACCGGATACTTTTTATGGTTACGATTAACCAGTACAGCAGTTTTAAGCTGCTTTAAAGGGGTTTTAAGAAAATGGTGAACACCATATATTAAGGTTGTACCTGAGTTAAGCACATCATCAACGATTACTACCGATTTATTTACAAACTCTTCTTCTGCCATAGATGTAGAAACACCACTTTTTAAAGGATTGGTTTTATCCATCGATAATTTACATAGTGTAATTTTTGCTTCCGTTATCTTTTTAAGCTTCGAAACAATTTTTTTTGCAAACTGCAATCCGCCACCATCTATACCTGCTATGATAATTTCGTTTTCATTAACATTCGCTTCGTAGATTTGATAGGCTATGCGTTCTATCTTATACTGAATCTGTAAGTGTGAAAGTATGGTATGTTCCATGAATTTTTCTTAAACGAATAAAGATAGTTATGTTTTCAAAAGTTTACCTTATTCCTCTTCTTTAATATTTTTATCTGATGATGTTGTTTCTGCGTCTTTATTTTCAGAAGGAGTTTCTAGATAGTCATCTATATCGCGCCTATCTTTTTTTGTAGGTCTGCCGATACCTTTTTTTCTATAGTAGTCTTTCGAATATTGCAAAAGCTCATTGTGCTCAAATGCTTCTTTTGGGGTCGTATCCTTTCGATAAATATCTACCAATTTGGCCCCAACACGATTAGCGGGTATATCAAGAACAGTAAATGTATAATCTATCTGGTTTTTGCGAATAATAACTTCATCCATAGGATAAACCTCTCTACTGGGCTTTGCAGTTTGTCCATTGATTTTGGCATGGCCTTTTTTACATGCCGTAGATGCAATGTTTCTAGTTTTAAAATAACGTGTGCTCCACAAGAATTTATCTATGCGCATTACGGGTACAATTCTTTGTTAACTTCCAAGCAAAAATAGGGGAAAATTGTATCTTGCGCGCTTAAAATAGATTTTTGATGAAATTGAAAAATGCCTATTTATTAATAGCCGGACTAATAATCATAAGTTCTTGTAAAAAGGATGATGATTCTCCAGGTGAAGTAATACCACCAAGAACATTAAGTGAAGTTGCCATTGAGGATGATGCAGAAATTGTTGAATTTCTACAAACACATTTTTATAATAAGGAAGAGTTTGATGCTGCAGTCGAAGGATTTGATTTTAAAATAAAATTCGATACAATCGCTGGTGCCAATAGCACGAAGCAATCTATTTATGATAGCCCATTTTTAATTACGGAAACAATTTCTGTTGAGTCATCAAGCTTTGGTAGAACTGACGGTGAAGTAATAGATCATAAATTATATACTTTGGTAGTTAGGCAAGGAGTTGAGGAAGGTAAGCCTACTATTGGTGATTTTTCAATATTGAGGTATGAAGGTTCTTTAATGGACGGTACATTATTCGATGCTTCTTCTTATCAACCTGTGCGTTTTAATCTTTCTTCGGTTGTTAGAGGATTTGGTAATGGGGTAGAAAATTTTCAAACAGGCTCAGGTCCTTTGGATAATGCAGATGGTACCGTAAGCTATGATGGTTATGGTATAGGTGCAATTTTTATTCCTTCTGGTCTAGGATATTTTGATGGTTCATCAAATTCATCTATTTCGGCATATTCCCCATTGATTTTTAAAATTGATGCTTTTGATTATGAGCCAGATTCTGATTTTGATGGCGATGGTATTCCATCAATTCAAGAAGATTTAAATGGAAATGGCAATCTAAATGATGATAATACCGATAGTGAATCAGAAGGAGTGAGGGTTTATTTGGCGAATTTTAATGATAGCGATGATGATAATGATGGAATTTTAACCATTGATGAAATTAAAATAGATGGAGTAATTAAAAAAGATGCAAACGGAATTATAATATTTCCTGATACAGATGGTGACGGTATACCTGATCATTTGGATAATGATCTAAAGTAATTATTGCTGGCCAGAACATAAAATATTAGAAAAACCTCCTAAGATTATTTCTTAGGAGGTTTTTTTAATTTAAGTAAATTCCATAGTCTAAAGCTTTACGGATAAACTTACAATAATTTGATCAGGCCTTGTATCAACTCGGTCACCGTTCAAATTAGCAATATTTGAATTAATTAAAGAAACTTCATTTTCAGAAAAACCTCTTTCGTACCGCACATCTATTCCAAGTTTACCCAAATTCACCCCTGCTCCAATATTTAAACCAACGGTAAAATCATTTTCAATGTTATCAATAGTTACGTCGTCAAATTTTGTATTCAGAATGTATTGAAAAGATGGACCTGCAAAAATATTCAAAGGGCCTATAATTTTCACCCCTAACAAAACAGGAAGGTCCAATTTACTAACCTTTAAATCTCCTTCATTATATCCTGATTTTATTGCAGTGTAAACCAATTCTGGCCGTAAATAAATATTATCTCCAATTTTCCCGAAAACTCCAATATGGTAGCCTACATTTTTATCTGGACTACTGTATGCATTTTCTGCAGAATTAAAGAAATCACCGTTACCTGCATAGTTTAATCCTCCTTTAATTCCAAAACCTGCGTCACTCTGAGCATTAGCGGACCAGCCCATTATAGCTAAAGCCGCAATTAAAATTGTTTTTTTCATATCTGTTTTATTTAAAGTAGAACATTCAGCAAATACAATACCAAAGGTTCTATTCCTTGTTATACCATCAAAACGTAGGGGTTGTACCTTTATTGTTTAGGTTTGTTTTTGGGTTAAACTTCATTTTATTGAGTTATTGTAAGGGGGGAATTAGGTTTAATAATTTCAGTAACATCTTTGGTTTTTATTAAGTTTTTACCACAAGCAGTTCATTATATTTGCAACTAGATTTAGAAAATTTGAAGTTTACATTACACACTACCGACGCACAATCAAAAGCTAGAGCAGGAACCGTGGTTACCGATCATGGAGTTATAGATACCCCGATTTTTATGCCCGTGGGCACTGTAGCATCTGTTAAAGGCGTGCATCAGAAAGAATTGAAAGAAGAAGTTAATCCAGATATTATTCTAGGGAACACCTACCATCTCTTTCTTCGGCCAAAAACCGAAATATTAAGAAAAGCAGGTGGACTCCATAAATTTATGGGTTGGGATAGAAATATTCTTACCGATAGTGGCGGTTACCAGGTGTATTCATTATCTGCAAATAGAAAGATAAAAGAGGAAGGGGTAAAATTTAAATCTCATATCGATGGGTCTACGCACTTATTTACACCAGAGAATGTAATGGAGATTCAGCGTATTATTGGTGCTGATATCATTATGGCTTTTGATGAATGTACACCTTACCCTTGTGATTACAATTATGCCAAAAGGTCGATGCACATGACACACAGGTGGTTGGATCGTTGTATAAACCATTTAGAAAAGACACCTTTTGAGTACGATTATGAGCAAACGTTCTTTCCAATTGTACAAGGGTCAACCTATAAAGATTTAAGAAGACAATCGGCAGAATACATTGCAAATGCAGGTGCAGAAGGTAATGCCATTGGCGGACTATCAGTTGGTGAGCCAGCAGAAGAAATGTATGGTATGACCGAAGTGGTCTGTGAAATTTTACCAGAAGACAAGCCAAGATATTTAATGGGTGTTGGTACACCAATTAATATTTTAGAGAATATTGCTTTGGGAATCGATATGTTCGATTGCGTAATGCCTACTAGAAATGCTAGAAACGGAATGTTGTTTACAGCTCATGGCACTATAAATATTAAGAACAAGAAGTGGGAAGATGATTTTTCTCAGTTAGATGAAATGGGAACTACTTTTGTAGACCGTGAATATTCTAAAGCTTATCTAAGACATTTGTTTGCTGCTAATGAATATTTGGGCAAACAAATAGCAACAATTCATAACTTAGGATTTTACATGTGGCTTGTTCGTGAAGCACGAAAGCATATTATAGCAGGAGATTTTAGGCAATGGAAAGATATCATGGTTAAACAAATGGATAAAAGGCTATAATGCTTTCGATAATAGATAAATATATATTAAAACGGTACCTAGCGACATTTTCGTTAATGCTTTTGCTATTCATTCCCATTGGTATTATGGTCAATTTGGCAGAGCAGATTGGAAAGATGATTGACAACGAGGCGCCGTTTAATGAAATAGTAATGTACTACGTGAATTTTACGATTTACATAGGCAATCTGTTATTTCCTATTTTTCTATTTTTATCTGTAATATTCTTCACCTCCAAATTAGCCAATAACACCGAGATCGTGGCTATTTTGAGTTCAGGTATTTCTTATGGTCGATTTTTGAGACCCTATGTTATAGGGGCTACTTTGATTGCTATTTTAATGTTTTTTATGACCATGTTTATTGTGCCCAATGCTAGTGTGGGTTTCAATGAATTCAAGTACAAATACTTAAAAAAGGGAAAACAAGATAGGGTCACCAATAATATTTTCAATCAGTTAAATGAAACCGATTTCATTTATGTAAGCAGTTTTGACCCGGCAAGACAATTGGGTCATAATTTCACATTTGAACGGTTTAATGAGAATAATGAATTGGACTTCAAAATCTCTGCAGCAAATATTCGTTGGGTTGAAAAGGATTCTAATTATAGATTGACGTCGTATAAGAAGCGAAAAATAATTGGCGATACTGCCATTATTGAAAGTAAAAGAAGATTAGATACTATTTTTGCCTTCGATATAGGTGATTTAACACCTGTTTCTTATGTAGCAGAGACTAAGAATCTTTTTGAATTGGACACTTTTATTAAAGACCAAAAAAGAAAAGGTGCTTCTAATATTAACAACTATATTTTAGTAAAATATAAGCGTTGGGCATTGCCATTAACTGCCTTTATTTTAACCATAATAGCAGTTTCTGTTTCTTCGGTAAAAAGAAGAGGAGGTATGGGAGCAAACTTAGCTTTTGGTATTTTAATTGCTTTTGTATTTATCTTTTTTGATAAGGTATTCGGTGTTTTGGCAGAGCAATCAGGCTTTTCTCCCTTGCTTGCTGTAGTTATCCCTAATGTTGTTTTTGGATGTTTAGCTTTTTATCTACTTCAAAATGCCAAAAGATAGAATACTCAATTTACTACACTTACATTTTATAGTATTTATTTGGGGCTTTACAGCTATTTTAGGAAAGTTGATAACTATAGATTCTTTACCCTTAGTTTGGATAAGAATGGGTTTAGCTACAATATTCATTTCTCTTTATATTTACTTTGCAAAATTCAGTTTAAAGGTTTCTAAAAAAACCTTTTTCTGGCTTTTGGGTGGTGGTATTGTAGTAGCATTACATTGGGTCACGTTTTTTTTGGCCATTAAGGTATCTACAGTTTCTGTGGCTTTGGCTATGATGTCTACGGGCGCATTTTTTACCGCATTGATGGAACCATTTTGGTATGGTCGTAAAGTAATAGGCTATGAAATTGTTTTCGGTTTATTGGTCGTTGCAGGTCTGTATCTAATTTTTAAAGTAGAAACCCAATACGTATTTGGTATGGGAATAGCATTAATATCTGCTTTCTTAGCTGCTGTATTTTCTTTGATTAATGGAAAATTAGTTCAAAACCATAAGCCATCAATTATTTCTTTTTACGAATTAGGTGTAGGAGTGATTTTTTTATCTATTATTTTAATCTTAAAAGGGGATTGGAATATGTCATTAGTTACATTACCTACTATGGATTGGGTTTATTTACTAATTTTGGCAATAGTTTGTACGGCCTACGCATTTATTGCTTCGGTAAAAATAATGCGTGTTTTAACTCCATATACCGTTATGCTTACGACAAATTTAGAGCCGGTATATGGTATTCTATTAGCGTGGTTCATATTCGGCTCGGAAGAAAAAATGAAACCTATGTTTTATGTAGGAGCCTTAATTATACTCACAACGGTCATTGCCAACGGTATTTTAAAACAAAGAGAGAATATTAAAAATAGGGTGCCTAAGATTTAGGTTTTAAAGTTTTATCTTTGACTTGACAACTAATGAAACTTTATTGAAATATGGAATATTTGGATTTTGAACTTCCTATTAAAGAATTGGAAGAGCAATTGGACAAGTGTATGGTAATTGGTGAGGAAAGTGATGTAGACGTTACCGAGACTTGTAAGCAGATTGAGAAAAAACTTACCGAAACTAGAAAGGAAATTTATAAAAACCTTACCGCTTGGCAAAGAGTTCAGCTTTCTAGACATCCGAATAGACCTTATACCTTAGATTATATAAAAGCTATATGTGGAGAAACATTCTTAGAATTACACGGAGACCGTAATGTCAAGGATGATAAAGCCATGATTGGTGGTTTGGGTAAAATTGGAGACCAGAGTTATATGTTCATTGGTCAACAAAAGGGATACAACACCAAGACAAGACAGTATAGAAATTTTGGTATGGCTAATCCAGAAGGGTATAGAAAGGCTTTGCGATTAATGAAATCTGCTGAAAAATTCCAAGTACCAGTGGTTTGTTTAATAGATACACCAGGTGCATACCCAGGTATTGAGGCTGAAGAACGTGGACAGGGTGAAGCTATTGCTCGTAATATCTTAGAAATGACTCGTCTTAAAGTTCCGATTATTGTAGTGATCATTGGAGAAGGTGCATCAGGTGGTGCATTGGGTATAGGTGTAGGTGATAAGGTGCTAATGTTAGAAAATACATGGTATTCTGTGATTTCTCCTGAATCTTGTTCGTCTATTTTATGGAGAAGTTGGGAGTATAAGGAAAAAGCTGCTGAGGCGCTTAAGTTAACAGCTACGGATATGAAGAAGCTAAAACTTATCGATGAAATCGTTCGTGAGCCTGCAGGTGGAGCTCATTCCAACCGTGAGAAGACTTTCGAAATAGTTAAAAATAAAATCACCTCTCATTTTGAGGATTTGCAAAAGTTATCACCAAAACAACTAGTAAATCAACGCATGGATAAGTATGCCCAAATGGGTGTATTCAACGGTTAATCTGCATTTTAGGCAATTTCAAAATATACCGAGGATTTTATTCCTCGGTTTTTTTATGTTATCAACAGAAATTTGTAATTTATTAACAAGAAATTTTAGTCAACTGTGAACATCGTAAACAATGTTTTTGTGGTTAACTAAAGGTTAATTGTATACTTTCGTACTATGGAGAACACGAAACCTTTTGTCGGTCGAAAGATTGATAAATCTACTATTATAAACCTTGAGAGAGGTAAAATACCCCCACAAGCAATTGATTTAGAGGAGGTTGTATTGGGTGCGATGATGATAGATAAGAAAGGTGTAGATGAAGTCATCGATATTTTGCATCCAGATGTTTTTTATAAGGATGCTCATAGGTTCATATATGAAGCGATTTTTATTCTTTTCGAAGAGTCGCAACCAGTAGATTTATTAACCGTTTCGTCACAATTAAAGAAAGCGGGTAAATTAGAGGTTTGTGGGGGTGATTTTTATCTAATAAAACTTACCCAAAAAGTAGCGTCATCTGCTCATATTGAGTTTCACGCACGTATTATTCTTCAAAAATATATTCAACGTAGTTTAATCAAAATTTCAGGGGAAATTATTGAGGATGCCTATGATGATGCAACCGATGTATTTGACTTGCTAGATGCCGCTGAAGCTAAATTATATGATGTAACTCAAGGAAACCTAAAACGTTCTGCAGAGACAGCTCAAGATTTGGTGATTCAGGCCAAAAAACGAATTGAAGAAATTGCCGGTAAAGAGGGTATGAGTGGTATTCCTTCGGGATTTGACAAGGTTGATAAACTTACCTCCGGTTGGCAACCTAGTGATTTAATAATTGTTGCAGCTCGTCCTGGTATGGGTAAAACAGCTTTAACCTTATCCATGGCCAGAAACATGGCTGTAAATTCTAATATTCCTGTGGCATTCTTCTCATTAGAGATGTCATCGGTTCAATTGATAACAAGATTAATTTCATCAGAAACCGGTTTGTCTTCTGAGAAATTAAGAACGGGTAAGCTAGAAAAACATGAATGGGAGCAATTGAACGTTAAAGTAAAATCTTTAGAGAAAGCACCGCTGTTTATTG
Organism: Maribacter orientalis; assembly: GCF_900109345.1. Classification (GTDB taxonomy): domain Bacteria; phylum Bacteroidota; class Bacteroidia; order Flavobacteriales; family Flavobacteriaceae; genus Maribacter; species Maribacter orientalis. The sequence continues at coordinate 565,950 of NZ_FNZN01000003.1, forward strand.
ATGATACGCCTTCACTTTCTATTTTCGATTTACGTGCAAAAGCAAGAAGACTTGCCTCACAACATGGTATTAAAATGATTATGATTGATTATTTGCAGTTGATGACAGCAGGGGGTAGTCAAAAAGGAGGGAATAGAGAACAGGAAATCTCAACTATTTCTAGGAACTTAAAAGCTTTGGCCAAGGAATTAAGCGTGCCAGTTATTGCCTTATCACAGTTATCTCGTGCCGTTGAAACCCGTGGAGGTAGTAAACGACCCATTTTATCGGATTTGAGGGAGTCTGGAGCGATTGAACAAGATGCGGATATTGTTTCATTTATATATAGACCTGAATATTATAAAATCGACGAGTGGGATGATGAGGAACATACGCCGACCCAAGGTCAGGCAGAATTTATTGTTGCGAAGCATAGAAATGGTGGTTTAGAGAATATACGATTGAAGTTTATCGGTAACCAAGGTAAGTTCGATAACTTGGACGATTTCGATTCTCCATTCGAATTCCAATCAAAAATGAACGCAAATGAAGAAAACCCGTTTGTAACGAAAAATCTACCGAGTGCAGATGACGCCTTTGGTAGTAGCATGAATAGCAGTCCAGATTTTGAAGAGGACAATGATGTTCCTTTTTAAATTATAAAATCGATATAAGTAAAAAAGTCTCCTTTATGGGAGACTTTTTTTGTTTATAAACTATCGATTTCTTCTGTTTATCGTTATTGTACTTTACAATAGCTTTAACGATTACTTAAATTATGCGCCAAAGATTTTACTTTATCTTTGAGTCTATGACTTGAATATAATATATGTCTAAAATTATAACTTCATTTTTATTTCTCTTTTGCTCAATTCAAATTTTTGCATCTTCTATTCTTATTCCGATGGATGCGGATACGCAAAAGAATCATTTGAAAGCATACGGAATGACCTATTGGGTTTTGGCTAAACAGCAAAAAGTACAGTGGCTTCTTAATTATCGTGGGGGCTCATTTTTACTTCCCGATGGAGAAAGTATTCGAAAAGAATGCCAGATAAGAGGGGTAAGTTTTGAAATATTATCGGATGCTCAGGCAAATTCAATTTTAGATGATATAAGTAGTCCGTCAAAAAATCAGGATGCTGTAATATTGGAAAAAGCACCAAGAATTGCTGTGTATTCTCCAAAAGACAAACAGCCTTGGGACGACGCCGTAACTATGGCATTAACCTATGCTGAAATTCCTTATACCACTATTTATGATGAGGAAGTTTTAGGTGATAAACTAGCGCTATATGATTGGTTGCACTTGCATCATGAAGATTTTACGGGTCAGTATGGTAAGTTTTATGGTGCATATAGAGCTACACCTTGGTATATTGAAGGAAAGAAAAATGCAGAGAAGCTGGCAAAGAAGCTAGGTTTTGATAAAGTATCCGAAGAAAAGAGAGCAGTAGCATTAAAAATCAGGAACTATGTTATTGGCGGTGGTTTTATGTTTGCCATGTGTTCTGCAACAGATAGTTTTGATATTGCCTTGGCTGCTGATGGTGTAGATATTGTAGAACCTATGTTTGATGGTGATGCGTCTGACCCTAATTATCAAGCAAGTTTAGATTTTGGAAAAACTTTTGCTTTCACTGATTTTGTTTTAGAAAGAAGTCCGTTAAAATATGAGTTTTCTTCTATTGATATGACCAATAAAAGAGGAAACGTTGCCAAAGAATCAGATTATTTTTCCCTTATGGATTTTTCTGCAAAATGGGACGCTGTGCCTACCATGTTGTGTCAAAACCATACTTCATTGGTAAAAGGCTTCATGGGGCAGACAACAGCGTTTACACGCTCTGAAATTAAGCCGACAGTCTTGATATTAGGTGAAAATAAAATCAACGAAGAAGCACGTTATATTCACGGTATTAAGGGAAAAGGATTCTTTACTTTTTACGGCGGGCATGATCCAGAAGATTATCAACATAGAGTGGGGGACCCTAAGACTGAACTTGAGTTGCATCCTAATTCGCCAGGGTATCGTTTAATTTTAAATAACGTATTGTTTCCGGCAGCGAGAAAAAAGAAACAGAAAACCTAGTAGTAATTAAAAGTTTGATTGCTCAATTTATAAGCCAATAATTTTTTTTTAAATCGTTACTTTCAATTAATATAGAAAATGTAATAAACGTTGAGGGCTAGTATAAGAACAATTATTTATTAAGTTTAAAAAGTTAAGTATCAAATTAATGCGTTCTAGGTATAAATGAAGTATTAAACATAAGACTTAATCAAAAAAATACCTATTGCTTAAATATGTAGTTATTTGATGAGTAATTTTAAAATATGCTCAACACCATTTTCATCGTTACTTAGCGTACTATATTTAGCTGCTTTTTTTACATTAGGATGAGCGTTTTCCATAGCAAAACCATAATCTGATAGGGCAAGCATTTCAAGGTCATTGTTATAATCGCCAAATACCATTACTTCATCAGATTTCAAATTATAGGTTTTCATAACTTTCTCTAAGGCATATCCTTTGTGTGCATTTCTATTGGAAATATCCAGCCAATTCTCACCTGAAACCTTTACCTTCAAATCACTTTCAAAGTGTTTTACAAATGGATAAATATGTTGCTCTGAACTTTCAAAATGATATATCGCAATTTTGATTAATTCAGATTCAAAAGAGGATAAATCATCTATAATTTCAAATTCTGTATAGTATTCAGCTAATTTGCTTATAAATTTATTAGACTTACCCGTTAAATAAGCTTTATGTTTTCCGCAAAGTACCGGATGAATATTTGGAATCTGATTTAACGCTTTTAGAATATCGTTTACGTGTTGTTGTTCAAGTGGTGTAGCTAGAAGTTCAGTATTTTGTTTCATAGCAAAACCACCATTTTCTGCAATTACTATAATATCATCTTTTATAGAATCTAATTTATCTATGATGCTATTGTATTGTCTGCCACTTGCAGCAACAAAAATAATACCTTGTGTCTTCAAGCTTTTAAAAAGGTCAAAGAAATGGTCACTCACTTGATGGTTGGAGTTTAGAAGTGTTCCATCCATATCTGTTACAACCATTTTTATCTTTGATAAATCCATAGAATTTTTATTTATCTGTAAAGATATTTCAATGATATTAAGTAAAGTAAGGATTGTTAAAGTTTTACCTTTATTTAATATATTTTAGGTTATGAAATTGTTTCAAAAAGAACTGACTTTAAAGCCCTATAGTAGAGGTTATCATATTATCACGGATTGTGTAATAGAAGCATTTCCACAACTAAAGGAAATACAACAGGGCTTTTTTCAGGTATTTATTAAGCATACATCAGCTAGTTTAACCATTAATGAAAATGCTGACCCTACAGTTCGCGATGATTTTGAGGCTCACATAAACATTATGGTTCCTGAAAATCAACCTTATTATAAACATGACTATGAAGGTGCTGACGATATGCCAGCGCACATTAAGGCTTCTTTAATGGGAGCGTCTGTACAAATACCAGTTACTAATGGTAAGTTGAATATGGGAATCTGGCAGGGAATATATCTATGTGAGCATAGAAATTATGCGTCAGGTAGAAATCTAGTGTTGACGTTGTGGGGAATTTGAATTTTTCTTAAATTCAATAAATGCGAAATACAAATGACAACTGAAGAAACTATATTGAATAAAATACTGATATTAATTACCAATCATTTTGCTACACCAGAATTGGCTTTCAATTTCTTTGACGAAGATAATGATCAGAAACTAACCAAAGGAGAAATTGTAAAGCTCCTGAAAGAAGCGGAGATAAGTGGTTTTATAAGGGGTATTGTATCTTCTAAGTTAATAGATGGCTATGATAAAAACACCGATGAATTAATTGATTGGGAAGAATTTAAACTGGCTATTGCTAAAATTAAAAAATCCGATTCTTAAGAATCGGATTTTTAAAAAGTGAGATTGTTGTTAATTTATTTTACCTGATCTACAACCGCCTTAAAGGCATCTGGATGGTTCATTGCTAAATCTGCAAGAACTTTTCTATTAAGTTCTATATTTTCAGCTTTTACTTTTCCCATAAATTGAGAGTAGGACATTCCGTGTTGTCTGGCACCTGCATTAATACGGGTAATCCATAATGAACGGAAAGTTCTTTTCTTGTTTCTACGGTCTCTGTAAGCATATAACATTGCTTTTTCAACCGCATTCTTGGCTACTGTCCAAACGTTTTTACGTCTTCCAAAGTAACCTTTGGCTTGCTTCATCACCTTTTTTCTTCTGGCTCTGGAAGCTACTGCATTTACTGATCTTGGCATTTTTCTCTAATTTTTTGTAGTAGGCGTCCTATTTATTTTAAGGAACTTTTTTGGCCTAACTCCATGGTTAATAATTTTACCTTGTTAAAGAGTAGGTTACTTTAAACGTAACTGCTCTTTAATACTGTTAACATCTGCTTGATGAACTAAACCATCATGTGTTAACTTAAGCTTACGCTTTTTTGACTTTTTAGTCAAGATGTGACTCTTAAAAGCGTGCTTTCTTTTAATTTTACCTGTACCTGTAAGCTTAAAACGCTTTTTGGCACTGGATTTTGTTTTCTGTTTAGGCATTTTCCTAATTTATTTAATTATCTCACTTTGCATGCTAAACGCTGCTTACAAATGTAAACAGCGTTTAGTATTTTATAAAAAGAACCGGTCGCTTAGCGAAGCCGAATCTTTATTTTCCTTTAGTTTTAGGCGCAATGAACATTGTCATCCGTTTTCCTTCTAACTTAGGCATTTGTTCTACTTTTCCCAGTTCTTCCAATTCTGAAGCTAATTTTAATAATAAAATTTCTCCTTGATCTTTGTAAACTATTGATCGTCCTTTAAAAAACACATATGCCTTTAATTTCGCTCCTTCTTGAAGAAATTTTTCAGCATGTTTCTTTTTAAATTCGTAATCATGGTCATCCGTTTGTGGACCGAACCTAATTTCTTTAACCACGACTTTGGAAGCTTTCGCTTTCATAGCCTTGTCCCTTTTCTTCTGCTCGTATAAAAACTTTTTATACTCCATTATTTTACAGACAGGAGGGTCTGCCTTTGGTGAAATCTCCACCAAATCCAAACCTAATTCTTCTGCTTTCTCAAGAGCCTGAGGAAAAGGATATACACCTACTTCTACATTGTCACCTACCAACCTAACATTTGGGGCCGTTATCTTTTCATTGATATTGTGGGGATTCTTATTTTCCCTTCTAGGTTGTGGTCTGAATCTTTTACGTATTGCTATGACTTAATATTTTATGTTAAACTTTATTCTTTGAACGACTTTAAGGTACTATTTATTTCTTTGTTAACCAAGTCTGTAAACATTGTAACGCTGATAGCTCCTAAATCTTCACCTCCATGTTTACGCACAGAAATGGTGTTAGCAACTACATCGCTTTCCCCTACGATTAGCATGAACGGTATTTTGCTCATTTCTGCTTCACGTATTTTTTTACCTATAGTCTCGCTTCTACTATCGATAAGGGCGCGAATTTCGTTATTTTCTAGGGATTTTAAAACTTTTTCAGCATATTTTTCATGTTTCTCACTAACAGGAAGAATTATTGCTTGCTCTGGGGTTAACCACAATGGGAAATTACCTCCTGTATGTTCCAATAATAGGGCTATAAATCGCTCCATGCTTCCGAAAGGAGCACGGTGTATCATTACAGGTCTATGTAGTTCATTATCACTGCCTTTATAGGTTAAGTCAAAGCGCTCAGGTAGATTATAATCTACTTGTATAGTTCCTAGTTGCCACTGTCTTCCAAGGGCATCCTTAACCATGAAATCTAACTTAGGGCCATAAAATGCCGCTTCGCCACTTTCTATAACATAATCTAAGCCTTTTTCCTCGGCAGCATTAATAATAGCTTGCTCAGCTTTTTCCCAATTCTCTACACTACCAATATATTTATCAGGATTCTCTAAATCACGAACAGAAACTTGTGCTGTGAAATTATCGAAACCTAATGAACTTAATACATATAATGATAGGTCAATTACGTTTTTAAACTCTTCGTCAAGTTGATCCTGAGTACAAAAAATATGTGCGTCATCTTGAGTAAAACCTCGTACTCTAGTCAGTCCATGAAGTTCACCACTTTGCTCATATCTATATACAGTACCAAACTCAGCAAAACGTTTGGGTAATTCACGATAGCTAAAAGGTCTTGCGTTATATATTTCGCAATGGTGTGGGCAGTTCATGGGCTTCAATAAAAACTCTTCACCCTCTTTTGGTGTATGAATAGGTTGAAAGCTGTCTGCACCATATTTTTCGTAATGTCCCGAGGTAACATATAGTTCCTTCTGGCCAATATGAGGTGTTATCACCATTTCATAACCAGCTTTTTTTTGTGCTTTTTTAAGAAATTGTTCTAAACGTTCTCTTAGCGCTGCCCCTTTAGGTAGCCAAAGTGGTAAGCCTTGGCCTACCTTTTGAGAAAATGTGAAAAGCTCTAATTCTTTTCCCAACTTTCTATGGTCACGTTTTTTTGCCTCTTCCAAAAGTTCGAGGTATTCAGTTAACTCTTTCTGCTTTGGAAATGAAATACCGTAAACACGTGTTAATTGTGCGTTGTTTTCATTTCCCCGCCAGTAGGCGCCGGCAACACTTAAAATTTTAATAGCCTTCACAATACCAGTATTGGGTATATGCCCACCACGACAAAGATCTGTAAATGTATCATGGTCGCAAAATGTTATCGTACCATCTTCAAGGTTTTCTATTAACTCAACCTTATATTCATTGTCTTGATCTTTATAAAATTTTAGGGCATCTGCTTTAGAAACATCTCTCAGCTTATAATCATGTTTACCTCTGGCTATTTCTAAAGCCCTCTTTTCTATAGCTGGAAAATCTTTATCAGAAATAGAACCGTCTAGTAGTTCAATATCATAATAGAACCCATTATCAATTGCAGGACCTATGGTTAATTTTACACCAGGATAAAGTTCCTCTAAGGCTTGAGCTACAATATGCGAAGTAGAATGCCAAAAGGCTGTTTTTCCTTCCTTGTCATTCCATGTGTAAAGAATTAAACTTCCATCAGTTTCTAAAGGGGTGACCGTTTCAACGGTTGTTTTGTTGAATTTTGCTGATATAACATTTCGGGCCAAACCTTCACTAATGCTTTTTGCAACCATTATAGGTGTTGTCCCTTTCTCAAATTCTTTAATCGAGCCATCAGGCAATGTAATCTTGATCATAATACTGTACATCTTATCGGGAGCCAAAGATACTACGTTGTATTCATGTCCACAATAGTATAGTGTTATGTTTTGGTGATAGTATTGATGAATTGATAAACAGAACTGAGTTCATATATTTTGGTTTTTGAATTCTAAAAGAATAGTCATAGTAAGTGAATTTTTGAATTAGGGTTTTTATACATATAATAGTTGTGAAAATGAATGTGGATTTTGTTCGGTATTTACTTTTACTATAGTGTAGTAATATTTGATGGTATTTGTTGTTTTTTTTGTTATTGATTTTCTAGGTATGCTTATGAATGCGAAGGATTATATGAGCTATGATCCTTTTTAGTTGAACATGGTTGCGTGGAAATGAGATATGGTATTTGGAATTATGTATTGTGGTTTAGTCTGGAATTTCTTTTCTTAAACGGTTAGTGGTATTGGTAAATACCTGATAACATGCTATTTATTGTTGTTTCAATGTTTTTACCGGATGTATGTTATTGATTATCAACAACATGAGTATTCATTGTATTTTTATTGATTATTTTTTCCGTGTAATCGGCGTTAAATCAGGGTTGTATGCTGATGTACGGTAAGTATCGTATTTTTTTTATTGAAAGTGTTTGTGGATTTGGAAAATGGGTGTACATTTGCACCCCGCTAGCGAGGAAGATGTTATTGGAATCGTGGGTTTGGGCAAGTTCATATAGATGTTGGTTTACCGGGCGATAAAAAAAGAATTTATTTTTTTCTCAAAGTAGTTGCCGGGTTAAAAAACAGTTGTATATTTGCAGCCGCTTAGGGAAAGACCTAGGGGGAACGAAGGGGCGAAGGTCGCAGGACATAGGTCCTTTGTTGGAAGTTCATTGAAATATTGTGGAGATAAGAATCGAGAATGGGTGAGGACCTGTTCGAGAGGAACAAGAATTAAGGAAACATAGAATTTACTGTGTGACCGGATTAGTTTTCGGTTACATATATAAGGAATTGAATCGAGAGTCGGGGCCGGGAGAAATCAAGACTTCGTTGG
>NZ_FNZN01000016.1 GCF_900109345.1 Maribacter orientalis
GGCATAGCATCTGAATGTTGGTTCCAAATGCAACTTAAAAAGTGTAAACGATGTTTCTATAACTTTGTAAAGGATGTTTGTATATCGTACCAAATGTGTGGTAACGGTCTATGTATGGTGCGTGCTTCGCATGCACTATACATCTTGTTGTGGTTAGTTTTTATTTTGTTTCATACCAATTTTTATAGTCTAAATGCTTATCAAATTCCTCATCATTCATTTTGAATAAAATCTTTGAATATTCCCTTGATTTTGAAATCTTTTTTTGATTCAGAAAATCAGTAACCATAAAATGAATAGATGGATGTTCAATATCATCCATTTTTAAGGTCGAATATCTTTTTCTTGATTTTGGATACTGCTTCCAAAACCGTTTGTAATCACCATAAATTTGGTCTGTTACTTTTAAAATTATTTCATCTAGTAATTCATTCGGGATTTGGTTGTCCGAAAGTCCAATGTAATACTCTTTAATTTTAGAGTAAAAGTCCTTTTTAGGTTCAATTTTATTTTCAGTTTTCCAGAATAGCATTTAAGTCAGTTGTAATTCGATATTCTCGTGTTCTCTAATAATTTCAATTATTCGGTTAAAATGTTTTAATTCCGATTTGCTTTTTTCACTTCGATGCCATTTAAGGATATATTTTTCGTCTATCTCATGAACTCCAAATCCGCCATATAGAACATCATTAAACGCATTTAGATTCCGTCCAATTTTCCAATTCAATTCAGAAGTCATTTTGGATTCCACCTCTCGATAAAATCCGTTCATATTTGAAAACTTATTTCCGTTAATCTCGATTATTCGCATTTTTATCAATTAACCACAACGGTTTAGCTATAAACAGTACGGGAGCAAACTAGCGTTTGCTTTCCGCCATGCACATAGCGAAATCTTTTGGTTTTGTTTTTTCCTTTTTGTGTCAGAGCGAAATCCCAAAGATTTCGCGACATTCTAAATATACGCACATCCTATAACTTAGCCCGAAGCCCGTTTTGTTTATAGGTTGTGTTATGTGCTTTTTTTATTTCAGTTCTATTATCTCTGATTTGTTTATGCGAAATAAAAATATTCTGCAAAAGCTAGTACTTATGGGGTATTCAACTTTAATATCAGAAAAAGTGCCTGCATAATAATTACCTTCTTTTATCAATAACCAATATTCATCGCATTCTTGATAATTTTTAAGTTTTTTTTCCTTCTTCATAATTATTGGTTCAATATGAGCATTGGTCATATCTGAAACAATTCCTCCATCTGGTTTTTCGTCATAAGATTCTTCGAGTCCATCATAGCGTCCCATCCGGATAGAATCTATTTCCTCAGGTAGCTTTCTAAAGTCTTCAATTAATACTCCCTGCTTATTTTTTAGTTGAATCAAGTGATTAACAGAAGCTTTAAAGGCTTTCTTTATTAATTGTTTTTCCTCAGCCTTTTTTAAATGATGAAAATCGCTGAAATGTATTGAAATATGAAAAGTAAAATCAACAAATTTTTGAAGCTCAAGAATTAATTTTTCCGTGAACTTACTTCTGTCCGATGAGCGTTGTTGGTATTTTGAATGACCGTTATGTGAGTCCTGAAAAATCTCGGTAAGCTCTATCCCAATTCTATTTTTAGCAGTTTGAATTATAAAATCGGGCTTTTCCGTCTTTTGAATTTCACCTTCTGGGAAAGATTTATAGCAAGTCTTAAATTGGTCAAGAATATATTTTTCTTCCTTTGTTGTCATTTTTTAAATTGCACATAACGGTTTAGCTAAGCGTAGTGCGGAAGTAAGGAAACTTTTCGTTTCCGTCTTAGCACGAAGCTAAAGCTTATTGTTTAGTTTTATTTTTTCTTGTCCAAAGCTAAATCCATAAGATTTAGCGACTTTATAAATATACACAGACCTTTCGGTTTTGCCCTAAAGTCCGCATTACGTTTAGGTTTTGTTGGCATTAGTATTTTTACGGTTTTAAGTCAGGAATGTTATCAATAATCGAAGGTCTTCGAATCTTGGCAAAATCAGGATAAGTATCTTTGAACTCTCCATATTCGCTTTTCTTTTTAGTCCAAATCGCGACTTCTTTTTCATAAGCCATTTGCCATAGATATAGTTCGGCCGCAAACATTTGTTCCAAGTAGATTGAATAACTCCATGCAAGTCCGACGTAGAAAATGCAAATAAACCAACTCCAGTCAGGAAAATCTATTCCTTTATCGCTTAAATAGAACATTATCCCAGCAGGAAGAAATATTATAAATTCTACTGCGAGCGAAAGTGTAAATCCACCTAAAAATTCAGCTTTTCTTTGTCCAAGAATTTCAAAGCCACGACTAAACGATTGACGAATCCCTTTATTTTCCCAGGCAAAGGCAGGAATAATAAGGAAAACAACCATTCTAATACCTTTTAATAATAAATCAATTGAAAAGGTTCCAAAGGAATCATTAGACCCTGCTAAGGTTCGAGCTACATTCTCAGCACTTTTTTCCTCTGACTGACTACTTTTATCTTTAATGAAAAGTTTTATGACCACTAATATGAACCAAATAGAACTCCATACCAAAGAGAGAAACATTATTGGAACTAGGTTGTAAGAAAATGTAATAAGAATTGCTTTTGCTAGATTGAACTTCTTTCCTGTTTCCTTTTGTTGTAATAATTCTAACATTACTGAACATGAAATGGAAAGAATAAAAGCCAAAAAGTAAATGATTAAAAAAAGAATCATAAACTGGGCTTTATTATTATACATGTCCCAATTAAAGTGCCATTTAAAATAGATTATTAATGGGGCATAAATTAGCCAAACAACAAAGATTGGAAATCCCAATATTGGGTATTGTCGAAATGTCTTAAAGGATGCGGAAATTAGGCCAGCTCCATTTTTTACTCCTTCAAACATTCGTGTAGGTATTTTTCAATTATGAAGATTTTTTAATATTAATGCCAACTTCTCGTATATGAAAAGTAGCGCTGAAAAAAGCTAAAACCTTTCGGATAATACACAAGCCGAATTTTTAATTTTTCTTTTTATCTTAATTTTCTCAAAAAGCCAAATTTAAAAATTTGGCGACCTTGAAAATACACAAAAACCTCTCGGTAAGCCTATATTAGCTATGTTTTATATACATTGTTATCTGCTGTGTTTTTTTTCACGTACTTTTTCAATTTTATTTGGGCTTCTTTAATTTTCAACTCAACAATATGTAATTCACTAGCCATTTCATATTGTTGAGAATTAATTAAATCGGGTTTTAAGTTTAAAATGGATTTTAATGTCAACTCGATGTTTTGCCCAATTAAAAGAATTTTATTTACTCTCTCTTTTTGAGTTTTAGAATTTTCCATCAAGTTTTCTTTCATTTTTTACTGCTAACATTATATCGTCAACATAATCTTTAGTAATAACAGGCTTTTGGGGATGGTAAACATTAAGAAAAATTTGACCGTTTTTAGATTGTGCGTGACAAGTTCCACTACCATATATGTTCAGTTTCGGAAGTCCTAAATCCTTTTCAAAAAGATAAAATGTTCCCCCGAAGATTAGAACGTCCGGTTTAATTAGTTCGATTTGCTTAAATAAAATGTCTTTTGACTTATTATACGCTTGTTCCAAAGTTATAGGTTTTGTCTTTGATGCTCCACCAGTTTTTTTAACGTTTATGTAAGCCATTTTTTGAAGTTCGTCTATCATTTCTGGATTTGTACGTATTCTACCTTCACTCCAAGGAATATTATTTAGAATTGCGTTGGTTGTATATACGATTCTTGTAAATGTTTTATCGAATCCTATGGCAATTCTGTCGTTTTCTCTTAAAGTTTGAATCCTTTTTCGCACATCCCAGCTCTCGTTTCCACTATGAGGTTCTTTTAAAATCCATAATATTTTTGGTTTAGCTAGTTCGTAATGTTGTGTGCTAACTATTCCATCCAAAATATGTTCTTGTCCTTCATATTCCTTTGAAATATGTTCTTTTATAATTTCTTCCATTTTACAACGCAGGACTGTGTTTTTTGGTGGTTGGATTTTTTGAGCAAGAACCAGAGCAAAGACTGCTTAAACTTGTGTATTTTATACCACAAAATTTACAAACATATTTTGATTTTTCGCTCCCTTCATAAAGTGCGTGTTTTTTGCCTTCTGGATTTTTAGAGCAAGAACCTGAAGTTAAACTTGAAACGCTTGTGTATTTTATTCCACAACATTTACAGTAAAAGTTTGCCATAATTATATTTTTTTATTCGCCTACTCTAATCGGTTTTCAGCTTTCTCCGTTTTTTTTCATTGCAGATAACGTTTAGTATATGCGTAGTGCGACCGTTTAGGGAGCATTATCGCATATACAGTGTTATGCCTTCGCCCTTCTTTTTGTCGTATTTTTCAGTGCCCAATTGCATTGAAAAAGTCTTTTAATTTTTGTCGGTCAAGTTGTCCTTCTGTCCGAACACTACTACAAAGGTCAAGCCCAAAAGGTTGAACTGTTTCGATTGCTTGTCTTACGTTGTTTTTGTTTAGTCCGCCTGCAAGGAACAAAGGAATTGGAATTGCTTTTCTTATTTCTCGGCTCAATTCCCAATTATGAGTTCGTCCTGTTCCACCTAATTCTTTGACCGACAAGTTTGGATTTCCACTGTCCAATAAAATAGCATCAACGTAATTTGAAATTTCAATGGCTTCTTTAATTGAATTTTCGTCAATAACATGAATAACCTGAACCAATTTTACATTTGGTAACTCTTTGCGAATCAATTCATACTCTCGTTTTTCTAACTCGTCCACAATTTGAATAGTCGAAGTTTGAACTCGTTTGTAATGTGCGATAATGTCTTGAGGTTTCGTTTCGCTTGTTAGCAAAAAAGTTGATATAGGCGGTGGAACTGTCTTGGCGATTTGGTAAATGAGTTCATCTCCAATGACGCCTGGTCCACTTGGCATATGTCCGACTAAACCCAATGCAGAAGCACCGTATTCAACGGCTAATTTTGCTTCTTCAATACTGCTTATACAGCAAATTTTAACTCTTGGTCTTGTCATATAATTACTTTATTTTCAATTTCTTCTGTCATTGACAAAAGGTTAAGCTTGCCGTCATATTCCGCACTAAATGCAAAAGGTTTGTTGTCAAGAATATACTTGTAAATATACCAATCAGTTTTTGGCGTTGGCACTTTCAATAAGTCTTCAAAGCCAATCCACATCAAAGTCCCTTCGTTACAATTTGGTGGTTCAACAATATCAATATCTGCGATATATACATAGCCTGTCCAATTGTATTCTGTCGGAGAGGTTTCTGTCAAAATCCCACAATACTTCATTGTATCAACTTTAATTCCTGTTTCTTCAAAAGTCTCACGTATGGCTGACTTTAAAGGACTTTCAAAAGGGTCAAGTTTGCCGCCAACTGGTGTAAAATTGTCTTTGTTTGGCTCTTTAAGTCTTTTGAGCAACAGGAATTTGTCCTTGTTTCTCAAAATACAGAGTGTCGCTGCTCTTTTAAGTCCTATTGGTACTTTATTCATTCAGTGTCGTTTTTAGGGTGAGACATAACGTTTAAGCTATGGCAAGTAGGGCAGGCAAGGAAACTTTTCGTTTCCGTCTGCACATGTAGCCAAAGCTTTTTGTTTTGTTTTTATCTTTTCATTTTAAAAGCCAAATCCA
>NZ_FNZN01000017.1 GCF_900109345.1 Maribacter orientalis
GAAAAGATAAAAACAAAACAAAAAGCTTTGGCTACATGTGCAGACGGAAACGAAAAGTTTCCTTGCCTGCCCTACTTGCCATAGCTTAAACGTTAGCCACAAGTATAAAGAAACACAAAGATTTGAATAAAATACTTTTACTTTTCATAACCCTAATACTTTTTTCAGGCTGTAAAAAGGAATTTGACTTAAAACCAAAATACGTAGGGAATAATACGGATTGGGAGGTTCGAGGTCTATTTGGAAAAGTTAAGGAGGTAAGACAGTTTAAGGCAAATTTTAAAGGTTCGGATGGAACTCAAAAAGAAAAACCAATTCTTAATCTAAATGAGCAATTTGAAAGGTTTGGTTCTGTTAAGATGTCTAAATATTTCGACCCCTTTGGCGAACCCCTTCAAACGATTAAGTACTTCCACGATGGCAGCAATTTGCTTAAAAAAGTAATAACAATCGGTCAAAATACTAGTCAAAAATCAATTGAAACAATCTTGAATGATACTATAAACAAAATAACTACTCGGAACATAACTTATAACGATTCCTTGAATTTCAAATTCATCTTTCAATATGACAATTCAGAAAGAATTAATACACAGACTAAAATCCAAAATAGAGATACCTTAATAAGTAATTTTGAATATGTTTATGACGATGCAAATAATCTTTTAAAATCAGTAGAATCAATAATTGGAGAAGAAAACGGAGTAGTAAATGAATATAAATACGACGACAATGGAAATGTTATTGAGACAATTACTGGACCTGAATATTATAAGCTTAAAACCATAAAAGAATATAAGGACAACATTTTAACTGCGTCAAATCACTACACTATTAGTCAAGATTTAAAAGAGCATTTAAACGAGATTATCGAATACGACAAAATCAGTAATGTCATAAGCGAAAAAATATTTGAAGATGGCAAACTAAATAGGGAATTGAAGAAAGAATATGAATTTGACGACTACGGTAATTGGATTGAGAGAAAAGTCTATTTTAAAGAACACTTCGCAAACTCCAAAAAGTTCGTCCCTGTTTATGTTGAAACGCGAAAAATAAAATACTGGGAATAAATACCTGTGGCTAACAATACCTATAGCAAATAGAGCAAAAGTGCTATATTTAAAGGCTTGGGCTTATTTAGAAAGTCCGCCATATCTTTTGGATATGGCAATTAAAAAATAAAAATAATTACAAAACAAAAAGCTCTGGCTCGCAGACCAGACGGAAACGAAAAGTTTCCTTGCCTGCCCTACTTGCCATAGCTTAGACGTTAGCAAACAGTTAAAAAAGCAATACTCATTATTAAATGAAGATTTTTCATCTAATCTATTATAATTTATACAAGCGCAGCCAAAAAATAAATGGCGCCCCAGAAATACCAGTTTTATCATATATATGCTTCTTACAAACTTCTATTCTTATAACTCTAATTAATATTGTTTTACTTTTATTTCAGCTGTACTTAAATTATAAAATACACTATGTTAGCATATCGCTTTTAGTTGCTCTGTTTGGTCTAAACTATTATTATTTTGAAAAAAAGGGAGTTGGACAAAAATTATTAACGGATAAAAATCTGGACATAGGTCGAAAAAGAATACTGATTCACCTATTTCTATTTCTTTCGATATTTATGGAGGGATTTTCATATTACTTGTTAAGGGAATTGAATTAATAAACCGTTTGCTAACAGCACCTATAATTAATTGCGGGCGGATTTTCCTATCGGAAAATCCACGCATATTTAATATGTTTAGTTCGTAGGCCGAAATCCTGTCGGATTTCACACCGCAACTACTCATAGCTGAAACGTTGTGCTTAATGTTGAAAAATGAAATTATCAGAACATAACATCAATACTTTAATGCTGTTTCTTCAACAAAAAATTGAGGAAAATGCGGAATATATTGCGGACGAATTGGACAAAGGAAACAATACGGATTTTTTGACTTATCCGCCAAATGGTGGGTTAACTGAAAAAGAAAGTTTGTCTCTAGAAAAACTAAAAAGTGACCCAAACCTAAAAAGTGCACTCAGAAAAATTTTAGCAGACAACTCTGCTGGAGTTTTATTTGAGTTACTAAATGTGATTGATGGAACTGCAGACCCTGACGAAAAATTGGGTAAATGGACCGAAATCAGCTTTGTGGATAAAACTGAAGACTTAGCGGAAAATGCTGATATGTTGCATGATGAATTGTATTCTAAATATTGGGATTGGAGAAAAATCAGACCGAATAAAGATTGGAAGTTGGACACACATGACGGGTAAAACACTAAGCACAACAAAACCTATAAACAATACGGGCTTAGGTCTTAAACGCTAAGGTTTGCGTATTTTTATGAAGTCGCGAAATCTTTGGGATTTCGCTTTGACATCAAAAAAGAAAAAACAAAACCAAAAGATTTCGCTACGTGCGTGACGGAAAGCAAACGCTAGTTTGCTCACGTACTGTTCATAGCTCAGACGTTGTGCTTCATTATGACCAATCACTAACCAATGATAAAATTCTTTAGAAAAATTCGACAAAATTTACTTTCAGAAGGAAAAACTGGAAAATATCTGAAATATGCTTTCGGAGAAATAATCTTGGTTGTAATTGGAATTTTGATTGCGCTTGGAATAAGTAATTGGAACGAGAACAGAAAAAATAATAATGAAACAACTGATTTTATAAATAGACTAACAGAAGAAATTGAAATCAATATTAATAATGTAAATAAATCAATAGAAGAGGAATCTAATCATATAGTTGCTTCGAAGTCCATACTTGATATGTTTCATAATGAGAGAGAAAATATCAATCCAAAAGCACTCGATAGTTTAATGTTAATTATATATTCATCAAGCATTGTCGAAATAAATAACGGAACATTTACGGAAGGACTGAATACTGGCAAAATCGGAAACATATCTTCTGACAAATTACGTTCAGCACTTTACAGTTTCACAACCTTAATAGATAATACCAGACGAATAGAGCAAATAAATGCAACCGATTTGAATGGGCCATTCACTCAATTTTTATATCCAAACTTTAATTATAGAAATATGGACAATAAATTTTCCGAATATAAAGGTGAAATTGGAGAAACTAAATTTATCGATTTTGACAACTTGAGCATACTGAATAATATGGAATTTGAGAATTATATGGATAATCGATTTTATAACAATAGTATTCAGTTAAAACAATATGAAAAGTTAAAAGCTGAATTGTTGCGTATTGAAAATTTAATACGAACGGAATAAAAAATAACGAAAGCACAACAAAACCTATAAACAATACGGGCTTCGGGCTTAATCGCAAGGTTTTCGTATTTTTATAAAGTCCGCAAAATCTTTTGGATTTTGCTCTGGACAGGAAAAAATAAATCAAAACAAAAAGATTTTGCTATGTGCGTGACGGAAAGCAAATGCCAGTTTGCTCCCGTACTGTTCATAGCTAAAACGTTGTGCAACATATTCACCATGAGAAATTTTTTGATTATTTCGCTTATTGTTTTATTTCACGGTTGTCGAGAAAAATCGACAAAGAATTTTGAGGATTATAATGAAGAGGACTTTGTTGAAGTGCAAGGACTTATTATAAAAGTCGAAAAAGAATTTGCCTATCAAAACAGAAAAGTGGACGTAACATACATTTACGATTTAGAAAAGGATAACCCTACCATTGGCTATGAAAAGGATTCTCCATTTATTCCTATGGTTGGAGAACCTAGAGCTATAATGGTGCATAAATATGAGGACAATGTTTCCTTTTTAGGTATAAACACTTATGTAGAAGATGAAAACGATTTAATAAAAAAATACTTGGAAAAGAACGACCGATTTGAAGTTGAATATTACGGAGTTGAGCAAAACGCACTGGATTAATAAAACCGAGATAAGTAAGGAAAAAATAAAATACGTTGCACAACAAAACCTATAAACAATACGGGCTTCGGGCTTAAATTGCAGGGTTTGTGTATTTTTATGAAGTCCGCAAAATCTTTGGGATTTCGCTTTGGACAGAAAAAGAAAAAACAAAACCAAAAGATTTCGCTATGTGCGTGGCGGAAAGTAAACGCTTGTTTGCTCCCGTACTGTTCATAGCTCAACCGTTGTAGTGAATTTCAAAAAAATGCAGAAGGACTTAAAAATTATTCACGAAGCAAAATCCTTCTCTTATAGAATTGGACATTTTATACTTTTATTAGTTTGTATTCTACTAATTTTTTCTCTCATATTCTTATTCAAACAACAACTACAAAACCTTACTAGTTTTCTGGGGATTTTAACCTTGGTTTTCGGTGGTTTAATTGGTTATAAAATGTGGCAAAATAAGTTATATGTGGTTGATGTGGAATCTGACTCAAATATTATAAATATCAGATACAATGACAAAAATATTGCTCATAATATCAGTTCAAATATTAAGATGACTGAGGTTACACTAAAAAACACTAGTTCAAGAGCTGGATTTGACTGCGAGCTAAAAATGAGAATTGACAATAAAAACTATGTGATTACGGACACATTTGACTGGTCGCTTTCTGAAATGAAATTACTGTTTGAATATATCAAACATTATAAAAATGAATCACTATCGGACAAGGAAAAATTTAATCTGTCTAGAATGACTGAGAAAATAAAAAAAACTCACTACAACAAAACCTAAACGCCCTAGTTAATACAAGAAATGAAAATAGAAGATTTAAAATCAAACATTAAATGGTGGGAATCTAAAAGATGGATTTATAATCTAGCCGTTGGAATTTTCGGGATTTACGCGATTTACGATGGACTTACAAGAGGAGAATACTCCTGGAGTAAAACTGACTCGTTTGGTATTCTTTGGTGGGGAATTGGGGCTAACCTTTTATATTCTACTGGTATTTTATTGGAATTAATGGACTGGTATTATCTAAAAAACAGAATCGGAATTAAAAAATTCAGAACACTTTTTTTCATAATAGGACTTTTGTTTAGTTGCTTCTGGACTTTATGGTGCGGATGGATGTATTTCGCAAAACCTCACTTGTGGTAAAAAAACTCACTACAACAAAACCTAAACGTAATGCGGACTTTAGGGCTAAACCGAAAGGTCTGTGTATATTTATGATGTCGCTAAATCTTATGGATTTAGCTTTGGACAAGAAAAAATAAAACTAAACAATAAGCTTTAGCTTCGTTCGCAGACGGAAACGAAAAGTTTCCTTACTTCCGCACTACGCTTAGCCGAACCGTTGTACTTAATTAGGTACGATATACAAACATCCTTTACAAAGTTATAGAAACATCGTTTACACTTTTTAAGTTGCATTTGGAACCAACATTCAGATGCTATGCCTTGGAAAGAACATACGATTATGGAACAAAAAATTGAATTTATCTGTGAATGGCGAACTGGAAAATACACCATCACGGAGCTTTGTAGAGTCTTTGAAATCTCAAGACCGACGGCTTACAAAATCATTGCCCGGTTTGAAAATGAAGGCTACGAAGGTCTTAGGGAGCTGTCCAGAAAACCACGTAGCCCGCACCCGAACGCGACCAACGAAAAAGTGTTGGACCGTATATTGAAATTGAAGGA
>NZ_FNZN01000006.1 GCF_900109345.1 Maribacter orientalis
ACTAGGAGCCGGTAGTTATGAGGTACTTATTACGGATCAATGGGGTTGTAGTTTCACAACGCTTGCAGAAGTGTTATACGAACAATTGGATGCTACTACCACTGTAGATAAAGCTATCGATTGTACAGTAACACCTGGTGGAACAATCACGGTGAACGTAACCGGTGGTTCTGCAAACCTTGAGTTTGTGATGACCCCTCCGACCGGTCCAAATGTAATTCAGGCGAACAATCCAACTTTTACGGGTCTTGTTGATGACGGTACCTACAGTTTCTTGGTTAGGGATTTGGACACTACAAATCCGGTTTGTGAAAGAACGGTAACACAAGTATTAGATGCTCCGATAAATCCGGTTTTATTAGATGCAACACTAGTAAATGTGAGTTGTTTTGGTGGTAACGATGGTAGTATTAGGGCGAATATTGACCCAGCTACTAATGTGAATCCTGCATACCAATATGAATTATATGAAATCAGTGATTTGGTTACACCAATAGCTGGGCCACAGAACAATCCTTTGTTCACAGGTTTAAGTATTGGAGATTATCAAGTAAAAATAATTTCAAGTAGAGGTTGTGAGGGTATTAAGAATGAAACTATTACACAACCAACCGAATTAACGGTTAGTGCGGTTACAACAGCATTCAGTTGCTCACCAAATAACAGTGTTAACACAGCAAGGGTTACGGCAACTACTGGAATAGGAACAGGAACAGCACCTTATTTATATAGTATCGATAATGTAATATTTCAATCATCTAATACATTCAACATTACAGATAACGGTAGTGCACAAACTATTGACGTATATGTTAAAGATGCTAAAGGATGTATAACGTTTGATACTGTAACGATTCAACCTATAAATACATTCACAGCAACAGTAGCAAAGGATGTTGAAATAACATGTACTAATGATGAAACAGTAATAATTACTGTTGTCGACAATGGTTTGGCACACAATTATGGTTATGAGTTATTACCATTAGGAAATGCAACCGGTACTTTAGTGAGTACAACGGCAACATCTGCTACATTTGACCTAAATACTGTTGGTTCTTATGTATTTAGAGTTACCGATTTAGATACGGGTTGTTATGTAAATACAGCTAGTTATACCATTGCACCGTTTGACTTTATTACGGCATCAGCAACTGCAACCTCAGCGGTTACTTGTTTTGGAGAACTTAATGGTAGCTTAGAAATTGATATTGATGGGTATACTGGTAACTATAATTACGAAGTGTTTAATGCGGCAGGTGTTTCAGTAATAGGATTGACTGCTTCAGATACTAGTGTTAATCCAAGAACAATAACAGGATTATCAGGCGGTAGCTATTATGTTACGATTACCGAGACTGCAGTTCCCTTATGTTCAGAAGACACGAATATTGTTACTATTTCATCTCCAGACAGACCTTTAAGCGGAGCGGTTACAATAGTAGCAGAGGCAACTTGTTCAGATGATAAAGGTGAAATTAGAGTATCGCCGCAAGGGGGTTATAAGCCATATGATATTGTATTAACTAATACCACGACCGGAGATAGTTATCTTATGGATGATGTTCAAGAAGGGTTATTTACTAATCTTTCTGCTGGTGAGTATTCAGTTAGAATTACTGACAACTCAGGTTGTATTGTTAATTATACAGAAACAATGACTCCAGCAACGCCAATTGTAGCTAATGCTACACCATTGGTTACTGACTTAGTTTGTTTCGGAGATACAGGTGCTACAGTATCTGCAATTGTAACAGGTGGTGGCAGTGGCACGTATAGATATCAGTTGAATTATTACGACGCAACTGGGTCAACGATAATAGCTACTACAGGAGCACAAAACAACCCTAATTTTAATGATTTAGGAGTTGGTATTTACAGCATTATAGTTGTTGATGGTTGGGATTGTGATATGGTTACAAATACTGTTGAAATTACACAACCTACAGAAGTACAGGCTAGCTTGTTAAGAACGGATCCTTTAACCTGTACAACAGGGGCTGAATTCGAACTTACGGCAACTGGCGGAAGTGGTACATATGAATATAGTGTTGATAATATAAATTTCTTGCCAATGACAAGTAATCCATTAGGATTGCCTGAAACAGGAATATTCCAAGAAGGCACATATCAGTATTATGTTCGTGATGCAATTAATGGTTGTGAGTCAGTAATTTCAAATGCGATTACTGAAACAGAAATAGCCCCATTGATTTTAATTGTTGATAAAACAGCCGCTTCAGTCAACTGTACCGGTGAAAACACAGCAATTATCTTTGCTACAGCTCAAGGTGGTTTAGGAAACTATCAATATGAATTGTTTACGGATAGTTCTTTAGCTGTGGGTTCACGTATTGCAGGTCCTCAGTCACAAGGCGTATTTAGAGACTTGGGTGCAGGAACATATTATGTAACTGTTATAAGTGAAGATTGTACAACAGCAGCTGAAGAAGTAGTTATTGTCGAGCCTATTCCTCTTTCTTATACTGAGAGTGTAATAGATGTAACATGTGCAGGTGAAAATGACGGTGAGATTACGGTAACACTTTCTGGTGGAGCTGGAGGTTTCCAGTATGCGATTTCTCCTAACTTGAACCAGTTCTTTAATAACAATACATTCACAGATCTAGAACCTGGTGAGTACACGATAATCGCACAAGACCAAAATGGTTGTTTCGAATATCTAACGTACACCATTTCGGAACCGGCAAGTTTAGTGGTGTCTGCAGAAACTACACCAGAAATATGTGTAGATAGTCAAGATGGTACGATTGTTCTTGAAATTAGTGGAGGAACCGCTCCTTATAGCACAGCGTTGAATTCTAGTGATGATGCAGATTTTGTTTTAAATAGAACAGAGTTCCTTGATATGGCTTCTGGTGAATATATCATCATTATTAAAGACGCAAATGGTTGCGACACCAACGTAGTTGTTGAAATAGAGAGAGGTGTAAACCTGAATGCTATTATTGATCCGATTTACGAATGTTCAGGTGATACACCAAGTAATTATGTGAATATCATGCTAGAAGATGATAGTATTATAGGTGACGTATTATATGCTATAGATTCTGTTGATCCAGCCGACTTACAATTGAACCCTGATTTCAGAAACACTGCACCCGGTAATCACTATATTACAATAGCTCATGCAAATGGCTGTATACAGACAATTGACTTTGTAATAGAGGCGTTTGATCCGTTGAGTCTAAATTTAGAACAACGTAACATGAATGAGATAACAGCTATCGCAGTAGGCGGAAGAGAAGAATATACCTACTACTTCGATGATATCGATAATGGTGATAAGAATACCTTCTACATCACTAGAACAGATACGTACGAAGTTCGCGTTGTAGATCAAAATGGTTGTGAGTCAATTGCAAATATTTTCATGGAATTCATTGACATTGAATTGCCTAATTTCTTTACCCCTGACGGCGATGGACAGAACGATTTTTGGATACCGAGAAACATGGAACAATTTCCAGAAATACTAATAAAAATATTTGATCGTTATGGTAGAGTAGTTTCAGAACAATCGGCAGATTCAGAAGGTTGGGATGGTTTATACTCTGGTAAAGAATTACCTACAGGAGACTACTGGTATGTAATCAAATTGAATGGAGAAAGAGATGAAAGAGAATTTGTTGGTCACTTTACCTTATATCGTTAATAATTTACCTAAAAAGATGATACGAAAAAGTCTATTGACCTTGGTATTTTTTATTAGTGCCTTTGCCGTAAAAGGGCAGGAGTTGACTATACCTCAGTTATCGCAATACCTTGCAGATAATCCATTTGTGATGTCGCCCACATATGCTGGTATTGGTGACCATGTGAAAATACGACTTAACGGCCTTACACAATGGGTGGGTATAAAAGACGCGCCAGATACTCAGTCACTTGCGGCTGATATGCGAATTGGTGAGAAGTCAGGTATAGGAACTTTATTATATAACGATAGTAACGGTGAAACAAAACAACGCGGAGCACGACTTTCTTTTGCGCACCACCTTACTTTAGATCGTTATGATGACGAGTTTTTATCTTTCGGACTTTCTTATAATTTTAATCAGTTTCGAATTGATATTCAGAATTTTGACGCCTTAGATCCATCTGTAACAGATGATAGGGCAACCACGAATCATAACTTTGATGTTGGTATGCTTTATCGATACGACAAGTTTTACTTCAGTGTAAATGCGTCTAATATTTTAGATAAGGATTTAAGCAATTTCAACCCTATTTACGAGCCAAATAGACTTAGAAATTACTATGTATATACTGGGTATCGGTACATGAAGAAAAGAACGAGTAAGGTAGAAGTAGAACCTTCTATTTTCTTTCAGTTATTTGAAAGTGATGGTCGTTCTGTAACTGATTTGAACTTGAAATTTAGGTTTTACGATTTTGAAGATTATTATTATGCAGGTATTAATTATCGTTTTCTTAATGATCAAATAGGAAACCCACTCTATATCGCTCCTATAGCAGGTTTAAAGAAGAGTAATTTTTACTTCGGTTATTCGTATCAAGTTATTCTAAATGAACTTTTAGGCTATAGTTCAGGAACCCATGTGGTTACTTTAGGGGTAGATTTATTTCAAGGTATAAGTAATTGTCGTTGTACCTATTAAACCTTTCGTGAGATTGATTAAGTTTGTTCTCCAGAACATAAATAATGGGTAAAGTACAATTAGAAAATATAAAGGCATACGCACATCATGGTTGTTTGCCACAAGAAACCAATATTGGTAGTGATTATTTGGTTAATGTGTCGGTAGATACGAATTTATTAAAAGCTTCAATATCTGATCAGTTGAAAGACACGGTCGATTACGTTCACATCAACAAAATTGTCAAACAAGAAATGGCGATACCTTCTAAATTATTAGAACACGTAGCCAAAAGAATTATTGATCGAATATTTTTAGAACTTCCATCCGTAGAAAAATCAATGGTTTCTGTTTCAAAAATCAATCCGCCTATAAACGGTGATGTTGAAAAAGTAACGGTATCATTAAATTTAAACAGAGAGTAAATAGTTTCTAAATCTCAAATAAACAGGATTTCTTTCTTTTGTATGACACTTGGAAAAGGATAATTGTTTATTTTTGCTATCCCTTAAAAAAGGGCATCGTGGCCGAGTGGCTAGGCGCAGCTCTGCAAAAGCTTGTACAGCGGTTCGAATCCGCTCGATGCCTCCAAAAAAAACCCTCCTAATTAGGAGGGTTTTTTATTTTCAATCAATTTGTATCGTTGATGTTCAAAACTTTTAGTTCCAATTAAATCATAATAGCCCTAATTACTATGGCTGCAAAAGAAATACCAATAGAATAGATGGTATAAAATATACCGCAATGGTTTTAGCCCCTTCGTAATCTTTGGCAACACGTTGCCCAAACAATAACATGAGTAAGGTTACACATGATAAAATTGCACCATAAATCGCAAAGAGCGGATTACCTGTACTCAAAAGTTGGTATATGCCGATTAAGCAAAGTATTCCAGCAACAACTTCTGTAACTAAAATTATACCGACCATCAAGGGTACTATGTTTTTAAGCGGTGTTTTAGAAAAATGTTCTTTCAGCCATGAGACATTTCCATTCCAATCAGAAATTTTGTCAAAACCACTTTGTAGAAAAGTAATTATTAAAAATAATAAAAGTAATATCTCTGTTGCATGGTCTAAAATGTTTTTCATGGTAGTTTATTTAAGTGCGGCTTTTTTTCTGTGCAATAATCGCGTTAATTTGATAGAAAGGTCGGTGAAAATGATCTTTGAATTTCCATTTCGTTCTATATGATATATAGCATCTTCAAGCTCCTTGGTTATATCTAGAATATTGTTTTCATGTACAAATGGAGCAAATTTTTTCAATTGAAATCCTTCTGCATGAATCTTTAAATAAGCAAGTTCCTCTGCTCCGTAATTTATCATTAAAGCTTGTCGCATTACTGTAATACAATATAGCAGAAAATTTTTTTGTGTTTCTCTTCCTGTCTTAGCAACTTCTTCGCTCCAAAGTATTAATTCATGAATTACGGCCTTATTACCTTTTGCTTTAAAGGCACTGCGAACCCATTGTACAAACCAATTCTCAAAGACTAAATCTTCAGAATCATTATTCAAGAGATCTAAAGCTTTGTTGAAATTTCCGTTTGCTTCATGGGCTAATCTCATAGCTTCTGGTTTCGCGGCTCCTTTTTCTATTAAAGCATTTGCTATAGCATCTTCAGCCAAAGGGGGAAAATGAACCACTTGGCATCTCGATTTAATAGTTTGAATTATTTGTTCTTCATCTTCACATAAAAGAAGAAAAATAGTTTTATCGGGCGGTTCCTCAATTAATTTCAAAAGTTTGTTCGAAGCGGCCGTATTCATTTTTTCGGCCATCCAAATCAACATTACTTTGAAACCGCCTTCATAAGATTTTAAATAGAGTTTTTTTACAATATCTTGTGCTTCATCAACACCAATTTGCCCTTGCTTTTTTTCAATTTCAATATGGCGATACCAGTCAAAGAGATTGCCATAAGGCTGGTTTATAATAAACTCGCGCCATTCTTTCATGTAATGGTTGCTAACCGCATGAGATTTCACTTTATCAGAATTAGCAACAGGAAAAGCAAAATGAACGTCTGGGTGGGAAAAGGAATTGAACTTAAGATTACAAGCTTCATTTTCTCCTTCATTCTCGCCATTGCGGTTTTGGCAAATAATGTATTGTGCATATGCCAATGCCATTGGCAAAAGGCCACAGCCTTCTGGTCCAACGAAAAGTTGCGCATGAGGTATTCGACCTGCATCAGCACTTGAAGACAAGTGTTTTTTAATATGGGAAAGTCCTAATATATCTTTAAATAACATCGATTCAAATATAGTTGTTTTAAAGCATAACAAAATTAATGGAATTGAGCATAAATTATCCCGATTAGCACTTTAACCCAAGCCTATTAATCTTTACATTTGTTACTTAATAAAAGGAAAATCACATGAAAGTATTGAATGACTTTAATTTTGAAAATAAGAAAGCGTTAATAAGAGTGGACTTTAATGTACCATTAAATGACAAATTTGAAGTAACGGATACAAATAGAATTGAGGCAGCTAAACCAACTATAATTAAGATTTTAGAGGATGGTGGCAGCGCTGTATTGATGAGTCATTTGGGCAGACCTGATGGTAAAAGCAATCCTGATCTATCTTTAATTCATATTGTAAATGCTGTTTCTGAAATAATTGGTGTTGCTGTAAAATTTGTTGGAGATTGTGTAGGTGAAGAAGCAGAAAAAGCCGTTGCAGAATTAAAAAACGGCGAGGTTCTTTTGTTAGAAAATTTAAGATTTCATAGCGAAGAAGAAAAAGGGGATGAGGAATTTGCTGAAAAACTTTCAAAACTTGGAGATATATATGTAAATGATGCTTTTGGAACGGCACACCGTGCTCACGCATCAACTACTGTAGTGGCAAAGTTTTTTCCGAATGCTAAGTGTTTCGGATTGTTAATGGCTAAAGAAATAGAAGCGATAGAAAAAGTAATGGCGACAGGTGAAAAACCTGTTTTGGCTATTCTTGGAGGAGCAAAGGTTTCTTCAAAAATCACTATTATCGAAAATATTCTAGATAAGGTTGATGACTTGATTATTGGTGGAGGAATGACCTACACCTTTATTAAGGCAAAAGGCGGAAAAGTTGGAGAATCTATTTGCGAAGATGATAAGATGGACTTGGCTTTAGAAATTCTTGAAAAGGCAAAGCAAAAAGGTGTCAAAGTTCATATACCCGTAGACGTAATTGCAGCAGATGATTTTGATGCCAATGCAAATACGCAAGTGGTAGATGTAGACAAAATTCCTGATGGATGGCAAGGATTGGATGCTGGCCCAGAAACATTACAAAATTTTAAAAAGGTGATTTTAGCTTCTAAAACTATACTTTGGAATGGACCTATTGGTGTTTTTGAAATGGAAAAATTTGCAAAAGGAACTATAGAAGTTGGTAACTACATTGATGAGGCAACAAAAAATGGTGCTTTTTCATTAGTAGGTGGTGGCGATTCTGTTGCTGCCGTAAAGCAATTTGGTTTTGAAAACAAAGTTAGTTATGTATCAACAGGCGGAGGCGCAATGTTAGAAAGTTTAGAGGGTAAAACCTTGCCTGGTATCGCTGCAATATTAGCATAGCAAAGGCGTTATCGATAAACGGGTTACAACGAAAAATTGTGCATTTTAAGAGAATTTATTTTATTCTCATTAAAAAATGTGCGATTTTCGTTAGTTCCGTTAACAAATTCGCCTCTTATGAATAAATCAGTCTGCAAATGTTTTTATTTTTTGGGATTAACTTTAGTTCCAATTTTGGGTTCTGCACAAAATAAAGATTCGGATACCACGGTTAAAGATTCGATAAGTGATAATTTAATTATTGTTGATGATTCCTTAAACAATGAAGTTTCTACTGCAATACCTATTAATCAAATTGGAAATTTAGCGAATTCTCCAAAAGAAAAGTTAGTGCTCTTTAAGCCTACTGAATCTTCATCTTATAATCTTGAAGACAATGAATTGGCAGCCAAGTTTGATAGTCTATGGATGAAAGAACTTGTAGAAGCAGCCCCTCTTTTTGATGAAATGTATCAAGAAGTAATGGAGCTTGACACCATCTCCGATTTCGTTTTAGACTTACCTACCGACACTTTAAAAATGCGTTTGGCAAGATTAAATGAAAAGACACCTTTTAATATAGAATATAATGCATCTTTAGAGAGTGTAATTAAATCATTTCTAACAAGAAAAAGAGATTTAATGGAGCGCATGCTTACCATAAGTCAATTTTATTTTCCTTTATTCGAACAGCAATTAGATAATCATGATATTCCATTAGAAATGAAATATCTATCTATAGTTGAATCGGCTTTGAACCCTAAAGCTAAATCTCGAGTTGGTGCAACCGGGCTTTGGCAATTTATGTATGGTACTGGTAGAGAAATGAAATTGAACATCAATAGTTATGTTGATGAGCGTAGTGATCCAATAAAATCAACCGAGGCAGCGTGTAACTATTTGAATAGATTATTTAGGATTTATAATGATTGGGATTTGGCACTTGCTGCCTATAACTCTGGTCCAGGAAATGTAAACAAAGCAATACGTAGAAGCGGAGGTCAAAGAAACTATTGGAATATTAGAAGAAACCTACCAAGAGAAACGGCAGGATATGTACCAGCATTTCAAGCTACTATGTACATTTTTGAATATGCCGAGGAACATGGATTAAAAACGAAAAGAGCGGAAAGAGCTTATTTCGAAACAGATACGATTCATGTAAAAAGCATAATTACATTTGACCAAATTTCAGAATTAACCGGTATCGATAAAGAGGAATTAAAAGTATTAAATCCGTCCTATAAGTTAGATGTCATTCCTTTCGTTAAAGGTAAAACTCACGCGTTGAGGTTGCCTGTGCATAAAATGGGAAAATTTGTTGCAAACGAAGAGGCAATTTACGCACATGTAGAAGAAGAATTAAAAAGTAAGGAAAGTCCACTTGCCGAAATCACAAAACAAGCAGAACAAAATAATATTCGTTATAGAGTAAGAGACGGTGATTTTCTAGGGAAGATTGCTGAACGTTACGGAGTTGGTGTAAGCCAAATTAAACAATGGAACGGTTTACGAAGTAATAATTTGCGTATTGGGCAACGTTTAACAATCTATCCAAGAAAAAATGCAACTGCATCTGTAAAACCTAGGGAAACGCCTGCTAGAAATGATGTGGTAAGTAACTCAAAAACACACGAAGTTAGAAGTGGAGACTCTTTATGGACCATTTCTAGAAAATATCCTGGTGTTAGTATAGAAAATTTGCGAAAGTGGAACGGTATTAGTGGTAATAATTTAAAACTAGGCACAAAACTTAAATTGTGCGACTGTTCTTCGTAAATTAAAATACCAATGAAAAAAAGAATTTTACTTTGTTTGTTTGCCATTCTAGGATTGTCAATTGCTTGTAAGGAAGAGGGTAAAGCTGATTATTTACCAGAATCTGTAGGCGCGATGAATACGCTAACGGTAGTAATCGATAATGAATTATGGAAAAGTAGTGTTGGCGACGCAATTCGCGAAAATTATACTGCAGCAGCACAAGGCCTAACTTGGGACGAAGCGCTATTTAGTGTTACCCAAATTCCACAACAAATATTTTCTGGATCTATTAGAAACACGAGCTCCGTTTTATACGTTATGCAAGACTCGTTAAATTTGGCTCACATGAAATCTAATATGTACTCTAAGCCACAAAAGGTCGGAGTAATAAAAGGTCGAAACAAACAAGAACTTATCGATAACATCAATACCACTTCAGCCGAATTTATTAAAGATTTCAAAACACTTGAAATTTCAAAGGCGCAAAAACGATTTGAAAAATCATTAAATAAGGAGAAGGCATTAGTAGATAAATTTAATATTTCAATGAAAATCCCTTCTATTTATAGAGTAGGTCGAGAAGAAGACAATTTTGTTTGGATTTCGCGTGAAATCCAAAAAGGGAACATGAATATTATTGCCTATACCATGCCAGAGAATGGTTTTCAGAACGATTCCACTTTTGCACAAGACATCATTAGAATGCGCGATTCTATAGGTGATCTTTATATTAAAGGAAGTGATGTTGCAGGTAAAAATAATCACATGATTACAGAAAAGGCATTTACACCATATGTCTTTCCTGCCGAGGTTTCAGGCAAAAAAGCAGCAGAAGTAAGGGGAATATGGGAAATGTCCGCATACCCAATGGCAGGCCCATTTTTAACCTATATTATAAACGATAAAGAAAACAATCGTAAACTAATATTAGAGGGCTTTGTATTTGCACCAGCGACTAAGAAGAGAGACTATATGTTTGAATTGGAAGCGATACTTAAGTCTGTTCAATTTAACGTTGAAGAGAAGAAATAATTAATTCAATTAACTGAAAAAATAAAGGCCCAGGATATTCCTGAGCCTTTTTATATTTTAACCTTTACGTGTTGCAAAGTTGTTCTAGGAACTTGGCATAGTAATAGTAAAGTAAAAATGCTACTCTAAATAATCTATATGTTACTAAAAGTAAACCCAGTAGATATTCTAAAAACTATAGCATATATTGCCAAGCCAATTAACACAAAGCATAACCAAGAGAAGATCTTAAAATAATTCTCAAGAATAAAGCTTCTCCAATTTCTAAACGCTTCTGTGTATAATTCTTTAACTAAAGTAATTTTTTCCATATCCTATATTTTAGGGGTTCCTGAAATATAAAGTTGGCTTTTAATTCTTCGTTTATTGAAAAGATTAGTTAAAAGGGGAATTAATACTTCGAAAAGCATCTACATTAAAACTATTTCTATGAACTGTAAAATATGGCGGATTAAATACAAGAGTGGAGAAAGTGTCGTATTCGGTAAAAGGTATAAAACTAAGGGCTAATAGCTAAATAAAGATGACAAAAAGGACTGTTTAGAAGTGATTATTAGAGTTTATGTATAACACCATACTTCCTTTGTCAAAGGCAGAATTTATTAGTAAAAAAAATACCGCCCAAGGCGGTATTTTTAAAGTTTACATATCTACGATAATAAATTCTGACCTTCGGTTAAGATAGTGCTGTTCTTCTGTACAGCGAACAGAACCATCACAGCCATTAAGTAATTTTTCTTCGCCATAACCAATTGCACTTTCTATTCGCGAAGGGTCTATACCTTTTGCTATAATATACTCCCTTGTTGATTTGGCACGTTTGTCAGAAAGGTATTTGTTATATACCGCATCACCTCGAGAATCGGTATGTGATTCAATTTTAATAATCATGTTTGGTGAATCATTCATGACAGCAATCAATTTATCAAGTTCTAAAGAAGCATCCTTTCGAATATATGATTTGTCGAAATTAAAGTGAATCATCTCTGTCTTCAGCTTTCTAATTCCGTTTTCAACAGCAATCATATCATTAAGTTTCCTCATTGAAACATCAACGTTTACGATTTCGTTATTTTTTGTTGCTGTATCTCTAGTGTCATCAAAGTAAGAACCCTTTGTAGTTTTTAGTACATATCTTTTATCTGATTCTAGATCTTCAAAAACGAAACTTCCATTTTCGTCCGTCTCCATTTCTTTAAGTTTGATGTTGTTCTCATCTAATAGTTGTACCAATGCATTTGGCATGATATCACCACCTACCAATTCTGTAACTATACCCGAAATAGCGTTTGTATTCGCTGGAATTTCCTCAATTTGTAATGTTTTAAACGAGTAAATATCATCATCACCTTTACCGCCCGAACGGTTAGATGCAAAGTATCCTTTTTGTGTATCCTCATCTACTATAAATGAAAAATCATCCTTTTTACTATTTATAGGTTTTCCAACATTTCTTACTTCTAGAAAGCCAACTTCATCATCGAAGGCAACTTCAAAAATATCTAAACCCCCTAATCCAGCATGACCATCTGAAGAAAAGTAAAGTTTCTTTTCATTTATAAAAGGAAACATTTCTTTATGTTCTGTATTGATTTCAGGACCTAGGTTTCTTGGTGTAGAAAAAGAACCATCTTCTAAAACGTCTACCACGAAAATATCTGTTTCACCTATACTTCCTGGCATATCTGATACAAAATAAAGCTGCTTGCCGTCTTTGCTTAAAGCAGGGTGACCGGTTGAATATTCATCACTATTAAAGGATACTTCATCTGCCTTTGTCCATTCTCCATTTATTTTTTTAGAACGGTATATTTTAAGGTTGTTTATACCATTCTTATCTCTTTTTAACTTTTTTCCATAATTATTTCTCGTAAAATACATGGTTTCATTATCAGGCGAGAAGGCTACCGATGCTTCATGGTATTTAGTGTTAATTTCTTTCGAGAACTTTATAGCGTTTTTTAAATCTTGAGATTCTTCATTTATCTTGGCTACATACAAATCCAAGTAAGGTTGATTATTCCATTTATACCGCCTAGTATTAAATACAGAAGAATCTTTTGCTGAAGCGTAAACAATTTCGTCGCCATTGTAGAACATTGGTGAGAATTCAGAATATTTTGAATTAACATTAATATTTTTAACATCAAACCTATCATCCATTCTTAAAAGACCATCTAATACAATTTCATTTAATTCACTATTTTGTTCTATCTTTTCTCCTGCTAACTTTCTATTATATAATTTCATAAGGCGTTTAGACCTTTTGTAATTTCCGGTTCCTTTAAGTGAATGTGCATACTTAAAAATATAATCTGAGCTCATTTCTGATTCATATTTTTCATACAAGATATTATACCATTTATAGGCTTTTTCCATATCAGTATTAAAATAGTGCGCATCCCCCGCCTTTTTTAAAACGTCAAAGGTGTAGGCGTCATCATTCTTGTTTAAGGCAAGTTCATAAAGTTTTGCAGCCTCTGCGTACCACATTTTATTAAAGTACTCATCTGCCCTCTGTACAAGTTTATTTTTTGATTCTTTTTCAACTGATGTAAGGGCAACATGTTTATTTGAAGTCAATGTGCTTTGTTCAGAATTTTCTAAATGTTCATAGGTAACATCTTCTAAAGAAATTAATTCGGAATCAGGTTCATTATTGGCTATTTTAAGCATCCAGAATTCTTTATCATAACGATTGTTGAATTTTGTACTACACTCTTCTAAAGCTGTCTCCCACGATTTATAGTGATTTAAATAAAGATAGAATAAATCGTTTTCGGGGTTTTGAAAATAACCTGAATCAAAGCCCTTTTTATTTAACTTTTTAACTTGAGATTTTAGATTTTTACTCTTACTAAAAATACCTGAGATTACATAATAACCATTCTGAACATCTTTAATGTTTTCAAATGTTTTATGTGGAATAGCGTAGGATTCAGCAGTTCTTTCAAATGCTTCTGAGTCCGTTACCTCAATTTCAAGCACAGGTGTAGATTCGGAGATGAAAGATTGTTCAGAGGTTAAATTAGCTTGAAAATCTTGAGCATGAATAAAAGCGACAAAGATTAAAAAATACAGGTTTATAAAACTTCTCATATGCATAATTCTAATTTGAGCCGAAGGGATTGCAACGGTGTAAATCTGTAGTATTGAGGTTTTATAATGGTTTGGTCATACTACAACACTTACAAAATTAGTTTTAATGGTATGGTTCGTATAGTATTTGTTGTGAAAGAAGTGTTTTTTGTCGTGTAGTCTATGTTATCAGTAGCTTCGATAAACATTTGAATACATTTTAGCCGAAGTATTTAAGCATTTCAAGGGCAAAAAAGTACTGAGCTTAAAGCTAATTTAGCTAGGCTTAAGATAATGACCAGTTATTACTGGGCACAAAAAAGCCCTGTACAACAGGGCCTGATAATGCTTTCTGAAAAAGAATTAAAATAAATTAATCTTTTTTCTTTTCTTCTAATTGATCGTCCTCTTTGGAGGCATCTTTGAATTCTTTTATTCCACTACCTAAACCTCTCATTAGTTCAGGAATCTTTTTTCCTCCGAATAATAGTAGAACAACCACTACCACTAGAATTATTTGCGGTGCACCTATAGCCAAAAAAGTAGATAAGATTGTCATAAGACTTTATTTTTAAATGGATTTCAAAGATACTAAAAACTTCTTAGTTTGCTGTTAATATTCACTTCAAGTGTTTATTTATTTAATATAAAGTAAAATCTATAAACCAATTTGATAAACCCTCCCTAATAAACCTATTGGTTTATTTTATATATAACTTATAATTAAGATCTGTCTGGTAAAACATATTGATTCATTTCATTTTGGTATCAATTCAATTAACGTAATCGAATTCTTTATTTATTCTTATGAAGAATAACTCTTTGGTTAAAGATTATAATTTGTTATTAGGCAAACAAACTATAGTATTGATACTTTATTAATAGTTATGGTTCAATACGTAATTCAAAACGATATATATTGAAAATTGACCATAATTGAATTTGTGAACAAGTCTGATATAGGGTTTAGAGTACGAAGTAAATGTTGTAGAAGGATATATAAAAACAAGGCACTTAAAAAAAAAGATAGTTAATCACCTATTATAAAGAAAAAATGAAATTTGGAGATTTAATTAATTTTATTCTTTTTGAAGCGCAATTTAGGAGATTATGTAAACCAGATATCTATTAAAAACGTAAGTATTGTGCATTTAGACTTGTCTTGTAGAATTAATTATTTTAAAGATAGTCTTAATTAAATTCTAAGTTTATCTTTGTTAGGATGGCCAAGAAAGTTAAAAAAAGAAAAGAAATAAAACGAAAGTTGCTTCATAAGTACCGTTTGGTCATTTTGAATGAAAGTACTTTTGAGGAAAAAATATCTTTTAAACTTAGTAGGCTGAATGTTTTTGTTACAGGGTCTCTTTTTATGATTACCCTTATAGGACTAACTACTTTATTGATAGCCTTTACGCCTTTACGCGAGTATATACCTGGATATTCTTCGACACGGCTCAAAAAAGAAGCCACAGAACTTACGTATAGGACAGACTCCTTGGTTAGAACCTTAAATTATACCAATAAGTATTTAGATAATATTCGAATGGTGTTAAAGGGAGATATAGAAAATACAGTTGTTAATAGAGATTCTCTTTTTCAACAATTTAAATTAGATCCCGAATCTGTAGATTTAAATCCTATAAAGGAAGATTCATTGCTACGCGCTGAAGTGGCACTTGAGGATAAATACAATTTGTTTGAACGAACCATCGACAAAAAAAATCTGGTTTTATTTACCCCAGTATCAGGTTCAATATCGATGGGGTATAACCCGAATGAAAAGCATTATGCGGTAGATGTTACTGCTCCAACTGATAGTCCGGTAAAAGCTGTTGCCAATGGTACGGTCATTTTTTCCGAATGGACTGCCGATACGGGTTACGTGATTATTATCGAACATGAAGGCGGATTATTGAGTGTTTATAAACATAATGGCTCATTATCAAAGTTTCAAGGAAATATTGTAAGGGGCGGTGAGGTTATTGCATCTGTAGGCAATACAGGTGAATTTACTACGGGTCCACATTTGCATTTTGAACTGTGGGATAATGGAACACCTATAGACCCAGTTAATTATATTGATTTTAATTAAAAATTAGATGTCTTTAAAGACCATAGCCGCTAAAATATTTGCTCATCGAATTGCTAAAAGGACCAGCAGCTGGGTAAACAAACCTATAGAAACGCAGCAAAAGGTTTTCGAAAGCCTAATACAAAGTGCTAGTCAAACCAAATTTGGAAAGGACCATAAGCTAAGCACCATTCGAACTCATGATGATTTTGTTCGAAATGTGCCTATCAGAGATTATGAGGAACTAAAAGAATATATAAACTTAGTCGTGTCTGGCGAGAGCGATGTTCTTTGGCCTGGTAAACCTATTTACTTTGCAAAGACTTCAGGCACTACATCAGGAGCAAAATATATTCCTATTACCGAGGTGTCTATTAAAGAGCAGGTAAAGGCATCTAGAAACGCAATTTTAAATTATATACATGAAACGGGTAAAGCTGATTTTGTATCTGGCAAAATGATTTTTTTACAAGGTAGCCCAGTTTTAGAAGAGAAAAACGGAGTTAAGTTGGGCAGACTTTCTGGTATTTCAGCGCATTATGTTCCTAATTATTTACAGAAGAATAGAATGCCAAGCTGGGAGACGAATTGCATAGAAGATTGGGAAACCAAGGTCGCTGCTATTGTGGAAGAAACCAAAGGTGAGGATATGACCGTTATTGCGGGTATTCCTTCATGGGTGCAAATGTATTTTGAAAAACTTAAGGAAAATACCAATCAGAATATTGGTGATTTGTTCAAGAACTTTGAGCTGTTTATTTATGGAGGAGTCAATTTTGAACCTTATAGAAAGAAGTTTGAAAAGTTAATTGGTCGAAAGGTTGCTAGCATTGAACTTTTTCCTGCAAGTGAAGGGTTTTTTGCTTATCAAAATTCCCAAAAGGAAAATGGTATGTTGTTGCTCTTAGATGCTGGTATATTTTATGAGTTCGTAAAATCAGATGAATTTTTTGAGGAGAATGCACGACGACTTACCTTAAAAGATGTGGAAATAGGTGTAGATTATGTAATGATCATAACTACAAATGCGGGCCTATGGGCATATAACTTAGGAGATACCGTTCGGTTTGTTTCTGTTTATCCTTTTAAAATTGTGGTTTCAGGTAGAATAAAGCATTTTATTTCAGCTTTTGGGGAACATGTAATAGCTAAGGAAGTAGAAGAAGCCATGTTGGTAGCAACTAGCGCAACAGATGCCAGTGTAAGTGAATTTACAGTTGCACCACAGATTACACCGGAAAAAAATG
Organism: Maribacter orientalis; assembly: GCF_900109345.1. Taxonomy (GTDB): domain Bacteria; phylum Bacteroidota; class Bacteroidia; order Flavobacteriales; family Flavobacteriaceae; genus Maribacter; species Maribacter orientalis. The sequence goes on from NZ_FNZN01000006.1 coordinate 17,362, forward strand.
AATTACCATATCATGAATGGTTTATTGAGTTTGAAAAGCCACCGAGCGATATGAATTTATTTGTTCAACAGTTAGATGCCGCTTTGCAAAAGCAGAATAGTTATTATTATGACCTTATAACTGGAAAGGTTCTGCAAACTTTAAAGATTACTCCGATTGAAAGTGGAGGTTTCTTTTCTTACATGAAATCAATAGGAAAACTAGGCGGACAGAATAAGGTTCAAAGATTATCGAATGACAGAAAGGTAGCCGATAGTTTGTCAAAATATAGCAAGATAAAAACCTAGCTTTTTATTAACAAATTTTAAATTGTAATTTTGTTTGAAATCTTCCATGGGAAAAGCAATTACTACAACTAGAGCTCAAGAATCCACAAATGCTATTGAACGCATGTATATTACCATGCGTCATCTTTTTAATAGAGGATTTTATAAGCCAAATGGAGTTTCTGGGGAAGCATTAAAAAATGCATTATTACAATTAAGACCTGAAATTTATGGTTCGGTAGGTGAAGAAAAAGCGGAATTAAATGGTCTTATTTATGTGTTAGAACGTCTGCCAGAAGGTATTGAACAATGTACTTTTATCAATTTAACATCTGATGAAGGTTACGGTATTTCCCACATCAACCCAATCATACCACCAAAGAGAAGGAGAAATTGTTATCGCATTGATGATGAGCAGATGAATATTGAGATTACACGAGGTCGTTCTGACATCTACGATATTTTAACGCACCTAACTTTTTTGTTTATTGAATCTGAAAAAATCTGTAATCGAATTTTAATACCTGAAACAGAAAAAACAATAAGAGATTGGGCAAAGCTTGAAAATGCTGTTAATAAAGAAGAATTAACTCAAGAAGAACGCGAAATAGCCTTAATCCATACAGCCAATATCTTAGGACGGTCTTTCGAGGAGATATTGGAGGTCTATAAAAAGTTCAGCACTAAAACGAATCCAGAACGATTTTTAAAAGTAATTTACTGGCTTGGAAAGCTAGCACTGCAAGAAGAAATATCTGGTGAAAAAAGAGCTATAACATTTAGCGCTTTATTGAGAGAGCGATTGGGGCATCATATTCATGGTGAAATTTGGGCAAATAATATTAAAAGTATTATAGTAAAAAATAATTTACAACATAGACCTATCCATATAATATCCGCAAATATGCATAGCGTTATGAATTCACTTTTTGCAAAGGCGGCTTTGACTAGCGAATTTTCAGATGCAGACTCATTAGATATATTCGAGGCATTAAGTAGCGATGGTAATGCTGAATTAAGGAAAAAAGTAACCGAGTTAGCAGAAATCAATGGGATGATTTCAATAGATGATACTTCGGGCACCAATATCGATGTTCAAATTTTTGATACGGCGAAGATAAAAGTTAACAATTGTTCATACGAATTTTCAACTAAAGAGATTGATAAAAAACCTGTTATATTTGTAATGGATTACGCCTTTGGTGAACAGGCCTATGAAACTATTGATGAGCTGTTAAAACCATATATCACCAAAAAGAACAACGGATCTTTAATTAATGTAGATTCAGTTTCAATAATGGGGAAAGCAGGTATACTTGAAGGCGGAAAAGGTGATTTGATGATTCCGTCGGCGCATATTTTTGAAGGAACTGCAGATAACTATCCATTTAAGAATGAGTTATGTGCCAAAGATTTTGAAGGGTATGGACTTGAAGTTTTTGAAGGTACTATGGTAACTGTTTTAGGAACATCACTTCAGAACAAAGATATTTTGAAGTTCTTTCACAAATCAACTTGGAATGTCATAGGACTGGAGATGGAAGGAGTGCACTATCAGAAAGCGATACAATCAGCATCTAAAATAAGAAAGAGTATCAGTGAAGATGTTAAGGTTAGATACGCATATTATGCATCAGATAATCCTTTGGAAACAGGCAGTACATTAGCCTCTGGAGGATTGGGTACAACAGGAGTGAAGCCCACGTATCTAATTACCGATAAAATTTTAAAACAAATATTTAATTCATAGAATGGCTGAAAATCAATCACCAAAAACTCAAAACAGTTCCGATGAAATAGATTTGGGACAATTGTTTCATTTAATTGGAAAAGGGTTCAATGCCATATTTCGATTTTTTTTAAGAGTCTTCCTGTATTTAAAGAAGAATATTTTTATATTAATTGGTTTGGTAATATTAGGCTTGGTTATAGGTTATGGGCTTAATAAAATTATTTCTAAAAGACTAAAGATTGAGGTCATTGTTAAACCACAACTGGAAAGTAAAAATTACTTATATGACGTTATTAATGAGGTTCAATCAAATATTAGCGCGAAGGATTCAGTATTCTTTAAATCCATAGGTATTGAGAAAATCGACTTTTCGGGATTAGAGGTTACCATAAGTAGGGTTGTGGAAGACGTAAATTCCGAAAGTGATATAAAATATTTGGAATTGCTTCAAAGTTTTGAAAATACTGACGCCATATCAGATATTGTGAGGGCCGAACTACAAAATAAAAGTTCATTTAACCATCAAATAACTTTTTATTATAAGAATGCAGAGTTTGGTAAAGACTTCGTAAATAAAATTCTTGAATACATTAATTCTAGTAAGTATTATAATGGTATTTTGGAAGTATACCGTAGCAATGCAGCATATAGAATTAAGGAGGATGAATACTTGCTAAAACAAGTAGATGAAATTATTTCAAACTATACAAACAGTTTGGCATCTAAAAGTAATAACACTGTTAGTGAAAGAATTGTTCTGGATAACCAAGAACAAGTCAATATAGCTGACATATTTGAATATAAGACAGGTTTGATTCGTGATATTGAAACTAAGAAATTAGAGTTGATAGAACGGACGGAACCGGTAAGCATAATTAATTTGGGTCAACCCCAAGAAGAGCATAAATCGTTTTTTGGCAAGAATATAGTTTTAATACCGTTCATATTTATTTTAGTATTTTTTATTATCTCAATTCTCTTATTTTTAAATAAGAAGTCCAAGACTTTAACTTAAAACGACTATGCCAGAAAGTCCAAAAGAAAAGCAATCGATTCTTATTACTGGAGGCGCAGGTTTTATTGGGAGTAATTTTATTCCATTTTTTTTAGACAAGAATCCTGATTATACGGTGGTTAATTTAGACAAACTCACTTATGCGGGAAGTTTGGATAATTTAAAGGAGGTAGAAGCACATCCCAGATATACATTCATCCATGGCGATATTTGTGATTTTGATTTAACTAAAAACATCTTTATTCAACATAATATATCAGGGGTGATTAATTTCGCAGCTGAGTCTCATGTAGACAACTCTATTAGTAGTCCAAATGAATTTGTAAAGACTAATATTGAAGGCACATTTAATCTCTTGGAAATTGCTAGACATTTTTGGACAGGCAGTAATAACAGATTTCATCAGATATCAACCGATGAAGTGTATGGTTCATTGGGGAGTGAAGGTTATTTTACTGAAAACTCCAAGTACCAACCCAACAGTCCGTACAGTGCCACAAAGGCCTCTTCAGATTTTCTAGTAAGGAGTTATTACCATACGTATGGTATGAATGTTGTAACCAGTAATTGCTCTAATAATTATGGGCCCAAACAACACGATGAAAAATTAATTCCCACTATCATTAGATCTGCAGTAAACGGAAATAAAATACCTATTTATGGTAATGGTAAAAATGTAAGAGATTGGCTGTTCGTCAAAGACCATTGTGAAGGCATAAATTTAATCTTTCATAGAGGAAAAGTAGGTGAAACATATCTGTTAGGAGGAAATAATGAATATGACAATTTAACCATTGCACTAAAAGTATGCGATATTCTAGATGTCAAGCTCCCTAAAAGTAACGGTAACTATAAAGACCAAATTAAGTTTGTAGAAAATCGTTTGGGTCACGATTTTAGATATGCAATAGATGCTTCAAAAATTTCAAATACACTGGGCTGGAAAGCTAAACAAAACTTCGATACTGGTTTGGAAAAGACAGTACAGTGGTATTTAGATAAATATCAACAAGCCTGATATGAAAGGAATTATACTTGCCGGTGGTACGGGTTCAAGATTGTGGCCCTTAACAAAAGCTATTAGTAAGCAGTTAATGCCTATCTATGACAAGCCAATGATTTATTATCCGTTGGCAACACTTTTATCAGCAGGAGTTCAGCAAATTCTTATTATCACCACCCCTCAAGATAACTTGCTTTTTAAGAAGTTATTAGGTGATGGAAGTCAACTGGGGTGCGATTTTCAATATGCAGTTCAACAAAACCCTAATGGTTTGGCAGAGGCATTTATAATAGGCGAAGATTTTATAGGGAAAGATAAAATTGCTCTAATATTGGGAGACAATGTATTTTATGGTTCAGGTTTAGCAAAATTACTGAAAGCCAATATCGACCCTGATGGAGGTATTATTTATGGGTATCACGTAAATAATCCAAAACGATATGGTGTTGTTGATTTTGACCAACATGGCAAAGCTATTTCAATAGAGGAAAAGCCGGAAAAACCATCATCCAATTTTGCTATTCCGGGTATTTACTTTTACGACAATAACGTCGTTAAAATTGCCAAAAGTATATTGCCAAGTAAAAGAGGAGAATTGGAAATTACTGATATTAATAAAGCCTATCTTGAACAAGGAAAATTACAGGTGAGTGTTTTGGACAAGGGTATTGCTTGGTTAGATACAGGTACATTCAGTTCATTAATGCAGGCATCACAATTTGTACAGGTTATTGAGGACAGACAAGGTCTAAAGATTGGTTGTATTGAAGAAATGGCTTATGAACAAGGTTTTATAGATGCTGATCAACTTAAAAAATTAGCAGAACCTTTGTTGAAGAGCGGTTATGGGGAGTATTTAATGAATTTGATTACATGAAAATAATCGACACAAAATTAAAGGGTTGCCTAATTTTAGAACCGAGAACTTTTCAAGACCTCAGAGGAATGTTTTTTGAGGTATTCCGAAAAGTAGATCTAGAAAATCATTTAGGGTATAAAATTGATTTTGTGCAAGAAAATAAATCTATTTCTAAAAAGGGTGTTTTAAGAGGGTTGCACTTTCAAACTGGACAAGCTGCGCAGGCTAAGTTAGTAACAGTGCAGAAAGGAGAGGTAACTGATGTAATAGTTGATATTAGGCCTAATAGCGATACATTTGGCCAACATATAAAAGTAAATTTATCAGCTAAAACACACAAAAGCATATTTATACCGAAAGGTATGGCTCATGGATTTTTAGCTCTTTCAGAAGAGGTAGTTTTTTCGTATTTGTGTGATAATTATTATGAGCCTAAGATGGAGTCCGGAATTCTTTATAACGATACGGATTTAGCTATAGAATGGGATTATCCTATAGCTGATTTTATAGTTTCCGAGAAGGATATGTTGTTGCCTAGTTTTAAAGCTTTAACAACATGAAAAGGGTTTTAGTAACAGGAGCAAATGGCCAGTTGGGTCAGTGCCTGCAAAAGATTGCCCCATCTTATCAAGAAATAGAATTTACTTTTAAAAGTTCTAAAGAATTAGATATAACAGACACCTTGTCAATACCAAAAGCTTTTGAGTCACAGAAATTTGATTATTGTATTAATGGTGCGGCCTATACAAATGTAGAGCAAGCAGAAAAAACACCTGAATTAGCATATGCAGTCAATGCTGAAGGTGTAAAAAAAATTGCCTTGGCCTGTAAAAAGCATGATGTTTCTTTAATTCACATTTCAACTGATTATGTTTTTGATGGCAATAAGAGAGAGCCATATACCGTAGATGATATTCCTAACCCTATAAATGAATATGGGAAGTCTAAACTAATGGGGGAAAGATATATTCAAGAGTTAATGGACAATTATTGTATTATAAGAACCTCTTGGTTATATTCAGAGTTTGGCAATAACTTTTATAAAGCAATATTGGACAAATGCAAAACGAATAAAGTTTTAAGAGTAACCGATGCACAAAAGGGTTGCCCTACCAATGCCAATAATTTGGCATTATTTATTATGGACCATATAACTAATCAAAAGATTAAAAGCGGCATATACCATTTTACAGATGGTATTGTTTGTACTTGGTATGATTTTGCAAAAAAAATTTTATTTGAAAATGGTTATAATGGAAAAGTCGAACTTGTAGCGGATAAGAATTATCGTACTTTCGCTAAAAGACCAAAAAATAGCACCTTAATTTAAATTTACCAACTAGAAAGGAGAATGAAAAAAAAAAACCTCATAGTTTTTGGAACACGGCCTGAGGCTATTAAAATGGCTCCTCTTGTAAAAGAATTTCTAAAACATTCAGATAAGTTTGACACCAAAGTTTGTGTAACTGCACAGCATAGAGAAATGCTAGATCAAGTTCTTTCATTTTTTGAAATTATTCCAGATTATGATTTGGATTTAATGAAACCTAACCAAAATTTATATAATCTTACTTCCGATATTATATTAAACTTAAAATTGGTTTTAGAAGATTTTCAGCCAGATTATGTTTATGTACATGGAGATACTACAACTACGATGGCTACTAGTCTAGCGGCATTTTATTCAGGAGCTATAATATGTCACGTAGAAGCAGGACTGAGAACTTTTAATATGAAATCTCCATTTCCAGAGGAAATGAATAGATGCGTTACTGGCGTTTTATCAACTATTCATTTTTCACCTACAGAGACTTCAAAAAATAATTTGTTGCGTGAGAATAAAAGCGAAAATTCAATATTAATAACGGGCAACACAGTAATTGATGCACTTAAATTTAGTGTAGAAAAGGTAAACACTACTAATTATGTGGACCAACAAATTGAAGATTTAAAACCGTTAATAAAAGAAAACAAAAGAATAATCTTAGTTACGGGTCATAGAAGAGAAAATCATGGACAAGGGTTCATCAATATTTGTGAAGCTTTAAAACAGATAGCTTTAGATAATCCTAATACTCAAATCATTTATCCTGTTCATTTAAATCCAAATGTTCAAAAGCCTGTATATGAGCTATTAAATCAAGTTGACAATATTAAGCTTATTTCACCGCTTTCTTATCCCGCTTTTGTATGGTTAATGGATAAGTCTTATTTGATAATAACGGATAGTGGTGGTGTGCAAGAAGAAGCACCTAGTCTAGGAAAACCAGTTTTGGTCATGAGAGATACCACCGAGAGACCAGAAGCAGTAGATGCAGGCACGGTAATTCTAGTTGGAACAGACAAAACAAAAATTGTAGATAAAACACAGAAGCTATTAAACGATCACGATAGCTATAGTAATATGAGTAAGTGTCATAATCCTTATGGAGATGGCAGTGCTTGTGAAAAAATAGTTGAATATATTTTTAACCATTAATAATACTAATGTTGAAGAAACCAAGTGTAGTAATGGTAGGTTTAGGATATATAGGTCTTCCTACGGCAGCTTTAATAGCACAAAATAGAACTTACGTTTATGGCGTAGACATTAATCAATCAGTGGTTGATACAATAAATGCAGGTAAAATACATATTATAGAGCCTGAATTAGATACAGCAGTAGCTGAGGCTGTCTCTAATGGATATTTGAAAGCATCTACTAAACCAGTTGAAGCTGATACGTATTTAATTGTTGTACCAACACCGTTTAAAGCTAAAAATGAGCCAGACATTTCTTTTGTAGAAAAAGCAACAGAATCTATTATTCCTTTTTTAAAAGAAGGTGATTTGTTCATTATTGAATCTACATCTCCTATTGGGACTACGGAAAAAATGATGACGCTTATATATAATTCCCGCCCAGATCTTAAAGGAAAATTATCAATAGCCTATTGTCCCGAAAGAGTTTTACCTGGTAACGTTATGTATGAATTAGTTAATAATGACCGGGTTATAGGTGGTATTAATGAAACATCTACAGAAAAGGCTGTTGCATTTTATAAACAATTTATAAAAGGAAATTTACACAAAACTAATGCAAGAACTGCTGAAATGTGTAAGCTTGTGGAAAATTCTTCACGTGATGTTCAAATTGCTTTTGCTAATGAATTATCCCTTATATGCGATAAGGCAGATATTAATGTTTGGGAGCTTATTGATTTGGCGAACAAACATCCACGTGTAAATATTCTTCAGCCAGGCTGTGGTGTAGGGGGGCATTGTATTGCGGTAGACCCATATTTCATTGTAGCAGACTACCCGATGGAATCTAAAATTATAGGTACGGCTAGAGAAATAAACAACTATAAATCTTTTTGGTGTGCAGAAAAGGTTAAAAATGCAAAATTAGAGTACGAAATCAAAAATGGGAAAAAACCTAAAATAGCCTTGATGGGCCTAGCGTTCAAACCAAACATTGATGATCTTAGGGAATCTCCTGCAAAATATATAGCTCAAAAGGTTTTGCAAGATTCTAATAATGAAGAGTACTTTATAGTTGAACCCAATATAGATTCTCATAATGTATTTAAATTAACTACATACAAAGAAGCGGCTAAAAAAGCAGATATTATTGTCTTCTTAGTGGCTCATAAAGAATTTAAAACTTTAGAATTATCAAAAGAAAAAATAGTGTTGGATTTTTGCGGGGTAAATAATAATTAGAGTTTATGCTGTTTAATTCAATAGACTTTGCTATTTTTTTCCCCTTGGTATTTGTTCTATATTGGATTTTTCACAAAAATTTAAAAATACGGAATATCTTCCTCCTAATTGTAAGCTATATTTTTTACGGTTGGTGGGATTGGAGATTCCTATTTTTAATAATGTTCAGTTCGTTACTAGATTATCTTTTAGGAAAGTACATTTATAAAGAAATTGATAAACATCGTAAAAAACTTCTGCTGTTTATTAGCTTGTTTTTTAATCTGGGCTTTTTAATTTATTTTAAATATTTCAATTTTTTCATTGAATCGTTTGTTGATGCTTTTAGTTTGTTTGGAAGCAAACTAAGCTTAGAAACCTTGAATATTATTTTACCCGTTGGGATAAGTTTTTATACATTTCAGACGCTCAGCTATACCATAGACATATATAGAGGACAACTGAAGCCAGCTAAAAACGGTATTAACTTTTTTGCTTTTGTTTCGTTTTTCCCTCAATTGGTTGCCGGACCAATTGAAAGAGCATCACACCTACTCCCTCAATTTGATAAAGTTCATAAGTTCAACTACGAACAAATAAAAAGCGGATTATTTCTTATTCTATACGGATTGTTCAAAAAAATGGTTATTGCTGACCGTGTGGCACTATACGTAAATGAGTACTATTCAAATCTAGCTGACCATAATGGATTGGCAACTTTAGTAGCAATTTTATTTTTTGCAATTCAAATTTACTGTGATTTTTCCGGGTATTCAGATATTGCTATTGGAGTAGCTAGAAGCATGGGATTTGATCTTATGAAAAATTTTGACACCCCATATTTTTCCAAATCAATTACTGAATTTTGGAGAAGATGGCATATTTCATTGTCAACATGGTTTAGAGATTATGTATTTATCCCTTTAGGTGGCAGTCGTAAAAGCGAATATCGGGTATATTTAAATTTATTCATTGTTTTCGTGATAAGTGGTTTATGGCATGGAGCGTCAATAAACTTTGTGATTTGGGGTGCCTTACACGGGTTATTAATTGTTCTTGAGAAATATAATAAAAAGCACAAATTATTATCGGTAGTATCACCTACATTTTTTTTTGATATTGTTAAAAGAACTTACATATTCATTTTAGTATGTTTCTCTTGGATTTTTTTCAGGGCAGATACGTTCAATAATTCTTTAGTGGTTATTAAAAAAGCTTTTGGTTTTAAATTTAATGAATTTGGAACGAGCATTGTTAACAAAGGAATGGATCAATATGATTTGTATGTTGCTTTTTTTGTGATAATCCTTTTATTTATAATTGAACTTTTTCAACAGAAATTTAATTTATATAAAAAGCTGCAAAGTCAAAAAATTGTATTTAGATGGTCTCTTTATTTATGTTTGATATTATTAGTTATGGTTTTCGGAATTTATGGTGATTATGACGAATCTAAATTTATTTATTTTCAATTTTAATTTCAAATGAAAAAACTTATTTTCAAATTACTTCTGTCAACTATTTTGGTCATGGCAATGCTGTTTTTTTTAGGGAATCCCTTAACCAAAATAAATCCATTTGCGGACTTTGTTAAGAATTTTAATAATAGTTGTAATGATGGTGATGAATATGAGGTTTATTTTTATGGAAGTTCAAAAAGTTATAGCACATTTAATCCAAGAATATTTAATGAGGTTTTAGAAATTAACAGCTTTAATTTTGGTAATAATGGACAAAGGTTACCAACTACCAAATTTGTGTTGGAAGAAACATTAAAAAAACAAAAACCCAAACTTTTAGTAATTGAACTTTATAGTGAAAGCATAGGTTCAGCATATTCTAAAAAGAATATTAGCAATCAATTTACTAGTTATGATGCTTTTCCCTTCAGTATAAATAAACTGCAACACGCTAAGGAGGATTTTCCTTTAAAAGAACTTCCATTTTTATTCATAAAAACATTTAGGAACCATCAAGGCTGGAAAACCTTAAAAGAGAACAAAATTGATGCTCAAAAAAATGTTAATCTGGTTGAAGAAAACAATGGTTATCGTGGTTGGCAATATAGTGTTAAAGATGCCAAAAAATACGCCCCATTATTTGCGGTAAAAAATATGAAAAGTAATATAGGGGAAGATATATTAGACTTAAATCAAAAATATAATTTAGACCAGATTATATCAGTTACAGAAAAATACAGAATCCCAGTTCTGTTTGTTACGGCACCATCTTTAAGAGAGCTAAAAAATAAGAGTTATTCAATATTTTCTACTTCATTAAATAACTATCTTAGAAGCAAGAATCAAAAGTATCTTGATATCAACTATAAAATTAATTCCATACAATTAACACCCCATGATTTTAGAGATGTTATTCATTTAAATAATAATGGAGCAAACAAAGTAAGTGAATTTTTGGCAAAATTTATTAACAAAGAGTATGGAATAGGGCTTTTAAATTCGGTCGAAGCCAAAGTAGAAAGGTATATTACAGATGGGTCATTTTCCAAATCGAATAAATTTGTAGGGAGAAAGCTTACAGATTTAGTGTCGCTGAAAAGCATAGACTTTATGAACGCAGGTAATGGTAAAATGTCTTTGATTATGGAGTTAGATATAGATAACATTGAAGATTTAAACCAGTATTCTATTATGTTTCACGCACTACCAGAAGATAGGTACTCATCTTTTTTATCGCAGAATTCAATAAATAATAAAAGAAAGCATGAAATTTGGGATTTTAAACCTGAAATCATATTCATAGATGATAACTATTATATGGTTAAAACAATTGAAACCAAAATAAAAGCTTTAAAAATCATTAATCTAGGGGTGTATAGTGCTGAAAATTATGCGGGCCTGTTATATGACAAAATAACTATCGCATTGTAGGTATTAATTAGTTATTTTATACCATTTATCCCCAATTCATATTGGCTTTTGTCACATATAGTAATCAGTTTTTGACCAATGCGAGAAGTTTTAAAGAATTGTTGAATTTATTAAATAGTTTAATAATGATACACTAAAGTTAAATGATTGAGTAATTCAAATGAAAACAGTAAAATAGCAAAGAGCACAATGTACCTTTATATAAGGATGCTGTTTTCATGGCAGTTGCCTTAAATACCTCTAGAGTAGTGTTAGATGTTTTAGGTTTAGAAGACTTCGGGGTATATAGTGCGGTTGGTGGGGTGGTAATTCTATTTTCCTTTTTTAACTCTGCCATGTCCTCTGCTACACAGCGTTTTTTTATTTGAACTAGGAAGAAAAGATATTAAAAAGTTAAGCTTCACTTTTAAAGCCTTTGTTAATATACATATTTTAATAGCGTTATTAGTATTAATCTTAGCTGAAACATTAGACATTAGGTTCTTTTAATAATAACATCAATTTTAATGTTATTATTAAATCATTGTCTATCATAGAAAAATATGAGTTTTAAAAAATCGTTAAAAGCAGTTTCATTTCTCTGGTTAGGTTCAATATTGGGCAGTGGAAGTACTTTTGTAATTTATATTATTTTGGCACGAGAAATAGGGCCATCTTCTTTTGGAATATTTTCTTCCGCCATCGCAACAACAATGATATTTTCTCTGTTAGCTGGGTTTGGAGTTGCTCAATCATGGCTTAAAATTTTTGGTGAGGAAGGTTGGTCCGGAATTAGATGGGTAAAACCTTCTTTATATTTTGTAGTTTTAACTTTGGCTATAATAACGGTTTTTTTGGCAGTTTTCTCCAAATTGCCATTTCAAGATGCAGTCACATCTAGAATATTACTAGTATTAACTCTTCATATGTATGGTTTTATAGCTATAGAGTTGGTAACTTCAAAATTACAGCTAGAGGAGGGTTATGTAAATATGACGATTTGGAAATTATTACCAAATCTACTAAGGCTAATTAGTATTTTAATTAGTGTATTTATTTTAGGCATTGAATTGGATGTTTATAAAATAGCTTTCATTTATGCATTTGTAGGGGTTTTGTCCTTATTAATCTCCTTACCACATTTTCTTAAAATGATTGAAGGTGATTTTGGTTTGAAGGGACATGGAAATAAAAAACAGGTGCAAAATAATATTGTTAAAATTTCCGATGTTTTAAAGGAATCCTGGCCCTTTGGATTGGCAACCTTATTTGCGTTTATTTACGTTCAAAGTGATATAATTATGGTAAAATATTTAGCTGGAGACGAACAAGCAGGATACTATAATGTAGGTTATGTTATTCTAACGGCCATTCTTTTGATTCCATCTATCTTGTTCGGCAAATTCTTATTACCTAAATATCATAGATGGGCTAATCAAGACAAACCTAAATTTTATAAAGTTTATAAACTTTCTAATATATTAATGTTAATTCTAGGAATATTGGCTATGCTATTTATTTTAATAGGGTCTGAAACGTTTATAATATTAGTTTTCGGTATAGAGTATTATGATTCTATAGTATTAATGAATATTTTAGCGTTTTGCGTACCTATCTCGTTTTTGACTTATAGTTTTGGAGCTGTCTTAGTAACTAGGAAACATATGAGGTTAAAAGTTGTATTTATGGGTTCAGTAGCAGTTTTTAATATTTTAGCGAATCTTTTATTAATCCCAAAATTTGGGCCTAAAGGCGCTGCACTTGCGACGGTAGGAAGTAATATTTTGTTAATGGCACTTTATTTTTGGGGTGCAAAGAAAAGAGTTTTTGTAAAAGGATTTTAAAGCAATGAATAATATTTGGAGGAATTTTATAAGACCCATATTTCGGGGGTTATACCGAAATACTCAAGGCTTATTGGGGTTTTTATATGACTACCGAAGATTTGTACTTTACAGTGGTTGGAAAGAGAATCTTTATGATAGCCAAATAAGGAACTATAATTTAGCAATGGCTTACCATGGTTTAGAGAAGAGTTTGAGCTATAAAAAACGAAATAAAAAATCTGGGTGGAGTAATGCTCGTCGTGTATACGAAAGATTGAAGAAGGCTCATGAAACAGGTCATTTTGGATACCATGACATCGCTAGCAGCCAGGTTTTATCTAAGTTTTTGACCTTACCTGAAAACATCGAAAATAAACAGTCAAAGGAAATGTTAGATTTTATTAATGACTTGGGTTTGGTTTCGGATGAAGACCATGGATCAATTAATTTGTCTTTTGAAGAAATTACATTAGGTAAGTTGAATAAGCCAGAGATGTTTTTTTTAAGCAGATATTCTTTACGGGAATACAGCAGTAATGGTAAAGTTGATTTACGAACAGTTGAAAGAGTGGTTAGAATGGCTATGAAAACACCATCTGTTTGCAACAGGCAAGAATGGCATGTATATCATACCGATGATAGATCAATCATGGATACTACACTTAGTTATCAAAACGGAAATAAACCATTTGGAAATAAAATTCCAAACCTATTCATTGTTTCTGTTGATTTGAAAGCCTTTTTTTCTGGTTTTGAACATTATCAGCATTGGATAGATGGAGGTTTGTTTTCAATGTCATTAATATATGCACTTCATTCACTTGGTATTGCCTCATGCCCTTTGAATTGGAGTCAAACCCCAAAAGCAGATAAAGCTATTCGGAAGGCAATTGAAATTCAGGATAATCACACTATAATTATGATGATTGGTTTTGGGTATCCAGATGGCAAAAATAAGGTTTGTAGTTCAACTAGAAGACCTTTAGAGGAAGTTCTAACTAATTTACAGAATCGATGAAAATAGCCCTAATAACAATACATAGAGTCACTAATTACGGAGCTATACTACAGGCTTTTGCCACCAAAAAAATACTTGGTTTGTATGGCGATGTTAAAATCATTGACTATAACAAAGAACATTTATCTCAATCCACAGATTTATTAAGATTCAAACTTTCCGTTCATGGAATAAAAATGTTTTTACATGACTTATTAAACTTTAGGAATAGATATGAACTTTTAAGAAAACTCAAAAAGTTCAATAGGGATTATATGAATCTATCATCTGAAATGGATAAAAATAAATTGGATTTAGGTTCTGCAGATAATTTTGATGTTTATGTATGTGGAAGTGATCAAATTTGGAATCCAATAGTGGTATCAAGAGATAGAAAGATAGACCCTATATTTTTTCTTTCATTTGTTAAAAACAACGCAGTTAAATTCTCCTATGCCTCTAGCATAGGTCATTATGAATTTAATGAAATCGAAAAAGTAGAGGTTAAAAAATTGTTGCAAGATTTTAAAATGATTTCGGTAAGGGAAAGTGATGGAAAGAAAAAAATTGAAGATATTATCCAAAATAAGGAAATCCATCATGTAGTGGACCCAACTCTTTTATTGCCCAAAAATGAATGGTATCGAACTTTCAATGTTATAGAAAAGGTACCAAAAGATAAATATATTTTGGTTTATTCAGTTCCTCGAACTGATTTAATTAAAAAAGCTATAGCTTTTTTCGCTAGTAAGCTTGGGTTTAAAGTTAAAGCTATTGATAAAATGTTATTTCCTATAACAAAAATAGATGAACATATTAGGAATGCCGGACCTAAAGAGTTTATCCAATTGTATGCAAATGCGAGTTTTGTTATTACCGATTCTTTTCACGGTACTTGCTTTGCTATAAACTTTGAAAAGCCATTCGTTTGCATATCTGCGAATGAAAGAGCAAATAGGCAACAAAACCTACTTTCAATACTAAATATTAGTGAACGCATTATGTTTAAAGAAAGTGATTTTTCAAATCTCAATCTCAATGTAGATTATACCGAAGTAACGCCAAAGTTAAATAAAGCCAGGGAAGAATCTTTAGAATACATAGAGGCAGCAATGGCGGTAAAATCATGAACATAGCTTTTTTAACATCTAGGTATCCAAGTGCCAACAATCCATATAATCATATGTTCGTTCATATGCGCTGTGCAGAAATGATTAGACAGGGCTATAGATTAAAAGTATACGTTCCTTCCAATTGTAATGACAAATGCAATTATGAAGGAGTTGAGGTGATAAAAATGCCATCAAAACAAATAAATAAAGAACTTCACAATTTTGATATTTTATACTTGCACTTATTGAATATATACCCATTTACTAAAGAAAATGGTTGGCCTATTTATAAACATATACTAAAACATAACCTTTCATTTGCAATGTACATTCATGGTAATGATGTACAAAAGTATGGAGCGAGAATGTATGAATTCCGTTTCACCCTAACCGAATTGTTAAAATGGTTTAAGAGGGATACTATTACAATTCCTAGAATAAAGCGTTTTGTCCTAAAAACAAAACAAAGAAAAAACGTTGCTTTTATATTCCCTTCAAAATGGATGAAAAGTGAAACAGAGCGTAATTTCAAGTTTAACATTAATCAAAATTATTATATCATTCCAAACGGTATTGAAACTAAATTTTTTCAGTATAATG
This sequence comes from Maribacter orientalis, assembly GCF_900109345.1. Lineage (GTDB taxonomy): Bacteria > Bacteroidota > Bacteroidia > Flavobacteriales > Flavobacteriaceae > Maribacter > Maribacter orientalis. The sequence continues at coordinate 33,326 of NZ_FNZN01000006.1, forward strand.
ACATAATTCGCTTTAAAACTAAAATTATTTCTATAAGATCACTATCAAAAAAAGTATATGATATTGAAAAGTCGATAAAAGTAATGACTTGTCTTCCTGAAGAATTTACTTTAGATATTTACGGCGAAGGTATTTTTAAAAATGATTATTTAAAGCTTATTGAACAGAAAAACCTTGGGCATAGAGTACGTATAATTCCTAAATTTGTTCAAAAAGATAAAATGAAGGAGCTGTTCTCAAAGTATGGTTTCTATATATCCACAACTAAAATGGATTCCCAAGGAATTAATATGATGGAAGCCATGGCTGCAGGACTTATTGTAGTGACTACAGATAATTCTTCTAAAAGAGAGTTTATTACAGATTGTGAAAATGGAATTTTAGGCATCTCTTCTACTTCTATTGCAGGACAAATTGTTGAGGTTGCTAATAATCCTAGTTTATTTAGGAAAATAGCTCAGAAAGGTCGGAATTCAGTTGAAATGATTGATACAACCATAACCGTTTCTGAAGAGCTCAAAGTCTTAAAAGGAGTATCCTCTAAAAATGGATAAAAAACTAACTTTTGAAATGCTAGTTTTATGGTTAATGTTCGCATTACTTCCTGTAGAAATGTTGCATGGTTTCCTTTTGCATAGTGGTGTAAATTTGCCATTATCAGTAGGGCAGGCATTTAAATTAATTCTTTTAGCATCTTTATTATTCAGTTTTTTTATTGAGTTAAATGGGTTATTTATTTGTTTATTTCTTTTTTGCTTATTATTTATACCATCATTAGGGCAATCGTTAAGTAAGTTAGAAATTGGTTTTTTGTTTAAAGATTTCATTAAAATTTCACGATACCTAATGCCTTTAATAGTTTTTTTATTTTTTAAAAAAATTATAGAAAGGGGTAGAAGTAATGAAATGAATCTGATTTTCAAACTAGTTCAGTTCTCTTATCTTGTCTTCGTTTTTAATATCTTATTAAAATATATTGGGCTGGGTTATGCAATGTACCCAAATGGAGATATTGGGAGCAAGGGTTTTTTCTTTGCTGGTAATGAGACCTCGGCATTATTGATTATTTTAAGTGCTATAATTGGATTTAATCTTTTTAAAAAAGGAAAGAAATTAAGCTATTTTTTATTTTTTTTATTTAATCTTTTTATTGGTTTAACCATAAGTTCTAAAACAGGAACCTTAGGTGTATTAATTGTATTTTTATTAATTCCAGTAAAACAATTTCAATTAAAGATTAGATTAAGGTATGTAAAAAATATAATTATTTCTATTTTGTTAATAGTTCCTGTTGTAGTAGTTTCTACTTGGAAATTTATCGTTGCATCTCCAGTATTTACAAGGCTAAAATTTTTTTGGCATGAATTAGATTTTTTAACCTTCATTTTTTCCAATAGAAATAATTTTTTGAAAAATGCTTGGAAAGTATATTGGGAAGAGTATAATTTTCTTGAAAAAATAATTGGTGTTGGGCAAACTAATTATGAAATTCTAAATGGAAATTCTATTGTTGAAATTGATATCGCAGATATATTCTTTGCATATGGCTTTGTGGGCTTGTTACTTTTCGTTTTTATAATGTTTCTAAGTTATTATCAAGCTAAGATATTTAGAGCAACAAATAGACATCCTTTTGCTGGTTTGGCTGTACTAATGATTTTTGTTTTGCTAGGAATCTCAACAATTGCTGGTCATGTTTATAGTTCTGGAATGTCGGCTGTTTTTATTGGATTAGTTTTTAGTTTAATGTATCTCAAAAAAGACGCCAATGCTATCTAAAGGAGTTCTTTATGCTGGCTTTATTTTTGGTTTCTTGTTGCCAATAAGTACGAAGTATAGTAATGTAGCCATAATCGTATTTTATTTTTTGTCCTGTACTTTGATTATTAGCAGCAGAAAAAGCAGACCATTATTTAAGGATAAAAATGTTTACTTATCAACGGTTTTATTGGTTCTCCCAATTGTGATTAGTATTTTTTTTTTAGGTCTGGAAGATTCTGTATTAAAGATGTTAGGAAGGCGTATTACATTGATAATTTCTCCTGTTGTTGTATTTATGTTACCTAAAGTAATAGTGACAGAACTAAGAAAAAAAGCGTCGTTTGGATTGATTTTGGGCAGCTTTTTTACTTCTGCATATTTGATTTTTGCTGTGTTGAAAAGATTTTTTATAGAAAAAGGAGCTTGGGTCATTGACGAAGATTTATTTGACTATTATCATACCAATGCAAATTTTATGTCAGGCATTGATATACATCCTTCTTATTATGGTATGTATGTGCTAGTTGCGTTATTTTCTTTGCTATTGCAAAAGCCAATTAGGAATCAATTTATTAAAAGTGGTATTGGAATTGTTTTTTTGTTATCTCTTATTTTTCTAAATTCTCGCATATTATTATTTCTCTTATTCTTTTTTATTCTTTGGGTTATTTTAAAAGAAGTAATACTCAAATTAAAATCTAACAAACATAGGCTCTTTGCTGGAGTTATTGGTGCTTTTGTTTTTTTAGGACTGATTTTGATATTGAAGAATACATATATTTATCACAAGTTTTCCAAAGAGTTGGTCTGGGATTTATCTAATGAAGTAGGAACTAAGTACAACAGTAAAAACCAAGGAGATTCTAGACTTGCCAGATGGAAAACGGCAATAGATGCTATAAAACAAAAACCTTTTTTTGGTTATGGAGCAGGAAATGAAACTGAGACCTTAAAGCAAAAATATTTAGAAAGAGGTATGGAGTCTTCTGCTTCATTACAATATAATTCACATAATCAATTTATAACTACACTAGTAGAAGGAGGTATTTTTGCTTTTTTATTGTTTATTGGTTTTTTTATTTCTAATCTTTGTTTAGCGTGGAATAAATTTGATATTTTGTTTTTCTTTTTTCTAATTAGTGTTATGACTATTTGTTTAGTGGAGAGCTATTTGAATAGAAATGCTGGTATTTCATTTTTTTCATTTTTTTCATCAATATTTTTACTAAGCAATGGTGATTCAAGAGGATAACGTAGTTAATATTTTGGGTACTCGAATTCATAATCTTACTATGGCCGAAACCCTTAATAAAATTGAAGAAGGAATAGCTCAACGTAAACAGATACAACATGTAGTTGTAAATGCTGGTAAAATAGTTGCGATGCAAAATGACGAACAACTTCGCCAAAGTGTAAATGAAAGCGACTTAATTAATGCGGATGGACAGGCTGTTGTTTGGGCATCTAAAATTTTAGGGAAACCTTTAAAGGAAAGGGTTGCTGGTATTGATTTAATGGAAAATCTTGTAGAATTAGCTCATAAAAAAAAGTATAAAATATTTTTTTTCGGTGCGAAAGAAGCAGTAGTCTCAAAAGTTCTAGAAAATTATTCAAAATTGTATTCACATAGTATTATAGCGGGATATAGAGATGGTTATTTTGATAAACAGGATGAAGAACAGATTGCTCGTGAGATTTCAGATAGTGGAGCGAATATATTGTTCGTTGCAATTAGTTCCCCCACAAAGGAAAATTTTCTTTATCAAAACAGGGATTTATTGAATAAGGTAAGCTTTGTTATGGGTGTTGGGGGTAGTTTTGATGTTGTTGCCGGAAAAGTAAAAAGAGCCCCTCTTTGGATGCAAAATATTGGATTAGAGTGGTTTTATAGGTTTTTGCAAGAACCTAATCGAATGTGGAGAAGATATTTGGTTGGAAACAGTAAGTTTATATATTATGTTGTAAAAGAGAAGTTTGGATTTTAATACCTTTACCTCTTATCGAATGTAAGAATGTTGTTTAAACGAGGTAGATATTCTGGTTTCATTACTCCAATTTCCTATGGTCTTGATTTGATGGTTGTGAACTTATTTACAAATTTTTTGACCATTAATTTTCAAAACCCGTGGCTGTTCCATTGTTATATTTCAATTACTTGGATTATTCTATCTTTCAAAAATGAATTTTATGTAATTCAACGTTATTCAAAGGCGGTAGTTCTACTGAGAAAACTATTCACCCAATTCGTTTTCTTTTTTTTAATTTTATATGCTTACATCGGCTTTTTTAAACAACCATTAATGAGTAGATTGGCATTGGGCCAGTATTTCATCCTTGTTTTTGTTGGAATCAGTTTTTTGAAGATTTTAAATTTTTTCCTTTTAAATAAATATAGAGAACGGGTTAAAGGCAATATTAGAAATGTTGTCGTTATTGGTAATAGCAAGAAAGCAAATCAACTTATAGAAGTTTTTAATACAAGACGTGAATTTGGGTATCATTTTTCTTCTCAATTTTCACCTAGAGATAAGGATTTTGAGTTGTTAAATTGTTTCAGATACATTGTGAACAATAACATTGATGAAATATACTGTTCGGTTTCTGAATTGAAGAATGATGAGCTTTCAGCATTTATTAATTTTGCCGACAATAATTTAAAAACACTTAAATTCCTTCCAGACAATAAGAATATTTTTTCTAAAAAATTGAAATTTGAATATTATGATTACCTCCCAATCTTATCTTTACGAGATATACCATTGCATAATTCCCTTAATGCTATTTTAAAGCGATTGTTTGATATTGTTTTTTCACTTGTTGTAATTTTTGGAATATTAATTTGGTTAGTACCGTTATTGGCACTTTTAATATCACTGGAATCTAAAGGTCCGGTTTTCTTTATTCAAAAAAGAACTGGATTTGATAATGATGAATTCCAGTGTTTTAAATTTCGTTCTATGGCAATTAACGATTCTTCTGATCATCAACAAGCAGGTAAAAATGATATGAGAGTCACCAAAATAGGGCGATTTATTCGGAAAACTAGCATAGATGAGTTGCCCCAGTTTTATAATGTACTTTTTGGTAATATGTCTGTAGTTGGGCCAAGACCACATATGTTAAAGCATACTGATGAATATGCAAATCGTGTAGATAAATACATGTTACGTCATTTTGTAAAACCTGGTATAACAGGATTGGCCCAAATAAGAGGGTATAGAGGGGAAATAGAAAAAGATAGTGATATTCAAAACCGTATAAAATTCGATATTTTTTATGTTGAAAACTGGTCTTTTTTCTTAGACTTAAAAATTATTGTTCAAACTGTAGTTAACGCCTTTAAGGGCGAGGAAAAGGCTTATTAGATTGTTATGAAAAGAATATTAATAACAGGTGCAGCAGGATTTTTAGGCTCTCATTTATGTGATCGTTTTATTTCGGAAGGATTCTATGTAATTGGGATGGATAATTTAATTACAGGAGATTTAAATAATATTTCACATTTATTTCCTTTGTCGAATTTTGAATTTCATCATCATGATGTAACAAAATTTGTTCATGTTTCTGGCGAATTGGATTATATTCTTCATTTTGCTTCGCCTGCTAGTCCGATTGATTATTTAAAAATTCCTATTAAAACGCTCAAAGTGGGATCGGTAGGGACACTTAACTTATTAGGTTTGGCAAAAGAGAAAAAAGCTAGAATCTTGGTAGCCTCTACGTCTGAAATTTATGGTGATCCACTTGTTCATCCTCAGAATGAAGAGTATAACGGCAACGTGAGTCCTATTGGACCTCGTGGTGTTTACGACGAGGCTAAACGCTTCATGGAGTCGATTACAATGGCCTATCACAGGCATCATGGGTTAGATACTCGAATCGTACGTATATTTAACACCTATGGCCCTAGAATGCGCTTAAACGACGGCCGAGTAGTTCCTGCGTTTATGGGCCAAGCCTTAAGAGGTGAAAATCTAACAGTTTTTGGTGATGGTTCTCAGAGTAGGTCATTCTGTTATATTGATGATCAAATTGAAGGAATATACCGATTGTTATTTAGTGATTATACAAACCCTGTAAATATTGGAAATCCTCATGAAACAACCATAAAGGAATTTGCTGAAGAGATTATTGCGCTTACAGGAACTGAACAGAAAGTTATTTATTTGCCTTTACCGCAAGACGACCCTATGCAACGCCAACCAGATATTACCAAAGCCAGAGAAATTTTAGGTTGGGAGCCGAAGGTTAGTCGTTCAGAGGGATTAAAAATCGTATACGATTATTTTAAATCTTTGTCTTCAGAGGATTTACAAAAAAAGGAACATAGAGATTTCTCCAGTAAATAGTTTTATTCTAATGCAAAGTTTATTTTTGCCAAAACTACAAGCATGAATATTTTAATCCTTGGATCAGGCGGTCGTGAACATACTTTTGCCTGGAAATTAGCACAAAGCAATAAACTCTCAAAGCTTTTCGTGGCTCCTGGAAATGCAGGTACAGCGGAGATAGCAATAAATGTACCAATTGGTGTAAATGATTTCGAGGCTATTAAAAAGTTAGTTTTAAAAGAGAATATTGAATTGGTACTTGTTGGGCCTGAGGATCCTTTGGTAAACGGTATTCATGATTTTTTCCTCAAGGACAATCTATTGAATAAAGTCGCAGTTATTGGTCCTGAGAAATTAGCAGCAACCCTAGAGGGTAGTAAGGAATTTGCGAAGGAATTTATGATGCGTCATCAAATACCCACCGCTCAATATAAAAGTTTTACTTCAGATACGGTTAGTCAAGGTTTTAGGTTTTTAGAAGAATTAAATCCGCCTTACGTTTTAAAGGCAGATGGACTTGCAGCCGGTAAAGGTGTAGTTATTCTTAATGACTTGAATGAAGCCAAGATAGAATTAAAGGCCATGCTTGTAGATAAGAAGTTTGGTTCTGCAAGCGCAACAGTGGTAATTGAAGAGTTTTTAGACGGTATAGAATTAAGCGTTTTTGTTCTTACAGATGGTGACAGTTATAAAGTTTTACCAACAGCGAAAGATTACAAAAGAATAGGCGAAGGTGATACTGGCCTCAATACTGGTGGTATGGGGGCAATTTCCCCTGTTCCATTCGCGAGTAAGGGGTTTATGGATAAGATTGAGCATCGTATAGTAAAACCGACGGTAGAAGGGCTTAAAAAGGATAATATGCCGTATAAGGGTTTTATCTTTATTGGGTTGATTAAAGTTGGTGAAGACCCAAAGGTTATCGAATATAATGTTCGAATGGGTGATCCGGAAACTGAGGTTGTTTTACCTAGAATTAAAAATGATTTAGTAGAACTTTTACAAGCTGTGGCAAACGAAAAACTTTCTGAAGTCGAGTTGCAATTAGATGAACGTACCGCAACTACTGTGATGACTGTTTCAGGGGGATATCCTGGCTCTTATGAAAAAGGGAAAGTGATAAAAGGGATTGAATCTATTGAAGACTCACTGGTCTTTCATGCAGGTACAGCCATAAAAAATGGCAAAGTAGTAACAAATGGAGGTAGAGTTATGGCAATTACTTCTTTTGGGTCAGATTTTAAATCCGCTTTGTCAAAATCTTACCAAAATGTGGAGAAACTTTCTTTTGAAGGAATGAATTATAGAAAAGATTTAGGCTTCGACTTATAAACCTTTTAAAATGCTTATCGGATTTCTATAAGAAATCCGATAAGATTATATCTTTTAAATTTATAGGTAAGAGTGAGAAGTACTAGACGTATCCTCTTCACCGCTATCATTATATTTCTTTAATTGAAGCATCCAATAAATAAAAGCAGCTGCACCAATTAACATAAACATCCAGTTTAAAATGTTCGAAATAGCCCAACTTTCTGCAAATCTAAATGGATCCATTGTGTATTTAAATATCACATTTACAAATAAATCCGCAATACCCTCAAAAAATGATTTCATCTTATTACTATATTTACTGACAAAAATATAAAAAGCTTAGATGATTTCAAGCATTTTTGAGAAAACAAAACCAATCAATTTCATTATTGTACTCGTTTTTTTGTTTCTTTTTTACTGGTCTGTCCAATTTTACCTTTTAGACTATACGTTTACTGACATTGAAATTGTACCATCGATTGTGGTACTAACCATTCTTTTGTTCAGTGTTTTTGTCGTGGATTTTGTGGTGAAAAGAAATAAGTTGACAGGAACAAATTCCTTTGCCATCCTTTTCTTTACGATGCTTTTTGTGGTTTTTCCTGAAACCTTAGGGGATAGTAATGCTGTTTTTACAAGTTTTTTTCTGCTGCTTGCAATGAGGCGATTATTAAGTATTAAATCTCTTAAAAATATTAAGCTCAAAATTTTTGATTCAGGTCTGTGGATATGCATATCTAGCATTTTTTATGAATGGTCCATTTTATATCTTCTTTTGGTAGTCGCTGCAATTTACATTTATGACCCTAAAAATATAAGAAATTGGTTAGTACTGTTTTCAGTAGCATTTTGTTTTTTCATGATTTTATACGGGGTTTTGGTTTTATTAGATGAAGCATCCTTTATGAAAAACCACTATGATTTTGCCATTAATTATGATGCGATTTTCCCCATTAAATGGTGGTCTAGCCTTAAGCTATCACTATATGCCCTTTTAAATATGGTTCTTGCTTTTTCTACCTTCATACACTTAGGCAAAGCCGGTATGGGTAAAGTGATTATTATGCGATTAATTGCTTTGTCATTTTTAATTGGCTTAGTAGTTAATTTTTTGGTGACATCAGAAAATACAAGTGCCATTATGATTACATTTTTTCCGTCAGTAATATTCATTGTCAATTATTTAGAATCTATTAAGAAACCCAAATTTTTAGAGGTATTGTTGATAGCCAGTATTTTGGTTCCTATTTTAGTTTTTGTAACCAAATTATAGTTTAAAACTATAAACTTTATCTTTGTAAAAAAGTTCATATGTTTAGCGAGTTCGCATTTTCAATTTTTAATAATAGTATTGAAAAATATCACATTAAGGACGATGTGTATCAGATTTTTGAGAATCCATATTCAAAAGATGATATCGAATACCTTCTTTATCGAAAGAGTTGGATAGATACTGTTCAGTGGCATTATGAAGATATTATACGAAATCCTGAAATTGATCCACAAGAAGCTCTTGTTTTAAAACGTAAAATTGATGCTAGCAACCAAGACAGAACTGATTTGGTTGAATTTATAGACAGTTATTTTTTAAATAAATACAAATCGGTAGATGTTAAGCCTACAGCAACTATAAATACTGAAAGCCCAGCTTGGGCTATAGATCGCTTGTCAATTTTAGCCTTAAAAATATATCACATGAACGAAGAAACTCATCGTTCAGATGCATCTGTTGACCATAAGCAAAAGTGTCAAATTAAGCTGAATATTCTTTTAGAACAAAAGAAGGATCTCTTTTTAGCTATTAACCAATTATTGGCAGATATTGAAAATGGCAATAAGTACATGAAGGTATATAAGCAAATGAAAATGTATAATGATGAGGAACTAAACCCCATCTTACGTGGCAAATAATAGCCAAGTACATATTTTGGTCATACGCCTTTCAGCAATGGGAGATGTTGCTATGACCGTCCCCGTTATTTTAGGTATTTGTAAAAAATATCCATCAGTCAAGATAACAGTGCTAACGAAACCTTTTATGGCACCCATCTTTTCTGATATTCCTAATATATCAGTTTTTAATGCTGACGTAAAAGGAAAGCATAAAGGAATATTAGGACTTTGGAAATTATACAAAGAATTGGCAAATCTTCAAATTCATATGGTTGCCGATTTACACCATGTTTTACGCAGTAGCATATTAAAACAGTTTTTTAAACTTAAAACAATTCCATTTATTCAAATAGATAAAGGGAGGGATGAAAAGAAGAATCTAATAAACCCTAAAAGGGCGAAATTAGAACCATTAAAATCTACTTTCAAACGTTATTCAGAAGTATTCGAGAAGCTTGGTTATATAATTTCTGTTGATGAAATGGTTGTTATGCCTAAAAAACCATTTCCAAAAGATTTCGTTCATTTAAAACATAATAAAGAACAGTTACTTGTGGGAATCGCCCCATTTGCAGCATTTAAGGGGAAAATGTATCCTTTGAATTTAATGAAAGAAGTGGTTAATGAATTAAATAATACTAATAAGTATAAAATTGTATTGTTTGGAGGTGGACAGAAAGAAGTACAAATTCTTAATACTTGGGATAATCAATTCAATAACGTATTCAATGCAGCCGGTAAACTTTCTTTTTCCTCAGAACTAAGTTTAATTTCTAACCTTGAACTAATGTTGGCTATGGATAGTGGAAACGCTCATCTAGCAGCGATGTTTGGGGTATCAACAGTTACATTATGGGGAGTAACCCATCCGTATGCCGGATTTTCCCCTTTCGGACAGTCTAAGGACAACGCGTTATTGGCCGATAGAGTTGAATATCCGTTGATTCCTACTTCTATCTACGGTAACAAATTGCCAGCTGGCTATGAAAATGTGATGAGTACCATTCAACCTACCCAAGTTGTTCAAAAAATCATCGATATAATTAACAATAATGTTTAACATATATTATTTTTAAACTGTTACCGGTTTTGCCTCAATACTCTTAAAATATTGACGTAATTGTGTCATGAACCTATACTTTTTCGCACTAGGTGATGAACCCGTCATTAATGTTCGTACACCAAAATAAGAACTCATTAAAAATATTGCCACAGCTTCACAATCTGTATGGCGGTCTAAATAACCATTAAATTTTCCTTTTTGTAATGCAGAAATCAGATTAACCTCCCATACGGTTACTATTTCATTTAAGTGGTGCATAATTACCTCATTCTTACCATTGAATTCGGTAAGAAAGTTACTTAGAATACAGCCAAAATCCATTTCATTATGAACGGCAGTTTCCATGGCTTCATCAAAGCAGTTCATTATTAAATTTAGTGGATTTTCGTGCCCTTCAATCGGTTCTATTAAACTGCTATATACTTTACGTCCAAGTAAGTTTTGAATTATTTGTACAAAGAAATCTTCTTTAGAATCAAAATGATAATAGAATGCTCCTTTTGATAATTCTAATTTTTTAAGAATATCATCTACACTTGTATTATAATACCCTTTAGCATAGAATAATTCTAGTCCTGTTGTTTGCATTCGTTGCATGGTGGCCATGCGCTTTAGACTTATGTTCATAATATATAGATTTGGGTAAATCAGACCAATTGGTCTATATAAAGAACTTTCATATTGTAAAAAGCTGTAGTATTTATAGATGAAGATGACCTAATTTTCGGTGAACGTACATTTTGTCGCTGAATGACAAGGATTGTAAACGAAACTACAAACTAAGTGGTCGGTTTAAGTGCCCGTGATTGAAGATGTATAACACTTATGACAATTTATAACTAAATATTAAACCGCTCTGTGCTCAGCACTGAACGGTTTAATTCTAATATCTCTTATAACATAATAGGGGAAGAACTAGACAAATAAAATGGAGACCTAAAATTCATACTTATGCTACCGTTCCTTGACAACTGCTACCTGCGCCTGCCGTACAACCATAACAATGCTGTGAGATAATGATGTTTCTATCGTTTAATAAATCTTCATTGTAATCTTTAATATGCTTCACTTTACTAGCAACTTTTAAATCTAACATTTGATTAAAGTCGCAATCATATAGCCATCCATCCCAACTGATTGAAATCGTATTGGTACACATTACATTTGCTACTGCTGAAGGATTATAGGCTTCTACCAAAGCATACATATAATCTTCATAATTCTCTGAGGCGATTAGATAATCTAAAAATCGTGCTATAGGCAGGTTCGTTATAGCGAACAAACTATGAAATTGAATATCAAAATCTTCTTTAAGGGCTTTTTTGAAATCCTTTTCCATTGCCGCTTGGTCTCCTGGCAAATATGCCCCTGATGGGTTATATACTAAGTCTAATCGTAAGCTACTGCCAGGTAAGCCGTACCCTCTTTCATTCAGTTCTTGTAACGCTTTAATCGATTTATCAAAAACCCCATCACCTCGTTGCTTATCTGTTTTTCCTCTGGTATAATGTGGCATAGAAGAAATTACGTGCACATTGTGTTTCTTGAAGAAATCTGGCAAATCATAATATTTCTTATTTGCTCTAATAATGGTAAGGTTAGAACGTACGATAAAATCCTTTATTCCTGCTTTTGCAGCCTCCTCAACAAACCATCTAAAATCAGGATTCATTTCTGGTGCTCCACCAGTTAAATCTAGAGTATGGGCTCCTGTATTTTTTATGACCTCTAAACACTGCATCATAGTTTCACGAGTCATTATTTCCTTACGATCCGGACCTGCATCTACGTGGCAATGCTCACATACTTGGTTACACATGTATCCCACATTGATTTGTAGTATTTCCAACTTTTTAGGGCGTAGTGGAAAGTGGCCTATCTGAGCAATCTTATCCTTAAAATATGGAAGCTCTCCATCGGCAAAGATTCCTCCGTTCAATATTTCTAACTGCTTATTGGAAACTGCTAAATCGTTCCCTTTCGCTTTTAATGATTTTGTAGCCATTCTTTTTTAGTTGTTGGTTGTTGGTTGTTTGTAGTTCATAAGTGTTATTACGAATTCATAAACCGTTCAACCTGTATTAATTTCTTTTTAATAGATAGCAATTTCTATTTTATTCTCGTTTTGTAAATGGTTCTATGTCGATTTTTAAATTATCTAATAATCGACAACGAACAATTATCAACCAAACTACATTGACAATTTGTTGTACTTATTCATCATTTGTACGCCATGAACCAGTGTCGCTCCACTTTCAATAGCAGCACCTACATGAACAGCCTCCATCATTTCTTCCTTCGTAATTCCTTTCTGTAATCCGTCTTTTGTATAGGCGTCAATACAATAAGGACATTTAACAACATGGGATACCGCTAAAGCAATTAGTGACTTTTCTCTTGCACTTAGTGCACCTTCTTCGAAAACCTTACTATAATAGTCGAAAAATTTAGTTCCTAATTCTTCGCTCCATTCAGTAATCTTTCCAAATTTTCTTAAATCTGCCGGGTCATAATACGTATCTGCCATCTTTTTCTGAGTTTTAGTTTTTATTAAGTCGTTTTGCTCTTGGTTAAAATAAATCGGAATTCCTTGTCCCATTTTTTCCACTTCTGGGAGAATTTCCATGTTGTCCCAAATACCTGAAATAAGTGTGTCTCCGTAGGCTTCAGGCAAATGGTTTTTGTACATTAATTTTTGTGCAGTTTCTACCTCGTATTCAAAGGAATGATGAGTGTAGGTTACTTGACCGTCAACTATATCGAGAATCATATACCAAACCCTAGCCGTACCATCATTTGCCGGCATACCTATAACACCTGGGTTTAACCAAAGCTTATCATTGAAGGTCTGATGAAAGGGCAAACCACAATGACCCGCAATTATGATATCACTTATAGTATCTATAAAGCTGCGTTCTTTACTTTCTGTCGCGTTTGATGCAAATATGAATTCAGAGGTATTCCCATAATTTCCATGGACAACGGTAACTTTTTTACCACCATAATCAAAACTGATGTACTCCGGAATTTCCTTCATCCAATCTAATGATTGTTGCGACAAATGACCTTTGGTATAGGGAAACCACATTTTTGAAAAATCGTCACATCTACTACCACTTTTAAAATCACAGCCACAGTCTTCACTATCATTCGCCAATTGTAATTCTACATTACCTGCAATACTTAAAGCTCCCCATTTTTGAAACAATTGAACGGTTTCTTCGGGCTGCGCACAGTATCCAGTAATATCTCCAGTACTGATACAGTTTTCTGGTTTTATCCCAGCTTCTTTAGTAATGGAAATGAGCTTCTCTAAAGCTTGAAGGTTGCTATATACACCTCCGAAAAGCAACAGTTTTCCGCTTTTAGTGCCAATATGTTTTATTTCTTTATCCATGTAGGTATTATATAAACGAATAGGCAACAAATGATGCCCCAAAAATTAATCCAAAGTAAATCGGCATACTTTCCTGTCGTAAAAATAAGTGCTTGTGGAAACCAATTGAAAATCAAAAGGAAACCGAAGAATAATCCACTAAACACACTTAAATGAAAACTTATTTTGGGAGCCTTCCCTCTCCAAAAAAGAAAAACAGGCGTCAAGCCAATAACCATAGTGCCACTAATAGTTGTGGCCGACAGTATTTCTGCATTTAAGAATACAGGTATAGTGCCTAAAATTGCAATTACCACCATTGACCATCTGCCAAACTTAAGTGACGTTCCAAATTTTAAGTCAATAGCCACTAGTTTTGAAAAGGATGAAAAGGTAGAATCTAGTGTAGATGCCGCAGATGTTATCATTACGAAATTAATGACCAACAAGATAATAATACCAAAAGCTTTTCCCACTTCTACAGCAGCCTGCCCTTGCATACCTTGTGATTGTGCATAAACACCAATGGAACTAAATAGTATAATGCATATTGCTCCTAGAATACTTGCCCATAGAAAACTTTTCAATGTGATTTTAGGACTACTAATAAATCCGCGATCAGTTAAAACAGGATCATGAAAAGGATAACTGAAAGATTGTAATAATGCCGCAAACAATAAATTCAATCCGGTTTCGAACGACCAGATTCCTGAATTTACTACCTCTGTAACAGTTGTTGATGTTGTATTGCCAAAAATAGTGAACAATATTACCGCTAAAAGAATAGAGAAGAGTCCCATTTGGATAACATCGGTAAATATAGAACTACTCATGCCTCCTTTTAAGACATAAGCCAATGTCAACCCTGTAAATACTAAAATGGACCAATAATACGACGATGTGCCTTCAGGTCCAAAATAGGAACCAATGACCATGGTATTACTCCATACCTCGTTAAATAAACGAATGGCAATCAAAATAGAGAATATAGTAACAGCAGATTTTCCGAATTTACTCGATAGAAAATGGTGTATGCTTGTGTACTTTCCATGTAAACGCATTCTATATATTACCAAACCAGCTACGGCAAAGGATAGGTAGTACCCTGCATATGCAACCCCACCAACAATACCAAAGTCTAAGCCTAAATTTGCGGCGTTCGTAATACTCTTCGCAAATATCCATGAGATGATCAAACTGCCCATTAGCATAAACGTGTTGGGCGCTTTCTTTTTTTGAACTGCCTTAAAAAACTGATTCGTGTCTTTTGCCCATGGGGAAAGTAAGAACAGCACCAAACTTGATGCTATAATTAAACTCCATTGCCAAATTTTTACTTCAGTCATTTAATTCTATTAATTACTATAATTCAAGGTATCCTGCCGCTTTCGACCGTACCGAATTAATAATTTCCTAACTATTTATCCCACCAAACTGGAACATTTATGCTATTGCCATCTGTTTGACTTGCGGCAGCTGCATAATTGACACTATTCAAAGCTTCTTCTTCTGAAGGATAGGGCATACGAATAGGAATTAAATTGTTGTTTAAGCTAGCAGAAATTGTTTTCAATTGTGGAAAACCGGTTCTTCTGTATTCTACCCAACCTTCATATCCATTTATCATATTGGAAATCCATTTTTGGGTAATGATATTTTCTAATGCATTACCATTACTTAAAGCACCTTCTGCGCTTAAATAAGTTTCGGGTATTTCTACTTGCCAATACGCAAAAGCTTGAGTTACCCCTGTATTGTATAGTGTTTCGGTATCACCAGTTATCAAGCCTTTTTGAGCTGCTTCTGCCAATAAGAAATGTGTTTCCATACTGGTCATAAAATTAGCGTCTAAAAGCCCTGTATTTTCTCTAAAAATGGCACCTAATAATGAATAATCTGCCACGGAAACACCTGTTGAGGCATCAATACCGTTTAAGAGTCCGTTGAATTCATTAGTGGTGGTATTACCTAACGGTCGATATAATCGTTCAATTCGCGGATCATTTAGATCGGTCAATATTTCATCCATCGTTTCAGATAATACATAATTATTAAAATCTCCGATTCGAAGTCTGGCCAGTCTAAAATTATTCGGTTCACCATCGGTAAAATTGAAAATGGCGTTTTCTGAATTTTCATCTATAAAATTTCCTTCGGATAAAATTGTCTGTAATTGTGCAGCAACATCGACCTTCGCTGAAATACGCACGAGGAATTTAATTTTCAGTGAATTTGCAAAACGTATCCATCCCGCTAAATCCCCATTGAATAAAATATCTCCTTCTAATGAAATGGTACCGGTATAATTTTCCATAGCCGCTATTCCCTTAGCAAGATTGTCCAATATGCCACCTTCATCCATATAAATAGATTCTTGAGAATCATAGACAGGAGTAACGGTTTCTGTATCACCCTTAAATGCTTCAGAATAGGGGACATCTCCAAACAAATCTGTCAACGCTGCTGCCATATATGCCTTCATTATTCTGGCGGGACCTTCATATACCGCAAAGGCAGTATTTTCTTGAGACAAATTCAAAATGATTTCATTGTCCCTTAAATTTTGATAGAATATTGGCCACGGATTACCTCCTAATTGCGGAGATTTTAAATCATGCCTGTCAAACAGGTTAAAATCAAGGGCTGTACTGTATTGCCCAAGCAAGTTCCCCGCCGTAAAACCTTCATAAGACATTTGTTCACCATAATCATAGATTACTTGCCTAAGCAATAGGCTTGGTTGCACGGTAACAGGTGAATTTGAATTTGTGTTTATTTCTTCAAAATCTTTAGTACAACCAACGACCAATAATAAGATTACTATACTATATACATATTTCATTGTCATATTCTTAAAAATTAAATCCGGCTTTAAAACCGATACTTCTGGTCGTGGCATACGACATATCCTCAACACCACTAATAAAACCTTGACCTTGTACAGCGAGTTGTTCAGGATCAAAATGCGGATTTTCGGTGATAGCAAATAGGTTTTTACCGATTAGGGATACATTCAACGTGGCATCTTGATTGAATAAGCTGAGGTTATCGAAGGTATAGCCAATAGATAATTGACGCAGTTTTAGAAAAGAGGCATCGTAGGTATTGTTTTCCTCGTGGTTTCTGTCATAATATTGCCTATAGTAACTTTCAGCTGAAACAGCTACAGTATTGGTGGTGTACACTGGGTTTTCTTCTGTACCAGTATTTACGACACCTGCCGGAACAATGCCAGATTCTGGTCTAAAAGCGGTTTCTGCCAATTGACCACCTACATTACCCAATGCCTTAGTTCTTGATACAATTATGCCACCTTGTCGCCAATCGAATAGAAAACCTAAATTCCAGTTTTTGTAATTGAATTGATTATTGAAACCTAACATAAAATCAGGATTATAATTCCCTAGTTTTTGTAGGTCATTATTAGGTATATATCGCCCTTCTTCGGTTAAGATGAATTCTCCGTTATCATTTTTTAAATAACCTGTACCGTACATATCACCTACACGGCCACCTTCTTCAACTTGAAAAAATACCGTTTGGTTTTGACTGTCATAAATACGAGAATAAGCCAATGTTAGTCGACCATCTTCTTGAGGTAAGCTTTCTACGGTAGATCGGTTGGTGCTAAAATTTAAGGTACTGTTCCATTTTAGATTTTCACTAAGCACGGGCGATATACCTAGAATAATTTCTAACCCTTTTGACCGAACTTCTCCGCCATTAACCACCTGTTGGGTATACCCAGATGAAATGCCAATGGGCAATGAAATTATTTGGTCTTTTGTTAATGCGTTGTAATAGGATACATCAAAACGAAATTGATCGCCGAATAAGCGAATATCTGCACCTACTTCAAAAGATGAGGTACGTTCGGGCTGCAAATTAGGATTTGCAATAATGTTAGAATTACTAAATGTAGGTTGACCGTTATATGGTGTCTGAGCTACAAAGGCTCCCGTGGTCTGGTACGGATTAGTATCATTGCCCACTTGCGCCCAACTGGCTCTTAGTTTTGCAAATGATATAGTTTTTGGTAAATCAACAACTTCAGATAGAATAAAACTACTGGATACCGATGGATAAAAAAACGAAGTATTGTCAACTGAAAAGGGGGTTGCCAATGCACTAGACCAATCGTTTCTTCCTGTGATATCCAAGAAAAGGAAATCTTTGTACCCGAATTTTGCTAACCCGTAAAAACTATTGATGCGCTTGTTCGATTCAAACTCGAATACTTCAACTGGCGAAGCGGCATTGGATAATCTGAAAATTCCTGGTTGCGCTAAACTTGTTGTTTGTGATTGAGAGGTAAATGCCTTTTGGTCCAATCTGTTTCCCCCCAAAGAAATATCGAAACTTATGTCATTAAATTGATTGGCGTAATTCAAAAGAAAGTCGGTGTTTACTTCCCTAAAGAAAACATCATGTTCTGCATAACCACCGTTTTTAAAACGATTTGAACTGTATGCCCTGCGCAATTGGCGTAGTTCACTTGAGTAATCCATACCTGTTCTAAACGATACTGTTATGTAGTCTGTAATATCATAGGTAGCAGATATATTACCAAAAACCCGGTCTCTATTAAATGAATTCCTGTTCTCGTAGAGTATGAAATAGGGGTTATCAAAATAGGTGTAATTAAATGAATATTGTTGTACACCTTCAAGACCAGGTTGCCAATAATTTTTAAGGTTATTAATATTCAATGAACGTGGTCCCCAGGCGACTAAGGAGTAATTGACATTTTCAGAACCGTAGCCATTAGAAGGGCGGTTATCACTATTAGAATTAATATAACTAATAGATGAATTGATGCGTAATTTATCAATTGGCAGAAAATTTAGTCGAGTATTTATGGTTTGTCTATCTAAATTAACACCAGGAATAATAGATTCACTTCGCAAATCGGTAAATGAAAGGCGATAGTTCCCTTTATCAAATCCAGAGGAAATTGCAATGTTGTTTATTAAGGTAGTTCCGGTTTCATAGAAATTTTTCAAATTATCTGGATTTGACTTAAATTCTGTAGGAGTAATAGGAATACTACTGTATAAGGCAGTATCTCCACCACGTACTACACTTCCATCCGCCAGAGTAACGGGACTATCATATTGTGGAATTAGATTGCCTACATCTAAACGAGGACCCCAACTATAGGTTATTAAATCATTTGTTCCTCCGCCTAATCCATCTACAAAAGCAAACTCTCCAGAATTACCTTGTCCGTATTCATTTTGAAAATCGGGCAATTGAAAGGCTGAATCCACAAAAAAGCTGGTATTATAACTAACTCCCAATCCTTTAGTGTTTTTACCGCTTTTTGTCTCAATTATAATAACACCGTTAGATGCTCTTGTTCCATAAAGTGCTGCGGCACTTGGCCCTTTTAAAACGGAAACCTCTTCAATATCATCAGGGTTTACCTCCATGGCACCGTTACCGAAATCTATTTCTTGAAACCCGGCAGCAGCCTCGTTGGTGAAATTAAAGACTGAGTTGTTATTAATGGGCACTCCATCCACAATAAATAACGGATTGTTATTGGAAAAAGATGCTTCTCCACGAATAGTAATTTTTGATGAGGAACCTACGCCAGTAGCACCTTGATTAATGGTTACGCCAGCTAATTTACCCGAAAGGTTGTCCAAGAAGTTTACTGATTTTACTTCCGTAACACCTTTGGCATCCAAGCTCTGTACAACATAGCCTAATTCTTTAGTTTCTCTTTTAAATCCTAATGCGGTCAATACCACTTCATCTAAAATTTCAGATGAATCTTCAAGGGTGACATTAATAGTATTGCGATTGTTTATAGGTACTAATTTAGATTGATATCCTAAAACCGAAAATTCAATAGCACCTGAAAGGCTAGGTACATCTATTGAATACATACCGTTTTCATTGGTCGTAGATCCGGTCAAAGTACCAGACAATACAATGTTTACATACGGAATTGAATTTCCATCGGTATCGGTAACAATACCTGTTATGGTTTCTTGAGCACTGACTATTGTTATCATAAACATAGTCAACACCATAAAAATGTGTTTCATAAATAGCTTTTGAACTGAGTTTTACAATTACCCAATAATGGGTTGGGTCGGATTTAAACAAATAAAACTTCAGGAGAACCTTTATTGAACATGAATCTGTCAGGAAACAGACATAAGAAGTTCTGGTTGGTGTAGTTTAGACTTCTTTTTATTCTTAATAACCGTATAATCAACAGTAATAAGATTGATGATAGACTTCTGGAAAACGATAATATGGTCTGTAAATCCTTTTCGTTGTCCAAATCTTGTAGAACAGGTAGTTTAATTAATTCTGATGACTCTTTTCTTAGCCATAATGATATTTGATGGTATAGGCTAAAACGTTGCCAAGGAAGGTTATGAAAACCACTAACATCAAAATTAGATTTTTGTAAGCCCAACAAGTAGAAACCTCCGTCATTAGAAGGACCAATTACGGTCTTGCCCAATGATAATTGCTTGGCTGTATGTTTAAGGTGTTGGGTTTTTAAATGAGGAGTATCGTTACCTATGGTAATAATTCTAGAAAACCCTTTGTCAAAAACATTTGCTATGGCATTTGTAAAACGCTCACCAAAAGTAGCGCCAACTTGATCTTTGTCTGAAAAGTGAAAAACAGGTAAACCTGTGTTTTGAGCTTTCTTAAGAGTGGTCCTAGTTAGATGGTGGAATAATTGCTCACCTTTAGGAATGGACTTAATAGCCAAATCTTCCTTGGCGGAATTGGCAAAAACCAAAATAGCAGTTGTACCCTGTGAATTCAATTCAAATTTTCTTTCTCGTTAATAAATTTACGTAAAAAAATAGCAAAGGTTTTCTTAGTATATATAAAAATCAAAATTTAAGTATCCGAAGCTTATTACTTTAAGTCAAAATGTCAGTTTAAACTAATCAGTCGGTTTTTAAGGTTCAAAATGCGATATTAAATAGCTGCTTCCCATATAAACAAACACTTAAATCTGTCCATAAGTACATTTTTAGCTAATTTAAGGGCGTAATTTTCACCTTACAGACTGGTTAGTCTAAAAATTCCCTTAAAATTTCAATCAATTTTAAAAAATTATTAGCATTTGCGAATCTAGCACTGGCACAGCTATTGCAATTAGGCCACTAGAAGAATTAAAAAAAATAGTAATTATGAAATCAGACACAAATAACAAAAGCGCTTGGAAGATTTATCTCTTCTCAGCGATTATTGCTCTAGTAGTAAGTTACGGGGTTCTTGAATTTAACAAACAAACTACAAAAGATGATGTTGGTGTGACGGTTGTTGATACGGTTCCTGGTAGTCATGTCCTCTATACTGCCGACAATGAGGGAAATATTAGGCCTTTAGATTTCACTGAGACATCTGAAAAAGTTTTAGATGCAGTGGTACATATTAAATCTACGCAAACAGGTGCTTCTTACGGAGACCAAGGTGCACGTGAATTACCAGACCCTTTTAAAGAATTTTTTGGAGACATGTTTAAAGGGCAGTCTCCAAACGGTATGCAGTCACGACCTAGGGTTGGTACAGGATCTGGGGTTATTATAAATGACAAAGGGTACATCGTTACTAATAATCATGTTATTGATAATGCAGATGAGGTTGAGGTTACTTTATATAACAACCAATCTTATAAAGCGACCGTCATAGGAACAGACCCAACTACAGATTTAGCATTGTTACAAATTAATGCCGATAATCTTAAAACAATGGCCTTAGTAAATTCTGATGATGTTGAAGTAGGTGAATGGGTGTTGGCAGTTGGTAACCCTTTAGGTTTAAACTCTACGGTCACTGCAGGTATTGTTAGTGCCAAGGCAAGAAGTATCCATATCAATACAGACAAGTTTGCCGTTGAAAGTTTTATACAGACCGATGCAGCCATTAATCCTGGTAATAGCGGTGGTGCTTTAGTAAATCTTGATGGTAATTTAGTAGGAATCAATACGGCTATTGCGAGTACAACAGGTACATATACTGGCTATGGTTTTGCCGTACCGAGTAATATCGTCACTAAAGTGGTGGAAGATCTTTTGAAATATGGAAATGTACAACGTGGTATGTTGGGTGTTACTATTAGAACAATGGATGGAAACTTGGCCAAAGAGAAAGATGTTGCGTTTACCAAAGGAGTTTGGGTAGAGCAAGTAGGTGAAGACAGTGGTGCAGATATGGCAGGTATTGAATCTGGTGATATCATTGTTAGTGTGAATGGAAAGGAAACAGGTACTTCGCCAAGACTTCAAGAAATCATTGCGGGTAAAAGACCTGGTGATAAAGTTGCCATTGTTGTTAATAGAAATGGTAAGGAGAAAGAGCTAGAGGTTGAACTTAAAAATTCTGAGGGTGGTACGAGCATCATTAAAAAGGAAGAGAAAGAAGTTTTTAACCTTTTAGGTGCTGATTTTGAAAATGTGAACAAAGAGTTAGCTAAGAAATTCGGTTTAGACGGCGGTGTTCAAGTGTCAAAATTATATCCTGGAAAAATAAAAAAAGAAACCCAAATGCGTGAAGGTTTTATCATTACTCATATTGATGGTAAACGAGTTAAAAATATTGACGACGTAGCCGATATTCTTGAGGGTAAAAAAGGTGGTGTTATGATAGAAGGTATCTACGAAGATGGCACTAAATATTATTATGCCTTCGGATTGGATTCATAGTCCTTGATTATACTTAATTTTATGCCGTGCAGATAATATTATCGGTGCGGCATTTTTTTTGAAATCAATTCTAGATAGATGCAAACACGTTCAAAGTCCATAGGTTTAGTGCTTTCAGGCGGTGGAGTCCGTGGTATGGCTCATATCGGAGTTATCAAAGCCATGCAAGAGTTTGGCATAGAGGCAACAGTTGTGGCTGGTAGTAGTGTGGGTGCTTTAGTAGGAGCACTATATTCAGCCGATAAGTCAATAGAAGACATGCTTCATTTTTTCAAGGATACACCTTTGTTCAAATACAATTATTTTGCTGTTGCTAAACCTGGCCTAATAAATACCGAACGGTTTATTGGCGCATTTCAAGAATATTTTCCTGAAGACAATTTTTCCGCTTTGGCGAAAGACCTGCATATTGTGGCAACGAATTTAGAAGAAGGCGAAGAAATTTTTATAAATAAAGGGGAGTTAATACTTCCGCTTCTGGCTTCTGCAGCATTACCACCAGTTTTTAGTCCGGTTCATTATAACGGTGCTTTACATGCCGATGGTGGTATTATGAACAATTTTCCTTCAGAACCTGTAAAAAAGAAGGTTGACTTTATGATTGGGAGTAATGTATCTATCGTTTCTAAATTAGAGAAAAAACATCTTAATAATTCCTTTCAATTGACTGGCAGAGTTACGGGGCTTATGATTTATGCTATTAACAGAGAGAAAATCAATAGTTGTAATTTGATTATTGAACCGCAAGAATTGGAGCACATTGGTATATTAGACCGTAGAGGAATAGAAAAGGCCTATGCCATTGGGTACGAAACGGCAGTTAGAACATTCGAAAAAGTTCTATAAAACCAATCAGGTACTAAATAAGTTCTAAAACCAACAAATTAGAAAGATATGTATCTTTTTCATGCGACAATTTATACATCATCATAGTCTATTTTTAAAGTAGGTGTCGTAGGATGCGCTTGGCAGGTAAGAATAAATCCGTCGGCTATTTCTTTATCCGTTAAAATTTGATTCATCACCATTTCGGCTTTTCCTTCGGTTACTTTGGCAATACAACTACTGCAAACACCACCCTGGCAAGAATACGGGGCATCAATATTTTCTTTTAATACAGCATCTAAGACCAAGGTTTTTTTATCCATGGTAAATTGAAATTCCTCATCATCCAATACCACCGTAATAGCAGTTGAACCTTCTACTTGAATAGGCAGTTCTTCTTTAATTTCGGTTGGGGTAAAAAGTTCAAAGAGAATTTTATCCTTGTCAACACCATTATCTAAAAGAGTATCACGTACCGTGTTGATCATAGCCTCTGGGCCACATAGATAATAGGCATTAAAATCGACAGCTGCGTGTTTATTCTTTAAAGCGTAATTAACCGTTGAGGTATCGATACGACCAAATAGGGCCTTGTCTTCACGGGTTTGACTATTCGTGAAATATACAAAAAACCGATTGGGATATTCTAGCTCTAATTTCACCAAATCAGTATAGAACATGGTTTCTTCGTACGATTTATTACCATAAACAAGTACGAATTTATTCTTCGAATTACTGTCTAAAACCGATTTTACGATACTCATTATAGGGGTAATACCACTACCAGCAACAAAGGCAGCAATATTTTGAACCTCTTTCGAGGGCTTGTAAATGAAACGTCCTTCAGGCTCCATTACTTCAAGGGTATCACCAACTTGTAGTTTATTATTCGCGTAGTTAGAAAATCCTCCGTTATCTACTTTTTTAATACCAATGGTAATACCATCTTTTTCTGGTGAGGAACTAATGGAATAGGCTCTCCTTAATTCTTTACCCTTTATTTCTTTTTTGATGGTGATATATTGACCGGCCGTAAAAGCAAAGGTCTGTGCCAAATCTTTTGGGATAGCGAAAGTTACCGCTACAGAAGTTGGCGTTAATTTTTTAATATGTTTTACCGTTAGTGGGTGAAAATGCGACATAGGATCGTTTCTTTAAATCGAAATACAAAATTAAGAATGCTTTTGCGATATCATATGACATTTGTCAAAAAATCTATATCTCAACGTTTTTTGTTGTCACTGAGCTAAAATAGAGAACCCTTAAAGTTGCACTTTAGCATTAAACTTTGCATTTTGTAGTAATTAACCTACCGGGTTCAATAAACTTTTTATTTTTGGTCGTTTACCACTAAACCCAATTCTTGAAAAAATTAGCTTTTTGTTTTTTAGTAGTATGTTTTAATTTACTCACAGCCCAAAAGGAGGCGGCCATTTGGTATTTTGGTAGAAATGCCGGGTTAGACTTCAATAGCGGAGCACCTGTTCTTTTAACCGATGGTGCTTTAGACACAAGGGAAGGTTGTGCAAGCATATCTGATCCTAACGGTAACCTATTATTTTACACCGATGGCCTTACAGTTTGGAACCGTAACCACCAACCCATGCCCAACGGTACGGGCCTCAATGGTGATCCATCTAGTACGCAAGCGGCCATCATAATACCCAAATCTGATGAACCTAATATCTTTTATATTTTTACCGTAGACGATTATGGTGGGCCAAACGGATTACAATATAGTATTTTAGACCTAAATTTAGATAGCGGTTTGGGAGGGATAACCACTCAAAAAAATATCTTATTACAAGCTCAAGTTTCAGAAAAGATAACCGCTATACAACATGCTGATAGAGAATCTGTTTGGGTGGTTACTAAAGGTTGGGAAAATAATAATTTTTATAGTTACCAGATAGATGAAAACGGAGTAAATCCGACACCCGTTACCACACCAATTGGATTTACCCCTCAATTGAATAATCGTTTAACTGTTGGGTATTTAAAAGCATCGCCAGATGGTCGTTTTTTGGGCAGTGCATCTGAAGCGCTGGGGGTCATGGAAATTTTCAGGTTTAATGCCAATACGGGTGTAGTTAGCGATTTAATTTCCTTACAGGATTATTTTGATAATACTTGGTATGATATGGAACCTTATGGAGTGGAATTTTCACCTAACGGCAAGGTTTTATATGTAAGTACCCGTGGAGGTATTCTACAATTTGATATTAGTAACTATGAGCATGATGCTATTGTGAACTCTGCAGTTCGCTTGGGAGGGGTTAATACGTCTACACCTTTTTTTGGGGCTATACAACTTGCCATAGATGGTAAAATCTATTGTGCAAGGTATGGTGGTCAATTTCTAGATGTTATACATGAACCAAATATTTTGGGACTGGCAGCTAATTATGAGGAACAGGGAATTTCTTTGGGTTCTCGAAGAAGCTTACTAGGTTTGCCTCCCTTTTTAACCTCCTATTTTTACGTAGGTATAAAAGCAGAAAATCTTTGTTTTGGTGATTTAACAGAATTCTCATTAGATGTTTCAAACCCAGTAACATCTATTTTATGGGATTTTGGTGATGGTATTAATGCAACAACGGAAGTACCTACCCATGTTTATGCTAATCCTGGCGATTATACCGTTACTGTTGAGGTTACCACAGCAACAGGAATCACATCGGAAATCAAGGATATTACCATTTTTGAAACCCCAATTGCCAACACTCCGGGAGACTTGGTAGGTTGTACCTCTTATGGTAGTTACAACATAGATTTGCCTTCTTTTAATCCTACCGTTTTAGCGACTCAAGACACTACAATTTTTACAGTTGATTATTTTTTAAGTCAGGCCGATTCAGATAATAATACAAACCCTTTAGAACCTATCCATCAGTTTGATTATGGAACAACTCCAGTCTTTGTAAGGGTATCCAATGCCAACAATGAGCAATGTTATGATACGACTCAATTCAATATCATAGCCCGTGAAGCCCCTATTGTAGAAATCATAACCGATTGGACAGTCTGTGATGACGATACCGATGGACTGTACATTTTTGACCTTTCCTTAAAAAACATAGAGATTTTCAATGGTCAAGACGAAACTACCTTTGAAATATTATATTTTGCTTCTCAGACCGATGCTGATACTGGAACGAATGTGTTACCAGTAAGCTATACCAATACATTACCAACGGAAGAAATCTTTGTTCGGATCCAAAACAGTACGTATCCTACCTGTTTTAGAACGGGAAGTTTTATGATTGCCGTAACTCCAGGAGTTACGGCAAATATTCCAAGCAATTTGGAAATTTGTGATGATAACAATGATGGTTATTCCACCTTTAATCTTGCTGATACTGAACCGGAAATTATTGGCACACAGAGTGCTAGTAGTTTATCCATTAGCTATTATGCTACAATGACTGATGCTGAGAGCAATTTAAATTCGTTACCCATTTCTTATACCAATAGCGTTGCTAATAAACAAACTATTTATGTTCGGGTGGCAAATGCTACCGATGTCAATTGCTATGCAACGACCTCTTTTGAGGTTAATGTTTTTGATACGCCCCAATTACAAACGGTTACAGACTGGCTTGTTTGTGATAATGATAATGACGGAGTTTTTGATTTTAACCTGACTGAAAAGAACAATGAAATTTTAGGAAATCAAAATCCGACCGATGTTTCAATTCGTTATTACGAAAGCTTATCAGATGCTATTCTTGCTCAAAATGAAATAACAGGAACGTATCAGAACACAGCCAACCCACAAACGCTTTTTTATCGTTTAGATAATAGTATGAATACGACATGTTTTGTGACAAGTAGTTTTGATTTGGAGGTTTTTGAAACACCGTTTGCGCTCGCTTCAACGCCTATAATTGGTTGTGATATAAACGAAACAGGAAGCCAGACCATAGACCTTACGCAAAAGAACTCTGAAATTTTGGGCAATCAAGACCCAAGCCAATTTACAGTAGCTTTTTATGCATCTCCATCGGATGCTGAAAACAGCATAAATGAGTTAAGTGCAAATTCATATATTAATACGCAAAGCCAAGAAACACTTTATGCTCGTGTGGAAAGAATAGGTCTTGAAAGTTGTTACGCTTTGACTTCGTTAGAAATTAGTATAAACCCTTTACCACAAACGGTTTTGGAAGAACGCTATGTCATTTGTCCTGATAGTCCCGCATTGGTAATCGATGGAGGTGATTTTGAGAGTTGGTTTTGGCAAAATGCTAACGGAACCGAAATAAGCACAACTAGATTTTTTGATGTAACAGACCTTGGAGAATATCAATTAACGGTATCCCAGACTAATAATGGAATAACCTGCGAGAATTCAGAAACATTTGAAGTAGTATCCTCTGGAGCACCAGAAAGTATAGTGGTGGACACCAAAGGATTTTCAGATCAAATAGATGTTACGGTTACGGCAACCGGTACTGGGCCCTTTGAGTATTCTGTAGATGGTGAAAATTATCAGGCAAGTAATGCGTTTACAGTTTTTCCAGGGAAATACACCGTGTATGTTAGGGATTTGGAGGAATGTAGAATTTTATCCGAAGAAATCATCGCCATTGGGTACCAACGTTTTTTCACCCCAAACGGCGATGGCAACAATGAATATTGGAATATTATTGGTTCGGAGCTCTACCCAGGTTCTCAACTTTATATTTATGATAGGTATGGAAAATTCTTGAAACAGTTGAGTGCTGATTCCAAAGGATGGGATGGTAAATCTAATGCAATATCGCTGCCTGAATCAGATTATTGGTTCAAATACAACTACGCCAATAATCAAGTTATGACAGGGCATTTTACGCTGAAAAGGTAGCTTCAAAATGTATGGGTTTGTCAAATTTGGGAATATAAATTTGATCAGTCTTGTAACAAACCCAAGATTTATCTTACCAATACCCTGAACACCAAAACCAACCACAGTATGTTCAGACAATTTACTTCATTACAATGGAAATCTTTTTTTAGGTCTTCCAATTTGGGCAAAAGTCTCGGTATAAAAATCGTAATGGGCTTTTTCGGAGTTTATATGCTCCTTTCACTTGCCGGTCTTGGGACCGGAATGTACTTTATCTTAAAAGAGATATTCCCAGATCAGAGCCCCATGTGGAGTATTAGTCAATATTTCATCTACTGGATCTTAATTGAATTATTCCTAAGGTATTTTATGCAAAAATTACCGGTTATGGATATTAAGCCTTTTTTGACGACACCAGTTAAGAAAAGCACTATAGCTCACTACATTTTAGGTAGATCAGCTGCTTCAATTTATAATTTGCTGACAGTATTTTTTGTAGTTCCTTTTGCCATAGTGCTCTTGTTTAATGATTACCCAATACTCAATGTACTGCTATGGGTTGTTGCAGTTATGGCCATTGTTCTTTGTATTAACTATGTTAATCTATTGATCAATAAAAATGAAAAGGTTCTAATTGGTATCGCCAGTATTCTTGCAATAGGATATGGTCTGGATTACTTTGACGTTTTTTCGGTGAAAGAATTTTTCGCGCCTGTCTTTCATGCACTATATGCGTATCCGGCAACAGTGTTGATTCCAATTGCTTTGGCTGTAGGTATCTATTATGTGAATTATCGGTTTTTAAAGGATAAAATTTATTTAGACGCCACCTTAAAGGCGAAAAGGGTAGAGGCCAATACCTCAGATTTGACGTGGACTAAGCGTTTTGGGGAAATGGGATCCTTTTTACAGCTCGATTTAAAAATGATTTGGCGTAATAAACGAACCAAGTCACAAGTCTTTATTTCTTTGCTTTTTGTTTTTTATGGATTACTGTTTTATACGGTTGACGTTTATAGTAGTATGGTGCCGATGAAAGCCTTTGTTGGTGTTTTTATGACAGGCATTTTCTTAAGTAATTTCGGGCAGTTTATTCCTGCTTGGGATAGTAGCTATTACAGTATGATGATGTCTCAGAACATACCTATGCGTAAGTACCTAGAGTCAAAAGTAATCTTGATTACCGTTAGTGTAGTATTTATGTTTCTATTGACTATACCCTATGTATACTTTGGATGGGAGGCATTGGCCATTAATTTTGGGTGTGCGATGTATAATTTAGGAGTAAATATACCGGTCATTTTATATTTCGGGTCTTTCAATAAAAAACGAATCGAATTAGATCAGAGTCCGTTTGGGAATATGCAAGGCACAAGCGCTACCCAATTTCTAATTATGCTGCCTGTTTTGGTAGTTCCGATTGTACTATTCTCCATATTTTATTACGTGTTTAACTTACAAGTAGCGGTAATTGCACTGTCCGTCTTAGGGGTTATCGGTTTTGCGATGAAGAATTACTTGTTGAACTTAATTACAGAACAATACAAAAGAAAAAAATATGGAATGATTGCCGGCTTCAAGGAAAAGGCAAGTTAAAAGAGTAGTACTCAGCTAATTGTTTTTATAATTACAAATTCGAATATTCAGATATGATTACAATAGAAAATTTATCTAAAAAATACGGTTCTCAAATAGTTTTAAATATTGGAGAATTAACAATTCCTACAGGACAAAGTTTTGGTTTAGTGGGTAATAATGGTGCGGGTAAAACGACCCTTTTTAGTCTTCTACTCGATTTAATTCAGCCTACAACGGGTCATATTATTAATAATGAAGTTCAAGTGAACACCAGCGAGGAATGGAAACCATATACTTCCTCTTTTATTGATGAAACGTTTTTGATTGGGTATTTGACTCCCGAAGAGTATTTCTACTTCATTGGTGACTTACGTGGGCAAAACAAAGCAGATGTAGATGCTTTATTGGCTTCTTATCAAGATTTTTTCCATGGAGAGATTTTAGGACAGAAAAAGTACCTAAGAGATTTATCTAAAGGAAACCAGAAAAAAGCGGGTATCGTAGCTTCTTTTATTGGAAATCCTAAAGTGGTTATTTTAGATGAACCTTTCGCTAATTTAGATCCAACTACGCAAATACGTTTAAAGCAAATAATTAAGCAGCTAGCAGAAAAACAAGATGTTACCGTATTGGTTTCTAGTCACGATCTTATTCATGTAACAGAAGTATGTGAACGTATTGTAGTTTTAAATAAGGGAGAGGTAGTAAAGGATATTCAAACTTCTACAGAAACATTAAAAGAATTAGAGGTGTTTTTTGCAGGGTAAATGCATTGATAGGTAAAATAATACTATAGTTCATCGAGAAATCACATTTTCATTCATAAATCAAGAAACCGACCATCTGGTCGGTTTTTTTGTAACATAAAATATTCAAACATCTTTAAATGACGATGAATTTAAAATTGTATCGATTATCGTTAAATATTTTAATTATTAACACTGGTTTAGAATTGAAACAAACTACATAGTCGGTATTTGTGAGATGTGAAAGCCTGTTTTACTGTATAATACTTAAAAATAAAAACACGTTTTACCGATGAACCGTATAATAATATGGCTGTTTTTAAGTTAAACATACATACGTAGATCATCTATTTTGAACCTTAGAAAAAAACTTATTTTATCCGGTGTTTTGGCCAGCATGCTCTTTAATGCATGTTCTACCAAAAAAGATGCCTTAATAAATCGCAAATGGCATGCGTTGAATACCAAATACAACACCTTGTATAACGGTAATATTGCCTTTGAAGAAGGCCGTAACACCTTAAATGACACCTACCAAGACGATTATTTTGAAGTTTTGCCGGTAGAACGTTTACAAGTCAGCGGAGAGATAAAACTTGATTCAGAAGACAATAACCCTAATTTTCTTATTGCAGAAGAAAAAGCTACTAAGGCCATTCAGCGCCATAGTATGGATATTAAGGATGAGGAACGAAACCCTGAAATAGATGAAGCTTTTCTTCTCTTAGGTAAAGCACGTTATTTTGACGAGCGTTATATTCCTGCATTAGAATCATTTAATTACATCTTAAATAAATATTCAGAAAGCGATAAACTAAACGAAGCCAATATTTGGCGAGAAAAAGTGAACATCCGTTTAGAAAATGAAGATTTAGCAATAAAAAATCTTAAACGTTTAATGAAGTTCGAGCAATTAAAGGATCAAGAGTATGCTGATGCAAGAGCGATGATGGCTCAAGCTTTTATTAATCTTAATGCGCCAGATACAGCAGTTCAAAACCTAAAAATCGCATCGCATTACACTAAAAAGAATCCTGAAAAGGGAAGGTATTACTATATCATTGGGCAGCTTTATAATCAATTAGGCTATAAAGACAGCGCTAATTATGCATTTGATAAGGTCATTGATTTAAATAGGAAATCGCCAAGAGTCTACATGATTAATGCTGAGATTCAAAAATTAAGGAATACCAAAATTACAAACGAGAACAAGGAAGAGGTTTTAGAGTACTTGACTGAAATGGAATTGAATAGGGAGAATAGACCCTTTTTAGATAATATTTTCAGACAGTTGGCAGAATTTCATTTAGAGCAAGAATCAGATAGTTTGGCGTTGGTTTATTTCAATAAATCGCTTAGGGCTACACAGAATAAACCAAAATTGAATGCCCTCAATTATGAGAATTTGGCTGAGTATAATTTTGATGAAAGTATTTACAAGTCGGCAGGGGCATATTATGATAGTGTACTTACCAATCTTGATGATAATACAAAAAAGTTCCGTTCCGTTAAAAGGAAACGTGATAACTTGGAAGATGTAATAAAATATGAAGATATTGTTCAATATGCAGATAGTGTCATAACACTATATAAAATGCCTAAAGATGAGCAATTGGCTTATTTTGGAAAGTATATTGAAAACTTGCAGAAAGAGAAAGAAGCAGCCGAGAAAAAGGAAAAAGATAGAATTACTGATGGTTTCGCCGCCTTTAATAAAAGTAAGGGGGGTAAGGAAAATAAAGGGAAGTTCTACTTTTATAATATTACCAGTTTAGGCTACGGACAAAACGATTTTAAGAATAAATGGGGTAACCGTGAGTTAACTGATGATTGGCGTTGGTCAGACAAATCTAGAGTGAATGTTATAGATGATATTGCCCAAAATACCACTGGCATAACTGATAGTTTACGTACGATTGGCGATGACGAAAAATTTTCTCTCGAATATTATATGGATCGCTTACCAACTGATGTAACGGTAATCGATAGCCTAAAGACGGAGCGTAATTTTGCTAATTATCAATTAGGATTGATTTATAAAGAGAAGTTTAACGAAAATTTATTGGCAGCAGGTAAGCTAGAAGATGTGTTATCTTCGAATGCCGAAGAACGATTGATTCTACCCTCTAAATACAATCTATATAAGATTTATGAAGAGGTCGACAGTCCGTTAAAAAATGCAATGAAGAATGATATCATTACAAATCATTCAGATTCTAGGTATGCTGAGATTTTATTGAATCCGCAAGCGGTATTGGCCGATAATTCCGATAGTCCTGAAAAGCGATATGAAAATTTATTCAAAAAATTTAAGGACCAGCAATTTTTACAGGTGATTACAGGCGCCGAGGAGAACATCAATAGATTTACAGGAGATCCAATTGTTCCTAAGTTTGAAATGTTGAAGGCAAATGCCATTGGTAGGCTTCAGGGTTTCGAACTGTTTAAAGAAGCACTTAATTATGTTGCATTAACGTATCCGAATAATCCGGAAGGCAAAAAGGCAGAGCAAATGGTAGCGGAGCAGTTACCTAAATTAGAGCCTAAAGAATTTTCTCCAGAAACAGATTCTAAAGGAACATCTAATTGGAAAGTAGTTTTTCCTTTCAAAAGAAACAATAACGAAAAGGCTTTAAAATTGATGGAATTATTAGAAAAGTCCATCGAGGATCTTCGTTATAAAAACAGCGTTTCTAAAGATATTTACAATCTTGAAGATCAGTTTGTGGTAGTACATGGCTTTAAATCAAAAGATTTTGCACTTGGCTATGCTGAGCTTCTAAAAAACAATAAGGATTACCGAGTTGCTGATGAGAATTTTGTAGTTTTATCCGAGAACTATAAGATTATACAGGTACATAAGAATATAATCGATTATAGAAATACGCTTTTAACCCCAAAACCGTGAACAATGTTTTCAGACAGACAAAAACCTAAGGCTATGAATGAAATAGGAGGACAACCCAACAGAATTGAAAAGAATACCAAGATAAAAGGAGATATAATTTCCGAAGCAGATTTTCGTATCGATGGTAAATTAGATGGAAATGTAAAAACATCTGGTAAAGTAGTTATTGGTAAAGATGGCTATATACATGGTAAAGTAGAATGTGTCAATGCAGATATTGAAGGTAGCTTCAATGGTGAGCTTTTAGTATCTGACCTATTATCTTTAAAGGCATCTGCAGTTATCGAAGGTACGGTAACCGTTAGTAAATTAGCTGTTGAACCAGGTGCGACCTTCAACGCTTCATGTACAATGGGTGGTAAGAAAGGCTCGGGCAACACAGCAGGATTTAAATCATCAAACAGTAATGAAACCGCAAAAGCCTCGTGATGACAAGTCCGAACTTTTAAGAACAGCTGCTAGCTTATCAGGTATTGCCATTCAAATGGGTGCTACGATTTTCTTGGGCAATCTTTTAGGGGAATGGTTAGATGTTAAGTTCGAAAAAACATATTTAGAAGATACAGTTACTTTACTTGCCGTATTTTTGTCCATATATCTGGTCATTAAAAAAGTAATGACCTTAAATAAATAAGGACAATTGCTTAAAAATATTCTCATAATAATAGTCGTGTTCCTTTTCGTGGGCACGACTTCTTATTTTTCCCATCTTTTTCTTTTAGAGGAAGAACATCAATTGTTTATTCCACTTCTTAAGAAAGCATATCTATTTCATTTTAGTTTTTCCCTTATTTTACTACTAACGTTTGTCATTCTTGCTCAATATGATAAGTATTTTGTGCAATTAGGATTTATATATATGGGACTGTTGGTTTTTAAGATTGTGGTTTTCGCAGTCCTCTTTTATCCACAACTTTTAGGAGAGAATTTGTTGTCCAGTTTTTACAGGGCTTCTCTATTAATTCCTGTTATTGTATTTTTGCTGCTTGAAGTGATTTTCATTTCAAAAATAATGCGAGGCAAAAAAGCTAAAATTTAAAGCTCTAAATTTGCGTAGATTAGGTTAATATAACTACTTTTGCGCAAAATTTCAAGAGCTTAATTTTTGAAAAAGATATAATGAAGAAAGTTTCAGAAACATTGAAAACGGCAGCACTACTTTTCGTAATATGTTTTTCCTTACAAGGATTTGCATCGTCTGACGAGGATCAAAACCTTTCGGTAGACACTAAAGATGAGGTAGATGCTTACATTACGCATCACATTAAAGATGCTCATGACTTTCATTTATTTTCGTATACCTCTAATGGTGAGCGTAAACATGTTGGTTTCCCATTACCTGTAATCGTATGGTCAAGTAATGGTCTTGCAACGTTTATGTCTTCTGCTTTTCATCATGATGATGATGGTAAGGTAGTCGTTGAGCGTAATGGTTCAAGTTTTGTAAAACTTCACAGTAAGATTTATGAATTGGAGGCTGGTGCTTCTCAAGTTGAATTCGACGAAACACATCACGCTACAAATGCACATAAAGTATTAGATTTTTCTATTACTAAAAGTGTAATGGGTATCTTATTGGTGGGTCTTTTTATGTTGATTGTTTTTAGTTCTTTGGCAAAACAGTATACAAGCAAGAAAGTGCCAACTGGTTTTGGTCGAGTTTTAGAACCATTGGTTATATATGTTAGAGATGAAATTGCACGTCCAAATATTGGGGAGAAGAAATATAGAAAATTCACTGGTTACCTGTTAACGGTATTCTTTTTTATCTGGATTTTGAACTTATTAGGATTAACGCCTTTTGGATTTAATGTAACAGGACAACTTGCAGTAACGGCTGCTTTGGCAATCTTTACCTTAATTATATATACCGTTAGTGGAAATAAAGATTATTGGATGCACATACTTTGGATGCCTGGAGTACCTGTATTGATTAGGCCAGTTTTGGCTATTATTGAATTAGCGGGAGCATTTATTATAAAGCCATTTTCATTGTTGGTGCGTTTGTTTGCAAACATTTCAGCAGGACATATTGTAGTGATGAGTTTAATTGCAATTATGTTCACCTTAAAAAATAGTTTAGGTGTTGTTGGCGCAACAGGTCTTTCTTTAGTGTTATCATTTTTCATCACTTTAATTGAAGTATTGGTTGCGTTCTTACAGGCATACATATTTACCATGTTATCGGCATTATTTATAGGCATGGCAGTTGCAGAGCACGATCATGAACATGAGCATGATGCGCAAGGTCATGAATTGCCAGATACCGAAGATGTAAGAGGAGATTTTATTTAACGAGAGTTTTTTTAATTTAATTATATAAATCAATTAGTATGGTAACTTACAATTTAATCGGAGCAGGTTTAATCGTAATCGGAGCAGGTATTGGACTTGGTCAAATCGGTGGTAAAGCAATGGAAGGTATTGCTCGTCAGCCAGAAGCGACAGGTAAAATTCAAACTGCGATGATTATTATCGCTGCACTTTTGGAAGGTTTGGCATTCGGTGCATTGTTCTTAGGAAAATAAGAACACAAAAACCAAAAAACATTTTCCTGTAACGGTTGGTTGCAGGAAATGTTTTTAATTATTGATTTAGTATTTAAAAAATTAGGATATGGAAGTTTTAATTAACGATTTTTCACCAGGTTTGTTCGTTGTACAGACCATACTATTACTAGGTTTGATTTTCTTATTGGTAAAATTTGCATGGAAGCCAATATTAACTTCTTTGAATGAAAGAGAGTCTGGAATTAAAGATGCTTTGGCCGCTGCTGATAAAGCTCGTACTGATATGCAAAATTTGCAGGCAGACAATGAAAAAATGCTTCAAGAGGCACGTGCTGAGCGTGAGTCTATGTTAAAAGAAGCGCGTGAAATCAAAGAAAAAATGATTTCTGATTCTAAAGAACTAGCTAAAGTAGAAGGTGATAAAATGTTAAAACAGGCACAAGTGGCAATAGAAAGTGAAAAGAAAGCAGCTGTGGCAGACATTAAAAATCAAGTGGCAGAATTATCTGTTGCTATTGCTGAGAAGGTCATAAAAGAAGAGTTGTCTAGTAGCGAAAAGCAATTGAAGTTAGTAGATTCATTGTTGAGCGATTTAAAACTTAACTAAGGTATATAATGAGCGAATCAAGAGCAGCATTACGTTATGCAAAGGCAATATTGGATATGGCCAAGGAAAAGAAAGCCTTGACTGCTGTTGAAAAAGACATGCGTTCAATCACAGCTACTATTTCCGATAGTAAAGAGTTGAGAGATGTTCTTGCTAGTCCCGTAGTATCTGGTGTTTCTAAAAGGAATGCACTAGCAGAAATCTTTATGGGTAGCGATGCTATAACAGAGGGTTCAATTAGTATGTTAGTTGATAACAAGCGTATTGGAATGCTGAACGAGGTAGCATTAAAATATATTATTCTTAATGAGCAATTGAAAGGAAAAGGCGTAGCTTACGTAACTACTGCAGTACCTTTAAATGCTGAAATGGAGAAAAAGGTATTAAAGCAAGTTGCTACTATTACTGGTGACGAAGTAACCATTGAGAATAAAATTGATGAAAGCATCATAGGTGGATTCATTTTAAGAATAGGTGATTTACAATATGATGCGAGTATCGCCAATAAGCTAAATAATATTAAAAGAGAATTTTCGAATAGTCTATAATAACTATATAAGGCTAAGGATGTTTTCATCCACCGCCTAATATCTTATATCTAATTAAAAATGGCAGGAGTAAAAGCCGCTGAAGTATCAGCAATTTTAAAGAAACAATTATCAGGATTTGATGCTACCGCTACTTTAGACGAAGTAGGTACTGTTTTACAGGTAGGTGATGGTATCGCAAGAATCTACGGACTGGCCAATGCCCAATATGGGGAATTAGTCGAGTTCGAAGGTGGACTTGAAGGTATTGTATTGAACCTTGAAGAAGATAACGTTGGTGTCGTTCTTTTAGGACCTTCTAAATCAGTTGGCGAAGGCGATACTGTTAAACGTACGCAACGAATTGCATCTATTAAAGTTGGTGAAGGAATTGTTGGTCGTGTGGTTGATACCTTAGGTAACCCAATCGATGGTAAAGGACCTATTGCCGGCAAGACCTACGAAATGCCATTGGAGCGTAAAGCACCAGGAGTTATTTTTAGAGAACCTGTTACTGAGCCAATGCAATCTGGTATTAAAGCTATCGATGCTATGATTCCGGTGGGTAGAGGACAACGTGAACTTGTAATTGGTGACCGCCAAACTGGAAAGACTACAGTTTGTATCGATACCATTTTAAATCAAAAAGAATTTTACGATGCAGGTGAGCCTGTTTTTTGTATCTATGTTGCCATTGGTCAGAAAGCTTCAACTGTTGCCGGTATTGCACAAGTATTGGAAGATAAAGGAGCTATGGCCTATACGACTATCGTAGCGGCTAATGCGTCTGACCCTGCTCCAATGCAGGTATATGCTCCTTTTGCAGGTGCTTCTATCGGGGAATATTTCCGTGATACGGGTCGTCCAGCATTAATTATATATGATGATTTATCAAAACAAGCGGTAGCATACCGTGAGGTGTCTCTTTTGTTAAGAAGACCACCAGGACGTGAGGCTTACCCAGGTGACGTTTTCTACCTACACTCTAGATTATTGGAGCGTGCGGCAAAAGTCATTAATAATGATGCCATTGCAAGAGAAATGAACGATTTGCCAGAAGTGTTAAAGCCAATGGTAAAAGGTGGTGGTTCTTTAACTGCATTGCCTATTATTGAAACGCAAGCAGGTGACGTTTCCGCTTATATCCCAACCAACGTAATTTCTATTACTGATGGTCAAATATTCTTAGAGCAAGATTTATTCAACCAAGGTGTTAGACCAGCAATTAACGTAGGTATTTCTGTATCTCGTGTTGGTGGTAACGCACAGATTAAATCAATGAAGAAAGTTGCAGGTACGTTGAAATTAGATCAAGCACAGTTCCGTGAGCTAGAAGCGTTCGCAAAATTTGGTTCTGATTTAGATGCTGCTACTTTGAATGTAATTGAAAAAGGACGTAGAAACGTTGAAATATTAAAGCAAGCTCAAAACGATCCTTTTACTGTTGAAGATCAAGTTGCAATTATCTATGCAGGTTCTAAAAACTTATTAAGAGATGTGCCAGTAGAGAAAGTAAAAGAATTCGAACGTGATTACTTAGAATTTCTTAATGCAAAGCATAGAGATGTTTTAGATACGTTGAAGGCTGGTAAACTTACTGATGAGGTTACAGATACGTTAACTGCGGTATGTAAAGATCTTTCTGCTAAATATAAAAAATAAACCTAGTACATTGTACTGAGTAAAAAGTACAAAGTGTTTTGCTTAACAATGTTGAACAATATGCTTTGTACTTATTACTAAATACTCTAAAGTATGGCTAACTTAAAGGAAATACGGAATAGGATTTCATCGGTTTCATCAACGATGCAGATTACCAGCGCCATGAAAATGGTTTCTGCTGCAAAATTGAAGAAGGCACAAGATGCCATTACGGCTATGAGACCTTATGCCGATAAACTAACCGAATTACTT
Source organism: Maribacter orientalis (assembly GCF_900109345.1). Taxonomy (GTDB): domain Bacteria; phylum Bacteroidota; class Bacteroidia; order Flavobacteriales; family Flavobacteriaceae; genus Maribacter; species Maribacter orientalis. Next base: position 72,194 of record NZ_FNZN01000006.1, read on the forward strand.
CAAAATTTAAGTGCCAGTTTAGAGGGAGATTCAGGTAGTGTATATGCCGATAATCGTATGATAAAAAAGGTTTTAATTGTTTCCATAACTTCAAATAGAGGTCTTTGTGGTGCTTTTAATACCAATATTTTAAAGCAATCGGTTAATCTTGCCGAAAATGTACATGCCGGTAAGGAAGTAGATTTTATTGCTGTTGGTAAAAAAGCAAATGACTTTTTAGGAAAACGTTTTAAAGTTATTGCTAATCACAGTGGTGTGTATGATGACTTAACGTTTGATAATGTTGCTGATATTGCAGAAAGTTTAATGCTACTTTTTACAAACGGAGCCTATGACCGTATTGAAATTGTATATAACAAATTCAAAAATGCAGCTACCCAAATTGTAATGACAGAGCAGTTTTTACCGATTGTTCCGTTAGAAGTCGAAGGTAATGTGAGCGCAGATTATACGTTTGAGCCTTCAAAAGTTGAAATCATAGAACAATTGATTCCAAAATCTTTAAAGACACAATTATATAAAGGCATTAGAGATTCGTTTGCTAGTGAACACGGTGCACGTATGACAGCTATGCATAAGGCAACTGATAACGCTACTGAAATGCGTGATCAATTGAAATTAAAATATAACAAAGCAAGACAAGCTTCTATTACTAATGAAATCTTAGAAATTGTAGGCGGTGCAGAAGCATTGAATAATTAAGAGTTATTTCGTGTTTAGAAATTAAATTTTTAATTATAAAGTATTCTAATATGTAAAACCCCACATTCATGTGGGGTTTTATTTTTTATGGGTTTTAGATTCCTTTTTTTATCCGACTTTTACCTTGACCATGAAATCCAATAAAACAGCCTTACTTTTCATTTTCATTACCATTCTAGTTGATGTAATCGGCATCGGTATAATACTTCCTATTATTCCTGATTTGATTATGGAATTGACAGGTGAAGGTAATCACATGGCAATTATCTACGGAATGTGGTTAACAACGGCGTTTGCTGGCATGCAATTTTTGTTTTCACCAGTTTTAGGTGAGATTTCAGATAAATTTGGTAGACGTCCTATATTACTTCTTGCGCTTTTAGGCTTGAGTGTTGACTATATGATACATGCATGGGCCCCAACCATAGCTTGGTTGTTTTTAGGAAGATTTTTGGCAGGTATCACAGGAGCAAGTTTTACAGTTGCATCAGCTTATATAGCAGATGTCAGTACTAAGGAAAATAAAGCTAAGAACTTCGGATTAATAGGAGCTGCTTTTGGAGTAGGATTTATTATCGGACCTGGTATTGGTGGCTTTTTTGGAGAAATTGATATTAGATTACCTTTTTATATAGCAGCAGGACTAACATTTGCGAACTTTTTATTCGGTTATTTCTTTGTTCCAGAATCTTTGGCTCCAGAAAATAGAAGAGAAATTAATTTCACGAAAATGATTCCTGGTGTTTCTTTAGTGGCGTTACGTAATTATAAAGGTTTATTATTATTGATTTCTGCTTTCTTTTTGGCGAATCTTGCAGGTCAAGCATTGCCTTCCACTTGGTCATATTATGGTATAGAGCGATATAAATGGAATCCGAGTCAAATTGGCGTATCACTTATGGTCGTTGGTCTTCTTGTGGCTATTGTACAAGGGTTTTTAGTGGGTGTTTTGGTAAGGAAATTTGGTAAACGAAAAATCATTATTTATGGGTTTATGCTGTGGACGGTAGGAATGTTCCTTTTTTCCCTAGCTTCTGAACCTTGGATGCTGTATGCCTTCTTAATTCCATATGCATTAGGCGGTATAGCTGGCCCAACTGTACAAGGGGTAATCTCTAATCAGGTATCTGAAAAAGAACAGGGAATTTTGCAAGGCTCTATTACAGGGTTGGTAAGTATTACTGCCATTTTAGGGCAATTCATTTTTGCACCTGTATTTTATTATTTTATACGTCCAGAGACTTCTATTTATTTTCCAGGCGCTCCGTATGCATTAGCCTCTTTATTCTTGTTAGCGGCTTTTATATTGGCATTCACAGCTATAAAACGGATGGCTGTTGAGCCAGAATAATTTTTTTATTTAAAATGTAACATTTTTTGATTCTTGAATCTAAAGGGTAAATAACATAAAACTCTTACGATGAAAACAATTAAAAAACTAATGGCCATTTTACTGATTATAACTTCTTTTTCTGTCAATGCTCAAGACCAACCTTTTAAGGTAGAAGTTATTGGAAAAGGTGAACCAATTTTGTTATTTCCTGGCTTCACATGTACGGGTGATGTTTGGAATGATACTGTTACTGAATTATCACAAGACTATCAATGTCACGTTTTTACTTTTGCTGGCTTTGGAGATGTTCCTTCAATTCAAAAACCTTGGCTCCCAAAAATTAAAGAAGGAATTCTCTCCTATATTGCTGAAAAGCAATTAAAGAATCCGATAGTAATTGGTCATAGTTTAGGTGGGGCTTTGGCACTATGGATGGCCACTGAAAGCAATTCTTATAAAAAACTGATTATCGTAGATGCATTGTCATCAACAGGTGCTTTAATGATGCCAAATTTTAATAGCGAATATATGGTTTATGATTCTCCATATAACAAGCAATTGTTGGAAATGAATACTACAGATTTTGAAGCAATGGCACTACAAATGGTAACAGGGATGACCAAGGATACATCAAAACAAGAAATAATAAAAGATTGGATGCTTCAAGCAGATAGAGAAACGTACGTTTATGGGTATACCGATTTATTGAAGCTTGATTTACGTGAAGATTTGTCTAAAATAAAAGTACCTGTTACCATATTGGCCGCAACTGAACCTTACGGTTATGATACGGTAAAAGCCACTTATGAAACACAATATAAAGAACTCGATGAATATGACATCAAATTCGCTGAAGGCTCGGCCCACTTTATCATGTACGATCAACCATTATGGTTTATGGACAACCTTTTAAATTCATTACCTAAATAATGATATCGAAAGAAGAAAAATACAAGAAAATATATCAAGACAATTATAGTAAAGTTGCTCGTCTTTGCATGGGTTACACTGGAGGTAACGAAACACTTGCCAAAGACTTAACTCAAGACACCTTTATTAAGGTATGGCAGCATCTAGATAGTTTTAGAAATGAAAGCGGTATTGGTACATGGATTTTTAGAATATGTGTGAATACTTGTTTGGCGGAAATTCGAAAGGAACGAAAAAGCCCGAAAAGCATACAAATTGAAAATGTTCAACTAGCCGATTCCACTTCCAATAGTACTGATAGAGAAGATGTGTTACTTCAACTATATCAATGCATTAATAAATTAACGAGTACCAATAAGGCAATCATCCTACTTGAACTAGAAGGATTACCACAAATAGAGATTTCTGAGATTATAGGAATTAAGCATGAAGCGATTCGTACTCGTATACATAGAATAAAAACTCAACTTACCAAATGTGCAAACAATGAATAATTTTGAAGATTTACAAAATAAGTGGAAGAGCCAGTCTGGTGTATCAGCCACAGAAAATGGATTTGAATCACTTTTAAAAAGTGTAAAATCAATAGAGAAAAAACAAAAAATTGGCAACGTGGTGTTGTCAAGTACTATCATTGTACTCGTATTTTTTGCTATATATGTTTCAGGGTATAAGAATACTATCTTTTTACTAGGAATAAGTTTAATGGTAGGAAGTTTACTATTTAGAATTGCTTTTGAATTATATAGCTTGCAGAAGTCGAAGAAATTAAATTTTATAAACGACTATAAGACATTTAAAGAAGATTTAACCAATTATTTTAGTTTCAGAAAGATTGTTCATTTTATAATTACACCTTTATCAATAGTAGTTTATGCTGTTGGGTTTATTGTGCTGTTGCCATTATTTAAAGCTACACTATCTCATGGCTTTTATATTTATATTTTGGTTTCATCAATAGTGCTACTCCTAATATTCTCAGTATTTATTTATAAACAGATTAAAAACGAGCTCTTTAAATTAAATCATTTATTGACAACCGACTAGTCTTGCTAGCACAATAAATTACCATCTGTATCTTCACAAACGCTTATATATAGCTAGAGCTGGGCTTTGCGGTTTTGATGTATTTAGAAAATAATTAAATAAAATATATAATGATTATGGATATAAAATAGATACAACCACTAATTTATAAGTGTGTTACTAAAAACTAACTTTGTAAACAGGGTTTTAATAGGTACATTTATTGCTTCAATTTAAGGTGCTTGAATCCACTCAAAAAACTTTTTAAACAAACTGCTATTTATGGCTTGGCAACTGTCTTGCCAAGGATGATTTCGTTTTTGTTGGTACCTATTTACACAGAAGTAATGGCACCAGGAAAATACGGTGAAGTAACCCTTATTTTTTCATGGTTCGCCATTTTCAATGTGTTTCTTGCCTATGGCATGGAAACTGCATTTTTCCGATTTTATAAAGAAGCAGATAACCGTAAAAAAGTAGTGAGCACCTCATTACTTTCTATAATGGGCTCAACATTTCTATTGATGTTGATAGGAATTCTTTTTAAAGAAAAACTATCAAACGCATTGAATATAGATTTGCCTTTCATGAATTATGTGTTGGGTATTTTAGCATTAGATGCACTAGCAATTATCCCGTTTGCATGGTTGAGGGCTAACGAGAAACCAATGCGATATGCTATTGTTAAAATACTTAATGTTTCACTTAATCTAGGGCTTACCCTCTTTTTCTTAATTCTACTACCTAAAATAGCCGATGGAACTGCTTCTGGATTTCTGAATTCGATTTACAAACCTGACTATGAAATACCTTATATTTTAATAGCCAACCTAATAGCTAGTGGCATTACGTTACTTCTTATGATTAGGGTTTATATACGTCGACCATATGTCTTTGATGCCATTTTATGGAAAAGAATGGTAAGATACGCAATGCCTGTTATGGTTGCTGGTGTTGCCTTTACGATTAATGAGGTATTTGACCGTTATTTACTTTCAGAATTATTACCTGTAGATATTGCAAAAAGCGAAATGGGTAAGTATTCCGCCTGTTATAAGCTAGCGCTGTTCATGACCTTATTTGCTACGGCTTTCCGAATGGGAATTGAGCCATTTTTCTTCAGTCACTCTGACACTAAAAATCCGCAAAAGGCGTATGCTCAAATTACCAATTATTTTGTGGTTTTGGGTAGTATTATTTTGGTTGCCGTAGTTGTTTTCTCCGACGTGCTTAAACAACTTTTAGTATTAAACGAGGCGTATTGGGAGGCGATGCCAATTGTACCTTTGATAGTATTGGCAAGTTTTTTCTTAGGAATATACCACAATCTATCAGTTTGGTACAAAGTAACTGATAAAACGATTTATGGTGCTTATATATCAATGATCGGAGCCGTTATTACAATAATCATCAATTTTGTTTTTATACCGTACTTTGGGTATATGGCATCAGCTGTAGCTACCGTTTCTGCATATGGTACCATGATGTTATTGTCATTTTATTTCGGACGCATGTATTATCCTATTCCGTATAACTTCAGAAAAATTAGCTTTTATTTAGTAGTGTCTATCTTGTTTTCCATCCTTTCATTTTACATTTTTGATAGAAATCTTTTCGTAGGCATACCATTGTTATTATTGTTCTTAGGTTTGGTTTACAAACTGGAATTTGACAACTTAAAAAAATTATATTTAAACAGATGAACATAAAAATTATTAATAAGTCTAATCATGATTTGCCGAACTATGAAACTGGTGCATCTGCCGGTATGGACTTAAGAGCAAATCTTACAGAATCTATTATTTTGCAGCCTTTGGGAAGAGCAATTATACCGACAGGTCTTTTTATAGAGCTTCCGTTAGGCATAGAAGCTCAGGTGCGTCCAAGAAGTGGTCTTGCAGCTAAAAAAGGAATTACTGTACTAAATGCACCTGGCACGATTGATGCAGATTATAGGGGAGAGGTAGGTGTCATTTTGGTTAACTTATCCAACGAACCTTTTACTATTGAAAATGGTGAACGCATTGCCCAAATGGTGATTGCTAAACATGAAAGGGCAGAATGGAGCCTAGTAGATTCGTTATCTGAAACTGCAAGAGGAGAAGGTGGTTTTGGAAGCACTGGTGTCAAATAGGTTGTTTAACACATAATTATACGTTTAAGGGTTATATGAAGAAGTTGTTCTTTTTGGTGATTGGAATTAGTGGATTTTTTTCACTGACGACAATCTATGCTCAAGAAGAACGAGAGATAGAAGTCGAACAAAGTGCTGAAGTCTTTTTAGAAGAGTATTCCGATGCTTTTCAAGAGAATTTTTTCGAGGGATTGAAGCAAATGGGAATTCGGAATTATGACCGTGCGATAACTTACTTTTTAGAATGTAAACGTCTTCAGCCAGAAAATACGGTGGTCTCTTTTGAGTTGGCAAAATTTCACCTTTATAACAAACAATTTGAAGTAGCTCAAGAATATGCAATAGAGGCTTTGCAAGGTGAACCAGAAAATTACTGGTACGCGGAAATATTAATAAATATAGTTGAAGCTAGAAAATCTGTCTTAGAAGATATCAAAGATGAATTACCCTTTAATAATTCTGAGTTGAAAAGTAATATAGCAGAGATTTATTTTTTGAAGGGGGATTATGTAACCGCCAAATCTATTTTAAAGGAATTAAAGTCAACTAAATCTACCGAACGACTAGAGCAACGAATAAAAGATTCGCTCGAATTACAAAAGGAAAAGATTTCATCAAAAGCTGTACTCAGCAAGAAAGTTTCTAATGAAGATTTGAATGGAGTAGAAGAATACAAGTCGAAAATAAATGAGTTGCTTATAGCTAATCTTGATACGGTTAAATTATTATCTACCTCAGAAGAGGCTATGGAAAATTTTCCTTCACAGCCATTTTTTTATTATGCGAACGGCACTGCCTTAAACCGTTTACAAAAATACAACGATGCTATAGAGATTTTGGAAACCTCTTTAGATTACTTGATTGATGATATTGTTTTAGAAAATAAAATTTATAAGGAATTAGCCAATGCGTATACCGCAATCAACAATACGATAAAGGCAAATATGTACCTTAGTAGAATAAAACCTGGTTTTTAGATGATGAAGTTTTTGAGAGGGATTACTATGAAACAGGCATTATTGATGTTGTCAATAGTGCTAATGGCTTCTTGTAAAAGTACAAAGGTCGTTACTGGTGGAACTGTAGATGAGAAATTATCGGCAAAATCTGTGATAAAAGCGCATTATCAAAATCAGGCTAACTTTAAAACCTTGAATGGTAAGGTGAGAATCAGTTATTCTGACGGAGAATCTTCTCAAAATGTTTCGGTTAGTATACGAATGGAAAAAGACAAGGCCATTTGGATGAGCGCCCCTTTGGGTATCGTTAAAGCGTATATTACACCCGACCGTGTTTCGTTTTACAACAAACTACAAAATGAATATTTTGATGGAGATTTCTCCTATTTAAGTGAATTATTGGGTACCGAGGTTGATTTCTCAATTTTGCAGAACCTGCTAACCGGTCAGGCTATAGTTGATTTGAGACAAGAAAAATATGGTATTGATCTATTTGAAGAATCATACAGACTAACTCCTAAGTTGCCAGGAACGTTATATAAAACTTTATTTAGGATTGAGCCAAAAAATTATAAAATGGCTCTTCAGCAACTTTCTCAACCTCTAAAAAACAGGTTATTAGAGATATCGTATGAGAATTATCAAATCTTGAATAAAGAGATACTTCCAAATGAAATAAAAATTAGGGCGATTACGAAAGACAACGAGAATAATATAGCCCTAGAATTTAGGAATATTGAATTAAATGGCGCAGTTAATTTCCCGTATTCCATACCAAAAGGATTTAAAGAAATAGAGCTATAAACACATGCAATTCAAACTACAAAATGGCCTTTTATTTTTGTTGTTGGTTACTACTATGGCATGTTTTGGCCAAACTAGCGAGCAAAAAGCTTTGGAAGAAAAGCGTGAACAACTGCAAACTGAGATTAGAAATATAAACCGGTTACTTTTTGCTGAAAAAAAGGAAAAAGGAAATGTTTTAGATCAAATGGAAGCACTAGACAAGAAAATTACGGTGCGTCAACAATTGATAAGGGTTACTAACCAACAATCTAATTTGTTGAATAGACAAATCAACACAAATATTAGAAATATTGGGAAGCTAAAACAAGAATTGCAGGAGATAAAGGATGAATATGCCAAGATGATTCAGAAATCCTATCAAAATAAATCTAAGCAGAATAGATTAATGTTTTTGTTGTCGTCTGAGAGCTTCTTTCAGGCATTTAAAAGGCTTCAGTATATGAAGCAATATACAGATTATAGAAAAGAGCAGGGTGCACAGATATTGGCTAAAACAGATGAGTTATCTCGTTTAAACGCAGATCTTAACGAAGAGAGAAAAGTAAAGGAAGTGTTACTTGCCCAAAACAAAAAGGCAAAGGACCAATTGTTCAGCGAAATTCAAACTCAAAAAGCATTGTTAGGGACTATTCGTAAAAATGAAACTAAATATACCAGTGCAATTGATGCCAAAAGAAAAGAGGCTCGAAAGATAGATCAGCAAATTGAACGATTAATTAGAAGTGCCATCGCAGCGTCTAATAAAAAATCAGGTAGTACTACCAAAAATTCTAGCAAGTTTGTTCTAACGCCAGAGGCGACTATTATTGCAAATAATTTTTCTGCAAACAAAGGCAAATTAATTTGGCCTGTTGAAAAGGGTATAAAGAGTCAAGGGTTTGGCGTGTATAGTGATCCGGTTTACCCAGGTATAAAACACCAAAGTAACGGCGTAATAATAGCAACAGACGAAGGCTCAAAAGCACGTGCTATTTTTGAAGGCGAGGTCATAGCTATTTTGGCTGTTCCAGGAGGAAATAAAGGGGTTCAAATTAAACATGGTAATTTTATAAGTACCTACTATAACTTATCTGATTTGTATGTTAAAAAAGGTGATAAAGTTATTAGTAAAGAGGAGCTCGGCACTGTTTATACCAATCGAAATAATGGTCAAACTCGCCTAAAATTTTACCTATACCAAGATACGTCTCGTTTAAACCCAGAAGAATGGGTATATAGGCTATAATCATGATGAGTATGAAGAATAAAGCAATTATTACAGATATTCAAGGATGTTTTACATTACGTAATGGGGTACAAATGCCATATTTGGGCTTAGGTACGTACAAAGCCGATAATGAACAAGAAGTTGTAGATGCTGTAAAAGGAGCATTGAAATTGGGGTACAGACATATAGACACTGCTTCGGCTTATAAAAATGAAGAAGGTGTAGGGAAAGGCATAAAAGAAAGTGGTGTTAATAGAGAAGAGATATTTGTAGTTACGAAGGTTTGGAACGCTGATCAAGGATATGAAACAACGTTAAAAGCATTTGATGAGAGCTTAAATCGTTTAGGATTAGAGTATTTGGATTTATATTTAATCCACTGGCCAGTTAAAGGTAAATACAAAGAAACTTGGAAGGCCCTTGAGTATTTATATGAACAAAAGAAGATTAGGGCAATAGGAGTCAGTAATTTTTTAAAGCACCATTTAGAAGATTTAATGAAGGATTGTAAAATAGTACCTATGGTAAATCAAATGGAATTTCATCCCCTTTTGGTGCAGCAAAATTTGATAGATTTTTGTAATAAAAATTCTATTCAATATGAATCTTGGTCACCATTTATGCAGGGTAAGATCTTTGAACAAGATATTTGCAATGACTTGGCAAAAAAATATGGGAAATCAGTAGCGCAGATTATTTTGCGTTGGAATTTACAGAAAGGCGTGGTTGCCATTCCTAAGTCAGTCCATATCAATCGAATTACATCCAACGTGGATATTTTCGATTTTGAATTATCTGAAGAAGATATAAACTTCTTAGATAGTTTAGAAACGGGACAACGAAGTGGTCCTGATCCAGATAATTTTAATTTTTAGTAAATAAGGCTTTCAATTCAGTCGCATTATCAGGCTTCATTTTACCAGCCAAAACTAGACTCAATTGCTTTCTTCTAAGTGCACCATCAAAACGTGTTATTTCTAATTCTGTTTCAGGTACCAATTCTGGAACTTCAGTTGGCTTTCCAGTTTCGTCTACAGCAACAAAGGTATAAATGGCTTCATTAGCCTTAGTACGCTTACCGTTATAACGATCTTCTATCCAGACATCGATATACACCTCCATAGAGGTGTTATAAGCTCTAGAAACTGCTGCTTCGACAGTTACAACACTGCCTAAGGGTATAGCAAGGTTAAAGGCTACGTGATTAACAGACGCCGTAACTGTAATTCTACGGCTGTGTCTACCGGCAGCAATACTAGCAGCACGATCCATTCGCGCCAATAATTCGCCCCCAAATAAGTTTTGAAGTGCGTTGGTCTCACTAGGAAGAACCATATCGGTCATTGTGGTACGAGATGCTGCAGGTGTTTTTGCTTCCATTAATTGAAATTTTCCGCAAAGATACGGGCATCAATGGTAGTTATAAAATGTGTAAAGGTTTATTTTTTAGATAATAACCAAGCGTCTTTAGACTGGGTACGTTTAATTTCCCTTAACGCTTTTAATGCATCTGATGAATTGGTATAGCTTTCGTAGGTTACCATATGAAGTCCGTAGTCATTGGTGCCGTAATAATCCGCATTAAAACCACTTGCTTTTAGCTGCTCTATCTTTCTATCGGCATTGGCTTTTACTCTAAACGCACCAGCAACGATGTAATGCATTTCACCTTCTTCAATAGTTGGTGATGTTGTGGTAGATGCTTCAACAGTTACCGTTGGTAGCTCTAAAGGAGAAAGGTCGAAAAAGGTGGCTTCTTGAATTTGTTTGGTTACATATTCTTGAGCATCTTGCCTAGCAACCTGCTCATTGGTACGTTGTTGTTGAAAAACACGATAACCTGTTACTCCCGTTGAAAATGCTAATAATAAAATAGCAGCGTATTTTAAATAAGGTCTAAAACCTTTATTTTCTCTACGTTCCGGGCTAATAACGAATGGTATATTTTCTTCGATTTCAACTATTTCCCTTTTTAAAACCTCTCTAGTAATAGGAATGGAATTAAAGTTAGAAAGACCGAAAGATGATGTCAAGTAGTTTGGTTCAGAAACTGGTTGAAATAGTATTTTATCCTCATTATTTCTGGATAAGGACCCAATATTCTTTAGGTTTAAAGACGTTTCTTGAACTAAGATATTTTTCCAAACCTTAACTTGCTCCTCTATTGAGGACAAGGCAGATTCAAAAGGGATTTTCTCTGATTCTGACACATAAGATACTAGCAAACCATCATTTGAGATGAGCTGTTTGTTAAACGCGATAGATTTATTGGGTGCACTGAACGTATTCGTAACTTGATTAATTCTAGCCGAATTTTTTTGAGTAAGGAATGCTCCAAAACCGGGAACAACAACACAGTTGTACCTGTATAATAAATCGCTTATATAGTGTTCTAAAACCATTGTTGCGCAAATATGAAAAAAATATGGGGGCATAAAAACCTCTTCGGTAACTTTTTATTAACATATTTTTTCACCTAATTTGTGAACAATTAATGAAAACTACACAACACACTGCTGATGAACTCATTGCAATACTTCGGTTGCAACATGTTCCAAATATCGGAGATATACTCGCGAAGAAATTAATTTCTCATTGCGGGAGTGCGTCTGAAATTTTTGAGGATAACAAACGAAATCTTCTAAAAATTGATGGTATTGGCGTCCATACCATAAAGCACTTATTTGATAAAGAACATTTAGAGGCAGCTGAAAAGGAATATGAGTATAGTTTAAAAAATGACATTAGCTGTGTTTATTTTCAAGATGCTTCTTATCCTAATTATTTAAAGCATTGTATTGATGGGCCTATTCTTATTTTTCAAAAGGGGAATATTGATTTAAGTAATCGAAAGATTATTAGCGTGGTTGGTACTCGTAATATTACCAGTTATGGCACAGCTTTTTGCGAAAAATTTATTTCAGATGTTGCTCCGTTGAATCCTATTATTGTTAGTGGTTTTGCCTACGGGGTTGATATTTGTATTCAGAGGGAAGCAGTCAAAAACGGACTTCAAACCATAGGATGTTTGGCGCATGGGCTAAATCAAATGTACCCAAAAGTGCATGCTAAATATCAGGCCGAGGTTTTGAAGAATGGCGGATTTTACACCGAGTTCTGGAGTACAAGTAACCCAGAGCGTGAGAATTTTTTGAAGCGAAATCGAATTATAGCAGGAGTTAGTGAAGCTACTGTGGTGGTTGAATCTGCAGAAAAAGGTGGAAGCTTGGTAACAGCCGATATTGCCAATAGCTATAATCGAGATGTTTTTGCAGTACCAGGTAGAACAACAGATAAGTATAGTTTGGGCTGTAACAATTTAATTAAACAACAAAAGGCGCATGTGATGACTTCTGCTGCCGATTTAATTTATTTGTTAGATTGGGAAGTAGAGCAAAAGCCGAACAAAATCATTCAAAAGCAATTGTTCATTGAATTAAATGATGTTGAACAAGGCATTTATACCTATTTACAGAACAACGGAAAACAATTATTAGATAGCATCGCATTAGATTGTAAATTACCCATATTTAGAACATCTTCTACCTTGCTAAATATGGAAATGAAAGGAGTAATTCGACCATTGCCTGGAAAATTGTTCGAAGCGATTTAAATTTTTACAAACTATTCAGTTTGTTTTTAACGAGTTGCTATAACAACTACAATCATATTGGTTAAACAGCTATTTATTTGTACACTAAATCGGAGGAAATAGAGAAAAGACTAGGGTTTAAAAACACAAAACCGACCACTAGGTCGGTTTTGTGTTTTAAGATTATTTGAAAAAGGAAACTTATTTTCGTTAGTATCCCAACTTTTCACGAACACGTTCTAATACACCATCGGCCACTTTTTTTGCCTTTTCAGCCCCTAAAGCCAAAGCATCATCAATTTCGTTTAAGTTGTTCATATAGTAATTGAACTTTTCACGTGGCTCTTCAAATTTATTTGCAATGACTTCATAAAGTGCTTGTTTGGCATGACCGTACCCATAATTACCAGCCAAGTAATTTGCGCTCATTTCCTCTATTTGTGGTTGCGATGCTAATATTTTATAAAGCGCAAATACATTATCGGTAGAAGGATCTTTTGGGTCTTCCATAGGCGTACTATCGGTTTGTATACCCATAATCTGCTTACGTAATTGCTTATCCGTTTGAAAAAGATTGATTAGATTCCCTTTGCTTTTACTCATTTTTGCACCATCGGTGCCCGGTATGTACATCGTATCTTCTTGAACCTTACCATCAGGCAATATAAATGTTTCGCCTAATTGTGCATGAAAACGTGATGCTACATCACGGGTCATTTCGATATGTTGCATTTGGTCTTTACCAACAGGGACAATATTTGCGTCATATAACAGTATATCTGCAGCCATTAACATAGGGTACGTAAATAAGCCTGCGTTTACATCTTCTAATCTATCAGATTTATCCTTAAACGAGTGGGCAAGTGTTAACCTTTGATATGGAAAAAAACAGCTCAAATACCAAGAAAGTTCAGTCACTTGTGGAACATCACTTTGTCTATAAAAAACAGTTTTTTCAATGTCAAGACCAAATGCCAGCCAAGTTGCTGCTGTAGCATAAGTGTTTTGTCTCAGTTCAGCCCCGTTTTTTATTTGAGTAAGGGAGTGCATATCCGCAATGAATAAAAAAGATTCATTTTTCGGATTTTGCGCCATTTCTATCGCAGGCATAATCGCTCCTAGAATATTTCCTAAATGAGGGGTTCCAGTGCTTTGTATGCCAGTTAAAATTCTTGCCATTTGCTTTATTTCTAAGAAAGCAAAGGTAAAACAAATACAAAAAAACTAACCTAAATAACTACTTTTGATTTATGCTTAAAGTCGTTAGACAAACCGGTCAAACACTATACCGTATTTGGTTTCATATTTTAGTGGCCGTACCTATTCTACTATTTTTTCCATTTCTAGTCCTATTTGCGTCAAGGGAAAAGTGGTATTCTCAATTTTTTTGGATGGCGCGAAACCTATGGGCTAAACCCATTCTATATGGTATGTTCTGTTGGCCAAGTGTTACGTACGAACAGCGATTAGTTAAAGGTAGCAGTTATATGCTTGTAGCAAACCATACTAGTATGTTAGACATTATGCTAATGCTGGTGGTTAGTAGAAATCCGTTTGTATTTGTGGGTAAGAAAGAATTGGTGAATATACCTTTATTCGGGTTCTTTTATAAACGCGTATGTATAATGGTAGATCGAGATGATGCACAGAGTAGAACCGGTGTGTATAGAAGGGCTCAAAAACGTTTGCAACAAGGGTCGAGTATTTGTATTTTCCCAGAAGGAGGCGTGCCGGAAGAGCATATTTTGCTCGATAATTTTAAAGATGGAGCTTTTAAGATGGCTATTGCACATGAAATACCAGTAGTGCCCATGACTTTTTATGACAACAAAAAAAGGTTCTCGTTTACTTTCTTCAGTGGTGGTCCAGGAAAGTGTAGGGCAAAAGTACATCGGTTTGTTGAAACAAAATCATTAAAATCCGACAATACAATGAGCCTGCGTAAAAGTGTTAGGGAAACTATCTTGAATGATTTAATTAATAAGAATTAGAATCTATACCCTAAGTTGATTCCACCTTTACCGATAATGGTGAAATCTCTATCATTCTTAAAAAGGTTACGACCAATTCCCAAATCAATTTCTACCACAAACCCTCTTCTAGTAAGAAGCTTTACGCCGGTGCCAATACCAAGGGCAAAATCTATTATATCTTCCTCGTAACCACCGCCGAAATAATAGATATCTGTCGCAGGATCATATGTATTGTCGTAAGTATAATCATAGACGGAGTTTAGCATGCCAAAAGCCTCAACAAAAAATCCTGAGGCATATTTTTTTCCAAAATACTGTCTATAGTAGGGAGAAACGTAATAGTTTATATCTAAATTTTCATCATCAAAAGCCAGTAAAAGGTCTACACCAATACCAGACTCATCATTAATTAAATATTGATAATCTAATTCAACAGCACCTAGAATTAAGAAGAATCCATTTATTTTCAATTCATTCCTATCTTCTTTAGGGCTAATAGAGGTCTCATTGTCTTGAGAAAAAATGGAAATACTAAATATGCAAAAATAAATTAAAAGAATTTTTTTCATCATAATTTTTAAAACTTAAAGCTAAGTCCACTGTAAACTCCAATAGAATACGGTAAAAAAGTACCGTCAACCTCTGAAAATGTATTTAATTGATATTTGAAAATAGGTTCTAAGTTAAAACTAATTTTCGGTGAAAATTTATAATTAAATCCAAGACCCATATTTGCACTAAAATTTAGGTCGTTAATATTATTGGCTTCACCAATTTCTGTAGTTAACTCCCCAGCTGTTAAAGAAACTGCATTATCTATTAAAAATAATGAACTTACTCCGCCAATAATATTAACCCCAAATTTTTTATCTATTAAAGCATAGTTCACTTCAATAGGTAATTCAAGATACCCAAATTGTTGAGACATGTAGCCATCTCTAGTGGCGCTTTTAGCAGTGACATCTAATGCGGAGTTTGTAGTGCTAAAATTTTCTGAAGCTACCTTTTTACTTGAAACCGTAAGTGTTTCTGACGTAGGTGCGTAATCTATTGATTTTAATTGACCATTAGAAGATAATGCATTAATAGATGAGGAAAAGGCAACATCTTCAGTATCATAACCATAGTCAACTTTATTAATTCCCGAACGAATGGTCAGCTTTTTAGATACAGCATATGCTACCGATACTCCATAGCTAAAATTGATATTTCCTGACTTGGAGTTAGGAGTGAAAATTGAGTTTACAGGAGATCCTTTTCCATGGCCATTAAAATATACAGGAGCAACATTTGGCCCTGCTGACCATCTTTTACTTGCCACATCTTGTTTTTTCTCTTCTTTATCAGGGATTTCTTCAAAAATGGATTTTTTACCTACTTCAACTATTTCTATGTTTTCATCGTTAAGTTCATTGATTGCAACTTGGGAACTTATGCCTGAATTTTTATTGGCAATATTATTTTCTAAAGTAATTTTTGAAGTTTCAAGCTTTGAATTATCTAAACCATCTTTCGCCAGTGCTGCTTTGTTTTGAATGTCATTGTCTAATTTTTTTGCTGCATTATTTTCTGCAATCAAGTTATTGGAATTGGTGTTCGATTTTTGGGTATTGGTCTCGTTTGTTGTTAAAACATTATTGTTTTTAGACCGATTGGTATTAATTTTTTTGTTTGCAAATTGAATGACCTTATTAGAATTTTTAGTTTTTGCAGAAACTACATTAATGTCATGGTTAGCCTCTTCAGTAGCTTGTTCCACTATTTGAGTATTATCCTTATTAAGGCTGTCGATGAAGGTTTCTTTTCTAGAAGTAGGCTTAGCCTCATTATTCGTTTTAGATTGTTTTAGGGTGTCTACCAAGGTCTCGTTTGATGGTTCGTTCTCTGTAAACGGATTGAACAATAGAAGGCCAATAACTAGTGTAGCAGCAATGCTTCCCAGTTTCCACCAAATAGGAATAATTCTCTTTTTTCTCTTTTTTTCCAATGACGCATCAATAGCCCTCCAAACTTTATTGTCTGGGGTGGGTTTGAAGTCCGAGAGCTTATCTTGGAAAAGTTCGTCTAATTTCTTTTTCTGCATCTTTTAAGATTTCAGTTTATAATCAATTTGATTATAAAAAATGTGTTGTTATTATTACAAGTATTCCAATGATTGACTGGGTTACTTTAGTTTCTATTTTTTCTTTTAATAATGTACGAGCCCGGGCAAGATTAGATTTCGAAGTGCCAATGGATGTGCCCAACAATTCGCTAATTTCTTTGTGGCTGAAACCATCCAAAACATATAAATTGAACGTCGCACGATATTTGTTCGGTAATTCTTGTATATAGCCTAGCAGTGATTGCAGGCTAATATCACTATAGGCATTATCTATGGTAATTTCTTCTTCAGTATTATCAGAAACTACGTTTAAAAACTCTTCCTTTCTATATTTCTGTAATACCGTGTTAACGGTTATTCTTTTCATCCAACCTTCAAAAGACCCTTTGCCTTGGTATTGACCAATTTTTTGATAAATGGTCATAAAACTATCATGAAGGTTATCTTCTGCGTTCGATTTAGAATTAGAATATTTTAGACATATACCAAATAGAGTCTTGGCATAGGCTCTGTACAAAAGCTCCTGTGCCTTACGGTCTCCCTTTTTACAATTTTGTATGAGTTCTTCTAGACTCACAAATGGTTGGTTATATTAAGGTTCGTTTACTGGTACGACTATTTCTAAATATTGAGCTTCTCCTTCACTATTATCGCCTGTATAAAACCTAAAAGTGTAAGGGTCGGTGTAAATTACTTTAAAGTTAAATGATGCTGTTTGTTCAATTGATTCTTCGGTACAATCATCTGTATCTGTTCGTACGGATCCAATAGCAACAACATTTCTAACCGTCAAGGAATCTTTGACAACATCAAAACCTTCATAGTTAGTACAACTATCGGGTTTAATATAGTTTACCAAAATCTCATAGGTCTGATTATAATCAAAGGATTCTGGTAATTCTGCTCCAACAATTTCCAATGAAGTGAAATGAAAATTGACGTCATCATCTTCTATCGAGCAACCATTGTTTATGAAAGTCATAGCAATCGCCAACAATATTAACTTTTTTCTCATTGAACAATAATTTGTTTATAAGATGAAAGTTGGGCGCAATGGTTGCGTAGAAGGTAACTATGTTTAACTAAATAAAACTTTATTTAGCGTTCAGCGCATTAATTGCCTCTCGTATCTTACCATCCAATTCTTCAAAAAGTTCAGGATTGTCTAACAAAAGACTCTTAACGGCGTCACGACCTTGACCAAGTTTTGTGTCACCATAACTAAACCATGAACCGCTCTTCTTTATAATTTCATATTCTACACCAAGATCGATAACCTCACCAACTTTTGAAATTCCTTCACCGTACATGATGTCAAATTCAGTGGTACGGAATGGTGGAGCCACCTTGTTTTTAACAACCTTTACTCGAGTCTTGTTTCCTTGTACGTTGCCGTCTGTATCTTTTATTTGAGTAGATCTTCTTATATCTAAACGAACTGATGCATAGAATTTAAGGGCATTACCACCAGTTGTTGTTTCAGGGTTACCGAACATAACACCAATTTTCTCACGCAATTGGTTAATGAAAATAACGGTACAATTTGTTTTACTAATTGACCCTGTAAGTTTTCTTAGTGCCTGAGACATTAAACGAGCATGAAGACCCATTTTAGAATCCCCCATTTCTCCTTCTATTTCACTTTTCGGGGTCAATGCGGCAACAGAATCAATAACGACAATATCTATTGCTCCTGAACGAATTAAATTATCTGCTATCTCTAATCCTTGCTCACCATTATCTGGTTGAGAAATAATCAAATTATCTATATCAACACCCAATTTTTGAGCATAAAAACGATCGAAAGCATGTTCTGCATCAATAAAGGCTGCGATACCACCTTTTTTTTGGGCTTCAGCAATGGCATGAAGTGTCAATGTGGTTTTACCAGAAGATTCGGGACCGTAGATTTCAACAACCCTACCTCTAGGATAACCACCAACCCCTAATGCAATATCTAATCCTAATGAGCCAGAAGGAATCACTTCAACATCGGCAACAACCTTATCACCCATTTTCATGACAGCACCCTTACCATAGGTCTTATCCATTTTGTCAAGGGTCAATTTTAATGCTTTTAATTTTGCTTCTTTTTCCGAACTCATTTTTAATTTTTTTGGAAAGCTAAATTACCAATTCTTTTTTGATTTGAATAATATTGAATCGTATTACGCAACCATTTTAAGTAATTGCAATCTTATAAAAAATGTAAGTTGCTTAATTGGTTATACTTCGTTGTTTTTAGTGACAACGAACATTGGTGGCTATTTCCCTTTCTGTGTTTCGAAAGAATGCTATGAAAAAGAAAAGAATGGAATAGTCGATAAAGAGCCTTGATTTTTCAAGGCTCTTTTTTGTTTTCAAGTGGTTAAGCTTAGTAAAGTAGGCTCATTTTTTCTATTTTATCATTACTTTTGCCATTTAATTTTTTCTATAACTTAAAACTATTGGTATAGCATGCAACTGTACAATACACTAAGTGCAATAGAAAGAGCAGCTTTAATTGAAGAAGCTGGTAAGGAGCGTCTTACTATATCTTTCTATACCTATGCACACATCGGTAATACCGACTTATTCAGAAATCATTTATTTATACATTGGAATGAAATGGATGTTCTTGGCCGAATTTATGTCGCTCAAGAAGGCATAAACGCTCAATTATCAGTACCTGCTGAAAATTTCAATATTTTTAAAGAGCATTTAGATAGCATTTCATTTTTAGAAAATGTTCGTCTCAACATTGCGATTGAGCAAGACAATCTATCATTCTTGAAGCTTAAAGTAAAGGTTCGAAATAAGATTGTAGCAGATGGCCTTAATGACAATAGTTTTGATGTTACCAATAAAGGGATTCATGTAGATGCAGAAAGGTTCAATGAACTTATCGAAGACCCAGATACTGTTTTGGTCGACATGAGAAACCACTACGAAAGTGAAATAGGGCATTTCAAAAATGCTGTAACCCCAGATGTAGATACATTTCGTGATTCGTTAGACATTATTGAACGAGATTTAGCGGATCACAAGAAAGATAAAAAACTGGTCATGTATTGTACAGGTGGTATTCGATGCGAAAAAGCAAGTGCTTATTATAAGCATAAAGGTTTCGAGCAAGTTTATCAGCTTGAAGGTGGTATTATTGAATATGCAAGACAGGTCGAGAATAAAAATCTAGAAAATAAGTTCAGAGGTAAAAATTTTGTATTTGACCATAGAAGGGGAGAGCGAATCAGCGATGATGTAATATCAAATTGCCATCAATGTGGAGAAGCTTGTGATGAACATGTAAATTGCGCTAATGAAGCATGTCATCTCTTATTTATTCAGTGTAAGTCATGCGCTGAAAAAATGAACGATTGCTGTTCTAATGCTTGTAAAGAGGTTCATGAATTACCTTTTGAAGAGCAAAAGGCCCTAAGAAAAGGCAAAGTTGTGAGTAATAAAATTTTTAAGAAAGGCCGCTCAGAGGTTTTGAAGTTTAAGAAATAAAGTTATTATTCAAGGCTAGTACTATGGAAAGCCTGAAATTTTATTGAAAATAAGTAGAGATTTTCCACTATTTTGATTCTATAAGACACGGTTTATCGACCACTAGTTGTTGAATACAGAAAATCGATACTACTAACTTGCCTTTTATTTCACATTAAAAAAACTGTATCTTTACCTATAAGTTTTTTATGAACCTTTTTTGGTGAATTTTAAAAAATTCGACCAAATCAATATATATAATATGGGTTGTAGTAGTTGTTCTACCGGTAAGGATGGACAACCAAAGGGATGCAAGAACAACGGTACTTGCGGTACAGATGGTTGCAATAAATTAACAGTTTTTGATTGGCTTTCCAACATGTCGCTCCCTAATGGGGAACGGCCTTTTGATTTTGTTGAGGTACGATTTAAAAACAGTAGAAAAGAATTTTTCCAAAACACAGAAAATCTTTCACTTTCCATTGGTGATATTGTCGCCACTCAAGCTGTGTCTGGTCATGATATAGGTATGGTTACCTTAACAGGTGAGTTGGTTCGCGTACAAATGAAGCGAAAGAAGGAAGCGATTAATGCTCCCGACGCACCAAAAGTGTATCGTAAAGCCAGTCAAAAAGATATCGATATTTGGCAGAAATGTAGAGATAGAGAAGAGGAAATAAAAAAGCGCGCACGTGAAATTGCTATTATCTTAAAACTTCAAATGAAGATTTCTGATGTTGAATTTCAAGGAGATGGCTCAAAAGCAACCTTCTATTATACTGCAGATGAACGTGTAGATTTCAGACAGTTAATAAAAGATATGGCAAAGGCATTTGGTATTCGTATCGAAATGCGTCAAATTGGGTATCGTCAAGAAGCACAACGATTGGGCGGTATTGGTTCGTGTGGTAGAGAATTATGTTGTTCTACTTGGCTTACAGATTTTAGATCGGTAAGTACTTCTGCAGCACGTTACCAACAGCTGTCTCTGAATCCACAAAAATTGGCAGGGCAGTGTGGTAAATTAAAGTGCTGTTTAAATTATGAGCTTGATGTTTATTTAGACGCCTTAAAAGACTTTCCTTCGCAAGACACTAAATTATTAACAGATAAGGGTTTAGCTTTTTGTCAAAAAACCGATATTTTCAAAGAGATGCTCTGGTTTTCTTACAAAGAAGATCCAGGTAACTGGCATGTTTTATCAAAAGATCAGGTAAATGAGATTTTAGAGAAAAATAAAAAGAAAGAGAAAGTCCCTAGCTTAGAAATGTATGCGATTGAATTGGATGTAGAAGAAAAGGTAGTTTTTGAAAATGTAGTTGGTCAAGATAGCCTTACTCGTTTTGACAGACCTAAAGGTGGTGGAAACAAGAACAAGAATAAAAACAGGAATCGAAACCAAAATAAGAACAAGAACAGAAATCGAAAAAGAAATCAAAACAATGCGTAGTTTATCATGTTGTTATTTAGCAGTTATGCTCTTTGCTTCCTGTAATACCAATATTATTAAATCGGAATACCGTTCTATAAAAGATGGTGTTTGGAATAAAGATAACGTGCTTGAGTTTACTTTATCCGAAATGGATACTCTAGAAGGGCATGATATATTTATCAATGTTAGAAATGATAACACTTTTCCGTTTAGTAATTTATTCATAATCGCATCCCTAACTACACCTGAGGGCGAAGTAACGAAAGATACATTAGAATATGCAATGTCTTTACCAGATGGCACTTGGCTTGGCAAAGGTAGTGGGAGTCTTAAGGAAAATAAATTATGGTATAAGGAAAACATCGTTTTTTCGTCTTCTGGCGTATATACTATTGAGGTTTCACAAGCGATGCGCAAAAACGGTAATGTTTCTGGAATTATTGGTCTAGAAGGTATTACCGATGTAGGTATTGAAGTAATTAAAAGTAACCCGTAAGTTATGGCAAAAGCGGAAAAGAAGAGTACAACAAATAGTTTTTCCAAATTCATAAAGTGGTTTTGGATTTTATTCTTGTCAGGCATAGCCTTTGTGGCTTTAATATTTTTATCTGCCTCTTGGGGACTGTTCGGGGAGCTTCCTCCTTATGAATATTTAGAAAATCCACAGACCAACTTAGCATCTCAGATTATTTCTTCTGACGGTAATTTATTGGGTAAGTTTTATCTAGATGATAACCGTACCGATATAAAATTTGAAGATTTGCCGGAAAATTTAGTGAATACACTAATTGCAAGTGAGGATATTCGTTTTATGGATCATTCTGGTATTGATGCTAGAGGAACTCTAAGAGCTTTTGCTTATTTAGGGAGCAAGGGTGGAGCTAGTACCATTTCTCAGCAATTGGCAAGACAATTATTTGTGGGCGTTCGTTCTCGAAGCAAGTTTGATGCTATTAAACAAAAATTAAAGGAATGGGTATTGGCTATACGATTAGAGCGTAGTTATACCAAAGAAGAGATCATAAGTATGTATTTGAATATTTATGATTTTGGAAATAATGCCGATGGTATACGATCTGCGGCGCGTATATATTTTGGCAAAGAACCAAAAGATTTAAAGGTTGAAGAATCCGCTATGCTAGTTGGGATGCTACAGAACTCTTCATTGTTCAATCCATTAAGACGAGAAGAACTTACACTTAACAAAAGAAATGTTGTTCTTGGCCAAATGGCTAAGTACGATTATATTACCGAAGCAGAAAAAGATTCACTTCAGGCTATGAAAATGGATATTAATTATAATCCGGAAAGCCATAGAGAAGGTTTAGCAACATACTTTAGAATGTATCTGCATCGCTTTATGAAAGATTGGATTGATAAAAATCCTAAACCAGTAATGGAAGGTGATCGCGATCGTTATAACTTGTATTTAGATGGACTGAAAATTTACACGACCATTGATTCTAAAATGCAAGCGAATGCAGAGGAGTCGGTTAATGAACACATGACGAAGTTACAAGCAGAATTTTTTCATCAAAATACTCCAGATAGAAATCCAACAGCACCATTTTTAGACATTACTCCAGAGGAAACCAATAGTATAATGGAGCGTGCTATGAAAACTTCGGAAAGATGGCGTATCATGAATGATCAAGGTAAGTCTGAAAAAGAAATTCGAGAATCGTTTACTAAAAAAACCGAAATGACGGTTTTTGACTGGAAAAGCCCTACCAAAGAGAAAGATACTATCCTTACCCCAATGGACTCCATCCGGTATTATAAAGCTTTTTTAAGAACGGCTATGATGTCTATGGAGCCACAAACAGGTCATGTTAAGGCTTGGGTTGGGGGAATAAATTACAAGCATTTTCAATATGATAATGTTATTCAAGGAGCAAGACAGGCAGGTTCTACATTTAAGCCTTTTGTTTATGCTGCCGCGATTGACCAATTACGTTTATCGCCTTGTGAAACAAGACCAGATACCCAGTATTGTATTGAAGCTGGGAAGCATGGTAACGTAGAACCATGGTGTCCTAGAAATTCTGATTTAAAATATTCAGGAACTAGTTATACCTTAAAAAGAGCTTTGGCAAATTCAGTGAATACAGTTACCGCTCAGTTAATAGATGAGGTAGGTCCAAAATCTGTGGTAAGTATGGTTCGTAATTTAGGGCTTACCGGAGATATCCTTGAGGTGCCTTCAATTGCTTTGGGTACGTTAGATGTGAATGTCTATGAAATGGTAGGTGCATATGGTGCTTTTGCCAATCAGGGTGTTTATGTAAAACCGGTGATGGTAACTCGTATTGAGAATAAAGATGGTACCGTGCTTTATGAGTATGTGCCAGAGACTAAAGATGTATTGAGTAAAGATGTTTCTTATGCTATTGTTGATTTATTGAAAGGTGTTACACAGGGCGGTTCAGGTACTCGTTTACGTACAACAGGTGCTAATAAATATAGAAAGGAATATGATGAAATCATTACCGGGTACCCATATGAATTAACGAACCCTATAGCAGGTAAGACCGGTACTACACAGAATAATAGTGATGGTTGGTTTATGGGTATGGTTCCAAATTTAGTAACCGGTGTTTGGGTCGGTGGTGAAGAAAGGGCAGTTCATTTTAAAAGTATCACTTACGGTCAAGGAGCTTCTATGGCATTACCTATCTGGGGCCTTTATATGAAAAAGAATTATGCTGATCCTGAACTTGGTATTTCAAAGGACGACTTTGAAATACCTGATGATATGTCAATCGAAATAGATTGCGATAAATTCGCATCCGATATCAAAGAAGATAAGGATATTGAAGATGATTTAGATGATTTGGATTTTTAATTCAAATTCTTAATTAAATAAAAAAGGTCTTGGTTTATGCCAAGACCTTTTTTATTTAATCCATTTTAATTCGGTATTTTAGTGACAAGATAATTTTATAAGAAATGATACGTAAAACAGTAGCAAACGTAACTGATGCATTAGTTGGAGTACAGGATGGAATGACCTTTATGCTAGGCGGTTTTGGTCTATGTGGTATACCAGAAAATGCAATAAGCGAATTGGTAAAACTGGGTGTAAATGATATTACTTGTATTTCTAATAATGCAGGAGTAGATGATTTTGGCTTGGGATTATTGTTGCAGAAACATCAAATTAAAAAAATGGTGTCTTCGTATGTTGGTGAAAATGATGAATTTGAACGACAAATGCTTAGTGGGGAATTAGAGGTGGAGTTAACACCACAAGGTACACTTGCTGAAAAATGTAGGGCAGCACAAGCAGGTTTTCCAGCATTTTTCACACCTGCTGGATATGGAACAGAAGTTGCTCAAGGCAAGGAAGTACGTGAATTTAATGGTAAAATGTACATATTAGAGGAAGCATTTAAAGCAGATTTTGCTTTTGTAAAAGCTTGGAAAGGTGATGCTGCGGGTAATCTAATATTTAAGGGTACTGCAAGAAACTTTAATCCTTGTATGTGCGGCGCTGCCACAATAACAGTTGCTGAAGTTGAGGAGTTGGTTCCCGTAGGTGAATTAGATCCTAATCAAATACATATTCCAGGAATTTTCGTTCAACGAATTTTTCAAGGTAAAGATTACGAGAAAAGAATAGAACAAAGAACGGTACGTCAAAAATAAGAACATGTTAGACAAAAACGGAATTGCAAAAAGAATTGCACAAGAAGTGGAAGATGGCTATTATGTAAACCTTGGTATAGGTATACCAACTTTGGTAGCTAATTATGTACGTGATGATATTAGTGTTGAATTTCAAAGCGAAAATGGTATTCTTGGTATGGGTCCTTTTCCATTTGATGGTGAGGAAGATGCAGATTTGATCAATGCGGGTAAGCAAACTATTACAGCTTTACCAGGTGCTTCATTTTTTGACTCTGTAACTAGTTTTGCTATGATCAGAGGTAAACATGTTGACCTTACTATACTAGGTGCAATGGAGGTTTCGGAGAATGGTGATATCGCTAATTGGAAGATACCAGGAAAAATGGTTAAAGGAATGGGTGGTGCTATGGACTTGGTGGCTTCAGCAGAGAATATAATCGTTGCTATGATGCACACCAATAGGGCCGGGGAATCTAAACTATTAAAAAAATGTAGTTTACCGCTAACTGGTGTTGGCTGTGTCAAGAAAATTGTTACCAATTTGGCGGTTCTAGAAGTTACAAATAAGGGCTTTTTACTTTTAGAAAGGGCGCCAGGGGTAACAGTAGAAGAGATAATAGAAGCTACCGAAGGTGCGTTACTTGTTAATGGTGATGTGCCAGAAATGAAAAATGTTTAATTCCATACTGTTTGTTGATAAAACAAGCATTTCATTTTATTCACAACATGTAGAGCAGTATACACAACATTAATTTCTTAAAAAGAGATAAATGAGTGTATATTTAGAACGTAAAACCCATTTAACCTTTTAATTACTTAACCGAAATGAATTCTCAATTTAATCACATCGCAGCTGAAGAAAAAGTTCAAGTTTATCGCAATGATTTTTTTAGCGGATTTTTAAGACTTACAAAAAAGTTGTTTATGATATAAATTACTTTTTAAACAATTACAAAAGAGCGACTTAGAAAAGTCGCTCTTTTTTTATGCTAAATTTTGGTGTTTTGATTGCTTAATGTTAATATGAACTACTAGTGTTTTAATAGGGATATAAATATATTTACTATGCAACCTAAGATGTTCACAACAGGTATGGTTATTTTTACCACAAATATTATTTTGTAAGAAAAAGACTACATATATTTGAAATGTAATAAAGAGTGAATCCCAAATCGCTTTTGAAACTTAACCTAAAATGAAGTATGTATTAAATTGCCTCGTTCTGTTGGTACTAATTACCTCTTGTTCAAAAATTGAAGAAAATAATGACCCCATTATTGGTATTTGGAAGCATACAGTAAAAACCGCAACTAATACCAATAAATTGGTTGTTGATAATGAAGAATGGATATTTAATGATGTTTATTTAGGTCGTTTTCATGGATATAAAAATGGACAAGTAGTTTATTTGACGGATTTTAAATGGAGTGTAAATAATGATATTTATATGATTAGCTACCCAGGTACTGATTTTCCCTTTGATTTTATTGAAATGAAAGAAACTGAAGACGGTACTATTCTATTAAGAATGGAAGGTAAAATATTCGCCGCAAAACAGTAGAAAAAAGTCGCAATTGAAACATACACACTATCAATTAAATTGCAATTAAAAGTAATACTATAAATGGTCAAAATACCAAATCAACCATTTTGTATTTTTTCCCCAATTAGGAGCAAAGATATTTGCTCCTTTTTTTATTTTAGTAGTATGGAACTTACTTATACCAAATGTTCTCTTACTGATCTTCAGCAATTGCGACAAATTTCTGAACAAACTTTCGTCACTGCCTTTGAGAAGGATAATAATCCTAATGATTTCAAAAATTATATTGAAAATGCTTTTGCATTAGAGCGAATAAAGGAAGAATTATTAAATCCAAATAGCGACTTTTTTTTCGCTCTTTCCAATAACGAAATAGTAGGTTATTTTAAACTTAACGTTGGGATTGCACAAACAGATATTAAACAAGATAATAGTATTGAGCTTGAACGAATATATATACTTGCTAAATATCAGAATAGTGGATTAGGGGAACAATTTCTTATGTACATAAAAAGTATCGCTTTAAAAAGAAACAAGAAAATGCTCTGGTTGGGGGTTTGGGAAGAGAATAAACGAGCTATAAAATTTTATGAACGCCAAGGATTTAAAAAATTTGACACTCATCCCTATTTTATTGGTTTAGATGAGCAAACAGATTGGTTAATGCGTTTCGATTTAGGTACCTTGTAGCAAAATACAAACAGCAATGAAACTACATTACTTTGCCCTCTTTACACTTATTGGTTTTTTAAATCTAAATGCGCAAGATTATTACTTTCCAGGGGCAAATACAGCATGGGAGCAAAAATCGCCAAAGGTATTTAAGATTAAGGATGCTCCATTAAAGGAAGCCATAGAATTTGCTGAAGCAAACGAATATTCAGGTTCACGTGATTTAAGAATTGCAATTTTAAAAGGTTTTGAAAAGGAACCATTTCATCAAATTTTAGGTCCGACCAAAAAACGTGGTGGCCCAGCGGGTTTGATTCTTAAAAATGGATATATAGTTGCACTTTGGGGAGAAACTAAACGAGTTGATATGACCTTTAGTGTAACCAAAAGTTTTTTAAGTACCATAGCTGGCCTTGCAGAAGACGCAGGTTTACTTTTGAATACTAATGATAGGGTTGGTGATTATATATGGGATGATACTTTTAAGGGCGCACATAATTCTAAAATTACATGGGAGCATTTGTTACAGCAGAATTCTGCATGGTCAGGTGAATTATGGGGTGGGAAAGATTGGGCCGATAGACCACCTAGTGAAGGTGATAGAGATGATTGGAAACTTGCAACACCAAAAGAGCCAGGTACTGTTATGGAATATAATGACGTTCGTGTAAATGTGTTAGCTTATTCTCTTACTCATCTTTGGCGTAAACCTATGCCAATGGTTCTTAAAGAGAAAATAATGGATAAAATAGGAGCTTCTTCTACATGGCGCTGGTATGGATATGACCATGCTTGGACAGAAATTGATGGGCTACAAATGAAATCTGTTACTGGTGGCGGTCATTCAGGTGCTGGTATATTTATTAGCGCAGAAGATATGGCTCGTTTTGGACTGCTATTTTTAAATAATGGAAAATGGAAGAATGACCAATTGATATCATCATCGTGGATTAAAAAGGCGACCACGCCTTCAACTCCGAACCCTAATTACGGTTACATGTGGTGGTTAAATAAAAAAGGAGACAGACACTGGGAAGGTCTTTCTGAGAATATTTACTATGCAGCCGGATTTGGTGGTAACTTTATTGTTATTGATAAAGAGAACGATTTAGTAGTAGTTACCCGTTGGTTAGAACCGAATAAAATTGGGGAATTTATGACGAAAGTAAACGCTGCTTTAAAGTAAACCGCTATAGTGAACAAAGAATCTCAATTGCTTGCTCTAAAGTTTCTTGCTTTTTTGCAAAACAGAATCTCAGCATATAATCATTTCTATTATTGACGTTAAAAGAGGAAATAGGTATAGAGGCTAAGCTATTCTGAGTAATTAAGCGCTTTCCAATAATTTCGTCTTCTTCCATTGAAATAAGGGAATAATCTAATAATTGAAAGTAAGTACCCTGTGTGGGTTTGAATTTAAATTTGGACGATTTTATGCCGTTTAAAAAGAAATCTCTTTTTTCTTGGTAAAAATTGATCAACTCAAGATAGTGTGATGGGTGTTTTAAATATGTAGCTAATGCATGTTGTACCGGATGGTCTACACAGAATACGGCAAATTGATGCACTTTCCTAAATTCAGCCATTAATGCAGCTGGGGCTACGCAATAACCAACCTTCCAACCGGTTACGTGAAATGTTTTCCCAAAAGAGGCACATATAAAACTTCGTTTCGCCAAATCTGTAAATCTTGAGGCACTTTCATGAGTTTGCTTATCAAAAATGATATGTTCATATACCTCATCACTTAAAAGAATGATATTGGTAGGTTTTAAAATAGCTTCTAATTGTTCCATATCCCATTTAGATAAAATCATACCGCTAGGATTATGTGGGGTGTTTATTATCACCATTTTGGTCTTATCGGTAATTTTACCCTGAAATGCAGTCCAATCCATTTTATAATCAGGCGCATCTAATTGAACATAGATAGGTTTTCCTCCATTAACTATGATTGCGGGCTCATAACAGTCATATGCAGGTTTTATGACCATTACTTCGTCACCTTTACCAACAAAGGTTGTTATGGCGGTAAAAATAGCTTCTGTGGCACCTACTGTAATTGTTATTTCTTTTTCAGGGTGATACCTACGATTGTGAAGCGATTCTATTTTCTCAGATATCTGTTCCCTTAAACCATAATAACCTTGCATGGGAGCATATTGATTATGACCTTCATGCATGGCTTTGGTTACTAACGATTTTAATTCTTCATCTGCTTCGAAATTTGGAAACCCTTGAGAGAGGTCAATAGCGTTATGTTCTCTGGCAAGATTTCCCACTGATGTAAAAATTGTAGTCTTTACATCTGGTAATTTTGAGGCATTTAAAAGAGGTCTATAATCCATAGTAGTAAATATATGAATTTAGAAGAATGCTATAAAAAAAGCCCAACCATTTGGTTGGGCTTCTCAATTCCGTTAAAATGAATTATGCGTGTTGCATTTCATGTTTACCTTCTTTTATCTCTTCAATCAATTTAGAATTAAATGCTTGTAAATCGCCAGGATTCCTACTGGTTACAAATCCTTGGTCCACTACAACTTCTTGGTCTACCCAATTAGCACCAGCATTTATCAAATCATCCTTTATCGAATTAAAAGATGTCATTTTTCTTCCTTTTACCACTCCTGCACTAATTAAGGTCCATGGTGCGTGACAAATTGCGGCTACTGGTTTTTTCATCTTAAAGAAATCTCGAACAAAATTTAAGACGTTTTCTTCCCTTCTAAGCAAGTCTGGATTAATTACACCTCCTGGTAGAACCAGTGCATTGTAATCTTCAGCCTTTACTTCATTTACCGTTTTATCTACTTTATAGGTGTTTGACCAATTTCCGTCAGCCCATGCTTTTATCTCACCACGTTTAAGACTTACAATATCAACTGTAAATCCTTCTTTTTCCATTGCTTCTTTAGGAGATTTTAATTCACTTTCTTCAAATCCATTAGTAGCTAATATTGCTATCCTCTTCATATATTTAGTTTTTAAGATTAATAATTTTGTTTTACACTAAATTACAAATCATACAATCCTTATTCCGTTAAAGGCCTATTAAATAAGGATTGATAAGGGTTAAACATTTATTAAATGAACTTTATAAAATTCATTCTGTGCTCATTTGAACAGTATTTAAATGTTCAAGGGTCTGTGACAAACAATCATCTAGATTTTTTTTAACTTCTGTTTCCCAAAATCTAAAAACAGTATAGCCTAGTCTGTCTAGTTCTAAATTCACCTCTTGATCGCGTTGTATATTACGTTCAATTTTCGCAATCCAAAATTCTCTATTGGTTTTTATTTTAGGTTTTCTTTCTTCCCAATTTTTGCCATGCCAATATTCTCCATCGATAAAGATGACAGTTTTATATTTTGGCAATGCAATATCAGGTTTGCCTATTAACTTTTTAAAATCTATTCGATATCGATAACCTGCAGCATATAGTGCTTTACGAAAGGCTAGTTCTGGTTTGGTATTTTTCCCGCGTATTTTGCTCATAATTTTTGAGCGCTGTGGCGTAGTGTAGAAACCAGATTCTTCATTAAATCGTGGCACTTTTATGCGTTCTTCTTTATAATCTTCTGGCATGTAATAAAAATAAAAAAATCCCAAGCCTTTCGACATGGGATTTTTTATTTTTATTAGTAATGGAGCTTATCCTTTTACATTGGCACTTAAATACTCGCGGTTCATACGAGCTATATTTTCTAAGGATATGCCTTTTGGGCATTCAATTTCGCAAGCTCCTGTATTGGTACAGTTACCAAAACCTTCTAAATCCATTTGTGCGACCATATTTTTAACACGGTCTACGGCTTCAATTTGGCCTTGTGGTAATAAAGCATATTGTGAAACTTTAGCACCAACGAATAACATTGCAGAGGCATTTTTACAACTCGCAACACAAGCACCACAACCAATACAGGTAGCAGCATCCATTGCTTCATCAGCTGCGTGCTTAGAAATAAGTGTTCCGTTGGCATCTTGAGTATTTCCTGAAGTATTTACAGAAATATAACCACCTGCTTGCTGTATACGATCAAAAGAACTTCTATCAACTACTAAATCTTTTATAACAGGAAAGGCTTTTGCTCTAAATGGTTCAATAGTAATGGTGTCACCATCTTTGAACATACGCATGTGCAATTGACAAGTGGTTACACCTCTATCGGGGCCGTGAGCTTCACCATTTATAAACATTGAGCACATGCCACAAATACCTTCTCGGCAATCATGATCAAAAGCAACTGGCTCTTCACCTTTATTAATAAGTTGTTCGTTAAGAACATCCATCATTTCTAAAAAGGACATGTGTTCAGATATTTCTGTCACTTTGTAATCGACCATTTTACCCTTGTCGTTCGCATCTGATTGACGCCAAATTTTAAGTGTTAAGTTCATGATACCTTCTTTATTTATAACTTCTTTCTTTAACTTCTATATTTTCGTAAACCAATTCTTCTTTATGCAAGACTGCATCTTTTGGTTCTCCTTTGTATTCCCATGCTGAAACAAATTGAAACTCTTTAAGTCTTTTTGCTTCACCATCTTTGGTTTGGTGTTCTTCTCTAAAGTGACCTCCAGCAGATTCTTCCCTTACCAATGCATCTTTAGCGAATAGTTCTCCCAACTCTAAGAAATCTGCAACTCTACCGGCTTTAGCTAATTGTTCATTGTATTCTGTTGTTGTTCCTGGAACATTTACATTTTTCCAAAAATCTTTTCTAAGTGCCGATATTTCGTCAATTGCTGTTTTAAGACCTTCTGCATTACGTGACATACCACATTTATCCCACATAATCTTGCCTAACTTCTTATGGTAGTAATCCACAGAATGCTCTCCTTTATTATTAATGAAGAATTCAATTCTATCGGTTACTTCTTTTTCTGCAGCATCAAATTCTGGAGTGTCTGTTGGTATTTTTCCAGTTCTAATGTCATGTGATAAATAATCACCAATTGTATACGGTAATACAAAATAGCCATCAGCCAAACCTTGCATTAAAGCAGAGGCTCCTAATCGGTTCGCACCATGATCTGAGAAATTCGCTTCACCAATAGCATAGCAACCAGGTATTGTAGTCATCAAATTGTAATCTACCCAAACACCACCCATGGTATAGTGAACCGCTGGATAAATCATCATTGGTGTTTTGTATGGATCTTGATCTACAATTTTCTCGTACATCTGAAAAAGGTTTCCGTATTTCGCTTTAACGATAGCGGCACCTAATTCATATATTTTTTCTTTTGATGCGTTTTCAATGTTATGAATTTTAGCTTGCTCTATACCATAGCGTTGTATCGAGGAAGCAAAATCTAAATAAACAGCTTCTCCAGTAGCATTAACACCATAACCGGCATCACAACGTTCTTTTGCTGCTCTTGACGCAACATCACGTGGTACTAAGTTACCAAATGCAGGGTATCTTCTTTCTAGGTAATAATCTCTTTCGTCTTCAGACAAATCAGTCGGTTTTTTCTTGCCTTCACGAATTGCCATTACATCTTCCATATTCTTAGGCACCCAAATACGACCATCGTTACGTAACGATTCTGACATTAGGGTAAGTTTAGATTGGTAATCACCAGAACGAGGAATACACGTTGGGTGAATCTGAGTGTAACAAGGATTTGCAAAAAATGCGCCTTTTTTATGTATTTTCCAGGATGCCGTAACATTCGATCCCATTGCGTTTGTTGAAAGGAAATAAACATTTCCGTATCCGCCAGAAGCGATAACTACGGCATGTGCAGAATGACGCTCAATTTCACCGGTAACTAAGTTACGAGCTATTATTCCACGAGCCTTGCCATTTACTTTTACAACATCTAGCATTTCATGACGGTTGAACGGGGTAATTTTACCACGAGCAATTTGTCTATTCATTGCTGAATATGCGCCTAATAAAAGTTGTTGTCCTGTTTGGCCTTTCGCATAAAATGTACGAGAAACTAAAACACCACCGAATGAACGGTTGTCTAATAGCCCACCATAATCACGTGCAAAGGGCACACCTTGGGCAACACACTGATCAATAATGTTACCAGATACTTCTGCCAAACGATAAACGTTAGCCTCTCTAGAGCGGTAATCACCACCTTTTACCGTATCATAAAATAAACGGTAAATAGAGTCACCATCGCCTTGATAGTTTTTAGCAGCATTGATACCACCTTGCGCTGCAATAGAATGCGCTCTTCTTGGTGAATCTTGGTAACAAAACGTTTTAACGTTATACCCTAATTCTGCCAAGGTAGCCGCAGCAGAACCACCAGCTAATCCTGTACCAACAACGATAACATCAATGTTTCGTTTATTGGCAGGGTTTACCAAATCAATATGGTTCTTATAATCGGTCCACTTCGTTTTCAATGGACCTTTAGGTACTTTTGAGTCTAATACAGACATAAGTAAAAGGTATTAATGATTAAAATGATGAAAAAGGGCAATGAAAATAAAGCCTAACGGAATTATGATACCATAAACCTTACCAAAAGTTTGAAGCTTTTTCTTTCTCATTGATGTAACCCCGGCAGACTGAAAAGCAGAACTGAATCCGTGCATAAGGTGTAATGATAAAAACACAAAGGCTAATACATAAGCAGCAACCCTAATCGGATTCACAAATTTATGGGTCAGTTCTTCGTAGTAACGAAAACCCTCACCGTCTCCCAACAATCCAGACATATCGCCTTGAATATATTTGGTATTGATTTCTGGCAACCAGAAATCAATAAAATGCAGCACTAAAAAGGCCAAAATTGCCAATCCGCTGTAAATCATGTTTCTACTCATCCAGCTAGAATTAGCAGAACCATTGTTTTTAGCGTAATTCACTGCTCTAGCATTTCTGTTTTTAATTTCTAGAATGAAACCCATCACAAAGTGATAAATAACTCCAAAGATTAAAACAGGTTGCAAAAGGTATTGTACGGCCCAAAAAGTACCCATAAAATGCGAAGCTTCATTGAACGCATTAGGACTGAAAACCGATAAAATATTAATTGCAAAATGCTGAAGAAGAAAAAACATTAAAAAGAAAGCAGAAAGAGCCATTGCATACTTTCTACCAATCGAAGATTTAAAAAATCCGCTCATTAGTTGTTAATTTTATACGCGAATTTACATCACACGCTAGTTATTAACAAGTTTTAATGGGCTTTAGTATATCTATTTAGATTCATTTTAAGAATCAATTTTATACTGTTGAAGATTTATATGTTTAATCCACCAATAGGATTAAAAATCTTGAACAAAAATCTAATGTGATAATTGATAAGTTTTTAACTGTGATTTTTTTATGGCCCAAAGCATGCCTTCATCTAAATTTTTGAATTGCATTCTAGAATTTTTAAGAAAAATCGTTCTAAGAGTAAACTTGCCCTATTTCCAGTGGTTTGCCCTACCATGCCATAAAACGCCATTTTATGTCTGTTTTGATAAAACTTTAGCCACTTGGATGGTACTCATAATGGTTATTTATTCGGTTGTCAATATAGATTATTAGAATTTCTAACCCATATATGTTTTCAGCTGCGGTAACAACTTTCGAAGCGTTTTCCCATCTGAAAAGAACTCCTTTATTCATTTCGGATATCATATTCCTTTTTTGAAAAAAAAGAAAACACTAAAATCAAATTCCCTTATCTCTCTTATTTGATTAATTAACTCAAGCTCTTTTATACGCTTCATTTTTCCATATCCTTTAATTGAATTGATAAGGCTTTGGTTGAAAGTTGAACTTCAATTAAACTTAAAACTAATGAAATGATTAAAGCAAATAGACTAATGCCAAATACTATTTTCGCGAAAATTACATATTCAAAAAATAAGAGTGCCATTGTAATTACAGCTAGTAAAAAACTGAATATTGCAGTTGCCTGCATGTTTTTTATTATAGTAAGTCTTTTGCGTAATTTTTGAACTTGCAAGCCAATAGACGGCAAAGCTGTTTCTTGATATTTTTGATGCAATTGACGAATTAAAGCTGCAATGGCTAGGTATCTAGCATTATAGGCTAACATGGTCAAAGAAATTGCGGGGAATAGTAAGGCAGGTATTCCTAAAGTAAGTTCCATATGTTTTTGATGAAGGATTTTAATCTGTAGCAATACCAAAATAGGTCCAGCTGACATCTATATTGAACGGATTTCGTTGTGCATGTAATTCTCCAGGTTCTATAGTGATGCAATGTCCTGGGCCTACTTCATATGCTTTGTCTGAAATGGTGAAAATGGCCTTACCGGACTGAATATGAAAAACTTCAAACATGGTCTCATGTTTATGTATCTCGACTTCTTGGCCAGGTTTTAATACGGCTGTACCGTACATCATTAATTGAGGTATTTCATTATAGCCAATTAATGTTCTTTTTTTTATCTCAGGATTATGGCTAACACCTAATTCTGGTAATTCATTCCAATTAACTATTTTCATAGTAGTTATTCAATTTCAAAAGTGACAAGTTCCGTTTTTCCGTTTCCTATTAATTGTACAGAATAAGAACCTTTCGGCAGATAGGTCTTTCCATCATCTGCTGTCTTTAATTCTGTCTTATGTTTTTTAAGGTAGTTTAATTTTCCAATTTTGGAAAATGCCAAATCATATGATAGAATGTTGATTCCTTTGTCAGACACAATATCGGTCTCACTAACTAAAATATCATCAGATGATTTTATTTTGGCTTGGTAAACCTCATCTCTGTTAGAATAAAAAGTTATATCCAAGCCTGGAGTACTTGGTTTTGACCAAGAGCTCCATGAATTCCCCCATCGTGCTGAATGCTTAATATTTTCTAAGGGATATACATACAATTCCTTCTTCAATATTTCGGGAGTCAAATTTTGTAATTGAGCAATATCGGCCTTGTAAATACTTCTACCATGTGTGCCAATTAATAAATGCCTTGCTTCTTTCTGAATTACTAAATCATGAACGGCAACATAAGGCATTCCATTGTTAAACGATTCCCAAGAGTTTCCGTTATTCAAAGACACATATAATCCATTATCAGTGCCTACGTATAGCATATTTTCATTTTCTGTATCTTCTATAATTACGTTAACAGGAGATGCAGGTATGTTGGCGGAAATGTTCTTCCAAGATGCTCCTTTGTCTTCACTTACATAGATATAAGGAGTAAAATCGTCTGAGCGGTAGCCATTTAAGGTGGCATAAACTCTATTTTTATTAAACATTGATGCGATAACTCTACTTACCCATAAATTTTGTGGTAGATTTTTAGAAATTACTTCCCAACTTCCGCCACCATTGTCAGTACGTTGAATAAGACCATCATCGCTTCCAGTATATATCAATCCAAATTTGAATGGAGATTCAGAAATTGTAGCCAAGGTGCCAAAAGCAACATTTCCTTTTTTACCGCCTTGAGTTAAATCAGGAGAAATGGTTTCCCAAGTATCACCTTGGTTTAAAGAACGATGTAATTTGTTGCTTCCCATATATAATATATCTTGATTATGTGGAGATAATTGAATAGGGGATTGCCAATTAAAACGGTATGGGGCTTCTCCTAATTCATGCTTAGGTTGAATGTAAACTCTTTTGTCATTCTCTAAATCTAATCTAAAATAATTACCAAATTGAAACCCGGTATATACTGTATTCGGGTTTCGAGAATCAATTTGTACTTGCATACCGTCACCTCCTAAAATCGATTTCCATGGGTATTGTCCTGTTTGGTGCCATTCTGTATTTTCCACGGCATTATGTGGCCCCATCCATACGCCATTATCTTGTAAACCGCCATAAATATTGTATGGTTTTTGATTATCTACGGCTATCGCATAAAACTGAGCTACTATTGGTGAATTGTTCTTAATCCAATTCTCCCCATCATCATAACTAGTATTTACCCCACCATCATTTCCGTTTATTAGATGCCCTGGTAAATTAGGGTCGACCCATAAAGCGTGATGATCAGAATGCACATTGTCACCATTAATCGATTTATAAGTTTTACCCCCATCTTTTGAAGCTATTATGGGTACACCAGATAAATAAATGGCATCTACATTTTTAGGATCCACACTAATTTGCGCAAAATAATAGCCATAGCTATAAAATAGGTCATCGATATAGTCATTGTTCTGTTTTACCCAACTGGTGCCACCATTATCACTACGGTAAACCTCGGCACCAATTACAAGAGTATCAAAAATCATAGAATTTGCATCCTCTAAATAAAGGGCAAGGTCTACAGGTTTAACCGCATTGCTACGCACCATTTGTTTTACATTAGCGGCGCGATATTTTTCTTGAAAATTATTGGTCTTTAGAAAATCATTCAACTCCTTATCATTTAGGTCAAGAAATTGCTCTTTTGATAAAGATTTAAAATCATCTTTTGTTAAGCCTTCTTGTTTGTCTTTATTTTCTTCAGATTGCTTTCTCCTGAATTGATTGTCATGAACAGCATAAACCGTATTATCATCAAACACTGCCAAACCTATTCTACCAACGCCTTCACCTGTAGGAAATCCGCTTGATGGAGTTGAAATCTTTTCCCAAGTAACACCTGCATCGGTACTTTTATAAATACCAGAACCTTCACCATTCCCAATAAAATCCCACGCTTTTCTGTCTTTTTGCCAAGCTGCTGCGTATTGAATATTGAAGTTATTCGGAGAAACGGCAACATCTATAATACCTGTGTTTTCATCAATGAACAAGGTGTTTTTCCACGTTTTTCCACCATCTATGGTTTTATAAACACCTCTTTCTTTATTTGGTGAGTATAAGTGCCCTGCAACTCCAACAGTAACCTCATTGGCATTATCAGGATTTACCACAATACGACCAATATGATGCGAATCTAGTAGGCCTGTGTTCTTCCAGGTCTTACCCTTATCGGTAGATTTTAAAATTCCGATCCCGGCATAGGAAGAACGAGAAGCATTGTTCTCTCCTGTGCCAACCCATATAGTTTCACTCGGCCAATGTACCGCAATATCACCGATGTTTTGAGTTTGGGTGTCATCCATTATAGGGGTAAAAGTTGTTCCATTATTATTGGTATACCATAATCCACCTGAGGCATAGGCGACATAATATTCTGTTGGATTATCTTTATTAACGGCCAAGTCTACTACACGACCACTCATTACTGACGGACCAATATTTTTTAACGCTAAATTTTTGATTATTGAATTGGCATCCATGGCTTTTTTTGCCATTAATGATTCATCAACTTTTTCTGATGCTGTTGGTTGTACTTGGGCCGTTGCAATTGAAATACTAGTGAGTAGTAGAAGGTAGAAGTGTTTCATTTTTATTTTTTTGATAATGCTGAAGGTAAGTTAAGGATTAGTTTTTTCCCTTGCCAATTTTAGGATTTACTACTGCTTTGTGATTTTAGTCAATGATTCAATTAGGCTTTTTGATTTTGATTCAATTTCGGTCTGTGCTTTCTTTATATCATCTGTTGTAGCGCTATCCGAAGTGTGGATTACATCATTTATTGACTCTATAGCATCTATATGCCAAATTTCCCAAGCTTTTAAAATTTCTATTTCATTGGATAAACGTCCTCCAGCATCAATTGCTTTTTTACTCAGTTCAAATTCGTTCGACAAACGAAGTAAGGCTTGTTCTTTTAAAATTGACACTAGTTCTATTGCGAAAATCGCATCTGCATTCACCAATTTCAATCCGCTGACTAAAGCCGCAGTACCTACATTTTTCAATGTTTCTTGTGAAACTTTATCCATACGGTCATTATCCGTATGGTAAAATTGATCCGTAAAGTGCCAAAGTAAAAGCCCGGGAATATTGGCCTGTAAAAATGGCGTGTGATCACTACCGCCTTCGAAGGGATTCGTTTCTACCTTCCAATTTGCAAATTCACCTTGTTCTTTAAAATTTGATAGTATAAAATCGTTGAGGTAATGTGGTTTCAAATCCTCTAACGATAAAACCTCGCCGCCCCATTCGGTATGTTTATCAGCACCTCTTGTCCAAATCGCACTAGGGTCGGGCATTTTTTCAATTAAAAAAGTACCTCCGGTAATAGCTGTATTTTCACCGACCATATCTAAACTTATACCCCATTTTATACCTTTAGCTCGTTGGGGGTCTTCTTCTATATATCTGCGTGTAGAAATTATTTCATCTCCCCATAAAAAAGTCATACTGCGGTCAAGTTCAATTTTATGTTCCTGAAATAATTTTGCTACTACTTTCGCCATTTCTAATTGAGCACCTACACCAGTAGCATTATCATTTGCCCCAGGTTCTTGAATGTGTGCGCTAAATACAAGTCGTTCGTCAGCATTTTTTGCTCCTTTAATAGTTGCCACAATAGTAAGTTCTTCAGATGGGTATCTTTTGGTTTGGATGTTTACCATTACCTCGGTCTTTCCTTTTTGTAAATGCTCTATTAATCTTTCTTTTGCCTTGAAGGAAAGTGCGATACCCCAAAATTCAGAAGCATCTTCAGCGGGCAAACTTCTAAATTGAATGGAGGTGTTGTTTTTTTCTGGTTGTAAATATCCAGGATTGTCATATGAAATGATAC
This sequence comes from Maribacter orientalis, assembly GCF_900109345.1. GTDB lineage: Bacteria > Bacteroidota > Bacteroidia > Flavobacteriales > Flavobacteriaceae > Maribacter > Maribacter orientalis. The sequence goes on from NZ_FNZN01000006.1 coordinate 112,246, forward strand.
CTAAGGCACCTTTTTCAATAGCTATCTTTGATAAACTTCGTGCACTCATTTCTGTAAAAATCACTTTTCCAATTACTGAGCCTGTTTCTAATTGATCAATAGATTTTATCCAAATTACTTCTGCTTTTATACCACTTTTTGATGTTGAGGCCGAATTCAAATAGGTCATGTTTCTATTTGTTTCAGACTTCAATAAAGGCTTTTTCTCACCAAAAATTTGTAATGAGGCTGAAACAGGTTCCCAAGTGTCATAGTTCATTGTCCGTTTTTCAATACGATAGATTAGCCGGTCAGAAATAGTAGCTTCTTCTTCTATGACATAGCCAGCAGCTTTTAAGGTATCGGCAATGAGATAGATTGTTTTGTCAAATCCCGTATTGCCAACTACACGCCAATAGTCTTCCACAAAATCTGTGGTTTCATAGGCTAATTGTCCAGTAAATTGAGGGCGAACTAATTCAAAATAATCAACAGTGGTTTCTTTCGAATGTTGTGAGCATCCTGTTAAAAAAGAAAAGCAGAGCATTATAGGAACAATACCCTGCTTAAACAATTTTCTTTTAACGAGTTCTATGAAATTTATTCCTCCCATTTCCAGTCGTTACCTATAATCAATTTCTCCTTTAAATTATTTTTGATCATGAATTCTTTCGTAGTCTCGCTGTCCATTTTAGTTGCAGGTAATTTGTCAACATTTGCCAAAGAATACAACATCATCGTACCAAAACGAGCTGTGTTTGTCATATGACCTTCGTTTACTAAATTGAAATCATCACAATCTGAATGATAGCAACCATAAATAGACCTGTCTAGATTACTATTTACAGATAAAATCGGAACGCCTTCTAACATAAAAGGTTGGTGGTCGCTATGCAGACCAGATTTGTTAGAAAATGTATTTTGATAGATGGTATCTTGTTGCTGAATAGCTGCGCCTAAATCCATAAAAAATCTCTCATCTTCTAATTTACCGCCTGCGTTCATACCTATCGGGTTACCAGACATATCTAAATTCATCATGTATTTAATGTTGTCAATGGTATTATTTTTAATCGCTTGCTCTACCAAAAACTTGCTACCAAGAAGACCTTGCTCTTCTCCCATAAACATTACAAATTTTACGGTACGTTTAGGATGAAGATTATTTGCTTTAAATGCTCTTGCAATATCAATAACTGCAAAAGAACCAATGCCGTTATCGATGGCACCTGTTGCTAGATCCCAAGAATCTAAATGGCCGCCAAGAACAATTTGCTCTTCTGGAATTGTAGTGCCAGCTAATGTAGCTACAACATTTCGAGCTTTAATAACATTGCTTGTATTGGTCATTGCTATTTTAGCAATGACTTTTTTAGTTATTAATGATTCTTTTAATGCCATGCCGTCTTCTTTACCAATACAAACTGCAGGAATTGGAATTAACTCTCCGGTTACAGAGGCTGTGCCGGTTAAAAGAACTCCGTTATCCACTTGATTAACGATTATGATACCAATGGCGCCATATTTTATTGCTAAGGCTGTCTTTTCACTACGGTGAAGATTGGTCAAACCTTCTGCACTTTCAGGTAAAATGCTGATATAAGCTAAGGCAATTTTTCCCTTAACTGCATCTGGGTTGGCAGCATAGTCTGCTTCTAAGCCATTGCCCATATCTACAATTTCTCCTGTTACATTCGCTTCTATAGGAGAATGGCCTAGGGTAACAACCTTAATATCTTCGTCATTTATTTGTAAGGAAACATCGCCTCTAGCCCATGCTTCTACTTCGAAAGTCTGGTAGGCTACATCTTCAAAGCCGTATTCTTTAAATATATTATACGTGTATTCTTCAGCTTTTGCACCATTCGTTGACCCTGTTAATCTATGGCCGATGGTTTCGGTGGCTTCCTTTAACGTACTATAGCCTTTTGAGTTAGTTTTAATTTCAGAATCTATCCTTGCAAATAATTCGGCTTGTGATTCTTCATTTTTGGTTTCACCGCATGAACTTATTATGAGGACTAATAGGGCGAAAAAAATTGGTTTTTTCATGTTTTGATTTATTGAGTTATGATTTTATTTTTTTGTTATTTTTAATTTGTAATTCACTATTTTTCAATTGTATATTCAACTTTTTGATGTCAATATCAATGAATTTTTTGAATTTAGCATCCACATCTTTTAAACGTTTGTTGAAAATAGCATATACTTCTCTCTGCTGGTCTGTAGGTTTGAAATCGGCTCCGAATGCACCAATATCACTAGCCAACGCACTTAGTCTTCCATAAAGCTTCATGGGAGATCTAAAAGCATCTTCTCGCGCACCGGTTAATTGAATGTCGTAAAGCGAGGCTATAATGGTTTCTGCTACTGTTCTTAATTCTTGAGATTTTTTACGATCGCCACTACGTTCTAGTTTAGGAATAATTTCGTTCAACTCAGCCCTAATCGTTTCAATATCGTTTATCATGGTAACGGCCAGGTTCATGGCATCTCGTAGTTGTAAGGAGAAAGCTACCTGTTCTGTTAATTCTTCTAAACTTGCTTCTGAATTTGGATCTTTTACAACCTCTAATTCACGAATAAATTCTTCTTCACCTACAATCAATTTTATTTTATAATTTTTAGGCACCACTCTTGGGCCGAATTGACCGCGCCACAAATCTAAATCCCAAGTAACTAAAGGGCGCCATCCTTCACCATTTAGCTGTACCCATGGCCTTCCTGGAGGTGTTGTCTTTAATTTTGCTTTATAAGTGGGTTCATATCTCAAATCCCACATTACTCGATGTATTCCTGCATTCTGTTTGCCTTTTAAGGTTCTGATAATTTCATCGTTATCAGTTAATACTTGAATTTCTACTTTTTGATTGGTGCTATCCTGTAAATAATAATGGATGTCTGCTCCGTAAGCAGGGTTGGTTCCGGAGTTCAAACTTGGTCCATCAGTTTTTATACTTTGTTGGTCTATAAATCGATATGCTGGTCGTAGACTAAATAAATGTGCTGATTTATTCTTTGCATCTAAATCGAATTCACGTAATGGAGCTACATTATCTAAGATGTAATAACCTCGGCCATATGTACCCACAACTAAATCATCAAACCGTTCTTGTATCTCAAGCCAATAGACAGGAGCTGGTGGTAAGTTATTTCGAAAACGCATCCAGTTAGCACCATCATCGTAGCTTATATAAAGACCGTTGTCAACGCCGAGGTATAACATGCCTTCTCTTTTGGGGTCTTCCTTTATTACATGTGCAAAGCTATGTACTGATTTTGGGACAGTGGAGCTTATCAATTTCCACGATAATCCATAATCTTCGGTTTTATATACATAAGGATTAAAATCTCCCATTTGATGTAAGTCTACGGTGATATATGACGTTCCTTTTTTATAACGAGATATTTCAATATTGGCAATGGTACCCCATTTAGGTAAATCTGGAATATTTGCGGTTACATTAGTCCAACTTGTACCTCCATTTTTTGTTAATTGAACTTGTCCGTCATTACTGCCTGTCCATATTAGGCCAGGTTCCAACTCAGATTCTTCAATACTGAATAATACAGAACCATCAAAGGTCATCAGATTATCAACGGCTATTCCACCAGAATTTTGTTGGTGTGTTTTATCATTTAAAGTTAGATCAGGACTTATAACTTGCCAACTTTGACCTCCATCATCACTTTTATGTACAAATTGACTCCCTACATATACTCTATGTTTGGTATGCGGTGAAAATGCTAATGGAAAATTCCAATGCCAGCGATATTTTAATTTCCCGGGCTCCCAACCATAACCTGCTTCTGGCCATACACGAACATCACGTACATGCCCTGTTTTTGCATTGTAGCGTTGTAGTCCCCCGTCATAACAGCCAGACCATACTATGTCATTATCAAAAGGGTCTGGTTGGGCAAAACCGCTTTCGCATCCTCCAACGCTTTGCCACAACCCTAAAGGAATATAACCTTGCCTACTATTGCTCGGTCCTTTATAAGAATAGCCATCTTGTCGATTACCATAAACGTTGTAAGGAATCTGATCATCTACTGAAACATGATACATTTGTGCTATTGGCAGCACGATGCGTTGAAAAGTCTCGCCGTGATTTATACTAATACTTGCTCCACCGTCATGAGCGACCATTATTCGGTCAGCATTAGAAGGGTCTATCCAAATGTCATGATTGTCACCGCCTGCACTATACCCTCCTTTAATTGTCTTTCCACCGTCTTTTGAAATACTAAACTTTACACTGGCAAAATATAGTTCGTTTGGATCTGTGGTAGATACCGCCATACGAGTATAATAAGGTGCTCTTTCTGCTATATCGTGATTTCGAGTTTGTAAAGTCCATGTTTCTCCAAAATCTTCGGAACGGTATAATGCCGGACTTTCAATTTCAAAAAGAGCATATACGATATTTGGATTTGAATGGGAAATGGCAACCGCCGTTTTACCTACAGGATTTTCTTTACCTCCAGGGAGTCCTTTTTTAGTAAGTGGTTCCCAATTTTCACCACCATCTGTTGTTCTGTATACACCGCCTCCAGGGCCGCCACTATTTAATCCCCAAGTATTTATTTGTATGGACCACATACCCACTAATAGGCGATTAGGATTTTTCGGGTCTATAGCTAGCTCGGCCGCACCGGTGTTTTCATCTATAAAAAATATGCGTTTCCAAGTTTCACCACCATCTACCGTTTTATAAACGCCACGTTCTTGTTGTTTACCATACGTATGGCCTAATGCTGCAGCGTATACGATGTCAGGATTAGTAGGATGCACGATTACGCGACCAATGCGACCCGTTTTTTCCAGACCCATATTTTTCCAGGTCTTTCCCCCGTCTATAGATTTATAGATGCCATCACCCATGGAGTGAGCAGGTCTAATAACAAAAGTTTCACCGGTACCGACCCACACAATATCTGGATTGGTCGGTGTTATCGCCAAGGATCCTATAGAAGATACCTCTTGATCATCAAAAATTGGGTTCCAAGTACTACCTGCATCGGTCGTTTTCCATAACCCGCCAGATGCAGCACCAATATAGGTTGTCATTGGATTTTCTGGTATTCCTGCAATAGCAATAGTTCGATTTCCTTCAGGACCGATAAATCGAAATTTTAGATTTTCAAAAACAGAACTTTGAGTTTGGGCTAGTGTAGATAAGAATACTAAAAAAAATAGTGGTGTAATAAGTAGCCTATTTTTCATTAGTTATCAGTTTTTTTGGTTGAGACACACAAGTTAACTAATTAGCATCTAAATGTTATAAAATTGCGGGGTATGATTTTCATAATTATATCCTCTATTTTCTAGTGAAACAACACATAATCCGTAATTTTATATCAAAATGTAAATTCATGAAATACGATCAAATACCTAATTCGTTATTTATAAAGAACCGAAAGAAATTTATGGACCGCATGCAGCCTAAAAGCATTGCCGTTTTTAATTCGAATGATATTTACCCTATAAGTGCCGATAGTGTATTGCCTTTTGAGCAACATAGAGATATTTTTTACTTGTCTGGGGCAGATCAAGAAGAGACCATTTTAGTGCTTTACCCAGATTCTATAAATAAAAAGAACCGTGAAATTCTCTTCGTTAGGGAGACTAATGAACATATTGCCATTTGGGAAGGCGAAAAATTGACCAAAGAAAAAGCGACCGAGGTTTCTGGTATTCAAAATATTCAATGGTTAAAGGATTTTGACAAAACATTTTTTGATTTAATGACCGAAGCCGAAACAATCTACTTTAATACGAATGAGCATTATAGGCAGGCGGTAGAAACGGAAACCCGAGAGGATCGTTTTATTAAAAAATATAAGCAGCAATTTCCAGCGCATCGTGTGGCAAAAAGTAATCCGATTCTTCAGGAAATTCGCGGCATAAAGGAGCCTGAAGAATTAGAATTGATGCAAACGGCATGTAATATTACCGAGAAAGGTTTTCGAAGATTACTAGGTTTCGTAAAACCTGGGGTAATGGAATATGAGATCGAGGCAGAACTAGTGTATGAATTTGTTAGGAACCGTTCTAAAGGTTTTGCATATCCGCCAATTATCGCTTCAGGTAACAATGCTAATGTGTTACATTATTTAGAGAACAATAAGGTTTGTAATAATGGTGATTTAATTTTGATGGACGTTGCTGCAGAATACGCAAATTACTCAAGTGATTTAACTAGAACCATACCTGTGAACGGAAAATTCACCAAACGACAAAAAGAGGTGTATAATGCCGTTTTACGAGTGAAGGATGATGCTACGAAAATGTTGGTTCCTGGCACGCTTTGGGCAGAGTACCATAAAGAATGTGGTAAATTAATGACATCTGAATTATTAGGATTAGGCTTATTGGATAAGGCTGATGTTCAAAATGAGAATCCCGAATGGCCTGCATATAAAAAATACTTCATGCATGGCACAAGTCATCATATTGGTTTAAATACACATGATTACGGTGCATTGAAAACACCTATGAAAGCAAATATGGTATTTACGGTTGAACCGGGAATCTATATACCAGCGGAAAAAATGGGTATTCGATTAGAAGACGATGTGGTCATTCAAGAAAAGGGAGAACCTTTTAATCTTATGGCAAATATTCCTATTAAAGCAGATGAGATTGAAGATTTAATGAACAAATAATAGCAGAGAATGAAATTAGTATCATGGAACGTTAATGGCATAAGGGCCTCTGTAAAAAAAGGATTCGAAGAAATAGTTAAAGATTTTGACGCAGATATTTTTTGTATCCAAGAAACCAAGGCGCAAGATGATCAGGTGAGCGAAGCATTAAAGAATTTAAGCGGTTATGAATTATACACCAATAGTGCTGATAAAAAAGGGTATTCAGGTACAGGTATATTAACCAAACAAAAGCCTGTAGAGTTTAAAAAGAATATGGGTATCGCTGAGCATGACTTGGAAGGTCGTATTACGCATTCTGAGTATGAAGAATTTCATTTGGTAAACGTATATATTCCTAATAGTGGGAATGGACTAAAGCGATTGGATTATAGAGCCGGATGGGACAAGGACTTTACCAACTACCTAAAAGTACTATCAAAGACCAAACCTTTGATTATTACAGGCGATTTTAATGTTGCCCATACTGAAAATGATTTGGCCAACCCTAAAAGTAATTACAACAAAACAGCTGGATTTACACAGGTTGAAATTGATGGATTTGATCATATGCTGAACGAATTGAATTTGGTAGATAGTTTTAGAAAATTACACCCAACTTCATTCGATAAATATACTTTTTGGAGTATGCGCGGTGGTGCACGAGATAGAAATGTAGGTTGGCGTATTGATTACTTTTTGGTAAGTGAATCTATTTGGGATAAGGTTAAATCTGCCCAAATTCATGATCAAATTATGGGAAGTGATCATTGCCCTATAAGTCTGGAGATAGAATTTTAGTTGAAAAAAAACGGCCCATTTAAAATGGGCCGTTCATTATTTGTTGGACTTTTAAATTTACATTCCTGGTAAAACAACAGTATCGACCACATGAATAACACCGTTCGATTGATTTACATCTGCAATCGTTACAGTAGAAATATTGCCTGCTGTATCTTTTAACTGAACCTTCTTACCCTTTAGCATTGCCGTCAATATACCACCGTTCACAGTTGTTAATTCAGCTTTTCCCTTTCCATCCTTAATCATTTTAGCAAAGTCCATTGAACTTACTTTTCCAGCAACTACATGATAGGTAAGTACCCCTTGCAATTTTTCTTTGTTTTCAGGCTTCAATAAAGTTTCAACAGTACCTTTAGGTAATTTGTCAAAAGCGGTATTGGTCGGTGCAAAAACGGTAAACGGACCTTCACCTTGTAAAGTTTCAACGAGTCTAGCTGCTTTAACTGCTGCAACTAGTGTTGTATGGTCTTTTGAGTTCACTGCATTTTCAATGATATTTTTAGTAGGATACATTTCTGAGCCGCCCACCATTTTGGTCTGCATCATCATTTTCTCCTTTTTCATCATTTTTTTGTCTTTCTTCATCTCCATACTGCCATCTTGAGCGAATGATGAAGCGCTTAAACCAATCGTTAATGCTAAGGTTGCCAGTGTAATAGTTTTTGAAATTTTCATAATCTAATATTTTAGTATACCCCATTTACGTAAACCAAATACCGAAGGTTTGGTTTTAAGGTATGAATTAGATGAAATATATTCTAGGCAATTTATTTATTAATAGTGTTGACATATACATTAGAAAGAATAAATGCTACCAAAGCGGGCAAGACCCAGCCCAAACTATATTCCTGTAATGGAATCCAAGAAAAGGTTTCTGGTTTTGGGGCGAGTGATGGAATACTATTTAAAAAGTCTGGAATGCTAAAAAGAATAGTGGCTATGGTAACTGTACGAAAAACGAAAGGTGTCGCCCATTTTTCAGGAACTACATTTAGTAAAATTAGAATGATGGTAATAGGGTAGATGAACATTAACGATGGTAACGCTACAGCGATAATATATCCTACATTAAATTGGCCCATTGATACACCCAAAACACTCCCTACGATAGCTGTAATAGTATATACCAATTGAGAGTCATTGAATCTAGACCTTACGAAATCGGCTGTCCCCGTAACTATACCCACCGCTGTGGTAAAACATGCAATACCTACCAATATGCTTAAAAATAAATTTCCAATATTACCCAGGCTATTAATGGCCAAACCAGACAGTAAAGCTGTTCTTGTGGTATCTGTATCAAATACAGAATGTGACAGCGCTCCTGAAAGAATTAAACCCATATAAATTAAAAAAAGGGCCAAACCAGCTAACCATCCGGCGTTGCGTATCAGTGATTTTTTATCGGCGTAGGAGGCAGTCTTATGTTTAATATTTATAGAGATAATAATCACTCCACCTACTACTACTGCGCCAATAGCATCAAATGTCTGATAGCCTTCTAGGATTCCGTTTGTAAACGGACTAACGATTGTTGAAGTTCCAAATTCAAAGGGGTAAGAGAAAATGGTTATTCCGATAACAAAAATCAGAATTAGGATAATTGCAGGTGTTAATATTTTACCTAGAATGTTCATTATTTTTGAGCGATTCATGGCGAAGATAAATACTAGGCCGAAATATACGCTACTGGTAAACCAAGGAGAGATATCCCAATAAGGTTGAACGGCCATTTCGTGGGTAACAGAAGCAGTTCTTGGACTTGGTAAGGCTATGGCAATGGCATAAATAAAAAAAGCGTAAATCAAGCTAAACGTGGGTGATACCTTTTTTCCAAAATCCATCAACGTACCTTGTAGTTTAGCATGTGCCAAAATGCCAAGAATGGGAATTACCATTGCAGAAAGGCAAAAACCTATGGTTACTATTAGCCATTGATTTCCAGAATTAAAACCTAATAAAGGGGGTAGTATTAGATTGCCCGCTCCAAAGAAAAGGGAGAAAAGAGCAAAGGCGGTAACGAGAATTTCCTTCTTCTTAAACATGGTTACAAATTAAGCGAAAGATTATGAAATAACAGACATGCCGTTGCTTTCTCTTTGGTAAGACACCAAAAAAAAGTAGATTGACAACAGGTTAGGTAACACTCACAACAATTACTGGTACAGTCGGTTAATATACAGTACTTTAACAAAAGGAAAATTAGCGTAAGTGATTTTCCATTTTGTTTCAACCAAAAATATTAATCGCATTTTCTCGATATCCCAAATCGAAATTCTTGCAATAAAAACCTACAGCATGAAAAAAATATTCTGCAACATTTTCGGCCATCACTATTCCATTTCAAAAAAAGTGACATCGCACATTAAAGAATACAAGTGTATTCACTGTCAAAAAGAAGTAACAACAGATGTTAGTGGAAACCTTTCCGTATTAACACCTGAATTACAGGATATCAACAGAACTTTAGAGCATATTTATCAAAGAAGACATACTGCTACACAACAGGTAGCTTAGTAAGTTCTCTATTCGGTAAAAGAATTCCAACCCTGAGCGGTTAATGGAATCTTCGTATTATTCCTGGAAATTAAGAAAGCACCTTCTTCTTTACCCGTGGTATGCCCCACGACGGTTAAGTTAGGATTGCCCTTTATTTTCAGGAATTCTTTTTGGTCTATAGTAAACAATAACTCATAATCTTCACCGCCACTTAAGGCTACAAGAGTACTATCTACCTTGAACTCTTCACAGGCTGCGATTACCGTTGGGTCTAATGGAATTTTATCTTCGTATAAATCAATACCTAGACCGCTACTTTTACTTAAATGTAAAATTTCAGAAGAAAGTCCGTCACTTATATCTATCATAGATGTAGGCCTAACATCCAATTTTTTCAATAATTCAATAATATCTTTTCGAGCTTCTGGTTTTAACTGTCGCTCTACGATATAAGAATAGGGTTCTAAATCTGGCTGACTATTCGGGTTTACCTTAAAAACTTCTTTTTCGCGCTCCAAGACTTGAAGACCCATATAGGCAGCCCCTAAATCACCTGAAACAACCAAAAGGTCGTTAGGTTTGGCGCCTGATCTATAAGCAATATCTTCTTCGTTAGCTTCACCTATTGAAGTTACACTAATCATTAACCCTGTTTTAGAAGAGGTGGTGTCACCACCAACTAAATCAACATTATAGGTTTTGCACGCAGTAGCTACACCAGCATATAGTTCTTCTAATGCTTCTAAAGGAAATCTATTAGAAACCGCAATAGAAATGGTTACTTGAGTGGCGGTAGCGTTCATGGCGTAAATATCTGAAAGATTTACCATTACTGCTTTGTAGCCTAAATGCTTTAAGGGCATGTAGGCAAGGTCGAAATGCACACCCTCTATTAATAGATCCGTACTAATGACTGTTTTTTTGTCTTTAAAATCTAAAACGGCAGCATCATCCCCAATACCTTTTAAAGTAGATTTTCGCTCAATTTTAAAGTCTTTGGTTAAGTGCTCTATAAGGCCAAATTCGCCTAATTTTTCTAAAGATGTCTTTTCTTGATTCTTGTCTTCTAGCATGCTGCAAAAATAAGAAGTAATACAAGACCAAGAACATAAAAAAAACCGAAGCTTTTCAGCTTCGGTTTCACTTCTAAAATTTAGAATAAAATCTATCCTACTGAATATCCATCTCTGTACGTACGCTTAACGTATTTATTCGCTGGCTCGAAATTGGTAATTTTCATATTTGCCGCATCCCATTGTAAACGTTTTCTTCCGTAGTATTGTTTTCCACCACCCCAGAAACCTTGGTTTTCAACTGTAGGATCTACTTCGAAGTATGATTTTAATGCCAAGTTACCGATAAGAATACTCTCTGTAAACGGACCTGCATAATCGAATGAAGAACTGGTTTCAGCATTACCATAACCTGCCATACAAGCATTTACCCATTGTAAATAATGACCTTCTGGAACACGTTTAATTGTTTCTTCTACCTCGAATTGCTCGTTTAAACTTAAAGGAAGAAGCCTAGGGTTTGCCCCATAGCAATCCGCCATCAATTTACCTTTGGTACCAATAAATAGTACACCGCCATCCCAGTTTCCTAAAGCTTCAGCATCGCCCAATTCTTCTGGTCTTTCAGGTAGTAGCCCACCATCCATCCAAGAAACTTTTATTTTACCTTTTCCATCCGTTCTTGGGTAACTTAAATGTATTTTACTAGAGTTTGGGAAACTTTTTGGGTAATCTTTATATTCAAAATTTCCACTAAAAGAATCTGAAACACTGCATTCTACTGTGTCTGGGTACAATATTGGTAAAATTCTGTAAACGGGATCCATAATATGACAAGCCATATCGCCTAAAGCTCCAGTACCAAAATCCGACCAACCTCTCCAATCAAAAGGTAAATATGCATTATTGTAATCTCGTGCTGCCGCTGTACCTAACCAAAGGTCCCAATTCAAACCTTTTGGTATTCTGTCTTTTTTAGTAGGTGTTTGTAATGCCTGTGGCCAAATTGCTCTATTGGTCCAGCATTTTACAGTGTGTACATCTCCTATTATGCCCGTATCATATATTTCCTTCATTTTACGAACACCATCCCCGGATCCACCTTGATTACCCATTTGTGTAACTACCTTATATTTTTTGGCAGCTTCGGTAAGCATTCTTGCTTCCCAAATATCATGTGTCAATGGCTTCTGTACATATACATGTTTTCCCATTGCCATTGCCTGGTAAGCTGCAACAGCATGGTTATGGTCGGGAGTAGAAACAGAAACCGCATCTATATTGTCTCCTTCTTTTTCTAGCATTTCTCTAAAATCACTGAAATAACTAGCTTTCGGGAATGCTTCTCTAGAGGCAATTGCTTGTCTGTCGTCAACATCACAAAGTGAAACAATATTTACATTTGGACTCTCAGCAAAGGAGGCAATGTCGCTTTGACCTTTTCCGCCAATGCCAATACCCGCGATGTTTAGTTTATCGCTTGGAGCTATAAATCCAGGACCACCCAAGACATGTCTTGGTACAATCATGAATCCGGCCGCCGCCATACCGGTATTTTTCATAAATTTTCGACGCGAGTTCTTTTTTAAATTCGTCTTTTTGTTTGACATAAAATGAAGTTGTTTTAGTTGTTTGATGATTTGGACTTCAAGATAATTCAATTAAGCCAATTACGTGAAGGTCATTGCAGTTTTATGTTTATTGAAACAATGCAATTAGTATCTTTAAGTATTGAAATTAAAACAATTACATGAAAAAGGGGCTTTGGTTTATAATATTTATTATGATTTTCGGATGCTCTTCAGATGACAATATTGAGGTTGAAGTAGATAACCAGATGGAAGACCCAGAAGAAATACCGTCTTCTGAAAATAACGTGACTGCAATTGTGCCATGTGAAAACGGTATGGCAGGTATTTATCCTTGTAATGGTTATGATTTAGTTGCCCATATTTCTCTAAGTGAAATGTCTGCTCAGGAAGGTAACGATATCTGGGGTTGGACGGATGCTGAAAGTGGCAAAGAATATGCTTTGATTGGGTTGGATAATGGAACCGCTTTTATAGATATATCAGATGCAGTAAAGCCTATTTTTCTAGGTAAGCTACCTACTGCCACAAGTTCAAGCCCATGGAGAGATGTAAAAATCTTTGGAGACTTTGCGTATATCGTTTCTGAGGCCAGTGATCATGGTGTTCAAGTTTTCGATTTAAAAAAATTGAGAAACGTAAGTAATCCTCCTCAAGAATTTTCTACAGATGGGCGTTATACAGATTTGGGTAATGCACATAATATTGTAATTAATGAAACATCTGGTTTTGCATATCCTGTTGGTACGAATAGAGATGACCAGTTTAATGGTGGTGTACATTTTTTGAATCTTGAAAACCCTATAGTTCCTGCTTTAGCTGGTGGTTGGGGTTTAAATGGATACACGCATGATGCACAGGTAATTACTTATAATGGACCCGATGCCAATTATTTAGGTTCAGAAATATTTGTAGGTGCTAATGAGAATCAAGTAGTGGTAGTAGATATTTCAGATAAGAACGCACCCGTAACTTTGGCGACATTACCTTATCCAAATATCGGATACACCCATCAGGGTTGGTTTACAGAAAATCATCGCTATTTTATATTGGGGGACGAGTTAGATGAGGTGCGGCAAGGGTTTAAAACACGTACCCTAATTTTTGATATGGTTGATTTAGAGAAACCGGTTTTACACCATACGTACTTAGGTCCAACAAACGCTATTGACCACAACGGTTATGTTTTAGGAGATGAATTTTTCTTGGCAAATTATACGGCAGGTGTGCGTGTTTTAGATATTACAGAAATTGAAAGTAGAACAATAGTTGAGAAGGCATTTTTTGACACTTATCCGGCCAACAATAATACACAATTTGCAGGAGTTTGGAGTGTTTACCCCTATTTTGAAAGTGGTTATATAATCATTAGTGACATTAATACTGGGTTTTTTATAATCCAAAAATCAAGTTGATCATGAGAAAGGTGTTTTTACTTGTACTTGCTTTTAGCATCTTTTCTTGTGCAAAAGAAGAAGCTGAAATTGCATTTGAGTCATTAAATACTGAATTTAAGGGAGAACTCGATTTTATTAAAAATTTTGGAGGTAGTGGTAATGAAAGCGCACAGGCCATTGTAAAAACTACTGACGGGGGTTTCGCAATTTTAGGATATACAGGAAGTACTAATGGTGATATCTCAACAAAAGCTGAAGAAGAAAATGACTATTGGTTATTGAAATTTGATGAAAATTCGAATTTGCAATGGAATAAAACCTATGGTGGAAGTAAAGATGATATTGGACAAAGTCTCGCACAAACTGGTGACGGAGGCTTTATTCTAACAGGCTATTCTATGAGTAGTGATGGCGATGCTTCAAATAACGAAGGTTTTCATGACAACTGGATTTTAAAATTAGATGTTCAAGGAAATTTGGAATGGGAAAGTAGTTACGGTTTTTCAGGTCACGATCATTCGTACGATATACTTGAAGCATCGCAAGGAGGATATTTTTTTACAGGGTTTTTAGATATAACTTCTGCTAGGGCCGATGGAAATACTGAAAAAGGCAACTCATTAACCAGTCATGGCGTAGGTGAGTTTTGGGGAACAAAAATAGATGAAAGAGGTACCGTACAGTGGCGAGGTTATTTTGGAGGTACCAATAATGACAGGGCACACGGGGTCGTGCAAACAAATGATGGCGGTTTTGTGATGGCGGGTTTTACCGAAAGTAATGATTTTGATATAAGCAATACCAACGGTAGCTACGATTTTTGGGTGATTAAAGTAGATTCTTTTGGCAATCTAATTTGGGAACGGTCATTTGGTGGTGAAGGTATTGAGGTTTCTTATGATATTGCTAAAACTGCAGATAATGGTTTTGTAGTGGTAGGTAATACATTTAGCACCAATGGCGATATTTTATTAAACCATGGAGAATCTGATATGTGGTTGATTAAGCTTGATGAAGAGGGTAATTTAATTTGGGAACATACTTATGGCGGTAGCCAGTTCGATTTGGCACAGGCTGTAGTACAAAGTAAAGATGGGGGTTTCTTAATAACGGGTAACACCAAAAGCGATGATAAAGACAGTTCATTAAATAAGGGCGAAAATGACATTTGGGTGGTTAAAACCAATGCCTTTGGTGACCTTGTTTGGGAAAAATCTTTTGGAGGTTCTGGGCTGGATTTTGGTTTTGATCTTCTTGAAAATTCTGACGGGAGCATTCTTATTGTAGGCGAATCTTCAAGTACAGATTTCGGTTCCATATCTTCTAAAGGAAACGCAGACTTAATTCTTCTCAAAATCAAATAGTCGCTTCCGGTATTTCTTATAGTATTTCTCTATGAATACATACGTTATAATAATGGTAGGTTCTATGGGGGAAACTTAGATATAACGTATATTTGAAAACTATTTAGATTAAATCTAGATAATAACATTAGGTTTCATAAAAAAAACCTACTAATAATGTATATTTGTAAACTATTTAGATTAAATCTAGTTAATATATGATTCAAGTATCAGAAACAGCTAAACAGAAAGTCATCAACCTTATGACGGAAGAAGGTTTTGATGCGACAACGGATTATGTTCGTGTGGGTGTAAAAAGCGGTGGATGCAGCGGATTATCTTACGAGTTAAACTTTGATAATAAGAAGGATGATGCCGATAAGGTTTTCGAGGACAATAACGTTCGAATTATTGTAGACAAAAAGAGCTTTTTATATTTAGTAGGAACGGTCTTAGAATACTCTGGGGGCCTCAACGGTAAGGGTTTTGTTTTTAACAACCCTAATGCACAACGAACTTGTGGTTGTGGCGAGAGTTTTTCATTATAAATCGATAATTGTTAGTTGAGTAAAATCAATTGACCAATTAAACTATATGGCATATACAGAAGAAGAATTAAAAAAAGAATTGGAAACCAAAGAGTACGAATATGGTTTCTATACAGATATTGAATCCGAAACGTTTCCTATTGGTTTAAGCGAAGAAATCGTTATTGCCATTTCCAAGAAAAAGGAAGAGCCTGAGTGGATGACACTTTGGCGTCTTGAGGCTTTTAAATATTGGAAAGAAATGGTTGAGCCAGAATGGGCAAATGTTCATTATACAAAACCAGATTTTCAAGCAATTTCTTATTACTCTGCACCAAAAAAAGCAGATCCTAACAAAACAATGGATGATGTAGATCCTGAGTTGCTAGAGATGTATAAGAAATTGGGTATTTCTGTAGATGAGCAAAAGAAACTACAGAATGTAGCTGTAGATATAGTTATGGACTCCGTTTCTGTTGCTACTACATTCAAAAAGACATTGGCGGAAAAAGGAATCATTTTCTGTTCTATTTCAGAAGCTATAAAAGAGCATCCTGAATTGGTGAAGAAGTATATTGGTTCTGTAGTTCCTCAAAGAGATAATTTTTATGCAGCATTAAATTCCGCTGTCTTTTCTGATGGTAGTTTCTGTTACATCCCAAAAGGCGTTCGTTGCCCAATGGAGCTTTCAACCTACTTTAGAATCAATCAGGCTGGTACAGGTCAGTTCGAGCGCACCTTGCTAATTGCCGACGAAGATAGTTATGTAAGCTATTTGGAAGGGTGCACTGCGCCATCAAGAGATGAGAATCAATTGCATGCTGCGGTAGTAGAATTGATTGCTTTAGACGGTGCAGAAATTAAGTATTCAACAGTGCAAAACTGGTACCCTGGCGGTAAAGATGGTAAAGGTGGAGTATACAACTTTGTTACAAAAAGAGCTTTATGCGAAAAGAACGCTAAAGTATCATGGACACAAGTTGAAACTGGTTCAGCTGTTACTTGGAAATATCCTTCTTGTATTTTAAAAGGGGATAATTCTATCGGGGAATTTTATTCAATTGCTGTAACCAATAATTACCAACAAGCAGATACGGGCACAAAAATGATCCATATTGGTAAGAATACAAGAAGTACCATTATATCTAAGGGTATTTCTGCCGGTAAATCTCAAAATAGTTACCGTGGTTTGGTACAGATAAATAGTCGTGCTGACAATGCTCGAAACTTCTCTCAATGTGATTCACTATTGATGGGTAACGAATGTGGGGCACATACTTTTCCGTACATCGAAGCGAAGAACAAGTCTGCAATGATAGAGCATGAGGCTACAACAAGTAAAATTGGTGAAGATCAAATATTTTATTGTAACCAAAGGGGCATACCTACTGAAAAAGCTATTGCTCTAATCGTGAACGGATTTAGCAAAGAGGTTCTGAATAAATTACCAATGGAATTTGCAGTAGAGGCTCAAAAATTATTGGAAATTAGTTTAGAGGGTTCTGTAGGATAAATTGAACAATGTCTTTAAAATAACGATGAAGAAGTTTTTAATCATATTAGTTAGTATTGCGGCCTTTAGTTGTAGGGAAAATAAAAGTGAAACTAAAGGTGCAAATACTACTGAAGAAGTAGTTAAGCCAGAGGTGAAATTATACACCTTTAATGGGGGTACCGTACTAGTGAACAACTTGGAATTGTTTTCTCAAGATACTACCTATCATGGTCAGACAAAAGAATTTGCGGATCCTTTTTATGTAATTAGTCATCCGAAAGGAAATTTAATGTGGGATGCAGGTTTGCCTGAAGGGTTGATTGCAATGGGAGAACCATATACGGATCCTAGCGGAGCATTTACAGTTTCAAGAAAAGACTCGGTTGTAAATCAGTTGAAAAGTATAGGGATGTCTCCATCCGACATAAAATATCTTGCTTTATCACATACTCATTTTGATCACAGCGGCCATGCCAATGCATTTAAAGATGCAACATGGTTGGTTCAAAATACTGAGTTGGATTTTATAACCAGTGAAGAAACTCAGACGAACAATAGCGATATTTATAATGCAATTAAAGAATTGACCAATATTCAAAAACTGAATGGTGAATATGATGTATTTGGTGACGGAACGGTAGTTATCAAGTCGATGCCAGGTCATACCCCAGGGCACCAAGTATTGTATATAGATTTAGCTGAAAATGGACCAGTATTATTGACAGGTGATTTATACCATTTGTATGAAAATAGAGAACATAGAGGGGTTCCTATTTTTAACTTTGATGTTGAGCAAACATTAAATAGCATGACAGAATTTGAGGCTTTTGCCAAAGAAGTTAATGCTAAAGTATTTATACAGCATTCAAAAGAAGATTTTAATAAAATGCCTAAGGCACCAGAATATTTAAAGTAGCATATTATGTTGAAAATCAAAAATTTACACGCTAGTGTAGACGGAAAAGAAATATTAAGAGGAATAAACCTAGAGGTAAAGGCAGGTGAAGTACATGCAATCATGGGACCTAATGGTTCTGGCAAGAGTACATTGGCATCTGTGATTGCTGGTAAAGAGGAATTTGAAGTTACCGAAGGTTCAATCGAATTATATGGTGAGGATTTAGAGGATATTTCTCCAGAGGAAAGAGCTCATAAAGGAGTTTTTCTTTCTTTTCAGTATCCTGTAGAAATACCAGGAGTTTCTGTAACCAACTTTATGAAGACTGCTATCAATGAGTCTCGTAAAGCAAAAGGTTTAGAAGATATGCCTGCGAAGGAAATGTTGAAGCTAATTCGTGAAAAATCTGAGTTATTGGAAATTGACCGTAAGTTTTTATCTAGGTCATTGAACGAAGGTTTTTCAGGTGGTGAGAAAAAGCGTAACGAGATCTTTCAAATGGCAATGTTAGAGCCTAAAGTGGCCATTTTAGATGAAACTGATTCTGGATTAGATATCGATGCATTACGTATCGTAGCTAATGGTGTAAATAAATTGAAGAGCAAAGACAACGCTGTAATCTTAATTACACACTACCAACGTTTGTTAGAATATATTGTGCCTGATTTTGTACATGTATTGCACAATGGTAAAATCGTTAAGTCTGGTGGTAAAGAATTAGCACTTGAGCTTGAGGATAAAGGTTACGATTGGTTAAAACAAGAAGCAACAGTATAATTTGCAGTATACAGGATCAGTGAGCAGAATCTTCTGCCAACTGTAACTGAGCACTGCCAACTGAAAAAGTATGGATTTAAAAGATAAATTAATTTCTTCCTTTATGGCGTTTGAGAACAACGTTGATGTCGAACATCCGGTTCATGATGTTCGTACGGCCGCCATTAAAAATTTTGAAGAAAAAGGATTTCCTTCTAAAAAGGAAGAAGCTTGGAAGTATACTTCTTTAAATAGCTTGCAAAAAATTGATTTCAGTATTTTTCCAAAAGAGGAAAACACACTGGAATACAAAGATGTTAAGCGTTATTTTATTCATGAAATCGATTCTTATAAAATTGTTTTTATAGATGGTATATACAGTTCATACCTTTCAGAAACTACACATGATGGCGTAGATATCTGTTTAATGAGTTCGGCATTAACAAAGCCAATGTATAAGCAGATTATAGATGTTTATTTTAATAAAATAGCATCAAAAGATGAGTCTTTGACTTCTCTAAATACGGCATTTAGTCGTGAAGGGGCATATATTTATATTCCAAAAAATAAGATGCCTAAAAAACCGATAGAGATTTTACATTTCTCTACAGGTAATGAAGCTTCATTAATGTTACAGCCAAGAAACTTGGTCGTGGTAGAAGAGAATGCAGAAGTTCAAATTATAGAACGTCACCAGAGTTTAACGAAGAATGAAGTACTTACCAATGCTGTTACTGAAATATACGCAGCAAAAAGTGCTATCGTAGATTTTTATAAAATACAGAATGATGCAGCAACTGCATCTTTAATCGATAATACATATATTGATCAGAAAGATAAAAGTGTTGTTAAGGTTCACACGTTCTCTTTTGGAGGAAAATTGACACGTAACAACCTTAATTTTTATCAAAACGGGGAGTATATCGACTCTACAATGAAAGGTGTAACGATACTAGGTGAGAAACAACACGTGGATCATCATACTTTGGTACATCATATTGAGCCAAATTGCGAAAGTCACCAAGACTACAAAGGTATTTATGGTGATAGTTCAACGGGCGTATTTAACGGTAAAATTATCGTTGATAAATTAGCCCAGAAAACGAACGCTTTTCAACAAAATAACAATATCCTTATTAGTGATAAGGCAAGTATCAATACGAAACCTCAGTTAGAGATTTTTGCTGATGATGTGAAATGTTCGCATGGTTGTACAATTGGTCAGTTAGATGAAGAAGCAATGTTCTATTTAAGGTCAAGAGGTATTCCTGAAAAGGAAGCTAGAGCTTTGTTAATGTATGCTTTTGCGAATAATGTACTTTCTTCTGTGCGTATCCCTGAATTAAAGGCTAGAATTAATAAATTGATTGCTAAAAAACTTGGGGTGAACCTTGGTTTTGATTTGTAAAGTTCCATGAGAATATTTTTATATATAAAGGGATAGTTAATTTTTTAACTATCCTTTTTATTTAATACCGAATTAGAACGAAATAAAGTGCCAAAAATATATATGTTTTTATTATCGGGTATCTTTGTAAATAAGAAGATTGACTATGTTAGATATTAAAAAAATTAGAGCAGATTTTCCAATTCTTAAGCGTGAAGTTAACGGCAAGCCATTGGTTTATTTAGATAATGCGGCTACCTCTCAAACTCCGCAGCAAGTGATCGATGCTATTGTTGATTATTACCAAAATTATAACGCCAATATTCACCGTGGGGTACATACGCTTTCTCAAGAAGCTACCGACAAATACGAACAGGCGAGAAATAAAATTCAAAAACATTTTAATGCAGCCAAGTCACACGAAATCATATTTACTTCAGGTACTACGCACAGTATAAACTTGGTTGCGAATGGTTTTTCTGCCTTAATAAAAAAAGGTGATGAGATATTGGTCTCTGCAATGGAGCATCATTCAAATATTGTGCCTTGGCAAATGCTTTGTGAACGCACAGGTGCTATATTAAAGGTGATTCCAATGAACCTAGAAGGTGAATTGCGAATGGATGTTTATGATGAATTACTTAGTGATAAGACCAAATTGGTTTTTTGTAATCATATCTCAAATGCCTTAGGGACAATTAATCCTATTGAAGAAATAATTGAGAAAGCACACAAAGTTGGTGCAGCCGTTTTAATTGATGGTGCACAGGCTGCTCCACATTTGGTGGCGGATGTTCAGGAACTCGATGTTGATTTTTATACATGTTCGGCACATAAAATTTGCGGACCGACAGGTGTTGGTATGTTATATGGAAAGGAAGAATGGTTGAATAAATTACCACCATATCAAGGTGGGGGCGAAATGATTGCTGAGGTTACTTTCGAAAAAACCACCTATGCAGGTCTTCCACATAAATTTGAAGCTGGCACACCCAATATATGCGGCGGTATTGCTTTTGGTGCAGCTTTAGATTATATGAATGCCATAGATTTCGAAGAAATTGCCAAGTATGAACATGAGTTGTTGGAATATGCGACTCAGGAGTTATTAAAAATTGACGGACTCAAAATTTATGGTACCGCAAAGAACAAAACCTCCGTTATTTCATTTAATATAGAAGGAATACACCCGTATGATATGGGTAGTATTTTAGATAAGCTAGGTATTGCAGTGCGTACTGGACACCATTGTGCACAGCCTATTATGGATTTCTATAAAATACCAGGTACAGTGCGGGCAAGCTTTGCTTTTTATAATACACGCGAAGAAGTAGATGTACTAATCGCTGGGGTGTTAAAAGCTAAAAGCATGTTGTTGTAAAACAACTATTTATCGTTTCTGTTAACTTTTGAAATCCATCAATTGTTATCGTATTTTTGCATAAAATAAAGCAATGGAAATTAAAGAGATACAAGAGGAAATTATCGATGAGTTTTCTATGTTCGATGATTGGATGCAGCGTTACGAATATATGATTGAGCTCGGTAAGTCACTTCCTTTAATTAATGAAGCATATAAGACCGATGATAATATTATTAAAGGTTGTCAAAGCAAGGTTTGGGTACACGCAGAATTGGAAAATAACAAATTGGTTTTTACTGCAGATAGCGACGCAATTATTACAAAAGGGATTATTGCGATTTTAATACGTGTGTTTAGCAATCAAAAGCCACAAGATATATTAGATGCCGATACTCAGTTTATAGATGAAATTGGGTTGAAAGAACATCTCTCGCCAACAAGAGCTAATGGTTTGGTTAGTATGATCAAACAACTAAAATTATACGCAGTAGCGTATCAAACACAAATTGAAGATTAGAACGTTATGAGTAAAGAAAATATAGCAGAGGATAGTGCAGATTTAGGAGAAAAAATAGTTCGTATTTTAAAAACAATCTACGATCCAGAAATACCAGTCGATATCTATGAATTAGGATTGATATATGATGTTTTGGTCAATGAAGATAACGAGGTTAAGATACTAATGACTTTAACATCACCTAATTGCCCTGTTGCAGAATCTTTACCTGCAGAGGTTGAAGAAAAGGTTAAATCTCTTGATGCAATTAAAGATGCGGAGGTTGAAATTACTTTTGATCCACCTTGGACTCAAGATTTAATGAGCGAGGAGGCAAAACTAGAATTGGGACTTCTTTAATTAAGTGTCGATTTCTGTCGAGATTTTAATTCTATTCTTATGCAAGACGAAATTATTAATAGAGTTGCCCAAAGTAAACTCATCACCTTTAACCTTGAGGATTATTATCCAAAAGGGGATAGGAAGGTATTAGATATTAAAGATTGGCTTTTTGAGGGGTTTATTCTAAAAGAAAAAGATTTTAGAGCTTCTGTAGAAGCCCATGACTGGTCTCAATATGAAGGAGCATACGTAGCTATGCAATGTTCTACAGATGCGATTATCCCAGGGTGGGCTTATCTATTAATTAGTATTAAGCTTAGTGCTTATTCGAAAAAGATCATACAAGGTACTTTGGTAGATTTAGAAACTAGTATTTATCAATCTATCATTGAAAAATTAGATGTTTCTAAGTTTCGGGACAAATCGATTATCATTAAAGGATGTAGTAAAAAGCCCGTTCCAGAAAATGCATATTTATTTATTGCAGAGCGGTTAAGGCCTGTTGCTAAGTCTATTATGTATGGGGAAGCTTGTTCTTCAGTACCCTTGTACAAAAGAAAATGACAATTTCCTACTCTGAGAATTTGTTAACTATTATTACATTTGCGCCACTATAAACTATAAACATTTTATTATGAAGAAAATTATGTTAACCATAGCAGTTGCATTTGTTACAACTATGGGCTTTTCTCAAACAGAGGAAGAGCTTAGAGGGCAATTAGGTGCAGCGAAAGATTCGATAGCCGCTATTCAAGGTAGAGCTGACGCTTTACAAGGCCAAATCGATAAATTACCAGGTTGGAAAAAAGGTGCTTTTGGTACTATTGGTGCTAATATCAGCAGTTTCAATAATTGGTATGCACAAGCTTCACCAAATAATTCAACTGGTAATATTGGTGTAACAGTTAATGCATTTGCGAATTTAAATCAAGATAAATTTTTCTGGAGAAACTCAGGAAACATCAACTTAGGATGGGTAAAGTTTGACGATAAAGATAATCCTGCTGATGATGATAGCTTTAGACAAGCAGCAGATGTTTTTACCATATCATCTTTATATGGTCGTAAATTAAATGAAAAGTTCGCAATATCAACTTTAGGTGAATACCGTACAACCATTCTTGATAATTTCAATGACCCAGGATATTTAGATTTAGGGGTGGGTGCAACTTGGACACCGATTACTGATCTTGTAGTGGTTATACACCCACTTAACTACAACTTTGTATTTAGTAGTGAGGATACTATTTTTGAGTCTTCTTTAGGTGCTAAAATTGTTGCTGATTATACAAGAAAAATTGGAGCAGTTAACTTTAAGACTAATTTTTCTACATTCCAAAGTTATAAAAGTGGAGATTTATCAAATTTTACTTGGATCAATAGTTTTGGATATACGTTATGGAACGGTATAGGTCTTGGTTTTGAATTCGGTTTACGTAATAGTAAGCAAGAAGCTTTGAACTATGCATCGGTAACAGGACCAACTCCTGACCCTACAATTACTTTCGATAATGTAGATAACAATTTACAAACGTACTTATTGTTAGGTTTAAATTATGCATTCTAAATCTTAAAATTAATTAAGTTCTAAAAATAAAAAAGCCCTCTTTAAAGAGGGCTTTTTTCGGTTAAGTAATTATCGTAAAATTTGGGATTTTACTTTTAGTCTTTATAAGTTAAATATTGATTTGGGGTCAACACTAACACTTAAACACATGATAAAATTAACCCAATACCTTTGCTGATGATAATTTATGTTGTGAACACAACTTAAAATGTGGTGAGAGTTATTAATGGTTTAATTTCATCGATGAACTACACATTTTGCATTATAATTGGTAATCAATACTCGTCTAAATGTTCAGGATAAAGAAAATTATTATACGGAAAACGGGTTATATGTATATCTCTTACTTCGTCATAAACGCGTTTTCTAAACTCATCTAGATTTTCTTTATTCAACGCAGAAATAAAAAGTGCCCTATCTCCAACTTTTTCCATCCATGTATTTTTCCAGTCTGTAATGGTAAAATGTCTTCCGGTGCGTTCAGTAATTAAATCATCTTCATCAATTGTTTCATGTTCGTATTGATCGATCTTATTGAATACCATGATGACTTTTTTGTCTGAACTTTTTATTTCGGATAAAATCTTGTTTACAGATTCTATATGTTCCTCGAATTGAGGGTGCGAAATATCTACAACATGCAATAGCAAGTCCGCTTCACGCACTTCATCTAAAGTACTTTTAAAGCTTTCTACCAGTTGGGTAGGTAACTTTCTTATAAAACCTACAGTATCACTTAACAGAAAAGGCAAATTGCCGATAACCACTTTTCGTACTGTAGTATCTAAGGTTGCAAAGAGTTTATTTTCTGCGAATACCTCACTTTTGCTAATTACATTCATTAAGGTAGATTTACCAACATTGGTATACCCTACAAGTGCCACCCTTACCAAAGCTCCTCGGTTACCTCTTTGAGTTTCCATCTGGCGGTCTATCTTGGTCAATTTCTTTTTGAGTAATGTGATACGATCACGAACGATACGTCTATCCGTTTCAATTTCCGTTTCACCAGGCCCACGCATACCAATACCACCTTTTTGGCGCTCTAAGTGAGTCCAAAGTCCGGTAAGTCTAGGTAGTAGATATTCATATTGTGCAAGTTCAACCTGAGTACGAGCATAACTCGTTTGAGCCCGTTGCGCAAAAATGTCCAGAATTAAACTGGTTCTATCAATTATCTTACAGCGCAATTGCTTTTCTATGTTACGTTGTTGCCCAGGGGTAAGCTCATCATCAAAAATTACCGAACCGATTTCATGCTCTTCAACATATTTTTCGATTTCCTCCATTTTCCCTGTTCCAATCATGGTTTTTGGGTTTGGGATGTCCATTCGTTGTGTAAAACGTTTTAAAACCTCCCCACCTGCAGTGTAGGTTAAAAACTCTAGCTCATCTAGATATTCCTTAACCTTTTCCTCATTTTGGTCTTTATTGATTATACCAATAAGAACCGCTTTTTCATAATCTATACTCTTCTTTTCTATCATAATTCCGTAAAGTGCAAAATTAAGCAATTAGACATAAGCTATTTTGTATTTTTATTCACCCAATAAAAAGCTTTATGCGTATACCATTTTTTAAAAAAAAGGCTAAGAAACAACGATACACAATTGCATTCTACAATTTAGAGAATCTATTTGATCCAGAACGAAATAAAAATACCTTAGATAGGGATTATACCCCCACCGGAATAAAAAAGTGGACTGTAGAACGATATCAACGAAAGCTAGCCAAACTATCAAAAACCATCACTAGAATTGGGGAAGAAAAACATCCATATCCACCGGTATTAATTGGTGTTGCCGAAGCTGAAAATAATAGTGTTCTTCAGGCACTTGTAGATACAGACCCGATGGAGGATTTAGATTACGGATTTATACATTTCGATTCGCCAGATGAACGTGGTATTGATACGGGACTTATATATCGTAAAAAGTTTTTTAAAGTTCTTCATTCTGAACCTTTAGCCCTAATGGTCAATAACGCTGGTGGCATTAGAGATACTACTAGAGATATACTTTATGTAAAGGGAGAATTAAATAAAGAATTAGTACACATTTTTGTAAATCATTGGCCATCTAGGCGAGATGGTGATGTTGAAACTGAATACAAAAGAGTAATTGCTGCTGAAGAAATTATTCAAAATATTGAAAGTATTAAGTTGCAAGAGCTAGATCCGAACATAATTGTAATGGGAGATTTTAATGACGACCCATCCTCAAAGAGTATTCAAGTGCTGAAGGAAGGCGCAAGTTTGTTTAATGCTATGGAGACCTTACATATTCCTGATAGTAGAGGGACTTCTGTATATGGCGGTAAGTGGAATATGTTCGACCAAGTCTTGATTTCAAATTCATTCTTGAACTATGAAAAGAACACGCATAGTTTTGATACGGCCGGTATCTTTGATCATAAATCTTTGAAAGAAAAGAAAGGCAAATATAAAGGTACTCCTTATAGAACCTTTGTGTCACATAGATATATGGGTGGTTATAGTGACCATTTTCCAGTGTATACTGTATTTACATTCAATTCATAACATATTCAAAAAGAAAGAAAAAACCTACACAACATAAATTGATGTTTTCACAACATGTTCACCGTATTGTATAGGTAATTCATCGAATAAAGGTGTTCACTCATCGAACACAACTACTGGTTTATATATTTGTAGTCCAAATCTTACACTTATATAACTTAACGATGAATACCAAAAACTCTACCAATAGCGCAAGTAGTATTCTAACAGTACTTTTTTTAATGTTCTTAGTAGTAATGAACCTTAATGGTCAAACTACAGAGCAACGATTAAAGATAGCTTCGAATAATAAGAATATCGAGTTGGCTAGTTTTAAATCTAATTTGGTTTCTGATTATGAAATGAAAAGAATACAATTGAAAGAAGTTGCAAAACTGAACAATTGGAAAATTAAGGAAACACTTGCAAACGGTAAAAAAATTGAATTACAAGAAATAGGTGAAGATGGTAGTCCTTTATATTACGAAACCTATTCTGATGAGGCTGGTTTAGTATCCAGAGCCTCCACTTTAAATACAAATGGTATGTTGGGTCTTCATTTAGATGGTGATGGTATGCAAGTAGGTGTTTGGGATTCAGGTGTAGCTTTAGAAAATCACGTTGAATATGCTACTAGAATTAAGATTGCAGATGATCAATCAGAAGTAGATGCTCATGCTACTAGGGTAACCGGTAGTATTATCTCAACTGGTCATAAGAAAGAGGCGAAGGGCGTAGCTAGTATGGCAAGTGTTGTTTCTCATGATTGGACAAGAGATAAAATTGAAGTTACTGAAGCTGCAGCTGACGGACTTTTACTTTCCAACCATTCTTACGGTATTAAAGCGGATCGTGTACCAGATTGGTATTTTGGGGCATATACTAAAGTAGCACAAGATTGGGACAAGATTATGTACAACGCACCTTACTACTTAATGGTTTCTGCTGCAGGTAATGCGCAAAAAAGTAGAGACAACGAATCACCTACTTACGGCACAACCACAGATGGTTTTGATGTGTTGCTAGGTTTTACATTAGCTAAAAATGGAATTACAGTAGCTGGTGCAAATTCTAAAATTGATGGAAATGGTAACTTGAAAAGTGCAGATGTTTCCGCTTACAGTAGTTTTGGCCCTGTTGATGATGGTAGAATTAAACCAGATATCGCTGGTAATGGTGGATCAGTACTTTCTACAGATTCTTCTAGTAACACGAGTTATAATACTTCTTCAGGTACTTCAATGGCAACACCAGGTGTTACAGGTTCTTTATTATTGTTGCAACAGTATAATGAAGAATTATATGGTTCTTTTATGAAAGCTGCTACTTTAAAAGGTTTGGCATTACATACAGCAGATGATGTTGATGCACAAGGGCCTGATTATAAAATGGGATGGGGCATTATGAATGCAAAGATTGCTGCTGAGGTTCTTTATAATAAAGACTTTACTAGTCATATTGCCGAAGAGTTATTAGAAAACGGGGAAACGTTTTCATTAACTGTTTCTGCAGAAGATAATGAGACATTGATAGCATCTATTTCTTGGACTGATTTAGAATCAGCTTATGTTAATAGAGGTGAATTAAACAATAGCACTGCAGCTTTGATTAATGATTTAGATATTAGAATCACCCAGAATGGCAAAACTTTTTTACCTTGGAAATTAAATCCTGCACAGGCTAGTAGTGCTGCAACAAGAGGAGATAATAAGGTAGACCCTTTTGAACGTATTGAGATACCCAATGCAAATGGTACGTATACTATTACAGTAACTCATAAGGGTGAATTACAAAATAATACGCAAGATTTTTCTATCATTCTTTCAGGTGTAATGATGACAACTTGTTCAATTGAAGCTCCAGAACAAATTTCTTTAGAAAAAACCGAAATCTCTAGTGTAGACCTTACTTGGGATGCTACTACAGACGGACTTTACGAAATACAGTATAAAGAAGTTCACCAACAAGAATGGTCTACTGAATACATTACCATCAATAATTTTGCTTGGAACGGCTTAATTGTTGATAATACATATTCTTTTAGAATTAGAACTTTTTGTTCTCAAAATGTAGCTTCTGAATATAGCGACCCAGTTACTTTTATCTTTCAAGGTGAAGAAACTGTTTTAGAAACTTTTAATACGTTAAGTATTGATTCTGAAATTCCTTTTAGTGTATATCCTAACCCTGCAATTGACGAGATTCAATTAAATATTAAAACTACCGATAGTACAGTGTTTAGAATACTAAGTACAAGTGGTGTAGAGTTGAAAATGGATTCAGCTACCAATTCTAGAATAAATGTTTCTGATTTGCCAACAGGATTATATGTATTGCAAATTCAAGATTTTGACGTAAACAAGAGTACAAAATTCTATAAGTATTAATATTATTTTATTCTTCTAGATTGTGTTGTAAATGAAAGTCCTTGTTGCCCAACCGTTGAATTCATTACCCCTTCAAACAAAGGCTCAGGACAATCTTTTGGAGCGTTCCATTCAAAAATAAAGTTAGAACCTGTGCCACCTTCTATATCCATCTCATCAATAATAATTTCAGTGGTTTCTAAAGGCGCTAAATAAATAGGATGGTTGAAATAACTTCTTAAAGAAGTGCCATGCGTATCAAAATATTCAGCTTTCAAGATATATATCGTATCTAGATCACTTGTATTTCGCAAACTGACCATAGCAGTGAGGTTGTGTGTTTTATGCTCTGAACTACTATATATCTGAGAATAAATAGAAAGGTAAGATTTTCCATACTCCAGTGAATCCTTAGTATGTAAAGTTATTTTTCGTTTAGACCAATTTTCAGGATTTATAGAACTGATTTCCTTTTCTTCCATACAGCTGAACAGTGTTATGGTAACAAAGGATAATAGAATGAATTTTTTCATATTTAAAGGTGGTTAAGAACAAATTGCACTGCTAGCAAAATTACATCATTCATGCTGTTTTTAAAGTGTAGATTCTTGTTTTTAATCAGAATTAAGCCGTTTTAATCATATTAATTATTTGGCTACTTTCTTTACTTCATCATCTTCTAATAACGATTCATTTCGTAATCTTAAATAAACTTGTGCCGTAGTTAACACATCTAACTCGCAATAGGTTACAATTCGTTTTAAATCGTTTTCCTCATAATAGACCGCTTTTACCATACTACCATCAATATCCTCTTTTGGCGATGGTATACCTAGAACATGGGCCATTAACTTTAACGAAGTATAATGTTTGTAATCTCCAAATTTCCAAAGCTCCATGGTATCTATATGTGGAACCTCCCAAGGTTTTTTGCCGAATAGATCTAACTTATTAGGTAGAGAAATACCGTGAATAATCATTCTACGCGCTATATATGGAAAATCGAATTCCTTACCATTATGAGCACATAATATGTTTTTAGGATGGTTGAAATGCTCGTTTAATAATGTTTTAAATTCTTGCAATAATTTATCTTCTTCCCCGTGAAAAGTAGTAAGTCTAAAATTTCTATTTTCCCCTTGAAATGTAAAATAGCCTACAGAAATACAAATGATTTTACCAAACTCTGCCCAAATTCCTGCACGATCATAAAATTCTTCGGCAGTAAATTCTTCTTTTCGTTGGTATTGCGATTTGTGAGCCCATAGTTGTTGGGTGGTATCGTCCAATTGATCAAAAGAGCTTTTTTCTGGTACGGTTTCAATATCTAAAAAAAGAATATGCTCTAGTTGTATCTTATCTAGCATAGGGATGTAAATTACTATGAAATAGGAATTTAAGATAATTTCTTCAATTCTTAGGCCAATTTAATTCGTTTCAAAATATGGTATCTTTAAGCCTGGATATCAATTGCTAGGAAATCTTACAATTACATAGTAGTCGATTATTCTATTTAACTACTTTTTATAACACAATAGATATCTATGATTTTTGGTAATAAGCACCTGATTGTTTTAGTTTTTTTCATTGCGACTATTTTGTTTTCGTGTAGTAACGACGATGTTCAAGAAGCAAATGAAATTCAAGATTTTAATCTAACCATTATAGGTGAAGACTTGCAGGAAGTTTACCAATACGACTATCAAAGTCTAAATAATATAGGAACCCAGGTTAATCTTTCGAGTGAATTGGGTATAAAGAACAATTACTTAACCCTACGCGAATTTGAGGGTTCTTTGTCATTTTATTCTTTTTCAAATAGTGCAATTTCTCTTACTCAAAAAAATTTAGCCACAGGTAGAATTACTGATTTTCCTAATTTTTATACAATTAGCGCTGAACGGTCTTTGGTTTGGGGAATTAATGATGAGAATTCGGTTTATTTCGGACTTTACAAGCCTCTTGGTTCTACTAATTTGACATTACGTATTGTTTCTTTTGCCGACATGCAAGGTTTTGATGTCTCACTAGAGTTCGGAATTAGAAGGTTGTATGAGCCTTTGTATGATAATGGAAATTTATTTATTACATATCTAACGGGTAGTGAAAATTATAAATTAGTGGTGTATAATGTAGATGCTAACGCTATAGTGAAGACGTTTGAGTTTGGTAAGGAAAAACCTAGTTTTCTAATTACAGACTTGGGGAATTTGGCAGTTTGGACTCAAGAAGGTAATAGTAACACCAATTTAGAATTGTTCGATACCCTAAACTTTCTTAGCATATCTACTTCAGTATTGCCAATGGCCCAACCTTTTGAAGCTGGTCCGATAAATGGAGCGATAGTAGATGAAAAATTATATTACCAATATGTATATACACAACCTTTTGAAATTGAGAGCGGACCTGCATTGCTAGACTTGAATTCTGGTGATAATACGATTTTGGATATTGTAGGACTTATCAATAAAGTAAATGAAGATGAAGAAATAAGTATACGACCATTATTTGGTCAATATCTTTCAGATATCAACCTCTTTGCCATTTCATATGCGCTTCAAAATCAAGTAGGGGATGAAATTGGAGGATTTTTATTGGTTTCTTTAGAAGGTAATTTGGTCGTACAAAGGAATTTGGAATTCCTTCCAACCTATTTTGTTGATTAAAGGATTACCGACCACCTAGTCTGTTTTTCTACTAAAATAGACTTAAGATTTTGAAAAAATGAAGATGGAAAACTAATTTTTATCGACTAAAACCTTTTTATTTATCGAGAAACGAGTTTTTCAATGATAATACAAACTAGCTAGTTTGTTTGGTAATCTCTAAAAAATAGTGGGTTAGAATAAACTCTGTTGTTTGTGCGGACTTTCATGATCTAATAACCACTTTTTTCGGTGCAGTCCACCGGCATAACCTGTAAGAGAACCATCGCTACCAATAACTCTATGGCAAGGAACAACAATCCAAAGTGGGTTTCTGCCATTTGCGGCGCCTACAGCTCTAATGGCTTTAGGGTCACCAATCAATTTCGAAAGTTCCATATAAGAAGCGGTTCTTCCATAAGGTATGTTTTGTAGTTCTGACCAAACCTTTTTTTGAAATTCTGTACCCTCAGGATTTAGGTCTAATTGAAATTCTGTTCGAATGCCTTCAAAATATTCATTTAGTTGATAAACGGCATCTTCCAATGATTCTGGTATAACATCAGTAAGTGGTTCTTCAGAATCTAAGACAATGACAGAGGAAAGGCCTTCAGAGCTGCCAGTTATTTTGGCAACCCCTAATGGTGTATTAATATATGCAACATCCTCCATTGTAATAATTTTATTTTTCTGGTGAAACTCTGGGCTTTTCAATAACTCCGGAAGCTTTTGCGCGTATTTCCCAATTTTTTCTGGCTAGTACCTGTAAATCTGCTATATTATCGCTCTCATCCATTATCTCTAAACCTAATAAGGTTTCAATAACATCTTCCATAGTTACTAATCCACTCACAGAACCATATTCATCTACTACAAGTGCTATAGCTTCACGTTTTTGAATAAGAGTTTCAAACAATGTTGGAATAGGCGTGCTTCTTCGGGTTACAAGTATTTCACGCTTAATCTCTTTTAATGGAATCTCTCCATTTTGATTAATCATCTCTTCGAGAACATTATCCTTCAGTACAAATCCGGTAATATTATCCATCTTTTCTTTGTACACAGGAATTCTAGAAAAACGTAATTTTTGATTATCCTTAAAGAAATCAGCTATGGACTTCTCCTCAGAAGCTATTTTCATAACGGCTCTTGGTGTCATTATATCTTTTACAAGAATATCATCAAATCGCAGTAAATTTTTTATGATAGTTGATTCAGATTTTTCAAATACCCCTTCTTTATGGGCCATATCGGTCATGGCGTGGAAATCTTCACGACTTAGAACACTACCATGATGTTTACCGCCACCGACCATTTTAGTAAACAGACGTAATACCCAGAGTAACCCTGTATATTTTAAGCCTATTACCATAATATTTAAGGTTTTTGCCGAAAAATTTGCAAGTTGTTTCCAGTAGGTAGCACCAATAGTTTTAGGGATAATTTCTGATGCAACTAGTATAAGAATTGTCATTAATGTAGAAACTACACCTACCATAAGGTCTTCAGTAAATTCAATACCAAAAACTGAACGACTTTCATTGCCATATAATTCGGCATAAGCTGCTTTAGCTTGAACACCTACTAAAATTGCACCAACCGTATGGGCGATTGTGTTAATGGTAAGTATGGCAATTAAAGGTTGATCTACATCTTTTTTAAGAACTTCTAATGTTTTGGCAAATGATTTACCTTCTTTCAATTTTACATTTATAAAAGTTGGTGTAATGCTAAGCAATACGGCTTCTAATATGGAACATAAGAATGAAAAGAAGATGGATATGAATGCGTAAAATATTAAAAGTCCCATAAGATGGTTTTAAAAATTGAAGATATCAATAAAATTAATAAGGTTTGTGCTGTATTGCGTTATCGAATGCCTGATAAAATACTTGTTGAATAGCGGGCCGAATATTAAGTTCGTAAATATTTCTATTATCCCTTGTAGGGTACACTCGATTTGAAAGGAAAATATAAATTAATTCATGCTCTGGGTCTGCCCACACAAAGGTTCCAGTGAAGCCACTATGTCCAAAACTATCTTGACCAACTTCTGGCGCAGGATATGCATCTGGCAAAGAGAATTTATAATTGTTCAAGTATGGTTTATCAAAACCTAAACCTCTTCTATTTTCGTTTTCAGGATATTGTGTTCGGGTAAATTCTACTATTGTTTTTTTGGAAATATATCGTTTACCTGAATAAATTCCTTTTTGAAGAAATAGTTGCATAATTATTGCTAAATCGTCTGCAGTGCCAAATAGCCCGGCATTGCCTGAAATACCACCTAATAACGAAGCATTTTCATCATGTACCCAACCCTTGGTTAACGTATGTCTATATATAGTATCTACCTCCGTTGGTACAATTTTGTTAGTGAAGTTTTGATTGCTTGGTAGAAATCCAAAAGTTTTCATACCAAGTGGTTTGTAAAATTCCAATGTCATATAATCGTCATATGGCATTCTTGTAATTTGCGATATTAACTCTGGGAAGATTAGAAAAGTTAACCCTGAGTATGTGTACTTTTTATCACTTGAAACTTCAGAACGATTTATCATTCTGTACATCTTCCTATTAAATCTATTTTTCACATAGAGATTTTCGTAAGCCTCATTTTGAAATTTTTTGTTCGCTTTATCACGTAAAAACCTTTTTTTAAACCGACCGTTATTTTTTAAAGTTTTACTTAGAAAAACAATATAGGGCTTAAGCCCTGCTTGATGCGCTAAAATTTCTCTAAGCGTAATGTTTCTTTTGTCTTTTCGGTGTTTCCATGGCTTCCAATAGGTACAAAAAGGTTTGTCTAAATCTAGTTTCCCCTCATCAACTAATTTCATGATTGCAGGTAATGGTCCTAAAATTTTGGTGACTGAAGCCAAATCGTAAATATCGTTTCTTGCAACTGGTTGAATGCTATCATAAGTATGGTAACCGTATGCTTCATGAAAAATAATATTCCCTGCCTTAGCTATTAAAATCTGTGCCCCTGGAAACGACTGGTTTTTTATACCTTTCGTTATGATACTATCTATCTTTTGATAAATATGTAAAGAGTCTAATTCAAAGTGTGCTAAAGAAGATTTCTGTAAAGTGGCTCCTTCTGGTAACAATAAAATATTCGATTCATTTTCTTGCGCATTAAGCCCAAAAAATAATAAACCTAAGAGTATTATATGTATTTTTTTCATGAAAAAGCGGTCAAATAATTATCCCATAATCCGTATTACATCTTTCGCAAAGTAACTTGCGATGACATTGGCGCCAGCTCTTTTGATAGCAGTTAATTGTTCCATAACTACGGCATCGTGATTTAACCAACCTTTTTCTGCCGCTGCTTTTACCATAGCGTATTCACCAGATACTTGATAAACAGCAACAGGAACATCTACCTCATTCTTTATTTCGCGAACGATATCTAAATAGCATAAACCTGGTTTTACCATTACAATATCTGCTCCTTCTTCAATATCCATCTGAGTTTCTCTAATAGCTTCAAAGCGATTAGCAAAATCCATTTGATAAGTACTTTTATCTTTGGGTACGTTTTTAATATCTACAGGGGCAGAGTCTAAAGCATCTCTAAATGGACCATAAAATGCACTAGCGTATTTTGCACTATATGCCATAATTCCTGTATTTATATATCCTTCATCTTCTAAGGCTTCACGAATACTTAAAATACGGCCATCCATCATATCACTTGGAGCTACAAAATCAGCTCCCGCTTTCGCGTGCGATATGCTCATCTCTGCTAGAACTTCAACGCTTTCATCATTTAATATTTGTCCATTAGAAACAATACCGTCATGACCATATGAGGAATAGGGGTCAAGGGCGACATCGGTCATCACCAACATATCAGGGCAAGTATTTTTAACCGTTTTTATTGCCATTTGCATCAAACCATTCTCATTCAATGCTTCTGAACCGCTGTTGTCCTTTAAATTATCAGGAACTTTTACAAATAATAAAACGGAGTGCAAACCCATTTTCCAAAGTTCTTTCACTTCTTTTGTTAAATTGTCGAGGCTGAGGCGGTAATAGTTGGGCATTGAGGCGATTTCCTCTTTTATCCCCTTACCTTCTACCACGAAAAGGGGAACTAAAAAATCACTTGGACTAATTATGGTTTCACGCACCATATTG
Source organism: Maribacter orientalis (assembly GCF_900109345.1). Lineage (GTDB taxonomy): Bacteria > Bacteroidota > Bacteroidia > Flavobacteriales > Flavobacteriaceae > Maribacter > Maribacter orientalis. The sequence continues at coordinate 148,030 of NZ_FNZN01000006.1, forward strand.
CGTACAGCTTCTGAGCTTCTTAATCTTCTATTTCTTATAAGTGGGTACATACTTGATTATTATTTTATATTTTATATTTCAATTTCACCAATTAAATAGCAAACCGCATTTCCAGATATCTTTACACGATTACCCAAATACTCACATTGTATATTTCCACCTCGTTGAGATAGTTGCTTGGCGGTTAGCTTTGTTTTATTACATACCTTGGACCAATATGGGGTTAAAGTGGTATGAGCAGAACCTGTTACGGGATCTTCTGGAATACCGCATTGAGGTGCGAAAAAGCGAGATACGAAATCAACATCAGTTCCTTTTGCCGAAACAATTACACCTCTGCAATCCAATTCATTTAATAAATGGAAATTGGGTTGCATAGCCTCAATTTCTTCTTGAGAGTTATAGATTAGTAAATAGTCGGTTTTTCCTTTATACGTCTCTAGCGGTTGCCTTCCTATGGCTTTGGAAATATCAATTTGCTCGGAGACCTTTATGAGATCATCCGTAGGAAAATCCATAGTTATGAGTCCTGTTTCATCTCTTTGAACCAATAATTCACCGCTTCGTGGTGAAATAAACCGAAGGGTATGTTTATTGTAATCGTAGTAATTGTAAAGAACAAAAGCAGTAGCTAAAGTGGCATGACCACATAAATCCACTTCTATTTCTGGCGTAAACCAACGAAGCTCGTAATAGTTGTCTTTAAATACGGCAAAGGCAGTTTCAGCTAAGTTGTTTTCAGCTGCTATTTTTTGCATCAATTCAGCATCTAACCACGTATCAAGAATACAAACCGCTGCAGGATTTCCACAAAATAATTTCGAGGTAAAGGCATCAATTTGATATATTTTTTGTGTCATAGGATGTTCATATCAATCTATACCAAATTTACGACTTATCTCATCTGCTTTGGCAATCCATTTTTTGGGTGCGTTAAATCGATATCCCACATAGAATTCAAGAAAACTAATAGAATCATCTAAAACAAAATTTTCGGCAGAAGTATGTGTTAGAAGTTGTGTGTTAATGTTTACACCACTGAAAAAGTTTTCTGAGTTGTATCCACCGGTTAATCTGAAAATTAGTTGGGCAAGTCCATCCAAGGAAGTCTTTCCTTGAGATTTAGAAAGATTAAATCCCAAACCACCTGTTGCACCAGCTGAAAGGATATAGTTTTTTTCAAACACCCAGTTGTAATAATACCCCGGTCCAACGGCCATTTTAAAAGAATGTTCCAGTTGATTTTCTATGATGGGATCTTCAAGTTTGAACTTGGTGTAATAATAAGAGATACTAGGTATAAAACTGCCTACACTTTCTTTTTGCCATTCATTTTGAAAGCCTATAGCGCGAAAAGAAAAATCAGGATTAAATATATAGCTAGATGTTCCGCCAATTTTGAACGTTTTTAAATCATCTATAGGCAAGGTTAATTCTTGTGTTCTAATGAAGAATCCTTTTTGCTTATATATGTCTACCGTCTGCATATATTGACCAAAAAACGTTCTTATGTTGAACGTAATTAGTTTAGAATCACCATTGTCTTTATTCTCCGATAAAAAATTAGGAGCGTAACCAAAATCAACTTCTAAAAAACGGAATAGGATCGATAGGCCTAAATAGCTTTTGTCATTCGGTATAAACTCCGTTTTATTGCGCGTTATCTTATCTCTAAGCGTAAAACTATTGGAAGTGGTCTGTAAGGATAGTCGAAGGGTGACTTTGTCGGGAAAGGCCTCTTTATAGGTAGAATTTTGGGCACTAGAGAACTCTGTAAAACATAATAAGCTCAGTAAAAGTATTACTCTTAAACCCATTCTTTAGGTTTCATTAATACATTCAATAGTCGTTCTTCTTCACTGCCTTTCTCAGGTTGGTGATCGTAACGCCATTGTACATGCGGAGGAAGGCTCATCAAGATACTTTCAATTCTACCGTTGGTCTTTAGTCCGAACAAAGTTCCTTTGTCGTGAACTAAATTGAACTCTACATATCTTCCTCGTCTAATTTCTTGCCAATCTCTTTGTTCCTTGGTGTAGTCCAAGTCTTTTCTTTTTGTAACAATCGGTACATAAGAGCTTAAAAAGCTATTGCCTACTTCGGTAACAAAGTTGTACCAGTTTTGCATAGTCATTTCTTCAGTTGCCTTGCAATAGTCAAAAAACAATCCGCCAATTCCACGGGCTTCATTTCTATGAGCATTCCAGAAATATTCATCGCAACGTTTTTTATAAGTATTGTAAAAAGTAGCGTTGTGTCTGTCGCAGGCTGTTTTGCATACGCTATGAAAATGAACGGCATCTTCATCAAACAAATAATACGGGGTTAAATCTTGACCACCACCAAACCATTGGTCAACAATTTCACCATCATTTCCATACAATTCAAAATAACGCCAATTTGCATGAACCGTAGGTACCATTGGGTTCTTGGGATGTAGTACCAAACTTAATCCGCAAGCGAAAAATTTGCCATCTTCCACGCGAAAATAAGCCTTCATACTATCAGGAAGTTCACCATGTACGCCAGATATATTAACTCCACCCTTCTCGAATACGGCCCCATTTTCAATAACCCTTGTGCGACCACCACCACCTTCTGCGCGTACCCATATATCTTCTTTAAAGGCTGCTTTTCCATCGACTTCCTCTAATTTAGAAGTAATGACATCTTGTAGTTGTTCTATGTAGGCGTAAAATTTATCTTTCATTCTCTAAGACGTAAAGTTCCATATCTAACGGGTCTTCGTTAGGTGGAGTGTGTTCTTTTGCTAATGTTTCTTTCCAAAGATAACCACAATTTTCTGCTACCTTAATACTTCCAATGTTCGATTTGTGAACTATTATTCTAAGTCGTTTTAAATGTTGTTCTTTAAATCCCCATTCTGAAATAGTTTTAACGGCTTCTGACGTATAACCTTTTTCTTTGCATGGATATGCTATGCAATAAGCAACTTCAGCTTCTTTAGTTGCTCTTTTTAATTCTTTGAGATAGACCAGACCTATGATTTTTCTGTGTTCTGGTTCTTTGAGCGTAAACAAATACTCTCTACCGGAAAGAAACTCTGATGCCTTGCCTAAAACAAAGATATTAGATAATGTAGGATTCAAATTTGCAGCAACGGTTTTAGGAAAGTACCGTTTTATATAATCTGCATTTGAACATACGAAGTCGCATAACCGCCACCCATCTCTTTCTGAAATCGGGTTTATTTCAAAATCTTGTTGTTGAAATGAATCCATAGTGTTCTTATAATTTCGGCTATACGTTATGTATTTCCGTAATGGTAAGTAATACTACGCTTGCTTGTATTCTTTTACGGCATCAATAAATGCCTTTGCATTTTCTACGGGTACATTTGGTAAAATTCCGTGACCTAGGTTTACAACATAACTGTCCTTACCAAATTCATTGATCATTTGGTGTACCATCTTTTTAATTACAGCTGGTGGAGATAACAAACGGGCAGGGTCAAAATTACCTTGCAATGTTATTTTTCCACCACTTAAATAGCGAGCGTTTCTTGCGGAACATGTCCAATCTACACCAAGTGCAGAGGCGCCAGATTTTGCCATATCGCCTAAGGCGAACCAACATCCTTTACCGAAAACTATAACCGGGGTTTCGTCTTTTAAAGCATCGATAATTTGTTGAATGTACTGCCATGAGAATTCTTGGTAATCTGTAGGTGACAACATGCCGCCCCATGAATCAAATACTTGTACGGCATTCACACCCGCAGCTACTTTAGCTTTTAGATATGCAATAGTAGTATCTGTTATTTTCTGCAGTAATTCATGTGCAACAACAGGTTGTGTAAAGCACAATTCTTTAGCCATATCGAACGTTTTACTTCCTTGACCTTGTACACAGTAGCATAGAATAGTCCAAGGGGAACCTGCAAAACCAATTAATGGGACGTCATCGTTTAATTTCTCCTTGGTAGCTTTTATAGCTTCCATTACGTAACCTAACGTTTCATGAACATCTGGCACGATTACGCTATCTAAATCCTTTTGAGTGCGAATAGGATTCGGTAAATACGGACCAAAATTCGGTTTCATTTCCACATGAATGTTCATTGCCTGTGGAATCACCAAAATATCACTGAATAAAATAGCGGCATCCATTCCGTATCTGCGAATAGGCTGTACGGTTATTTCCGATGCCAATTCAGGGGTCTGACAACGAGTAAAGAAGTCATACTTCTCTTTAATCGCCATAAATTCTGGTAAATATCTACCAGCTTGACGCATCATCCAAACAGGAGGTCTTTCTACAGTTTCACCTTTTAAGGCTTTTAAGAATAAGTCGTTTTTTAAACTCATAGGTTCTCTTTATTCATCTTTGCGAGAAGCTTTTAATGTTTAGCTACGCTCGTAAATTCAATAATTTTATATTTAGCCAACAGCCCAAAGGCTAATCCTTATAATCTTGGTTTACTAAATCTATAACACTTTCTACGGTAGGTATTTTAGCAACTTTTACTTCTTTGAAGTGTTCCCTAGCGGCTTTTGCCGTAGTTTCACCAATACAATAGGCTACTTTGTCAGCTGAGTTTTCCTTTAAGAAACTTTCTACATTTGACGGGCTATAGAACATGATACCTTTTACGGTTTCTGGTATCGATTTGCCAGATAGTTTAGTTCTATATGCCTCAATTGCATTTACGGTGATATTGTTTTCCTCTAATATACTTGGTAACTCATCTAGACTTAAATTACCATGAAAATAGGTAACCTCTGAACCATCTATAAATTCTACTAGATGGTTAGCTAAATCTTTAGCGTTGTTTTCATAATGCGTTACCTTACCGAACTTATTTTTTATAAATCGACGTGTTTTTCTACCAACACAATAGATATTTTCGAAATCAAGCTCAACAGCGCTGCTACTTGTTAAAACAGCTTCAACAGCATTTTTACTAGTGAACACGACGTTTTTGTGTTTCTTCTTTAAAACAATCGGCGAAATTCGGTTCGAACTAATCTTTATAAAATCATCTGAATCTGCGTTTACCGAAATGTTAAGTAGAAGTTGCTGTGGCGGAGTCAATTTCTTGGTAGAAAAGATGTTTATTTCGAAACCGGCATTAGCCAATTCCGTCATTAACCTTTTACCACCTCTGGCTAGAATACTTTTAGCACAGTCTATTCCTAAATTTTTGTGTTTTCCTAAAGGTGCAGTTAATTCTGCCTCTAGCTTTTTGCTTCCGTCAACATTAAGTAGAACGCCTTTAAGGGTGACAATATTTTCTTTATTAATGTAAGATAAAGCTCCAATTGGAGCACTACAACCGCCTTCTAATTCTCTAAGAAACTCTCTTTCAAGAGTTACACAAGTATCCGTTTCCTCGTGGTTTAACTGTGCACATGCCTCACGAATTTCTTCATCATCTTCCATGGCAACCACCATAATTGCACCTTGGGCAGGAGCAGGAAGCATCCATGTAAGTCCTATTGTATTTTCAGGCTCTAAACCAATACGATCTAAACCGGCAGCGGCAAATATGGCGCCGTTCCATTCATTATTGTATAGTTTATCTAATCTACTGTTTACGTTCCCTCTTAAATCAACAATAGTGTGCGTCGGGTATCTATTCAGCCATTGCGCTTGTCTACGTAAACTTCCTGTTGCAATAACGGCATTACGAGATCCTAAAAACTCCTCGTTATCTTTAAATGCCATGATGTCCATGTAATTACCGCGTTTTAAAACAGCAGCTTTAACAATACCCTTTGGAAGTGCCGTAGGAACATCTTTCATTGAGTGAACAGCGATGTCGATGTCTCCATTGAGCATGGCTACATCCAAAGTTTTTGTAAAAATACCAGTTATGCCCAACTCATAAAGAGGTTTATCTAAGACTAAATCTCCTGTTGATTTTACAGGAACTAATTTAACGATATGCCCTAAAGCTTGTAATTGGTCCTTAACGGTATTTGCCTGCCATAACGCTAATTCGCTATCGCGTGTTCCTAATCGTATTACTTTACTCATTTTTCGTCCAATTCTAATTGAAATACTTTTTGGATAAATTCTAAACTTGAATTGGAATCTACCGAGTCATCCTTAAGATGATTTGCAAATTGTGTAGTTATTTTTTGAATAATGCGATTTGTAATGACATCTGCCTGATCTGCGTTGAAATTGACCGTTTTCTTAGATTGATAGTCAAGCTCTTCATCTTTCATGGTCTTCAGCTTTTTCTTCAATGCTTTTATAACAGGGGCAAATTTTCGGGTTTCTAACCACTGATTAAAATCGTATTTCACCTCTTCGTTTATAGCTTCTGCCTCCGGAATAAATTGTTTTCTGCGCTCTAAAGTTTCATCGGTCATTTGAGATAAATGATCTAAATGAATTACGGTTACGTTTTCCATATCAGAAATGGCATCGTCCACATTTTTAGGGACTGAAAGGTCTAATATCAATAGAGGCTTATTCGTATAAATTAATTCTTTGGTAATCGTAGGCTTTTGTGCACCTGTAGCAACCACTAAAATATCCGATTTTCTTATTTCTGATTGTAAATCGCCATAATCTTTCACCATTAGGTTGAATTTACCAGCAATTTGCTCGGCTTTACCTTTAGTTCTATTGATTAAGGTGATATGTGGATTCTTGGTGTGCTTAATTAAATTTTCACACGTATTACGACCTATTTTTCCTGTACCGAATAAAAGAATATTCTTCTCGGATACATTTTTAACATTGCGTAAAATATATTGAACGGATGCAAAGGCGACAGACGTAGCTCCCGAGGAAATTTCGGTTTCATTCTTTATACGCTTGCTTGCCTGTATAATGCTGTTGCATAGACGTTCTATAAAAGGATTGGCAATCCCCAATTCTTTTGAACGCTTAAAACTTTGCTTTAATTGACTAATAATTTCAAAATCCCCAAGAATTTGACTATCTAATCCAGTACCTACTCTAAACAGATGATTAATAGCTTCTTTATTTTTATACACATAGGCAACTTCTTGAAACGCTTCAACGGTTCCGTTCGAATGGTCACATAATAATTTTATAAGTTGAAAAGGATGTTGGGCGAATCCGTGCAATTCAGTCCGGTTACAAGTAGATGTCGCTAATAGGCCATCAATTCCTTGATTCTTCGCTTCGATTAAAAGTTTGTTGACTGCAACTTCATCTAAACTAAATTTACCACGTGCCACGGCATCAGCCTTTTTATAGTTAAGGCCAATTGTGTAAAAGGAGTTGTGTTTAGAAATATGGTAGTCCTTCATAAAGCGGATACAAAAGTATGGCTGTCAATCTAATAAAAATAACGCTTGCGGTACAATTAGTGTCGTCTGCAGAATTTTTGGATGAAAAATGATATTTATCAGTTTAATAGCATAATTTTATAGGGTTGTCAGACAAATGCTAATCATTTATTTAGATGCTTTCTAAATAGATATAAAACTTTTTCAAGAAAATGGAAGTTAAAAATAACGCTCAAAGGTCATATGATGAAGTTATGATTGAAGACGGATTTTATGTGCTAAAATTTCAGAATGAGGAATATGTTAATGTTAGCTATTCTCGTGAAATAAATAAAAAATTTATCCAATTTCATTTTTGTTTGAAGGGTAAAGGTACATTTTCATTTAATCAAGGTAGTTATAGTTTAAATGTTACAGAAGAGAACTCTTTGTTGCTGTATAACACACAGTTAGACCTTCCACTTAATTTAGAATTGGAGCCAAAATCTTCCATAGTTTCGGTGGTAATGACCTTGCGAAAATTTCATTCTCTATTTACTGCAGAAGCTGATTATATTCCTTTTCTAAGTACAGATAATAAAGAGAAGAAGTATTACGCTCAAGAACCTTTCTCGCCATCTATAGCGGTTATTTTGAGTCAGATCATTAATTACAATCTGCATCCATCTATAAAAGCATTATACGTAAAAGGTAAGATTTACGAATTAATCGCTTTGTATTTTAATAGGAGTCCGAATGCAGATATTGAGCAATGTCCTTATCTAGCGGATGAAGAAAATGTTAAGAAAATTAAACGAGCTAAAGATATCATTCTTGCAAATATGGCCGAGCCACCTACATTGACAGTACTAGCGAGTGAAGTCGGACTAAGCTTAAAGCGTTTGAAAGAAGGTTTTAAGCAAATTTATGGAGATTCTGTTTACAGTTTTTTATTCGACCATAAAATGGACTATGCAAAACGTCTATTGGAGACCGGACAATACAACGTAAATGAAATAGGTTTAAAGGTTGGATATAGTACCGCAAGCCATTTTATAGCTGCTTTCAAAAAAAAATACAATACTACCCCTAAAAAATACTTGTTGGCACTGGTAGGAAATTAGCATAAAAGTTAAAGTGGTCTGGCCACCATAATGCCTGTATTACTTTTTATTCCTTTTAAATACTCGGCCAAAGGTTTTTTAGAAACTTCAACTTCCATCGAACCAGTAGAGGCATGAAGTAAATGAATTCTACCATCTTTTTCTCGTGTTGCAATACCTGTATGTGTAACATCTAGTCCATTTATTGAAGTGGCTAAAGCGATAATATCACCAGATTGAATTAGGTCCTCGTTTTCAGCAATTTTATCTTGTGCTAAAACACATATCGCCTGACTATTTAAATAATTTTCTGAAGCCTTTATTTTATCGAAATTTGCTTCATCTGCCAAAAAAGGATATAAATCTCTGTGAGTACTCATAAAATTAATATCCTTGGTGATTTCTCTTCCACCAATTTCTCCGGTAATATCTTTCAGAATTCCTTTTTCGGCATTGTTGGCTATCCATTCTGAGAAGTAGTGTAGACGTGAAGCATATCCATCCAATTCACCATCTTTATAACGTATAACTTCTAGGTTTTTAATGAAGGTATTAAATGAAGGGTCTTTTTGTCTTAGTAACTTGGAAAATGCTAAAACGTTTTCTACAAAAGTGGTGCAATCTAAGCCTTGTAGGTTCACGACTAAGGTTTCAGTATCACCAATTTCCAACGTTTTGGCCACGTATGGTGTTTTCATAAAAGTTTTACCAACAGATACTATTGTGCTTCCAAAGTCGGGCTGTAGCAATCTGTCAATTGCCTCTATTTTTTCTTCAACTGCCTCTTTGTCTTTTGTGGAACAGGTAATTTGTTGGGAGAATCCCAACTGAGAGTTAATAAGTATTATAATTAGTAGTAAGAATTGTCGCATTTTATAAAATTATAAATTATTACCTTCTTTTGAATTGTTTTCTATTTGTACTCTAGTTCGAACAATACTCTCAGGATAATTTTCCTGTAAAAAAGTAATGAGTTTTTCACGTACAAAAACACGTAAATCCCAAAGTGTAGAAGCGTCTTGAGCACTGACCATTGCCCTTATCTCAACACAAGTGGGCTTTGAATCCGTTACTTGTATGTTTTGATTAGCTCCATCCCATAAATCAGTAGTTTTCAAAACACGTTCCAGTTCTTTTCTAAGGGCATCAAAAGAAACTCTATAATCGGTGTATAAATATATAGTGCCTAGTAGGTCGGCCGATTTCTTCGTCCAATTTTGAAAGGGCTTCTCAATAAAATAAGAGGTGGGTACAATCAGTCTCCTTTTGTCCCAAATATTGACAACCACATAGGTTAATGTAATTTCTTCGATTCTACCCCATTCACTTTCAACAATGACCACATCGTCAATTTTTATAGGTTGAGCTATAGCAATTTGTATTCCCGCTAAAATACTCGCAATCATTTTTTGAGCAGAAAGACCTACAATGATACCTGCAACCCCAGCGGAGGCAAAAATACTAACACCGATTTCGCGTATGCTCTCAAAACTCATAAGTGCGATACTTACCCCTATGATGATGATGACGAAAATAATTATGCGCTCTAAAATATTAAATTGGGTATAAACCTTACGTGCCCTGTAATTATCGACTGAATTTACATCGTAATTTTTAATGATTTTCCTCTTTGTAATTTTCAGGCCAATTATTAGTAGCCAGGTAAAGGCAAAAATTATAGAAATAGTACTGATCTTACTAAGTAGATAGGTGACCTCTTCAAAACCCAAAAGGTTATGAAACGTTTTAATTCGAATTGCAATGGCAATAAATATGATAAAGATGGGCTTTGTGATATTTTTAATATCTTCTTTATCAAGAAGATACTTAGGATTTTTACCTAATCTTCTTAATAATTTAACAGTAATTAATTGAAGCAATAATAATACTAAGATTGCACCAAAGATATAAGCTAAGAGTATTGGATTATTGGTTAAATTTTGCATTCAGTATTGCTTTCGTGTGGAAAGAACAAATTTAGGCATTTAATAATGCAAATAGGAAAGGTTAAACACTATCAACTTTACTTATGCATTGATTTGAAACTTTTTTGGGTTCACAAATGTGGGTAATATTACTTGTGTTATTTTTGCCATTGGAAAATTAAACGCTATGAAAGGAGTATTATTGGTCAATTTGGGTTCGCCGGAAAGTCCTACCGCAAAAGATGTAAAGCCGTATTTGGATGAATTTTTAATGGATGAAAGGGTAATCGATGCCCCTAAATGGTTACGGACGTTCCTTGTAAAGGGGATTATTCTACAAACCAGACCAAAGAAATCAGCTAAAGCCTATGCTAAAATTTGGTGGGATGAAGGTTCGCCGCTAATAGTGCTATCTGAACGCTTTGCCAATAAAGTACAACAACACACAAAAATGCCGGTTGCGTTAGGAATGCGATATGGCAAAATGACCATTAAAAATGCGTTGCAAGAATTAAAGGATAAAGGAGTTGATGAGGTTCTTTTGGTTCCATTATATCCACACTACGCTATGTCTAGCTTTGAGACAGTGGTGGTAAAGGTTTTGGAGGAGCAACAGCAATATTTTCCAGAAATGGGAGTAACTACGCTACCTGCTTTTTATAAAAATGCAGATTATATACAAGCTCTCTCAGAAAGTATTATTGATGGATTAAAGGATTTCGAATATGACCACATATTGTTTTCATATCACGGTATCCCTGAACGTCATATTCGCAAGAGTGACCCAACTCGTTTTCACTGTAAAATAGATGGTAGTTGTTGCAAGATTAACTCAGTAGCACATAATACCTGCTATAGACATCAAGTTTATGATACTACAGAAATGGTTAAGGCGTATTTAGGATTGCCTGAAGAACAAGTTAGTTCTTCTTTTCAATCTCGTTTAGCCGGTGACCCTTGGTTAAAACCGTATACGGATTTTGAATTTGTACGTTTAGCCAAGGAAGGCAAAAAACGCCTAGCAGTCATTACTCCTGCTTTTGTAAGTGATTGTTTAGAAACCTTAGAGGAAATAGCCATGGAGGGTAAAGAACAGTTTATGGAAGCTGGTGGAGAAGACTATAAGCATATACCTTGTATGAATGATAATGAAGCATGGGTGAAGGTGATGGCCAAATGGGTCAATGATTGGGAGGCTACTGGTGAATTAGCTGTTACGCCAAGCACCTAGTCAAATAAATTGATTTATCTATTTTAAGAAAATGGGTGCTATGAAAATAGAAGAATTAGAAGCTACCTTATTACCCTTAAGGGAGCAGTTAAAAAATCATAGTCTATATGGGGAATTATCCTCTGTAACAGATATTAAGGTGTTCATGGAAAACCATGTTTATGCCGTATGGGATTTTATGTCGCTCTTAAAAGGATTGCAGATACACTTGACCTGTACTACTTTACCATGGAAACCTGTCAAGAATACAAATACGGCCCGGTTTATTAATGAAATTGTGTTGGAAGAGGAAAGTGATCGAAATGAAGAGGGAGTTTTTAAAAGTCATTTCGAAATGTATTTGGATGCCATGGCGGAAGTCGGTGCGGATACTTCAAAAATGACCGACTTCTTAGAAAGGATTACCCGGTTAGAAAGCGTTTTGGAAGTTATTGAAACTTCAGTGTTGAACGATGCCTTAAAAGATTTTTTAAAATTTACTTTTGAAGTGGTTCAAACTCATGAACCACATATTATTGCTGCTGCATTTACATTTGGTAGGGAAGAACTTATACCGGATATGTTCCTTAAAATCATTGATAGATCTGATAATAAAGGGGATAACAGTTTTTCGAAATTGGATTATTACTTGCGCCGTCATATAGAATTGGATGGCGATGACCATGGACCCTTATCCCTAAAAATGATTCAGGAGCTTTGTGATACTGATGAGCGCAAATGGCAAGAGGTGGCGGAATGTTCGCAAAAGGCCTTGTCAAAAAGAATCGGTTTGTGGAACTATATTGCTCAAGAAATCCAAAAAAGCAAGGTCAGTAAACAGGTGATGGCTTAATACCATTGTATATTCTTAATGAATAGTACCACATTACAGTAACCTAAAATAAAACTAAAAAATGGCAAACGTTTCCGCTGAACAATTAGGCTCGGAATCTATCTCAAGTTTGCTTATTAAACAAGCGTTACCTGCCAGTATTGGTATTTTGGTAATGTCTCTCAATGTTTTGGTAGATTCTATCTTTGTAGGTAATTGGATCGGTTCAATCGCCATTGCCGCAATAAACGTGGTATTGCCGGTTTCTTTTTTCATAGGAGCATTGGGAATGGCAATCGGTATTGGTGGAGCAAGTATTATTTCAAGGGCATTAGGGGCAAATAATAAAGACAAGGCCTTACGAACTTTTGGTAACCAAATTAGCTTTACGTTATTAGTTACTATAATCATGGTTGTGTTAGGGCTCACCTATGTAGATAGCCTTATTCCAGCTTTTGGTGGTAAAGGGTCCATTTTTGAAATGGCTAAAATCTACTATGTAATCGTTTTGTATGGCGTACCACTTCTAGCTCTAAATATGATGGGGAATGCGGTTATAAGGGCAGAAGGCAAACCTAAGTTCGCTATGATTGCGATGATTATCCCATCCATAGGAAATTTAGTGATGGATTATCTTTTTATCAATGTATTGGATTATGGTATGGAAGGTGCTGCTTGGGCAACCACTATTAGCTACTTTTTATGCTTTAGTTACATTCTGTATTTTTTTCTATCCAAACATTCAGAACTAAAGCTGAATTTGCAATATTTCCGTATCAATTTTTCTATTTTAAAGGAAATTAGTTCACTTGGTTTCGTGACCTTATCTAGACAAGCAGTGGTTAGTATTATTTACTTGTTGATGAATAATATACTTTTTGATTTAGGAGGCGAAGCCATGGTAGCAGTATATGCCATAATCGGTAGAATGTTGATGTTTGCTCTTTTTCCAGTTTTTGGGGTCACACAAGGATTTTTACCTATTGCCGGATTCAATTATGGAGCTGGAAAATATGATAGGGTAAAAGAATCTATCTATACCGCCATAAAATTTGCAGCAATATTGGCGACCATAGTGTTCACCGGACTGATGATTTTCCCTGCTGAGATTGCGGGACTTTTTCTTAGTCATAAACCAGGTATGAGCGAGTTGGAAATTGCTACAAATGCCTTTGTTTTAGAGAATACGCCTTCTGCCATGCGTTGGGTATTTGCCGCTACACCAATTATTGCGCTACAATTAATTGGTGCTGCCTATTTTCAAGCAATAGGTAAAGCCGTGCCAGCATTGTTACTTACATTATGCCGACAAGGATTTTTCTTTATCCCGCTCATTCTCATTTTGCCAAATTATTTAGGTGAATTAGGGGTTTGGATCTCTTTTCCTATTGCAGATGTATTAGCTACCATTGTTACCGGTTATTATTTACATAAAGAGATAAATAGAACATTAGTTTCTAAAAAAATCTAGTAGAACCAAACCCAATAAAAAATCATACGAAAGTAGCTTTAGAAACACTAAAGAACACATGTATGATTTTTATTTTATCATAGCTTATTGCCGTTGCTATCTTTTTTTGGTCTGTAAACTAAAGGAGTTGATAGTCAATCAGAATACCTATATGGAATTGCTAAAACAAGAAGCTATAAGGTCGCCAGATTAAAGACAAAGAAATTAGTTGGTTGGGTTAGCATGTAACAACTCCATTCCGGTGGAAGACCTTGGTTTAAATCCTGTCCAATCTTTTTCGTTCGAATTTTCTTGTACTTCTAGAAACTTAGAATTTTCTTGATTTTTTAGGTGCTTTCCAAGAAATGCGGTTACAAAATGTTGATTGATGTTATTTATTTTACGTTGATCCCAGGAAGGTTCCGCATACCTGAAATACTCATCTATATGCAAACCTGGCGCTAGCGCCTCTGCTGGGGGAGGATTTGGCGCTACGTTATGTCGTGCATTTTTGTAGGTTAACATAAAACGGTCTGCATTTACTGCTCCTTCATAGATCGCTTTTATTCCTTTTTCATAACCAGAAATATCATCTTGACTACCGGCTACAAAGAATGTCGGGGTTTTTAATCCCTTTAATCCTTCGGCATCCCAAACACCTCGTTCCATTCCCCATGGGGCAAAGGCAACAATAGCTTTAATTCTGTCGTCAGTTAGTTTTTTATACTCTTCATTATTAGCCGTATTAACAGAAATAGCAGTGCTACCTCCTGTCATTCCTGCAAAAAATCCCATAAGTGCTTCGCTATATCCTGCGCCGCCAACATTAAGAACGCCATAACCTCCCATAGAATATCCGATTATGGCTGTGTTATTTGCATCAACTAAACCCTCCAAGTTGCTTTTGGAACCTTGAGCTCCTAATTTTTCCATTTCGTTTATGACAAAGCGAATATCTTTTGGTCTATTTAAAAGAGTACTTTGAAATGCATTGGCGTCTTTAAAAGTAGAATCGGTATGACCTATAGCTGCTACAATATATCCTTTAGATGCTAAGTTTTCGGTCAAATAAGTCATTAAATAGCGTGAGCCAACATAACCATGTGATACTACCACTAAAGGAAATTTAGTGCCGGTTTTCGGCTGTGCATCTCTGTATGCTCTCCCCTTAAAAGTAAACGGAGTTAATGGTCTTAGGGTATCACCGGCAGTTCCCATTACTTCGTTGTAAATTACAGTATTAGCATTCTCACCTATATTTGCAGGATACCAAACTTCTATGGTAATGGGTCTGTTATATACAGGGTCTTTTCCTTCCTTTGAGTTTAAAATATCAACTTGATCTTTGTTGACAAGATTTATGGTTTGTACACCAACTTTAAACTCACCTCTTGCACTAAGTTCTGGGGCATCGGGCATCGGATCTCCGTATAAAAAGTCATGTGTTTGAGCATTTATCGAAGTAATGGCAAACCCGTTTAAAAGAAATGCTATTAGTGATAAAGAAAGTAATAGTGGTCTAATTTTCATAATTGTTAGTTTGTTCGTTTAAATATAGGAATACTTTAAATATTGATTGCATTTTTTCAATTTTGTTGAAGTGTTTCCTTTAGTTGTTATTCTGACTATTAAAAAGCGAAGCATAGAACAAAAAGCTTGAATATATTAAATAGAGTTTTTAGAACATCTTTTGAAGATTAATGATATAAACTATATATGGATTGATAATTTGATAAATGTGTAACTAGAGGAATGCCAATAAAATCTTAAAATCAACATTTTCACAACAATTTGTGTAATTTTAGGATAGACTAATATCAAACTAAGAAAATGAAAAAGCACCTTACCAAGGCTGGCATTATCATGCTTGCACTTTTACTATTGCCCTTATCCTTATTATCTCAAAGAAGGAACAAATCTCAAAGTAATGACCCAACCTACCCAGAAGAACTCTATTCAAGTTTAGATTATCGTTTAATAGGTCCGTTTCGTGGTGGTCGTTCTGCTGCCGTAACCGGGGTTCCTGGTGAACCAAATTTATTTTATTTCGGTGCTGCTGGTGGTGGTGTATGGAAAACATTAGACGGTGGACGTACTTGGGACAATATTTCCGATGGTTATTTTGGTGGAAGTATCGGTGCCGTTGAGGTTGCCAAAAGCGACCCGAACGTAATTTACGTTGGCGGAGGTGAAAAAACCTTAAGGGGAAATGTTTCCTCGGGTTATGGTGTTTGGAAAACCGAAGATGGTGGTAAAACATGGGCTTCTGCTGGTTTAGAGAAAAGTAGACATGTACCAAGACTTCGTGTTCATCCTACAGATTATAATACAGTATATGCCGCTGTGTTAGGTGATATATATAAACCAACAAAAGAACGGGGAGTTTACAAAAGTACCGATGGTGGGAAAAACTGGAAACAGGTTTTATTTGTAAACGAACAAGCGGGTGCTGTTGATTTAACTTTTGATCCTAATAATCCAAGAATTTTATATGCTTCTACATGGCATGCACAGCGCACACCTTATAGCTTAATTAGTGGTGGAGAGGGTTCAGCATTATGGAAGAGTGTGGATAGCGGTGAAACTTGGACAGAGATTTCTAAAAATGAAGGTTTTCCAAAAGATACTTTAGGTATAATTGGCGTAGCAGTTTCTCCAAAAAACTCTGAACGTGTTTGGGCAATTGTAGAGAATAAGGAAAAGGGAGGTTTATATCGTTCTGATGATGGTGGTAAAACCTGGTCTGTTATTAATGAAGAAAGAAAAATTAGACAACGAGCTTGGTATTATACAAGAGTTTATGCAGATACCCAAGATGAAGATGTGGTTTATGTATTAAATGTAAATTATCACAAGTCTACAGATGGCGGTAAATCATTTAAAACATTTAATGCACCTCATGGTGATCATCATGATTTATGGATCTCACCTGAAGATTCGCAACGTATGATTATTGGCGATGATGGTGGTGCACAAATTTCATATGATGGTGGTGAAACATGGAGTACATATTATAACCAACCTACAGCACAGTTTTATCGAGTAACTACAGATAATTCATTTCCATACAGAATATATGTTGCACAACAAGACAATTCTACTTTACGTATAGATCATAGAAGTGATGAAAATTCTATTGGTGATGGCAATTGGGAAGAAACCGCTGGTGGTGAATCGGCATGGATAGCTGTTGATCCTAAAAATGACGACATCGTTTATGGAGGTAGTTATGACGGATTCTTAACTCGTGTAAATCATGATAAAGGTACCGTTAGAGGTATTAATGTATGGCCAGATAACCCAATGGGTGCAGGTGCAGAAGCCATGAAATATCGTTTTCAATGGAATTTTCCTATTTTGTTCAGCAGACATAATCCGAAAAAACTGTACACGTTTTCTAACTATGTACATGTAACGGAAAATGAAGGTCAGAGTTGGGAAGTATTAAGTGGAGATTTAACTCGAAATGACCCTACAAAATTAGGTTCTAGTGGAGGTCCAATCACACAAGATAATACCAGTGTAGAATATTACTGTACTATTTTTGCGGCGAATGAAAGTCCGTTGAAAGAAGGTATTCTTTGGGTGGGTAGTGATGACGGATTAATTCATGTCTCTAAAGATTCCGGCGCAACATGGGATAATGTTACCCCTACCAATATGCCTGATTGGAATATGATCAATAGCATAGAACCATCTTATTTTGATGAAGGTACATGCTATGTGGCCGCTACAAGATATAAGTTGGGCGATTTTCAACCGTATTTGTACAAAACTACTGATTACGGTAAAACTTGGACAAAAATAACGAACGGTATTCCTGTAGAACATTTTACAAGGGTAGTTCGCGAAGATCCTAAAAAGAAAGGATTATTATATGCAGGTACTGAATCGGGTATGTACATTTCATTTAATGATGGTGCTAGCTGGTCTCCATTCCAGATGAATTTACCAATTGTTCCAATTACTGATTTAGCGATTAAAGATGATAACCTAATCGTTGCAACACAAGGGCGTAGCTTATGGATTATTGATGATTTAACGGTGCTACATCAATTAGATGAAGGCAAGAAAAATAAAAACACTATTCTTTTTAAGCCAAGAGAGTCTTACCGTACAAAGGGAAGAGCATCTGAAAAGCCTTCTAAAACAGCGGGGCAGAATTTAGCGAATGGTGTAATCACACATTTTTTGCTTAAAAATTATACAGAAAAGGATACTGTTCAATTGACCTATACAAGTATGGCTGGTGATACCTTGGCAAACTACAATTCGTCTGCCAAGAAAAAAGAGAAGAAGTTAGAAGTAAAAAAAGGCGGTAATACTTTTGTTTGGGATACCCGTGGTAAGGGTGCAGAAAAACTGGAAGGAATGATTTTTTGGTGGGCCAGTTTCGATGGCGCTAAAGCAGTACCTGGGAACTATAAAGTGCATTTAAATGTTAATGGAAATAATAGCTCTGAGACTTTTACTATTCTACCAGATCCGAGAGCAGAAAGTTCGGTTGCCGAAATGCAAAAACAATTTGATTTTATTACCGATATCAATGCCACAATTGAAAATGCGCATCAATCTATAAAGAAGATTAGAAATGTAACGGAACAATTAAATGCTTTCACAGAACAATACAAAGATGATGACCGAACAAAAGAGCTGGTTGAAAAGGCTAAAGCAATGAAGGATAAGTTGGGTGAAGTAGAAAAGGCATTGTACCAGACACAGAATAGAAGTGGTCAGGATCCATTGAATTTCCCTATAAAACTGACAAACAAATTGGGTCATTTAAACAGCTTAGTGTCTATTGACGATTTTCCGCCTACAGAGCAAGATATCGCGGTAAAGAATGAGTTGACCACTAAAATAAACAAGGAACTTAAAATATTCGATGATGTAGTTTCATCAGAACTACTAGAATTTAACGCAGCATTCAATACATTAGAATTGAATTATTTGTTTATCGACGAAAGTAAATAATCACCCAAAAAAAACCTCTCTATTTCTAGTGAGGTTTTTTTTATAACACATTCTAATCCTTACAATAGGACAATCAAACAACACACTATATGAAAAAGCAACTAGTATCATTGCTAGTGGTCTTTATGACCACATTTACCTTTGCGCAAACAGCAAATGATTATTTTAAACCTTTAAAATTTCGAAATATTGGTCCGTTTAGAGGTGGTCGCTCTGTAACAGCAACCGGAGTTATTGGTGACCCAATGACCTATTATATGGGAACCACAGGCGGCGGACTATGGAAAACAGAATCTGCTGGGCAACGTTGGGAGAATATTTCCGATGGTTTTTTTGAATTAGGTTCCGTAGGGGCGGTGTCCGTTTCTGCATCTAATCCGAATATTATCTATGTGGGTATGGGTGAGCATGCACCGAGAGGTGTTATGACTTCGTATGGTGACGGCGTCTATAAATCAACAGATGCAGGTCATACATGGAAAAAGATGGGTCTAGAAAAGACACAACATATTTCTCGTATCATCATACATCCTACAAATCCTGATATCGTTTATGTAGCCGCTCAAGGGGCTCTTTTTGAAGGTAATCCAGAGCGTGGCGTGTACAAATCAATCGATGGTGGTAAAACATGGACAAATACCCTTTTTGTAAATAATTTAACGGGTGCTTCTGAACTTTCTATGGATGCAAATTATCCTGAAATAATGTATGCAGCCATGTGGGAACACCAACGAACGCCAAATATGGTTATTAGTGGAGGTGTCGGTAGTGGACTGTATAAATCTACTGATAGCGGAGATACTTGGAAGAAAATACACAAAGGTCTTCCTGAGGAAAAAGGGAAGATGGCAATTGCCGTAAGCCCATCAAACTCCAATAAAGTATATGCATTAATTGAAAGTGATTCAGATGCTGATAAAGGAGGCCTGTTCGTGTCGAATGATGCTGGTGAATCTTGGTCTATGATAAGTGGCGACAATCGTTTGGTGCAACGTGCTTGGTATTATATTGAAGTTTTTGTAGACCCTAATGATGAAGATACGGTATATGTGTTAAGTGCACCAGCATTGCGTTCTGAAGATGGTGGTAAAACATGGGAGAATGTTGAGGTTGCCCATGGTGATACGCATGATTTATGGATCAATCCTAACGATTCTAAAAATATGATATTGGCAGATGACGGTGGCGCATCCGTCTCTTTTGATTACGGAAAAACTTGGTCTACCCAAAGTAATATGCCTACTGCTCAATTTTATCGTATTAACGTAGATAATTTGTTTCCTTATAATATTTATGGAGGTCAACAGGATAACACATCCGTAAAAATTGCTAGCCTATCTACCGGTAGCGGTAGCATAACTACCAGAGATTGGACCGATTCTGCCGGAGGTGAGAGTGCCTTTTTAGCATTTGACCCAGATAATCCGCGTTATGTAATGGGCGGTCAATATTTAGGTACTATCGAAATTATGGATATGGAATCTAAAGCTTCAACCCAGATTATGGAAGCTCCTATTCAGTATTTAGGTCGTGAGGCTAGAAACATGAAGTATCTGTTCAATTGGAATGCTCCCATAATAGCTTCAACCCATGAATTAGGCACCTTTTATCACGGTGCTCAATATGTCTTTAGAACGCGAGATATGGGCAAGACTTGGGATAAAATTTCTCCAGATTTAACTCGGGATATTGATGCAAAACAAGGCAATGGTGGCGGACCATATACCAATGAAGCAGTAGGTGCCGAAAATTATGGAACATTGGCATACATTCTAGAATCTCCACATGAAAAAGGATATATCTGGACAGGCAGTGACGATGGATTAGTACATTTGACTAAAAACGGAGGTGAAACATGGGAAAACGTTACTCCGAAAGGATTAAAGGAATGTTTAATCAATGCTATAGAAGTGTCTCCACATGATCCAGCAACGGCTTATATAGCCACAACACGATATAAATTCAATGATTATACCCCTGGTTTTTATAAAACGACCGATTATGGAAAAACCTGGACTGCGATAAACTCAGGTATTCCTTACGGGGCTTTTACACGGGTAGTACGTGAAGATGAATTAAAAAAAGACCTTTTGTATGCTGGTACCGAAAAGGGAATATATGCATCATGGAACGGAGGTAAGTCTTGGGAACCTTTTCAGTTGAATTTGCCGAATACTCCAATTACAGATTTAAAAATGCATAAAGGTGATATGGTCGTAGCAACCTCAGGTCGTTCATTTTGGATTCTTGATGATGTAGTTGCATTGGGTCAATATCAGCCTTCTAAAAAAGGACTTCAAATTTTAAAACCAAAAGATGCTTATAATGGCTCTTGGGGTAGTCCATTAAATGGTAATTCAGATAAGTTTATAGGAAGTGATGCTTTTGAAGGTATCAACCCTGCAAACGGAGTGGTACTTTATTATGAACTTGCTAAACTGAAAGATAGTACTGCAATTACTTTAGAAATTTTAGATTCAAAAGGTAAGATTATAAGAACTATCAGCTCAGAAAAAGACCCTAGCTACAAACCACATAATGGTGGTGGAGCTCCACCCGCACCAGTGCTAAGTAAAAAAGAAGGATTGAACCGTTTTGTATGGGATATGAAATACCCAATTATGCCAGGTATACCAGATGTCTATATAGAAGCTGGTTTTAGCGGTCACAAAGTTTCTCCAGGTACTTATACGTTTAAATTAATGGTTGATGGGCAATCTGTTTCTACAACTGGGACTATTAAAGAAGTACCAATCTATGAAACGAAACCTGGCCAATATGAGGAGTATGATGCTTTTATGACGACTGCTGAAGCTGAGTTGACTACAATGCATAATATGATTAATAAATTGTATGCTGTTCAAGAAGATTTAACTACTGTATTAAAGAAAGTTACCGATATTGCTGTTAAGAAAGAAGGAGAGAAACTGCTAGCAGATCTAAAAGCGTGGGATAATGATATGGTGCAACGTAAATCTCAAGCCTATGATGATGTGGAGAATTTCCCGAATAAATTTTCAGCGGAATATATATTTATGATCAATCAGACGAATAGTAGTATTCCCAGATTGAACAAATCAAGTATAGACCGAAAAGCAGAATTAGATAGACAATGGTCAGGCCTAAAGTCAAAAGGTAATCAATTTATCAATTCTGCTATTCCTGCCTATAATAAAACATTGTGGGAAGCTGGAATCGGAGCTATAAGATTATAATATAGAATCTATTCGCTTTTGCTAACTTTGAACTAGAATTTTAAACTTGAGTTTGATTCCTGTATTTGAACTTAGCATATTATGACAGAATATTACAATTATATTAAATCCCTGCATCTCATCTTCGTAATTACGTGGTTTGCAGGGCTTTTTTATATCCCTAGGTTATTTATTTATCATATTGAAGCCAATCGAAAACCATCACCTGAAAAGGAAATCCTTTCTAAGCAGTTAAAATTGATGACCAAAAGGCTTTGGTTCATTATCACTTGGCCTTCTGCGATATTGGCTACTTTTTTTGCTATTTGGCTTTTAGTAATTTATCCTGGATGGTTAACACAACCATGGATGCACGTTAAACTAGTTTTCGTGGTATTATTAATTATTTATCATTTAAAGAACCATCAAATCTTTAAGAAGTTTCAGCGTGATGACATTGATTACACCTCGAATTATATGCGTATTTGGAACGAGGGTGCTACGCTAATCCTGTTTGCAATTGTGTTCTTGGTGATTTTAAAGCATTCTTTTAATTGGATTTTTGGTGTAGTAGGGATTATTGTTTTGGGAATACTTTTGATGCTTGGGATAAAGCTTTATAAGAGAATTAGAAATAAGAATCCTGAGGCTTAAAAAGCAGAAGTTTTTTACTTCATGAAATGGTGTACTATTATAGTAGCTATTTTTAGATTGAACTTGGTACTCGAACTTGAATTTTTTTTGGTGCGATATTTGTTAACTTTAGACCAAATAACAGCAACTTGTTAACTAGGGTTTCTTTACGGTCACGCATTTTCTTATCCATGATTTTTCTGGTGCTTATAGCATCGGTATTGATTGCTGGCGTAACGGTGTATCAATACCGTGAGCAGTCTAAAGATTACCATGAAAACAGAATGGAACGTAAAGAGGAGCAAATACGCCAAAGTATTGACCTCGCCATTCAGAAAACCACCTATCCGGTAACGACCGAAAACCTAGACCTTATTTTTAAAAATGAAATTTATGAGATTGCCGTTGTGCAAAACATGAATTTTAATATTTACAGTTTAGATGGGCAACTTATAAAAAGTTCAAGACCCAAATTTGCCAACGATTCCATTTCTATGTGTTTAGACCCTGAGGTATTGAACAAATTAGAAATAAGCCCCAATAAGAGATATGTACGGGAAAATGCCTTGGCAGGTGATAAGTACCAGGCTTCATTCACCTATATTTCTGACCAAAAGTTTAAGCCGATAGGTATACTTAATTTACCCTATTTTGAAGATAATTCTTTTAATGATTATGAGCTTAAAGAATTTTTAATGCGCTTATCTGGCGTGTACCTTCTCATGCTGCTCATGGCTATTTTATTTGCCTTCTTCATTTCAAAATACATTACCCGATCCTTAGAGACTATTTCTGATATGATGGAACGTACAGACCTTAGCAAACAGAATAAAAAAATATTTATAGAAAACCCAGGGGAGGAAATTGAAAAATTGATTAGTGCTTATAATGGTATGATTGATGAACTTGGCCATAGTGCAGCTAAATTAGCTAAGAGTGAACGTGAGCAAGCTTGGCGTGAAATGGCGAAACAGGTGGCGCATGAAATAAAGAATCCGTTGACACCTATGCGATTAACCGTACAGAGTTTTGAGCGTAAGTTTGATCCAAATGACCCACAGATCTATGAAAAATTAAAGGAATATTCTAATACCCTAATTCAGCAAATAGATACTATGAGCAGTATTGCATCTGCATTCTCAAATTTTGCAGAAATGCCTGCACAGCAAAACGAGACCCTGAATGTTGTGAAAATTGTGAAGTTGGCCTTGGATATTTTTAATGAGGATTATATTCATTTCATTGCCGATGAGGAAGAAATTATTGCGAAATTAGACCGTACACAATTAATACGGGTGGTTACCAATTTGGTTAAAAATGCCATACAGGCCGTACCAGATGTAACATCGCCAAGGGTTTTGGTTTCTGTTGCTTCAGAGGGGGATATGGTGAAAATTTCTGTTGCTGATAATGGCATTGGTATTGAAAAAGAAAACGAAGAAAAGATATTTGAACCTAAATTCACCACGAAAACTAGTGGTATGGGATTAGGGTTAGGTATGGTTAAGAATATTGTGGAAACCTATAAAGGCACTATAAAGTTTACTACTCAATTGGGTAAGGGGACGGTGTTTTGTGTAAAGTTTCCGAAAGAAAATATATAAAAAGATAAAAACGACTACTATGTCATACGAGACTATTTTAATTGATAAAGTTGCATCAACGGCTATAGTGACAATTAACCGTCCAAATAAGTTAAATGCATTGAACAAAGAAACCATTGGTGAATTGCAAGATGTTTTTAATGAATTGCAAAAGGATAAAAAGATAAAAGCTATTATTTTAACCGGTAGTGGTGAAAAGGCATTTGTAGCCGGTGCAGATATTTCAGAATTTTCAGATTTTAACGTAAAGGAAGGAAAAAAATTAGCTGCTAAAGGTCAAAAAAAACTATTTGATTTTATTGAAAACTTATCGACTCCGGTTATTGCCGCGGTTAATGGTTTTGCTTTAGGCGGTGGTTTAGAACTGGCCATGGCCTGTCACTTTAGAGTAGCTAGCGATAATGCTAAAATGGGACTTCCAGAGGTCTCCCTAGGCGTAATACCTGGTTATGGAGGTACGCAGCGTTTACCTCAATTAGTCGGCAAGGGTAGAGCAATGGAAATGATTATGACGGCAGGTATGATAACCGCTGAACAAGCACATTCATATGGTTTGGTCAATCATGTAACTTCACCAGAAGAATTGTTACCATTATGCCATAAGATTATCTCGAAGATTACCAATAATTCATCCGTAGCCATTTCTTATGCAATAAAAGCGGTAAATGCTGGTTTTAAGAATACTGTAAATGGTTATGAGCAGGAAATTGAGGCTTTTGGTGCCTGTTTTGGAACTGATGATTTTACCGAAGGTACTACCGCTTTTTTAGAGAAAAGAAAAGCAGATTTTCCGGGTTCATGACATAAACCAAATCGGTTATGTTGAATCGTAGTATTTTTTTAGTTCTTTTAATTATTGGTTCATTGAGTGGTTTCGCACAAGAAGAACCCGTTACTTATACTATTGGCGAAAAATTTAATGATAAATACCGGTATTCTAATATGTTGGCCATTGCAGATGATGGCAATGAAGGTACTGTAGTTGTAAGGGCATATTATACTGGAATCATTCTGCGTCCTAAAGGGTATTTCATTGAACATTATAATAAAGATTTAGAGCTAGTTTCCGAATATAATTATAAACTAAAGGATGCCAATTTTATTGATGCCTATGTGCGTAATGGGCAGGTATATCTATTGTTTTTAGAATATAGTTATGGAAATAAAAGTTACCAGTACGAAGTACATAGAAGTCCGTTTTCTCAGTTTCAATTTACAAAAGAGACTATTCTTTCAATTGAGTCTGATCCAGTAGAACAGCCATTAGATAGAAATTTTTATAATAGAAATTTCTCCTCAGGATTTACGACATCTATTCTTTTCAACGATGATAAATCGGCATTTGCAATTACGACGCATTACAAGAAGAAAAAGGTTGATCAGCACACAATTTATGTGTTCAATTCGAACTTGACTAAATTGATGGAGCATGATTTTTCTGATGAGGTTGAGGAAAAGAATTATGCCTTCGAGAACATCCTATTCTCAAAAGATTTACAAAACGTTTACCTTGTAGGAAAAGCTTATTTTAAAAAGAAACGTTTTAATGCCACAGAACGTAAGTTTCAGTATGAAATGGTTCGTATCTCAAAAGATAGCCGTAGTGTTCAATCATTCTATACTCCCAATAGATTTCCAGAAGCGTTGAAGCCAATATTTAAAGGTGATGATTTATTGTGCATTGGGTTTTATGCAGATCGTAAGGATAATCGATTTAACGGTATTTCTTTTTTCAAATTAAGCCCTATTACTTTAGAAATGGAGACGAGTAAGTTCAATCCGTTTTCAGAGCAGTTTATGCTAGATAAATTTGGTAGAGAAGATGATAAGGCGATTAAAGATTTAGTTTTTAAAGGAATGGATGTTACCAAAGACGGAAACATTCTTTTTAATGCAGAAGAGTATTTCACTAGTTCAAGCGTACAGTCGAATTCAAGTGGAGGTCGAGTGATGGTAACTAGGTATCACCATAATGATATTATCAGCGCAAAGTTAAGTTCAACAGGAGATTTGGTTTGGGCTCGAAATATTAATAAAACAGAAGTTACACAAGGTGATGGAGCGTATGCTTCTTACAGTGCCTACACAAAAGGTGATACTACATACTTTTTTATAAGTACATCAGCAGAAAATCCTCAGCAATTAAGTGATGACAGAATCATGTTCAAGCAAGGCTTGAGTAGAAATAGAAATGTCTTTCTAATTCGATTAGATGAACAAGGTCATATGACCTATAGCAAAGTTATTGATGATACTGAAGCTCGACTTCCTTTAATGGTTTCAGTACCTTATACTGACCATTTAAAAGATGAACTTACTTTCTACGCTAAAAGAGGTACTAAAAAACAACTGGTTCAAGTTGCTGTTAAATAAATTTAATATTAGGATTATTTCCATAATTTTGGAATAAATCCTAAAAATGAATTCTAATTCTTTTCTGAAAGGTCGAGGGGCACAACAGAATACCAACAATAAATTCTCTGCGTATAGCTATGAAACCCGTGATGATTTTTTGGAGTTCTGTAGGTTAGAAGGCGAAACCGCAGACGCTAACAAAACTCAATATATTCCCATATTTCCTAAAACGATTGTCAACAAAGTAACGAGTCCAGATGTAGGTATGAGTTACTCTATGAACATGTACCAAGGCTGTGAACATGGTTGTATTTACTGTTATGCTAGAAATGCGCATGAATTTTGGGGCTATAGTGCCGGGCTTGATTTTGAACGGAAAATTTTAGTTAAACATGATGCGCCAAAATTGTTAGAAGAAAAACTAAAAAGTAAAAGGTGGAAAGCCTGTACCATAGTCTTATCCGGTAATACGGATTGTTATCAGCCTGCCGAACAAGAATTTCAATTGACCCGAAAATGTTTAGAAGTCTTTTTAAAATATAGGCATCCGGTCGGCATCATTACAAAAAATGCTTTGATATTGCGCGATTTAGATATTCTAAAGGAATTAAATGTACACGGATTAATAGGTATAAATATTTCCGTTACTTCCTTATCCGAAGAAACAAGAAGAATATTAGAACCTAGAACCACGACTATTAAAAAACGTTTGGAGGCTATTAGGGTTCTATCAGAAGCTGGTATTCCCGTAAATGCGATGTTAGCGCCAATAATTCCGGGAATAAATAGTCATGAGATTTTGAGTTTGGCAAAGGCGGTAACAGAAAACGGGGCCTTATCAATGGCTTTTACTATTGTTAGACTAAATGGCGCTTTAGGTGAAATTTTCACCGATTGGATTAAGAAAACCTTGCCCGATAAAGCTGATAAGGTATTACATCAAATACAAGAGTGCCATGGCGGAACCTTAAACGATAGCAGGTTTGGTGTTCGCAGTAGAGGAGAAGGAAAAATTGCAACTCAAATCCATGATATGGTAAGTTTGGCAAAGCATTTATATTTTAAGGATAAAAAGTTTCCTAAGCTTAACACTAAATTACATGAGCCATTTAAAGACGGACAAATGAAGTTATTCTAAAGTGTTATTCAAATTTCAGATAAAAATCAAAAAAAGGTAAAACTTGTTGAGGTATTCTACCCTCTTTCGTATAAATATTACTGGTATGTGTACCAATATACTCTTCAGAAAAATGTGCTACCCCAACATTTTCTAATGCTTGACTGAACATTTTACATTGAATAGTAAAACGCTCTCCAGCGTTGCGGCCCCAATCTAGTTTAATCGCAGTTAATTTGTTTAGGTTGTCTATATAATCAGTAACCATATAAAAAGGCATATTAGCATGCCATTTTTTTAACGTTTCTTGGTTAACCTTTAAATTTTCTCCTTCATAATAAAAGGGGACATCACAATAAAAAGGAGCATTTGAAGGATTTGCAGACCAGGATCTGGCAAAAGCAAGTATTACCTTTCCAAAATAGGTCTTTGATAATTCTTCCATAGTATTCGCTTTATCAAATTGCATATAACTATCGCTGTTTGGACCATATTCCCGAACTATTGCCAATGCACCAGGACTTATAGCATAAACGGACCCAAATATATCTGGATGTTTCATAGCAATCTTTATGGCGCCATAACCACCCATGCTGTGCCCGGTTATTCCTCTACTGTCTTTATTTGCTAAAGTCCTGTAATTAGTGTCCATGTATGAAACCAAATCGAAGGCTGTAAAATCTTCCCAATTGCCAAATATCCCCGTATTGGAATAAAAACTGCCATCATAAGTCGTTTTTTGGTCTGGAATCACTAAAATAAAGGGTTTGATTTTTTGCGCTTCAATGGCATAGTCCAATAATTCTTTCATAGGGGTCATAAGACCATCATCATTTAAGAACCCATGTAAGAAATAAATTACGGGATATCGTTTTGCTGATGACCCATAATTGGGAGGTAGATAAACTGAAACAGACCTAGTGGGATTTTCACCCATTTGGTTCACCAGATTTTTTGAAAATAATGAGTCCTTAATAATTGTTCCGACAGATTCTTTTTGTCCCATTAGGTTTAGGGAGAAAAAAACGACAAGTATAAGTAGTAATTTATTTTTCATATTTTATTTTTAGTCTATGGTCATATTAAGTAATTGTGCGCCAAGCGTTTTTCCGTGTTTGTCTAGGGCGGTTGAATTTGTGACACCACCATTTAAGGCTTCGTACATAACAAAATTAAGGGCGCCTAATTGTGGAATTTCGTACCGAATAATCTCCCCTTTTACTTGATTGCCATACCATTCTTTTAATCGGTCAATTGTAACTTTTTCTTTAATAAGTTCAAAATCATTTATGCAATGAACTATAAGTGAAATATTACTGATATTTCCTTTGTCACCAGTTCTAGCATGTGCTATTTCCCAAAGCTTCATAAGTTATATTGATGTATAGTCTATTGAGATTCGTATGTCTTTTTTTGGCACTAGAATGGAAGCAATGGCAACAATTTCTGAAACTTTTTTCGTAGCCCCGCCCCCACCAGAGGGTCCATTTGTATATAATGTTTCAACCTCGTTCGCAATTTGTTGTGCCTCTATTTTATGTTTTGTTTTACCAGCAACCCTTAACCTGACTTCGTTGGGCTCGTTTGTAAGCTTCTGATTGGGTAAAAGAGAATTTATACCGATAAGGTCTAAACGGAGATCTAGTATAGTGTATGGTAATAGTGCCAATCGTTTTTCAACAATTTCCTTTGCTAACAACGCCCGTTTAAGACAATTGGCGCCACCATAACTTATTTCACCCTCTCCAATAAAACCATTTTTGTATCCCACACTTACCTTAAAAGTTTCAGTCGCTACTTTTGAGGTAGCCCCGTCAAAATAAACCACATCCTTTTTCTTGGTCGTAAAATTTACTTTGGAAAAATCAGCTATACAATCTGGTGTTATATAGTTTTCTGGATCATGAATTTCATACAACAATTGTTCTGTACAGGTTGCCTTTGTAACCATGCCCCCAGCATCTTCTAATTTTGAGATATAACCTTTGCCATTGCTGTCTATTTCAACAAAAGGAAAACCTAGATTCCATAATTCGGGTACTTCTTTTTTTACGGGATCGGCAAAATATCCACCGCATACCTGACCGGCACATTCTAATAAATGACCTACAAGGCTTCCTGTACCCCAAAGTTCTTTTTGGGTGCTTCTCCAGCCAAATTCATGGATCATGGGCGCCAAAAATAATGAAGGATCAGCCACCCTGCCGGTAATAATTACATTTGCACCATTTTTTAATGCGGTAACAATTCCGTCACATCCTAAATAGGCATTGGCAGAAATTATTTGATTTTTTAATGTATTTAGGGGTTTGCCTGTTTCAAGAATTGGCAAATCAAGATAGTCTTTTATGTTTTCATGTATATCATCTCCTGTTACCGCTGCTATTTTTAGATTGGATAGGTTCATTTCCTGAGCCATTTTGCCAATGTCTTCCATGGCAGAAATTGGGTTTGCTGCACCCATATTCGTGATTATGGTAACATTATGTTTTAGTGCTAGCGGCAACACTTGTTTCATTCTATATAAAAGCAGTTCGTTGTACCCTTTTGTAGGATCTTCTTTCTTCTCCTTTTGGGCCAATGCAATCGTTCTTTCCGCTAATCCTTCAAAACAGATATAGTCTAGGTTGCCTTTTTTTAGGAGTTCTAGTGCTGGTTCTAAACGGTCACCAGCATATCCTGCTCCACTACCAATTCTTATTTTTTTCATGGTTAAAATGTTATGGCTCCAATCAATACCGAAATTATAAGAATAATGAGTGTGATTAAAAATGCCAAAGGAATTGTTTTTCTCTGATGCTCACCTAGATCTACACCTGTCAAGCCAACTAACAAATAGGTGGAGCCTGTCAAAGGGCTTACCGGGAAACCTGTGGTCATCTGTCCCATAATGGCAGCACGGCCTATTTCTACAGAATCTACTCCGAAATGTGATGCGGTAGTTGACAATAAGGGAAGAATACCAAAATAAAATGAATCTGGATCGAATAACAAGCTTGCAGGCATAGAAATCAATCCTGTCAACACTGCTAAATGGCTTCCTATGGAAGGGGTAATCATCGTTACCGAACTTTGGGCCATAGCATCAATCATTCCAGACCCTTTTAATATTCCGGTAAAACAACCTGCAGCAAATAAGATACTCGCCATAAGTAGCGCAGCTTTTGCGTGGGCATTGATACGATCGCCTTGTTGTTGTGGATTTGGGTAGTTGAGGGTGATAGCCAATGCGAATGCCACCATAAAAATAATATGGGGTGGCGCAATACCACTAATGAGTAACGAGACCGCTATTAGAATCAATGAAATATTCAGGTAGAAAAGTTTAGGTCGTTCCAATTCCGAATTAAAAGGGAACTCGGTTGTACTCATATTTTTATTGAGTATGTCAACGGGTACATTTTTACGTTCTTTTTTCCCAATTATATAAGCAATTATTATCACGGCACATAGGCCAATAATTACGGGAATCAAAATGGGGTTAAAAAGCGTGGTGACAGAAACTTCCAAAGCTGACGCCGCACGTATGGTTGGGCCGCCCCAAGGTAAGATGTTCATCGTTCCAGCGGCCAAAGCTGTTATGGTGGCAAGGGTAGTTCGTTTCATGTTCAGTTCATCATAAAGCGGTAAAAATGCAGGAATAGTAACCAAAAAGGTTACTGCTCCCGATCCATCTAAATGCACCATCATAGCCAATAGTGCTGTAGCTACGGTAACTTTGGCAGGATCATTACCTGCAAATTTCAATAATTTTTTGATTAATGGTTTAAAGGTGCCGGCATCGGTAAGAATTCCAAAAAATAGGATTGCAAAAATGAACATCACGCCTGTAGGTGCAATAGTCTTAAGTCCGTCGGTAATAAAATTGATTATTTCACACGTAAATCCTGCTAAAAGTGCAGTAATAATAGGAACTAAAATTAAAGCGACAACAGCAGCCATTTTTTTGGTCATGACTAAAAACAATAATAATAGAATAGTAATTAAGCCAAGCCAAGCAAGCATTTGTATGATATTTTATTTAAAAAGGATAGCGGTTCAAATTTATTTAACTTTTAAGGTTGAATCATTCTATTTTACGAGGATGAATAGATTGGCCAACCAACTTCCATTCTCCATCGATTTTTTCTAGGATGCGTAGTTCATAGGTATAGCTGGTAATCCCTTCTTGAGTGGTCGATTCCTCATCATGGCTTACCCAAGCATTGGCACCATTAATATTCATTTTGTAGTTGGAGTTTTTAGATGTACCCCCGTTGCCCATCATGTTTGCTGGTGGATTGAGCATGATTGCTGGTGGCACATCAATACTGTTGCCCTGCTGCGTAGAGACCAAAATTCTGCTGTAGGGCTTTATAGACCAACAATCGGCATGGGCTTTTATATCGCCAGAACGCCATGTGGCCGATTCTTTTTCTAGCAAGGCTATGATAGCTTCTTCTTCGGATTGTGCGAACCCTATGGAAACTGAAAATAATAATAGAAAGAATATTTTTTTCATATCATTAGTTTATATGCTTATGAAAGTCATTTTTTACTGTTCATTAATATGATTAGTCTATACAGGACATAAATATAAATATAATGGTTTTTCACATTTAGCAACCCAGTAATTAAGTATCATCTTAAAATTCTGCTATGGTACTTTTTGTGTATGAATCAAAAATTGTAATGTCAATTAATCAGAACTATTTTTCGAATACCTTACTTTTTTACTTCCGTCAATTCCATTATTAGGTCAACTTCATCTTGTTGGTAGGGAGTGCCATCATTTCTAAATATTTCATGGAACCAAAGATTTGGTTCAGAACCATCAGGAATGGGTTCGTCCCAGGCATATTTGGTATTTGATTTTCCATCAACTAGCCCCCAATTAATTGCGCCAATATTTTCCTTCTTTAAAATGGGCATAATATTGCTGAATAAGCTGTTGTGCTTTCTAGCCATATATTCTGTACATATTAGAGGTCGGTTGTAAATTTTTAAAGAATCAATAGCGCTTTGGTGACTGATCTCATCATTATAGTTGTGATAAGTGATGACATCAGAATGTTCTACTTGAAATTTATTCAATTCTGGTAAATCCAAACTCCAAACTCCGGCAGAAATAGGTTGGGCCGGATTAACTTCCCGAGCCCATTCAAAAACACTTTTTAAAAGTGGTAATGATCTGTTTTTATAACCCGAATTACCAGGTTCATTGTAGAGATCCCAAAGTATGATTCTTTTATCATCCTTAAAAGTGGTCAGGATATCTTTGGTATAGCTTTCAAGAATGGGCATTAGGTTATCTGAAGTGTACAGTAGGTCACCTGGATCTCGTACCCAACCAGAATTGTGTATACCAGGCTTTGGATCTGGCTGCTTTCCTGCCTTATAGGTCGGATTCCAGCAATCATCAAAAATTACGAATATGGTGGCAATGTTATGCTTTTCCGCGATAGAAAGATATGTTTTTACACGTTCCTTAAAGCCAGTTTTATCTACCTCCCAGGCTAAATGATGCAGATAGACCCTCATACAATTAAGGCCTATATCCTGTGCCCAACCCAATTCCCGGTCAATAGTTTCCGGGTCAAAACTTTCGACTTGCCAAAATTCCAATTGATTTATAGCCGTGCTAGGGTTAAAATTGGCGCCCCGTAGCCAAGGTTTATTGGCAGCCCATGCATTCGCTTTTTCTTCTGACCAACGTTGATTCATGACCATAGGGCCTTTGTCGGTTTTATCATTTTTCACCTGTTGTTTACAAGAGGATACAAAACTTAGAATAATTAAACCTTTTAGTAAAAAGCTATTTTGTGTTTTTAGCATTCCTTATGTTAATGATTATTATACTTTATCAAGTAAGTTACGAAAAAGAGTTTTTAGATTTAAAAAGTTGGTGCCTTTACCTATACTATTATAGGTAATTATTAATTATTATAATTAGTACCAGAAAAATTTAGGTTTTTTACCAATATATAGTAGTTATGAAACAAACATTCTGTCTGAATTTAAATGGAGATAACATGAAGAACAAAAGCAGTGAAAATTATAAAATGTGCCGATTTAGACAACAGTAACAAGATTAATTTAGGGTTAGATTTGGTAAATGATAAAAAGTTTTAGAAAGTTTTGTTAAAATAGAATCCAAAGAGGATATATGAACGTATTTCACGTGTATGCAATAAATACTAGAACCATTTATGAAAATCAAGAACACTACCAAATACGAAATGAATACTATTAACAGGAAAAACTCTAACACCGAAAAGAAATCTTTTTTCGCTAAAATCGGACACCTAATAGAAAATGCCAATGCATGGGGTATTTTTGTAATGGGTAGCACATTTGTGCTAATGTTCGGATCAGCTTATCTAGCTTATATTTTACAAAACGATTTTACGCAGTTACATTTAGAAAGACGAAGCACTTTGATCGGCTTAATTTTTATGGTAGTGGCGGCAGTATTTTTCGTTTTCAAACTAAGTTTTTTTATATACACTTTTATAAGATTTTTAAAGTATAAAGCGATACCATCAGTCTCGAATGAAGAATTGCCAACTGTTACCGTGATTGTGCCAGCTTATAATGAAGGAAAACAAGTTTGGGCCACTTTAAAAAGTTTGGCAGAAAGTGATTATCCAGCACATAAAGTTCAATTATTGGCTATCGATGATGGTAGTAAAGATGACACCTGGAATTGGATGTTAGAGGCTAAAAAAGAATTGGGCGACCGTGTTTCTATTTGTAAACAACCAAAAAACATGGGTAAGCGTCATGCATTATACAGAGGTTTTAACGAAGGCACTGGCGAAATTTTTGTTACTGTTGATAGTGATTCAATTGTAGATAAAGATACCTTAAGGAATTTAGTAAGCCCTTTTATCGTTGATAAAAATTGTGGTGCCGTTGCGGGTAATATTCGTGTTTTGAATAACAATGATGCACTTTTGCCTAAGATGTTAGATGTAAGTTTTGCACTTAGTTTTGAATTTGTACGATCTTCTGAAAGCACTTTAAATTCTGTGCTTTGTACGCCAGGAGCATTAGCGGCTTATAGGGCTACTGCAGTATTTGCTTGTCTTGATCAATGGATTAATCAGACATTTATGGGGCAACCTTCTGATATTGGTGAGGACAGGGCAATGACCAATATGATTTTGAAACAAGGATTTCATGTACTGTTTCAAAGAAATGCTTTTGCTTATACTAATGTTCCAGAAAAGTTCAAGGGATTATATAAGATGTTTATTAGATGGGGTAGAAGTAATGTTCGTGAGAATATTCAAATGTCTAAATATGTATTTACCAATTTTAGAAAGGGACCAAAAGCTGGGACAAGATTATTGTTCTTTAGCCAATTTTCGAGAATTGTATTATGCTACCCATTTGTCTTATTCATGATGGTTTTTGTAATTACACATCCACTTCTATTCATAAGCTCTACATTTGTAAGTATCCTAGTATTATCTACTTTTCCGGTATTGTTTTACGCAAAGAGATATACGTTGATAGAATCTTTCTGGGCATATTCATATAGTGTTCTATATACTTTCGGGTTGTTCTGGATTACTCCTTATGCTATTGCAACTGCAAGTAGAAGAGGTTGGTTAACAAGAGAGTTACCGCAGAAGTAAGTATACGCTTTTAAAACTTAAAAAGGGTTTCAATATTTATATTGAAACCCTTTTTTTTTAAATCTAAATTCCAATTTTTATTTAAAAATCAAAACAAATTATGATTGTTTATTAAATGATAAGGGATTCCACTCATAATAAAATTGCTTTAGGTAATCTACCATATATTGGTGTCTTTCTTCAGCTAAACGCTTACCTGTTTTAGTATTCATTTTGTCTTTCAACAATAATAGTTTTTCGTAAAAATGATTAATAGTTGGGGCTGTAGAATTTTTGTACTCCTCTTTTGTCATATTTAAATTTGGAGGGATGCTAGGGTCATAAAGCATTCGGTTTTTATAACCGCCATAATTAAAGGTGCGTGCTATTCCTATCGCACCAATAGCATCTAATCGGTCTGCATCTTGTACAACTTGTAGCTCTTTTGAGCTAAATAGTTTCTTTTTAATTTTACCATCGCTTAATCCAGCCTTAAAGGAGCTGAACTTAATAATATTAACGACGTGATTAATGATCTCTATTGGTACATTTATTGAGAACAGAAAATTTTCTGCCATTTTAGGACCTAATGATTCATCACCATCGTTAAATTTCGCATCCGCAATGTCATGAAGTAGCGCACCTAAACTTACTACTAAAATATTCACATCCTCTTCTTTAGAAATAAGAATGGTGTTGTTGAATACTCGCTGTATATGAAACCAGTCGTGGCCTCCTTCTGCATTTCGCAAGGCTTCTTTAACAAAGAGGATAGTCTCTTCTACAATCTCAGAGTTTGTCATTTAAAACTGTTTACACCATTCTTTACTGAAGACTCTATTTGAACAATAAGCGCATCTAAATCACCTTTATTTTCAATAGGTTGCTGAACATCAATACATACTTTGGCGCCTAAGCCCATTGGAAATTGACCAAATCGCACTAATTTCCAAGAATTATTGATGCTTATGGGAACTATTAATGCAGATGGTGCTTTTTTAAGAAGCATTTTCAAACCCATAGGTTTAAATGGTTTTGGATGACCATCTCTACTTCTTGTTCCTTCCGGAAAAATAACAGCGCTTCTATTATGCTTTTCAATATAGGTGCCTAGTTTTCCTATTTCCATTATGGCAGATTTGCCATCATTTCTATCGATTAAAACAGAACCACCATGAA
This sequence comes from Maribacter orientalis, assembly GCF_900109345.1. Lineage (GTDB taxonomy): Bacteria > Bacteroidota > Bacteroidia > Flavobacteriales > Flavobacteriaceae > Maribacter > Maribacter orientalis. The sequence continues at coordinate 184,418 of NZ_FNZN01000006.1, forward strand.
CTAGATTGAAGGATACGCTTGGTATGCCTTTTCCTAATTCTTTTTTACTGACAAATTTAGGATGGTGTTTTCGCATGTACCAAATTAACGGAGGAATGTCGTACATGCTCTGATGATTGGCAACTATTATTAGAGGCCTGTTGGTAGGTAAATCATAATTGTTGGTAAACTTATAAGTAGTGCCCAGAATGTTGGTACATCGCATTAAGCAATAGTTAAGTTTACTGACTACTGGTTTTAAGCCAGAGTATCCAAACAATTTAAAACCTAACCATTGCAATGGATGAAATATAAGCAGACAGAGGCCGAAGGCTATAAAAAATATTGGTGTTATGAGGTATGAAATCAACTTCTGCATAGTGCAAAAATAAAAAACCACTCTATTTAGAGCGGTTTTTTTAAGACTATTATTTTATGCTAAAAAATTCTAGCAAAACTCGTCGTAAGCTTGTGCCAAGTTTTGAGCGATCATTTCAGCTGGCCTTCCTTCAATGTGGTGACGTTCAATCATATGAACTAACTCACCATCTTTGAATAATGCCATTGAAGGAGATGATGGAGGAAAAGGAACCATAAGATTTCTTGCCGCGTTCACCGCCTCTGTATCTACACCAGCAAATACGGTAACGGCATAATCTGGTTTTTTGCTATTCTGCAGGCTCATTTTGGCTGCAGGCCTTGCATTTGCTGCTGCACAACCACAAACAGAATTTACAACTACCAAAGTTGTTCCTTCTTTTTTTATGGCATTTGCTACTGCATCTGCTGTATATAATTCTTCAAATCCGGCAGAGGCCAGATCATCTCTCATTGGTTTTACTAATTCTGCAGGGTACATATTGTTATATTTAAATTAATCTACTACAAAGATAACCAATTAGTCGTAGAGGTGCTTAACACCTTAACTTTTCATTGGCCTTACTTTCTATTTGTAATATTTTATCTTTGGCGAAATTGAGAACACGAAATGATTAAATGGTTGGGAGCCGTAGTAGGCTTTTTTTTAAGAGGACTGTCTGGAGCAGTTTTAGGATTTTTTGCAGGGAGTATTATAGATGGTTTTTTTGGTAGTAATAAAAGTAATGCACGTTCAGTTTTTCAAGATTATACAAGACCTAATGTGTCGCCCGCAGATTTTGAATTGAATTTACTTTCATTATGCTCTATTGTTATAAAGGCAGACGGACAAGTGAGTCAATCTGAAATGGATTATGTACGTCAGTATTTTGTAAGCACTTATGGTAAAGATAAAGCCAATGCTATTTTTAGAAGCTTCAATGAAATTAATAAAAAAGGTGAAATATCCGCACAACGGGTATGTACGTTTTTAGCGCAACGTACACGATATGAAGTACGCTTACAGTTGCTGCACTTTTTATTCGGTATAGCTCAAGCTGATGGCAGCATTAGTAATTCTGAAATTCAAAAAATACGCGAAATTGCTGGTTACCTTCGAGTGCCGTTAAATGAATTTGACAGTATAAAGGCAATGTTTGTAAAATCTGCCAATAACTCTTATAAAATATTGGATGTTCTAAAATCGGCAACAGATGCAGAAGTAAAAAAGGCGTATAGGGAAATGGCTAAAAAATATCACCCAGATAGGGTAAATACTAAAGATGAAGCCATAAAAAAAGGTGCCGAAGAAAAATTTAAGCAAGTTCAGGCGGCATACGAGACTATTCAGAAAGAACGAGGTTTAAATTAATTGGAGACTTAAAACAACTCTCATTATGCAAGAATTTTGGTTTTATATACAATTGGGTTTACATCATGTATTAGATGTCAATGCCTATGACCATATTTTATTTTTGTCTGCATTAGCACTTCCATTTACATTTAAAAGTTGGAAGAATATATTGCTTTTGGCAACGGTTTTCACAATCACCCATTGTTTGGCTTTAGTATTATCGGTTTATGAAATAATGCTTATTGAGGCTAGTTGGATTGAGTTTTTGATTCCAGTGACCATTTTATGTACTGCCATTTATAATTTAATAGATAAAGAAGTACAAAAAGGAACCAAAACCATTTGGTTTCATGCATTGGCTACCGGTTTCTTCGGATTGATACACGGCTTCGGATTTTCTAATTATTTTAAAATGATGATCATGGGAACCGAAGAAAAATTGGGGCCCTTATTCGGTTTTGCTGCTGGTATAGAAATTTCACAAGTAATAATTGTTTTGTTGGTTCTTGTACTGGCCTATGTAGTTCAAACAATGTTTCAAATAAAACAAAGCTTATTCGTTATCGTAGGTAGTATCTTAATAATGTTAATTACACTACCATTATTATACCAAACGTTTCCATTTTAAGAGTGTTAAATTTTAGCCTAAGATATTGTCCTTGCCCTACAAAGCAGGTATCTTAGTACATTAAGCTTTTGAAAAGCTAGTAGAATGAAGAGAGAAAAACAATTGAAATACGACAGGGCCTATTTAAGAATGGCAAAGGAGTGGGGGAAACTGTCTTCGTGTAAGCGAAAGCAAGTAGGGGCGATCATAGTTAAAAATAGAATGATAATTTCAGATGGTTATAATGGTACACCTACCGGTTTTGAAAATTTCTGTGAAGATGACGAGGGTTATACAAAATGGTATGTTTTGCATGCAGAAGCAAATGCTATTCTTAAGGTAGCGAGTTCTACACAATCTTGTCAAGGTGCTACGCTTTATATAACATTATCCCCTTGTAGGGAATGTAGTAAGTTAATTCATCAGTCTGGCATTAAACGTGTAGTATATCAAATTGCTTATAAAGATGATTCCGGATTAAAATTCTTGGAAAAAGCGGGAGTTGAATTGGAGCACATGCCAGAAATAAATGTTACTATCTAACGTTTGTACTAATGATGAACAAGAAAAATAGTTTTCTAATGCCGTTAATAATAGCCTCAGCCATAGCTGTTGGTTTTTTTATTGGTGGAAAACTTAGTTTTAATGATTCGCCTGAAAGACTTTTTTCTACTAATTCTAAAAAGGATAAACTCAATAGACTTATTGATTACATCGATTACGAGTATGTAGATGATGTCAACACAGATAGTATTGTTGAAATTACTGTAAATAGCATCTTAGAAAAGCTAGATCCACATTCGGTATACATTTCAGAGAAGGAAATGGATCGCGTATCTGAAAATATGAAAGGTGATTTTGTGGGTATCGGAGTAAATTTCTATGCTTATAAAGATACAATCACAGTTATAAAAACAGTAAAAGATGGGCCCAGTTTTTTAAAAGGTATTTTACCTGGTGACCGTATTTTAATGGCAGATAATGATACGTTGTACGGAAAAGATTTTCCTAGTGAAGTGATTGTTGAAAAGCTGAAGGGGAAAGAAGGTACAACGGTCAACCTAAAGGTGTTTCGAAAAGCAGAAAATAAAACATTCAATATAGAGGTTAAACGTGGTGTAGTGCCATTAAAAAGTGTAGAATCTTTTTATATGCTTACCAAAGATATAGGTTACATAAAGGTGAATCGTTTTGCCGAATCGACCTATAAGGAGTTTAAAAGTTCATTGGATGATTTGCAAAAAAGAGGAGCTAAAAAATTGGTGCTTGATTTACGCGATAACCCAGGTGGTTACTTAGGAATGGCAGAAGAGATGGCCGATGAGTTTTTAGAAGAAGGAAAACTTATCTTGTTCACCAAGAATAAGAAAGGTAAGATAAATAAGAGTTTTGCTACTGATGAAGGTAGTTTTGAGGACAAACCCATTTATGTTCTAATAAATGAAAGGTCTGCTTCGGCAAGTGAGATTGTTGCAGGTGCTTTACAAGACAATGATATTGGCACTATTGTAGGTCGTCGTTCATTCGGAAAGGGATTGGTACAGCGCGAAATGGCACTGGGTGATGGTTCGGCAGTACGTTTAACAGTATCGAGGTACTATACTCCCACGGGTCGTAGCATTCAAAAAACATATGCCAACGGAACTAAGGATTACTACCAACGCTTTACAGATAGATTTCATAGTGGTGAGATGGTTTCAGTTGATAGCATCAAAGTAGCAGATTCTCTAAAATTTGTTACACCAAAAGGCAAGGTTGTATATGGTGGTGGTGGCATAATTCCCGATGTGTTTGTGCCTATAGGTAGTAATGAGGAAGAGGCTGTAGAGAGTATGGATACCTTGGGTTTCTTATCATTTTTTGTATTTGAACACTTAGAAGAGGATCGTGATAGATATGCGAACTATTCTCAAGAAGAGTATGTGAACGATTTTAAAGTTGATGATATACTTTTTGAAAAATTCGTAGAGTATTCCGTAAATAGAAATTTGAGGATGAATTTCTATGAACATGAACAAAGCATAAAGCGGTTTTTAAAAGCAAGCATTGCCGAGCAATTGTTCAATACCAATATACATGCGAAGATTAAGGCCGATGAAGACCCTATGCTTCAGAAAGTATTAGAATTGGATAGTAATGTAATGCAACAACAAGAATCTAGCTTAATCAAAGCTAATAATTAATCCTTGTTTATTTTGTCCTGAATCTTTTTGCTTGTCACAAAAACCAAAAGTAGTATTATGGCACATAAAGAAGCCATAATACCAATAAGTGCAATGGTACTATCTTTCTCAAACGGATTGGCAAAATCTACCATCGTTACGTTATAGGCAATTAAAGCTACTGCAATAGCTATGAAGATAATTGATATTGTCTTGCTCATAAACTAGTTTTTTATAAAGTTACAACCTTCTTCTTTCCTAGAAAAGTTGATTGATATTGGCTGCGAATAATTTTACTGCAATTGCCATTAGAATAACCCCAAATACTTTTCGAATAACATTAACACCACCTGACCCTAGCATTTTTTCAATCTTAACAGATGACTTAAGAACTATAAAAACGAAAATAATGTTTACAATAATTGCAATTATTATATTTTCAACATAAAACTCAGCTCTTAATGAAAGAAGAGAGGTTAGGGTGCCTGCACCGGCAATTAATGGAAAAGCTATAGGTACAATAGATGCACTCTCAGGTTCATCATCTCTATATAATGTTATGCCCAAAATCATTTCGATAGCTAAGAAAAATATAATGAAAGCACCAGCAACGGCAAATGAGTTTACATCAATACCTATAAGGTTTAAAATTTCTTCTCCAAGAAACAAAAAGGCAACCATTATAATTGCGGCAACAACAGAGGCTTTTTCAGATTGAATATGCCCAACCTTATTTCTAAGACCAATAATTATGGGAATACTCCCTAAAATATCAATTACAGCAAAGAGTACCATACTTGCTGTAATAATCTCCCTAAAATTAAAATGAAACTCCATGTTGAAAATTTTTGCAAATTTACGTTTATAAATTTCGACTTGGTTCATTATTCGGGAAATATTCTAAGACCATTACTTTTTAAAAAATGTATCTTGCGGCCTTTAAATTAGATCATGTTTCAATTAGGAAAAACTATCGTATCAGAAGAAATCATTGAGAATGATTTTGTTTGTAATCTTAGCGCTTGTAAAGGTGGTTGTTGTGTAGATGGCGAAGCTGGTGCGCCAGTAGAAGATTCTGAAACAGAAATCATGGTTGATATTTATGCGAAGGTAAAACCATTTTTACGTCCTGAAGGGGTAAAGGTGATTGAAGAACACGGTGCATTTGTAAAAGGTGAAGATGGTGAGTGGGAAACTCCATTAGTGAATGGTAGTGAATGTGCGTACGTTATTTTTGATGAGCGAAAAATTGCTAAATGTGGTATCGAAGAAGCGTATAATCAGGGTAAAATCAAATGGAAGAAACCTGTTTCCTGTCATTTATACCCAGTTAGGGTAAAAGAGTATACAGAGTTAACTGCTGTAAATTATCATAAATGGCAAATTTGTGATCCTGCTTGTTCGTTAGGTGAAGAATTAAAAGTTCCGGTTTACAAATTCGTAAAAGAGGCTTTAATTCGAAAATTTGGTGAAGGTTGGTATAATGAGTTAGAAGAGGTGGCGAAAGATTATCTTAAATAGTTGGTATATAAATAACTATTTGTGTGCCAATTGGGTTAGTGTCGTCATCGAACTTGTCAATGATCTCAACATGAAAATAGTTCTCGTAATCACGCGAAAAATTTGCTAATCGCTCTTTAGTTATATCAATACCGACCGATTTTCTTTTTAAAACCTTACTGTCTTTTATCTTTTCAGCAGCATCACGGCCTACTCCATTATCGGTTATGATTATTTCAATAAAACCGCTTTTTCCTTTTTTGATTTCAAGGTCAATATTTTTTGCTCCATCTTTAGAGGATAGTCCGTGCCATAAAGCATTTTCTAAAAATGGCTGCAAAATTAGAGAAGGTATCTTAATATTATGAGTGTTAATATCATCTTTTACATAAACATTAAAATTTATTTCGTTAGAAAATCTAATGTTTTCAATGTTCATATATAGGGTAACAGTTTCTAATTCTTCCGCTAATGATATTTCTCTTTGTGAAGAAGCTTCTAATATTTTACGTACTAATTTCGAAAATTTATTTAGATAATGAACAGCGTTTTTTTTCTCGTTATTTATAATATATAATTTAATCGAATTTAAAGAATTGAATAGAAAATGAGGATTCATTTGACTTCGTAACATACTTTGTTCTAAAGTCAATAATTTTTTCTCGGCATTTAACTGACTTTGTCTGTATAGTATATAAAGTATGCCTATTAGAAGAACTAGGAAGATGGCAATAACAATTAATATTGTTCTGTTTTTTCTAAGTTTCAAACGAACAGATTCGTTTTCTTCTGAAAGTCTTTGAACTTGATTGGCCCTCATTTGAGATTCGTACCTCAAAATCATATCATTTACATACCTCAGGTTTAAAGAGTTTGTAATGCGCTCTTCATATTTTCTAGACTCTTTAAAATAGCGCATACCCTTTTCATAGTCATCTTGCTTGATCCAAAGTTCAGATAGAAACTTATTTGCTTCGGCAATTTCAGCATTTAGCTCATAGGTTTTAGCCAATGAAAGACCAGTTTCCAAGTTTGTTTCTGCTGAGTCAAAATCACCTAAACGTGTCAACGCCCAGCCTAGATTAATATAGATGATGGTGACTATTTTTTGGTCTCCTAAAGCAATAGCCTTGTTAAGGTTTGATTGTAAAATGTTTATTGCTTCGTTAATTTTCCCGTTGTGTACATAGATATGGGCTATGCTATAATTACAAATAATCTTCCCTTTTTCAGAATCGATAATTTCATTGTAGACAAGAGATTTCCTAAAGTTTTGAAGTGCTGGTTCTAACTTTCCTTGTGCTTCATAACACTCTCCTAAATTTTGGTGGTTAATCGCAAGACCTAATTTATTGTCGAGTTCTTTTTCAAGAATCAATGACTTTTCAAATTTTTCTATCGCAAGATCATATTGCTCTAACATTTGATAAATATTACCAATACTATTAAGTGAAACATTTATGCTTCGCTTTAGTTCTATGCTAGGTTCAGGCACTGTTTCAGCTAATTCCAGTGCTTCTTGACTATAATCGAGGGAAGATTTAATAGCTTCCGTATTTCTATAGACTACACTGATCATGTTAAGACTGTAGACCCTAAATTCTATACTATTCGCATTAATTGATGTTTTGAGTGCATCTTGAAATAAATCTAATGCTTTTGGATATAAAGAAATATCTCTATAAATTTTACCTAATTGATTTAATGCATAAGCTTGCCCACATAAATACCCTTTATCTTCTGATCTATTTTTTACATATCGTATAAGCGTACTGTCTTTTCCAAATTCTCTTAAAACATTATCGATTTCTTGATAAGTTTTTGGTGCTGTTATTATTAGGCTATCGACCTTTTTTTTTAAAGTTGCAGGTATAGTTTGAGAATAACTAAGGTGTGTGTAAATAAAGGTGAATAGAATGCAAATTAGATAGAAGAGCCTGTTTCTATGTACTGAAATCGTAGAATTAGGCATATGTATTCGTAGTTGTTTAAACATAAATGGGCTTACAACAAATCTAAAAAATCTGATTTCTTTTGTCTGGAAACCGGTATTTTATGGTTCGATTTTAGTACCACATAACCATCAGTTTTCAAGAATTCTTTTATTTTGTTCAGATTGATAATATAAGAATTATGAATTCTAAAAAAGGAGTCTGACGGTAATAATTCATTTACTTCTTTCAATTTTTTAGTGAGCACAATTTTTTGACCATCTGTTAAAAATATAGTACTATAATTCCCATCAGATTCGGCGTATAAAATTTCGTCACTCTCAAGAAAGAGTAATTTACCATCTGTATTGAGCGTGATTCGTTTATGTACGGATCTTGAATTGAAATTGAGCATTGCCATCTCTAATTTTTCAACAGAGAAATTTTTATTGTTGAACTTTTTTATTTTAGCAATAGTTTCTTCAAGGTCATCTGTGTCAATAGGCTTAAGTAGATAGTCTAAAGCTTCATTTTTAATTGCCTTTAGGGCGTATTGATTATATGCTGTTGTAATGACAACCGGAAAGTTTTTATTGGTAAGCTTTTGAATGAATTGAAATCCATCCATTGTGGGCATTTCAATATCTAGAAAAAGACAGTCAGGAGTGTTTTTTTCTAGATAGTCTAAAGCATCATGTGGGTTGGTGAACGAGGCTATAACACTGATCTCATCGCTGAAATTTGTGAGCTCCCAAGTTAAACTTTGCAATGCTTTTATTTCATCATCAACAATTACGGCTTGTAGCATATTAAAATTATATCAGGGTAGAAAGTTAGGAAAAAATAGGGGGTTGTTTAGCTCTCAGGGACAAATTTGTATCAATGGAAGCAATTCTCGTATAATCGGTTGAAAAAGTAATAATGCTGTTACAATTCTTGTATTTTAAAGTATTTGAAAGAAAAGGATTACATATTATGTAAAAGGTGGTTCTCTTCAAAATTCGTTAAGGCAGTTTACACAAAAAAAAGGACAGGTTATACAATACTAACGTAGCTTTTTCCATCTTAAATTTACCTTTATGCAACAAGTTAGAATTAGTTTAAACCCTATTAACATGAGAAAATGCAGCATAATGTTCGCGTTATTTATAGTGTTCTTGGTGATTGCTTCTAGAGTTTTGAAAGCTGATAATGAATTGAGTGAAAATTTGGTAGTCGAAAATGAAATTAAGGAGCGGCCGATTATTCGACCATGAATATTTTTTTACGTCAACGTGTAATCTATGATTCCAATACTAGGTAAGTCTCTAAAATTATTTTTTTTCGGTTTTATACCGCTATTTCTGCTTTCTAGTGGATCAAAGCCAATTTTAGACTACCCTGCTCTTAACAGTGGGTCATGTAATTTTAATGTTACTGGTAAATATAATTTGAAAATTGAGGGCATAGCATCCTTTCAAAATAGGATACAAAAAGATGAACGGGGTAATAATCATAATAAGTTAATACTAAATTTCGTACAGAATAATAACGATAAAGTACAAACAATCGAATTTGTTATTGCGTCTAACAAGATTACTCAGAATAAAAGGTTTACAGGGTTTTATAGAATTAAAACCTTGAATGGCTTAATTAATGGGTTTGATGGTGTTTATGGTTTTGCAGATATAAATGGGCTGAATGAGCTTCCTTTTTTTATTAAAACAGGTGGTATCAGAATTCTTAAAAACCATGAAGATGCCATTGACGGTCATCTAGAAGTACAGTTTAAAAATGCAAAGGGAGAATCTTTGAATATCAAAGGTTCTTTTAGTGCTGATATAAAATTATAATTGCATAAATGTAAGTACGGTTCTTTATGAAATAGTGTATGTTATTTTATTTCTGATGTTTTGAGCGCCAATATAAGTAAGGTTGCGGTTTATCCGTATAATTACAGTCTAAGAAAAGGTTTCGGGGGAACTACCTTTATTAGTCTTGGTGGGCATTTTTCATAATATGAGCATTAGAGGGACCGTACATTTTTATCAATTCTTCCAAATTCCTAAGATTCTTTCAGTTAACATTAATAAACCACCTAGTATGATTTTTTATACTTTTTGGTTTATAATTGTTTTGTTTAATATTTAAAAAAGTTACTCCAAAGAGGCGATTAGTCTTAGGGCAATGAACATCACCTGTGAGCCTAGATTTCAACATTTTGTGTTAAAAACTTTGTTGCCTAAATACTAAAACACCCTTTAAAAATTGAATGTATTTTTGAATCTTTGTTGGTCCCTACAAGAAGGTAGAATTCATCTTCTTTACAACTAATTTTTAAAAATTTAATTATATGTCCACAGCCCTAGAGCCTATATTGGAAGAAAATGCAGACCGATTTGTTATATTCCCAATTAAACACCACGATTTATGGGATTGGTACAAAAAATGTGAAGCTTGTTTTTGGACAGCAGAAGAAATTGATTTAAGTGAAGACTTAAATGACTGGAATAATAAATTGAATGAGGACGAGCGGTATTTTGTTAAACACATTCTTGCTTTTTTTGCCGCTTCTGATGGAATCGTAAATGAAAATCTAGCTGAGAATTTTGTAAGTGAAGTGCAATATGCCGAGGCCAAGTTTTTCTATGGATTTCAGATTATGATGGAGAATATCCATTCAGAAACATATTCTTTATTAATCGATACCTATGTAAAGGACGAGAAAGAAAAGAATATACTTTTTAAGGCTTTGGAGAATTTTCCTGCAATTAAGAAAAAAGCTGACTGGGCATTGAATTGGATAGAGTCTCCAAGTTTTGCAGAGCGGCTAATTGCCTTTGCGGCTGTTGAAGGCATTTTCTTTTCAGGTGCTTTCTGTTCAATTTTTTGGTTAAAGAAAAGGGGTTTAATGCCAGGCCTAACATTTTCTAATGAGTTAATCTCTAGGGATGAAGGAATGCATTGCGACTACGCTGTGCATTTACACAACAAACATTTAATTAATAAGGTCCCAAAAGAGAGAATCACTGCGATTTTGACTGAAGCACTAGATATAGAACGTGAATTTATTACAGAATCGTTACCTGCAAGTTTAATTGGAATGAATTCTAAATTGATGACACAGTACCTAGAGTTTGTTACCGATAGACTTCTTGTTGAACTGGAGTGCGATAGGGTTTATAATACTACAAACCCGTTCGACTTTATGGATATGATATCACTACAAGGCAAAACAAACTTCTTTGAGAAAAGAGTTGCTGAATATCAGAAAGCAGGGGTAATGAATAACGATGAAGAAGCTCAGAAAATCAGTTTCGACGCAGATTTTTAAATAAAATTAGAGCAAACCTCCTTGCTTTAAAGCAAGGAGGTTTTTATGCTCAAATTATTATATGTTAAAATTATTAACATAGCAATTGTATAAATAATAATTAATTCTAAAATAATTGTAGCCAAATGTATGTAGTTAAAAGAGATGGAAGAAAGGAATTGATCATGTTCGACAAGATCACCGCAAGAGTACGAAAATTATGTTACGGCCTAAATGGGCTTGTAGATCCTTTGAAAGTAGCTATGCGTGTTATTGAAGGTCTATATGACGGGGTTACCACCTCAGAATTGGATAATCTTGCGGCAGAAATCGCTGCAACAATGACGACTACACACCCAGACTATGCAAAATTGGCTGCTCGCATTTCTGTTTCAAATTTACATAAGAATACAAAGAAGTCTTTTTCTGAAACAATGGAAGACCTTTACTTGTACGTTAATCCAAGAACAGGTAAAAAAGCACCATTATTATCAGACGAGGTGCATAAGGTTATTGCTGAAAATGCAGAGCTTTTAGATTCTACAATTATTTATAACCGTGATTTTGGCTATGATTATTTCGGTTTTAAAACATTAGAACGCTCTTATTTATTAAAGTTGAACGGTAAAATTGCTGAGCGTCCACAGCATATGTTAATGCGTGTATCTGTTGGTATCCATTTAAATGATTTGGATTCTGCGATAGAAACGTATGAGTTGATGTCTAAGAAGTACTTCACCCATGCTACACCTACATTGTTTAATTCTGGTACTCCAAAACCTCAAATGTCATCATGTTTTCTTTTGGCTATGAAAGATGATAGTATTGATGGTATTTACGATACGTTGAAGCAAACTGCCAAGATTTCACAATCTGCTGGGGGTATTGGTCTTTCTATACATAATGTAAGGGCTACAGGTTCTTATATTGCCGGTACAAACGGCACATCCAATGGAATTGTTCCCATGTTACAGGTATTTAACGATACCGCTCGTTACGTTGATCAAGGAGGCGGAAAACGTAAAGGAAGTTTTGCTATTTATATGGAGCCATGGCATGCTGATATTTATGAGTTTCTTGACCTGAAAAAAAATCATGGTAAAGAAGAAATGCGTGCAAGAGATTTATTCTATGCAATGTGGATTTCTGATTTGTTCATGAGAAGGGTAGAAGCAAATGAAGATTGGACATTGATGTGTCCTAACGAATGTCCAGATTTGTATAATAGGCATAGTGAGGAGTTCGAAAAACTGTATCTTAAATACGAAGAAGAAGGTAAAGGTCGTAAGAAAGTTAAAGCACGTGAACTATGGGAGAAAATCTTAGAATCACAGATTGAGACCGGTACACCATACATGCTGTATAAAGATGCTGCCAACCGTAAGAGTAATCAGAAAAACTTAGGTACTATACGTTCTTCTAACTTATGTACCGAGATAATGGAGTACACCTCCCCCGATGAAGTTGCTGTATGTAACTTGGCTTCTATAGCGTTGCCAATGTTTATTAAGAACGGAGAATTCGACCATAAAGAATTGTTTAAGGTTACAAAACGTGTAACTAAAAACTTGAATAAAGTAATTGATAGAAATTATTACCCAGTTAAAGAAGCAGAAAATTCGAACATGCGCCATAGACCAATTGGTCTTGGTGTTCAAGGTTTAGCTGATGCTTTTATAATGCTACGTTTACCATTTACAAGTGATGAAGCTAAGAAGTTGAATCAAGAAATTTTTGAAACTTTGTATTTTGCCGCAGTAACGGCATCTGTAGAAATGGCAAAAGAAGAAGGCCCTTATTCTACTTTTGAAGGTTCGCCTATGTCTAAAGGAGAATTTCAACACAACATGTGGGGAATTAAAGATGACGAATTATCTGGAAGATGGGACTGGGAAAAATTAAGAAAAGAAGTTGTGAAAAACGGGGTGCGTAATTCACTATTAGTCGCCCCTATGCCAACAGCTTCTACCTCTCAAATATTAGGTAATAACGAATGTTTCGAGCCTTATACTTCTAATATTTATACTAGACGTGTACTATCTGGTGAATTTATTGTGGTTAATAAGCACCTTTTAGAGGATTTAGTAGGTCTAGGAATGTGGAACGAGAATATGAAGCAAGATTTAATGCGCGCTAATGGCTCAATTCAACATATAGAGACGATACCAAAAGATATAAGAGATTTATATAAGACCGTTTGGGAGCTTAGTATGAAAGATATCATCGATATGTCTAGACATAGAGGTTACTTCATTGATCAAAGTCAATCGTTGAATTTATTTATGGAGAATGCAAACTATTCGAAATTGACTTCTATGCATTTTTATGCTTGGAAAAGTGGCTTAAAAACAGGAATGTATTACTTACGGACTAAAGCTGCGGTAGATGCAATTAAATTTACCTTAGATAACTCTAAAAAGAAGGAAGTTCCAGTAGCCGAGGCTGTTGAAGCAGAAGTGGTTACATCTATCGTAAATGATGCGGTAGTAAGTACTGAAGCAACTGTTTCTAAGGTTGCTCCACAAGCTGAAATAGATATTAAGCCAATGTCCCCACAAGAGATGAAAGAAATGATTGCAAGGGCTAAGGAAGGTCAAGCAGATGATGATTGTTTAATGTGTGGTTCTTAAGGAGTCAGGCAATACTGAGTCGTCCTAAAATAGGTTGACAGTTTTTAAATAATTAATATTAAACCAGAGAAGCTAGCTTCTCTGGTTTTTTGTTGTGTATAAAGTTAGGTGTTTTATATTTTAGACTCAAGTGTGGTCTTTTGTTATTATATGTTCTTATTGATTCTGCTATGAGCTTTTTTAACTCTTTGCCACTGTTACATTTATAGATTAAGAATTCCCCTTTCAATATGCCGTTCATTCGTTCTGCCAATGCATTTTGGTAGCAGTCATACCCGTCTGTCATTGACGGGACCATATTACTTAGCCTTAGTTCTTTTTGGTATAT